>NZ_JAYSGI010000001.1:0-1378668 GCF_041912895.1 Pelagerythrobacter sp. | reverse complement strand
GCTGGGTTCAGAACGTCGCGAGACAGTTTGGTCCCTATCTGCCGTGGGCGTCGATTGTTGAGAGGAGTTGCCCCTAGTACGAGAGGACCGGGGTGAACATACCTCTGGTGTACCTGTCATCGCGCCAGCGGTGCAGCAGGGTAGCTATGTATGGACGGGATAACCGCTGAAAGCATCTAAGCGGGAAGCCTCCCTCAAGATAAGCAATCATCGAACCGTGATAGACCATCACGTTGATAGGCCGGGTGTGGAAGCGCAGTAATGCGTGTAGCTAACCGGTCCTAATAGTTCTGTTCGCGCTTGTTGAATCCCACCATCAACGACAGTCTTGTGAAGGCTTGTCTGCGATGCGCAAGGAGTTGTCAGGCCAGATACGCCCGAAAGGTTGCATCGATTTGGAAACCGCGTTCCGCCAGCTTCATTGCTTGGTGACCCTAGCGCCTGTGACCCACCCGATCCCATCTCGAACTCGGCCGTGAAACCAGGCAGCGCCGATGGTACTAACGCTCAAGCGTTGGGAGAGTAGGTCGTCGCCAGGCATTGCAGTTGGCGGAAGCGCGGTAAAAACCCATTCACTGTCAGGGCCTCGAGCCCTTTTCCAGAGGGCCCATGCGGCCCTCTTCGCGTCTCCGGCAGACGCAACATTGGTGCCGCGGGGTGGAGCAGTCCGGTAGCTCGTCAGGCTCATAACCTGAAGGTCGTTGGTTCAAATCCAACCCCCGCAACCATCTTTAGCGAACAAGCCTCGCCGTCCTTCCGGACTGCGGGGCTTTCGTCGTTTTGGATGCCGAGGATTGCGGCAAGATCCCCGTGGAGGAGGAGATCGACGCCCTTTGCGCCATCTGCGCGTGGTGTGACTTCGATCCTGTCGACCAGGTCGACGAGTATCTCGCGCGCCATGGCGACGTTGGCCGCATCGCCGGCGGCGAATGCAGCGAGGGATTCGCAGCGACGCTGGTAAGATGCGGCCAATGCTGGATGCGAAAGCAGTCGATCGAGATCGGACAGATCATCCCGCGACGCTTCGATGGCCGCACGCTCGGCCGCGAGGGCGTCGGCACGCGGCTTTAGTCTTTCAGGTTGCACTCCGGCGATCACCGCATCCGTGATGCGGTCCTGCTCGCGTTCGATCTCGGCGAGGCGCCTGTCCTCTCCCGCACGGGCGGCGATGCGAGCTCGGCGGACTGCAGGAGCGCCCTTCTGCATCTCATCGATGTAGGCGGCGATTACATCGGGGTGGAGCATCTCCTCACGGACCGCCACCCAAACGCGTTGCTCGGCCTCGGCCGAGCGGATCGTAGCGCGGTTAGTGCAGGTTCCAGTCTGTCGCCGCGCTGAGCAGCCCCAGTAATCCTTGGCGACGATAGTGTAGCTGCCGCCGCATTCGGCGCACTTGAGCAGCCCGGATAGCAAGCGCTTCGGTCGCCTTGCGTGCACGGACGGCTTCTCACCGTAACTTGCCAGACGCGCCTGGACCTGTTCCCAGAGCGCATCTTCGACGATGCGGAGCTCAGGAACGTCCTGCGCTACCATTTCATCAATGTCGTTGGCGCGCGAGACGCGCTTGCGGGTCTCGGGATCCTTACGGAACGACTGCCGGTTATACAGAATTCGGCCGCGATAGAGCTCGTTGTTGAGGATGCCGTTGCGCCGCTTCCGGTGTCCGGTGATCGCGTTGGCCCGCCAGTGTCCGCCGCGCGGACTGGGCACACCTTCGGCGTTGAGCTGTCTTGCAATCTTCAGCGGGCTCATGCCCTCAGCGTATTCGCTGAAGATGCGCCGAATTACCGTCGCCTGGGATTCGTCGATCTCGCGTAGTCCGCGCACCGGTTCGCCATCAGGCCCGAATTCCTGGACTTTTCGGTAGCCGTAAGAAATTCCGCCGGGGATCCGGCCGCCGGCCACCACGCCTCGTTGACCACGGCGGACCTTCTCGCCGAGCTGCTCGAGAAACAGTGCGGACATGGTGCCGCCCATGCCGATGTGAAGCGTGCCGATCTCGCCTTCGGATAGAGTGACGATGCGTGCCCCGGCGAAGCGTGCCCGCTTGTAGAGATTGGCGAGGTCTTCCTGGTCGCGCGAAATGCGATCGAGACTCTCGGCGAGCAGCACATTGGCTTGCCTTCCCTCGATCGCTGACATCGCTGCGAGCAAGCCCGGCCTGTCTCGGACGGTGCCGCTGATCGCCCTATCCGCCTGTTCGGTGAGCACCGCCCAACCCTCGCGCTCGGCTCGCTGCCGGAGGAGACGGAACTGGTCTTCGACCGATGCTTGCGACTGCATCGCGGTCGAGTAGCGAGCGTAGAGAATCGCATTGATCATGAGCGGGGCGATCGTCCTTCCGCCGCCATCATGCGAGAAAGATCGCGTCGCGCAAGCCTACGCGCACGTTCGATCGCTGCCGCCTTCGCTGCACTAGGCTGTGCCAATCCGCCGTTGATGATGCGGAGTGCAGGGCGGGCGGGTGCGCTCACTGGGTAGCGATCGCGTCGCCGATCCGCTTTACAGCGGTTTCGAAATGGGCGGGGTTCTTCTCGATTCCGGTAAAGGATTTTCCGGCGCGAACGGCAGCGATGCCGGTGCTTCCGGTGCCCATGAACGGGTCGCAGATGGTGCTGCCATTCACGTTGGCGACGATCTTTTTCATGACGGACAGCGGCTTCACGGTCGGGTGGCCGAAGGTCTTCGCGGGCATCGTGCCCGCGGTGATCCAGCGGTGCATGTCGTGATGATCGCCGACCGGGTGGTGGCCCTTGCTCCACGCGTGCACGAACGGCTCGGTGTCGGCCAAGTAGTGCTTGTTGCGCATCGGCGACGGGTTCGGCTTGATCCAGAACATCGTCACGTGCCGGTGGAAGTTCCCGCGCAGATGCGGGAGGAGGTCGGCGAGCTGGTCGTTGTGGCAAAACACGACGGTCGCTCCACACAGGAGCGGGTTGATAATCGAGGTATCGAAGCCTTGATCGAGTTCTTCCTCGACGATCAGGTTGGCGCCGGCCCTACTTTTGCGAAATGCACCGCCCCCGCGATTGTCGAACAGATACGGCGGATCCATGATGTCGGCGTCGAACCAACCGAGGGTTGGGCGGATCCTGTAGGCATCGCCGCAATAGAGTGTCGCGACGACGCGGCCCAGTTTCCGGATCTCGACTATATGGCGTTCGGCGTCACCCACACTGGCGGCCATTTTCAGACCGCTCCTGCGCGATGCGCTCGAGCTGGGTTTCGATGAAGGCGAGGAGGAGGGCGGCGGCGCGGGCGGCGTTGCGGATGGCGATCTTGCGCCAGTCGCCGCGGTGGAACTGGATGTCCTCGGTGGCGCTGCCGGCGTAGCGCGCGGAGCGTTGCAGCAGGAAGCGTTCGTCCTGGATGAGGTCCTTTTCGAACGTGTGGCCGTGGTCGAAGTGCTTGAGGCGCTCGTCGAGGATGCGGGCCATCGCTTCGCTGATCCGGTTGTGGTCGACGGTGTCGACCTGGACGCCGGTTCGGGCAGCGGCTTCGGCTGCTTTCGGGAGGATATCGCTTGCCCGGCCGATCTGCAGCGCGGGCATCGTGTGGTCATGGTGGCTCATGCGAGAGCTCCTTTCGGTTCGCGGCGCCGGCGCAGGGCGTCGGCATGGCCGAAGCGTTCGCGGCGCTGGGCGCGGTATTCGCGGAGGTAGAGGGTGTGGCTCAGCCAATCGGCTTCGGCGGCTTCGCGATCGGTCAGCCCGCGCTCGACGCGCAGGCGGTCGAGCTGGTCGCGCCGGGCCGACTGCTGGGCGATCGACATCTTGCGGGCGGTCACCATGGGCACGTTCCCGCGGCATCGCATTGCAGGACGCCCGCCATGCAGCGGTCGAGGATTAGAACCGCGGCGGCGATGACGAAGCCGATCGCCGCGCCCTTGAGGCGTTGCGCGGTTATCATGCCTCGTCTCCCGGTCCGGGGAGCAGCGGCGGCATCTGGCCCGAGCCGTACATGTCGGCGATCTGGGGGCGGGCCCATTGGCCGATCGTCGAGCCGTCGGGCATAACGATGTTCGCCATGAACTCGTCGTCGAACTCGCTGATGCCGCACTCGACCGCCTCGAGCTTGGCCTTGACGACGAGCGAGAGCGCGCGCCAGCGTTGGCGGCAGGCTTGCTCCCAGAGCTTGTGCGCGGCGTTTTCTTCGCGCTCGTACTGCACGCTGCCGCGCATGTAGCTGGTGAATTCGTCCGCCTGGCGATCGGGCATGGGTAGAACGAATTTGATCTGGCGTGCGTTCATGCGGAACGCGATCATCGCGCGGTCGCCCTGCCACCCGTACATGAAGCCGTCCGCCCCATAGCGAGTGAGGGTGCGCTCGATCTCCGCGCGGCTTTTCTCCGAAGTGACCTCGGTCTTTGCGGCGTAGCGGCTCATGATTGTTCTCCGTCATTCATCGGAGAGATCGGTCCGGTCGGCAGTCGCCAGTGCGTTACGTCTTCGACGTGGCGGAGGCTGTGGTCCGCCATCCACCAGAGGTTAGGTTGCGATTTCGTGCGCCGGGCGGTGAAGACGCGACGCTTGTCGTCGTCTTCTTCTTTCCAATCCTCGCAGCGACCGAACACTTCGACGTCTTCGCCGATCGGAGCCGCTTCGATCTGGGTTTGCCATCCCGTCGAGGGTGCACCAGCGGCGCCGCGATAAGATTGACCGCAGAAGGGGCAGAAGGTGGGGATCGCGAGAGCAGGGCCTTTGCGAACTCGCTTCTCAACTTTCTCGGTTACGATGCTCGGTAACGTGTAGTTGGAACCGTCGCGGCCAAAGCCGAAGGTCACGCCAAGCTTCGTGTTATGGTCCGCGAGCTGAGCGTCCATTTCCTCGATGCAGTTGCAGGTCATGCCGCGATCCTTTCGTGCTGGGGAAAGAGGGCGTTGAAGGCGTCGAGGAACCGAGCCTCGGCTTCGTCGAGCGACCAGATGCGGCCGAGAGGGGTGTTGAGCGCCGCCCAGCGCTCGTTGCCTGTCAGTCGTTCGAGGATCGGCCAGGGATCGTGGCAGTCGAGCAGCTCGCGCTTCTCGATCGCGAGCGCGGCGATATCGGCGCGCTTGACGATGCCCTTGCGGACTTTCGTCCATTCCACGCCGAATTCGGAGAACAGGCGGTCTTCGAAGGCGCGTTCGTAGGCTCGGTAGTCCGGCAGCTGCGATTTTAGCGGCCGGGTGATGTCGTGAATGAATGCCTCGGCGGCATCGTGGAGCAGGGCGCAGCGGCGTAAGCTTTGCGCGGCTGCCTGGTTCCTCAGCTGATTGGCGACCGGATCGACCAGGCGGAGAACGAGAAGCGAATGCTGGGCGATCGTGTAAGGCTTGGCGCTCTGGCCGGCGAAGCGCAGCTGGCGTAGCCCGGCGGCGATGTCGGCCGGTGCGATCCGGGTGCAGTCGGGATCCGCGAGATCGAGGTAGACGCCCGACCGCAGCAGGATCGCGGTGGCGCTATCCTTCCCGCTCGCCCGGATCGGCGTCGGTGGTGCCTCGCTGGCATTACCGAACGTGAAATGCAGCGCGCTCGTGCAGTCGTCGCAAATCAACTCTTCACCGATGCGGGACCAGCCCTGCGGCGGCGATGATGCCATCCCTTTGAACTCGGCGCTACAGCGACAGATGAACGTATGAGAATCAGCCATTTGCGGGGCTCCTTTCAACGAAAAATGAGGATGAGTGCGGTCGCGACCGCGGCGAGCCAGACTGCCGCGACGCACGTCAGGAAGGTGCGATCCAAGGGCTCGGGCGTTCGCAAGATGCGCCGGCGGAATGCTTGTCGCCCTCGGCAAGCCGGACAGGGGCAGGTGAGAGCGTGAATTTCATTGGACATGCGCGTTCTCCCGCGCGGGCCGTTCGGCCCGGATGCGCGCCTCGCGGCGCAGCTGGTGGGTGAGCGCGGCCAGACCCACGGTGTCGCGGCCGGGCTCGAGGTGCCAGCGCAAGGCGATTACGCATTGCGCCTGGTGGGCGAGGTCTCCGCCGAAGCCGCCGCGCCTGCGCGCGATGCTGGCGATGGTGGAAAGGCTGTCATCGAGGGCAGCTCGGCGATCGTGGAGCGTCAGCAGGCTGGCGGGATCGCCTTCGCCGCTGGCAATCCAGCGCCATTCGGCAGCGATCTCGGCATGAGTGGCAATTTGCCGATCGGCTTCCTCGGCGGTGAGATCGCCACTGGCGACCAGCGCGGGGAAACGCTTACGGCGCGCTTCGAGCATGAGCTCGGCCATCTCGAGCAGGTCCGCATAGTCGCGGGCCTTCTCGGGAGGATCGGCGGCTTCGATGCCTTGCCAGACCCTGAGGCGCTCGGAACCGTTCTCGGTCGGGCTACCGCTCCGCTGCTTGAGCGCGTTGCTCTCCGCGCTACCGCTCCGCTGCTTGAGCGCGTTCATATGATCGGCTCCCGCGGACGGAGCGGCTGCTCGAAAATCCAGCACTTGCTGGTGCTGCCCGTGGGGCTGTTGACGCCGCCGAAGCGCAGGAACTTTCGCGACTTGCTACCGCGCAGGACCTTCTTGAGCTGGTCGATCGGCGGCGGGGCGATACCGGCGTTGCGGCAACGGGATTCGAAGTGCGGGAGGTTGACCGCGATCTTCTCGCCTGGCTTGCGGTGCTGGTTGACGCTCTGCCCTTTTTCGTAGGCGTCGTCGGTCTCGCGCGAGAGGAGGAACTCGAACTTGTCCCAGAAGTCGGCGACGAGCGGATGGTCGCCGCCCGCGCTCTGCTGCCGGTCGAGCGCCATGTCGTCGATCAGCTCGAGCGTTTCGGCGATCCACTCGGAGCGGCAAGCCGGGAACAGGTGCGCCAGCGCTTCGACCGCGGCGGCGAGCTGGCTGTGGCACTTGACCGGGCGCGCGTTGTGCAGGCCGTCGACACGCTCGGCCATCGTGGAATCGTGGTGCTTGAACCGCTCGAAAAAGAACGGGAGGAATTTCGCCTCGTTGCGGGCGAGATGGACGATCGTCCCCGACAGCTCCTCGATAGGCCATCCCTCGAGGCGGATCGCAGCGTCCTTCGTCGCGGGCGACCACCGGGCCTTGTCGATGTTCATCGACATCAGGCGCTCGAGCACGGCGGGGATCGCGTCGATCCGCTCGTTCTGCATCAGGTAGATCGAGCCGAGGAACGGCGGCTCGTCGGTTTCATACCCGCCGCTCTTGCGGCCGATGCCGCGCGGCGACCGTCCGTTGTAAAGCACGAGTAGCTCGTTGAAGTCGAAAGCGCGCGCATGGCTGCGCCGTTCGTCGTCGCGATTGCCCTCGATCAGGCCGACCGGCAGGTTCGACACCTTGACCAGCGTGCGGGCGATAAAGGCGTTCGTCGCCTTGTTCGGATCGAAGCCCTCGTATCCCGCGCGGCCGAGCAGCTTCCACAGGAACTCGATCAGGGTGGATTTACCGGCGCCGGGAAGGCCAGTGATCTCGAGGAAGCCGAGCGACTTCTGCCGCGCGCGGATCTGCACGGCAAAAATAGACATGGTGAAGAACGCCAGGGCGACGAGACCCTTGGGCCCGAATGCCGTCCACAGATCGGGCAGCCAGTCGAACTTCTGCCGATCGGCATCGTATTCGATTTCGAGCATTCTCTCGGTGCTGCGCGGCTTGAGCGCGGCGTTGCCGATGTCGAAGTAGTTCTCGGCATTGACACCGATCGTGCGGCCATCGTGGACCGCCAGCTCGCCGAGCAGCCAGCAACGGTGCGCGGCGACGTATCCGGTGAAGGGCACAGGCTCGACGGTCTTCAAGCGGCGCGTCTGCCCTCGCATGATCCGGTCGAGCTGGTCGCCGGTTCCAGTCCACATGCCGGCGAAGGCCATCAGCCGCTTCTTGAACTCGGCGCTGTTGGCGCAGGCCGCGGAGGAAAAGCGCGCCTTGACCGGGCGGTTCTCGAACGGGAAGTCGACGCGGAGGAAATAGTTCGTTTCGTCGGCGATCTCGTCGCGCTCGCGGTAGAGCAGGCGGAACGCGCAGTTGGCGATCTCGCGCACGTCGAAGGTGCGGCCGTCCTCCTCCGAATACTTCGTCGTCACCCACCAGAGGCGGTTGCCATGCCGCATATCGAACGAGGAGATCGCGCGCGCGCGGCTTTCGGCGCGCTCGATGATCAGCCGCGCCTTCTCGCGGGGCGTTTCGGCGATCGTGATCGCGCCGTTGTGGAGATAGTCGTCGATCGCCTCGCGACCGAGCGGTGCCTCGTCGCTGTCGCCCTTCCATCCGAGATGGCGGAGGAGGAGGTCGTTCCAGTCGAGCTTGGCGCCCTCGCCATCGGGGCGGACCTGCGCGGCGGTCGCGTCCCAGCCTTCGCGCTTCGCGCGCGCGATGTGCTTCTTGGCGTAGAAGACGCCGGCGGTACCGACGTCGAAGGCGAAGACCAGGCGGGGACGGGTCTTGCGGCCCTGTATCTCGATCTCGGCGCGCAGCGCGGCGAGGAAATGCTCGGGCCACGGATTTACGCTCATGTTCGAGACGGCATCCATGCCAACCTGGGCGAGCGCGGCGGCATCGAAGATGCCTTCGGCTATCCAGATGTCATCGGCGCGGGCGAGCGTTTCGAACGTGGTGCCGTTGGGCAGCCAGCAGTGACCCGACCATTTGCCGCCACGCTGGAAATGCGCCTTGCGATCGAAGCGGCCCGCGCGATCGATGATCCGTTCCCAGAAGCTCTCGCCGATGGGAAAGCGGATGGTGGCGGTGGTGTTGCCGCTCTTCGCGTCGCGGTAGAGTTCCTGCGAATAGGTGCCGCGCAGAAGGCGAAGATCGAGCCCGCGCTCGTGCAGGAGGTAGGCATCGGCCGCGGCGTCGGGGTTCTCTTCGGATTGAGGGAAACGCTTCGACCAATCTTCGAACAGATCGGGCAGGAGATGGCGGACGCTGTCTTCCCATCCGCAGCGATCGGCGCGGCCGCAGCGAACGACCTTCGGGTCCTTCGCCGCCGCGAACGCCTCGCGCTTGTTGCATTGCGGGCAGGTGCCTTCCTGCAGCCAGTCGCCGCGCGTCTTGCGGAACTGGAAGCGCTCCTGGAGGCCCTTGAGGATTTCGGCTTCGAGGTTCACCGGTCGCCGCCCTCCGGCATGTAATTGATCGTCTCGATGGGTGTTCGCCGCAGGGCCGGAGCACGCCGGCGCATGGCCTCGCGGTCGCGGGCGATCTGATGGGCGCGCACGGCGGAGATGCCGGGAAACTGGCGCAGAATTCCGTCGATCACGCTCTGAGGGAAGGCGCGCCGGTTCATCGCGCAGCACCTGCGAGCAGACATCTTGAGGATCCTGTTTGGATAATTCGGTGAGACAAAGCTTCCCCCTCGACCGGAGCGCGGCCGTTCGAAATTCAATCGGTGTGGTGCGGGTTCGTCCGGCTCAGCCGGTGGCGAACATCGAGCGCTGCTCTTCCTCGTCGGGCCCGTCGCGGACGGGCGGCAGAACGTGTGGAACCTGATCGCGCGGGCAGACGGGCAGCTCGAGATCGGGGCGGACGATGTTGCCTTCGACCAGCGAGTGCACGAACACGAGCTCCATGCGGAAGATATGGCCGCAGCCGGAGTTCGAGCAGTGCGCGATCAGATGCTTGACGGTATGGGTGACGCGCTCCGAATGGCGGATGCCAGCGGGTGCGTTGCACTTCGGGCAGACGACGAACGCCCGGTCGGGCGAGAGCTTACCACCCGAGCGCAGGCGGAATTCGAGAGGAGCCTCGATCAGCGGACCGCTGGCGAGGATGGCGCCTTCACCGCTCATGATACGCTCCTTCCCGCAATCGCCTCGAGCTGGGCGAGCATGTGGGCGTCGGTTTCGAGACGCTGGCGCATCATCGGGATCAGCCGCTCGGCTTCGTCCTCATCGATATTGCCGTCGGCGAGCGCGGTAAGCAGCTCGGGATCGCATTCTCCGCGCTCGCGAGCTTGCCGCGCAAGCAGCGTGATAATGTCGGAACGATCGCGGGGAACCTCGGGACGGGGCAGGAGCACGCAACCCGCCTGCCGCGCCAGATAGCGGGTGACGTGCGGATGACCGAGCTTGCCGTGGGTAACGCTCTCGAGGAACTCGATGTCGTCGAGGGGCATCGAGCGCGGATCGTTGGGCGATTGGTAGGCGCTGAACAGCGATTTCGACTTCTCGCGGTCGCGCTCGCAAGCCTCGACCCCGCCGGCGGCGTGGATCAGCTCGCGCACGACTCGCGCCTGGCGCTGTTCGTCGGGCGGGAGGCTCATGCGCAAGCTCCGGTGAAAAGTTCGCCGAAAGCTTCACATGACGCGAGCGTGGTGAGGCCGCAGA
This sequence comes from Pelagerythrobacter sp., assembly GCF_041912895.1. Classification (NCBI taxonomy): domain Bacteria; kingdom Pseudomonadati; phylum Pseudomonadota; class Alphaproteobacteria; order Sphingomonadales; family Erythrobacteraceae; genus Pelagerythrobacter; species Pelagerythrobacter sp. Next base: position 1,368,415 of record NZ_JAYSGI010000001.1, on the reverse strand, counting down.
CAGCTACTCGGGGAAGTCCGGGCGCCGTGGGGGCGACGGCGCGAACAGGGGCGATATGGCAGGAAACGCGCATCGATCAGGACACCTGTGCTTGCTGACGACCTTCGCCGGTGCGCGCGCGAAGGTCGATTCCAACGAAGCGGTCGGGGGTGCCGCGATCGACCATCGTCTCGCGGGGATAGATATCCGGCCGAAGATCATGGCGCGAAACGCCGTAGAGGCGTTCGGCATTGAGCACATGCTCGGCGGGGAGTTGTTTGGACTGATTGATCCAACGCCAGACCGTGGGCTGGGAAACCGCAAGGTCTCTTGCAAATTGCGACTGACTTCCAGCTCCCTGGACGGCTGCCGTCAATGCTTCGAAGCGTGTGAGTTGGCTCATGACCACGCTAGCTATAGCAATGCCTATAACTGGTCAATAGCAAAACGTATGTCGCTCAGTTATGCGAATGCGTATAGGCAAACCTTGTGCCGGCGGTAATAGCTTCTCGAATCCGAAATCGGATGGAATTGCGGGGTTTTACGCAGTCCTCGCTCGCGCGGGCAGTGGGTCTGGCGCAACCTTCGATCAACAGGCTTCTCCAGGGCGATGTGCAACACCCCCGGTTTCTCCCCGAAATCGCGAACGCGCTTCAGACGACGATCGAGTATCTAAGGGGCGAAACGGACAATCCCGATCCCGGCGTGCGGTTTGATGGCCAGCATGCATCACCTCAATACGCAGGTGATGTGGTCGATCCCGAACAGGTCGATATCGACAGCATCGATTTTGCCTACGGCATGGGCGGGGCGTTCCTCGACAGCGATTCGGTCGAGATCGAGAAGAAGAGCTTCCCCTTGAGCTGGGTGCGCGAGTTCACGGATTCGCCGCCGCATATGCTGGCCTTTGCGCGCGGCATGGGCGATTCGATGGCCCCGACGATCCATGACCGCGACATCGTGCTGATCGACCGGTCGCAGACCGATTGGCTGGACAACCTCGGCGATCGCATCTGGGTTATTGTGTTCGGCGGCGTCGGCATGATCAAGCGACTGCGGCCGATGCCGGACGGCTCTGTAAAGATCATGTCGGACAACCCGGTCATCAGCGACGAGGTCGCCACGGATGGCGAGCTGTTCGTGATCGGGCGCGTTTGCGGGAAGTCGGGCCGCTTGTGACATCGGCACCGCGGTCGTTGCCGCAAATGTCGCTGGCGGTAGTAGGTGCGGGCTATCCGAACCGCGACAAGTCCGACCGGAGGTTCGAGATCCTGCTGTGCGCACCGGGCGAGCCGGTGGAGCTGCGTCCTGAACCGAAGAACAGGCACGACGAACGCGCGGTCGCGGTGTTCTCCGCGCGTGGCGTGCAGATCGGTTACCTCAGCGCGGAACGGTGCGGCCGGATCGGAGCACTGATCCGGGAGGGGCGGGAGATCGTCGCGGTTTTTCAGGCGAAGAGTCGACACGGCGCATGGATCAGGGTGGCGTTCGACGGTGACGCACCGCGTGTGCCGGAGCCAGTTGCAGCGGAAGAGACGGTCGGGCAGGATTGGTGGCCTGATCCGGAATGGGATGAGTGAAGGGGAAGCTATGCGTATTGCGATCGCGGTCTTGGCGTTGATGCTGGCAGCTTGCGATGCCGACCAAACTGAGAGCGAGCCTTCCGGCCCGGTTGAGACAGTTGATCTCGCGGCTGCCCGTGCCGAAGCTGAAGCTATGATAGAAGCTGTGGCATTGCCGACCGGAGCGCCGGCACCGCCGGTGGTTGCTTCTTGCACAACCGAGCAGTGCGAAGTGACGCGCACGACCTTCATGCGGCGGGATTGGCCAGCAGCGTGGCGCGGGGATTATCAAGGGCAGCGCAACGTCGCTTTCTGCCTAAGCAACGGCTGCGAGGGAGCAGTGGCCGTCGATCAAACGACAGGCTGCGCGTGGCGCTCCGTTATCCTCGAAACACAAGTTGCCGAAGCGGACGACACTGATGCGGCGAATATCGAGGTCGAATGCCAGGACTTGAGCCCGGTCCAGGTACGCCTAGCCACCAAAAAGGCGGAGCAGATTGTCGAAGCGATCGAAAATTTTAGGCAAGCTGCCTAAAACCTAGGCGCTTTCGAGCTTGATCCGTTGGATCAGCCCGCCCGCGCCGTAGTGGGTTTCGATGCTTTCGACGATCCACCGTCGCCCGTCGATCCGCGTATTCCAACCCTCGAGCGTGATCGTCTGATCAAGCTGCAGCTCGGGATCGGCGATCGCCAGCTCGTAGTCGAAGCTGTAGGGTTCGCGCCGCGCGCGTGACATGGCGCCGTCTGCGGCCTGGCGCGCCTCGGCCTCCGATGCGTAGACGCGCTTCAATCGCTTGCGGTTGTCGCCGCCCACCTTGACCGTGCGGCGTCGGCCGGCCGCCTTGTCGTGCCATTGCGCCTCCGCCCCGTCGTTGTCCTCGCGATCGGCGCGGGTGAACGACCAGGCCCATCCGTCGATCTTGCGCAGAGTGCGCGCGGGCAGTGGCGTCCCGCCGGCGGTGGCGGAGCCGCCGATCGGGAGGAAGATGAGAATGCCATCCTTCCACGTGGCGACGGCGTCGTAGCGACGGCCGAGATCGCGCACGAAGGCCATGTCGCTCTTGCCCTCCTGCTCGATCGAGGCGATCGCAATCGCCGCGAGGGCCGGCTCGATGCGCGCGGTTCCCTCGTTGCGGCGGGCAATACGCTGGAGGATCGCGCCGAGGGTGGTTTCCTGCCATATCTCGGTTCGGCGCTTGCGGTACGTGCCGGTGAGATCGGCCGAACGGGCGCGGATGGTGACCACGTCGGGCGGCCCGGATTCGCTGACCTCGTCGACCTTGAAGCGCCCCTTGTCGACCATGCCGGTGGCAACGGCATCGCCGCTGCGCCACCCGAGCGCGAGGATGAGGTAGCGCCCGGTCTCGGGCGTTTCGAGCAGGCCGTCATGGTTCTGAAGCGTCAGCTCGAGCTCGTCGGCTTCCCCTTCGCGCGCCTCGGTCAAGCGCATGGAAATCAGACGAGGATCGACCCGATCTGCGAGATCGGCGCCGCCTTCGACCGAAAGCGCGACCCCGGCAACATTCGCTGCCATCCTAGGATACCCGCTCGAGCTCGATGCGGAAGCCGGTGTGGCGCGGGACGCCGCCGGCGAGCACCACGAGGTGCTGCCGCTCGAGCCGGACGATGCGGTAGCTGCCGAATACTCGGCCATAGCCGTCGAGAAGGGGATAGTCGTCGCCGGTATCGCCCATCGCCTGGATCGTCTCGAACGCACCGTAATCGCCGCCGAGTTCGGGAATGCAGACGCCCGAGAAACTCAGCGTTTCGGGACCCGGGCCGAGATATTGCGAAGCCGGGCGCGCCTGGTGGCGATCGGTCGTGCCGTGGCGCCATTCGATCGAGTGGGTGAGTTCGTGATAGGCGAGCGTGTCCATGCCGAAAACGAACATGCCGAGAGTGAGCAGATGGCGCGGGGTGGGGCCGGTGAAGGGAAGGGAGGCCATCAGTCGGGATCCTGATAGTCGCGCCGGCGCTTGATGGCGTCGAACTGCTCGAGCTCGCGGCGAACTTCCTGCGCCAGTGCTTTCGCGTCCTGACCGGGCAACTGGTGAATATGGATTTCGATTTTCGCGGGAGCGGCTGCAGCAGCGGCCGAGACGGGCGAAGCGCGGCCATCAGCGGCTTGCCCGCCGGCGGATGCCGCAACCGGTGTGAGCCCGAGCGCAGCGGCTCCCGCTACGCCGCGCGCCAAGCGCCCGGCCGCGCCGACGGCACGACGGCCGCGCCGCTCGATGCCCAGCGCCATGCCCTCGGCGCTATGCTGCCCGATCGCCATGAACACGCGCGAGGGGGATTTGATGCCGAGCCAGTCCTTCACCCGACCGATGCCGCCCATGACGACATGCTTGAGCGCGTTCCAGACCGCGCCGGGCGCAGCCATGATTCCGCGCGCAAGCCCGGCGACGATCTGCTTGCCGATCTGCAGCGCGCGAACATGGAGCGAAGCCCAGTAGGCGAACCCGGCGACGAGGCGGTCGCGAACCCATCCGAGCGCCTGCCCGACCGCAGCGACGCCTTTCCAGAAGGCGGCCTTGATCGTGTCCCAGTGCTTGTAGATCATGTACCCGGCGAGTGCGATCGCGGCGACGATCAGGGTGATCGCGAGGACCACGGGGTTGGCCATCATCATCAGCCCGGCTTGCATGACACCGCGCGCCATGAAGAGCGCGGCGGTGCGGAATATGCCGAACAGACGCGCTGCGCCGCCGAGCTTGCGCGTCACGGCGATGACGTTGGCCAGTGGGCCCAGAAGCCCGCCGAGCGCGAACTGCGCGACGCCCAGGCCGATCTTGAACACTGCGAGACCGGCGACGATCTTCGTCAGCGTTGCGGCTGCGCGGGGGTTCGCCTGGGCCCATTCGGAAACCGAGCTGGCGAGCCCGCCGATCATCGTCATGGCTTCGCTTGCAACAGGCAGCAGCGTGGTGCCCAAGGTGATGGCAAGCTGAGAGGCGCTGGACTTGAAAGCTTCCCAGTTCACCATGGCGTCGCGTGTCGCGCGCTGATCGAAGCCACGATCGACGGTGCCCTCGGAATCGGTGGCAGCAGCGCGGATGCGCCGGTATTCGTCCATGTTCTGGATCAGCGCCATGATCCCCTGACGCGCCTGCATGTCCTCGAACGCGAAGCCAAGCCGCTTCATGTCTCCGCCGGTCGCCTGTTTGGTCAGCAGGGCAATGGCCTCGAGAGAGCCGTAACCCTGTTCCTGAAGCCGTTGCATCGCCGCCGGCAGGTCGACGCCGAAGTTCTTCTTGAACGCCCGGATCGTCGCCGGGGCGTTGATCTTGGCGAGCAGGTTCTTGATGTTGTTACCGGCTTCGTCCGCGTTGCCCGCCGTGTGCATGGCGACCTGCAGGGCAGCCGACAGGTCGGCGACGGCGGGCGTGCCTTTCTCGCCCAGTGCCTGCATCTGCGCGGTGAGCGACGGAAAGTGCCGGGCCATGTCGGCGACCTCGAACCCGCCCTCGTTACCGGCAGCGGCCATGATGTCGAAGACACGCGCCGTCTCGGCACTCGCGACCTTGAGGTTCTTGATGCTCGAATAGGCGGCGCCGGCGGCATCCGGCAAATCGACCTTGTAGGCGGTTGCGAGGCGTCCGGCCGGCCCGATCGCAACGGTGGCGGCGTCGAGGTCCATGCCTTTGGCAAGCAGGAGGTCGAGACCGCTGCGCATCTCTTCGGGCATCAGCTTCGCCGCGCGGGACATGCGAACGATGTTGTTTGCCAGGCTGTCGGTCGCCGCGTCGCTGAGTTCGGCCTTCTGCTGGATATCGACCATGCCGCTGGAAAATTCGGCGGCGGACTTGGTGGCGAGGATCAGCGGAGCGGCGAGTGTGGCGCCCTGGACGATGTTCTCGCGGCCACGATTCTTCAGGTCCTCGCCGCGCGCGATCATCGCCCGGCGATCCGCCTCGATCGCGTTGAGGCGCTTGCGGCGTTCGAGTTGACCGTTCACGCCTTCGATCGCCCGCTCGAGCTCGCGCTCCCGGTCGATCAATTCGGTGACATTCCCGCTGCTGCGGCCGAGTTCGGAGCGAACCTTGCGGAGCTGGTTTTCGAGCTTGCGCCCTTCGCCGCGCAGGGCGTTGAGCGAACTCGACCCACGCTTGCCGAGGCCGACGATGTTGCGCAGCGCGCCGGACATCTTGTCGACGCCGACGAAGTTCACGAGGAGAGAGAGCTTGTTGTTCACCGGTCAGGCGCCGACCGATTGACGCGGTTCCACCAGGCGATCGCCCGCTCGCGCCAGTCGATCAGCTCGTCGAGCGTCAGTTGGCGCAGTTCGCTCAGCGGCCAGTGGAAGATCGCGGCGATGTCGACCATCAGCTCCTCGGCCGTTGGTCCCCGATCATCCGCTCGATCACGTCCCGCTCCGCCCGCGTCATAAAAAAACCGCGAATAGAGCCTCCGATCTCGGCGAGGTCGGCGGGATCGAGGTTGTCGGCTTCGTCGGCATTGAGCGGCGGGTTGGTGATACGCGGGATCAGGGTGAGCAGCGCAACGACTTCGCTGGTGAGGATGTCCTGCAGCGACAGGCCGCGCAGCTCGCCCGCGCGCGGCTTGCGGAGGTCGAGCGTCTCGATCTTCGTGTCGCCGCGCTCGATCGGCGTGGCGAGCGTGACAGTGGCGCGGTCGGGCTTGTCGGGCTGGGGAGGGGTGGCAACTTCGGTCATGCGGGGCTCCTGTATTGGATCGCCCTATCGCTTCACTGCTTGAGGGCGGATGCGCGGGGCTGGAAGCGGGCCGACGATGCAAAGGCGATCGCCGGCCCGTCCATCCGTCACCCGGCGCCCCGCAAAAGGACCGGGCTGGGACCTCGGGTGCGCTATCCGCCGACGATCGCCATGATCTCGGCGTAGCGATCGAAGCCGTCGACGATGAAGCGGCCGGCGATCATGTCGATCTCGATTTCGGTGCGGCCGTTCACGACGCGGCGGTAGTAGGAGAGCGGAACGGTATACTCGTGCTCTGTATCGTCACCGGCCTTCGACGTGCCCGGCGCGATCTCCGAGAAGCGCCCCCCGATGAAGCACTCCACCGCCTCGGGGGGGCGGCCATCGTCGCTCTGATACGCGCCGACCAGGCGCACGCGGAGGCCGTCGACCTCGGACGTGCCGAACTTGCGGATGAGCGAAGCCGTGTGCCCGCCCATCTTGAGCTTCGCCTCCATCGCCTCGAGCCCGAGATCGACCTTGACCGGGCCGAGCATGCCGCCGCCGCGCCAGTCCTCGGTGGCGAGGGCGAGGTTCGGCTCCTCGAATTCGGCGATGACACCGAGGAAGCTTTCGCCATCGACGAAGCCATTGAGGTTTTTGAGCTTGCGCGGGAGGCCCATTGTCGTGCTCCTTCAGAATTTCGGGGGAACCGGCCTGGATCAGACGAGCTGGTCGGCGAAGCCGGTGTAGTAGAAATCGGTGATCTGCAGATCGACCGAGGGGTTCTCCAGCGGCGCGGCAGGCGTGTACTGGATGCGGAACTTGGGTCGGCCCGCGGCTAGCTCCTGTGCGCTGTTCTCGTCTTCGTCGAAGAACATCTCGGCGCCGACGATGCGGCCTTCGACGACAAGCTGGCGGAAGCGCGCGTTGCCGGTTTCGAGCAAGTCCTTGATCAGCGCCGCCGTCATGGGCTGGTCGAGGAAGGGCGCGACGATCAGCGCGATGATGTCCTGCAGTGCGTGGCTGGTGCGCACGGCGCTCTCGAAGCTGAATTCGGGCTGCTGCTCGCCCGCACAGGTTCGGTTGCCCCAGAGGCGGAATCCGCTTTGCCGGATGACGGTGGTGATTTGGGCCTCGTTGAGATCGCCCGCCTCGGTCGACGGATCGAGTAGATCGAAATGGACGTCGCGCGAGAGGCCGGTAACGCCGCCCAGCACGACGTTGGAGATCGTCTTGTGCCAGCCCTGCTCCTCGTCGATCTTCGCGCGCAGCCCGAGCGCGCGGGCGACGATATCGCCGGGAAACGCGGTCGATGCGCTGGTGTCGGGCCAGATCAGCATGAGCTCACGCGCGCCGAAGGTGTCTCGGTAGATCTTGGCCTCGGCGACGTCGTCGCCGATCGCCGCCGCGTACGCCATCCCGCGCAGCTTCTGCGCGATGGTGATCAGTTCCGCCGTGACGGCAGCACTGTCGAGGCCGGGGGTGCCGAGGATGCGCGGGCGGACGCCGAGTTGCGCCTCGGCCGCGAGCAGCGCCTGCATGCCGGTATAGATGTTGCCATCGGTCCCGCCGATCACGTTGGTGGCGGTTTCGGCGGGATCGTCGCCCTCCGCCACGCGCACGACGACGACGATCGGGCTCGACTGATCACCGATCGCCCGGAGAGCTGGACCGAGCGTGCCGCCGGATCCAGCCTTGCCCGCCGCAGCATCGACGTTTCCGGCGATCAGCACGGGGGTGTCGAGCGGAAATGCCTGGTCGAGCGCGGCCTGCGCTTCGCCGGTGGCGGTCGCGGTGGCGACGATGCCGATCACGGCCAGGCTGGCACGGCCGATCGAGCGGGGACCGGTGGCGGATTCGAGGATGGTGAGACCGTGCATGGCTGATCCTTCAGGCAGTCGGGGCGGCAAGGCCGCGATGAAGCGGGATGGTGAGCTGGGTGCGGGCGTTCGGCGTGGGCAGATCGGTGCGAAAGCCGGTGAGGCGGAGAGTGAGCGCGCCCTGTTCGGGTTCGCCGCCCAGTTCGACGCGTTCGAGGCGCAGGCGCGGCTCCCAGCGGCGCAGCGCGATGGCGGTGGCTGCATGAAGCAGCATGCGCAACGCGCCGTTGATCGGACGATCGACGAGATCGAACAGCAACGAGCCGTAATCCCGCCGCATCACGCGGCTGCCCAGCGGGGTCGAGAGGATATCGAAGATCGACTGCGCGAGATGCGCATCGCCCGAAAGCAGCTTGCCGGTCTTCGCGCTCATGCCGTTCATGCAGCGGTTGAAGCCGAGGTCGCGCGGAAATTTCCAGCGAGGCCGGGTGTGGAAGCGCCGTTTACGAGACGCGCTTATCCGGGCGGTCCCGATACCTCGGTGCCGGACCGCACTCCGCTGTGGCCGTGCTCGCGCAGGCTGACCGGTCCGGTGATGACATCCTCCGCCACCTCGAGATCGCCGGCGATGTCCGCATTGCCGCCGATGCGGGTGTCGCCCGAAACATCGAGCTCGCCTTCGATCGTCACGTCGCCGCGCAGCGTAATGCCGCCCTGTGCCGCGATCACCGCGGTGGCATTGCCGGGGAGCAGTGCTTCGAGCGCGTGAGCATCGGGATCGTAGCTGATCCGAGCGCCATCCCTGAATTCGATGAGTTCGACCGCATCATTGCCCGGCGGCGGGAATGCGTCCTGGACGATGCCGCACAGCGCGACCGCCGCGCCGATCTGCCCGTCCGGTGCGAGGAGAAGCACCTGTTCGCCCACGCTCGGCGGCGACCATACACGGGTGTCTCCCGCGCGCGGAGCGAGCCAGCGTACCGGAGGACTCTCCGCGCCACCGCCTTCGTCATCGGGGTCGCCGTAGCGAACGCGGCACAGCGCCGCAGCGAGATCGACCTCGGTCACGGTGCCGATCCGCACAAGAGCAGCAAGGTCGGCGGGAATGTCTTCGCTCTTCATTCCGCGTTCGCCTCGATCGCTGTCGCGCGCGCATCGGCATAAGCGCCAACCGCGGCGGCTTGCTTGCCCTGGCAGCGCGCGTAAGCGATCGCCGACAAGGCCGCCCAGGCGATGAGCTCGGCCTGGGTGTCGCTCGCCAGCAGAGCCAGCGGCGGGCAGGGCTCAGCGGTCGTCGCGGACAGGGGCGGCGGGACCGGCGCTCTGGCGGATGGCGTCGTTGATGGCGTCGCGCAGCCGCTCGCCATAGCCAGCAGCAGGATCGGACAGATGCGGCGCATTGGCCAGCTCCTCTCGAATGACAGGTTGGATAACGGTGCGCTCGATGCCGTCGAGCGAAGCGAGGCGGTCGACCAGCACGCGATCACGCTCGGCGAGGCGGTCCGTGAGTTCCGCCTCGAGCTGACCCGCGCGCTTCTCGATCAGCAGCGCGGTCACCGTCCGTTCGAACTTCGCGTCGCCCTGCGCGCGCTGGTAGCCGCGGTGGTCGATCCACCAGATGGCACCGATCACGAGCGCGACGACCGCGAGGTGCGGCCAGATGCGTGAGAACAGCGCCGTCATGCCCGCAAGCCGGACAAATATTGCACACGGCCGCCGCGGCGGACCGCGCTCAGTTCCATGTTGCGCATCCGGTGCGCCGAGAAGCTGCAATGGATCCAGCCACTCTCGCCGAACTCGTAGATGAGCTGGTCGTAGTTGAGGGTGCGCTCGATCCAGCGGCAAACCTCGAGATTGCTGACGCCGGGCACCGTGAAGTCCGCCGCTTCGCCCTTGCAATGCTGGCTGCTGGCGCTGCCGCCGATCGCGGTGTTGAGGCGAGGGGACCGAAAGCCGCTGGTGACTACGAGCGGCCGATCGTAGTGCTCGCGGACGGGCTGCAGCACCTTCTCGCACAGCAGGCGCAGCGCGCGTATCTCGGCTTCGCCCGGTTCGTTGCGGATCCCGCGCCGCGACGCGCTCTCCGAGCGGATCATCTCGCCGAGCGTGAAGTTCGCGCTCAGCCGTTCGTCCAGGGCGATCATCATTGTTCGGTCCTTTCGAATAGCCCGCTCTTGTCCGCGAACTTGCGGGCGTAGTGGAACAGCCCCTCGCCGATCACGCCGAGCCCGGCGCCGTAAAGCAGCCCGGCCCAAGGGGAGGGGCGCAGCGCGATTACGGCGCATATCGTCGCCGCGAAGGTCAACGCGCTGACCGGGATGTCGAGGCTCCAGCGAAACGTCTTGCGGTGGCGAAGCTGGTCCGCGCTCCACAGCCGCGCGCACATGCAGGCGAACAGCGCGGCGATCATGCCCGCCGCTTCGAACGGATAACCGAGCATCTGCCACACTTCCGGGCTGTGCCGGCCCGGCGCGCCGGTCGCCACGATGCCCGCCGCAACCGCCGCGCTTGCCCCCAGGCGCAGTTCCATCACCGGGTCACCACCACGCCGAAGGCGGCGACGAAGGACATGGCGGCAAGGGTGGCGGGACGCATCAGCTCGGGCAGCGATTGCCTGATCGGCACCAGCCAGGGCACCTTGCGCAACTGGTTGATCAGCGTCGGGGCGGTAACGATGGCGAGCGCGATCGCGCTGAGCTGCAGGAGGTCGGCGACCGGATCGACGAAGCGCTGCACCGTCAGCGTGAAGCTCGTGCCGAATGGGTCGGAAGGGTCCCACTTCCACAGCACCGCCGCGCGCGCGGCATTGCGGAGAACGATCCCGGCCGAGAGCAGCAGCAGGACGACGCGAAACACCGTAACCGGGTGATCCCATCCATCGCGGCGCCGGTTGACGTAGATGCGTTTGCCGAGGTCGACGCTGAACAGCAGCGCGATCAGGAACAGCGCCGTGCTGCTGCCGAGGTTGAAGATCACCAGCCAATCATGGCCGTCGAAGCTGGACGGGCCGACGCGCGAAGCGCTTGCCACGTTCTGGGCGAGTTTCTCGGTCATTGCTGTTGCCCTTCTCTGGCTTTCTTTCCAAGCGCGGCGAAGGTAGCGGGTTTCGAATGGTTCACCGCTTCACCGCTCTCGACTCTTGGCGCGGTATCGCCGCGCTCGTCGTCGCCTTCGGTCACCTTAAGACCACGGGGGTGCTGTCGAGCGTGGCGCTCGCGACAACCAGCTACCGTTTCGTCGACTTCTTCTTCGTCCTGTCCGGGTTCGTGATCGCGCATTCGAGCGGCGAAAAGCTGTCCGCCGGCTGGCGGGAGGCGACCAGGTTCATCGTCCGCCGGATCGCCAGGCTCTGGCCACTGCATCTTTTCGTTCTCGGGTTGTTCCTCGCGCACCAGCTCGTGCTGCTCGTCGCCAATCAACTGAACGTCGTCGACGATCCCGTCGCGTTCACCGAAGGCTTCGATCTTGCATGGCTTCCGGCGAATTTGGCCATAGTCCAGGCCTGGGGCACCACGCCCTACAACAGCTGGAACGCACCCGCGTGGTCGATCTCCACCGAGATGTTCGCCTATTTCTGTTTCGCGCTCGCTTGCCTCGTCGGCCGCCGCAGTGGCTGGATGATCCTCGCTGTCGCAGGGGCCGGTTGCATGGCCTATGCGCTCGCCGTTCCCGAAACCATGAACGCCACGGTGGTGCTTGCGCTGGTTCGCGGAATTGGCGGCTTCGGCCTCGGCGTTTTGACCCACAGGATATGGGTGCTCTGGCACAATATCCGCGTGCCGTTCGCGACGGGTCTGGAGGTCGCGGCGATAGGCGCCACGTTCCTGGCCATTACGCGCGTCCCGATGGAGATGGGCGCGCTCGTGGTCCCGCTGTTCGCCCTCGTGGTGCTCCTCTTCGCCTACGAACAGGGCAAGCTCTCTCACCTCCTTTGCCATCGGACATTCACGTATCTGGGCGAGCGGAGCTATTCGATTTACCTCGTTCACGCCTTCATCACGCTGTGTCTCTATTCTGCGGCAGGCGTGTTCGGCATCCTCGGTAAGCATGACGGAAATACAGCGATCGAGTTGCCTGCTCCGGGCGCTGACCTTTTGATTCTCAGCTTCCTCGCGGCGACCATCGCGGCCGCGCATTACACCTACCGTTTCATCGAGGAGCCTGGGCGATCCTTCGGGAAGGCTATGCTGGCGCGTCACTTCGCAACCCTGCCTGGTCGCCAATAGGTCCAACGCGGAGAAAGCTCTGTGAGGTCGACGCCGCCGGTGCGGAGCGCGGTCTGACTAGCCAGCGGTTGCTGCGTCAGCTCGTTGATCACTTCGCGCGCGGCCTCGAGGGTCGGCAACTCAAGACCGTCCTGCTGGAAGGGGGCGCCATAGATCGCCTCCATTTTTGCCAAGGTGGCGGGGTTGCCGGCGAGATCAGCGAAGCTCATACGCTCGCCAAGCAGATTCCCTGCCTCGTCGTAGACCGAGCGAACATGATAGTCGTTCGTGCCGGTCGAATTGCCTAGCGGGTCATAGAACCCCCACGGTCCGAGAAATGCATTGCCGTCGATGATTGTATCTTCGCGGCCCAGACGGAGGTCGCTAGTTGCCCAATTGAACGTGCTCCAAGGACCTAAGGCATTGCATGCTTCGTAGAAGTCCTGGAGCCCGTCCATCACGAAAGTGTTGTTCAGGATCAGCGTCATGCCCCCTGAGTGCTGCCCAGCAGCCCGAGGGGTCATTTGCCAATCGAGACCCCGTGCGGAAACGCTCGGCGGGCCGCTCCGAACGTCAGGCAAACGCGATACGATCGTGTTGCCGACCACGTGCTGACAGAACCGGAAATCGTTCTGACCGCTACGGAGGCCGTGCGTCAGCCACGACGCCGGATAAACCATGCCTTCGAGCGACTGCCCCTCTCCGCTCTGGGCTCCTTTGCGACCGTAGAAGATTTTCTCCTGTGGCCAGACGATGTTGCTGTAGATCAGAGGCCAATCCGCACCGCGATCGAGGGCCGAACTCGCGCCATCGAGCGACCAGCCTGCCGACAGCAGATAATTGTGGTGCATGTAGAAGCCCTGGTTCTTGGCCAGCAATTGCGCTGCATCGTCCCAGATGTTTTCAAATCGGTTGGCGTTTGCCCACGCCTTCTCATCGCTGAGAGGATCGCGCGGATCATAGCCGCCGACCTCGATGTTTCGGCCTTCGCCGATCAACGCGTCGAAGCAATTTGCAAAGACGTTCCGAACCAGCTTGACGCCGTTCGTAAGGAACTCGCCCTCAAATCCACCCAGATTTATTGCCAACTTGCGAGTATTTGAAGCGATCGTTTGACCAAACTTGAAGTCGGCGTAGCACATCCACCAATCGCGGTGGAAACCACCATCAAGCTGACAGTCTTCAACTGCGCTTTCCTGCATTTTTGCGAGGGAAATGCTCGTGAGCGTTGATAAGAACTCACAGCGCCGAAATTTTATGCCGAGCCTTGCACCGGCTCCAAAGAACGGTCTGGCCCCGTTTGTATGGTTTTCGAACCGCAAGCCTTCGACAATCGTATGCGGGGCACCGTAGCGCCAGCCATCCGTCTGCACGCTCACCATGATTGTGTTTTCCGCTAGAACGGCGCTGGTATTGCTGGCGAACGAGCGCTGATCGGAAAGCTGTGCTTCGGGATCGGGCGGGTCGAGCCGGAGATACAGCCTACCGCTGGTTTGATCGCGGGAGAGGCACGGACCCGGGTAATAGTTGCCATCGGCCCGGTAGTTCTGGCCATGCGTACTCAGCAGCGAGCCCATGGGCACGACTGGCAATGGATACCACTGCCCTTCGATATCGATGTGCCCGCCGAAATAGATAAATGCGCCGGGAGTGAACGCTTCGTTCGATCGATAGACGTGCCGATCGTCTTCATCGATTTCGAGTGTCCAGGTTATCGGAGTGTGCCAACGGAAAATTGGCTTCGTCTGGCCAGTTCGACCGCGATACACGATAGGCTGTTCAGCCGTGCCGCCCTGTAAACGCGAATCCAACACTGTATTGAGGTAGATTGCTCCATCGCCCTCGATGTTGAAGCACGCAGGCAGAACGAGGCCTGGAGGTGCTGCGGGTCCAAGTACCTGCGTCATCGTCCACGGGTTCGCGAGCGAACCGTCTCCAGTCCCTGTGGCGTTGGCTGATACGTAATACTGGTTGTAATCGATGTACGGCGCTGCGGCAGCAGCGGCCGCGAGTGCCGCTGCCTCAGCTCGCTCGGCAGCGGCCTCGCCCAGGTAGGAGATCGGGGCGCCGTACGTCTGCCCGTCCTTCACCGTCGGTACGAGCTCGCTGCCGTCGATGTCGACCTTGTCCAGCGCTGGGAGATCGGAAACTTTCGCCATTAGCCCGCGCTCCCATCGGCCCAGCGGGCATTGTCCGCGATCAGATAGTCGACGAGCTCGGCGAGCGAGCGCCCGGCGATGTCCTCCTCGATCGCGGTGGATGCCAGATCGATGGCCTCGATTTCCGCGAAGCGTGCGAGATCGTCTTCGGACATGTCCGCTCCGCGCAGCACCGCGCCGCGCAGCAGGGCGACCTGCCGGCCGAGCGGCATGACACGATCGGCGCGGCGCTCACCCTCGCGGCGGATCGCGCGGCACACCTGTTCGCGCCGCGATTCGAGCGACCGCGCGGTGGCGGCGATCGCGAGCGGGTTGCCGGTATCGGCCGAGGCGGAAATCGTCGCGCCGCTCGCCTGCGCCGCCATCAGTTCGGCGTGGCGGGAGGGAGAGACGTAAACCGCATCGTCGGGAATGTCCGCGTGGACATCGGTGTCGTAGAAGCCGCCGGTCGATGGCGAATAGCGCAAGCTCATGTCAGAACCCCACGGCGATGTAGGCGCAGCCGCTGGCTTCGTTGTCCGAAGCGAACACGGCGAATTGCGTTTGCGTGATGGTGGAGGTCACCACCACGGGCGGGTTATCCTGCGATGCTTCGTCGAGCACCGTGGTGCCCCCGGCGACCACGGAACAGCAGGCGGTCGGAAAAGCGAGCGGGAAGGTGACTGTCGTGCTGCCGTTGGCACCTGCGCTGAAGCGCCCCCACTGGAGGATCAATCCGCCCGGCAGCCTGATCGAATCGGTTTGCGAGAAGTTCGATTTGAACCCGCCGAGCGACGAAGGTGTCAGCGCGACGTCGCTGCGTGTTCCCGCCAGCGCTTCAGCTATCGTTGCCGCCTGAACGGTGAGCTGGCGCGATGCGGTCAGCGCGCCGCCGCCCGAGACCAGACCGCCGCCGGTGATCGTGAGCGCGCGCAAGGCGTCGACCAGCGCCTGCAGCGCCTGGTCGGCATTCTGGCGCGCGGTCTTCTCCGTGTTGTCGGCGGCGGTGCGCGCGGCGGCTTCGGCGGCGATATCGACGCCGAGCTGCTCGTCGGCGTCCGCACGGGCAGCGGCCTCCTGCGCGTCGGCATCGGTGCGCGCATCCACCTCCTGCGCGATGGCCTGGTCGATCGCGGCGAGCAGCGGATCAAGCAGCGTCTTGAGCTTGAGCGGGGTGACGATGCGCGCGTCGTCCACGCCGTTGCCGACTTCGGCCTGCGTCGCGAGCTCGGCGACGCCCTTGGTCACTTCGGTCGCGGGCGGATAGAGGAAGCTGGCATCGCCGAATTCGATATCGCCGCCGACCGCTTCGCCGAAGACGATGTCGAACATGATCAGCGCCTGGGCGATATCGACCTTGCGGAAGAGCGGGCCGGGGGCGTGCGAATAGGCGGCGAACAGCGTGCCGTCGGCGAGGAACAGCCCGACCGAGCGGACATCGTAGACGTCCTGGCTGTAATCGGTCGCGGTCATGTGGATCGTCGTCTCGTCCGCCGCCACGCCCGAAACGGTCGCGATGCGCTTGAACTCGCCCGGCAGGGCATCGAGCGTCGGCGTGACCGCTACGGCCTGATCGGACAGGCCGACTTCGGAGATGCGGATCGATTCGGTCTCGCCATTGTGCGCATCGACCAGCGCGTCGAGCCCGATCTGGGTGATGGTGAAAGGGAACGGTTCGGCATCCATCAGACGTGCTCCAGCACGCCGACGTCCGGACCGAATTCGAGCGGTTCGCCCTGTTCGGTCTGCAGCAGCGTGTTCCAGTAGGGGTCGAGAGCCGCGGCGGTGTCGGCCGGCGCATCGATACGCACCGATCCCAGCAGCGTGCCGCCGCTGAGCAGGCCGGCACGGGCCTGGCCACGCATGCGGTGGACCGCGATCATGTGCGAGCGAAGCGGCTTCACCGCGGCGATGTCGCGCAGCAGCGCGGTTACCAGCGCGGTATCGTATTCGACGTCGCTGCGCGTCGTCAGCGGCAGCTCGAGGCGGAAGGTGTGCGGGTCGAGATAGTCGCTATCCTCGAACCACTCGACGATCTCGATCATCGGGTCGAACCGGTCGAGCACGGCGCGCAGGCTCGCGCGGGTGCCCTTGCGGCGCTGCAGCTCGATCGCCCCGGCGATGGCCGAGCGCTTCTCCGCTTCGCTCCACGCCGGATCCCAGAAATCGATCGACACTCCCCAGGCGAGCCAGGGCAGCAGCGTGACGGGGCAGGTCGCGGGATTCCACAGATGCCGCAGCGGCACGGGCACGTCGGCCAGGCCTGCGCCGGCCTGCTCGACCGCGCGCTCCAACCGGGTCGCGTTGGGCGGGAGCAGGCTCATTCGGATACGCCCGCGATGGTGACCGCGATCGGGGCGGCGTTCGCCGCGTCGGTCCCGCCGATGACCACGTCCGCCGCGGGCGAGACGAGCTCGACCTTTTGCACGCCGGCGACATGCAGCGCCGCGAAGAGCGCCGATCGGGTGATATCCCGGCCGATGCGCTTCTGCGACGCCAGCAGGTCGGCGAGCGCGCGATTGGCGGTGGCGAGGATAAGCTGGGCGTCGGGGCCGGGGTAGAGCGTCAGCCGTGCGTCGATGGCGAAGTTGACGATCCCGGCCGAGCGGACGCTGACAGCGTCGGTCAACGGGCGGATGCCGTCATCGTTCAGGACGGCGGCGACCGCCTCGACCACCGCCGGCGGCGCGGTCCCGTCGCCCGTTCGCGAGAGCAGCGAAACGACGACTTCGCCCGGCGCTGGGCTGGTCGCGGCGGCGTCTCGCAAGTCGCCGTGCGCGCTCAGTGCGTGAAACACGTAGGCGCTGGCCGGACCCGCCACCGAATAGGAATCGGGCGCCAGCAGAACCCTGCGGCGAAGATCGGCGTCGGCCTCGAGGATCGCCGCCGCGCCGGTCTGGGGATCGGCCGGGAGAATGGTCCGGCGCGTTACGCCGAACAGCGCCGCGATATTGTCGAGGTCGGCCCCGATCGCGTAGGCGAGCAGCACGGCGCGCGCGCCGTCGTTCACCCGCTGGCGAAGCAGCAGTTCGTCGAAGGCGCAGATTTCGAGCAGCTTGATCGCCGGGTCGCTCTCCAGCAGCGCGTCGAATTCGGGGATCGCAGCGGCAAGCCGCGCCTTCTTGTCGGCGAGGATCGTCTCGTAATCGAGCGCTTCGACGACGTCGGGCGGCGGCAGGCGCGAAAGATCGACCGCTGTGGAGGTGGCGATGGTGCCGGACATGGCTCACCCGTGCCTCGCCCGCGCGTGTTGCGTGAAGGGCGCTGGCAGGTGGAAGCCGGTTTCACCCAGCGCCGGGATCGAGCAGCTCGGCGGCGACGTCGAGCGCGGCGCGCCGATCTTCGTCGTCGAAGCCGAGCAAACGGCGGGCCGGATACTTGTACTTGATCGGCTTGCCATCGCGGCCCTTGCCGACAGTGCCGAGCTTGCCGAAGTGGTGGATCGCGGCGACGTTCGCCCCCGCTTTCGGCGAAAGCTCGACACTGTCGGTTCGCGCGTCGATCCGCCAGCGCCGCGCATAGCGCAATTCGCGGAACATCTTGCCGCCGCGCTTCTTCTTCAGCCGGCCGCGCCGATCGCGGCGGGGCTTGCGCGCTTCCATCGGCTTGCCATCGGGCTCGACATTGGCGGTGATCCGCTTGAGGTTCGATCGCCGTAGCGCCTGGCCGAGCTTTACTGCCGCGCGCTTGCGCTTGCCCGGAGAAAGACCGGCGAGGATTCTGCCGAACCACTCGTCGAACCCGGCGAGGGCGTCGCTGTCGTAGCTCATTCGTCCGGACTCAGTCGTCTGGCAGCGGCGCGGGCCGCGCGTCGGTTCGCACTTCGGCAAGCAGCGGTGTCTCGGGCAGTCCCGCCGGGGGCAGCTCGTCGGCGAACATCGGATCGGGTTCGGCGAGATAGGCGAGATCGTAGCCGCCATCCTCGCGCGGGCCGACCGAGACGTTTTCGGTGAGGTCGAGCTGGAAAAGGATATCGGACAGCCCGTTGTCGAGCACGTCGACGTCGAACGCGAAGCCATCGGTGCCGGGCGCGAGCAGATCGACCTGGTTGACGCGGAGCCAGCGGAAGAGCGCGAGCGCCAGCACCGCGATATCGGTGCTCATATCGACGCACAGCACGTTGAGGCGATAGCGGAAGCCGAACGAGAGGGTCGCGGTCTCGCGGCTTTGCCCCGCGCCGTTCTCGATCCACACCTTCAGCCGATCCGGATCGCGCTTGAGCTCGGGCAGCGCGGCGGAGAGTGCCCGTCGAAGAGATTGCGTCTTCTGCATCAGACGGTCCTTTTCTGGCCTATCGCTGCGCTACTTGAGGCCGTGTTCCGACCTACCGCTGC
Organism: Pelagerythrobacter sp.; assembly: GCF_041912895.1. NCBI lineage: Bacteria > Pseudomonadati > Pseudomonadota > Alphaproteobacteria > Sphingomonadales > Erythrobacteraceae > Pelagerythrobacter > Pelagerythrobacter sp. The sequence continues at coordinate 1,349,719 of NZ_JAYSGI010000001.1, read as the reverse complement.
GCTGCTTGAGGTCATGGTCAATCCCACAGCTTCACCGTTTCACGGCGCGCGGGTGCAGCCTGCGCCGGTTCGGGGAGATCGATCTCGAGACCGCCGGGGAGCGCCGCGCCACGGTCGGCGAGGCCGGGATTGCGCGCGAGCACCTGCTCGGTCACCGCCTGCGTCCGGCCGAGCACGCGCCAGCAGACCTCGTCGACGGTCTCACCCTCACGCACGGTAGCCTTCATTGCGCTATCGCTTCGCTGCTTGAGCGAGTTGCCTTCTGCGCTACCGCTCCGCTGCTTGAGCGCGGGATCATACCAGCGCCACCCGGTTGCGGGGCGCGGGCTCGCCGCCGAGCGACTGGAGATCGGCGATCGCGTGGTATGCGAGGCGGCGGTAGTCGTCGGCGGTCTCGGACTTCTCCTCCGCGCGATCGAGCCCGTCATCGGTGGCGCTGACATCGCGGTGCGTGTCGGCCAGCTCGGCGGCGGCGAAGTTGCCGATGATCCGCTCCCACAGCACCTCGGCCATGTTCCTGTCGTTGAGGCGGGCCAACGTCACCAGGTCGAAAGTGGCCGCACCCGCGACGATCCGCTCCGCCCGCCACAGCGCGAGCGCGCGGAAGGCGGAGATCATCGCGCCCTCGATGGCCGAAACGAGGCGGGGCGTGGTGACGACATTGTCGCCGAGCCGGAACCTGTCGCGCACGAGCGCGAGCGGGATGTCCGGAAACCAGCCATCGGCGAAGACCACGGCGTCTGCGGGATCGGCATTGTCGGGCGGAGCGATGAGGCCGGCCATCTGGTTTCCCTCTTACGCTGCCCGGGTGCGGTTTACGGGGGGTGGGGACGGCGCGACCGGCGCGGGCCATGCGACCCGGCAAGCCGTTCCGTCCGCCCCCCGAGCGCCGTGGGCGATCTCTTGCGTCAACTGTCCTCGGCGTCGCCGAGCGCCTTCAGCAGCTTCTCGATCTGCTTGATGTCGGTCTTCACGCCCGACTTCTCGTCGAGCTTGAGCGCGCGGTGGAACATCTCTTCCGCCTCGCCGGCATAGGCCTTCGCGCCGCCAGCGGGAGCGTTGTCGGCGGTGGCGTCGAAATCCTCCGCCCGCCGGGCCCAACTGCGGCCGAGCGCCTTGAACAGCTTGGCTTTCGCCTGGTCGGGCATGTCGGCCTGCGCGGTCAGCTGCAGCACGTCGCCCAGCTGGTCGTGGCGCACGGCGTCTTCATCCTTCAGCGCGATCTCCGCGATCTCCTCGGCGATGAAGCACGCGACCGAGCGGCTGTACTGCTCGGGCATCGCGAGGTTGTGTTCGATGGCGAACCGGCCGAGGCGCAGCGCGTAGTCGAGATCGCCGTAGTCGATCGCCCAGATCATGTTGGTGACGAGGATTTCATCCTGCACCGGCGCGTTCGCTTCGATCACGCCCTCGATCCACGGCGCGAAGGTCTTCGCGAACTCGGCTTTCTTGGGCTGCCGCTGCTCGTGGCTGGCGATGTCGGCCAGCGAGCGAAGGTTGTCGTGCAGCGCGGCGCGCAGACCGGCGTATTCCTGCCCGGCGGGGCTGTCCTCGGCCGGGGCCGGGGGCGCGGCGCTGGTCTGGGGCGCGGCCTTGCTGCCCGCGAGGACGGCGCGGGCTTTCTGCTGGTGACGGCGGAACGGGCTTACCATCGCGGAGGCTCTCCTGAAGTGGTGGCGGGATCTGTGAGGTCCTCCGCCGGATCCGGGGCTCCACCGTCGCCGGCCCTCACGCCAGCTTCGGTTTCCTCGCTCTCGGGGGGTATTATTCGCGGTCGCCGAACGTGATGTTCTCGGCCATCGCCATAAAGTCGGTCGATTCGAGCACGTAGCCCTCGTTGACCGAGTTGTAGTCGACCAGGCTGGCCTTGTTCTCGGGCTCGTCGCGGATGTAGCGGCGGCGCGAACCTTCCTGGTAGTAGATCGACAGGTTCGACAGCGGGGTGACCGCCATCGTGCCGTCGGGGAACTTCGGCACCACGACGGCCGGGCGCCCGCCGAGCTGCTTGGCCGACTTCACGATGTCGTACGTCACCTGGTCGCTGATCGCGCGCCCGCCGTCGATCGTGTCCGACAGCGGCCGGTTGATCATCGGGAAGTACTTCTCGTCGACCAGGTCCTGGCTCACGATCACGACGTGCTCGGTCGAACTGCGCGCCCAGCTCGGCAGGCCGGCGATCAGGTCGTAGGCGAGCGCGTCGAGGTTCTTGTAGTCGCCATCGGCGATCGCGGCGTTCTTGCCGATGTAAACCGGGGCGGCGGCGCCGGTGGCGGTGCCGGTGCCGCCATCCAGCGCGCGGCCCATGACGTGATCGGGCCGCTCGAGGCGCAGCTTCTGCAGCCACCCGATGTTCATGTCCTCGCCGTTGGGGTTGGCGACCGGGTTGCTCTGCGCCGCGGCGGTCACGCCGTGCCAACCGATCGAGATCCGCGAGAGACCGATCGAGATCGCGACCTGCCGCGAATAGCGCTGCGCGAAATCGGGGAACTTCGACCAGGCGTCGATGATCTGCCACGGCAGCTTGGTGTCGAACTCGGTGTCGTAGAGCCGGTATTCGCGATCGTCGAGCTTGCCCGGATACTCGGGCTTGCGCGGCAGGTTGGCTTCGCTCGTACGCTTGGCGATGAAATCCTCGACGCCGAGGCCGATCACCTGCCCGATCAGGTCGCGCACCGGGATGATGTTGATCCGCTCGAGGAAGGCGATCTCCTCGCGCTGCATGTCCTCGAGGCGCTGTTCCGAAGTCGGATCGAGCGCGAACTTGCGGTGAACGTTGGCGACGCCGTTGATGTTGCCGATGGCACTGTAGAGCCCGTCGAGCGCCCGGCGGCCGCGATCGGAAAGATGGTAGTTCATGGCGGTCGATCCCTAGGTTTGACTGGTCGCGGGGCGGGAGAGGGTTGCGGGGCGGGCTGTTCGGGCAGGGCGGGTCAGAAGACCTTGGAGTAATCGAGCGCGCCGCCATCGGCCGGCGGGCGGCTGCGGTGATTGCCGGTCGGCTTGGCCTCGGCAGCGTCCTCGACCCGCTTGATCTTGATCGAGAGCTGGTCGATCTCCTCGCGAATGCCCGTGCGCAGGCCTTCGATCGAGGTCTCGAACGTCTGGCCGAATTGCTCGAACAGCGGGCGCATCTGCGAGAAGTCGAACACAGTGCCGGCATCCTCGCCCTCGGGCTTTGCGCCCTGCGGCGCGGCAGGCTTGGCACCGTCCTTTTCGCTCGCAGCGCCGAACTTCGCCGCGAACCCGTCGAGCATCGTGCCGAGCTTGGTGAGGAAGCTCTCTCCGCCGGGATCGGAGGCGTCGGCGAATTCCAGCTTGCCCGGGCCTGCGGGCTGGCCCTCGGCGTCGCGGGTGAGCGTGATCGCGCCGGGCAGGCTGCGGTTGAAGGCGAGCCGTTCGGTCGCGATCGAAGCGGGGGAATCGGTCAGCGCGACGCCCATCAGGTAGGCACTGCCCTTGCCGCCGAAGTTGGGCTCGATCTCGATCGAGGGATAGACCTTCTGACCCTGGGCGTTGAGCTCTTTTGCCTCGTCGGTCACGTCGAACACGCCGTAGAGGCCTTTGCGCTTTTCGCTCTTGCCGTGGAAATTCACCTCGACGTCGGCGATCGACAGCTCGAGCACGTCGCCATAGGCGCGGAACGGCGCCTGGCCGCTGATCCCCCGGATATGCTCGATGTTGAGGCGCGCGCCGTAGGTCTTCGGGTCGTAACCCTTGGCCATCTCGTCGAGCATCTTCTCGTCGATCACCCGACCGTCGATCGTGCTGCCGGCGGTGGCGAGTAGGAAGGGCTTGGTCTTCATCAAAAGGCTCCCGTCGCGAATTCCAGTCTGCCCCGTCGCGTTGCTGCTCGAGGGCTGTCGGGTGCCTTGGGGCAGACGAACCGGCCTCAACGCAACGCGCGCGAAAGGTGGAAGCCGGTTTCACTTTGCGGGCCGATAGCCAGCGGGCCCGCGCGGCGGTGCATGGCAGGGCCATGCACACCGAGACCCCGGAACCGGACGAGAGCCAGCTTGCCGCCGCCGCCGCGCGGCGCCAGGCGCGCTCGCTCTATTTCCGGGGCTGGACGCTAACGCAGATCGCCGCCGAGCTGGGCGAGAAATATCCGACCGTCGCGAGCTGGAAGCGCCGCGATGCGTGGGACGATGCCGCGCCGATCGCGGTGGTCGAGGACCGGATCGAAGCGAAGATCGCCACGCTGCTCGACAAGGAACCTTTCACCGAGGGCGACATGAAGCGCGTCGATTTCCTGATGCGCCAGCTCGAACGCGGCGCGCGGATCCGCAAGTTCGACGGGACCGGCAAGGAAAGCGACCTCAACCCGAAGCTGGCGAAGCGCAACGACGATGCCGCGCAGGCCAAGCGCGCCGAAAAGCGCAAGAACTGCCTGACCCGCGAACAGTGGCAGGCGCTGCTCGACGATTTCCACGACAAGAATTTCGCATATCAGGAGCACTGGTGGTCGCAGCGGCACCAGCGGACGCGGAAAATCCGCAAGAGCCGGCAGGTCGGCGCGACCTGGTATTTCGCCCGCGAGGCGGTGTGCAAGATCGCCGAGGACGTGCTGAACGGCGATCAGCCGCGCAACCAGATATTCCTGTCCGCCTCGGAGCGGCAGGCGCTCAAGTTCCGGCGCGAGATCGTGAGCTGGGTGCGCCGGGTGACCGGCGTCGAGCTCAAGGGCAAGATCATCATGCTCGACTTCGGCGGGCTCGTGGACGACGCCGGAGAAGGGTTCGATCTTGATGCGGTCGGCCTCTACCCGATGTCGACCAACAGCAGCACCGCCCAGGGCGAGAGCGGCGATTTCTATTTCGACGAATTCGCCTGGGTCGACAATTTCCTCGAGCTGAGCCGCGTGGCGAGCGCGATGGCGACGCACACGATCTACCGGAAGACCTATTTCTCGAGCGCATCGAGCAAGACGCACCAGTCCTACGGCTTCTGGTCGGGCGAGGAATGGAACAAGGGCCGCAAGAAGGGCGAGCAGAAGCCGTTCGACCTGTCGCTGCGCAATCTGCGCGGCGGGGCGATCATGCCCGATGGCAGCTGGCAGCAGACGCTCACGATCCACGACGCGGCCGCGCAGGGGCTGGGCAAGCTGGTCGACGTCGACGAGCTGCGGCTCGAGTATTCGGAGGAGGAATTCCGCAACCTCTTCGAATGCGAGGACGTGGACGACAGCGAGAGCAGCTTCCCGTGGAGCCGCATCGCCCCGGCCCGCGTCGACAGCTTCCTCAAATGGCGCGACTTCAAGCCCGCGCTGATCGAGGTGGCGGGCGGGCGGCCGTTCGGCGACCTGCCGGTGTGGCTCGGCTACGATCCCAACAAGCAGGGCCGCGACGATGCCGCGCTGGCGGTGGTCGCGCCGCCCGAGCAGGCGGGCAAGGGCAAGTTCCGCGTGCTGGAGAAGTATCGCCTCAACGGGCTCGACTTCCAGGGGCAGGCCGATGCGATCGAGCGCGTGGCCGAACGCTACCGCGTGACCGATATCGCGATCGACACCACCGGGCACGGCCTGGCGGTGTGGGAGCTGGTGAGCCGCTGGTTCGCGATGGCGCGCAAGATCGAATATTCGCTCGCGAGCAAGGCGGCGCTGGTCCACAAGGCGCAGAACGTCTTCCGCGCCGGCCGGATCGAATTCGATGCCGGTTGGACGGACGTGATGCAGGCCTTCATGGCGATACGCCCGGCGCTGACCGGCAGCCAGAAGGGCGTCACTTACATCGCCAAGCGTAACGGGCAAATCGGCCATGCCGACATCGCCTGGGCGATCATGCACGCGCTTTCCAACGAACCGATCGACGCCGGCACCGCGCACGAAAGCGCCGGCGGCCGGGTCGTGTTTTTCAACTGATGCGCAGAAGCGGCGCGATGAAACGGGGAACGACGATGGACGAACAGCAGCTGGTCGAGCAGGAAAGCGCGCCCGCCGCCGCGCCGATGGCCTTTACGTTCGGGGAGCCCGAGGGCGTGCTCGATCGGCGCGAGCTGAGCCAGTATTACGAGGTGTGGCACAACGGGCGGTGGTACGAACCGCCGCTGCCGATGGACAGCCTGGCGCGATCGTTCAACATGAGCCCGCATCATCGCAGTGCGGTGGCGCTGAAGGTCAATCTGCTCGTCGCTCACCAGCAGCCCTCGCGCTGGCTGTCGGCCGACGATTTCGAGCGGTTCGCGCTCGACTTCCTGCAGATGGGCAACGCCTATCTCGAATTCGTGCCGAACAACGCCCAGCGCATCGCCCGGGCGGGGCATTCGCCGGCGCGGCACACCCGCCGCGGCGTCGACGACGATGTCTACTGGTTCGTGAACGGGCCGATCGGGACGGCGCACGAATATCCGCTCGGCCGCATCTTCCACCTGCAGCAGCCCGACGTCGCGCAGGAGCTCTACGGCCTGCCCGAATGGCTCTCGGCGCTGCAGAGCGGCTTGCTGAACGAAAATGCGACGCTGTTCCGCCGCCGGTACTACCTGAACGGGGCGCACGCGGGGTTCATCCTCTACCTGAGCGAGCCGCTGGCCGACAACGAGACCGCCGCGAAGATGGAAGGCGCGCTCAAGCAGGCCAAGGGCGTCGGGAACTTCAAGAACATGTTCCTGCATATCCCGAAGGGCAAGAAAGACGGCATCCAGCTGATACCGATCGCCGACGTCGCGGCGAAGGACGAATTTTCCAGCGTGAAGAACATCAGCCGCGACGATCTGCTCGCCGCGCACCGGGTGCCGCCCCAGCTGATCGGCATCATCCCGCTGAACAATGCCGGCTTCGGCAAGGTCGACGAGGCGCGGGACGTTTTCTACGAAACCGAGATCGTGCCGATCGTGAAACGCATGCGGCGGATGAACGACTGGTTCGGCGTGCGCCTGCTGAGCTTCCGCGACTACAACTGCGCCAACGGGGACCGGATTACCGAAGAGGGCGAGCGGATCCCGGCGGGGTCGCTGCGGTAGGGGCGGATCAGGCGATCAGGGCGTTGATGGCGATCAGCGCGCCGATCAGCCAAAGTGCGAGCAGGAAGGCGAATTCACACTTCGTTGCCACGCTGGCTCCGATCGATTTCGCTGTCTAGCACGACACAATCCTCGCCCGCCTTGGCGGCCAGCTCAGTCCAGATCTTCTGAAACGCCTCCGGTGTCTGGCAGTGGGCGAGGTCGCGGCGCGATCCCTCGATCTCGGTGCCGGTAACGTCGGCGACGTAGAGATAGCCCTTCATCCTGCGGCGACCTCGATCAGTTGCGAGGGGAAGGCGGCTGCGAGCTCGAGCGCATCGTCGATTTCGGCGTGGAGCCAGCGATCATGGTCTTCTTCGTGCAGAATCACTGGAATCGCTTTCGGGTGGATTGCGCCGACAGCGTGCGCCGCCGGGTCGCCCTCGTAACCGGTGGTGAGGAACGAGAAGAACGGTGAAGGCTCGGCCGGGCGCCAGATCCCGGCGAAAGCGAAGATCGGCTGCGCGCGCAGGTTGAACCAGTACGGACGTTTCTTGCCGGTCGCGGGATCCGGTGCGGCCGACCACTCCTGAAAGCGGGTGACCGGCACGAGGCAGCGGCGCGACGGTTCCTGCAGCGCGGAGCGCCAGAACGGGCTGCCGTAGTTGCGCACGTTGGTGACCGGCTTGCCCTGGAAGGGAAACCCCCAGAGCATCGTATCGAGAACCCGCGCGCCGGCTTCCTCGCGCACGATCCATCCGGGCTTGCCGGGCGCGACGTAGTCTTTTTCGAGCGTCACCTCGCGGGGCCATTCGTCGTTGGCGCGGAAGTGGGCCGCGACCTCGTCGCGCGAAGCCCTCATGCCGTAGAGATTGCACATGGCCGCTATCGTACCTCACGCATGGTGCCGGGGCTATGGGAAACGGCTGACGTCGGCCGAGATAGGGCGCTGGCGGCATATCTCGCATCGCAGTCGTTTGATCAGCTCGTAGAACTGGAGAGTGGCGGGCAGGCGGTGGAACCGGGCGAAGTCGCGCACCGGATACGTCGCGCGCCGCCCGCAGCGGCAATGGATCCGCAGGTAGGCGTTCGGCTGATAGAACACCGGGTCGACCGGCTTCGGGCTCGTGTAGTCGGCCATCCCCCCTCAATGCCCCGGCGCGACCGAGTCGGGCAAGAACGAAAGCGGAACACCGCCTGAGGGCAGTGCCACCCCCGCCACCCCGAGCGTCGCGCTCGCCCCCACGCCACGCCTTCGGCTTCTTGATCGGAGATTATGCGAGTTTGGCTGATCCTCGCCGATGCTGCGGTAGGGGCTATGCGCGGCGCTTGGGTAATATTGGTCACCTGCCTTCGTTCCGCCACCCTAAGCCATTGATTTGCGGGTGATATTGATGTGACCCCGCTGAGGTCATCTCAGGGAATAAATTCTCCGTCCAAAGGTCATCTCATTGATTTAATGACCTTTTATTTGATGCAAATATTACCTTTACTTAGGGTAATCTGATGACCTCTGAATTCCCCAAATGTGACCGGCTAAGAGGCTGATATCACTGGCTTGTTACTTTTGTGACCTGTTTCCCGCGATTACCCTTCGAATTAGAGAGACTGACGGAAAACTGCGAAATCAGCTAGGCCCACGAAGCGTCAAGCTCTGCGGGTGAGGCGTCTTAAGAAGTGATGCGGAATTCGGCGCGCCACGCTCCGGGCGACGGCGTTAGCTCAGGCGGCTACGGCCATTGTTCGCCAACGACCAAATCCAACCCCCGCAACCATCTTTAGCAAATTTGCCCCCGCGCTCCTGATCGGATCGCGGGGCTTTTTATTTTCAGCTAGATCGGTGATTGCCGGAAGAGGATGCTCTTCTCACAATTGTTGATCGAGGCTTCTGGTGATGTTGGGCGGCAACTCGCGCTCTTCGGGCGGCGGGCTCGCGGTTCAGCTGTGGTCTGCGAGCTGAAAGATGCCTCGGTTCAGGCTATACTGTCGACTTCAATAGCGCGATTGCCAGTTCGTTTGCCGGAGTAGGAATGCCGTGCAGTCGGCCGAGTCTGACGATCACGCCGTTGCGCGCGTCGACCTCCATCGAGCGGCCGGCAAGACGATCGGCATGGAGGGAATTGATGGAATCGGGTGCGGCCGCCCGGCAATGGTCAATGACCTCCTCAATCAGCGAGGAAGGGAGATTGGCGCCTTCGGCTCTGCCTACGGCAGCGCATTCCGCGATCAGCATGCGCATGGCCAGCGCCGCGTCCGGATCGTGTGCGATGGCAGCGGGCTTCAAGGTGATCGTGTTCACAATTCCCGCGCAATTCAAAGCCAGCTTGCGCCACGCGACCGTCAACAGATCATCGGTCAACACTGTTTCGATCGGCGTATCGGCGAACAGCCCGGCGACCGAACGACCTGGCGCATCATCTGCCAGAGTAATCGACCCGAAGCGTCTCTGTGCGATCACACCGGGCGCCTCCCGCTCGGCAGGGATGTCGACCACAGCGGGCGCCAGACGGGTGTCTTCCAGCGCATGGGAGAAGGGCTCGCGGTGTTCGACACCATTCTGGAAAACCGCCAGGATCGTGTGATCGTCGAGCAGGTGAGGCAGCCATTGCGCGGCTGCTTCGCTGTCGTAAGCCTTGGTCGCGGAGATTACGACATCCACCGATGAGGCATCTGCGGGATCGGTATGGACTGGCAGAGCGGTATCGATGACGCCGGCGGGATGTGTCAGGCGCACCCGCTCGAACGGCGTGCGTGCGCATAACCGTACATCATGGCCGACGTTGGCCAGCCATGCCGCGATCGTGCCGCCAACCGCTCCCGGTCCGATGATCGCGACGCGGGTCACGAGCACCTCTTGCGACGGGGAAAGCGAACGGTTGTCGATGGCTGCATTCCACGCATCAATTGGCCTTTCGGTAACGGGTGAGAGGCATATCGGTATTGCTTCGGCGCTTCGACCCGGAAGGATATAGCCATAACGGACTATGGCTCCCACTCAATGCGCGGAAAGCGGGGAGCGGGTTAACCCGGTGCTCAATGGAAATCGCGCGACTTGGGCAGGAGCCGCACGTTGCGCGGATGCTGGGGATGGAGGAATTCGTCGGCGCGCGACAGCAGCGGGTCGGGATCGTGCGTCTCGGATAGCCGCGAGAGTTCGGCGGTGCGGTCGTGGATGCGGCTCGCCATCAGGTGGATCACGCCCTCGGGGCTCTTCTGCACTTCGCCTTCGACCAGCATCAGCCGCGCGGCCATCACTTCGCGCCGGAAGCGCTCGAACAGCCGTGCCCAGATGACCACGTTGGCGATCCCGCCTTCGTCTTCCAACGTGACGAAGATCGCATTGCCCTTGCCCGGTCGCTGACGGACCAGCACGACGCCCGCCACGTTCGCCTTGTCGCCGTTGCGCCGATCGCGCAGCGCGGCGCAGGGCGACACGCCTTCGGCATCGAACGCAGGGCGCAGGAACGCCATCGGGTGCGCTTTCAGCGACAGGCGGGTGGTCTGGTAATCGGCGGCGACCTGCTCCGACAACGCCATTGCGGGGAGCGCGGCGGACGGTTCGGTGCCGAGTTCGCGCGCCCTGTCGTCCCGTGCACGGGCGGCGGCGAACAGCGGCAGTTCGCCGGACGGCATTCGCCGCGCTTCCCACAGCGCCTCGCGCCGGTCGAGCCCGATCGAGCGCATGGCGTCGGCATCGGCCAGCAGCCGCAGCGCGCGTTGCGGCAGGCCCGCCTTGCGCGCGAGATCCTCGACGGTGACGTAGGGGCGATGCTTTGCGATTTCGTCCGCCCAGTCTTCGCGAAAACCCTCGATCTGGCGCAGACCCAGCCGCACCGCCCAAGCGCCACTTTCCCCAGGCTCCAGAGCATTGTCCCAATCGCTGTGGTTCGCGTCGATCTCGCGTACCTCGACCCCGTGCTCGCGTGCGTCACGCACGATCTGGGCGGGGGCATAGAAGCCCATCGGTTGCGAGTTGAGCAGCGCAGCGGCGAACACCGCCGGGTAGCGGCACTTGATGTAGGACGAGACCCAGACCAGTCGGGCGAAGGCCAGCGCATGGCTTTCGGGAAAGCCGTAGCTGCCGAAGCCCTCGATCTGGCGAAAGCAGCGCTGCGCGAAATCGCGTTCGTAACCGCGCGAAACCATTCCGCCGACGAGCTTCTCCTCCAGCGTGTCCATCTTCCCGAGGTTGCGAAAAGTCGCCATCGCGCGGCGCAATTTGTTGGCTTCGGATGGCGTGAACCCCGCCGCGACGATGGCAAGTTTCATCGCCTGTTCCTGGAACAGCGGCACGCCGAAGGTCTTGCCCAGCAGGGTACGCAGTTCGTCGGGTGGGTGCGGCGGGGCCGGAGAGGGAAATTCGACTTTCTCCAGCTTCTGCCGTCGGCGCAGGTAGGGATGGACCATGTCCCCCTGGATCGGGCCGGGGCGCACGATCGCGACCTGGACCACGAGGTCGTAGAATTCCTTCGGTTTCAGGCGCGGCAGCATGTTCATCTGCGCTCGGCTCTCGACTTGGAACACGCCCACGCTGTCGCCGCGCTGGAGCATGGCGAACACGTCGGGCGCCTCGCCTGGCACGCTGTCGAGCCGGTATTGCCGGCCGATATGCGTCTCGATCAGCGCGAAGGCCTTGCGGATGCAGGTCAGCATGCCGAGCGCGAGCACGTCGACCTTCATCAGGCCCAATGCGTCGATATCGTCCTTGTCCCACTCGATGAAGGTGCGCTTATCCATCGCGGCATTGTGGATCGGCACCGTCTCGTCGAGCCGGTCCTGCGTCAGCACGAAACCGCCCACGTGTTGCGACAGGTGGCGGGGGAAGTGGAGGATTTGCATGACGAACGCGTTGACCCGCGCGATGGCCGGATTGTCGGGGTCGAGGCCGCTTTCGACACACCGCTCGCGCTCGTAAGTGGAGGCGTAGCTGCCCCACACGGTGGTCGCGAGCCGCGTGGTCACATCCTCGCTCAGCCCCAGCGCCTTGCCCACCTCGCGCACCGCGCTGCGCGGGCGGTAATGGATCACCGTGGCGGCGATTCCCGCGCGGTGGCGACCGTAGCGCTTGTAGACGTACTGCATCACCTCCTCGCGCCGCTCGTGCTCGAAATCGACGTCGATGTCGGGCGGCTCCTTGCGTTCGGTGGAGATGAAGCGGGAAAACAGCAGGTCGTGCTTCGCCGGATCCACCGCGGTGATCCCGAGCACGAAGCAGATCGCCGAATTGGCGGCCGACCCGCGCCCCTGACACAATATCCCTTTAGCTTGGGCGTAGCCGACGATGTCGTGGACGGTGAGGAAATAAGGGGCGTACTTCGCACGAGCGATTATCGTCAGTTCCTCGCGCAGCATCCTTTGCAGCTTGGCGGGAATACCTGTGGGCCAACGTGTGCGTGCCTTGCTCCACACCAGTTCCGCGAGCCAGCGCTGCGGAGTGTAACCGTGCGGCACCGGCTCGTGCGGATACTCGTATCGCAAGTGATCGAGGACGAAGGCGATACCGGCCATGAAGTCCTCGATCGCTGCCAGCGCTTGCGGCGCGGCGACGAACAGGCGCGCCATTTCGGCCGGGGCCTTGAGGTGCCGCTCGGCGTTGGCGGCGAGCCTGCGCCCGGCGGCTTGCACGGTCGTCTTCTCGCGGATCGCGGTCATCACGTCGTGCAATGGCCTTGCTTCGGGGGCGGCATAGAGCGCATCGTTGAGCGCGATCGGCGGCACCCCGGTGCGCTTCGCCTGATCGAGCAGATGGGTGAGGCGGCGGGCATCGCGCCCCTGCCGCAGCATAGTCGCGCCCAGCCAGACGCGGCCCGGCGCGGCCGAGGCGAGGCGGGCGAGCAGGGCATCGCTCGCCGGAGGCAGCACGATCAGCTGCAGGTCCTCGAGAAAATCGAACAGGTCGCACTCGTGGAGAATGCAATCGCCCTTCGCCGCGCGCAGGTTGCCGGTGGTGAGAAGCCGCGTCAGCCGCCCCCAGCCATGCCGCGATACGGGATAGGCGATGATATCGGGCGTATCGTCGGCGAAGGCGAGCCGCGCGCCGACCAGCAGGCGGAAGGCGGGCGGTACCAGCCCTTCCTCCTCCGCCTTCTCGCACGCCTCGCGCAATGCGACATGCGCGCGCACCACGCCCGCCACCGTGTTGCGGTCGGCGATGCCGATACCCGCATGGCCGAGTTCGAGCGCGCGCGCGACCATGTCCGAAGGTTGGCTCGCCCCGCGCAGGAACGAGAAGCTCGTCGCCGCCGCCAGCTCCGCGTAGAAGGGCGCACCTTCGTTCATGCGAACAGCCCGTGGACGTACCACTGCGGATTGCCGTTTTCGCTGTAGAGGCCGTGGCGGAAGAGCCAGAAACGCTGTCCGGCATCGTCTTCCACGCGGTAGTAATCGCGCGTCGGGCCGTGTCCGTCGGGATGCTTCCACCACGGGTAGGCGATGCGCTCGGGGCCTTCGTGGCGGACCACGCGGTGCTGCCGCCCGCGCCAGCCGAAGCGGCGTGGCGGGCCGTCGGGCACCTCGGCGATTACGGTCACGCGCTGGGGCGGATCGTAGAGGAACAGCGGGCGCAGCGGTGGTTCGCCCGGTTCGGGGCTGGGCCAGGCGAAGGGTCCGGCTTCGGGCGGTGCGCGCGCGGCGGCATGTTCGGGCAGGTGCTCGTCGCGTGGGCGGAAGCGGCTGACGCTGTTGACCCCGAAGCGGACGCGCAACCGGTCAAGCAGAGGGGCGAGGTCCGCCTTCGCCGCATCTTCGCCCGCCAGATCGGGCTGCTCGGCATCGAGCGGCTCGACCAGCGGCGCGGCCAGCCGAACCATGTCGTAGCCTAAGCCGGGATCGAGCGGATCGGCCAGCGATTCCAGCCGCTCGGCGAACAGTGCGCGGATCGCGGGTGGATCGCGCAAAGGCCTGCCGCAAGCGACCGACAGCCGCGCGATATGGCCGTCGGTGCGGAACAGCGCGGCATCGAACCGCCGCCCGCCCGCGCCGCGCCGGGCGAGCTGGCCCTCGAGGTCCAGCGCCAGCCGTTCGATCACCTCAAGCAGCGGGCTCGTGGTCGCCATCGGTTCGGCGAAACGCTGTTCGGCCCATACCGCGGGCGGCGGACGGTGCGGGGTAATGCGCCGATCCTCTTCCTCCAGCAGCCGCGCCAGCCGCAGCGGCAGTTCGCGCCCGAACCGCGCGGCGAGCGGCGCGCGCGGACGGGCGGCGAGATCGCCGATCGTGCGCAGTCCGGCGCGTGCGAGTGCGAGATGCGCCTCGTCGCCGAGGCCGAGCGCCGCGACGGGGAGGTTGGCGGCATCGTCCACTCCGAACCGTGCCAGCGCCAGCGCCGCATCGGGCGTGGCGGCGTGCGCGAGCCTTGCCTGCAACCCCCGCCGGGCGAGCCGGACGGCGAGATCGCGGGCGATCCCTTCGGCATCCAGGCAGCCGGTCAGATCGAGCGCGAGCGTCGTATCCCCCGCCGCGGCGACCGTGGGCGTATAGCGCTCGCACGCTTCGACCAGCCACAGCAGCAGCGCACGGTCGGCTGCCGGATCGTGCGGAAACGCCGCGAGCTCCGGCACCCGTGCGCGGGCATCGGCGAGCGCCATGCCCGGCGACAGGCCGAGTCTTGCCGCAGCCGACGACAGCGCCACGATCCGCAGCGCGCCGCGCTGGTTCTCGGTGACGGCGAAAGGCGCGTCAGGCGGCGCGGTGCCGCTGGCGATCCGCCGTTCCGCCGGCAGGAACGGCAGATGGGCGGCCAGATAGCGGCGCCTTGAAGACAGCTTGCTCACGGTTCCATTCCAGTTGCACATGCAGCCCGTCGCGCCCGCCACGCTGGCGCAGCAGCCTGAGGTCGAACACGGGGTGCCCCGAGGCATTGGCGGGGAGCGGCGCGGAAGGGGCGCTCGCCACTTCCCAGCGCGTATGTGCGGCGCTCGGCATCGGGGCGGCGCCGGTGCGCACGATCAGTACCATGCAGCCTCCGCGCTCCGCCGCCAGCGCCAGCCGGCGCGAAGCGGTGAGATCGAGCTGCGGCACGCGGCCGTGGATCTCGATCACGACCGCGCCAGCCGCGCCATGGCGCACGCTTTCGCCTGCCGCGATCAGCAGGCCATGGAAGTCGGGCAGTTCCACCAGCAGCACGGCGTCGGGATCGAGCCCGAGTTCTGCGAGCCCCGGCGCGTAAGGCCGTCCGTGCGGCTTGCCGCTGGCGATGCGCAGCCACATCAGCGGCCGCGCGCTGCCGCAGGCCCGCGCCCCGAGCAGCAATGCGAACCCCGCCGCGGCGCCGGGTTCGCCATCGGGCGCCGCATAGAGTTCATGCACCCCATCGCCTCGCAACCCGCCGTTCAACCATGCGTCGGCCAGCGGCGCACCGAGCGCCAGCGTATCCACCAAAGGCGGCGAAGGCGCTGTAGGAGAAGCGATGCGTAACCTTGGCGATTCGACCATAATGTTCTTATTATGTTCTCAAGCCGATCCTCACGCAAGTCGCAAGTTCTGCTAGCGCAGGGCAAACGGTATGGAGCGTTCAGGCGAGGGCGCCCTTTTGCGCGCGCCAGAATCAGTCGATGCTCTCGCCGCTCGGTTGCTCGAACCCGCCGCCCAGCGCGACGAACAGCGTCGCGCGGTTCTGGAGCCAGGCGCGGCGGGTGGCGAGGAGTTGCTGCTGCGCGCTGAACAGGTTGCGCTCGGCGTCGAGCACTTCGAGATAATCCGCCACGCCTTCGCGGTAGCGCAGGCGGGCAATGCGCGCGATCTGTTCCTGCGCGTCGAGCGCGCGCTCCAATGTCTCGACCTGCTCGGCGAGGTAACGCCGGCCGGCAAGCGCATCGGACACCTCGCGGAAAGCGGTCTGCACGGTGCGGTCGTAGTTGGCGACCTGCTCCACCTCCAGCGCGCGGGCGAGGTCGAGATCGGCCTCTCGTGCGCCCCAGTCGAAGATCGGCAGGCTGATCGTCGGGCCGAAGCTCCAGCCGAAACCGTCGGACGAAAACAGCCCGTCGAGATCGTCGGAGGTGAAACCCGCGCTGCCAGTGAGCGAGATCGTCGGGAAGAACGCCGCCCGCGCCGCGCCGATATTGGCGCGCGCGGCGCGAAGCTGCTCTTCGGCGGCGACGATGTCGGGTCGGGCGAGCAGCAGGTCGGAGGGAAGGCCCGCGGCGAGGCGGCGCTCGTCACCCTGCGCGGCCAGCGTCAGGCCTTGGGACAGGCCCTCGGGCACCGTTCCGCCGACCAGTACGGCGAGCTGGTTGCGCAGTTGCGCCAGCGCCAGCCGCTCGCTCGCGAGCTGCTGCTCGGCCTGCGTCAGCAGCGTTTCCGCCTGGCGATAGGGCAAGGCGGAGGTGACGCCGTTGTCGAGCCGCAGCCGCTCGATCCTCAGCCCTTCGCGGCGGCTGTCGGCGGTCGCTTCGGCGAGTGCGATCTGTTCCTCGGTCTCGACGATCTCGAAATAGGTCGTCGCGGTGTCGGCGATGAGCGAAAGGTAGAACGCGCGCTGCGCGGCGATCGTGGCGAGATATTCTGCCCTCGCCGCTTCGCTGAGGTTGGCCACGCGGCCCCAGAAATCGAGTTCGAAGGCGCTGACGCCCACCCCGACATCGAACCGGTTGAATGTTATGGTGGCGGGCGCTTCCGGCGCGGGCTCGCTCGGGTCTCCGCCGATGCCGCCACCCAGCGTCGGATTGCCGGCAAGCGACTGGCGGGTACGCACGCCGCTGGCGTCCGCGACCACTGTGGGAAGCCGGCGGCTGTCCTGAATGCGATAGCGCGCCCGCGCCTGCTCGATCCGCGCGGTCGCGGCGAGGAGGTCGCGGTTGTTCTCGAGCGCGCTCGCGATCAACCCCTCCAGCCGCGGGTCGACGAACCAGTCCCGGTAGGAAAGTTGCGAGGCAACTGCGCTGCCGTCGGGCCGGTATTCGCTCTCGTAGGCGGTCGAGACCGCCAGTTCGGGCCGGGTGTGCTCGGGCGCGAAGTTGGCGCAACCCGTCAGCGCGGTGGACAGCAGGACCATAGGGATCAGGCGTTTCATCGTGCGGGCTCCCCACCGGTCTCGGGGCCGGTGTCTGGCGTGCTGGCCGGCGCCGGCGCATCTTCCATATGCCCGGCCGCGCTCGGCTGCTTGCGGCTGATGTTCCGGCGGACCAGGAGGTAAAGCATCGGGATCAGGAAGATGCCGAGCGATGCCGCGGCGATCATCCCGCCCATCACCCCGGTGCCGACCGCCGCGCGGCTGGCCGCGCCCGCGCCGCTCGCCAGCACGAGCGGGACCATGCCCATCGTGAACGCGAGTGAGGTCATGATGATCGGGCGCAGGCGCAGGCGGGCTGCGGCCTTCACCGCGTCGATCCGCCGCTTGCCGCGTTCCTCTTCCTCGATCGCGAATTCGACGATCAGGATCGCGTTCTTTGCAGCGAGGCCGATGATCGTGATGAGCCCGACGTTGAAATAGACGTCGGCCGACAGCCCGCGCAGCATCGAGAACAGCACCGATCCGAGCACACCCATAGGGACGATCAGCAGCACGGCCAGCGGCACCGCCCAGCTTTCGTAGAGCGCGGCGAGCACGAGGAACACCACGACCACCGACAGGCCGAGCAGAAGCCCGATCTGGCCACCGGCCTGCTTTTCCTCGAACGAGATGCCCGTCCACTCGTAGCCGATGCCCTGCGGCAACTGGCTGGCGAGCCGTTCCATCTCCTCCAGCGCGGCGCCCGAGGATTCGCCCGGCGCGGCCATGCCCGACAGGGTCATCGCCGGATAGCCGTTGTAGCGCGACAGGCTCGCCGGCGCGGCCGACCACTCGGCGGTGGCGAAGGCGCTGAACGGCACGAGTTCGCCCTGCTGGTTAGGGATGCGCAGCGACAGGACGTCGTCCGGCGTCATGCGATAAGGCGCATCGGCCTGGACCAGTACCTGGAGCACGCGGCCTTCGCGGTTGAAGTCGTTGGCATAGGCGGAGCCGAAGGTGATCGAGAGCGCCGCGTTGACGTCGGCCAGCGACAGGCCGAGCGCGCGTGCCTGGACCCGGTCGATATCGACCGCGAGTTCGGGGCTGGGGCCCTGATCCTCGGGCCGCAGGTTGGCGACCAGCGCGCTCTGCGAAGCCATGCCGAGAAGCTGATCGCGCGCCGCCATCAACGCCTCGCGGCCCAGGCCGCCGCGATCCTGGAGCTTGAGCGTGAAGCCGCTCGCCGTACCGAGCGACTGGATCGCCGGCGGCTGGATCACGAACGCCGTTGCGCCATCGTTCTGCATGAACTGGCCCATCGACGCTTCGAGCATTTCCCCGGCGCTGCTTCCTTCGCCGGTCCGCTCGCCCCATGGTTTGAACGAGGCGAACATGATCGCGTTGTTCTGGCCCTGCCCGAAGAAGCTGAAGCCGCGCACGACCACGAGGTTCTGGACCTCCTCGCGTCCGAGCCAGAAGTCGGTAATCGGCTCGAGTGCTTCGTCGGTGCGTTCCTGCGTCGCGCCCGGAGGGGCCTGAACGGCCGTGATCAGAAAGCCCTGATCTTCGGTCGGCAGGAACGCGGTGGGAAGGCGGAAGAACAGCAGCACCGTCACCGCCACGAGCACGAGAAACACGGCGAAGGCACGGAACGGGCGCGCAAGAATGCGGTCGTTGGCACGCCCGTACTTCTCCTGCATGCGGCCGAACCAGCGGTTGAAGCCGGCAAAGAAGTTGCCCGCCTTGCGCTTGGCGCGGGCGAAGCGGCCGCGCCAGCCGGGCTGCGCTTCGGCCTCGTGATCGATCTCCGGCTCGTCGCCGTGATCGTGGGCGATGGGCTTCAGGAACGTGGCGCACAGCGCGGGGGTGAGCGACAGTGCCAGGAACGCCGAGAAGAAAATCGCGATCGCCAGCGTGACCGAGAACTGGCGATAGATTCCGCCCGTCGATCCGGGGAAGAACGCCATCGGCACGAACACCGCGATCAGCACCAGGGTGATGCCGACGATCGCGCCGGTGATCTGGCCCATTGCCTTGCGCGTGGCTTCGAGCGGCGGAAGCCCCTCCTCGCGCATGATGCGCTCGACGTTCTCGATCACCACGATCGCGTCGTCGACCAGAATGCCGATGGCGAGCACCATGCCGAACAGCGACAGGACGTTGATCGAAAATCCGAACAACCACAGGCCGAGGCACGCGCCGGCCAGCGCGATCGGGACGACGAGCGTGGGGATCATCGTGGCGCGGAAGTTCTGCAGGAACAGGAACATCACGAGGAACACGAGCACCATCGCTTCGGCCAGCGTCTTGACCACCTCTTCGATCGAGGCTTCGACGAAGGGGGTGGTGTCGTAGGGAATCGACCAACTGGTATCGCCGGGCAGGCCGGGCGTGATCTCTGCCATCCGCTGCTTGACGCCTTCGGCCGCCTCCAGCGCGTTGGCGCCGGTGGCGAGCTGGATGGCCATGCCCGCCATCGGCTGGTTGTTCAGCTCGGTCGAGGTCGCGTAGGTCTGCGCGCCGAGTTCGACCCGCGCGACCTCGCCCAGCCGCACGACCGCGGCGCCGCTGTTGGCGCGCAGGATGATGTTCTCGAATTCCTCGACCGTGGTGAAGCGGCCGTCGGTGGTGATCGTGGCGTTGATCTGCTGCCCGTCGGCGAGCGGCTGCGCGCCGATCGCGCCGCCGGCGGTCTGCGCGTTCTGCTCGCGGATCGCCGCAAGCACGGCAGCAGGCGACAGGTTATACGAAGCCAGCGCGTCGGGATCGAGCCAGATGCGCATCGCGTAGGACGAGCCGAACAGCGTGACATCGCCCACGCCGGGCACGCGGCGCAATTCGTCGACCACCTGATTGGTGGCGATATTGCCGAGGTCGGTGCTCGTCAGGCTGCCGCTTTCGGACGTCAGCGCCACGATCATGAGGAAGCCGGCGTTGGCCTGCCGCACCGTGATGCCCTGTCGGCGGACTTCTTCGGGAAGGCGCGCCTCGACCGTGCTCAGCCGGTTCTGCACTTCGGTCTGCGCGATATCGATATCGGTCCCGGCCTCGAACGTCAGCGTGATCGTCGCCGTGCCGTTGGAGCCGCTGGAAGAATCCATGTAGAGGAAGCCTTCGACGCCGTTGAGCTGCTGCTCGATCACCTGCGTGACGTTCTGCTCCAGCGTCTGCGCGTCGGCGCCGGGATAGGTCACGTTGATTGCTAGGGAAGGCGGAGCGACTTCGGGATATTGCTCGATCGGCAGCGCACGCAGCGCGATCACGCCGGCGAGCAGGATGCCGAGCGCGACGACCCATGCGAAGATGGGGCGGTCGATGAAAAACCGTGCCATGGATCAGCGCGCCTCGCTCGAAGCCGCAGTGGCGGGCGCAGCAGGCTTGGCGGCGGCGGCCGGAGCCTTCCGCCCGCTGGGCGCGTTGGCAGCCTTGACCGGAGCGCCGGGGCGGATCTTCTGCAAATTGTTGACGATTACCACGTCGCCCGCCTTGAGGCCGCTCTCGACGATCCACCGGCCATCGACCATGGCGCCGAGCTTGATCGGGCGCAGCGCCGCCTGGCCCTTGCCGTCGATCACGTAGACCGATCCGCCGTCTTCGGTCAGCGTCACCGCGCGCTGCGGCACGGCGATACCCTGCTGGACCTCGCCGGCGAAGATCTGCGCGCGGACGAACTCGCCCGGCAGCAGCAGGCCCGAGGGGTTGGGGAATTCGGCGCGCAGCGCCACGGTGCCGGTTTCCTGATCGACGGTGTAGGCGAGGAAGTCGATATAGCCCGGGATCGGATATTCGGTCCCGTCGCTGAACGTCAGCCGGACCTCGATCCGGTCGTTCTCGTCGAGCGCGATCTCGCCCGCCGCGACCGCGCGGCGCAGGGCGAGCACTTCGCTCGCCGACTGCGCGAAGCTGACGTAGACCGACGAGATCTGCTCGATCCGCGTCAGCAGCGTGCCTTCGGTCTGGCTCACCAGTGCGCCTTCGGTCACTTGCGCGCGGCCCGCCCTGCCGGAAATCGGCGCCGTCACGGTGGTATAGCCGAGCTGGAGCGAAGCGGCTTCCACCTGTGCGCGGATTTGCGCGACGTTGGCGTCGGCTTCGCGCGCGGCGGCCAGCGCGGCGTCGTATTCCTGACCGCTGATCGCGTTTTCCGCCACCAGCGGGCGATAACGCTCGACCACCGCGCGGGCGTTGGATGCCGTGGCGCGCGCGCGTTCGAGCGACGCCTGCGCCTGGGCGTAGCTTGCGCGCAGCTCACGCGGGTCGATGCGGAACAGCGCCTTGCCGGCGCTGACATTGGAGCCCTCTTCGTAAAGCCGGCTCTGCACGATCCCGGTCACGCGCGCACGCACCTCGGCGACGCGGATAGGTTCCACCCGGCCGGGCAGCTCGATGACGTTGGGAAGCGCCTGATTCGCTACCGTCACGGTCTTGACCGGAATCGCCTGAGGCGCGGGCGGCTCCTCGGCTCCCGAGCATGCGGCAAGCAGGAAGCAGGCGGAGAGGCCGATGAGAAGGCGGTTCATCGCGAGGGCTTTCAGTCAGGTTTTGTGCAGGTGCGAAGGTGTAATAGTAATTACACGGTTGTCACGCAACCCGGAATCGTGGAGTCGAAACAATCATGATCGATGAATTCGAATTCTGCCGTCTCGATCGTCGCCGTCAGGCGATCGTCGAGGCTGCACGCACGCTGTTTATCGAACAAGGTTACGAACGCACGACACTCGGCCATATCGTCGAGCATGCGGGCGGCTCGATGGCGACCGTCTACAAGCTGTTCGGCAACAAGGACGGTCTGCTCGAAGCCGTCGTGTTCGAGAAGGCGGCCTCGGGCGAAGCGCTGATCCGCGAAGCTGCCGCCTGCGGGCTGGACCCCGAGGGAACCTTGCACCGCATCGCCGACGCGCTGCACGACAAGTTTCTCGATCCCGACGGCGTAGCGCTGGTGCGGATCGTGATCGCGCGCAGCATCGACGACACCGATTTCGCGCGCCGCTTCTTCGAACGGACCGCGACGCGGACGCGCGACGCGCTCGAAGAGCTGTTCGTCTACTGGCGGGCGAAGGGTGTCCCGATGACGGGCGACCCGGAAACGCTCGCCGAAATATTCCTCGGCCTGTTCGTCAGCGATCTGCAGACCGAAGCGATCAGCCACGGCGCCGGGGGGCAGCTTTCGCCGGACCGGTTGCGCGAGCGAACCGATTTCTTCTGCCGGGGCGCCGGATTCGCCGGCGCCGCCCACCCGGCTCGCGCTCAATAGCTTCGCGGCATGCCGAGCACGTGTTCGGCGAGGTAGGCGAGGATCAGGTTGGTCGAGATCGGCGCCACCTGATATAGCCGCGTCTCGCGGAACTTGCGCTCGATGTCGTATTCCTCGGCGAAGCCGAACCCGCCATGCGTCTGGATGCAGGCGTTGCCCGCTTCCACCGAGGCGTCGGCGGCGAGCATCTTGGCCATGTTGGCTTCGGTGCCCATCGGCTTGCCCGCTTCGTAGAGCCGCGCCGCTTCATGCACCATCAGTTCGGCCGCGCGCATGTTGGCGTAGGCACGGGCGATCGGGAACGACACACCCTGGTTGGCGCCGATCGCGCGACCGAACACCTGCCGTTCTCCGGCATAGGCGGCCGCCTTGCCGATGAACCACTTGGCGTCGCCGACGCATTCGGCGGCGATCAGCGTGCGTTCGGCGTTCATGCCCGAGAGGATGTAGCGGAAGCCTTTCCCTTCCTCGCCCACCAGCGCGCTCGCGGGAATGCGCACGTCGTCGAAGAAGACTTCGGTGCTGGCGTGGTTCATCATCGTGCGGATCGGGCGGATGGTGAGCGATGTGCCCACCACTTC
Organism: Pelagerythrobacter sp.; assembly: GCF_041912895.1. NCBI lineage: Bacteria > Pseudomonadati > Pseudomonadota > Alphaproteobacteria > Sphingomonadales > Erythrobacteraceae > Pelagerythrobacter > Pelagerythrobacter sp. Next base: position 1,327,020 of record NZ_JAYSGI010000001.1, on the reverse strand, counting down.
GCGCATGTCGACGATGAAGGTGGACAGTCCCTCGGTCTTCTTCGCCGCGTCCTCGCGCGGGGTGGTGCGGGCGAGCAGGAGCATCAGGTCCGAATGTTCGGCCCGGCTGGTCCAGATCTTCTGCCCGTTGACGACATAGTGATCGCCGTCGCGCACCGCCGTGGTGCGCAGCGCCGTCGTATCGGTCCCGCTCGCCGGCTCGGTGACGCCGAATGCCTGCAACCGCAGTTCCCCGCTCGCGATGCGCGGCAGATACGCGCGCTTCTGGTCGTCCGATCCGTGGCGCTGGATCGTGCCCATGATGTACATCTGCGCGTGGCACGCGCCGCCGTTGCAGCCTTCGGCCTGGATCGTCTCGAGCACCGCCGCAGCCGCCGACAGGCCGAGGCCCGAACCGCCGTATTCCTCGGGGATCAGCACCGAAAGCCAGCCCGCCGCGGTCAGCGCGGCAACGAATTCGCTCGGATATTCGCGCGCCGCGTCGAGCCGCCGCCAGTATTCGCCGGGAAAGCGCGCACACAGCCGCCGCACGCCTTCGCGGATCTCGGGAAAATCTTCGCTGTCGTAGGGGCTCAGGTCCATCCGCGATCGTCCTCGTTGCGCGTGACCGTCGTTCGCGTAATGGCGCGCAGGGCGCAAGCGCGATGTTGAACGACCCATACCGCTCGACCAACGCCGCTTTACCATGTGGCCGCCAAACCCTACCCTCGCCGGACAGGAGGGACCCCACATGCTCGAACTGACCGACGTCACCCACGTCTATCCCAACGGAACACGCGCGCTCGATGAGGTGACGCTGTCGATCCCCAAGGGCATGTTCGGATTGCTGGGGCCGAACGGCGCGGGCAAGTCCACCCTGATGCGCACCGTCGCGACGCTGCAGACGCCCACATCCGGCGCGATCCGCTTCGGCGATATCGACGTGCTGGCCGAGCCCGAGAGGCTGCGCGAGCGGCTCGGCTACCTACCGCAGGATTTCGGCGTCTATCCGCGCGTTTCGGCCTACGACATGCTCGATCACATGGCCGTGCTGAAGGGTGTGGCATCGGCCGCCGACCGCAAGGCCACGGTCGAGACGCTGCTCAACCAGACCAACCTGTGGGCGGTGCGCAAGAAGGCGATCGCGGGCTTTTCGGGCGGCATGCGCCAGCGTTTCGGCATCGCCCAGGCGCTGATCGGCAACCCCGAACTGATCATCGTCGACGAACCGACCGCCGGGCTCGACCCCGAAGAGCGCAACCGCTTCCTCAACCTGCTGGCCGAGATCGGCGAGAACGTCGTCGTGATCCTCTCCACCCATATCGTCGAGGACGTCGCCGACCTGTGCCCGCGCATGGCGGTGATCGTCGACGGCCGCATCCGGCTGGAAGGCGCGCCGCGCGAACTGATCGAGCGGGCGCGCGGAACCGTCTGGGCCAAGACCATCGCGCGCGGCGAACTCGATTCCTACCGCGAGCGCTACGAAGTGATTTCCACGCGCCTGTTCGCGGGCAACACGATCGTCCACATCCTGTCCGAAAGCGATCCGGGCGAAGGCTTCGCGCCGGTCGAAGGTGGGCTGGAGGATGTCTATTTCTCCACGCTCGCGACCACCCGCCGCGGCCTGACCGCCGAAGACCTCGCAGCCTGAGGGGCCGGGCCATGTTCGCCAAGATCGCCGGCTTCGAGCTGCGCTACCAGTTCCGCAACCCGGTGTTCTGGGTCGCGACGATCCTGTTCTTCCTGCTGACTTTCGGCGCCGCGACGAGCGACGACATCCAGATCGGCGGCGGAGGCAACATCCACGTCAACAGCCCGCTGGCGATCGTCCAGACGCAGCTGATCCTGACGCTGTTCTACATGTTCGTCACCACCGCGTTCGTCTCCAACGTGATCGTGCGCGACGAGGAAAGCGGCTTCGGCCCGATGGTCCGTTCGACCAGGGTCAGCAAGTTCGATTACCTGATCGGGCGCTTCGCCGGATCGCTGCTTGCCGCGCTCGCCGCGTTTCTCGTCGTGCCGCTGGCGATCTGGCTCGGATCGCTGATGCCGTGGGTCGATGGCGAGACGCTGGGGCCGAACCGGATCGGAGACTACGCCGCCGCCTATCTCGCCTTCGCGCTGCCCAATATCGTCATGACCAGCGCGCTGTTCTTCGCGATCGCTACCGTGACGCGGTCGATGATGTACACTTACGTCGCCGTCGTGCTGTTCCTGGTGCTGTACATCGTGTTCACCGCGGTGGTCGGCTCGCAGCCGGAACTGCGCGACTTCGCCGGCTTCGCCGAGCCTTTCGGGCTGGCGGCCCTGTTCGAAACCACGCGGTATTGGACCGCTGCGGAATCGAATACTCAGGTGCCGACGCTCGGCGGAATGATTCTGTGGAACCGGCTGATCTGGCTCGGCTTCGCGCTGCTCGCGCTCGCTTTCGCCTACTGGCGCTTCCGCTTCGGCGAGAAAGGCCTGTCGCAGCGCAAGGCGAAGAAGGAGGCGAAGCTGGCCGCGGGCGATCCGGTGATCGTCGACAGATTGCCGGCGCTCGATCCCGCGCGGGCCGGCTGGGCGCGGCTGTTCGTGCGTACCCGGTTCGAGATGGGCCAGGTGTTCCGCAGCCCGGCGTTCTTCGTGTTGCTGCTGATCGGTCTCTTCAACGCGGGCAGCGCGCTCTATTTCGGCAACGAACTCTACGGCACGCCCGCGCGGCCGGTCACTTTCGCGCTGATCCAACCGCTTTTCGGCAGCTTCCTGCTGATCCCGATCATCATCGCGATCTACTATGGCGGCGAACTGGTCTGGCGCGACCGCGAGCGCAAGATGCACGAGATCGTCGATTCCACATCGGTGCCCGGCTGGTCGTACATGGTGCCCAAGACGATCGCGGTGGCGCTGGTCCTGCTCACCACGCTGCTGATCTCGGTGGTCGCGGCGATGTTGATCCAACTCATCCGTGGCTATGCCGACTTCGAACTGGGGAAATACTTCGCCTGGTATATCCTGCCGATGTCGGTCGATATGGTGATCCTCGCCGTGCTGGCGGTGTTCATCCAGGCGCTCAGCCCCAACAAGTACGTCGGCTGGGGCATCATGGTAGTGTACCTCGTCGCCACGATCGTGCTCTCCAGCATGGGCTTCGAGCATCCGCTCTATCTCTACGGCAGCACGGGCTCGAATCCGGTATCGGACATCAACGGGGCCGACGTCGGCTGGGCGATGGGGTGGTGGCTGCGACTGTACTGGGGCGCCTTCGCACTCGTGCTCGCGGTGCTCGCGCATCTGCTCTGGCGGCGCGGGGCGGATGGCGCGCTCATGCCGCGTCTGCGCAGCCTGCCCCGGCGGCTGGTGTCGCCTGCTGGCGCCTTGCTGGGCGCTGCGCTGCTGGTTGCGGCGGGGAGCGGAGCATTCCTGTTCAACCAGATGAACGTGGTCGAGGAATACCGCACGCAGGACGACAACGAAGCGCAACTCGCCGCCTATGAGAAGAAGTACCTGAAGTACGAGAATCTCGCGCAACCCGCGCTGACCGATGTGACGATGCGGGTCGATCTCTATCCCAACGAAGGCCGGATGGTCGCGCGCGGCCGTTACGCGCTGGTCAACGACACCGACGCGCCGATCGCGCAACTTCATGTGCGCCTGCCCGATCCCAACGCGGAGATTCTCGACATCACGGTTCCCGGCGCGCGCCTGGCGATGAACGATGCCGAAAACCGCTATCGCATCTACGAATTCGCGGAGCCGCTGGCGCCCGGTGCGACCGCGGACCTGACGTTCGAGACGCGCCGCTGGCAGCGCGGCTTCCGCACCACGGGCAACGATACGCGGCTGGTCAGAAACGGCACCTTCCTCAACAATGGCGAATTCGCCCCGGTGATCGGGATGGACCGCTCGGGCCTGCTGCAGGACCGGGCGACGCGCCGCAAATACGATCTGCCGGCCGAACTGCGCCCGGCCAAGCTCGAGGACGAAAGCGCGCGCGACCGCAACTACGTCGGCAATGCCGACTGGGTGACCGCCGACATCACGATCTCGACCGTTCCGGGCCAGACGCCGATCGCGCCGGGCGTGCGCGTGTCGGATGAAGTGGTGGACGGGCGGCGCGTGGCCCGGTTCGTCTCGGACAGCCCGATCCTGTCGTTCTTCTCGATCCAGTCGGCCGATTACGCGCTGCGCGAGCGGATGGCGGACGGGGTCGACCTGCAGGTGTTCTACCACGCCGCGCACGACTTCAACGTCGACCGCATGCTTGACGCGATGGAGCGTGCGCTCGGCTATTACCGTGCCAATTTCGGGCCCTATCAGTTCTCGCATGCGCGGATCGTCGAGTTCCCCGGCTATGCCTCGTTCGCGCAGGCTTTCGCCGGGACGATGCCCTATTCGGAATCGATCGGGTTCATCGCCGACAACGCCGACGAGGAAAGCATCGATTACGTCACCTACGTCACCGCGCACGAGATGGCCCACCAGTACTGGGCGCACCAGCTTATCAGCGCCGACCAGCAGGGCGGCACGATCATGGTCGAGACGCTGGCGCAGTATTCGGCGCTGATGGTGATGAAGGAGCTGTACGGCGAGGACAAGATCCGCCGCTTCCTCAAGTTCGAGCTCGACAGCTACCTTTCGGCGCGCGGCGGCGAGGTGATCGAGGAACTGCCGCTCGAGCGGGTCGAGAACCAGTCGTACATCCATTACCGCAAGGGCTCGGTGGTCATGTACCTGCTGCAGGACCGGCTGGGCGAGGACCGGGTGAACGCGATGCTCGCCGGCCTGCTCGACCGCTATCGCTTCCAGGGGCCGCCCTATGCCACCTCGCGCGATCTTGTGAACGGCTTCCTCGGCCTTGCGCGTAACGAGCGTGAGCGGCAGCTGGTGCAGGACCTGCTCCAGCGGATTACGCTCTACGATCTGAAAGCCGAGAGCGCGACCGTGCGCGAATTGCCCGATGGCCGCTTCGAGACCACCCTGACGGTCGCGGCGGACAAGTTCTATGCCGACGGCAAGGGCAAGGAGACCAGGGCGCGGCTCGACGACGTGATCGAGATCGGCCTGTTCACCGCGCGGCCGGGGCAGGGCGCGTTCGACCGCGACAACGTGCTGTTCATGGAGCGGCGGCCGATCCGGTCGGGCGAGCAGACGATCCGTGTGATCACCGAGGAAAGGCCGAGCTACGCGGGGATCGACCCGTACAACAAGTACATCGACCGCAACTCCGACGACAATATCGCGGAGACGAACTAGCCCTCCAGCGCGAGGAGGGCGAAGCTGGCGAGCCAGTGGCTGCCCATGTAGTCCTCGCCGATATGCGGCAGGCTGGCGGCGATGTGCGCGTCGGCCACCGGGGCGAAGCGCTCCGGCTCGCCGAGCGCCCGGCCGATCGCGCGCCAGCACCAGGCGCGGCTGAGATTGAGCCCGTCGAGGTGCGCGATCTTGCCGTCGCTGCGGTCGGAGACGTGGACTGGCGCGAACAGCATCGCGGGCTCGCGATCGTCGGCGTGGGGCAGGAACGCGGCGAACCAGTCCGCGAACTCCCCGCGTTCCATCACCCGGCTCATCAGCAGCGCGGCGGTGAGGGCGGGCGAGAGGAACTCGTCGCCGCCCGGCTCCCACCCGCGATAGTCGCGCCGGTCGCCGAACCAGTGCCGCGCCCGCTCGCCAATGAGGCCGGCGAGCGCCGGGTCGCGCCCCTCGGCCCATTCCAGCGCAAGCGTGAGCGCGAAGGCGGTGTTGTAGTGCGTGCCCACGGTGATCGGGTAGGTCAGCCGGGGCAGGTGATCGGCGAACATCGCGGCGAAGCGCAGCGCGAGCGGTTCGAGCGCGTCCGCCCACCCGGCCTCGTGCCGCGCGGCCTCGGCATGCAGCGCGAGCAGCCAGCCCCAGCCGTAGGGCCGCTCGAACCCGGCGCTGTAGGGCCGGTCGAGCCGCGCGAGCTCGCCCGCGACCTTTCCCGGCACCAGCATCGCGTCGGCGCGCGCGCGAATGTCCGCGGTTTCGGGCATGGCGGAAAACAGCCGCGCGAGCCGCAGCACCTGCCACCAGCCGTGGACGCACGAATGCCAGTCGAAGCTGCCGTGAAAGATCGGGTGCAGTTCGGCAGGCTCGACCGCGTCCTCCGGCCCGGTGAGCACGAAATCGAGCTTGTAGGGGTAGCGCAGGCCGAGATGACCCAGCGTCATCGCCGCGAAGCTGCGGGCGTGATTTTCGGTCAGCATTGCGGCGAGATCCGGCGCGCCGTGGACCACAGACCCACCCCCTTCAAAAAACTTTCCCGTCGTCGTTGCGCGGGAGACAACGCGCGGAAAATACACGCGAATCCATCACCGCGCGCCACCGATGCGGGCGTGTACTTTGTCACCTTCCACGAGTGGGGGATCGCGGCGAGCGAAGGGCAGGGCAAACGCACGGTCATCCGCCCCTGCTAGCAGGACGGGCGGGCTGTAGGAAAATCGTTTCGCGCTCGCTGGTATGTTGGAAACAAAGTTCTTCGCACCGACCAACCGTCACCCTGAACTTGTTTCAGGGTCCATTTCTCCTCCTTTAAGCGGCGACCCCGCATGTGAGATGGATGCAGGAAGCGAAGCTGTGCAACGCACAACCAAGTTCAGCATGACAATGCTTATGAAGCGAAAGTCAGATTCATGTGACTAGCGTTTCACCTCACGCGAAGGCGAGGACGTAGATCAGCGCGATGTTGGCGAGCAGGAGCGGGATCGCGGTGGGTATCTGCGCCTTGATCACCGCGTTCTGGTCCTTCAGTTCGAGCAGCGCGGCGGGCACGAGGTTGAAGTTGGCCGCCATCGGGGTCATCAGCGTGCCGCAGAAGCCCGCGAGCATGCCGATCGCGGCGATCGGGATCGGATCGCCCGAGAACGCACCGATCAGCACCGGCACCCCGATCCCGGCGAACATCACCGGGAAAGCGGCGAAGGCGTTGCCCATAACCATCGTGAACAGCGCCATGCCCAGCGCATAGACCGCGACCGCGCCCAGCAGGCTGCCTTCGGGAATGATCCCGCCCGCGATCCCGCCGACGACCTCGCCCACGCCCGCGAGCGCGAAGACCGCGCCGAGGCTGGCAAGCATCTGCGGCAGCACCGCGGCCCAGCCGACGCTGTCCATCAGCCGCGTGCCTTCGGCGAACGGCGTTACCGGGCGCGGGCGGAACCAGGCATAGCAGACCGCCAATGCGGCGAGCACGCCGAAGGTCAGCGCCACCAGTGTAACCTGCCCCGGATCGAACAGGTCGGGGAAGCGCTTGAACGCCAGCGTGCCGATCAGCGCCACTGCCGGGATGATGAGCGCGGGCAGGAACAGCCGGTTGCCGCGCGCGGCACTCTCGCTCGCGCGCTGCTCCGCGGTCGTGGTTGCCGGCGCGCCCTTGCCCATCAGCTTGAAGCCCGCGACCACCACCAGGCCGAGCACGAGCACGCCGTTGCCCACGTCGCCCAGCCTGTCGCCGGCCCAGAAGCTGGTGGCGAGCAGGGCGTAGAACGCGGCGTTGCCCCAGCGCCGGGGGTTGGTGCGGTCGGCGGCGCTCAGCAGCGCGAAGGCGAGGAAGAACGCGCCGCCGACGGCATAGATGAAATCGTAGTCGATCATGCCGCGTCCTCCGCCGGGGCGGCTTCGCGCGCCATGCGCTCGCGCGCGAGCTTGCGGTCGAGCCACAGCAGCCGCGCGCCGTGGATCAGGAAGGCGCAGATCGCGGTCGGGATCGCCCACTTGGCGAGCTCCAGCGGCTCGCCCTCGATCCCGTAGGTCTGGAGCACCCCGACCATCAGCAGGATCGATCCGATCGCGATGAAGATGTCCTCGCCGAAGAACAGCCCGACGTTGTCGGTGCCCGCGGCGATCGCGGGGATGCGGTCGCTTTCGGGATCGGCGCCCTGCGTTTCGGCCGCCGCCTGCGCCATCGGCGCGACGAGCGGGCGCACGGTCTGCGCGGGGCCGGCGATCGACGTGAGCCCGAGGGCGGCGGTCGCCTGCCGGAACACGAGATAGCCGATCAGCAGCCGGCCCACGGTCGCGCCCTTGAACGCGGCGATCGCGGCGCGCGCACGCTCCTGCAAGCCGTGGCGTTCGAGGATGCCGATCACCGGCAACACGATATAGACCACGCTGACGTAGCGCGCGTCGTTGAACGCCTTGCCGAAGGCGGCGAGCACTTCGACCGGATCGATCCCCGCCGCCAGCCCCGTCACCAGCGCGGAGATCGCAACCACCAGCAGCGGATTGAACCGCAGCAGGAACCCGACGACGATCACCGCGATCCCGAGCAGCACCCACATCGCCTATTCCCCTCCGTATCCGCCGCCGCCGGGCGTCAGGATCGCGAACACGTCGCCCGGCTGCATTTCGGCCGAGGCGGTGGCGTCGAGCGTTTCCACGCTGCCGTCGGCGCGCTCGATCCGGTTGACGCCCGGTCCGCCGTCGGCGCCGCCTGCCAAGCCGAACGGCGGCACGCGGCGGCGGTTGGCGAGCATTCCGGCGGTCATCGGTTCGAGGAAGCGCACGCGGCGCACCGCGCCGTCGCCGCCCGTGTGCCTGCCCGCGCCGCCCGATCCGCGCCGAATGGCGAATTCCTCCAGCCGCACGGGAAAGCGCGTTTCGAGGATTTCGGGATCGGTCAGGCGGCTGTTGGTCATGTGCGTCTGGACCACGTCCGCGCCGTCGAAATCGGGCCCCGCGCCCGATCCGCCCGCGATCGTCTCGTAATACTGGTGCCGCGCATTGCCGAAGGTGAAGTTGTTCATCGTCCCCTGCGCGCCCGCCATCGCGCCCAGCGCGCCGAACAGCGCGTCGGTGACGACCTGGCTGGTCTCGACGTTGCCCGCGACCACGGCGGCCGGGTGGTGCGGACGCAACATCGAGCCTTCGGGGACACGGATTTCGATCGGGCGCAGGCACCCCTCGTTCATCGGGATCGCGTCGTCGATCAGCGTGCGCACGACATAGAGCACCGCGGCGCGTACGACCGAAACCGGCGCGTTGAAGTTGCCCGGCAGTTGCTCGGAGGTGCCCGCGAAATCGACCGTCGCCGAGCGGGCTTCGCGGTCGACGGTCACCTGCACCGCGACCACCGCGCCGTTGTCCATCTCGTAGCGAAACGTGCCGTCCTCGATCCGCTCGATCAGCTTGCGCACCGCTTCCTCGGCGTGCGCCTGGACGTGGCCCATGTAGGCGGCGACGCCTTCGCGCCCGTATTCATGGCTGATACGCGTGAGTTCGTCCGCGCCCTTGGTGCAGGCGGCGACCTGCGCCTTGAGGTCGGCGAGGTTCGCCTCGACGTTGCGCGAGGGGTAGGGGCCCGACGACAGTAGCGCGCGCAGTTCCTTGCCGAGGAACTCGCCATCCTCGACGATCAGCACGTTGTCGAGCAGCACGCCCTCTTCCTCGACGCTGGTGCTGGTCGGCGGCATCGATCCGGGCGTGATCCCGCCGATGTCGGCATGGTGTCCGCGCGCGGCGACGAAGTAGGCGGGCGTGCGGTCCGCGGCATCGACGAACACCGGCATGACCACGGTGATATCCGGCAGGTGCGTGCCGCCGTCGTAAGGGGCGTTGAGCGCGTAGACGTCGCCCTGGCAGATGCCGCGCCCGTCGTGCATGTCGCCCCGCCGGGCCATGATCGTGCGCACGCTTTCGCCCATCGAGCCGAGGTGCACTGGCATGTGCGGCGCGTTGGCGACGAGATTGCCGTGCGCATCGAACACCGCGCAGGAGAAGTCGAGCCGCTCGCGGATATTGACCGAGGAGGCGCTGTGCTGGAGCGCGGCGCCCATTTCCTCGGCGATCGCCATGAACAGCCCGCCCATGATCTCCAGCCGGACGGGATCGACCGTGGTGCCGAGCTCGGTGCTGCCGTCGCGCTCGTCCAGCCGTTCGAGGATCAGATTCCCGTGGCGGTCCACCTCGAGGCCCCAGCCGGGCTCGACCACGGTGGTGGACGTCGGATCGATCACGATCGCCGGCCCTTCCATGGCGAACCCTGCGGCGAGAGCCGCGCGGTCGTAGAGCGGAGCCTCGCGCCATTCGCCGGCCATGAAGCATTCGAGCGTGGCGAGCGGCTCGCCCGACCGCGCGGGCAGATCGGCGACGATCGCCGCATCCGCATCGGCGCGGTGGACCGCTTCGACCCGCAGCGTGTCGATCACCAGCGCATCGTCGCTGCGGAAGCCGAACTGCTTGCGGTAGGCGTCGTCGAATGCCGCCTGCATCGCGTCGGCGGGGCCCAGTGCGACCTCGATCGTGCTGTCGCCGCCGCGCGTGCGCATCTGCACCGTCGCTTCGCGCGCGATATCGCCGGCGACGCCCTGATCGCGCAAGTCGCGCGTCGCATCCTCGCCCAGCGTGGCGGCGGCATCGTTCAACCGGGCCATCGCATCGGGGCCGAAATCGAGCGCGAGCGTGCGTTCGCGCACCGCGCGGCGATCGGCGAGGCCGATGCCGTAGGCCGAGAGCACGCCCGCGAGCGGATGGATCATCACCCGGTCCATTCCCAGCGCATCGGCGACGAGGCAGGCGTGCTGCCCGCCCGCGCCGCCGAAGCAGGACAGCGTGTAGTTCGATACGTCGTGCCCCCGGCGGACCGAGATCGCCTTGATCGCATTGGCCATGTTCGCGACCGCGATCGCGATGCAGCCTTCGGCCAGTTCCTCGGGGCTCGCCTCGCGCCCGGTCGCGGCGGCGACTTCGCGCGCCAGCTCGGCGAATTTGGCTTCCACGATGGCGGAATCGAGCGGCTGGTTGCCGTCGGGGCCGAACAATGCGGGGAAATGGGCGGGCACCAGCTTGCCGGTCAGCAGGTTGCAGTCGGTCACCGTCAGCGGGCCGCCGCGGCGATAGCAGGCCGGGCCGGGCACCGCGCCCGCCGAATGCGGACCCACCGTCAGCCGCGTGCCGTCGAACGCGCAGATCGAGCCGCCGCCCGCCGCCACGGTGTGAATGCGCATCATCGGCGCGCGGATGCGCACGCCCGCGACACGGTTCTCGCTGTCGCGCTCGTAGCTGCCGGCGTAGTGCGACACGTCGGTCGAGGTGCCGCCCATGTCGAACCCGATGACCTTGTCGAACCCCGCTTCCGCCGCGGTCGCCGCCATGCCGACGATTCCGCCCGCCGGGCCGGAGAGTACCGCGTCCTTGCCATGGAACGCGCTGGCAGCCGCCAAGCCGCCGCTCGACTGCATGAACAGCGGCGAGACGCTGCCGCCCGCTTCCTCGACCAGCGCTTCGGCGTAGCGGCGCACGACCGGCGAGAGGTAGGCGTCGGCGACCGTGGTATCGCCGCGCCCGATCAGCTTGATGAGCGGCGCGACATCGTGGCCGGTGCTTACCTGAGTGAAGCCGATGCCGTGCGCGATCGCGGCCAGCCGGTCCTCGTGCCCCGGATAGCACCAGCCGTGCATCAGCACGATCGCCAGCGAACGGTAGCCTTCGTCGAACGCCTGCTTGAGCGCGGCGGCGGCGTGCGCGTCGTCGAGCGGACGGACGACCTCGCCATCCGCGCCGAGCCGCTCGTCGATTTCCACGACCTTGCCGTATAGCGGTTCCGGCTTGACGATCTCGCGCACGAACAGTTCGGGCCGCTCCTGCGTGCCGATCGCCAGCGCGTCGCCGAAGCCGCTGGTGATGGCGAGGCAGGTCGGCTCGCCCTTGCGTTCGAGCAGGGCGTTGGTGCCGACCGTGGTGCCGATCCGCAGCTCGATCGGGGGCAGCGCGTTCGCGCCATCGCCGGCGATGCGCCGCATCGCCTCGACCGCCGCGTCGGCATAGGCGGGATCTTCGGACAGGAGCTTGTGCTGGTGGACGGCGCCGTCGCGCGCGCGCGCGATCACGTCGGTGAACGTGCCGCCGCGATCGACCCAGAACTGCCACGGCGTTTCGGCCATGGCGGTTTGCTAACGGCAACCGCTGCCGAACAACAGCCCCGCGCTCACAGGAATGTGCGCAATTCCCCGAGGAAATCGTCGAACCGGTCGTGATGGACCCAGTGCCCGGCGTTGTCGTAGGCGGTCACGGTGGCGTTGCGGAACTGCGCGATGCGCCCGTCCTTCTCGGGATTCGAGGCCCAGCTGTCGTTGCCGTAGATCAGCCGCGTCGGGCATTCGATGCGGTTCCACAGCGCTTCGAGGTGCGGATAGGTCATGTCTTCGGGCGGCCAGGCGTGGAGGTGCGGATCGAACTTCCAGCTGAAGCTGCCGTCCTCGTTCCGCATCACCGCATGCTGGGTGAGGTGGAACGCCTGGCTCTCGGAGAGATAGCTGTTCGCCTCGTGCATCCGCTTCAGCGCATCCTCGAACGTGGCATAGCGGCGGAGCTGGCGCGCGGCGGCATCGCGCTTCTTGGCGAAATAGTCGCCCCAGATCTCCTCCGGCCCCCGCGCCTCGCGCTCGGCCTGTCGTTCGGGCGAAGGGCCGAGCCCTTCGATGGCGACGATCTTGCGCACCTTGTCGGGGTAGAGCCCGGTGAAGCGCAAGGCCACGTTGCCGCCCAGCGAGTGCGCGACGATCGTGACCGGCGCGAGACCGTTGAGCTCGATCAACTGCGCCAGATCGAACACGTAGCCCATCACCGGGTAATATCCGGTGCGGCTCCATCCGCTGTCGCCATGCCCGCGCAGGTCGGGGCAGATCACGTGCCAGTCCTGCCGCAATTCCTTCGCCGTCCAGTCCCAGCTGCGGCAATGATCGCGCCCGCCGTGGAGCAGGATCAGCGGCGGGGCATCCGGGTTGCCCCAATCGGCGTAGTGCAGCTTGGTGCGCTGCGAGATGTAGCTGCGCGAGACGGGGCCGATCATGTCCATGGGCGTGCCGGTAGCGTCAGTCGGCGAAGCCGTCGACCCGCTCGATCACGATCGCCGGGGCCATGCCGCCCGCCGCGCACATCGTGACGAGGGCGTAGCGCCCGCCCGAGCGCTCGAGTTCGTCCAAGGCGGTGCCGATCAGGATCGATCCGGTCGCGCCGATCGGATGGCCCAGCGCGATCGCGCCGCCGTTCACGTTGACCTTGTCTTCGGGCAGATCGAGGTCGCGGATGAACTTGGCGGCGACCACCGCGAACGCCTCGTTGATCTCCCACACGTCGATATCGTCCTTGGTGAGACCGGCTTTCTCGAGCACCTTCTTGGCCGCGGGAACGGGGGCGTTGAGCATCAGCGTCGGGTCGTCGCCCTGGTTGGCGGTGGCGACGATCCGCGCGCGCGGCTTCATGCCGTGCTTCTCGGCATAGTCCTTGCCCGCGATCAGCACCGCCGCGGCACCGTCGACCACGCCCGAACTGTTGCCCGCATGGTGGAAATGCTTGATCTCGAGATCGGGATACTTCTGGTTTATCAATCCGCCGAACGTGGTGCCATCGCTGTCGAGCGGCGTCTGCGCGATCTTGGCGAAGCTCGGCTGGAGTTCGGCGAGGCCTTCGGCGGTTGTCTGGGGGCGGGGGAATTCCTCGCGGTCGAGCACCGCATTGCCTGCGGCATCGACCACCGGGACCAGCGACTTGTCGAAGCGCCCTTCCTCGATCGCGCGCGCGGCGTTCTGCTGGCTGCGCAGCGCGAGCGCGTCGAGTTCCGCGCGGGTGAAGCCTTCCAGCGTCGCGATCGCGTCGCCGCACACGCCCTGGTGGCTCTGCGGGTGCACTTCGCGCAGCCGGTCGTTCCCCGAGCCCATGCCGAGCGGCATGATCCCGACCTGCATCTCCTCCTGCGTCGAACTCGTCGTGTAGCTCATCATCTCGGTCCCGCCCGCGACGACGAGGTCGGCCATACCACTCATCACCTGTGCGGCGGCGAGGTTCACGCTGGTGATTCCGCCACCGCAGAACCGGTCGAGCGTCATGCCGGACGAGGTCACGTCGTAGCCCGCGTCGAGCGCCGCCATACGCCCCAGGTCGCCGCCCTGCTTGCCTTTCTGCGTGCTGGTCGACCAGATCACGTCGTCGACATCCTTCGTGTCGAGCGAATTGCGCTCCGCGATCGCCTTGAGCACCGTGGCTCCGAGGTGCTGCGGGTGCATGTGCGCCAGCGCCCCCTTGCCGACCTTGCCCACACCCCTGGGGGTCCGCACCGCATCGATGATATAGGCCTCGGCCATGGCAGCAATCCTCTCTCGTTCACGCAAATCAGGTTGACGCAAGCGTAAGGCTTGGCCAGCAATGGCACAAGACAGGTTGCGATAAGAAATGAAATGGAAGGGAAGAGGATGAGCGAGGAACTGCTCACCGAGGTGCGCGACGGCGTGCTGATCGTCACGCTCAATCGCCCGGAGGCGAAGAACGCGATGAACAAGGCGGCGGCCGAAGGCATCGCGGCGGCGATGGACCGGCTCGACGCGGAAGACGATCTGCGGGTGGGCGTGCTCACCGGCGCGGGCGGCACGTTCTGTTCGGGCATGGACCTCAAAGGCTTCCTGCGCGGCGAATCGCCGATCGTCGAAGGGCGCGGGTTCGGCGGGGTGGTGCAGGCGCCGCCGAAGAAGCCGCTGATCGCCGCTGTCGAAGGCTATGCGCTGGCGGGCGGGCTGGAACTGATGATCGCCTGCGATCTCGTGGTTGCGGGTGCGGGTGCGAAGTTCGGCATTCCCGAGGTCAAGCGCGGCCTCGTCGCAGCGGCGGGCGGCGTGATGATGCTGCCCGATCAGATCCCTGAACGGATCGCGATGGAACTGGCGCTGACCGGCGACTTCATCGACGCCGCGCGCGCCTACGAACTCGGGCTGATCAACCGCGTGGTCGAAGGGGCGGCGCTCGATGGCGCGCTGGAACTGGCGAACCGGATCGCGGAGAACGGCCCGCTCGCGGTGCGCGTGTCGAAGGCGATCGTGAAGGAATCGCGCGGCTGGCCGATGGACGAGCGCTACGACCGGCAGGGCGCGCTGATCGGGCCGGTGTTCGTGAGCGAGGACGCGCGCGAAGGCGCCGCCGCCTTTGCGGAGAAGCGCAAGCCCGACTGGAAGGGCAAGTAGCGTGCCCGAAAACCGCAGAGGCCCGCTTTCGGGGCTGCGGATCGTCGAATTCGCCGGGATAGGGCCGGGGCCGTTCTGTGGTATGATGCTGGCCGATCACGGCGCCGAGGTGATCCGCATCGACCGCGCGAGCGGCGGCCGTGGCGGCTCGCAGCCGGTGACCAGCAAGGACGTGCTCGCGAGAGGGCGCAAGTCGATCGCGCTCGATCTCAAGAGCGCCGAGGGCGTGGCGCTCGCGCGGCGGCTTTGTGCCAGTGCGGACGGGATCATCGAAGGCTTTCGTCCGGGCGTGATGGAACGGCTGGGGCTCGGCCCGGACGAGTTGCTCGGCGACAATCCGAAGCTGGTCTACGGCCGGATGACCGGGTGGGGCCAGACGGGGCCGTACGCGCCCTATGCGGGGCACGACATCAACTACATCGCGCTTGCCGGGGCATTGGCGCATTTCGGCCGGGAAGGCGATAAACCCACCCCGCCGATCAACATGGTCGGCGATTTCGGCGGGGGCGGGATGATGCTCGCCTTCGGCATGGTTTCGGCGCTGCTCAGCGTCGCGCGCGGCGGGGCGGGCCAGGTGATCGACGCGGCGATGACCGATGGCACCGCGGTGCTGATGGCCATGATGCACGGCATGAAGACCATGGGCGTGTGGTCCGAAGACCTCGGCGTCAACATGCTCGATACCGGCGCGCATTTCTACGACACGTACGAGACCAAGGACGGCAGGTTCGTCAGCATCGGATCGATCGAGCCGCAGTTCTACGCCGAACTGCGCCGGATCGCAGGGCTGGAGGACGACGCCGATTTCGACGCGCAGCACGACCGCACGAAGTGGGGGTCGCTCAAGGCGAAGCTCGCCGCGCTGTTCAAGTCGAAGACTCGCGACGAGTGGAACGCGCTGATGGAGCATACCGACGTGTGCTACGCCCCGGTGCTGACGATGAGCGAGGCGGTGCGCCATCCGCACAACGTGGCCCGCGAGACGTTCATCGAGGTCGGCGGCGACGCACAGCCCGCGCCCGCGCCGCGCTATTCCGGCACGGCGACGGCCACCCCCGAACCGGCGCCGATGCCCGGCGACGACAGCGATGCGATCCTCGCCGCGCTCGGCATCGCCGCAAACGAGATCGCCGCGCTGCGCAAAGCCGGAACGATAGCCTGACAGACGAGAGGACCCCGCAATGCCCGTGATCGACGTGCCCGACCCGGAATTCATGGCCGATGAGGAAATCGCGGTGTTCCGCGATGCCGTCGGCAAGTTCTTCGAGCAGCATGCACCCGAAAAGCGCGTCGAGAAATGGCGCGAGGACGGCATGGTCGAGCGTGCGTTCTGGGAAGAGGCGGGGCAGGCGGGCCTGCTCGGCATGACGGTGCCCGAGGAATACGGTGGCCACGGCGGCGATTTCCGGCACGATCTGGTGGTGCTCGACCAGCAGGCGGCGAAGGGCGTCGACGGCTTCGCGGCGAGCCTGCACAACGTCATCATCCTGCCCTACATCGTGCGCCACGGGACCGAGGAGCAGAAAAAGCGCTGGCTGCCCAGGCTGGTGAGCGGCGAACTCATCAGCGCCATCGCGATGACCGAGCCCGGAGTCGGCAGCGACTTGCAGAGCATCGCCACCACTGCGGTCAAAGATGGCAACGGCTACCGCCTCAACGGCGCCAAGACCTTCATCTCGAGCGGGCAACTGGCGAACTTCGTCGTCGTCGTCGCCAAGACCGATCCGAAGGAGCGCGCCAAGGGCATCAGCCTGATGTGCCTCGAGACCGACGGGGCGGAGGGCTTCCGCCGCGGCAAGAAGCTCGACAAGGTCGGTCAGGACGCGGCCGACACCAGCGAGCTGTTCTTCGACGACGTCTTCGTGCCCGCCGACAACCTGCTCGGCGGCGAGGAGGGGCGGGGCTTCTACCAGCTCATGGGCGAGCTGCCGCAGGAACGGCTGGTGATCGCGGTGGGCGCGATGTCGACGATCGAGAAGGCGCTCGACACCACGGTCGACTACGTCAAGCAGCGCAAGGCCTTCGGGCAGACGATCTGGGATTTCCAGAACACGCAGTTCGTGCTCGCCGACCTCAAGGCGCGCGGCACCGCGGCCAAGGTGTTCCTCAACGATTGCATCGCCAAGTTGCTGCGCGGCGAGCTCGACGTCACCACCGCCTCGATCGCGAAATACTGGCTGACCGAATTGCAGGGCGAGGTGGTCGACAAATGCCTCCAGCTCCACGGCGGCTGGGGCTACATCAACGAATATCCGATCGCGAAGATGTTCCGTGACAGCCGCGTGACCCGCATCTTCGGCGGCTCGAACGAGATCATGAAGATGCTGATCGCGCGCTCGATGTGATCGGGCGATGTAGTCAGGCCGGGATCGCCTCGCGGCCGACGACCTTGAGGCCGTAGCCTTCGAGGCCGACGACGGTGCGGTCGTTGTCCGACAACAGGACCATCTCGCTCACCCCGCGATCGACGAGGATCTGCGCGCCGATGCCGTAGTCGCGCAATTCGCCGTCGGGGTGCGGGCGGCGGCCGATCTCGGCCTGCAGTTTCTCCGGCCGGTCGGCCATGATCAGCACGATCAGGCCCGAGCCGCGCTCGCCGATCGCGGCCATCGAGCGCTGGAGCTGGCGCTTGCGCGGCCCGGTCTGGCCCAGCACGTCGTCGAAGATCGAGATCGCGTGCATGCGCACCAGCGTCGGCTGAGCGGGGTCGATATGGCCCTTTTGCAGCACCACATGCGTTACACCGGAAACCTTGCTGCGATAGGTCATCGCGCGCCAGGTGCCGCCGTAATCGGATTCCAGGCTGCTCTCGCTCACCTGTTCGACGAGGTGATCGTTGCGCAGGCGGTAGGCGATGAGATCGCGGATCGTGCCGATCTTGAGCTCGTGGCGGCGGGCGAAGGCGATGAGGTCGTCGAGACGCGCCATCGAGCCGTCGTCGTTCATGATCTCACAGATAACGCCAGAGGGATTGAGACCGGCAAGGCGCGAAATGTCCACCGCGGCTTCGGTGTGGCCGGAGCGGACCAGCACGCCGCCGTCGCGCGCGGCCAGCGGGAACACGTGGCCGGGGCTCACGATATCGTCCGCTCCCTTACCCGCGTCGATTGCCACGGACACGGTGCGCGCGCGGTCGGCGGCGGATATGCCGGTGGTGACGCCCTCCTTCGCTTCGATCGAGACGGTGAAGGCGGTCTGCATCGATTCGCGGTTGTTGCGGCTCATCGGTTCGAGCCCGAGGCTCTCGACCCGCTTGCGGTCGAGGCACAGGCAGATCAGGCCGCGGCCGTGGGTCGCCATGAAGTTGATCGCCGCCGGGGTCGCCATCTGCGCCGGAATAACGAGATCGCCTTCGTTCTCGCGGTCTTCGTCGTCGACGAGAATGAACATCCGCCCGTTGCGGGCTTCGTCGATGATCTCCTCGATCGTGGCGAGCACCGGGCGATCGTCGTTGTCCCGCAGGAATGCGGCGAGCTTCTCCAGCGTTTCCGAGGTGGGGTTCCAGCTGTCTTCGCCGCAGTCGCGTAGCGAATTCGCATGGAGGCCCGCCGCACGGGCGATGCCGGCGCGCGACATCTTGCCGGCGTCGACGAGTTCGTGAATCTTGCGCTTGACGGTCGTGGTGGTCGTGTCGGTCATGCCGAGGAGATACACATCGACATGTGACGGCGCAAGACAGGAATCACATTGCAATGTGATTACCGCCTCTATTCCCGAAGCTCGTTTCCGATATGAAGCGCGCCCTCTCCGTAGAGATAGGTCGCATCGAAATCGCCGTGCCGTTCGAGCTTCGCGCGATCGTCGAAACTCACCGTACCGCGCCGGAAATCCGCCACGTCGAGGCGGCGCAGTTCTCCGATCGCGCGGTTCATGTGAACCGGCGTGGTGCCGCACATGTCAGCGAGATCGATCTGCGTCAACGGCGAGCGGAAGCCGGTCGGGCCCGCCAGCCCGACCATGGCGAGGCGATGCCAGAGTTCCGCCATCAGATGCGCGACGCGCCGATTGGCCTTGAGCTGTTCGAGCTTGAGCACCCATTGCCGGTGCAGCGCCGCATCGAGCAGGGTCGAGAACCAGAACAGGCGCGAGAGGTGCGGTTCGCTCGCCATCAGTTCGTTCAGCCGGGCATGATCGATCAGGCCGATCCGGGCCGGTCCGGCGGTGACGATATCGTGATCGAGCCGCTTCAGCGCAAACCCGTGCAGGTCGACGAAATCGCCCGGCACCTGAATCCCGACGATATAGCGCCGGCCGTTTTCGAAGATCGACCGATTGATGAAACCCTCGATCAGGATCGTGCTGCGATGGCACAACTCGCCCCGCGCCAGGATACGGTGGCCGTCCGGATATTCGCGCAGATCGCTTACCGCATCTTCGAGAATATCCTTCTCGCGATCGGACAGCGCATGGCGCAGTCGCCCCATCAGGAATCGTCCCGTCAGGGGGTAGCGCTCGATTTCTCCCTTCATCGCGAACTCTACGTCTCGCCACTGGCACAGTTCCGCCCGCGCGCCGCGTTTTCCCGATCGGGATTTGTCACCAACCCGTCACAAGGCTGCGGCAATCGGGCGGGGCAAGGGGATCCCGCGTGGGCGTCATCACCATTTTCCTGACCGACGGGCTGGCCGACACGCTCGACGACTTCGAGCACGACGGCATGCGCTTCGTCTTCACGCGGCTCCATGCCGATGGGCCGCGGCAACTGGTCGAAGGGCCGATCTGGGCATTCGTCGACTGGGTGCTGGACGACCTCGCCGGGCTGGAGATGTGCCGTCGCCTGCGTGCCGATCCGCGAACCGGCGAAGCCCACGTGACGATGGTCCTCGAAAGCGACGACGCCGAAGATCGCCGGCGGGCTCTGCGCGCCGGCGCGGACGATTACATGATCGGGCCGCTCGATCGGCGGTCGGTACTCGACCGGGTGCTCGCGCTGCAGTCGCACCGGCCCGGACATCGTTCGACGCAGCGGATCGAACTCGGCGACCTGTCGATCGATCTCACCGCGCTCCAGGCGCGCTGGGCGGGGCAGGCGATCCGGCTGCGTCCGAACGAGTTTCGCCTGCTTCGCTTCTTCGCCGAAAATCCCAACCGGGTGCATTCGCGCGCCGACCTGATCGGCGGGCTCGGCAAGCTCGATCCACCGATCGACGAACGCACGGTCGATGTTTGGATCGGCCGCCTGCGCCGCGCGCTGAAGGCCGCCGGTGCGGGCGATCCGCTGCGCACCGTCCGTTCGCTCGGCTACGTCTTCGACGCGCCCTGAGGCGAAAAAGACGGGCCGCCCGCACGGGCGGCCCAGTCAGGGTGGTCTTTCAGCGTGGTCAGAATTCGGTCGACAGCGACAAGGCGAAGCTCTGGCCCACCTCGTAACTGTTGATCTCGATCCGGTTGGTCCCGTTCGACTGATATTCGAAGTGGTCGCGGCCGAAGATGTTGCGCGCTTCCAGCTTCACTTCGACCGGCACGCGGAACACGTCGAGTTCCTGGCGATAGACGAAATCGACCCGCAGCCCCGGATCCTCGACGATATCGGGCAGGCTGGACGTGCCGCGTGCGGTCACCCGTTCGCTCGCGTAGGAGACGAGGAAGGTGAACTGCTGCAGCCGGTCGGTGTCCTCCAGCCCCAACTGCAGGTTGACCAGATGGTCCGACTGTCCGGTGAGCGGCACCCCGTCGCGGAAGAAGTCGGTCGCCGGGCGCGCCCCGCTCGGGAACACACTCGTGGTATTGCCCTCGGCCACTTCGATCTGCGAATCGGTGTAGGTGTAGTTCGCCACCGCGATCGCGCGCTTGCTTTCGAACCAGCCGCCCCAGTCGATCAGGTCGTGGTTGTACTGGAATTCGAACTCGGCGCCGTAAAGCTGCGCCTTGGGGGCATTGGCGAAGCCGCTGACCTGGACGTTGTCCGAAAAGGCCGAGAAAACCTCGATCGGGCGCTCGATGTCCTTGTAAAAGCCCGCCAGCGACACGCGGTTGCCGTTGCCGAAGTAGTATTCGAGCCGGCCTTCGAGGTTGGTCAGCTCGCTGTCGACGAGCAGCGGATTGCCGTTGAACTGGCGGTTGGTTTCCGGGTCGTAGTAGGTCTGGAAGATCAGCTCGCGAAACTGCGGCCGCGCGATCGTCTTCGAAGCGCTGAGCCGCGCCTGGAGCGCGTCGGTGACTTCCCAGGTGATCGTGCCCGCCGGCAGGTAGTAATCGTTCTCCAGCAGCGTCGAGCTGCCCGAATTGGTCGGCGCGGCGAAGACCTCAACCGGATCGACGCTCTGCCGCGCGTCTTCGTAGCGCACGCCGAGATCGAAGGTGACGCCTTCGACCGGGTTGATCCGCGACTGAACGTATCCGGCCTGGATCTCCAGCCCGGCGGCGAAGGCCGGGTCGGACTGCGTCGTCTCGATCAGGCCGATGCCGTAGTATTCGATCACCGCGTCGCCGAGCAGCAGGTCGGGCCGCAGCGCGCCGACCGCATCGTCGAACCCGGTGTCGGCATCGAACAGGAACTCGCGCCGTTCCGAATAGCGGTCGGTATCGGTGTAGGCGTAGCCCGCGGTGAGCCGCAGCCAGTCGGTCAACGCGTAGCCGACGTCGATCCCGCCGTACCACAGGTCTTCCTTGAGGTCGGAGAACGCCACCGAGGCGCTGCCGCGTTGGCGGTCGAGCACGTTGACGAACAGATCGCCCAGCGGATCGTTGGCGTTGTTCGTCCGCACGTAGGTGAAGCTGTATTCGTATGGCGCGTCGCGCTGCGTCTGCGCGTAGCCGCCGCGCAGGTCGACATCGAGCTCGCCGAACTCGAGCTCGGCGACGATCTGGCTGTCGATCAGCTGCCGCTCGTACCACGCGGTATCCTGCTGGAACTCGGTATCGCCATCCTGGAAGTCGTCGCCGAGGGCGAGCCGCGATTGCTTCAGGGTGTCGCGGATGTAGAGGTTGGTCCAGCGGAAGCGATGGTCGCCGACCTCGAGCCCGAACCCGAGCAGGCCGTTCACCAGCATCCGGTTGTCGGTCACGAAATCGCGGAAATCGGTATCGAGATCGAGGTCGGCGTTGACCGCGGTCTGCGACACGATCGAGCGGTTGCGCCACTTGTTGCTGATCCCGGCGGTCGCGATCACGCCGAACTGCCCGTCGGAGAATACCGGGAACGACGTGCCCGCGGTCAGCCCTGCGGACCAGTTGACGGGCAGCTCGTCCACGCGCTGGGTCAGCACGAGGTTAGGATTGCCGAGCTGCTTGGCGATCGCCTGCTGGTCGACCGCGAGATCGTTGATCCGGAGGCCGCTGTCGAAGAAATCGCGCAGCGCGGGCGGCACGTCGCGCGTCCCGTCGTCGAAGCCGACCCAGTCGAAATCCGAGCCGTAATAGTCGATCCCGCCCGAGAAGGTCGTCTGTTCGTCGCCGCTGATCCCGGCGCTGATCTCGAGGAAGCTTTCCTCGGGGATCGCGCGCGTGGTCAGGTTGATGACGCCGCCGCCGAATTCGCCGGGGAAGTTGGCCGAATAGGTCTTCTGCACCAGGCTGGATGCGACCACGTCGGTCGGGAAGATGTCGAGCGGGACGACGCGGCTCAGCGGCTGCGGGCTGGGCAGCGGCAGCCCGTTGAGCAGTGCGAGCGAATAGCGGTCGCCGAGCCCGCGGACGTAGACGAAGCCTTGCCCCTGCACCGAGAGGCCGGTCACGCGGCCGAGCGCGCCCGCGATGTCGCCTTCGCCGGTCCGGGCGATCTGCTCGCTGGTCAGGACCGAGACGACCTGGGTCGAACTGCGCGTCACGTCCTGCGTGCGGCGGCCGGTGACGACGATCTCGTTGCCGCCGCCGGGGATGGAGATTTCCGCTTCGTCGGGCTGCTGCTCTGCCGTTTCCTCGACGCCTTGTGCCTGGCTCGCCAAGTTCTCGTCGCTTTCGGGATCCGGGGTTCCCTGCGCACCGGTGCCGGGCGAACCGACGGTCCCCTGCGCCAGTGCGGCGCCGGGAAAGGTGAGTGCGGTGGTGAGCAGAAGCAGCCCCGCCAACTGCTTGCCAGTGGACATGGTGGGTGACCCCCTTCGTGTGGACGTTCGAAAAATCGTTCGGCGGGCGCGCGGCCCGAAAGTGCGGGGAGGCGGCTCGCCCGCGAGCGAGACGCCTCCCCGGTTCGTCATGCGATCAGTAGATCGGCAGCGAGCTGCAATCGCTGCCATCGGGATCGAACGTCGCCGTCGCCGAATTGCAGGTCCAGCCCGCGTACCAGGTGTCGGCATCGTCGCGGACCGCGCCGATGTAGTCGACGTTGTCGAAGAAGCTCGACAGCGCGGTCGGATCGAACGCCGGTACGCCGCTCTCGTTGGTGCCGTTGATGAAGGTCATCGATAGCGTGCTGGTGAAGGCCGAATTGTTGCTCGCCCCGGCATCGAAGATCGCTTCGGCCTGCGCCGCGGTAACGCTGCCGCCGTCGCGGAACGGGGTCGCGCAATCGACCACGAACGAGTTGAACACCGGCGGGCCGGCATCGTCCAGGCCAGCATTGGCCGGACGGATCGTCTCGGCATCGTCGATGCGCAGGCACGGCGTGGCGCCCGTCTGATCGACCAGGACCGAGTTGACGATCGCATAGTCCGTACCGCCGCGGAGCCGGATCGCCTGATCGCCGGCCGAGCCGTTGTAGACGAACGTCGCGTTCGAGATCTGCGTGTTCTGGCGCGGGGTGTTCTCGATGTTCACGTTGGTCGAGTCGGCCTCGATGATCGTGTCTCCGGCCCCGGCGCGGCTGACGGCGATCACGTATTGCAGGTTGGCCTGGACGCCGGTGTCGGTGTCGAGCGCATCGTCTTCCGAACCGACCACGATCAGGTTCTTGACGTTGGCGTAGCCGCCGAAGAATTCGACCCCGTCGTCCGAGCTGTTGAAGCTCATGATGTGGTCAAGTTCGGTGCCCGTGCCGGTGCCGCCGGTGGTGAGCGACTGCAGTTCGTTGTCGCCCGAGAGGACGAAGCCCGAATAGCGGATTTGGACATATTGCATCACGCCCGAGCTGTCGTCGTCGGTCGCCCCGCCGAAGATCGCCGGCTGCGCCGCGCCTTCGACCTGACGTTCGCAGTTGACCGAGCCGGGCGTGGCGTTCGGCGCGACGGTGCAGTCGGTCACCGGCGCGCGCCCCGAGAGCACGACGCCGCCCCACTGGCCCGACGAATTCTCGTTGTTCAGGCCTAGCACGTTGTCGCGGCTGGTGAAGATGATCGGCATTTCGGCCGTGCCGACCGCGTTGATCTGGTTGCCGCGGTTGACGTTCAGGAATGCCGCGCCGCTGGCGTAGAACATCGCGCCCGGCTCGACCGTCAGCGTCACGTTGGTGTCGTCCGCGCCGTCCGAAGCGTCGGGCGCCGGGCCCCCGTCGGTGCCGACATCGACGCGGCCGTTGAGCTGGTAGAGCAGGCCTTCGACATAAGGCAGCGTGGACGAGGCGTTGAAGCGCGCGGGCAGCGTGCAGATGCGATATTCGCCGGTCGGCCCGGTGATCGTGCCGCCATCGGTGAGGCCCTGCGGATCGGAGATGGTCGGGCAGCCGCTCGCCGGCGAGACCGATGCGGGCGGCGGAGGCGGCGGCGGGGGAGGGGGGGGCGGCGTGGCCGGCGGGTTGATGATGACGTCGCCGCCGGTGCCGGGCGAGGAAATTTCGTCGGCACCGCAGCCGGCCAGAATGACCAGGCCGCAGCCGAGTACGATGGATCGTTGAAGCGTTTTCACAGCGAGCGGTCCCCTCAAAAAACCGAGAATCGGAAAAAGCGCGAATTCGAAGTCGCGACTCGCCGAGTAGGACCGGTGCGTGACAGTTTCTTTGCGTAGATGCCTTTTTCTTCAAAGACATAAATACGACTTAAAGACGACAAAAATGACAATCTGTGAGTGTGAAGGTGCGAATATTACAATTGCGTGACAGTATGACATTTTTATTGCATTCGACCGGGGCGGAGCGCAGATTTTCCATACGGAGAACCTGTGGGAGAAGAACAATGGCGCTCGTAACTATCGCGGCCGTGGTGTTGATGGCTCAAGGAGCTACAGCGCCCGACGTCGCCTATCGCGATCTGCTGGCACAGAAGAACGGCGCCGCGATCGAACGGATCGAGACCAACGACCGCCTCGAAAGCGACGATCCGGCGCGGCTCATCAACCTCGGCATCGCCCACGCGCGCGAAGGGCACGAGGAAGAGGCGCGCGCCATGTTCCGCGCGGTCGCCCGCAGCGAATCCACGGTGCGGCTCGAACTCGCCGGGGGCGAGTGGGTCGATTCCGGCGATCTCGCGCGCCGTGCGCTACGTCTGCTCGATAGCGGCGCCTTTGCGCCCGCTGGCCGGATGACGATGCGCTGATCCGCGACGCGCTCTGCGCGTGCTCGGGCAGAAAGCCTTGGTCTTTCCGTCGCTTGTAGAGTAGCCTCCGCTTCGCTCGAGGAGGGGCGAGCGTGTGCGAACCCTTGTCGGGTCGGTCCGACTTGCTGTCACCAGCCTGTCATGTAGGGTGCGCAAAGGGATCGGACGGAGGGTTCGATGATTCTCGACAGATCGGCAGGTATTGCGCTTGCTGCGGGCATGGCCGCGATGGCCGCGCCTGCGCACGCCGATGTCATGGAAATCGGCGCCGAGGGCGCGCGCTGGATCGCCGGGCCGCAAGTCGCGGGTTCGGCAGAAGGCGGTGTGCCGCTTCCGGCGGACGTGGTCGAACTGTCGGCCGATTACGCCGTGCCCGCGAACGCGATCGCCGATCCCGCGCTCCCCGCCGCACTGATTCCCGAACTCTACGCCGCGAAGGTGGCCGAACTGTCGCGCCGCTTCGATCTCAGCCCCGCGCTGATAGAGGCGCTGGTGTGGCAGGAAAGCCGCTGGCGCAAAGACGCGGTATCGCCCGTCGGCGCGCGCGGGCTCGCCCAGCTGATGCCCGGCACTGCGCGCGAACTGGGCGTCGATCCGCACGATCCGTTCGCCAACCTCGAAGGCGGCGCGCGGTATCTGCGCGCGCAGATCGACCGGTTCGGCGGCGATCTGGAAAAGGCGCTGGCCGCCTACAACGCCGGGCCCGGCCGGGTCGAGCGCGCGGGCGGCATTCCGAACATTCGCGAAACCAAGACATACGTGGCGGCCATCATGGGCCGTCTCTCCGACCATTCCCGCTAGGATTTCGATTTGATGCGTTCGCTTGCCAGACTTTCCGCCGCCGCCGCGCTGCTTACCCCCACCGCCTCCTTCGCGCAGGCCGCCGCCGATCCGCAAGGGTCCGGCCCGATCGTCGCCGCGCTCGGTTGGCTGCAGGGCACGCTGCTGGGCAATGTCGCCACCGCGGTCGCGGTGATGGCGGTCGCCGCGGTCGGTTTCCTGATGCTGACCGGGCGAATGAACTGGCGCTTCGGCGCGACCGTCATCATCGGCTGCTTCATCCTGTTCGGCGCGGCTTCGATCGTCGCGGGTATCCAGCAGGCGGCGGGCTGAAGTGGACCAGCTCGTCCGCCACCCCGTCCATCGCGCGCTCACGCGGCCGCAGATGTTCGCGGGCGTGACGTACAACTTCTTCATCATCAACGCGGCGGTGACGACCGAGCTGTTCCTCATCACGGGCAGCTTCCTCGCGCTGCCCGCCGCCGTGATGATCCACGGCATCGGCTACTTCGCCTGCCTGCGCGAACCGCGCGTGTTCGACTTGTGGATGACCAAGGTCAGCAAGTGTCCGCGGGTGAAGAACTTCAAGCGGTGGGGCTGCAACAGCTACGCCGCGTGACGAAGACCTGAAAGGGGTCGGATCGAAAATGAGCAAGTGGATCGGAGCCGCCGCCTGGAGCGCGAAGGAAGCCCGCGCCGGCGACCGCCTGCCCTATGCCCGGCTGATCGACGAAAGCACGCTGCTGCTGCGCGACGGTTCGGTGATGACCGCGCTGCAGGTGCCCGGCCTGCTGTTCGAGACCGAGGATACCGACGCGCTCAACGCCCACGCGGCGACGCGCGAGGTGGTGCTGCGCTCCACTCTCGATGCGCGTTTTGTGATGTATCACCACGTCGTCCGCCGCCGGGTGGAAGTGGAACTGGATGCCGAGTTCGCCGATCCATTGAGCCGCCATATCGACGCGCGGTGGAAGGAACGGCTCGGTTCGGGCGCGCTGTTCGTTAACGACCAGTTCGTCACCCTGATCCGCCGCCCGGCGCGCGGCAAGGCGGGTCTCGCCGAACGCGCGGCGAAGATGTGGAACCGCGCCGGAAAGGGTAGGGGCCGCAAGGAGATCGAGCCCGATCCCAAGGACATCCGCTCGCTCAAGGCGGCGGCGACCGGGCTCGTCGCTTCGCTCCAGGCCTATGGCGCCTCGGTCCTCGGCGATTACGAGGGCGCGCAGGGCAGGGCGAACAACGAACTGCTCGAACTGCTGAGCGCGCTCTACAACGGCGAGATGCGCCCGGTGCGCCGCCCGCACGACGATGCCGACGTGGGCCACATGCTGCCTTACCGCCGCGCCAGTTTCGGGCTCGACGCGATGGAACTGCGCGGTTCGGGCGAACCCGATTTCGCCGCGCTGCTCAGCCTCAAGGACTATCCCGACGCCACCTCGCCCGGCCTGCTCGACGCATTGCTGCGCCTGCCGTTCGAACTCGTCGTGTCCGAAAGCTACGCCCCGGCCGAGCGCCAGACCGCGCGCGAGCGAATGGACCTCGCGCTGCGCCGCCTGCGCTCGGCGGACGAGGAAGCTGCCGCCGAACGGTCCGACATGCTCGCGGCGCGGGACGCGCTGGGCAACGGCGCGGTCGGCTTCGGCGATCACCATCTCTCCGTGCTGGTGCGCGAGCGCGATCTCGCCCGGCTGGACGAAGCGACCGCCGCCTGCGCTGCCGCGCTTGCCGACACCGGCGCGATCGCGGTGCGTGAGGACACCAATCTCGAACCCGCTTTCTGGGCGCAGTTCCCCGGCAACGAGCAATATATCGTGCGCCGCGCGATGATCTCCTCGGCCAACATGGCGAGCTTCGGCAGCTTGCACGGCATGGCGCTGGGGCAGGCGCAGGGCAATCACTGGGGCGAGGCGGTGACGCTGCTCCAGACCACCAGTTCGACACCGTTCTTCTTCAACTTCCACACCGGCGATCTCGGCAACTTTTCGGTGATCGGCCCCTCCGGCTCGGGCAAGACGGTGGTGATGAACTTCCTCGCCGCGCAGGCGCAGAAGTTTGCGCCCCGCACCGTGTTGTTCGACAAGGATCGCGGCGGCGAGCTGTTCGTGCGCGGGATCGGCGGGCGCTACGACCGGATCAGCGCGGGCGAGCCGACCGGGTTCAACCCGCTCGCGCTGCCCGATACCGCCGCCAACCGCGCGTTCCTGCGCGACTGGCTGGGCGTGCTGCTCAAGGCCGAGGGGCCGGAGGAACTGGCGACGATCGCCCACGCGGTTGATGCCGCCTACGCCAACGACGCCACGCTCCGCCGCCTGCGCCACTTCAAGGAGCTGCTGTCGGGCGCGCGCCGGCCCGAGGCGGGCGATCTGTCCGATCGCCTGTCCGCCTGGATCGATGCGGGCGAACACGGCTGGCTGTTCGACAATGCCGACGACCGGCTCGACCTGTCGGCCCGCGTGCTCGGCTTCGACATGACCGCGCTGCTCGAGAATCCGAAGCTGCGCACGCCGGTGATGATGTACCTGTTCCACCGCATTGACGAGCGGCTGGACGGGAAGCCGACGATGATCCTGATCGACGAGGGCTGGAAGGCGCTCGACGATGCGGTGTTCGCCGCGCGCATCCGCGATTGGCTCAAGACGCTGCGCAAGCGCAACGCGCTGGTCGGCTTCGCCACGCAGAGCGCGCGCGATGCGCTGGAGAGCCGCATTTCCACCGCATTGGTCGAGCAGACCGCGACGATGGTGTTCATGCCCAACAGTCGTGCACGGCCGGAAGATTACTGCGACGGCTTCGGCCTGACGGGCCACGAACTGGCGCTGATCCGCAGCCTGCCCGCACACAGCCGCTGCTTCCTGGTGCGCCAGCCCGATGCGAGCGTGGTCGTGCGGCTCGACCTGTCGGGCGCGCCCGAGGTGCTGACGGTGCTGTCGGGCCGCGAAAGCTCGGTCCGCCGGCTCGACGTGCTGCGCGCGGCGATGGGCGACGATCCGGCCGACTGGTTCCCCGCGCTCACCGGCCATGCCTGGCCGGGGGGGAGCGCGGCGGCGGATGACGAAGGGATGGCGGAGGGCGAAATGCCCTTCCGCCTCGCCGCCGAATGAGCGCCGCCTGCCAGGCCGCCGCCGATCAGGTCGGCAACGGCGTCGCCGCCGCACTGCAGGCGGTGGACTGCACCGCGGGCGAGTTCACCGCGCAGGCCTTCGGCCGCCTGTTCGCGCCCGGCGGCGCGCTGACCCCCGTGCTGACGATCGCGCTGACGCTGTTCGTCGCGCTGTTCGCGATCGCGCTGCTGCTGGGCCGCACGAACATCGGCGTGAAATCGCTGACTCCGCGCATGGTAACCCTCGGCCTCGTCGTGACCTTCGCGACGAGCTGGGTCGCGTATCAGAGCGTGGTCTGGAACCTCGCGCTCGGCGCGCCCGACTGGCTGGCGGGCGTGCTCGGCGGCACGCAAGGGTCGGCCACGCTGGTGTTCGCGGAGAAGATCGACGTGGTCTTCGCTGCGATCCAGCAGGCGACGCAGGGGCAGGAGGATTTCGGCGCTTTCTCGCCCGAAGGCATCCTGTGGCTCGGCGCGATGCTGTTCCTGCTCGGCACCGTGGGCGTGCTGGTGACGGCGCGCATCGGGCTGGCGGTGCTCGTCGCGCTCGGGCCGATCTTCGTGGTGCTGGCGCTGTTCGAGGGGACGCGCGGCCTGTTCACCGGCTGGCTCAAAGGCGTCGTCCTGCTGGCGCTGACCCCGCTGTTCGCCGTGCTGGGCGGCGGGATCATGCTGGAAATGGCGGTGCCGATCCTTGCCGCGCTGGCCTCCACCCCCGGTCAGGTCGATCCGCAGGCGGCGGTGGCGTTCTTCCTGATCGGCGCGGTTCACATGGCGCTGATGGTGATGGTGCTGAAGGTCGCCGGGACGATGGTCGCCGGGTGGCGCGTGTTCGGGCTGGTGCGCGATCGTGACAGCGACAGTGGTGGCCGGTCCGCCGCGCCCGCGCCGGTTGCCATGCAGACGCCCGCCGTCGCCGCGCAGGGGCAAGCTGCCGCCACCTCGGTTTCGCAACGCCGGATCGCGCTGTCCGCCGTGCCCACCGCCGCTACCGCCAACGATGCCGGACCGGGCTCGGCAACCCACCGCGAAACGCGCGTGATCGGCCCCGCCGCGACCGGCGGCGCGACGCGCTCGCTCAGCCCTTCGACCTCGCGCACCAGCGGCATCGGCACCCGCTTCCGCGCCCCCGCAACCCGTACTTCGGAGACATCGAAATGATCCGCGTGGCCTTTCCCGCGCTCGCCCTCACGCTGCTCGCCGCGCCCGCCATGGCCGACGACGCCCGGCTGGTCGAGCGGCTCTACGACCCTGCGCAAGTGGTGACGATCGAGGGCCGCACGAAAGTGCAGGCGACGATCCAGTTCGGCGAGGACGAAGCGATCGAGAACGTCGCGATCGGCGATTCCGAATCCTGGCAGGTGACGCCGAACAAGCGGGCGAACCTGCTGTTCGTGAAGCCGCTCGCACCCACCGCGAAGACGAACATGACGGTGGTGACCAACCAGCGAACCTATCTGTTCGATCTCGTCGCAAGTCCGCGCGCCAACCCGCTGTACGTGCTCAAGTTCACTTATCCCGAAGAGCCGGAGGAAGAGGCGCCGATGCTGGCTGGCGGACCGAGCGCGGTGGAGGTCGCCGCCGCGACCGATCCCTACGCGGTGGTCGACCCGGCCGAGCTCAACTTCGCCTGGGCAAGTGCGGGCGATGCCGCGCTGCTGCCCACGCGCACCTACGACGACGGCAACGCCACCTTCCTCACCTGGCCCAACGGCAGGGCGGTGCCCGCGATCCTGGTAAAGGACCGTGAGGGCACCGAAGGGCCGGTGAACTTTACTGTGCGCGGCGACACGATCGTGGTCGACGGCGTCCCGCGCGAACTGGTGCTGCGGTCGGGTGACGACAGCGCCGTGCTCACCAACACCGGGCCGCAACGGCCCGAACGCCCGCACGGCTCGGCCGCGCTGGCTCAGGCAGGGGAGAACAGGTAATGCGCCTCGCCACGAAGCTGCCCACGCGCAAGCAGGGTGCCGCCGCCAACGATGTCGACCCGCGCGAGCAGGAGACGGCCGAGGTCATCGATCTCGCCAGCCGCAACGCTTTTCCGGCGGTCACCCAGCGCAAGGGCAAGTCCGACACGCTCGGGCTGATCGCCGGGGTGGCGATCGTCGCGCTGCTCGGCGCGGCGACGTTCATCGGGATGGATTCGACGCGGCTGGGCGAACCCGATGGCGTCGGCAACCCGCAGGTCGCGCCCGCGCCGGCGCAGCAGGCCGCCGTCCAGCCAACGCAAGCAGCGGCGGTGCCCGCGCCGAACGCGCCGGTGCGCCCGCAGGCCGACCCCGCACCGAGCCCGGTGCTCGCGGCCAATCCGGCACCGATGGCGATGGGCAATCCCTATGCCAGCCCGACCGTTGTCTACGATGCCGGAACCGTCACGGCGGCCGCACCCGGCGCTGCGCCCGGCGCGGGCGAAGCGGTCGCCAGCGCCACCGCGACCGGCAGTTCGGCGTCGGACTTCGCCAGCCGCATCGGCGGCGTCGGCGGCACCACCGCGCAGGCGCAGGCGATGGTCAATCCGCAGACGACCGTCACCCAGGGCACGCTGATCCCCGCGGTGCTGGAAACCGCAATCAACACCGATGTGCCCGGCTACGTCCGCGCGGTGGTGAGCCAGGATGTGCGCAGCTTCGACGGCACCCGCGTGCTCGTGCCGCGCAGCAGCCGCTTGATCGGCCAGTACCAGTCGGGCGTGCAGGGCGGGCAGAAGCGCGCCTACGTGATCTGGCAGCGGCTGATCCGGCCCGACGGCGCCTCGGTCTCGATCGCCTCGCCCGCGATCGGCTTCGACGGGACGACCGGCCTCGCGGGAGAGGTCGACAGCCATTTCTTCCGCCGGTTCGGCTCGGCCATGCTGCTTTCCGTCGTCGGCGGGCTGTCGGCGATCGGCACCGGCGGCGCGTCGGTGGTGCTGGGCGGGGCGGGGCAGTCCGCCGCCAGCGTCGCCGCGCAGCAGGACAGCCAGATCGGCCCGACGATCCGGGTGCGGCAAGGCGAGCCGATCCGCGTGTTCACCGCGCGCGATCTCGATTTCAGCCAGGTCGCGGCGGTCAGGTAGGGCACGGGCATGGCGGCCGACATCCACCCGCTCAAGACGGACGACAGCGCCTCCGGCGAGCGCAGCGTCTATCTCGACGCCTATCTCGCGCCGTTCCGTGAATGGCTCGACCGCGACACGGTGACCGAGATCCTCGTCAATCGCCCCGGCGAGGTATGGATCGAGGACGCCACCGCGCCGGGCATGCAGCGTATCGAGACGCCGCATATCGACGACCGGCTGGTCCAGCGGCTCGCCGAGCAGGTCGCGCGCGTCAGCCATCAAGGGATCAACCGCGAGCATCCTTTGCTCGGCGCCACGCTGCCCGCCAAGGATTGGGGCGGCGCGCGGGTGCAGTTCTGCGGCCCACCCGCCGCGCGTCGCCACTGGGCGATGGCGATCCGCCGCCACCGCCGGCTCGACCTGCCGCTCGACGCCTACGACGCGGGGCCGCTGAGCCAGTCGGCGGTAGAGGCCCTGCCCGATCCCCAGGCCGAGCCGATCGCCTATCTGCGCGAGGCGATCCGCCAGCGGCGCACGATCCTGATCTCGGGCGGCACCAGCACCGGCAAGACCACCTTTCTCAACGCCATGCTCGGCGAGATTCCGCGGCACGAGCGCGTGGTGCTGGTCGAGGATACGGCGGAACTGCGCCTGCCGGGCGAGAACGGCGTCGGGCTCGTCGCGGTCAAGGGCGAACTGGGCGAGGCGAAGGTCACCGCCAACGAGCTGCTCCAGGCCGCGCTGCGCCTGCGGCCCGATCGGATCGTGCTCGGCGAGTTGCGCGGGGCGGAGAGCGTGAGCTTCCTGCGCGCGATCAACACCGGCCATCCGGGCAGCTTCTCGACCATCCACGCCAATTCGCTGCGCGGCGCGCTCGAGCAACTGGCGCTGATGGTGATGCAGACCGGCATCGGGCTGACCCGTTCGGACACGATCGCCTATGCCGCCTCGGTGATCGACGTGATCGTCCAGCTCGGCCGCGACGCGAACGGCCGGCGCGGCATCAGCGCGATCGCGGACAGCGCCTCGCTGACCTGACCCGACGCCGCAGCGTCGCGCCGAAGCAACACCTGTAGCGAAATATCCACGCGCGCAAGCGGCGCCGCTGCCGCACTTGACGTAGGGGAATGCCCATGTTCGCCAGCCAGGCGTGCAATCGTATTCGGAAATTTCCGAATTGCGAACAGGCTGCATATCGCAACCCTATTGCCATAATCACTGTTTCTGATTTACTTTCCTTGCGGTTCAAGTCGCATCAGATGACTGGGCACGAGGAGAGGACAGATGAGGGTAAGGGCTTCCCTGCTTGCCGGCATTTGCGCCGGCTGCATCGCTTTACCTGCGTACGCACAGGACGTATCGCCGCAGGACGGCGACGATACTATAAACACCAGCAGCGTTATCGTCGTTACCGCCCAGCGCCAGAACCAGAGCCTGCAGGAAGTGCCGATCGCGGTCAGCGCGTTCACCGCCGAAGCCCTCGAGGCGCAGCAGATCGAGAACGCCAGCGACCTGCAACTGACGCTGCCGAACGTGTCCTTCTCCAAGGGCAACTTCACCGGATCGAGCTTCACCATCCGCGGCATCGGCGATCTGTGCGTCGGTGTGACCTGCGACAGCGCGACGGCGATCCACACCAACGGCGCGCCGCTGTTCGGCACGCGCCTGTTCGAAACCGAATACTTCGATCTCGAACGAGTCGAGGTGCTGCGCGGCCCGCAGGGCACGCTGTTCGGCCGCAATGCGACCTCTGGCGTGGTCAACGTCGTCACCGCCAAGCCCGACCTGTCCGCCTTCGGCGCCGCCGCCGAAGTCGAATACGGCAACTTCGAGAGCGTGAAGGCCAAGGGCATGATCAACCTACCTGTCGGCGAGGTGCTCGGCCTGCGCGTGGCCGGGTTCTATCTCAATCGCGACGGCTACACGCGCAACTTCTACGATGACAGCCGGATCGACGACCGCGACATGTACGCAGTGCGCGGCAGCCTGCGCTTCGAGCCGGGGCCGGATACCACGATCGACCTGATGGGCTATTATTTCCGGGAGAACGACAACCGGCTGCGCATCCAGAAGCAGATGTGCCAGCGCGATCCGACCGGGGTGCTCGGCTGTCTCAACGGGCGGCTCGATTTCGCCAAGACCAATGCGGATGCGACGCTAGCCTCGGTGCTCAGTTCGCGCGAGCTGTTCGCCATCCAGGGCATTCCGGCGGCGCTCGGCCTCGGCAGCGTCTATCCCGACGATGGCGAAGGATACGGCAATTTCGTCGAGCCGGACGACGTGCGCACGGTGCGCACGGCGTTCACGCCGGAATACTTCGCCGACGAGCTGCAGATCCAGGCGCGGTTCGAGCAGCGCTTCGGCGCGTTCAATCTCTCGCTCGGTGGCATCTATCAGGAAACCACGGTCGATTCGCGGCAGGACTACAACCTCGGCGTGCTCGATCGCTCGGGCTATCTCACCGGGCTCAGCACGCTCGCGTTTCTGGCGCAGAACGGCATTCCGGTGCCGGGCGCGCCGGGCGTGTTCGTGCCGGGCTCGGCGGCCTATTTCCAGCCGATCGCCGAGGCGCTGATTCCCGACGGCCCGACCGGGCAGCTCTGTGCGTCGGACAACCTGCAGGAAAATCAGGGCGTCTACGAAGGGCACGCCTATTGTTCCGACGTGCCGGCCGCGTTCGACCGATCGAACCAGGATCAGAAGTCGTGGTCTGCCGAGGCGATCCTGTCGAGCGACCTCGACGGGGCGTTCAACTTCCTCGTCGGCGGCATCTACGCCCACACGCGGGTCAGCGAGAACAGCTACTACGTGAACTCGTTCGGGCTCGACTACGCCACCGGTATCCTCGGCGCGTTCTCGGCCTTCAGCGCGGGCCTTCCGCCGTCGTATCTCGCGACCTCGATGTACCGCAACAACACGCAGGACTTCGAACTCGACAGCTACGGCATCTTCGGCGAAGTCTATTTCGACATCAGCGACCGGCTGAAGCTCACCGGCGGCCTGCGGTACAACAACGACAAGAAATCGGTCATCGCGCGCACGACGCTGGCGAACTTCCTCAATCCTTTCAGCAACGACGGCGATCCGTTCGATTCCCCGTTCGTGGGCAGCTTCGATGCCGACCCTGGTTTGCCGGGTAATCAGGTCTCGCAGCAGCGCGAGGTTTCGTTCGACAAGATC
The DNA here is from genome assembly GCF_041912895.1 of Pelagerythrobacter sp. NCBI lineage: Bacteria > Pseudomonadati > Pseudomonadota > Alphaproteobacteria > Sphingomonadales > Erythrobacteraceae > Pelagerythrobacter > Pelagerythrobacter sp. Next base: position 1,291,647 of record NZ_JAYSGI010000001.1, on the reverse strand, counting down.
ACCGGCCGCGCGGTGCTCGATTTCCAGATGACGCCGGACAACCTGCTCTACGCATCGTATTCGCGCGGCTACAAGTCGGGCGGGATCAATCCGCCGCTCTCGCCCGTGTTCGCCGTGTCGGAAAGCTTCGATCCGGAACAGATCGACGCGTTCGAGATCGGCAGCAAGAATGTCTTCGCGAACGGTGCGCTGCAGCTCAATGCCACCGCGTTCTATTACAAGTACAAGGACCTGCAGCTCAGCCGGATCATCGCGCGCACTTCGGTCAACGACACGATCGACGCCGATATCTGGGGCGTCGAGATCGAAGGCATCATCCGCCCGTCCGACCGCTGGCTGATCAACGCGAGCTTCAGCTATCTCCACGCCGAGGTCGCGGGCGACCAGTTCTTCTCCAACCCGCGCGATCCCGGCGGCGGCGATCCGAATGCGGTGATCATCAAGGACATTTCGAACGGTGCGCTGTGCGCGGTGACCGGCCCGGCGCCGGGCGCCGCCGCGGCCTTCGTCACGGCGGTCAACGGCAGTCTCGGCCTGCGCCCGCCGGAGGAATTTCCGTCGGACAGCGGGATCGCCTCGACCGGCGCGTTCGGCATCTGCTCGGCGCTCCAGGCCAATGCGCCCGCCGGTTTTCAGGTGCTCAGCCCCGGGGTCGAGGTCAACCTCAAGGGGAATAAGCTGCCCCAGGCGCCCGAGATGAAGGCCTCGATCGGCGTGCAATACACCGCCGAGTTCGGCAACGGGATGACGCTCGTGCCGCGCTTCGACCTCGCGATGACGGGCACGCAGTACGGCAACGTCTTCAACGGCAACGTCAACCGGATCGAACCGTTCGTGCAGGCGAACGCGCAGATCCAGCTGAACGGCCCCGACGGAGGCTGGTACGTGCGCGGCTTCATCCAGAACATCTTCGACAGTTCGTCGATAACCGGCCTCTATCTGACCGATGCGACGTCGGGGAACTTCACCAACATCTTCACGCTCGATCCGCGCCGCTACGGCGTCGCGGTCGGCGCCACGTTCTGACCGCAACGACGGTCGGGGGAGGGGAGAGGCCGGGCTTTGCGCCCGGCCTCAATTCGTCTTCCGAGGCCCCTTGGCGAAGGGGGAAAAGTCGGTTCCGGTATCGTAGATGTCCACCCCTTCGCGCCGCTTGAGCGCGCCGACCACGAGATAGGTGACGGGCGTCAGCAGTGCTTCCCACGCGGTCTTGATCAGCCATTGCGAGAGCACGACCTGCCACAGCAACTCGACCGGCCATCCGGCAAGGCCCCAGAACGCCAGCGGATAGAAGATCAGGCTGTCGAGCCCCTGTCCGACCACGGTCGAGCCGATCGTGCGCGCCCACAGCGCCTTGCCCGCGGTCCAGACCTTCATCCGGGCGAGCACGAAGCTGTTGGCGAACTCGCCGGCCCAGAACGCGACCATCGAGGCGATGACGATGCGCCACGAATTGCCGAAGACGAATTCGTACGCGTCCTGCCCCGGCCACCCTTCGGCGGGTGGCAGCGCGACCACGACCCAGGCCATCAGCGCCATGAACGCCAGCGCGGCGAACCCGGTCCAGATCACCCGCCGCGCGCGGGCATAGCCGTAGACCTCGGTCAGAACGTCGCCGATGATGTAGCTGATCGGGAAGAACAGCACGCCCGCGCCGAACGACCATTGCGTGCCGCCCGGCAGCGTGACGTATGACGGCTTCGCCGCGCCGATCACGTTCGACAGCAGCAGGATCGCCACGAACGCCGCCATCACCAGATCGTAATAGCGAAACGCCGGCGCTGCGCCGCGGCCCGTTTCCAAGCGTCTGGGGCTCTCGTCCATGGCGCTGCCCATCGCGATTTGCCGCGCGCGAAAAGCGCGCTATGGCCCGCCTGCGCGCGCCCGTAGCTCATCTGGATAGAGCGCGAGACTTCTAATCTTGAGGCAGCAGGTTCGAGTCCTGCCGGGCGCGCCATTTCCGTTCAGCTTTGGGCACTATGTGCGGCGCATTACCCGCAACTGCCGCAGCCACAGCGTTCTTCGCCTCGCTAGTCCGGATCGCATCGTTTCCGACTTCGACACTGTCGACCAGAAGGCGAGTATATTCTCGTCGAACCTGAAAATCGCTTGAGCGAAATTGCAAGCTAATAGCGCCGCGAACTTGTCGATGATCTCTGGCATGATCGCCCGGCTGCTGTCGGCAAGCTTGGATTATGATCCTAGATTCTGATTCAGATGGGTCTCATCGCCGATGGAGGCTCACATGGCGCATTTGTTCCGGTTGTCCAACGAAGCCTAGATCGGCGATCGAGCCGCATCTCCCGCGCGGCAAACCTGGTGCTCGCCCCTGCAAATACATACGGCCAAGCGATCTCTTCGCTGCTCACGTGATTGGTGTTTGCTAAGTCGTCTGCGACTTCTTGTGCTTAATCACCCGTTTTGGATATTGTTTTCCGCCGATCGGACTTGACGTCGATAGCTTGCCAATAAAATATTTCTACAAAACAGGAGGGTGATTCTCGATGCTGCGTTGGACGCTGCTCAGCTCTGTTGCGCTCACGGCGTTGACGATTTCCCATCCCACCGAGGCTCAGCAAAGCACCCAGGAATTCACTTACGATGCCCTCGGTCGCTTGGTCGTAGTTATGAGTGAATGTAGTCAGAACAGTACCGCAACGCATTACATCTCGTATGATGATGCCGGCAACAGGACTGGCTACGTCTCGACCATATCGGAGCAGCCTTCATCTTGCGGAGTTCCACCGCCACCGCCACCGCCACCGCCACCGCAACCGCCACCGCCACCGCCACCGCCACCGCCACCGCCACCACCGCCAAACCGGGCGCCGATAGCGACAACTGACAATGCATCGGTTAGCTGCAACGGACAGGCAAATATCGATGTCATCCAGAACGATTATGACCCGGACGGCGACAGCTTCCAGCTAATCAGCGTCTCGATGTCGGGCGGTGGCGCTCAAGTACTCATGAGTGGCGATCGCTACGTGACGGTCTTGGGTGCGGGGTCGCCTGGGGCGTCTGTCGCTTCGTATGTGGTCCGGGATGCGCGAGGTGCATCCGCGACCGGCACAATCAATATCAGCGTGAGCTCATTGGGGTGCGGCGGGCCCATTATATTGGATCCGTAGATGGGAAAGGTGCTTAAGCCTGCCTTGTTATTTATTCTCGACGCTAACTCGGGTGGTTATTATGAAGTGGTTCGTATGCGGTTGGATGTCGTTTTTGATCTTCGGCATTGCGCCCGCAGCGGGTCAGATCACGCCGCTCAACGGAACGCCACCGGCAGAGGAACGGGCGATTACCCCAGGCGGTGTCGATATCAGAACCGGACAATACGCCTATAGGCACGTCGATATCGTAATTGGCAGCGGAAGCCCCACCGGGGGCATATCGCTCGAGCGCACGATGGGTTCGACGGTCAGCGGGCACATTAAGCCGTTCGCAAAGTTTACGCACAATTGGGAAATTATGCTCACGGAAAAGCGCGTCGGAATATTCAACAACAATTATAATCGCAATTCTGGCCAAGATTTCCGTATCAATGTTCACTACGGAGATCTGTCGGAGACTTTTGACAGTAGACAGAATCAGAGCAATTTTTCCCAAATATCGCGCGGAGGGCATGCGAAACTCACTTATATCGGCGATCGCACCTCCAACAATGTGGTGTATACCCTAACTGCATCGGACGGCACACGAGTGAAGTTTCGGCCCCTCCGCTTTGGAGAATGCTCGTTCAGTGATCGTTGTGCATACGCTAGTGAGATCACTTCGCCGGAAGGAACTGTCTACAAGCTTTCTTACCAAACGGGAGGACCCTCGGGTTCCGATACACGCCTGCGCAACGTGGTGAGCTCCGACGGTTACGCGCTGCTGTTCGAATATGGCAGCGCTTGGAGCTCAATAACAAAAGCCTGCGCGATCAACCTCGCCGTGACGGTTATGCCGGTCAATGGCGTCTGTCCGTCAAACAATGCGTTGACGGCAGTTTATGTCTACGGCAGCGGCGGGCTCACGTCGGTTACGGATCCGACGGGAGCGGTGTGGAGGTTCACCTATTCCGGTACCGGAACCATGGGTTTCATCAATCCGGGATCCACAACGCCCTGGCTGATCAACAGCATTGGCGGCAGCGTAAGCTCCGATCACATCGTGCAGGACATTATTCTTCACCAGCAGTTCGCCGACGGACGCAGCTATACTTACAACTATAGCCGCACGCCATACGTGAGGGGCGATGGCGACGTACCCCCTCCGCAGTCAGTCGCCGGCGGTACGGTCACCGACCAGGCAGGCCGCACCTTTTCAGTCGAATATTCTTTTCCGATTCATCCGGAGTCACGGAGAGATCCCAATACTTTGCCGAACATTGGTGATGCGAACTTTCAAACTACACCAGGGCCGACAAAGATCGTCGACCAGCTGGGGAGAACCTATGAGAGCAGTTATTGTGATCGGCAAGCTCCGGTGACCTATCCCGGCGAATGCTGGGTGACCACCTTGCAATGGAGCGAAAACCCCGAAGGAGATAGAACCGACTACTATATCGACGGATACTACTACAATGTCCATAAAATCGTCGAGCACACCAAGCCGGGTACTAGCCTACCAGATTTGGTCCAAGAAGCGGGTTACGCCACAGGCAGTCCGGTAACCTCGGCGAAGCCGAGTCTCCTGATCGACGGGCGGGGAAACCGGACCCACATTACCTATGACCCCACCCATGGCGGAATGCTGACCGTGACGCAGCCTGCAAACGAGACCGGAATCCGCTCGCAGACACGCTATTACTATGGACAGCGGTACGCCTGGATCAAGAATGCATCCGGCGGCTACTCGCGGGCGGCGACTCCGATCTGGGTTCTGACGAGCGAGGAATATTGCAAGACAAGCGCGGCCTCCGGAACGGGCTGCTCTTCGGGAGCGGGCGACGAGGTGGTGACCACCTATGATTATGGTCCTGACTCGGGGCCAAACAACCTTTTCGTTCGGGGAGTTTCTGTCACGGCGAACGGGCAGACGCGGCGTACCTGTTATGGCTATGACAGGTACGGCCGCAAGATAAGTGAGGCCACGCCTACGGCCAATCTGGTAAGCTGCTCGTGAGACGGGCGGGAGCAACGCGCCCCGGAGCGCTTCGCCTTGCCGCCGCGCTGGCGCTCGCGGGGATGTCCCTGAACGCCTCGCCCCTCTTGGCCCAAGCTTCTTCTTCTCCGCATACGACTGGCTACCGTTACGATGCGATGGGTCGCGTGACTGGCATCATTCTGCCTGACCCGGACGGTTCGGGTCCCTTGAGGCATGGAGCGACACGTACGACCTACGATGGCGCGGGCCGGCCGGTGAAAGTGGAAACGGGGGCGCTGTCGGGCTGAAAGAACGAGGACATCGAGCCGAGGTATTGGGGTTCGGCGTTTTCGCTGCTGTCGAGCGTTGAGACGAACTACGACGATATGGGCCGCAAGCAACTGGAGGTGGCGCGCGGTTCGGATGGCGTTGCGGTATCGGCAGCCCAATACAGCTATAACGATCAGGGGCTGCCGGAATGCACCGCGGTGCGGATGAACCCCTCCATTTACGCCAGTCTGCCCGCGAGTGCATGTACGCTTGGCACCCAGGGGAGCCATGGGCCCGACCGGATCACGAAGAACGTCTACGATGCGGCCGGCCAGCTGCTCCAGGTGCGCAAGGCGGTTGGGACCCCGGTCGAGATCGCCGATGTCACCTACACCTATACCCCGAACGGGAACCAGAAGTTCGTGATCGATGCGAACGGCAACCGGGCGGAGCTGCGCTACGACGGCCACGATCGGCTGAACAGCTGGGTGTTCCCGTCGAAGACCAAACCCACGGCCTACAACGATGCGACCCCCGCGAGCGCGCTGTCGAGTTCGCGCGCGCCCAACGAGGGCGACTACGAGGCTTACACCGATGATGCTAACGGCAACCGACTGACGCATCGCAAGCGCGATGGCACGACGCTCGGCTATCAATACGACGCGCTGAACCGGGTGATCCGCAAGACGGTGCCCGAGCGCAGCGGCCTGCCGACGATCCACACGCGCGATGTGTTCTATTACTACGACCTGCGCGGTCTGCAGACGGCAGTGCGGTTCGGCAGTGGGTCAACCAGCCCGGGTGTGGCGAGCACCTACGACGGGTTCGGGCGGCTCGTGTCCGAGACCCAGTCCACCGATGGCACCAGCCGGACCGTCTCCTCGCAGTACGATGCGAACGGCAACCGCACGCGGGTGACGCATCCCGATGGGCACTACTGGCAGTTCGACTACGACGGGCTCGATCGCGCGACTGCGCTGAGGTACGAGACAACGGTGCTGGGCACGGCGAGCTTTAACGCGCGCGGTCTACTGTCGCAACGCGCGTGGACCTACGGGACGGCGTCGAACAATGGGTCGAGCTTCGGCTACGATGATGCCGGCCGTCTTGCCTCGATCGCGCTCGATGTCGACGGCTCGTCGAGCGACGTCAGCTGGGCTTATACCCGCAATCCGGCGAGCCAGATCCGGGCCGAGACGCGCAGCAACGATGCCTATGCCTGGGATGGGCATGTCAACGTCAACCGGGCCTATGCGACGAACGGCCTCAACCAGTGCACCACGGCTGGCCCTGCGGCGTTCTGCTACGACGCCAACGGCAACCTCACCGCCGATGGTTCCTCGGTCTATCTTTACGATGTCGAGAACCGCCTGGTGGAGCGGCGGGTGCAGACCAATGCCAACTGCGCCGCGCTGTCCTATGCCGGTGCGCTCGAGGCGGCGCTGTATTACGATCCGCTCGGGCGGCTTTACCTCGTGCGCGACTGGGGAGGTCGTTGCAGGATCGAAATTTGTGATTAGGTTTTGAGCGTGGAGAACATTCAAAGCTTAGTCGATCTAGCAAGCGATCCAATTGGCTCAGGTTTTGAAGAGGCGTCCTTCCCTCAAGGCCTGAACTCGCAGGCGATAAAGTTACTATCCAAGAAGGACGGCTTCTATGCGTTTGAGAGCGCACTCTTGGTTCGACCATTGCGCGATGCGCCAAGTGTTTTAAGCTTGGTCACGTGGAACTCGTTCGATTTATGGAAAAGCCATTATTCAGATACGCAAACCGATATTCAGAGTTACACTTTCTTCGGCGAGAATATCTTTCGGGGAGCAATTCTTTCTAGCTGACGATTGGATCGGTCAATTTGATCCAGAAACTGGCGAGAGCCACAAGATTGCTGATAATCTTGATGCTTGGGCCGGTGAAATCCTCGCAGACCGCGATTACCTGACCGGACACGGACTAGCCCGCCAATGGCAAGAAACGCATGGCCGACTGCCCGAAGGCTCGCGCTTGATCCCAAAGGTTCCGTTTGTGTTGCGGGGCGAATTTGCTGTCTCCAACCTCGTCACCAAACCGGAGCTGGAAGCCATTACAATCCGTGCGCAACTTGCTTCGCAGTTGGCCGGATTGAAAGACGGCGAGACCATCAGTTTTGAGGTTACGGACTAAAAGTTCCCCATTGAATGGCCCGGCTTCATCACCGGATCGTTGCTCGCAATTTGGGAAGCCTTGGGGCGCACACCGTACGCAGCGCCTGCCGCATAAGAAGTGTAGCGCGATCAGCGCCTTACGGCTGATTTTGGCGTGGGGCATTTTCTGGCCCACTACCGGGTCAGTGGCAAAGTCGCGGGTCAGAGTGGCTCAATCGCGCTCCACGCCGTTGCGATTGCTGGCAAATCTCTGACGATCCGACTGACACACTTTGACCCGGAGGCTCCCCGGCCGCGGACGTTGCCGGAGCGGTCGAAACGGACCGCCGGGAGCGCGCGGTGGTTCGCTCAGGGAATGCCGAAGCTGATGGCTCACGCTGGGGGACTGCATCCGAAGCCCGCAGGCGGGGCGCTCCGGATCGGTGCATCGAACCACAATGTGATTCACCCCACGGTGGAGCTACGGAGACAGGCCGCTGCCCCGCTTGCGAAACCAAGAAGCGCAGGGAAGAAGGCCGTGGACGTCGGGAAGATGATGACGATCGTGGCAAGAAAGAGAAAACGCTATCCGCCCCGCAGACGACCTAAGGAAGAGGGTCAATGAAATCTAAATGTCTGGTTCTGACCAGCTACATTAACGCAGACACGAATAGCGTGTGCTTTCAGGAACTGGTTGATTTGTTGCGATTCGAACGCACAGATCATCTTTCTGATATTGAGCAAGGCTATGAAATCGAGTTGTCGTGTGACGAATTTTATAATTTCGTGAAAACTCCGACTTCGCAGATTTCAAGCGAGGGTCGAACCATATCATTGGTCCGATTGAGAAGGGTCCCCAGTAGCTATCAGAAGAAAGATATTCCTGCCGGAGGCGAACTTTTCTCCTTACTTCACGGCAAAAAAGGTCTCGCGGCTTTCAGGATACGAGAAGGCGATAAAGAAGAGATTATCCTTGATGAGCAACCATTCGGAAAGTTTCTTGATTCTGGAACCATTACTAAGCGAACCATCTATCTGCAAATCGACGGCTCGACGATCAGATATCTGTTATTTTATCCCACGACTGACGCGTGGCGCGCGGACATCTACGAGAGCCTGAAGAGACATCTGGCCGCTGCTTCTTGGACAGAGTATCTAGAGCATATTGAAGCCATCGTGTTGGGTACTGTGAGCCGAAAAAGTGATCGAATCAAAGCCCCTGTATCTTTATTGAACGCCCCCGCTGCTGCGTCGCTATGTCCATGGCAGCAAAGCCGCGGCCGATGATCCCCTGATCGTCTACGAGGGCGCGGCCATCAGCCCGACTCACGGTTCACTCGCCTCGCAGTGTCGTGCGACAAAAGCGGAAATTCGCCCCGGTCAGGGCAAGATAATACGAAAATTCGCTCCCATATGATCATCGGTGTGCACTTGAATATCGCCCCGATGGGCGCGCAATATCTGGCGGGCAAGGGTGAGGCCGATGCCGGTTCCTTCGCGCTTGTACGTCACGAAGGGCTGGAAGATTTCCACCAGCAGTTCGGGGGCAACGCCGGCGCCGTTGTCCATTATCTGGAAGATCGTGGTGCCCCGCTCGGCGATGCAGGCGAACCTTGCCGCGGGCGCGGTTTCGTTCGCGGCCTCCGCGGCATTCTGCAGCACCGCCCATAGCGCCACGTGCAACTGGTCGCGGTCGGCGCGAAGGGTGCCGGGCGCTCTGTCGAAATCGCACGTCAGATCGATCGTGGGCCACGTGGTGCGGAACAGCGCCGCGAGATCGCCGAGGAAGATCGCCGCATCGAACTTTTCGATGCACGGAGGAGGCAGACGCGACAGTTCGCGATAGGCTTCGCCGAAGCGTTGCAGGCCTTCGGCACGGCGGGCGATGGTGTCGACCGCTTCGCGCAAGGCGATCATGTCGGGCTGCGGATCGTTGACGATCTCGGCGGCGGTGCGGCCGAGCGAGGCGATCGGGGTCAGCGTGTTGGCGATCTCGTGGCCCAGCACGCGCACGAGATCGCGCAGAGTGGCGGCTTCGGCAGCGCGAAGTTCGGCACCGATATCGCTCAGCGCCGCTATCCGGCCGCTGCCGAAAGGGCCCGCGACGTCGCTGGTCGCCAGTGCGAAGGCGCGCGCGTCGCCGGTCGCACCACTAGCATGGATGTCGAAGCGTGCGCCTTGCCCCGGAGCGGTGGCGCGGATGGTTTCCACCAGCCCATCGGGTGGCACAAGGATGCGATGCTCGGCCGCGAAGAACCGGCGCGCCGCCCGATTGAGGGCGATGAGGTTCTCGTCGCTGTCGAGCAGCAACAGCGGGAGAGGCGAGGCATCGAGATGGCTGGTCAGGGCCGCGCGATCGGGCTCTGGCCGGGGCCGATCGCCGGTGGCGCGGGCGTGGCCCGCGAACCGCCGCGCCCCCTGGAGGCTCGCGGCAACGGCCCATGCTCCAACCATAAGTGCCACGAGCCCTGCCGCCGGCAGGCCCGCGGCCCATGCCGCTGCCGCTGCCGCTCCGGCGAGCAGGGCCAGGAACGCCAGCGCGGGCGCGCGCGGGCTAGAGGTCATGCTTTTCCATCCGGCGGTAGAGCGCGGCGCGGGTCAGCCCCAAGTCGGCGGCTGCGCGGCTGATGTTGTACGAATGGCGTTTGAGCGCGGCCAACACGAGCCGTGCCTCGTTGCGTTCGAGGTTGAGATCGCTCGCCTCGCCGTGCCGCTGGGGAGATCCGCTATCCACCGCGAGGCCGAGGTCTTCGATATCGCAGACGTCGCCGCTGGCGAGTAGCACTGCGCGCTCCATGGCCTGCTGAAGCCCGCGAACATTGTCGGGCCACGGGTGAGTAGCGAGCGCATGAACGGCTTCATCGGTGAGCGGCAACGCGGCCCGGCCATGGCGCGCAGCGGAAAGGGCCATGAAATGGTGCGCCAGCAGTGCGATATCGCCGCCGCGATCGGCGAGTGGCGGCAGGTCGATCGCGATGGTGCCGATTCGGTGGAGCAGATCGCCGGTCAGCGCCTCGCGCAGTCGGCTTTCGCCAAGCCGGGTGGTCGCGACGACGCGCGCGCCTTCGAGGGCGCCGATCAGACCATGCTGAGCCGCTAACGGTATTTGGTCGGCATTCTCGATCAGGACGGTCCGGCCTGCAAAATCTGGAAATTCCTGAGCCGGATCGATCAGTTTCCCTTCCAACTTTACCAGAGGGTGCTGCGCTTCGCCCGATCCGCGATGAATCAGGTTCGCGGCGAACGTCTTGCCGCTGCCCGGCGGTCCGGAGATGAGCACGCTGGCCGCTGTCGGTGCGATCCGTGCGATCAGGTTGCGCACATGGGCAATCGCGGTGCTTTCGCCCAGCATCGCCGGGATCGCGGCTTCGCCCGGCGGGGCCGCCGCCCGGTGTGCCTGCGCAACCGCACGCTCGACCATCTCCGCCAGCCGATCGTTCTTCCACGGCTTTATGAGGAAGTCGCTGGCACCTCGGCGCATGGCGTCGACCGCGATAGCGATCCCGCTGTGGCCGGTGATGACGATCACCACCGCGCGGGGGTCGGATGCCATCAGGCGATCGAGAAAGCCGAGGCCTTCTTCGCCGGACGTGCGCCCGCGTGCGAAGTTGAGATCGAGCAACACGACATCGGGCCTGCAGCGGGCGAGTTCGACCCACGCGGCTTCCGGCCCGTCCGCCACGCGAACCGCGCAGCCGCGCCGCTCGAGCAATAGCCGGGCGGCGCGCACGACATCGGCATCGTCGTCGACGATCAGGATATCCGGGGTGGGGCGGGGCGATTCGTTTGACAATGCGGGTTCGGGTGTTCGAAATCGGACAGGGGATACACCTGCGATGGGCCGCTGGCGAGAGGCCGCCGAACAATCCTTCTCAATCAGCATGTTAGGTCTATCGAGCAAGTGCAGGGTAGACTGTTCGCCGACCAACAGGCCAGCGGAACTCAGACCATGAACGCCTTTCTCACGCTCTACCGTTCCTTCAGTCGCCATCCACGCTTCGCGCTGCTCAACCTGTGCGGCTTGGCCTTGGGTATCGCGGTGTTCCTGGTTCTGTTCCTGTTCGTGCGCTTCGAAACGAGTTTCGACCGAACATTGCCCGGGTCGGACGAAATCTGGGTCGTCGACCGCAGCTTCCAGTTCGGCGCGGCGCCCCCGGTCGACATTCCCTCGCGCTTCGAGATGCTGCCGCTGATGCAGAGCGACTATCCGGGCACGCAGGGCGCGCGGCTGATCAGCGGCAAAGTCACCGTGCATAGCGGGGGACGGGCGGTGACCGAACAGCTGGCGCTGGCCGATCCATCGTATTTCGAGCTGTTCCCACTTCCCGCCATCGCCGGTTCGCCGCAGCAGGCGCTGGAGCGGCCAGGCGACGCGGTCGTGACCGAAAGCTTCGTGCAGGATTATCTGAGGCCCGGCGATCCCATCGGGCAGACGGTCGATATCACACTCGGTGAGGAACGGCGCGTGCTTCGCGTCGCCGCCGTGATCCGCGACCTTCCGGCGGCGATGTCCTACCGCAACGACATCTTCGCGCACCTGACGCAAGCGGAGAGCGACAACCCCAGATTCGGCGGGCTCGTCACTTTTCTGCGCTTTGCAACCACGGAAGTAGCCGAAGCGCGGATCGCCGATCTGGACGCGTTCAACCGGCGGCATCCCGATCCGAATTTTTCCGGTCCCGCAGCGGACGTGGTGAAGATCACCGATCGGATCATTCCCCTGGCCAGCGTGCATCTGGAGGAACCGCGCGACCGGCTGGTCGTGGCCACGCTCGGCGCCGTCGGCCTGATCGCGCTGGCGCTCGCGATCGTGAACTACGTCAACCTTTCGACCGCACGGGCCGATCTGCGTGCGCGGGAAGTGGCGATGCGCAAGGTGCTCGGCGCACGGCGCGGCGCGCTGATCCGGCAGCTGATGGGCGAATCGCTGGCGGCGGCGTGCGTCGCCGGGTTGCTGGGCCTCGCGCTGGCCGAAATGGCGCTGCCGATCGTCAACGCCGCGGGCGGGATGGAACTGGCGATCGTCTACTGGGGGCAGGACAGCATCCTGCCGCCGGTGCTGGCCGTGGTGCTGGTGACCGGGTTGATCGCGGGAATCTATCCCGCTTTCGTCATCTCGCGCTTCCAGCCCGCCTCGGTCCTCGTCTCGACGCAGTCGCCCGGCACGGGACGGCGGGGCAAGTTGCTTCGTTCGGCACTGGTGGTCGGTCAGTTCGCCATCGCAATCGCGCTGATGATCGGCACCGGCGTGCTGCTGGCGCAGGCGCGGCATCTGCAGACCTCCGACCTCGGCTTCCAGCGTGACGGGTTGGCGGTGCTGCCCGCGTTCGCCAACCAAAACCTCGACCCTGCGCAGCGCGCCGCGATCCGGCGCGATATCGCCGCGCTGCCCGGCGTCGCCGGAACGGCCACGTCGGCGGTGATACCGGGCGGGGGTTCGTTTTCCATCATCAACGTGAGCCGCGAAGGGGAAGAACGCCAGTTTCTCGAAGGGCTGGTGGGTCCGCAATTTCTCGACGTCTACGGAGCGAGGCTGGTGGCCGGCCGTCCGTTCGATCCGAGCCGCTTTCCTGCCGATATCAGAGAGCCCGACCCGCCGCCCGGTCCCGACGGCGCCATTCGGCGCGATTTTCGCGAGCACAACGCGATCGTCAATCGGTCGGCAGTGCGTGCGTTCGGATTCGCATCGCCCGAAGCGGCGGTGGGGCAAACCTTGTCCGGCGGCGGAGACGGCGTGACCATCGTGGGCGTCATCGACGATCTGCGGTTCGACGATCCGCGCAAGGCCGTGCAACCGCAGGCATATTACCTGCGGATGGACAATGCCTTCTCAGCGGTGCTGGCGGTGCGGTATACCGGCGCGGATCAGCCGCTGCTCGCAGCGATCGAGCGGATCTGGCACGCCCGCGCCGGGGCGATCCCGTTTGACGGCCTCACGGCGAACCGTTCGCTGTACGAGAAGTTCTACGAAGCCGATCTCCAGCGTTCGCGTCTGTTCACGCTGGGCGCGGTGCTGGCGGTGGCGATCGGTTGCCTCGGGCTCTACGGCCTCGCCGCGTTCGACACCGCGCGCCGGGTGCGCGAGATCGGGATCAGGAAAGCGCTCGGCGCCTCCACGCGCGATATCATGGGGCTGCTGATCGGCCAGTTCCTGCGCCCGGTAGTGATCGCGAACCTGATCGCCTGGCCGATCGCCTGGCTGGCGATGCGCCGCTGGCTCGCGGGGTTCGACGATCGCGTGGCGCTGTCGCCTGCGTTCTTCGCCGGTGCGAGCGTGCTGGCGCTGCTGATCGCCGGGGCCACCGTGTTCGGGCAGGCATGGCAGGTGTCGCGCGCGACGCCCGCAAAGGCGCTACGCAACGAATAACCGCTGGTCACCCCGGCAGCGTCAGCCGGAACGTTGTGGGCCGGGTGTCCGCCAGTTCCAGTGTGCCGCCGTGGGCATGGGCGATCTGGCGTGCGAGCGAGAGCCCGATGCCCGAACCTTCGGGCTTGGTCGTATGGAACGGGCGGAACACCTGCGCCCGGCTTTCGGGCGGAACGCCGGGGCCGTTGTCGCTGACCGCGATGACGAGCTGACGGGCATCGCGGGCAAGCGACAGGCCTACGCGGGGCTGCTCGGCGTCGCTCGCGGCCTCGGCGGCGTTGTGGAGCAGCGCCCACACCGCGCGGTCGATCTGGTCACGGTCCATCGGCCACGCGCCGTCGACGAACACCTCGGTCACGAGTTCGATCGCGGGCCAGCGGCCGGCGAACGTGCGCGCCTGATCGTCTGCAAAACGTCTGAGCGGAACCGGCGCGGGGGCGGGTTCGGGCAGGCGCGCGAGGTCGCGATAGCCGCTGGCGAAGCGCTGCAGCCCCTCGGCGCGCCGCGCGAGCAGTTCGAGAATTTCGCGCAGCAGTCCGGGGGCCTTCGCCGCCCTTGCGCTATCGGCCAGCGAGACGATGGGTGCCAGGCCGTTGAGCAGCTCGTGACCGAGGATCTCGATCAGTTCGGCGCTGGCGCGCGCTTCGGCGACGCGTTCCTCGCGCTCGAAATCGATCAGCGCGGCGACACTCGTCGAGGACCCGCCCGACGCATCGATCCGGTCGATCCGCCATTGCCGTCCCTCGTGCCGCAAGTGCTTGGCTGCGGGATCGAGCAGCGCGGGCGGCGGGGGAACGATGCGGTCGTCGGTCGCGAAGATCGCGCGCGCCGCGCGGTTCAGAGCACGCGCGGTATCCCCTTCGATCGCCAGCAGAGGGGTGGGCGCGGCGTCGAGCAGCAGACGTTGCATCACCGCGCGGTCGTCGGTCGGATCGCTGGGGCTAGCGTATTGGCCCGATCCTCCGCCAGCGGGCGGGCGCGCCGCGTTCCACCAGGCAAGGCCCGCCAGCCAGAGCACGGCGAGCCCCGCTCCGGTCAGCAGGCCCCAATATCCGCGCGTCCAGGCGAATGCGGCGACGATCCCGCACCCGGCGAGCATCAGCCCGAGCGCCGCCGCGCGCCAGCCGCGTCTGGTGTAGAGCGTCACAGTCCGTAGCGCTCCATCCGCCGATACAGCGCGCCGCGGCTGAGCCCCAGCGCCCGTGCCGCATGGCTGACATTGTGACGATGCTCGGCCAGCGCGGCGGCGATCATCGCCTTTTCCGAGCGGTCGAGATCGTAGTCGCGCTCGGCATTTCCGGCTCGCTCTGCAAGGGCGGGCGATGCAGCGGGAGACAGCGTCGCCGCGTCCACCACGCCGCTATCGGCCAGCAGCACCGCGCGCTCCATCGCCAGCGCGAGGCCGCGCACCTCGTCGGGCCAGTCGGTGGTGCGGATCGCGGCCTCGGCGGCTGGGGTCAGCCGGGGGACGGGCCGTCCGAAGCGCTCCGCCGCCGTGCGCAGGAAATGGTCGGCGAGCAGCGGGATATCGCCTGTTCGCTGCGCTAGTGGCGGCATCGCCAGTTCGACGGTCGCGATGCGGCGGCGAAGTGCCGGCGAAAGCTCCGCGACACTATCGCCGATGGCTATGGCGCGGGCATCGGCGGGCAGGCGCGCGAGCAGCCGGCCCTGCGCGATCTCGTCCAGTCGGTCGGCATGGCGCAGGGTCACCGTGCCGCGCGCCCCGTCCAGCGCTGCCCACGCGGCCTCGTCGCGCAGGTCGATCCGCAGCGGTGGCGTCGCGGTGTGGGCCGACGCAGCGTGGAGCGCGAGGGCGGCGAGCGTGCGCCCCGCGCCCGGTGGCCCCGTCACCGCCACGCCCGCCTCGGTCGGCCCGACCCGGCGGACGAGATCGCGCAGAGCCTCCATTGCCGGGTCGTTGCCCAGCAGGCGGGGCTGGGCGACGGTCTTGTCCGCCACGGCTGTTCTGCCGACGACGGGCGCGGCAGGCCGGCGGGCGATCGCCGCCTCCACCTTGGCGATCAGGTCGGCGTTGTTCCACGGCTTGACCGCGAAATCGCGCGCGCCCGCCTGCATCGCGGTTACGGCGGTGCGCATTCCGCCGTGCGCGGTCAGGACGACGACGCAGGCGGAGGGATCGTCCGCCATGATCCGCTTGAGACACGCCAACCCTTCGCGCCCGTCGGTCTTGCCCGCGGTGAAGTTGAGGTCGAGCACGATCGCATCGTAGTGTCGCCTTGCAAGGCGGGAGAAGGCCTCCTCGGGCGTCGGTGCGATATCGAGCGCGTGGCCCGCCATCCCGAAGGCGATCTCCATCGCCCGCGCGACCGCCGGATTGTCGTCGATCAGCAGAATCGCTCGGCCCGATCGCACGCTTGACTTGCCATCGGGCTGTCCATTTGCGGACAGTGTGTCCGCCGCCGGACGGTTGCCTGCTTCATCATCATCGGAAAGTCTTTTATTCATAGTGCTTTAGGTGTTCAGCCCAATGTCGGCGATACTGGCCGCATGATGACGCAAGCTGCCGAACAGGCAAATACTTCTTCAGGCGCGGGAATGGACCGCCGGGTCGAGAAGCCGCGCGCGCCGTGGTGGCGCAGCCGCCGGGTGCTGATCGCGCTCGGCGTGCTCGTGCTTGCGGTGGCGGGCTGGCGCGCGCTGCCGGCCAGCGGATCGACCGACGTTGCTGCCGCCGATATCCAGACGGGCGAGGTGACCCGCGCACCGTTCGACGATTACCTGCCGCTGCGTGCCACCGTCGTGCCCGCTACCACCACGCTGGTCGGGGTGATGAGCGGGGGGCAGGTGCAGGAACTGCTGGTGCAGGATGGCGCACTGGTGGCCAAGGGCCAGCCGCTCGCCAGCCTCGCCAACCCCGAACTGCGGCTCCAGGTGCTGAGCCAGGAAGCGCAGATCGCCAGCCAGCTCGGCGGCGTTGCGGGGGAGAACCTGGGCATCCAGCGCACCCGCGTGGACCGCGCCGGGCAGGTCGCGCAGGCCGAATACGACCTCATCCGCGCGCGCCGCGATCTCGATATCCGGCAGCAGCTTCACGACAAGGGCTTCGTTTCCGACGCGGGGGTGAAAAGCTATCAGGAGGAGGTCGATTACCAGACGCGACGGGTCGCGCAGTTGCAGAGCGGCAGCGTGGCCGAACGGCGGATCACCGCCACGCAGGGGGCGATGCTCGACGCCACGCGCGCGCGCCTGCAGAACAATCTCGCCGCCGTGCGCGGCAGCCTCGACGCGCTGACCGTCCGCGCGCCGATGGCGGGGCGACTGACCAATTTCACCCTGCAACCGGGCCAGACGCTCGCACCCGGCGATCCCGCCGGGCAGGTCGACAGCGAAGGCGAATGGAAGCTGGAGGCCGACGTCGACGAATATTACCTCGGCCGGGTCGAGGTGGGGCAAACGGCGCAGACGGCGGACGGTGCGCGCCTCACCGTCAGCAAGGTGCTGCCTACGGTCACCGAGGGCCGCTTCCGCGTGGAGCTGACGTTCGACACCGTGCCGGGCCAGGCGCTCAACCGCGGGCAGACGCTGGACCTGCGAATCACGCTGGGCGCGGCGCGGCAGGCGCTGATCGCGCCGGTCGGCGGCTGGCTGAGCGGCGGCGGCTCCAGCGTCTTCGTGCTCGATCCCGATGGCGACCACGCGCGCCGCACCCGCGTGGAGATCGGCCGCCGCAATCCGCGCCAGGTGGAGATCCTGTCGGGCCTGAAGCCCGGCCAGCGCGTCGTCACCAGTAATCTCTCGCAGGTCGACGGCGACCTCATCAACATCCGCTGAACGGGGGAATTACCCATGATCCGACTTGAGAACATCGAACGCCGCTACATTTCGGACGAAGTCGAGACGACCGCGCTCGCCGAAGTGAACCTCGCCGTGGCAGAGGGCGAATTCCTCGCGATCATGGGGCCTTCGGGTTGCGGCAAGTCCACCCTGCTCAACACGCTGGGCACGATCGACCGGCCCACCGGCGGCCAGTACTGGTTCGAGGACCGCGATCTCGCCGATCTGCCGGAGGCGGAGCTGGCGAAGTTTCGCGCCGCGCGGCTCGGCTTCGTGTTCCAGAGCTTCAACCTGATCGACGAACTGACGATCGAGGAGAACGTCGCGCTCGGCCTCACCTATCGCAAGGACGGTGGGAAGAAGGGCGAACGGGTCGCGGCCGCGATGGATACCGTGGGCATCGCCCACCGTGCGCGCCATTTCCCGCACCAGCTTTCGGGTGGGCAGCAGCAGCGCGCCGCCATCGCGCGCGCGATCGTGGGCGATCCCAAGCTGATCCTCGCGGACGAGCCGACCGGCAACCTCGACACCGCGAACGGGGAGCAGGTCATGAACATCCTCACCGCGCTGAACGATGCGGGCGCGACGATCGTGATGGTCACCCACTCGCCCAGCCACGCCGACATGGCCAAGCGCCGGATCGACATGCTCGACGGCCGCATCGTCGCCAGCGCCGCGCGCGCGATCTGACGGGGGACGGACGATGAATCGCTTCGCGCTGCTCTCGCTCTACCGCTCGCTGACGCGGCACAAGCTCTACGCCGCGCTCAACATCGGCGGGCTGGGGCTGGGCATCGCGGTGTTCCTCGTGCTCGGTCTCTACGTCCGCTTCGAAACGAGCTTCGAGGAATGGCTGCCGGACAGCGATGAAATCTACGTCGTGCAGACCGAATGGAAAGCGCCGGGCCAGCCGTTCACCGGCCGCTTCCACTGGACGATGGGTGGGCTGCTTGATCAGCTGCGCGAGGATTTTCCCGGGCTGGTCGGCGCCCGCATCCAAGGAAACGGCGCCATCGTGCTGCGTGATGGCAATGCGGTGGCCGAAGATGCCGCGCGGGTCGACGAAACGTTCTTCGATGTGTTCGACCTGCCGATGGTGGCGGGACAAGGGCGGGGCGCGCTCTCGGACCCGGGCAACATCCTGCTCTCCGAAGCCACCGCCCGCCGCTATTTCGGCGACGGCGAGGCAGTGGGGCGATCCATGACGCTCACTACCGACGGCGAGACGCGCGCTTATCGCGTGGCGGGGGTGTTCGCGGATCTGCCGGCCAATACCGATCTGGAATTCACCATCCTCACCCGAATGCCGGACCAGGTCGATACCCAGTACTGGTACAACTGGGGCAGCACTTCGGTGCAGACGTTCGTGCGCTTCCCGGCGCGCGAGGCTGCCGATGCTCTGGACGAACAGATGCCGGGGTTCGTCGCGCGCAGAGGCGCGGCCAGTTTCGGCGACAATGCGAACGAAGACATGGGCATCAACCTGCTCCCGCTGGAGAGCATGCACCTGACGCCCGAAGGGCGCGAGAGCGCCAGCCGCAAACTCACCGTGACCACGCTCGGTCTCGTGGGGCTGCTGACGCTGCTGATCGCGATCGTCAACTATGTGAACCTTGCCACCTCGCGTGCGGCGCTGCGTGCGCGCGAAGTGGCGATGCGCAAGGTGCTGGGAGCGGACCGGCGCGCGCTGATCCGGCAGTTCCTGACCGAAGCGACCGCGACCGCCGCGCTCGCGGCGCTGATCGGCCTGATCCTCGCCGAAGTGAGTCTGCCGCTGATAAACGCCGCGGGCGGGCTGGAACTGTCGATCACCTATCTCGGCACCGGCGGGGTAATCCTGCCGCTGGCGCTGCTCGTTCTGATCGTGGGACTGATCGCGGGCGCGTATCCGGCGTTCATGCTTTCGGGCTATCGCGCGGCAGCGGTGCTGGCCTCCACCAGATCGCCGGGCGGCGGGCGCGCGGGAACGCGGGTGCGCCAAGCGCTGGTGGTGTTCCAGTTCGCGCTGGCGATCGCCTTCATGATCGGCACCGCCGTGCTGTTCGCGCAGACGCAGCACTTGCGCAACGCCGACCTCGGCTATCAACGCGACGGGCTGCTGCTGGTGCGCTCGCTGGCATGGGCCGAAGACCCGGCCCTGCGCCGCAGCCTGTTGCGCGGCTTTGCGGAGATACCTTCGGTCCGTTCGGTCACCGTCAGCGATTCGGTCGCCGGCGGTACGGGCTACAACAACGTCGATTCGTTCGGCACCGACAGCGAACCGCCCATCTCCATGCGCCGGGTAGCGACAGGGCCGGACTTCTTCGAGACCTACGGCACGCGCGTGCTGGCAGGTCGGCCGTTCGGCAGCGCGCAGCGAATGGATGATTCGACCGATCTGGAATGGGAAGAGCCGCGCAATATCCTCGTCAACCGCACACTGGCACGTACGCTGGGTTACGATGACCCCGCCGAGGCCGTCGGGCAGCAACTGGGCCACGGCGCACCGCCGCGCACGATCGTCGGTGTGGTGGAAGACATGCGCTTCCTCTCTCCGCGCGAACCGCTCGATCCGACATATTACACCTACTATTCCGAGGAGGTGGACGTCCCCGTGGCCACCTTGCGCTTCAGTGGCGATCCGCGCGCGGTGATCAAGGCGGCGCAAGCCGTGTGGCAGCGCACGGCGCCGCAGGCTCCCTTCGAAGCCGAGACCGGCGTGCAGAGCCTGCAACAGTTCTACGAGGCCGATGACCGGGCCATGCGCCTGTTTGCCATCGGGGCCGGGCTGGCGGTGCTGATCGGCGTGGTCGGGCTGTGGGGCCTCGCCTCTTTCAATACCGCGCGGCGGGTGAAGGAGATCGGCGTCCGCAAGTCGCTCGGCGCGTCGGCGGGCGATATCGTGAAGCTGCTGGTCGGCCAGTTCCTGCGCCCGGTTGTGATCGCGAACCTGATCGCCTGGCCGCTGGCGTTCTTCGCGATGCAGCGCTGGCTGGCGGGCTTTGCCGACCGGATCGCGCTGTCGCCCGTCTATTTCATCGGCGCCAGCCTGCTCGCCGTCGCCATCGCGGTGCTGACCGTGCTCGGCCAGTCGCTGCGCGCGAGCCGCACCGCTCCGGCCTGGGCCCTGCATCATGACTAGATGGGCGTGGCTGCCGTTAGCTGCGCTCGCCGCTGCGCCCGTGCAGGCCGAAACGCTGCGCGAGGCGATCGCCGCCGCCTATGCCACCAATCCCGATCTCGCCGAGGCGCAGGCGCGACAGGATGCACTGGCCGAAGCGCCCGAGCAGGCGCGGGCGGGCGGGCGGCCGACCGTCTCGGTCGATGCGGGCGCGGGCTACGACAGCATCGGCAGCGGCAATTCGGGCAGCGCGACCATCCGCTCCAGCCTGCCGATCTGGACCGGGGGTCGCGTGTCCTCCGCAGTGCGCGCGGCCGATGCCGATGTCGCCGCCGGAGAGCAGCGCGTGCGCGATCGCGAGGCTGCGGTGCTCGAGCGAGTGGTGATCGCCTATGCCGACGTATTGTTCGCGCAGGAAGCGGTGGAGGTGGCGCGGATCGGGATCGAGCGGCTCGATCGGCAGGTGGAGGAAGCACAATCGCGTTTCGACTTGGGAGAGGCGACGCGCACCGATGTCGAGCAGCTGCGCGCCCAGCGCGCGAGCGTCGTCGCCAACCTCGCCGACGCGCAGGCCGCGCTGATCGCAGCGATAGCAACATACCGCGCCGTGGTGGGTCAGGAGCCGGATGCGCTCGTCGCGGACGTGCCACCGCCGCAGGCGCTACCCGGCGACCTGTCTGCGGCGCGCGCCTCGGCCGAAGCGACCAACCCCCTGCTGCTCGAGCAGCGCCGCATCGCGGATGCCTCGGGCGCGCGGATCGACCAGGCGCGGGCGGAGCGGGCGCCCGTGCTGGAGCTTGCCGGCGGCTATGGCCGCGGCGCACAGCTTTCCGGCGGCAACCTCTACGGCTTCGAAAGCGCCGCCACGGTCGGTCTTTCGCTGCGCGTGCCGCTGTTCACCGGCGGCCTCGTACCGTCACGCGTGCGCGAGGCCGAGGCGACTTACCGTGCTGAAAGTTTCGCGGCGGAAGCGGAGCAGCGTGAGGCATTGCGCAACGTGGACACCGCCTGGGCCGGGCTGGGCGCCGCGCGGCTGCGCCTCACCGCGAACGAGGAGGGGTTGGCCGCAGCCCAACTGGCGCTCGAAGGCGTGCGGGCCGAATACGAATTCGGCCTGCGCTCGACCATCGATATTCTGCTCGCGGAACAAAGCTACCGCGCCGCGCAACTGGCACTCGCGCGCGCGCGCAGCGACGTTCTGATCGCGCAGGCTGCGGTGCTGCGAGCCAGCGGGAGGCTGGATCGCAACGCGTATTCATAGGGGCGGCTCGGCTTCAATACCGTGCCACCCATTCCGCGCTGACGGATTCAACCGATGCAGGACGAAGAGCGTTAGCGCGGTCGCGGCGATCAGCCCACAGTTGACCACCGCCGCCGAAGGCGACGCGAGAATAGCGGTTCTCGCCGATCCCGACGGGCATCAGATCGAACTGATCCAAACGTCACCCAAAGACCGCTCAACGGCCCAGGAGAGCTAGGTAATGGAGCGGGGCTGGCCCTTCCGGCCCATCGCGCAGGTCAGTCCGTCATCCCAGTCCGCCAGGGTCGCTGCCGCCGCGAAGGTGGACTCGAGGAATTCCAGTAGTGCCGCGCGCGGGTCTGCGGCGGAGCGGACCGCTTCGTACGGGAGCACGAATTCGCCCAAATCCTTGTCGAACCTCGCCGCCGCGGGCTTCACGGATTGCTCGGCGAACCCCTCGGGTGTCGGGTAGGCGTACGAATAGAAGCAGGGCTCGTCGATCCCGCCCCCGCCGGGCCAGAAGCCGGCGGAGCTGACTTCGTGACTGTAGGCTTCGCGCGTCACCGCGTCGGGCAGGTTGGGGATGCCGCCGGGGTGAAGCGGGGCCGGCTTGCCCGAAAACCGCGTCACGGCAACATCGAAGCTTCCCCAGAACAGATGGACCGGGCTGACCTTGCCGAGGAATCCGGTGCGGAATTCGTTGAACACCGCGTCGATCCGAACCAGCGCGCGATGGAACCGGGATACGGCTTCGGCATCCCACGGCCGCGCGGCGGTATCCTCGGCAAAGGGAACCGCCTTGGGCAGTTCGTTGGGGAAGCCATGATACTCGGGCGAGCCGCCGAGGGCAGCGATCGTTTGTCTGAACCTGCTGTCGAACGCGGCGACCGACATGGGCTCGAGCGGGAAGCCGTCGCTTTTTCCGGTCGGGCACGAGGCGACGAGGCGCTGGCGGTGCAGATCGAACTGGACGGTGACCCCGGGGCCGTCGGGGATCAGCCCGGTCGTGAGCCCGTCGGCGTTGATATACAGCGTCGCGTGCCACGAGTGATTGACCCAGGGGGTGTGGGCCAGCCGATACTTGCCGACGATCTGCGTGTAGAGGTGCAGGGCCGCGCAGCTATCCTTCCACGGCGCGAACGGAATGGTCGGCCATTCGGCATTGTCGGTCACTGCGTATCTCCTTGGTTGCCATCGGACCGGGCCAGGGCCCATTCCTCCATCGCCTGCAAGACCGGTCGGAGGCTGCGCCCGCGATCGGTGAGCGAGTAGTCGACACGCGGCGGAATCTCGCCATAGTCCTGGCGCTGCACCAGCCCGTCGGCCTCCATCTCCTTGAGCGTTTTCGACAGCGTGCGATGCGTGATCGCGCCCAGCCGCCGCTGCAATTCGTTGAAGCGCAGCGAACCTCCCATGAGCCAGAATATGACCATCGGGCGCCATTTGCCGGAGAGGAAATCGAGCGTCCGTTCCGCCGGGCAGTGCCAGCCGTCCTTCGGGGCTTCGGACCGGGCCATTGCGGTATCCTGTTGGACCGTACTTGCTGTCATGTCAGCACGTACATATGTTGCGTCCGACACGAAAGCAATGCCCCGGGGCGGGGCGTAAATACGCCCCTTCGAAAGGCAAAGGCGATGAAGACACTCGACACGATCCTGCGCAACGACAAGGCCCACTGGGTAGGCGACGGCTTCCCCGTGCGCTCGCTGTTCAGCTATCACGGCGATACCGCCGTCATCAGCCCTTTCCTGCTGTTCGACTACGCCGGGCCGTGGAACTTCGAGCCCGTGAAGGGGCACCCGCGCGGAGTGGGCGAACATCCGCACAAGGGCTTCGAGACCGTGACCATCGTTTATGACGGAGAGGTCAGCCACCGCGATTCTACCGGCGGGGGCGGGACGATCGGGGCCGGCGAGGTCCAGTGGATGACCGCCGGTTCGGGCGTGCTGCACGAGGAGTTCCACTCGCCCGGCTATTCGAAGGCCGGGGGCCCGTTCCGCATGGTGCAACTGTGGGTCAACCTGCCCGCGCAGGACAAGCTGACGCCCGCCAAGTATCAGGCGATCACGCGCGACATGATCGACGAAGTCACGTTCGAAGGTGGCCGCGCGCGGATAATCGCGGGCGAGTTCGACGCCACGAAAGGGCCCGCCAGCACGTTCACGCCGATCAACTTGTGGGACGTCCGGCTCGATGCCGGGGCGGATGTCACACTGCCGTTGCCTGAAGGCCATACCACGATGATCGCGGTGCTTTCGGGCCACGTCACGATCGACGGAAGGGGCGTCGGCGAGGCAGAAATCGCGCGTCTCTCCAGCGATGGCGAAGGCGCCGGGATCAAGGCCGACGGCGATGCCATGCTGCTGGTGATGACCGGCGAGCCGATCGACGAACCGGTGTTCGGCCACGGCCCCTTCGTGATGAACACCGAGGCCGAAATCCGTGAAGCGATCGCGGAGTTTACCTCGGGCAAGTTCGGCGCGCTTGCACCGGCCTGACCCGTTCGTCGGAGAATGGCGGGGGCCGGGACGGTCTGTCGGCAAGGTGGTCGGGATCGGAGCCCAAGAGGGCAGGGACCTCGCGGCGACGGTGTCGATTGCCTTGCCGACGACGCGCGGGCACCCGGCCACGGGCCCTCGCGAGCCTCAGCGCGGTGCGGAATTTCGCGCCGAGCGAACCGTCAGGCCCGCCATGACCAGCACCGCGCCCACGCTGGTCAGCGCCACCCATTCGAGCGTGCCATGCGCCCAGCCCGAATTGTTCGTCGCGACCGGATATGCCAGCGCCAGGCACGCGATGCCGGCGTAGCGCGTGCGCTTCGCCGCTCTTGCGGAAAGCCGGCGTCCGATCAGAACCCGCTGATGCCGGTCGCGCGCCACGCACAGCAGCGCGAAGCCGGACGTTGTGAGCACGAGAACAAGCAGATGGATCATACGGCCTCCGTCATGGCCGAACGATTATGGGAGCGCCGGTTCGGGCGCGCCTTCATGTCCGGCTTTCGCCGCGCGACCTTCAGCGCCGCCCAGCCCAGACCGGCGGCAAGAACCACCATCGTCGAGTCGAAGACGGCGAACACCGTGTCGCCGTGTGTGAGACTCGCCGCCAGCGAGCGATCGGTGGTGAGCGCGCTGACGATCGGGACCAGTGCGAAGGCGATCGCCGCCGCGCCCAGCGCTTCGGGCCACGTACGCCGCGCCGGGCGCGCGACGGACCACACGAGCACCGCGCCCCAGGCAATGAAGAACGCGCCGATCTCGCGGTCGCCGCGCCCGGCGATGCCGAGCGGAAGGAGGCGATTGGCGAGGAAATAGACCGCGATCGCCAGCGGCAGCCCGGCGATCGCCGCGACGTTCAGCTTTTCGACCAGGCGGAACCCGAAATGCGGCCGATCTGGTTCGGGCAGCTTCGCGCGGCGTTTCACTGTCCACAGGATCAGGCCCGAAGCGACCATCACGCAGCCCGCGACCCCGGACACGAAGTACAGCGCGCGCAGCACGGCGCTCGCGAACCGCCCGGCGTGAAGCCCGATCATCGTGCTTTCGGTGGCAGCCGCCGCGCCATCGGGATCGTGCGCATCGACGATCTCGCCGGTCGTCCCGTCGAACGTCAGCGTGCGCGGGCGGGCCGACATGCGCGTATCGGGCGCGCTCGACACGATCACCCGCGCCGTCCGGTCGCCGGGATTGAGTACGCGCAAGCCGCCGGCCTCAGCCCCCCAGCTGCGCTCGGCCCGTTCGACCAGCGGCGCGATCGGCACCAGCGGCGCGGGCCCGGTCTTTTCCTCGGGCATCGGCCAGGGGAGCGCGTCGTTCCAGAATTGGCCTTCTTCGGCGTAGTTGGCGGAGATTCCCCACGGCATGTACTGCGTCGCGAGCGTCACCAGCCCGGTATAGGTGATCATCAGGATGAAGGGCAGGAACAGCACGCTCGACGCCGTGTGCGCGTCGAGCCAGCTTCGCTGCCCCTTGCCGGGCCGGAACAGGAAGAAATCCGCGATGATCTTCTTGTGGGTCACGATGCCGCTGAGGATCGCGACCAGCATCGCCATCGCAGCGATGCCCACGATCCAGCGCGCCCAGTACCAGTTGATGTAGTGCAGGTCGTAATGGAAGCGGTAGAGGAACGCGCCCCCCATCGTCTCGCGCGCTTCGACTTCCCGCCCGGCACCGTCCAGCCGCGCCGAGGTTGGCGCGTCAGCCGGCGTGCCGGGACCGGGCGCCCAATAGAGTTGTAGCCCCGCGGTGCGCTTCCCCGCCGAATAGGCCGACCATTCGCTGGCGTCGGGCGCTTCGCGTTCGAGCCAGCGCACCGCGGACACGAAGCCGCTGGACGGATCCGCCGGCACGCCGCGCACCTCGGGCGTCATCCAGCGCGTGATTTCCTCCTGAAAGAACGACGCAGTACCGGTCACGAAGATCGCGAACAGCAGCCAGCCGAGCAGCAGCCCGGTCCAAGTATGGAGCCAGGCCATCGACTGGCGAAAGCCGCTCTTCACAGTCGGCCGCCCCATGCGATCAGGCACCAGTCGGCCAGTCCGGCGACAAGCCCCGTGGCGACCATCCCGAGCCACAGCTTCCCGACCGAGCGGACCCCGAATGCGGCCATCGCCAGCCCGGCGAAGATCGCGAAGGAGAACAGCGTCGCGCCCATCGAAGCCTGGATCGGCCCGCCCGGCAGCAGCCGCGCAAGCAGCACCGTAAGCGCGCTCGTCACCAGATAGTTGAGCGGGACGGCGGCGAGCGTTCGCACGGCGACCCCGCGCCACTGTCCGCGCCGGGCGATCCTTGCCCTGTTGCCCGATGCCGCCGTCACGACAGCCGCCCGATCAGAACCCGTAGCGCACGGTCGCGAGGACATTGCGCGGTTCGCCGTAGATATAGCCGCCGAACCAGGAATTGGTGTTGTAATACGTCTCGTCGAACAAGTTGTTGACATTGACCTGAAGCGAGAGCCGCTCGGTCAGCGCAAAGGCGGCCAGCAGGTTGACGAGGGCATAGGGCTCCTGGCCGACCGGCTCGATCTCGCCGGTGGCGGGATTGGGCGCGGTCTGCGGCGGGCGGTTTTCCCAGCGCATCGAGCCGCCGAGGCTGAACCCATCGAGCGCGCCGCCGAATTCGTACTTGGTGGCCATGCGGAACACCTTGCGCGGCTGGTGCGCCTGCACGTCGACCCCGTCCGGGTCCTCCGCCTTGAAGTGGCTCCACCCGATGCTGATGTCCCACGCGGGGAGCACCTCGCCCTGCATCTCGAGTTCGTAGCCTTCCGAGACGACGCCCTGCGCCGAGCGCGAGGCGACGTCGGTGGTGCCGGGCACGAAGTATGGATCGCCCGTTGCGGGATCGATGTCGGGAACCGCGAAGTTGTTCTGCTCGATCCGAAACACCGCGGCCGAAGCGCGCAGCCGTCCGCCCATCAGGTCGGCCTTCAATCCCGCCTCGTAGTTGTTGCCTTCGAGCGGGTCGAGATAGCGGCCGTCGCGATCGCGCGCGGTCTGCGGATTGAAGATGCTGGTGTAGCTCGCATAGGCCGAGAACATGTCGTTGAAATCGAAGATCAGGCCGGCATAGGGCGTGAACACGTTCTCGTGTTCGATGCGATAGGCTTCGGGCGTGTAGAGCGCTTCCTCCTCGTCGCGCGTCCACGAGCTGAGCCGTCCGCCCGCGATCAGCTTCAGCGGGTCGAGGATCTGGAAGCGCGTCGCGGCATAGACGGCGGTCTGTTCGGTCGTGCCGAACCCGCTCATTCGGTAGCGTTCGCCCCATTCGGGTTCGGGATAGCTGCCGTCCCAATCGTGGAAATCGCCCAACGGCGCGACCGTGCCGTCGATCGGATCGCGGTTGGTCCAGCCGCCCTCGAGATGGCTGTACATCGCGCCGACGACCAGTTCGTGCGCGCGGCCGAAGAGCGAATAGCCGCCCTTGACCTGCAGGTTCGCGCTCCACTGCTTCGGCTCGGACAGATACCAGTAGGGCCAGATGTCCATGCCTTCGCCCGACTCGCGATCGGGCGCGCCCGACAGCCAGATGAGCTTGGAATCCTCCATCTGCTCGAAATAGGAGACGTCGCCACGCAACTGCCAGCCGCCGCCCAGTTGATGATCGAGCGATACGAAGGCCGACTTCTCGACCGTATCCCACGCGTTCCAGTCCGCGCCGGTAGTCGTCGAGCGCGGCCAGTCCGGGCGCGATCCGTCGGTATACCAGTAGGGCAGCTGCGCCCACATCACGCCGTCGCGCTCGTCGCGCTGATAGCTCGCTCCCGCGCGCACCGTCGTGCCCGGCCCGAGATCGGCAGCGACCGTGCCGTAGAGCGTGACGCCGTTGCTGCTTTCCAGATCGACGAAGGCGTCCTGCGTATAGACTTCGGCGGCGAAGCGCGCGCGCGCCGAACCGTCGCTCGTCAGCGCTGCGCCGACGTCGACCATGCCCGACAGCCGATCCCACGAACCCGCTTCAAGCGTGATCTCTCCGGTCAGCCTGCGCGCATCGGCCTGCTTGCGCACCATGTTGATCGACGCCGACGGTTCGCCCGCGCCCTGGAGCAGGCCGGTCGCGCCGCGCACCACCTCGATCCGCTCGTAGAGCGCGGTGCTGGTTTCCTCCAGCCCGACATTGCCCGTCGCGAACGGCAGCCCGTCGAGCTGGAAGTTGGTGATGTCGAAACCGCGCGCGGACAGGAGGTTGCGGCCCCGGTCGACCCGTTTCACCGAAAGGCCGGTGGTATATTCGAGCACGTCGGCGACGGTCGAGGCGGCCTGGTCGTCGATCTGCTCGCGGGTGATGATCGTGATCGACTGCGGCGTCTCGCGCGGCGTCAGGTCGAGCCCGGTCGCGGCCGAATTGCTCTCGATACCACGGCCATAGACGACGATGACGTCCTGATCGAAGACTTCGTCCTCGGTCTGTGTTTCGGGGCTGTCCTGCGCGAGCACCGGGGCACACAGGGCTCCGGATGCGAGCAGGGCGAACTTGACGACGGGACGAAGCGAACGGACCATTTGACCCCCAGGGAATCCAAGAAGGCGCGCCGCCTATCGCAACTGCGAGTGAGACGCAATAGTGGTAGTTGAGCGTCAGTTTTATCGGATTGCGCCGACACAGATGGACGTCGGCTCGCACCGGCGTTAGGCCGAAGGAGAAGGTCCACAATACGAAGAGGTCAGCTGATGAAGCCGGTTCTTGCTGCCACATTGATCCTGCTTGCGACGACCGGCTGTGCGACCACCTCTCCATCCCGGCAGGGCGCCGAGGCATCGGCCGCTGCCATGTCTGCACCCGCGGCTCGGCCTTCGACCGCTACGGCTGCCGAGGACGAGCGGCTTCTGAGCTTCCTCGATGCGGCGTTCGAAGAGCAACTGGCGCGCTCGCCCCAGGCTCTCACCGGGCTGGGCCGCAAGAACCAGTACGACCGGCTTGACACATACACGGACGCTTATCGCCAGGAGGGGCTCGACCTCGCCCAGCGCCAGCTTGCGGATCTGCGCGCGCAGTTCGATCCGGCCGGTTTGAGCCCGGACAGCCGGCTGAACTATCGGATGTTCGAAGAAGAGCTCGAGCAGGAGATCGCCTCGTTCAAGTGGCGCTGGCATGCCTTTCCCGCGAGCACCAATGGCAGCCCGGCCGGCTCCATACCCGTGTTCCTGATCAATCAGCACCTGGTCGATAACGTGGCGGATGCCGAGGCCTACATCGCGCGCTTGCGGGAGGTCGAGCGGGTGATGACCGAAATTACCGCGAATATGCGCTATCAGGCGAGCATCGGCATCGTCCCTTCCGCGTTCAATTTCGCGCCGGTTCGCGAAGATGCCCGGCGCGTTTTCGCCGGCGCTCCGTTCGAGGCGGGCGACGACACGCCGGTCTTCGCCGACTTCAAGGTGAAGGTCGCCAAGCTCGATGCCCCGCAAGACGAGAAGGACAGGCTCGTCGCGCAAGCGCGCGAGGCGCTGACCGGGCCGGTCCGGAGAGGCTATCTGGCGTTTCTTTCGACTTGGGATGCGCTCGAGGGGCAGAGCCAGGGCAACCGCGGGGCTTGGGGCCTGCCGCAAGGCGCGGAGTTCTACGCCAACCGCCTGAAGGAATCGACGACCACCGACCTGTCCGCCGACCAGATCCATGAAATCGGGCTGGAGCAGGTTGCACGCATCCATGGCGAAATGGAGCGGATCAAGTCGGACGTCGGATTCAGCGGTTCGCTGCAGGACTTCTTCAAGCACATCACCACCGGGCAGCGGTACAAGTACCCGAACACGCAGGCCGGGCGTCAGCAATATCTGGCCGATGCAAACCAGTACATCGCGCAGGTCATGGCGAAAGCGCCGGACTATTTCCGGCGGTTGCCCAAGGCGCCGCTGGAGGTTCGCGCAGTGGAGACCTGGAGGCAGGAAACCGCCCCGGTGGCGTTCTACAACAGCCCGTCCGAAGATGGTTCGCGCCCCGGCATCTACTATGTGAACCTGGCCGACATGAACCAGGTGCTCAAGCCCCAGACGGAGGCGATCAGCTATCACGAAGGCGCGCCGGGTCATCACTTCCAGATCGCTCTCGCGCAGGAATTGCCGGACCTGCCGAAGTTCCGCCGGTTCGGCGGCTATGGCGCTTACGCCGAAGGATGGGGGCTCTATGCGGAGGGGTTCGGCAAGGAGATGGGGTTCTACGAAGACCCCTATTCGGAGTTCGGGATGCTTTCGACCCAGCTATGGCGCGCGGTCCGGCTGGTGACCGACACCGGCATCCATTCCAAGCAATGGACGCGCGAACAGGCGATCGAGTACTTCCTCGAAAATGCCCTCCTGTCGGAACGCGATGCCGCCAAGGAAGTCGAGCGCTACTTCAACTGGCCCGGGCAGGCGACGAGCTACATGATCGGGCAACTCAAGATTCTCGAGCTTCGAACCCGTGCTCGCGAGGCGCTGGGGCCGCAGTTCGACATCCGCGACTTCCACGGCGTCGTCCTGGAGAACGGCTCGGTTCCACTGGATGTGCTAGAAGATCTGGTCGACGAATATATCGCAGGCGAGCGTCCGAACTGAGACCGCGATCGGAGTGCGATCGAGCACGCAACCGCCTCCCGGTTTCGATACGCCTCAGCCGCGGTTGAGGCCCTCGAGCCGTTCGGCGGTTACTGGATAGCCTGCGTCGGCGGGAATGCAGAGCCAGCGCTCGCCGTCGCGCTGTTCGAGGAACGGGGTTATCGTGCGCGGAGGGTAGGTCGCGCAATCGCGTAGTGCGGCGCTGAAATCGTCGAACCCGGCCAGCCGCTCCAGGTTGCGGCGGGTGGGGAAAATAACCGTCAATTCGCCGCGGTCGGCGGCATCGAGCGCAGCCTGCGCGGTGATCCAGAACAGCCGGGTGTTCTCGGTTTCGTCGATGGTCACGTCCACCGCACCGGTCCCGAGGTCGGCCAGATAGAACCGCGTGTCGAACACGCGCGGAAGCTGCTCGTTCTTCGGATGCCAGCGCGAGAAGGGCACGATCGCCTCGAGATCGAGCGACCAGTCCATCGCCTCCAGCACGGGGGCGAGCGCGCCGGTTTCCAGCAGCATCGCCCGCGCAGCGCGCGCGCGCGCGGCATCGATCGATCCGCCCAGGCCGACCGCGAGGCCGGTTTCCTCCAGCGTTTCGCGGATGGCGGCGATCCGATGTGCCGCTTCGTCGACGCCGGCGGCATCGTCGAAGGCTGCCAGGCCCTGCGCGAGCACGCGATCGGCCTCGTCGACACGACCGCCGGGAAAGACTGCGGCCCCACCGGCGAAGCGCATCGCGCGCGCGCGTGTCACCATCAGCAGTTCGGGCGGGCCGCCGGTCGGGCCGTTGCGGAAGATTACGATCGTGGCGGCGGGAATGCCGGAGGCGGACGTCTCGCTCATCGCGCCGACTGTGCCGTCCGGCCGGCGGCTTGCCAAGCGGGTTTCGAGGTGTCGGTTTTTCTGACACATTCGCGGTGCGTTAATTCTCGTTCACTATCGTGCGCCGCAGCAATCCGGAGATAGGGGAAACTGGCACGAGCCATGCATCGCACGTGATACCCCCCGTGGTCTTCGAAACGAGGCGGCGCCACCCCCCAAGTCTCCGGCGCCGCCTCCCCGAAAACGGCAAAGGCCCGCTCCGGCATCCCGGAGCGGGCCTTTGTCGTCGGGCGCGTGAAAGTTCAGGCTTTCGCGACCGCCTTTTCGTCCAGCATCTGCTGCAATTCCCCGGCCTCGAACATTTCCATCAGGATGTCGCTGCCGCCGACGAATTCGCCCTTCACGTAAAGCTGGGGGATCGTCGGCCAGTCCGAATAGGTCTTGATGCCCTGTCGCATCTCCATGTCCTGCAGCACATCCACGCTGTCGTAGGCGACGCCGCAGTGATCGAGGATCGACACCGCGCGGCTGGAAAAGCCGCATTGGGGGAACAGCGGGGTGCCCTTCATAAACAGGACCACGTCGTTCTTGTCGACGATGTCGGTGATGCGCTGGTTGATATCGGCCATGGGTAATTCCACTCGGGTATTCATACGGTAAGCGATTCAGGTGGGCACTTCGGTCGTGAGTTGCAAGGCGTGGAGCACGCCGCCCATCTTTCCGCCGAGCGCGTCGTAGACCATCTTGTGCTGCTGCACCCGGCTCTTGCCCGCGAATTGCGGAGCGGCGACGCGCGCTGCCCAATGATCGCCATCGCCGGCAAGGTCGGTCATCGTCACGTCCGCGCCGGGCAGGGCCGCACGGATCATGCCTTCGATTTCGGGGCCGGACATGGGCATGGGGCGATCAGCTCTCGCTCATGAGCTGGCGCCGGGCCTCGACCGCCTTTTCGTCGAGCTTGGCGCGGATGTCCGCTTCGTCCACGTCGACCTCGGCAGCGGTCAGATCGCCGAGCAGCTTGCGGATCACGTCCTCGTCGCCCGCTTCCTCGAAATCGGCCTGGACGACCGCCTTCTTGTAAGCGTCGGTTTCCTCGGCAGTCAGGTTCATCAGACCCGCGGCCCATTCCCCCAGCAGGCGATTGCGACGCGCGGCGACGCGGAACGCGGTATCCTCGTCCATCGCAAACTTGGCCTCTTCCGCACGCTTGCGATCGTTGAAGTCGGTCATGTGGTCCTCTCGGAATTGTTCGCGCGCCGGGATAGGCGCGCGCCCGCGCTCGGGCAAGCGCCCAATGGCCGCATCAGTCCATCGTCACCACCAGCTTGCCGACCGCCTGCCGGTTCTCGAGCTTCGCGATCGCTTCGCCGCCGCGATCGAGCGGGAAGGTTTCGGAAATCAGCGGGTCGATCTTGCCGGCCTGGAGCAGTTGGAAAAGTTCGTCGGCCTGCGCGCGATATTTCTCCGGTTCGCGCGCGGTGAAGGCGCCCCAGAACACGCCGCAGATATCGCACGACTTCAGCAGAGTGAGATTGAGCGGCATCTTGGCGATCCCCGCGGGGAAACCGACCACGAGGAAGCGACCCTCCCACGCGATCGAGCGCAGCGCGGGTTCCGAATACTGGCCGCCGACCACGTCGTAGACGATGTTCGCGCCTTCGGGCCCGCAGGCTTCCTTGAACTTGCCCGCCAGATCCTTGCTCGCGGCCTTGTCCATCTCGCCCTTGGGATAGATCACGATCTCGTCCGCGCCCGCCTTACGCGCGACCTCGCCCTTTTCCTCGCTCGAGACGGCGGCGATCACTTTCGCGCCGAACGCCTTGCCCAGTTCGACCGCCGAAAGACCGACGCCCCCCGCCGCGCCGAGCACCAGCAGCACATCGCCCTGCTTGATGTGCCCCCGATCCTTCAGCCCGTGGATCGTGGTGCCGTAAGTCATCATCAACGAGGCGGCCTTCTCGAACGGCACGCCTTCGGGCACCTTGAACATGCGGCCTGCGGCGACGCAGACCTTCTCCGCCAGCCCACCGTTGCCGATGCCGGCGAGCACGCGGTCGCCGACCTGCCAGCCTTCCACGCCTTCGCCCAGCGCCTCGATCACGCCTGCGATCTCGCCACCCGGCGCATAAGGGCGCTCGGGCTTGAACTGATAGAGGTCGCGGATCATCAGCGTGTCGGGAAAGTTGATCGCGCAGGCCTTCACGTCGACCAGTACCTGCCCCTTGGCGGGCGCCGGCACCTCGATTTCGTCGAGCGTCAGCGTGTCCGGACCACCGACGGCGTGGGTACGTAGGGCCTTCATGCGGCATTCTCCCGTGGTTGTGCCAGCCAGGGCATGTCGCATGCCTGACGTCGTTCGTATTCGGTGATGGCGGCGCCGCGTTCGAGCGTCAGCCCGACCTCGTCGAGCCCTTCGAGCAGGCAGTGCTTGCGAAAGGCGTCGACTTCGAACGCGAAGCGATCCTGGAACGGGGTGGTGACCGTCTGGCTTTCGAGGTCGATCGCAACCGGATCGGTGCGCGCGACTTCCAGCAGCCGGTCAACCTGGTCCTGCGGCAGCGCTACGGTGAGGATGCCGTTCTTGAACGCGTTGCCGCTGAAGATGTCGGAGAAGCTCGGCGCGATTACCGCGCGTACGCCCAGGTCGAGCATTGCCCAGGCGGCATGCTCGCGGCTCGATCCGCAGCCGAAGTTGTCGCCTGCGATCAGGATCGGCGCGCCGACGAAAGCGGGATCGTCAAACACGTTGCCCGGCTGCGCGCGCAAGGTTTCGAACGCGCCGCGCCCGAGGCCTTCGCGCGTCACCGTCTTCAGCCAGTGCGCGGGGATGATAACGTCGGTATCGACATTCTTGGCGCCGAGCGGAATCGCCCGGCCCTCGATGCTCGAGACCGGCTCCATCAGTCGGTTTCGGGCTTTTCGCCGGAAGGGATGGGACCGGGCTGGGCCGGCCGGTTCTTCGCCTTGCGCTTGGACGCGTAGAGCAGCGCCGCGGCGATCGCGGCGGAGCCGATCGCGGCGCCGGCCACCGCGGCCTTGCCGCCGAGCGAGGAGGGAAGCTTCTTGGTCATCCTACGGTCAATGGTAGGGTGGAGGAATCTTGGCAAGGGGTCATCCGAGGAAATCGCCTAGCCGCGCCCAAAGCCGCTCTTTCTCCGCCAGCGGCATCGCGGCATAGGCGGGGGACGAGGAGGGCAGGTCGATCAGTTGGAGCGTGCTGCCTGCAAGTTGCGGCCGCCCGATCGCGGCGGACTTGCGCCCGTTGAAAGCGACCGCGCGCAAGTGCGGCAAGGTGGCGGCGAGATCTGCCAGCGGCGCGTGCTCGGCCTCGCGGATCGCCGCGTCGAGGCTGCCGCTGCGGCGCGCCGAGGCGACCGTGTCCCACAGTGCAATGCCGCGCGCCTTGAGCGTTGCGAGCCGCGCGTCGTAGTCGAGCGAGGCGAGGTCCGCCCCGATCGCGCCGCCGACGAGATGCCAGAAGCGGTTCTGCGGGTGTGCATAGTAGCGTTGCGCGGCGAGCGATGCCTCGCCGGGCAAGCTGCCGAGGATCAGCACCCGCGCATCGGGCGCCGCCACCGGCGCGAAAGCGGACTTGCGGGTCAGAACGCCTTGCCGTCGCCGATATGGCCGGTGGCGGTGGTGACGAAATCGTCGGTTTCGTCGATCACGCCGCGCCCGTCCTGATAGCGGACCTCGATGCCGGCGAGTTCGTCCTGCACGAACAGCCTCATGTTGACGCCGATGCGCCCGAGCGCCGTGTTGCCGCTCGGCGTCCAGTGCGTGGCGCTGCCGCAGTGCGGGCAGAAGTGCATCGTCAGCCAGACGTCGGGCAAGTCGGCGCGCTGGAAGCCCTTGATCTCGCCGGTGAGCGTGAGTTCCTCGGGCGCGAAGTAGCCGTAGGCGCCGCCGGTCGAGCGGCACAGGCGGCAGTTGCAGATGTTGATGTACTCGGGCTTGCGCGGCAGTTCGAGCGTGACGCCCCCGCAGACGCAGCCTCCCTTCATCGGGCCAGCTCCCGCACGTCGGTCAGCCGCCCGGTCACGGCGACGGCGGCGGCCATCGCCGGGCTCATCAGGTGGGTGCGCGCGCCGGGGCCCTGGCGGCCGACGAAGTTGCGGTTGCTGGTGCTGGCGCAGCGTTCGCCCGGCGGCACCTTGTCGGGGTTCATCGCGAGGCAGGCCGAGCAGCCCGGTTCACGCCATTCGAGGCCCGCTTCGGTAAAGACCTTGTCGAGCCCCTCGGCCTCGGCCTGTCGCTTCACGAGGCCCGAACCGGGGACCACGATGGCCCACTTCACGCCGTCCGCCTTGCGCCGCCCGCGCAGCACCTCGGCGGCGGCGCGCAGGTCCTCGATCCGGCTGTTGGTGCAGCTGCCGATGAACACGTTCTCCACCGCTACCTCGGCCAGCCGCTGGCCGGGTTCGAGACCCATGTAGGCGAGGCTCTTGCGCGCCGCCTCCTGCTTGGCCGGATCGGCGAAGCTTTCGGGGGAGGGCACGCTGCCGCCGATCGGCACGGTATCTTCCGGGCTGGTGCCCCAGGTGACGGTCGGTTCGATATCGGCGGCGTCGATCGTGATCGACTTGTCGAAGATCGCGCCCTCGTCGGTGCGCAGCGTGCGCCACCATTCGACCGCGCGATCCCAGTCCGCGCCGCGTGGGGCGCACGGGCGACCTTCCAGGTAGGCGAAGGTCGTTTCGTCCGGCGCGATCAGCCCGGCGCGCGCGCCACCCTCGATGCTCATGTTGCAGACGGTCAGCCGGCCCTCGACGCTCATCGCCTCGAACACCGCGCCGCGATATTCGATCACGTGGCCGGTGCCGCCCGCAGTGCCGATCGCACCGATCACGTGCAGGATCAGGTCCTTGGGCGTCACGCCGGGCCCGAGCTTGCCCTCGACCCGGACCTCCATCGTCTTCGATTTGCGCAGCAGCAGCGTCTGCGTGGCGAGCACGTGCTCGACCTCGCTGGTGCCGATTCCGAAGGCGAGCGCGCCGATCCCGCCGTGCGCGGCGGTGTGGCTGTCGCCGCACACGATGGTGGCGCCGGGCAGTGAGAAGCCCTGTTCCGGGCCGACGACGTGGACGATGCCTTGCTCTGCGGCGGTCGCGTCGATGTAGCGGATGCCGAAGTGGGGCGCGTTGCGCTCCAGCGCGGCGAGCTGTTCGGCGCTCTGCGGGTCGGCGATCGGCAGGCGCTGGCCGCTCGCGTCGAGCCGCGCGGTGGTCGGCACGTTGTGGTCGGGCACCGCCAGCGTCAGGTCGGGGCGGCGGACCGTGCGCCCGTTCGCGCGCAGTGCCTCGAACGCCTGCGGGCTGGTGACTTCGTGGACGAGGTGGCGGTCGATGAAGATCAGGCTGGTGCCGTCTTCGCGGATTTCCACGACGTGGGCGTCCCAGATCTTCTCGTACAATGTGCGGGGGCGGCTGGCCATCGCGCTTGGCTATGCCCGCCGCCTGGGCCGGACAAGATGGGAAAACTTGGCCGCGCTCAAGGCTTGGCCTTGTCGAAGCCCCGAGAATTGCAATGCAATCGCAACGAATGCGTGGTAGCTTACACCCATGTCAGCAAAGTCCTTCGCCTTTCCGATCACGGTCGTGCCCGACGACATCGATTTCATGGGCCACGTCAACAACGCCCGCTACCTCAACTGGGTGCAGGAAGCGGTGCTAGCGCACTGGCGCAAGCTGGCCCCGGCGGACGAGGTGGCGAGCAAGGCTTGGGTCGCGCTCAAGCACGAGATCACCTACCGCAAGCCCGCCTTCCTGGAAGACGACGTGATCGCGCGCACCGTGCTCGAATCGATCAAGGGCGCCCGCGCGTTCTATTCCACCGTCATCCATCGCGGGGAGGAAGTGCTGGCCGAGGTCAAATCGAGCTGGTGCTGCATCGACGCCGAAACCCTGCGCCCCGCGCGGATCGGCGAGGAAGTGTCGCGGTTCTTCTTTCCCAAGGGCGAATAGCGTATACCGGATCGCGCCATGAGCGTGATCGTACCCCTGCTGATCGTAATCGCCACCGTCGCCGCGATGGAGTGGGTCGCCTGGGCGAGCCACAAGTACGTGATGCACGGGTTCGGCTGGGCATGGCACCGCGACCACCACGAACCGCACGACAAGCTGCTGGAGAAGAACGACCGCTTCGCCCTGTTCGGCGCCGCGCTGAGCATCGCCATGTTCGCAGCTGGCAGCGAGTGGGTGCTGGGCGAGGCGGCCTGGTGGCCGGGCACGTGGATCGGGCTGGGCGTGCTCGCCTACGGGGTGATCTATACGCTGGTGCACGACGGGCTGGTCCACCAGCGCTATTTCCGCTGGGTGCCCAAGCGCGGCTACGCCAAGCGGCTGGTGCAGGCGCACAAGCTGCACCACGCGACGGTGGGCAAGCACGGCGGGGTGAGCTTCAGCTTCGTCCTCGCGCGCGATCCGGCCAAGCTGAAGGCCGAACTGAAACGCCAGCGCGAAGCGGGCGTGGCCGTAGTGCGGGATAGCGCCGCCAGGTGACGCTCCTCACGGATGGAGAAAGTGCGACTTTCTCGGCTTTTCGCTTTGATAGCATGGCGTTGGAGGAAAACGATAAGCGCCCGCAGTGGCTATCCGTCCTCGTCGATCGCCTGCCGGATGGCGATCTCCACCGGCGAGTAGTGGGCATCCACGCGGTCGAGTGAGAGCGGCTCGCGCGGGAGCAGCGGGGGCTGGGCGAGGAAGCGCGGGTTGGCGCCGCGATGGGCTTGCGCGGCGTGGACGAGGAAGGGGTGGCACAGATAGACGGTGCCCGCTTCGCCCGTCGCCGCGATCTCAGGCCGATGCGCCGATCCGGTAAAACCGTCCGCCGCCAGTTCGCGCAAGGTCAGTCCGGCCTCGCCCGCCGGGGCGAGTTGGCGCGCGATATCGATATGCGATCCCGCGCGGATGCGGGTCGGCGCGTCGTCCGGCCCGGTGTCGGAAAACAGGAACAGCATCAGCAGCGCGCGGCCCCGGCTGGAGACGTTGGCGCGCCATTCCATGAAGTCGGGCTGGTCCTCGCCGAAACTCATGTCGACATGCCACCCGTCGTCGCTCGGCGCATCGGGTGAGGGGAAGCGGACGACGAAAGTACCGAGCGCGTCGCGCGGCAGCCAGCGGCCCGGCCCGACCAGTTGATCGAACGCACGGTGCAGCGCCGGCGTGTTCACGGCCGCGCGAAACGGCGGCTGGCCGAACTGGCCGAGCCGGATCACCGGCTGCGTCCATGTCGCGCGGTCGTTCGGGTCGCACCCGGTCGCCCGCCACAGGATCGCCCGCGCCTCCTCCGCCAGCGCGCGGTCGAAGCCGCGGTCGATGCGGACGAAGCCATCGCGGATGAAGGCTTCGATTTCGGCGAGGCCGAGGGTGTCGTTCATATGACCGGCTACCCTCACTCGTTGCGCGTCGCGATCCAGGTGCCGCAGATTACGAGGATCGCGAGGGATACGAGATACCACGGGTGGCCCAGCGTGTACCAGGTGACGAGCGCGCCGACGGTCATCGCGCCGATCG
The DNA here is from genome assembly GCF_041912895.1 of Pelagerythrobacter sp. Lineage (NCBI taxonomy): Bacteria > Pseudomonadati > Pseudomonadota > Alphaproteobacteria > Sphingomonadales > Erythrobacteraceae > Pelagerythrobacter > Pelagerythrobacter sp. Next base: position 1,252,327 of record NZ_JAYSGI010000001.1, on the reverse strand, counting down.
CCATCGTCTTGGCGCGGCGGCTGATTGCGTGGCGTTCGCGCCAGTCGCGCACCTGCGGTCCCCAGTGGGGATGGTCGAGGATCTTCTGCTCCCACGCCGGATTGCTGCGCGCGAAGCAATAGACCGCGAGCAGCAGGAACGGCACCGTGGGCATCAGCGGCAGCACCGCGCCGACCGCGCCGAGCGCGACGGAGACGATCCCCGCTGCGAGATAGAGGCGGCGCACGCTTTCGGGCCCGTTCTCGCCGTTACCGCATGTAGTTGACGTAGACGGCGTGGATCAGCCCGGGCACGTAGAGGATGATCGTGAGCACCAGGTTGATGAGGAAATCGCGGTTCAGCCCGTGCTTGAGCGCCACGCCGAGCGGCGGAAGCAGGACGGTCGCGATCAGGATGATGATGGGCATGGTGTGGTCCTTGCAGCTTGCCGTCGCCCCGCCTGGCCGAGCGGCGGGCGAGGAGATCACGGCGTGTTGGAAATGCTGAAAGGAAAGCGCGCAGGCGGCGAGGCGGTTCCGCGCACCGGCTTATTCAGCCGCGATGCGCGCGGCGATCATCGGGCCGCGATGCGCGCGGCGGTCATCCGGCCGCGATACGTGCGGCGTGATCCTGCACCAGCGCGATCATGTTCGGCACGCCCTGCGTGCGGTTGGAGCTGAGCTGGTTCTTGAGATCGAACGGCGCGAGCGCGGCGGCGACGTCCATCTGCGCGACCTCCGCGGCCGGCCGATCCTGCACCGCGGCGATCACCAGCGCGACGATGCCCTTGGTGATCGCGGCGTTGCTGTCGGCGAGGAAGTGCAGCGTGTCGCCCTCGGTGGTAGGATAGACCCACACGGCGGCGGAACAGCCGCGCACCAGCGTCGCGTCGGTCTTGAGCGCGTCGGGCATGGTTTCGAGCTCTCGGCCCAGTTCGATCAGCAGGCGATAGCGTTCGTCGCCTTCGAGGAACTCGTATTCTTCGGCGATGTCTTCGAGGGTTCGCATGAAGCGGCAGGTAGGGCGAGGTCGGCGAAAACGGAAGGGGCTTGGCAATGGCGGGCGCGCATTCCTCCCCGTGTCGGGGAGGTGGCAGCGAGTGCGCCAGCGCTCGATGACGGAGGGGAACAGGCAGCTATCGTAACGCTTGCGGCGCGTGCCCCTCCACCCCGCCGCTTCGCGTCGCGGTCCCCCTCCCCGTGCCGGGGAGGATTATAGATCCACGCCGCTGGCGATGGCTTCGAGCTTGCGGATGCGCTCTTTCAGGTCGGCGATCTCGATCCGCGCGGCACCGAGCGGGGCGCCGCCTTCGATCTCGCGCGCCGGGCCTCCGATGCGCTCCAGTTCGCGCTGCTTGAGCGCGAGCCAGCTTTGCCAGCCGTGCAACACGGCGAATGCGACGATGCCGATGGCGGCGAGCGCTGCGGCGGCGGTGATGATCTGGTCGCTCATGGGCATTGCTCCTTTCGCCTGTATCGTTTTGGCGTGTCCTTCGATCGGCTGCGCGTTACCGGTCGCGCAGCCTCTCTATCTCGTCGGCGATCGCCTTTGCCTCGCGCCCATCGACGGTGATCTGTTCGAGCACCTTGATCCGTTCGCGCAGGTCGTCGATCTCGCGCCGCGCCTCGGGGTCGTGGTCCTGCTGCTGAACATGCTTCGCATCGCTGCGGCCGGAGCGCGAATTGTAACGCGCGATCCGCATGCAGGCGAAAGCGACGATCGCGACGATGACGACCAGTGCGGTGCCCATGCTCATCGTGCATTCTCCTTCACAGTGCGTCCGTCGATCTCGTGCAGATCGCGCAACTGCTCGATCTGCGCGGCGAGATCGGGGCTGCGGTCGGTCGCGATGCGTTCGAGCACGCGGACGCGTTCCTCCAGCCGGGCCGCTTCGGCGTCACTGGTTTGCCCGGCCTTGGCCTCGGCCATGCGCACTTGCAGTTCCAGTTCCTTCGTGCGGTTCTTCAGCTTGGTGCTGTGCGCGTCGAGCCAGATGCCCGCGGCAACGATCACGGTAAGCATGAGCGCGCAGAAGGCGATGGCTTCGGGCCAGCTCATTGGACTTTGCCCTTGTCGAGACGCAGGCTCTCGATCTCGTGGGTCAGGCCGTATCCGCTGTCGGTGACGATCTTTTCCACGCTGACCATGCGATCCTTGAGCGAGCCGATTTCGGCGCGCAGCTCGGCGTTTTCCTGCGTGAGGAGCCTGATGCGTTCGGCCGCCTGGCCATCGGTGGCGGGCTTGAGCGATTGGCCCCACATGCCTTCCAGCGGATAGCCGTGCTTGATCCTCAGGCGGGTGTTGTGGACCCAGCCGACCACCCCGGCGAGCGAGACGAGCACCGCGCCGCCGATGATCCACGGCAGGAATGTCATGATCTGGTCGGGGCTCATCGTGCTTTCTCCCTGTTGTCGATGTCGAGCGGCGTGCCGCGATCGGTATTGTTATCGGTGTGGCGCAGGGCCTCGATCTGTTCGGCCACGCCGTAGCCCTTGTCGGTGACGATGCGTTCGAGCACCGCGACCCGGTCGTGGACCGATTTCAGCTCGCCGCGCAGCGCGGCGTTCTCGCGCTTGAGCTCGGCCTTGGAGGCATCGTCCGACGTGCGTTCGGTCGTGCCGCCCCATTCGTTCTCCAGCGCGTAGCCGTGCTTGGCGCGGATCCAGTTGTTGATCAGCCATCCGCCGGTGCTCAGCACGATGATGGCGATGACGAAAGCGGGGCCGCCCCAGTCCATCACACCGTCTCCTTGCGATCGGCGGGCAGGGGGACGCCGTTGCCGAGATCCTCGACCTCGCGCTGGTCGCGCAAGGCTTCGATCTGCGTCGCGACGTCGTAGCCGCGGTCGGTCACGATGCGCTCGAGCACGCGGACTCGCTGTTCGAGCTCGGCGACCCGGCTCGAATACTGCGCGGCCTGTTCGGCGGTCTGGCTGGCGGTGGCGGCGATGCGCTTTTCTTCCAGCCGGCTGTGCTTCACGATCCAGACGATTCCCAGGACCATGAGAAATGGCGCCAGCGGTACGAGAATTCCCCATTCCATCGTGCGTGTCCTCTTTCTTCCGCGCGCTCAGCGCAGGCGTTCGATTTCGGCGTTGAGGCGCGGGTTGGACGAGACGTAGTAGGTTTCCACGTCGGCCAGGCGGCGGTCGATGTCGCGCATCCGGGCGCGGATTTCGCGCGCGGTGCGCTTCGGGCTCTGCCGCACGCGCTGCCAGTACTGCTGTTCCTCCCGGTCGACGTAGAGGTGCGGCGGCTTCTTGTTCAGCAGGATGCCGGCGATGAAATAGAACGGGATGGTCATGCCGCCCGCCACGAAGGTCAGTCCGATCAGGCCCATGCGGACCCAGAAGGCGTTGACCCCGGTGTAGTCGGCGATCCCGGAGCAGACGCCCATCAGCTTGGCGTTCTGCTTGTCGCGATAGAGCGTGGTGCGCGGGCTGTTCACTGCTGGGCTCCCTTCTTTTCGGCGAGCAGGCGATCCAGCTCGCGCAGTTTCTCGTTGTCGACCTCGCGGTCGTGGACCAGGCGGGCAGGGCGGAAATCGGGGTTGTCGCTGGCGACCAGCCGTTCCACCGTGTCCATCCGCTCGTCGAGCCGCTTGGACAGGCTGTAGAGTTCCTCGAGCAGCGCCTCGTCGTCGGTGGTGATCGTGGCGGAGGTCTTCCACTTGGTGATGTAGTGGAGGATGATCCACGGGAGCGCGATGAAGATCGCGACGATTGCGAGCACTTCTTCCACCGGTCAGTCCTCCTTGTTTTCGTTGTTCTTGCCGAGCGCGCGTTTCATCGCCTCGAGTTCCTCGTCCACCTTGTCCGAGCCTTCGAGCGCGGCGATCTCGTCGGACAGCGAAAGCTGGCCGCTGCCGTCCGACAGCGAGAGCGCGTCGGCGCGGCCCTCGGCGTAGTCCACCCGGCGTTCGAGCTGGTCGAAGCGGCTCAATGCCTCGTCGGTCCGCTCGGTGCTCATCAGGGTGCGCAGCTTGACGCGGTTCTCGGCGCTTTCGAGGCGCGCGGCGATCGCGGTCTGGCGGCTGCGGGCTTCGCGCAGGCGCTGCTGCAGCTTGGCGATGTCCTGCTCGTAGGCGCGCAGGGCATCGTCGAGCACGCCGATCTCGCTCTTGAGCTGCTCGCTCATGTCGGCCGCCTTCTTCTTCTCGACCAACGCGGCGCGGGCGAGATCCTCGCGGTCCTTGCTGAGCGCGAGCTGCGCCTTCTCGCCCCAGTCGGCCTGGAGCCGTTCGAGCTTGACCGTGTGACGGTGCATTTCCTTCTGGTCGGCGATCGTGCGGGCGGCGCTGGCACGGACCTCGACCAGCGTTTCCTCCATCTCGAGGATGATCATGCGGATCATCTTCGATGGGTCGTCAGCCTTGTCGAGCATGTCGTTGAAGTTGGCGGCGATGATGTCGCGCGTGCGGCTGAAAATGCCCATCAGGGGTGCTCCGTTGAAATTGAAATCGTTCGACCAGCCGCCACCGCCCGCGCGGGCGTGGGAATGGCCCTGGGTCGGGCGGCCCTGAGTCGGGGTCGGGCTGGTGCGCAACCGCTCGACCTCCTCGTCGAGCCGCGAGGGGCGGGTATGGGCCGGAGCGCGGGGGGACTGGGGGGTGTCGCGCTCCGGCCCAAGGGGATCGGTCGGCTTGGTCACGCCAGATCCACCTGTTCGCAACCTATCGTCGCGGCCATCGCCGGAGTCGCCTGCATCTGGCCGCTGAGCGCCACGAACAGCGCCATCGCGGCAACGCTGGTGATGGAAGCCTGCCCCAGCTTGCTCTGTAGGAAGCGGCGGTCGAACATGGCGTGGTCCCTTTGTTGAAAACTCGGTTACGCCATCGAATTAGCAAGCGGTGTGCCAAACTTGAAAAAATGAATGTTGTCAGATGCTTGCATATTGGCCGTCAGCACTCGGTTGGTTTCTGTTGCCAACAATCGGTGAAAATCACTATATCTCGGCACATGGAGCGCGATAGCCAGTTCATCGGCCAGTCCGGGGCCTTCCTCGACGCGGTCGAACGTGCCAGCCGCGCCGCGCCGATGCGCCGCCCGGTGCTGGTGATCGGCGAGCGCGGGACGGGCAAGGAACTGATCGCCGAACGCCTCCATCGCCTTTCCACCCGGTGGGACGAGCCGCTCGTCACCATGAACTGCGCCGCGCTGCCCGAAACGCTGATCGAAGCTGAATTGTTCGGGCACGAGGCAGGCGCGTTCACCGGTGCGACCAAGGTTCGTGCCGGACGGTTCGAGGAAGCCGACAAGGGCACGCTTTTCCTCGACGAACTGGGCACGCTGTCGATGGCCGCGCAGGAACGGCTGCTGCGCGCGGTCGAATACGGCGAGGTCACGCGCATCGGCTCCTCGCGCCCGATCCGGGTCGACGTGCGCATCGTCGCCGCGACCAACGAGGATCTGCCCGCTCTGGCCGAGCGCGGCGAGTTCCGTGCCGACCTGCTCGACCGGCTGAGCTTCGAGGTCATCACCCTGCCGCCGCTGCGCGTGCGCGAGGGCGACGTGGAAGTGCTCGCCGAATACTTCGGGCGGCGCATGGCGGCGGAACTGCACTGGGAGGGGTGGCCGGGCTTCGCCGACCATGTGCAGCGCCAGCTGGAGGACCACCTCTGGCCCGGCAACGTGCGCGAATTGCGCAACGTGATCGAGCGCGCGGTCTATCGCTGGGACAGCTGGGACGACCCGATCGGCCACGTCCAGTTCGACCCGTTCGAAAGCCCGTGGAAACCGTTCGCCCCCGCGACTCGCCAAGCCGCCCCTAAGGCCGAAGCGGCAGGCCCGGCATCCGCTCCGCAAGCGGCCGGGCCCGACTACGATACGATCGCCGACCTGCGCGCCGCGGTCGACGCGCACGAGCGTTCGATCGTCGAGCACCACCTCGGCGCGAACCGCTGGAACCAGCGCCAGACCGCCAAGGCGCTCGGCCTGAGCTACGACCAGCTACGGCATTGCATCAGGAAGCATGGGCTGATGGAAGGCGAGTAGGCTAGCGGGCGAACCCCAGGACGGGCAGTAGCTTTCGCTCCAGCTCGATCAGGACAAGCTCGCCGACTGAGCCGATCCGTTTGCGAAGGCGCGTACGGCGCATCACGCTCAACTTTTCCAGCATGATCCAACTATTGGTCTGTAGCCCTGTCGAACCGCCAGCTTCGATGGCCACGCGGAGCAGCGGTATATCGACCGACATCGAGGTCAACGGCAAGACCAGTATGGAGTCGGTATCGCTAAAGTGATCGCTTTGGAGGATTATCCAAGGGCGAGGCTTTCCGGCGAAATCCGAAGTTTCCGTGCCGATCCAGATTTCGCCTCGCTTCACGAGTCGCTTGCGGCCTCCTCGGCGGCATCGAGTTCGGCCAGCCATTCATCGGTAATAGCATCGATAAACTTCTGCACGTCCTCGCTGTCCGAGCATTGCGCAGCCAGCCTGGATTGCCGCTTCGCTTCGGCGATGAAGGCTGGATCATTCACGTCAGGAAGCCAGAATTGCTTGGGCTTGAGGCCGAGCGCTCGCATCTTTGCGCGATGCCTTGCGGTGCGTTCGGCGCTGGAAAGGGGTTCGTGCTTGCCCATCGCAATCTCCGTTACATGTAACGTAATGGATCGAGCATCTTTATACAATACGTGCGGCCTATTGCCTTTCGCGGAACTCGCGCCTATCTGGCCATCAATCCCGACATTGTCGCGACACTGTAGGGGCTGGCGCCGCGAGGGGCCGGCCGAAACGCTCTTGGGCAACCTGCCTGTCGCAAACGTCGTGTAAACCGGAGACCGAATGGCCGATCTGGCGCGCCTGAAAGAGATCGTCGAACCCGAAGCCAAAGCGCTCGGGTTCGAGCTCGTGCGCGTCAAGATGATCGCTTCGGAAGCCGGGGACGGCGGGCAGGCGCTGCAGATCATGGCCGAGGATCCGGCGACCGGGCAGCTCGTGCTCGACCAGTGCGCCGCGCTTTCGCGCCGCGTCTCCGAGCGGATCGACGCGCTGGAGGAGCAGGGCGAGGTGCTGGTCGAGGGTGCCTACCATCTCGAGGTCAGCTCGCCCGGCATCGACCGCCCGCTCGTGCGCGAGAAGGACTATGCCGACTGGGCCGGGCACGAAGCGAAGATCGCGCTCGCGGACAAGATCGACGGGCACCGCAATCTGCGCGGGCTGCTCGCCGGGTTCGAGGACGGCAAGGCATTGATCGACGACCGCAAGGCGGGCCGCATGGCGGTGCCGCTGGATGCGATCCATTCGGCGAAGCTCGTCCTCACCGACGAACTGATCGCCGCGACACAACCTCTCGACACCACCGGTGCCGAGGAAATCGACGAAGTCACAGAAGAGAAGGCTGACGACTGATGGCCAGTGCAATTTCCGCCAACAAGGCCGAGCTGCTCGCGATCGCGAACTCGGTCGCTTCGGAAAAGATGATCGACAAGGCGATCGTCATCGAGGCGATGGAAGAAGCGATCCAGAAGAGCGCGCGCAACCGCTATGGCGCGGAGAACGACATTCGCGCCAAGCTCGATCCGCAGACCGGCGACTTGCGCCTGTGGCGCGTGGTCGAGGTGGTGGAAGAGGTCGAGGACTACTTCAAGCAGGTCGACCTCGAAGCCGCGCAGAAGCTCGATGGCGAGGCCAAGCTGGGCGACTTCATCGTCGATCCGCTGCCGCCGGTCGATCTCGGCCGCATCGACGCGCAGAGCGCCAAGCAGGTGATCTTCCAGAAGGTCCGCGATGCCGAGCGCGAGCGTCAGTTCGAGGAATTCCAGGATCGCGCGGGCGAAGTCATCACCGGCGTCATCAAGTCGGTCGAATTCGGCCACGTGATCGTCAACCTCGGCCGGGCCGAGGGCGTCATCCGCCGCGACCAGCAGATCCCGCGCGAGGCAGCGCGTGTCGGCGAGCGGGTGCGTGCGCTGATCACCAAGGTGGAACGCAACAACCGCGGGCCGCAGATCTTCCTCAGCCGCGCGCACCCCGAGTTCATGAAGAAGCTGTTCGCGCAGGAAGTGCCCGAGATCTACGACGGCATCATCTCGATCGAGGCGGCCGCGCGTGATCCTGGCAGCCGCGCCAAGATCGGCGTCATCAGCCGCGACAGCAGCATCGACCCGGTCGGCGCCTGCGTCGGCATGAAGGGCAGCCGCGTGCAGGCCGTGGTGCAGGAACTGCAGGGCGAGAAGATCGACATCATCCCGTGGAGCGAGGACACCGCGACTTTCGTGGTCAACGCGCTCCAGCCCGCCACCGTCGCCCGCGTCGTGCTCGACGAGGACGAGGGGCGGATCGAGGTGGTCGTGCCCGACGACCAGCTTTCGCTCGCGATCGGCCGCCGCGGCCAGAACGTGCGCCTCGCCAGCCAGCTCACTGGCCACCAGATCGACATCATGACCGAAGAAGAGGCGAGCGAGAAGCGGCAGAAGGAATTCGCCGAACGCTCCAAGATGTTCGAGGAGGAGCTCGACGTCGACGAGACGCTGAGCCAGCTGCTGGTCGCCGAAGGCTTCGCCGAGCTGGACGAGGTCGCCTACGTCGAGCTGGAGGAACTCGCCTCGATCGAGGGCTTCGACGAGGAACTGGCCGAAGAGCTGCAGAACCGCGCCACCGAAGCGCTCGAGCGCCACGAGGAAGCGGCACGCACCGAGCGCCGCGAACTGGGCGTCGAGGATGCGCTGGCCGAAATCCCGCACCTCTCCGAAAAGATGCTGGTCGTGCTGGGCAAGGCGGGCATCAAGACGCTCGACGATCTGGCCGACCTCGCGACCGACGAGTTGATCGCCAAGAAGCGCGAAGCGCCGCGCCGCCGCAACAACAGCCCCGACGGCCCGCCGATGCGCCGCGCCCCGGTGCGCGAGCAGGACAAGGGCGGCGTGCTGGGCGAATACGGCCTGTCCGAAGAGCAGGGCAACGAGATCATCATGGCGGCCCGCGCGCACTGGTTCGAAGACGAGGAACCCGCTGCAGTGCCCGCCGCCGCCGAGGAACCCGCGACCGAGGAGGCCGCGAATGCGGACTCCGAACAATGAGCGCCTGACGCCCGACATCGCCGGAGCCGCCCGCGCGGAGAAATCCGCGCCGGAGCGGCGCTGCATCCTCTCCGGGGAGCATGACGCGCGCGACGCGCTGGTCCGCCTGGCGATTTCGCCGGAAGGGCTGGTGCTGCCCGATCCGCTGGCGAAGGCGCCGGGGCGGGGCGCGTGGATCGGCGTCACCCGTGCCGAACTCGAGGCGGCGATCGCGAAAGGCAGGCTGCGCGGCGCGCTCGCCCGCGCCTTCAAGGGCGCGCCGCTGACCGTGCCCGAAGACCTGCCGCAGAAGGTCGACGACGCGCTCGTGCGCGTGCTGCTCGACCGGCTGGGACTCGAAATGCGCGGCGGAAGGCTTATCTTGGGCTCCGACCGGATCGTCGAGCACGCGCGCAGCGGCCGCGTGGCGCTGCTGCTTCACGCCGCCGACGCGAGCGAGGACGGATCGCGCAAGCTCGATCAGGCATGGCGCGTCGGGCGCGATGCGGAGGGAACCGGCGAGAGGGGCGTGCGCTTGCCACTGGACCGGGCGGCGCTGTCTGTGGCATTGGGCCGCGACAATGTCGTCCACCTGGCGCTGGCCGATGATGCTGCGGCCGGACGGATCGTGTCGATCCTCGCGCGCCTGCTGCATTTCAGGGGCCTTGCGGCCGCAATGGACACCGATGCGCCGGGCCGCCCGGCACATCGTGGCAACCCGGTTCCGGCCGGGGACGCCGATCGAGATTTTGAAGGATAGACGAGTTTTATGAGCGACACCGACAACCAGCGCCCCCGCAAGCCGTTGAGCCTGAAGGGCGGTTCGGGCGAGGTCAAGCAGACCTTCAGCCACGGCCGCACCAACAAGGTCGCGGTCGAGGTGAAGCGTCGCCGCAAGCTCGTGAAGCCGGGCGAAGCGGCCCCGCCGCCGCCTCCGCCGCCCCCGGCACCTGCGCCGGCACCCGAGCCGGCCCCCGCACCGGTCGCGAAGAAGCCCGCGCCCAAGAAGGTCGCGCCTTCGGGCGAGACTCCGCAGGAACGCGTCGCGCGTCTCCAGCGCGAGGCCGAGGAAGATCGCCTGCGGCTGGCCGAGGAAGCCCGCCGGCGCGACGATCAGGCCGCGAAGCAGGCCGCCGAGGACGAGAAGAAGCGCGCGGAAGACAACCGCAAGGCGGCCGAAGAAGCCGAGCAGCGCGCCGCCGAGGAAGCCGCCGCCGCGCCGGCCGAGGATACGGCCGAACCGGAGGGCGACTCTGCCGCGCCTGCGACGGGGGGTGAAGCCTCGCCTTCGCCCGCGCCGCGCCGCTTCACTCCGGTCGCCCGGCCCGAGCCGAAGAAGCCGGAAAAGAAGAAGAAGGACGAAAAGCGCAGCGCCGCGACCACCGAACGGCCGGACAAGCGCCGCTCGGGCAAGCTCAGCGTGACCAAGGCGCTCAACGAGGACGAAGGACGCCGCGCCCGTTCGCTCGCCGCGCTCAAGCGCGCGCGCGAGAAGGAGCGCCGGATGCACGGCGGCCCGTCGCGACCGCGCGAGAAGCAGGTGCGCGACGTGGTCGTGCCCGAGGCGATCACCGTGCAGGAACTCGCCAACCGCATGGCCGAGAAGGGCGCCGACCTGGTGAAGGCGCTGTTCAACATGGGCATGATGGTCACCGTCAACCAGACGATCGACGCCGATACGGCCGAGCTGCTGGTCGAGGAATTCGGCCACAACATCAAGCGCGTGTCCGAAGCCGATATCGACATCGCCGCCGTCGAGGACAACGATCCGGAAGAGACGCTGAAGCCGCGCCCGCCGGTCGTCACGATCATGGGCCACGTCGATCACGGCAAGACCAGCCTGCTCGACGCGCTGCGCGGCACCAATGTCGTGAAAGGCGAGGCCGGGGGCATCACCCAGCACATCGGCAGCTATCAGATCAAGACCAAGGGCGGTGATGCGATCACCTTCCTCGACACGCCGGGCCACGCCGCGTTCACCGAAATGCGCGCGCGCGGCGCCAACGTGACCGATATCGTCGTGCTGGTGGTCGCCGCCGACGACGGGATCATGCCGCAGACGATCGAGGCGATCAATCACACCAAGGCCTCGGGAGTGCCGATGATCGTGGCGATCAACAAGATCGACAAGGACGGCGCGAACCCGAAGAAGATTCGCGAGCGCCTGCTCGAACACGAAGTGATCGTGGAAGAGATGTCGGGCGACGTGCAGGACGTGGAAATCTCCGCGCTCAAGAAGACCGGGCTGGACGATCTGATCGACAAGATTGCGCTCCAGGCCGAACTGCTCGAGCTGAAGGCGCGGCCCGACCGCGATGCCGAAGCGACGGTGATCGAGGCGCAACTCGACAAGGGCCGCGGCCCCGTCGCCACCGTGCTCGTCACCCGCGGCACGCTGAAGCGCGGCGACACCTTCGTGGTCGGCACCCAGAGCGGCCGCGTGCGCGCGCTGGTCGACGATCAGGGCAAGCAGATCAAGGAAGCCGGCCCCTCGATGCCGGTCGAGGTCCTCGGCCTCGGCGGCGTGCCGATGGCGGGCGACCAGCTCACCGTGGTCGAGAACGAGCAGCGGGCCCGCGAAGTCGCGCAGTATCGCCAGGAAAAGGCGACCGAGAAGCGCACCGCGCTGGCCCCGACCAGCTTCGACACCATGTTCACCAACCTCCAGTCGGACGTGGTCGAATTCCCGGTGCTGGTGAAGGCGGACGTGCAGGGCAGCGTGGAGGCGATCAACACCGCGCTCCACAACCTGTCGAACGATCTCATCAAGGTGCGCGTGCTCCACGCGGGCGTGGGCGCGATCACGGAAAGCGACGTGCAGCTCGCTGCCGCTTCCAAGGCGCCGATCATCGGCTTCAACGTGCGCCCCAACGCCAAGGCGCGCGACCTGGTGAAGCGCGACAACGTGCGCATGATGTACTACGACGTCATCTATCACCTGACCGAGGAAATCGCGAAGGAGATGGCGGGCGAGCTCGGGCCGGAACGGATCGAGACGGTCGTCGGCCGCGCGCAGGTCAAGGAAGTGTTCCGCTCCGGCAAGCGCGACAAGGCTGCCGGCCTGCTGGTGGAAGAAGGCGTCATCCGCAAGGGCCTCCACGCCCGTCTCACGCGCGAGGACGTCATCGTTTCGGCCACGACGATCGCGAGCCTGCGGCGCTTCAAGGACGACGTGGACGAAGTCCGCGCCGGGCTCGAATGCGGCGTGGTGCTGGCCGACACCAACGACATCAAGGCGGGCGACCAGCTCGAGGTGTTCGAGGTGGAGGAGCGCGAGCGGACGTTGTAAGTCCGCTCGTCGCTGCGCATGTCACGCAACCAGTCCACGCCCGAGCAGCAGTCGGTCCGCGTCCTCAAGGTGGGCGAGCGGGTGCGGCACATCCTCAGCGAATTGCTCGCGCGCGGCGAGGTGCACGACGAGGTGCTGACCGCTCATTCGGTATCCGTCACCGAGGTGCGGATGACGCCCGACCTGCGCAACGCCAACGCCTATGTTAAGCCGCTGCTGGGCGAGGACGAGGCGGCGGTGTTGAAGGCGCTGCGCACCAACACCGCGTTCTTCCAGCGCGAGGTCGCCAAGCGCCTCGGCCTGAAATTCGCACCGAAACTGCAGTTCAAGCCCGACGAGAGCTTCGACGAAGCCGCGCGGATCGAGCGCCTGCTGCACGATCCGCGCGTCGCGCGCGATCTGGACGAAGACTAGCCGCGGCTAGATCGCGTCTGCCGGTGCGGTGGGCGCCACCGTCGCCGGAACCTCCATGAACACGCTCGCGCCGGGGCCGAGCGGCAGGTCGAGTGCGACCCAGCCGATCGTCATCGCCAGCCCCATCACCAGCAGCCCGATCGAATAGGGCAGCATCGTCGCGGCCAGGCTGCCGAGGCCGAAATCCTTCTGCCAGCGCTGGCAGAAGATCAGGATCAGCGGGAAATAGACCATCAGCGGAGTGATGATGTTCGTCGCCCCGTCGCCCACGCGATAGGCGGCGGTCGCCATTTCGGGCGTGATGCCGAGCAGCATGAGCATGGGCACCAGCACCGGGGCGAGCAGCGCCCACTTGGCGCTGGCCGAACCGACGAAGATGTTGAGCAGCGCCGACACCACGATGATCGCGGCGAGCAGCGCCCACGCGGGCAGGCCGAGCCCGCCGAGGAAGTCCGCCCCGCCGACCGCGAGGATCAGCCCGAGGTTCGACCACGCGAACATCGCCACGAAATGCGCGGCGGCGAAGGCGAGCACGAGGTAATAGGCCATGTCCTCCATCGAACCGGCCATCATCTTCACGAGGCCGCGATGGTCGGAAATCGTCCCCGCGCCCGACCCGTAGGCCCAGCCGGCGAGCAGGAACAGCAGGAAGAACCCGGCCACGAGGCTCTGATAGAACGGCGTCAGCCGCGCTTCGGCGGTGGCGGTCTCGTCGATCAGCGGGGTGCCGGGGCCGAAGGTGAAACCGAGCCACAGCGCGACGACGCCGAGCACGGCCAGTCCCGCGCGGCGCATGCCCTTGCGCTCGCCGTCGGTCAGAGCCCGATCGGTCTGGTCGCCTTCGGCCTCGCGCCCGGCCATCGCCGCGTTCCACGGGCCAAGCCGCGGCTCGATGATCCTGTCGGTGACGTACCAGATGACCGGGAGGAACAGCACCGTCATCGCGGCGATGAAATACCAGTTGCCGACGATGTTGGCGGTGAAATCGCCGAACACCGTCTCCACCGCGGCTTCGGTGATGCCGAACAGCAGCGCGTCGAGCTGGCCCGGCAGGAGATTGGCGGAAAAGCCGCCCGACACGCCCGCGAAGGCTGCGGCGATCCCGGCGACCGGATGGCGCCCGGCGGCGTGGAAGATGATCCCCGCCAGCGGCACCAGCACGACGTAGGCCGCGTCGGCCGCGAGGTTGCCCATCATGCCCACGAACGCAACGATCGGCGTCAGGAGGAACTTGGGCGCGTTGCGCACGCCCGCGCGCATCGCGGTGCCGAACAGCCCCGCGCGCTCGGCCACGCCCGCGCCGAGCATGACGACGAGCACGTAGCCCAGCGGATGGAAGTGCGTGAACGTCGCAGGCATCTCCACCCACAGCCGCTGAATGTTCTCCGCCGAGAGCAGGCTGGCGGTCGCGATCACGCGCGGTTGCCCGGTCGCCTCGTCGAGTTCGGTGGGGTGGAGCGCGGACCAGCCGAGCAGGCTGCCGATCACCGAGATCGCGATCAGCCCGGCGATCAGCCAGAAGAACAGGAACACCGGGTCCGGCAGCTTGTTGCCGCTGCGCTCGATCCAGCCGAGTATCCCCTTCTGCGCCGGCGCGCCCGCCACTGCTGCTTCCGCCACCTTGCCATCCTCTCTGTTCGTCCCTCGATCCGGCGCTAGCATCGCGGCGCGCGCCTGTCGCCTCGCTTAACATTTCATGCTGTTGACGAATCCGCGCGCCGGTTTAGCGGAAGGCGCATGGCCAAGCTCTATTTCTACTACGCCAGCATGAATGCGGGCAAATCGACCACGCTGCTGCAGGCCGATTTCAACTATCGCGAGCGCGGGATGGCGACGATGCTGTGGACCGCCGCGCTCGACGACCGGGGCGAGCATCAGGCGATCGAGAGCCGCATCGGCCTGGGCGCCGATGCCCACCGTTATTCGCCCGACACCGACCTGTGGCAGCGGGTCACCGCCGCGCACAAGGCAGAGCCGGTCCACTGCGTGCTGATCGACGAGGCGCAATTCCTCACTCGCGACCAGGCCTGGCAATGCGCACGGCTGGCGGACGAAGTGAACATCCCGGTGCTGTGCTACGGCCTGCGCACCGATTTCCAGGGCGAGCTGTTCGAAGGCTCCGCCGCGTTGCTCGGCATCGCCGACGCGCTGATCGAACTGAAGGCCGTCTGCCACTGCGGGCGCAAGGCGACGATGAACCTGCGCGTCGACGCCACCGGCGCGGCGGTGAGCGAGGGCGCGCAGACCGAAATCGGCGGCAACGACCGCTACGTGGCACTGTGCCGCAAGCATTTCAGCGAGGCGCTGGGATCGGCCCATTAACGGGGTGTTTTGTGATCCGCCGCACCCTATCTAGCCCGCCATGACCGACACGCTGATCCTTGCCGCGATCCTGATCCCCTGCCTGATCGTCGCGATCGTGTTCCACGAGGTCGCGCACGGGTGGACCGCACTTGCGCTCGGCGATCCGACCGCGAAGGAGCAGCGGCGGCTGTCGCTCAACCCGATCCGCCATGTCGATCCGGTCGGCACGGTGATCGTACCCGGCGCGCTGGCGCTGTTCGGCGGGCCGGTGTTCGGCTGGGCGAAGCCGGTGCCGGTGCGGCAGAACCGGCTGGACAATCCGCGCTATGGCATGATGGCGGTCGCCGCCGCCGGCCCCGCGAGCAATCTGGTGATGGCGCTGATCGCGGCGATCGCGCTCGGTCTGATCGCGGGAACGATCACCGCCGCGCCGACCGGCGTGCTGGCGTGGGTGCTGACCGGGATCAACTATTTCATCGTCATCAACATCTTCCTCGCGCTGTTCAACCTGTTGCCGATCCCGCCGTTCGACGGTTCGCATATCGTGCAAGGTTTGCTGCCGCGCTCGATGGCCGCGCAATATGCGAAGCTGCAGCAGGTCGGCATGTTCCTGCTGATCGCGCTGATCGCGATCACCTGGGCGTTTCCGGGCAGCGGGATCATCGAGCATGTCGTGCTGCCGCCGGTCGAGTGGCTGCGCGAGAAGTACCTCGCGCTGGCACTGTGGGTGGCAGGTGGCTGATATCCCGAACGGCTGGATCATCCTCGACAAGCCGCGCGGGCTGGGCTCGACGCAGGCGGTCGGCGCGGTCAAGCGCAACTTGCGCGAAGGCGGCCATGGCAAGGCCAAGGTCGGTCACGGCGGCACGCTCGACCCGCTGGCCGAAGGCGTGCTGCCGATCGCGCTGGGCGAAGCGACCAAGCTCGCCGGGCGGATGCTCGATGCGAGCAAGACGTACGAGTTCACCGTGCAGTTCGGCGAGGAGACCGACACGCTCGATGTCGAGGGCGAGGTCGTGGCGCGATCGGATCGCCGGCCTCCACTGGCGGCGGTGGCGGCGATCCTGCCGCATTTCACGGGCGCGATCGAGCAGGCGCCGCCCGCCTTCTCCGCGATCAAGGTCGATGGCCAGCGCGCCTACGATCGCGCGCGAGCCGGCGAAGCGGTGGAAATGAAGCTACGAAGCGTCACGATCCACTCGTTGGAAATGCTGGGCGAGCGCAGTGGACGGCCGGTCGGATCGAGCTTCGCGACCACCGCAGGTCGGCCCGATCCGTTCGATCCTGCCGCGCCGCTTGAGCTTGCGGACAGCGTGACACTCGTCACCCACGTCTCGAAGGGCACCTACATCCGTTCTCTCGCACGCGATATCGCCCATGCCCTTGGAACCGTGGGGCATGTGACTTATCTCAGGCGCACGAAAGCCGGCCCGTTCACTGAGAACCAGGCGATTTCGCTGGACACGCTCAACGAAATCGGTAAGGGCGCGCGGCTTGAAGACCACCTCCTGCCGCTCGAGGCGGGGCTGGACGGTATCCCGGCCCACCAACTCGATCCGGAAAGCGCGCAGGCGGTCCGCCAGGGCCGGGTCCTTTCCGGAATGCCCCATCCCGACGGGCTCCTCCTCGCGAAAGCCGGCAGCGTGCCGGTCGCGCTGATGGAAGTCCACGCGGGGACGGCGAAAGTCGTCAGGGGCTTCAACATCCCCGATACCGCGGAGTAAAGAGAATGTCGGTCACCGCCGAAAAGAAGCAGGAAATCATCAAGGACAACGCGCAGACCAAGGGCGACACGGGTTCCCCCGAGGTGCAGGTCGCGATCCTGACCGAGCGTATCCGCAACCTGACCGAGCACTTCAAGGGCCACCACAAGGACAACCACTCGCGCCGCGGCCTGCTGACGATGGTCAACAAGCGCCGCAGCCTGCTCGCCTACCTCAAGAAGGTCGATGTCGAGCGGTACAACGCGCTGATCCAGAAGCTGGGTCTGCGGAAATAAGAGTTTCTCGAAGGGGCGGCTCCAAGGGCCGCCCCTTCGTCCATCCGGCATCCTTCGCAATCCGGCGGAGGGGCCCGGGGCCGGAAACAAGGCTCCGCACCGGACCGGGACGGAATACCCGGCAAGCAAATCCCGCCGATGCAATAGGGCCGGCGGGCTGAAGGAAAATACATGTTCGACACGAAAACCGTATCGCTGGAGTGGGGCGGAAAGACCCTCACTCTGGAAACCGGGCGCATCGCCCGTCAGGCCGACGGCGCCGTTCTGGCGACCTACGGCGAGACCGTGGTGCTGTGCGCCGTGACCGCCGCCAAGTCGGTCAAGGAAGGGCAGGATTTCTTCCCGCTCACCGTCCACTACCAGGAAAAATTCTCCGCTGCCGGGCGCATCCCGGGCGGCTTCTTCAAGCGCGAGGCGCGCCCGACCGAAAGGGAAACGCTGACCAGCCGCCTGATCGATCGCCCGGTCCGCCCGCTGTTTCCCGAAGGTTTCTACAACGAGATCAACGTGATCGCGCAGGTCCTGTCGTATGACGGCGAGACCGATCCCGACATCGTGGCGATGATCGCCGCGTCGGCCGCGCTGACGATCTCGGGCGTGCCCTTCATGGGCCCGATCGGCGCCGCGCGCGTCGGTTTCCGCAACGGCGAATACGAACTCAACCCGGCCGCCGCCAAGGCGCTGGACGAGGACGGCCGGCTCGACCTCGTCGTCGCCGCGACGCAGGACGCGGTAATGATGGTCGAATCCGAGGCCAAGGAACTGACCGAGGACGAGATGCTCGGCGCGGTGATGTTTGCGCACGAGGAATCGCGCAAGGTCATCAAGGCGATCGTCGATCTCGCGGAACAGGCCGCGAAGGACCCGTGGGACCTCGCGCCGGTCGAGGACAAGTCGGCGAAGCTCGAGAAGCTGCGCGGCGTGATCGGCGCCGACCTCGAGGCGGCCTACAAGATCACCAACAAGGCGCAGCGTCAGGACGCGGTCAACGCGGCGCGCGAAAAGGCCCGCAATGCCTTCGCCGACCTCGCCGAAAGCGATCCCGCCGAATACCTCGGCACGCTGAAGCTGGTGAAGAAGCTCGAAAGCGACATCGTTCGCGGTTCGATCATCAAGGACGGCACGCGCATCGACGGCCGCAAGGTCGATCAGGTCCGCCCGATCGAGGCGATGGTCGGCTTGCTGCCGCGCACCCACGGCTCGGCGCTGTTCACCCGCGGCGAGACGCAGGCGATCTGCACCACCACGCTGGGCACCAAGGACGCCGAGCAGATGATCGACGGGCTGGAAGGCCTCTCGTACTCGCCGTTCATGCTGCACTACAACTTCCCGCCCTATTCGGTCGGCGAAGTGGGTCGCTTCGGCTTCACCGGCCGGCGCGAGATCGGCCACGGCAAGCTCGCCTGGCGCGCACTGCACCCGGTGCTGCCCAAGCACGAGGATTTCCCGTACACGATCCGTATCCTGTCCGACATCACCGAGTCCAACGGCTCGAGCTCGATGGCGACGGTGTGCGGCGGCTGCCTCGCGATGATGGACGCGGGCGTGCCGATCGAACGCCCCGTGTCGGGCATCGCGATGGGCCTGATCCTGGAAGGCGACGAGTTCGCCGTGCTGAGCGACATCCTCGGTGACGAGGATCACTTGGGCGACATGGACTTCAAGGTCGCGGGTTCGGAAGCGGGCATCACCTCGCTGCAGATGGACATCAAGATCGCCGGCATCACGCAGGAGATCATGAAGACCGCGCTCGAGCAGGCGAAGGCCGGCCGCGCGCACATCCTGGGCGAAATGAACAAGGCGCTGGGTTCGGCCCGCACCGACGTTTCCAAGCACGCCCCGCGCATCGAGACGATGCAGATCGACAAGTCGAAGATCCGCGACGTGATCGGCACCGGCGGCAAGGTGATCCGCGAGATCGTGGCCGAGACCGGCGCCAAGGTCGACATCGACGACGAAGGCACGATCAAGATCTCGTCCTCCGACCTCGACCAGATCGAGGCGGCGAAGAACTGGATCCTCGGCATCGTCGAGGAACCGGAGATCGGCAAGATCTACAACGGCAAGGTCGTCAACATCGTCGACTTCGGCGCGTTCGTGAACTTCATGGGCGGCAAGGACGGGCTCGTCCACGTCTCCGAGATGAAGAACGAGCGGGTCGAGAAGCCGACCGACGTCGTCTCCGAAGGCCAGGAAGTGAAGGTCAAGGTGCTCGAGATCGACAATCGCGGCAAGGTCCGCCTGTCGATGCGCGTCGTCGACCAGGAAACCGGCGAGGAGCTGGAGGACACCCGTCCCCCGCGCGAACCGCGCGGTGACCGTGGCGACCGTGGCCCGCGCGGCGGCGGTGGCGACCGTCGCGGCGGACGTGGCGGTGGCCGTGGCGGCGACCGCGATCGCGGCCCGCGTCGCGATCGTGACGGCGGCCGGGATGGTGGCGGCGAGAGCCACGTGCCCGACTTCCTGAAGGACTGATCCTTCTTGCAATGATCGAAGGAAGGGGCCGCGAGCGTTTCGCGGCCCCTTTCGTTTTGAAAGGCAGGCCGATGCTTCCCCGCGAAACCCTCGCCACCGCGCAGATCCCCGGCGGCGACACGCTGACGCTGGTCAGCCACGGGCGCGATTTCGTCATCATGCTCGGGCGCGACGAGCTAATGGGCACGCGCATGCGCTTTTCGGAAGAGCAGCTCGCCGAACTGACGCTGGCGCAGCTTTCGCTGAGCCGCCCGCGCGTGCTAATCGGCGGATACGGCATGGGCTTCACCTTCCGCGCGGCGCTGGCGAACGTGCCCGAGGGCGGCAGCGTGACGGTGGCCGAGGTCGTGCCCGAAATCCTCGACTGGGCGCGCGGCCCGCTGGCCGAACTGACCGGCGATTGCCTGAACGATCGGCGCGGGGAAGTGGTGATCGCCGATGTCGCGGCGCTGGTCGACGATGCCGGGGACGGCACCACGCCGCGTTACGACGCGATCCTGCTCGATGTCGACAACGGCCCCGACGGGATCGTGCGCGAGGGCAACGAACGGCTCTACACCCGCACCGGCATCGCCCGCCTGCGCGACGCGCTGAACCCGGGCGGCCTGCTGGCGGTGTGGTCAGCCGCGCCCGATCACAAATTCGCCCGCCGCCTCAAGGATGCCGGTTTCGCGGTCGAGGAGCGCACGGTTCGTGCGCGCCCGAACAACAAGGGCCCGCGCCACACGATCTGGTTTGCACGCCGTCCGTGAGGATCAGCGCGGCTGGAGCCACAACCGGCCCATGTAGTCGCGCTTGCCGACCGGCACGCCCTTCATCCGCAGCAGATCGTAGGCGGTCGTCGCGTGGAAATAGAAATTCGGCTGGCTGAAGCTGAGCAGGAATTTTTCGGCGGTGAAGTCCATGAAGGTGTCGCGGATGCGGAACACCATCGGCCGGCCGATCCAGCTTTCCATCTCGGCCTCGTCGGCGGCTTCGAGCGCCGCGATCGCGCTGACCAGCCTGTCGCGCAGCGCGTCGAAGCTGTCCGGCGGCGTGGCCGTGTCGGGCGAGAACACGCCTTCGCGCACCCCCTCCAGTGCGCCCTGCGTGTGGACCGCGACGCTTTTTACCTGATAATCGAACGCGAACATGTCTTCGGCCAGCCGCGCGCCGATCAATTCGCCGGGCGCGCATCCCTGCTCGGCGCACCACGCCTCCGCCTTGTCGACCAGCTTGCGGGTCGATCCCAGCATCTGCAGAGCGCTGGGGACGAAAGCGGAATGAAGCGATAGCGGCATTGGCAGGACCTCCTCGGGAATGGCCCGGCTTAACCTCTGCCGCCGGCACTGGCCAGCCGGTCAGGCGAGGGCGGCCACGTGTCCGGCCAGCCGCTCGACCTCGCGCGGATCGTGGCTGACGAGCACCGTGGGGACCGCGATCCGATCCACCACCCGCTCGATCATGCCGAGGATGCGTTCGGCGCGCGCGGCATCGAGCGAGGCGAGCGGTTCGTCGAGCAGCAGGAACGCCGGGCGGGCGAGCAGGGCGCGCCCGATCGCGACCCGGCGTGCCTCGCCGCCCGAGAGCGTCTTGGGCCGCCGCCCGAGCAGCGGACCGAGATCGAGCAACGCGGCGACCTCTGCCAGCTCGGGCCAGTCGCCCTCCGCCGCGGCCGGCGCGCCATAAGAGAGATTGCGCTGCACGGTCAGGTGCGGGAACAGCCGCATGTCTTGGAACACGTAACCCGCGCCGCGCGCCTCTATCGGCAGGTCGATCCCGGATGCCCCATCGAACAGCGTACGTCCGCCGATCGCGATATGCCCCTCGCGCGGCCGGTGGACCCCGGCGAGGCAGTTGAGCAGCGAGGTCTTGCCGACGCCCGAGGGCCCGGTGATCGCCAGTACGCGCGCATCGGTGGCGATCGCCACGCTGCGCTCGCGCGCGCCGGCGCGGTAGGTCAGCGCGAGGTCAAACGACATGCGCGTCCTTCCCCGCAGCGCGCCGGACGAGCCACTCGCTCGTCACCAGCGCGGCGAGCGAGAGCAGCACCGAGATCAGCGCCAGCCGCGTGACTGCCGCCTCGCCGCCGGGCGTTTGGAGCAGCGTGTAGATCGCCAGCGGCAGGGTGCGCGTCTCGCCCGGAATGTTGGCGGCGAATGTGATCGTGGCGCCGAACTCGCCGATCGAGCGCGCGAAGCCCAGCACCAGCCCCGCGAGCACGCCGGGGAGGCTGAGCGGGAGGGTGATCGTGCGAAACGCGCGCCACCTGCTCGCGCCCAGCGTGCGTGCGGCGCCGACCAGCCGCCGGTCGACCGCCTCGATCGACAGCCGCATCGCGCGCACCATCAGCGGCAGTGCCATCACCCCCGCGGCGAGCGCCGCGCCGGTCCAGCGGAAGACCAGACCGATACCGAACGCCTGTTCGAGGAACGCGCCGACCGGTCCATTGCGGCCGAACGCCAGCAGCAGCAGCCACCCCGTCACCACCGGCGGTATCACCAGTGGCAGGTGGACCAGCGCGTCGAGCAGCAGCTTGCCCGGAAAGCTGCGCCGCGCGAGCAGCCAGGCGAGCGCATAGGCGACCGGCAGTGTCGCCGCCATCGCTACGACGCTGACCTGGAGCGACAGCCCGACGACCTCCCATTCGGCCGGGGACAGCATGTCAGCCGCCCGGCGGCAGGGCGGTGAACCCATGACGCGCGAAGATCCGCGCCGCTTCGGGGGAAGAGAGATATTCAACGAAGCCCGCCGCGTCCGCGCTCGTCGACGAGGTCAGCACGGCCGCGGGATAGCGGATCGGCGGGTGCGATCCTTCGGGCAGGCGCGCCGCGACCGTCACCCTGTCGCTCGCGGCGGCGTCGCTGGCGTAGACGATCGCCGCATCGACCTCGCCGCGCTCGGCCAACGCCAGCGCCGCGCGCACGTTCTCCGCCGGGACGACCCTGGGCGCGATCTCGCTCCACAGGTCGAGCGACACCAGCGCCGCCTTGCCGTAGCGCCCGGCGGGCACCGTCTCGGGCTCGCCCATCGCGATGCGTTCGCCCGCCAGAGCTTCACCGAGTGAAAGATCGGTGCGGGCCTCCTCGCCCGCCGGGCGCACGATCACCATCGCGTTCGAGATGACATTGCGCCGCGTGCCCGGGGCGAGCAGCCCCGCGCCGTCCAGCGTATCCATCCAGTCCTCGTCGGCGAGGAAGGCGACGTCGGCCGGCGCCCCGGCCTGGATCTGCCGCGCGTGAGCCTGTGATCCCGCATAGGAAATCACCGGGCGGGCATGACCTTCGCTCGCCCAACCGTCGGCCACTTCGTCCAGAGCGCCCTGCAGGCTCGCCGCGGCGAGCACGACCGGCGCGTCGTCGCTCGCGGCCGAACAGCTCGCGATCAGGAACGCGGCCAGCCCGGCGAGGAACGACCTCGTGCGGGTCACGCGCGCCGCATCCATCGAGGCGGGGGCCGGTTCAGCGGACCCGCGGGCCGCCGAACGGCAGCGGCGGAGGGGGGCGGCGCGCCCCGCGCGGCAACTGCGCCTGATAGGCGCGCCCGCAGTGCTCGACGCAATACGGGAAGCCGGGGTTCACCTGCTCGCCGCAGAAGTGGAAATCGGGCTCGCCCGGATGGCCCATCGGCCAGCGGCAGACCTTGTCGGAGAGGTCGAGCAGGCTGGTCTTCTCGGCGATCTCGGGGCTCGGCTTGGCGGGTACGAGCCGGCGCGGGGGCGCGGGCGGGATCGGCGCCTGCTGGTCGCCGGGACCTTGCCGCAGGAAGCCGCCGGGGCCGACCGAGACGATTTTGGGCAGGTCGGACGCGGGATTGGGCAAAGGCTGCGACGACGATCCGGGGGCAGCGCTGGAAGGCCGCGCGGGCGCCGGGGCCGCGGCGGGCTCGGGCGCCGCCTTCGGCGCGGGGCGCGGGGCGGGCTTCTTCAGCGCGGGCTTGGGAGCCGGCGCGGCAGGTTTTTTCTCGGCCTTCTTGGGCTCGTTCGCCTTGACCGGGGACGGGCGCGACTTCAGCCCGAGGCGGTGCGCCTTACCGATCACCGCGTTGCGGCTCACGCCGCCCAGTTCGTCGGCGATCTGGCTGGCTGTCGAGCCGCCTTCCCACATCTTCTTCAGCGTGGCGATCCGTTCGTCGGTCCAGCTCATTCAGTTTCCATTCGCAACATTTTCTATCCGGGCGCGGGTTGCCAGCGCAGGCGGCGAGCACTAGTCGCGCCACCATGGCCGATCAAGCCCGCATACCCGCCGGTTCGCCCGCCGATACGGACGCATCCCTGGTGGAGGAAAGCACCGGCCCGAACGGCCGGTTTCCGCCCCGCGGCGTGCCCGTGTTCGACGGGATCAACCGCATCGGACTGTGGAGCCTCTATATGAAGGAGGTTCGCCGATTTCTCAAGGTCCAGACGCAGACCGTCTGGGCCCCGGCGGTGACCACGCTGCTGTTTCTCGTCATCTTCACCGTCGCGCTCGGCCGCTCGGGGCGCGAAGTGCTGGGCGTGCCCTTCGCCACGTTCGTCGCGCCCGGCCTGATCGTGATGGGCATGATGCAGAACGCATTCGCCAACGCCAGCTTCACGCTGCTCGGCGGCAAGATCCAGGGCACGATCATCGATGTGCTGATGCCACCCTTGAGCGAGGGCGAGCTGATGGCCGGTATCGTTGGCGCGGCGGTGACGCGCGCGGTGATGGTCGGCGGCGCGGTGGCGCTGGCGATGGCGTTCTACCCCGGCGTCCATCTGGGCATGGCGCATGTCTGGGCGGTGGTGTGGTTCGGGCTGATGGGGGCGACGATGCTCTCGCTGATGGGCCTGCTGACTTCGATCTGGGCGGAAAAATTCGACCACAACGCGGCGATCACGAACTTCGTCGTCGCGCCGCTCGCGCTGCTCTCGGGCACGTTCTACGTGATCCACAACCTCGCCCCGCTGTTTCAGGCGATCAGCCGCGCGAACCCGTTCTTCTACGTGATCTCGGGCTTCCGCTACGGGTTCTTGGGCGAAAGCGACATCGGCAATACCGACGCGGCGGTGCTGTCGAGCGCGCTCGGGCTCGGCCTGTTCAACCTGGTGCTGGCCTACGCCTGCTACCGGGTGCTGAAATCGGGCTGGAAGCTGAAGGACTGAAACCGCGGCGGCGGCTTAGTGCGTCAGCGAACGGCGCATCTTGTAGCGGCCGTTGCGGAAATCCTCGAACAGTTCGGCCACGTTCGGATGCTCGACCGGGCCACCGTCTGCATCGGGCAGGAGGTTCTGCTGGCTGACGTAGGCGACGTAGGACGAATCCTCGTTCTCGGCGAGCAGGTGATAGAACGGCTGGTCGCGGCGCGGGCGGATATCCTCTGGGATCGCCTCGTACCATTCCTCGCTGTTCGAGAAGACGGGATCGACATCGAACACCACGCCGCGGAAATCGAACATGCGGTGGCGCACCACATCGCCGATCCCGAAGCGGGCATGGGCGTGGCGGGGCATCTCGATCAAGCGACCCGCCTGGGCGGAAAAGACCTGCGATCTCTGCATTACGTAGCATGATATAGGCTTTCGCAGGTGCGAGACAAGCGGCGCGCACGCGCCATCCCCGGCGACATGCAACTAGGGGCTTGGCAAGGCGAGGCCGCTCGGCTAACCGGCGCCCCTCGTTCGACCGGTCCCATCGGGGCCCGATGCACGATCCTCGCGGAGAGGTGGCAGAGAGGTCGAATGCGCCGCACTCGAAATGCGGTGTGCGGGCAACCGTACCGTGGGTTCGAATCCCACCCTCTCCGCCACCTAGTCCACTAATCCTGCTCTCTTCGAAGACTGGCGCCGCAGAGTGGCGCGGAACCGCGCCATTGCGCCCGGTCAAACCGTGCCTCACGCCGCGTTTCGCAGGCCGGCTCGCCGGCAATTCGAGGGGTTTTGCGTCCCCGTCTCTGGCGGCTCGCCGCCACACACGGTTTCACTTTCGGGGTGCAATCACCTGCAACGGGACTTTTCGAGCACCCTCGCGTCCTGGATGTGATGTCCCAGCGCCGAGCAGATCCGCTGAATTCCGCGACTTTTTGCGTGAACCAGCCGTTCGTCCATTCGAAATCGAGCAGTTGGCCAACAGGTGGTCAGCAGGAGCGGATCAGGAGCATATCAGGGCGCTTGCAGGAGGCTTGCAGGGCCGCAGCAGGTCCTGCTCAGGTAAATTCCCAGCAGCCTGCGCTGATCGTCCCAGTCGAGCGGCAGTTTGCGCGATACAAGATCGGCCAGCCTGAGATCGGCTGGCTGGCGGCCCTCGAGAATCGCGTGCTGGATATCGGGAGCAAGAAAGGCGATGCCGACGAGCCTGCGCAGATACGGGTCCTCCATACCACGCGCATTACCGATCGAACCACGGATGTCGGCGAGCTCGATCCCGTGTTCCCCGAGTTCTGTGTGCGCGCGGCGAAGACCGGCGATCAGCGACCTGTCCGGTCGCAGCCGACCCGAGCGTGCGGCGTTCTCGACGCACGATGTCCGCCCGCCGCGCGTGTGTATCCTGACCGGCGTGGTGATTCGCAGGATTCCGTCGACGGGGGTAGCCATCGTATCGGGCGGATCGGCCGTCCAGCTTTCGTGCGCGGGCGGCGCAAGGTCGACGACGACGGCATCCGGATGCAGCTCGATGCGCCGCACGAACGATCTGATATCGGACCAGGCCGCTGCCGGCCGCTTTGACCAGGATCGCAGCCGCTCGACCAGGATATCCTCGATCGCCGGCGCGGACACCCTGCGCAGCACGCGGCCGGCATCCGGATCCGAAGCCGGAACCGGCGAGATGTAGTAGAGATACCGCTTCCCGCCACGTCCGCGGGCATGCGTTGCCGCCATCCGGTTGCCGAGCGCGTCGTATAGAATGCCCGTGAGCGGCGCGGATGCAATGGCGCGCTCACGGGTGCCCCGTCGGTTTCGTTCGAGCAGGTCCTGTGCCGCGTCAAAGGTTGCCCGATCGACGATCGGCTCATGAAGACCCGGATAGCTCGCATCCCTGTGCACGATCTCGCCGAGATAGAGCCGGTTGCGCAGCAGATGGGCAAGGTTGCCGCGGCCGAACGGTACGCCTCCGCGCGTTCCGCCATCGCGGGTGTTGAGGACCTTGGTCCGGATGCCATCTCTCGTCAGCTCGGCGTGCAGCGCGTAGACAGAGCCCAGCTCGAGGTAGCGAGCGAAGATATGGCGCACCGTCCGGGCTTCCACCTCGTTCACTATAAGCCTGCGATCCTTCGGATCGTAGCCGAGCGGCGCAAAGCCTCCCATCCACATGCCCTTCGCCTTCGAGGCGGCAATCTTGTCGCGGATGCGCTCGCCGGTGACCTCGCGCTCAAACTGGGCGAACGAGAGCAGGACGTTGAGCGTCAGCCGGCCCATCGAGGTGGTGGTGTTGAACGCCTGGGTCACCGAGACGAACGAGACCGCGTGGCGATCGAACAGATCGACCATGCGCGCGAAGTCCGACAGGCTGCGGCTGAGGCGGTCGACCTTGTAGACCACCACGATGTCGATCCTCCCGGCTTCGACGTCGGCCAGAAGCTGCTGCAGGGCGGGCCGCTCAATCGTTCCGCCCGACCAGCCGCCGTCATCGTAGCGTGTACGGACGAGGCTCCAGCCCTCGCTCTTCTGCGAGGCGATGTACGCCTCGCAGGCTTCGCGCTGGGCATCGAGGCTGTTGAACTCCTGATCGAGGCCCTCTTCCGAGCTCTTGCGGCAGTAGACCGCTGCGCGCAGCTTCTTCATGCCGCCTCCCGCAGTCCGAAGAAGCGCGGGCCGTTCCACCGCGTGCCGGTGATCGCCCGGGCAATCTCCGACAGGCTCTTCCAGCGCTCGCCGCGGTACAGGAACACGCCATCCGCGATCTCGACCTCGTGGCGCACGCCTTTCCACTCGCGGGTGATCACCGTGCCTTCGGACAACAGGGTTTCCGGTCTGGCCCTGTTCCCGGCAAGCAGGCGGCGCGTGGCCCGATCAAGGCCACCTTCTGCACCGGCCTGGATGCGCCATGCCAGAATTCTGCGGAGCAGGTCGGGCGAGCGAAGCCCGGGAGCGACGCCGTAGCGCCGCTCCCACTCACTTCTCAGTTCCGCCAAGTCGGCAGTTTCCAGTCGCTTCAGCAGGGAGCGCTCCATCACTGCTGCTCCGGTGCGATCCGGTAAATCCGGCCCCTGTCGTCTGCCTCCGAGGTGACAGGGCGGCCCTGCTTTTTCTTCACGGTCCCGGCGAGGAAGCCGCGAACCGAGTGAGCCTGCCAGCCGGTTGCCTTCATCATCTCCTCGATGGTCGCGCCGCGCGGGCGGGAGAGGAGTTTAATGACCGCGCCGGACTTCGTGGCTCGCTTCGATTTCGCGATGGTGGCTTGCGGCCTGAAAGCGCGCTGCTTCGCGCGGTGATCGGCGACCGGCTTGTCTTTGCCCGGGATGGTCTCGTTTTCGCTGTTCATTCGCTGTCTCCGGTGATGCGGCAGGATCGCCGCACCAGCGAGAGCTCCGCGGAAGCGTGTCGCTGCGGAGCCTGCGCCACAGCGTTGGCGGTGGCGTATGTGCACTCACGCTCTGTTTCCGAGCGAAGTCCAGTCGATTCAGCGGATTGCCCGTTGAGAACCGCAATTTCTGTCAGCAGTTCGTTGACGGCACGTCGCATAAAGCGAGCAAAGGCAGCTTTGCGCCTTCAAGTCGGTCATTCCGGCACCTGCCACCAATGGACGAAAGCTGCCATTCGTTCGACGCGACTGGCGACTGGAACACGCGATATGCCTTGAATGAGTGGTTCCGCGATCTGTCAAACGGCCCCGGCGCCATTCTTTGTTGTTGGGTGAGCGGTAACGGCGCGGCAGTGCAAAGCTTTCTAAATCTTCGTGAGGACGATTGCTGTTTGCGTTGCCTTCACCCGAAGATGAGCGAGCCCCCGCGATTTAGGCCCCTGAAGCCAGGTGTGGAGGTCAATCAGGCGCCTGCAACTTGTGGTGACGGCGCCTACATTCCGTATTCGGTTGCCGCTCCCGCGACCGCAGCGGGCCTTGCGTGCGATATGGCGATCGACTGGGCCAATGACAGACCGGGGCCGCGTTTCAGAACGATTCTACTCGACCCCGAACGAGGCATACGTCGCGAGCCGACCTCCCCGACCCGTCATAAGGACTGCCCCTCGTGCAACAGACGTCAGCTTTCGTGATCGACGCGGTACTGATCGATCGGCAGGTTGAGGAGAAGATGGCAAAGTGCACACGGCGCTTTGCTCCTCTGGAAGCTGGTGGGCTCATTCTCGGTACGCGAAAGGATGGCGCGCTTCATGTCGTCGACATCACGATGCCGGGAACGTGGGATCGCCATACCCGCAGCTCGTTTTATCGATCGAAGAAGGGGCATCGCTATCGAGCGCTGCGCCTTTGGCGGCAATCGGGCGGCACGATCGATTGGATAGGCGATTGGCACAGCCACCCTGGTTTCGACACACAGCCGTCCGGCAAGGACCGACGGAACTGGCAGCGCATCGTCAAACTCCGGAAAGCACCAATGCTGTTCCCGATTTGCGACGGCAAGAAAACGTCTTTCCACTTACTAGCGTCACCACTTGCGAAGCCGCAGAGGCTGCATTTGTCCGAAGAGGATGATTGGAGCTGTCTCTACACCTGTGCCTGTTCTGGCTGAATTTTGGCGTTGGAATTCGAGAGTAGAGATTTGCTCCTAAGACGGCTTTCGCAGCCATAAGACCTATTGCGACGCAAAGTGTCTGCTCTTCGTGACGTGACCCCCAGGTTTCCTCCAGCTGGGATTAGAGCCGGGCCGTTGTTTTGCGCATCAGCGCGGCTGAAGCAGGCCATTGCTTATCCAGTTCGGCTGCGAACGCCGCCGGGGTTGCGTAGCCAAGGGCCGAGTGCGGCCTCTCGCGGATGTAGTCCTGCACCCAGGCCGCGATCTCGACGCGGGCATGAGCAAGGCTGAGGAACAGCGTCTCGTTCAGCAGTTCGTCGCGCATCCGGCCGTTAAAGCTCTCGCAGAAGCCGTTCTGCATCGGCCTGCCCGGCGCGATGTAATGCCAGTCCACGCCGATCTCGCCGCACCATGCCAGCACGGCGTTACTGGTGAGTTCGGTGCCGTTGTCGCTGACGATCATCCCAGGCTTGCCGCGCTCGGCGATCAGATCGGCTAACTCGCCCACAACCCTGCGACCGGAGATCGACGTATCTGGCACCGCTCGCAGGCACTCCCTCGTCACATCGTCGACGATGTTGAGGACGCGGAACCGTCTCCCAGACGCCATCTGATCATGGACGAAGTCCAGGCTCCAGCGCTGGTTCGGCAGCGCCGGCACCGGAGCAGGCGCTCTGGTCCCGACAGCACGCCTGCGGCTTCGTCGTCGCCTCACCGCCAGTCCCTCCTCCTGATAGATACGCTGGGTCTTCTTGCGGTTGATCATGATCCCCTCCCTGCGCAGCAATATGTGTAGCCGACGATAACCAAACCGCCGCCGCCGGTTGGCCAGCTCGCGCAGCTTCTCACGCAGATCGGCGTCATCGTCCCGCGTGGAACGGTAACGCACGCTCTTGCGATCGGCATCGATCACACGGCACGCCCGCCGCTCGCTCATCCCGTGGCATGCCTGGAGATGAGCAACCGCTTCACGCCTCGCGGCGGGCGTCAGAACTTTTTGCCAGAAGATCCTTCAGCGCTGCCTGATCAAGCATCGCATCGGCCAGCAGCCACTTGAGCTTGGCGTTCTCGCTCTCGAGTTCCTTCAATCGCCGGGCCTTGGAAATCTCCAGCCCGCCATACTTCGACTTCCAGTTGTAGATCGTCGCTTCGGACACCCCGTGCCGCCGGGCCAGGTCGGCAGTCTTCGCGCCCGCCTCGGCCTCCTTCAGCACGCCAATGATCTGCTCCTCGGTAAACCTCAGTCTCTTCATCCCGTTCGTCCTTCCATCAGGGCCGAACTCTAATCCAGACTGGAGGAAAATCAGGGGGTCACGTCATTCGCGTCTCCCCTTGATAAGCAGAATGTCCGCTCTCGGCCCAAAATGCCGTCAGACCATTTCAAGCGAAGGCGGTTGGCCAGCTACGGATAACTATCGTCACTGTGCGGGCAATAACCCTCTAGCGACATTCCACGTCCCGCCAATTAATGACGAGAAATAATTGTGCTTGAAGCCGGGATTGTCATCGTCCCATCTGTCCCGATAATTCTGTTCGAGCACCTCGCGCCATTTGGACCATGAAAGTCGATATAGCATTCCGCGAATTCCTCCGGTTGGTTGTTGCTATGTTGGGGGGGCCAGAATAGGAGTTCGGATCGTCCGCCGATCCTTGCGGGCGGCCGTCTTGATGTCGACTGGACTGAAACTGCGACGCTCGCTGAGGAGGACCCCAGCGGCAAGCTAACCTTTATCGTGTCGATTGTTGCACGCTTTGTCGCCATTGTTGAGCGTTGAAACCGCAAGGAGGTCTGGTGATGGACGGGCATGACCGGGTCGAATTGGCAGGCCAACGCACGGACCTTGCCGAAGATCGCACCATGCTGGCCAACGAGCGGACCTTCGCCGGCTGGATGCGAACCGGGCTCGCCGCCGTTGGCATCGGTGTCGGATTCAACGCCCTGTTCGAGGAGATGCAGCCGTCCTGGTTGCCGCGCGCCATTGCGTCGTGCTTTGTTCTTGCCGGGATGGTCGTGTTCTTTCTCGCCGAGCGCCATTCATGCATCGTACTGGAACGCCTCGATGCTCATTCAGTGCGGCCTGTGCGGCGCATGAACCTTCGCTTGGTTGTCGGGATGATGAGCCTGGGTTCGTTCGTTTTGCTCGTCAGCCTGTGGTTTCTCGTTTAGGGGCTCGCCAACTGCGCATGCGAAGCCGACGTTCCGTGCTACGCGACGAGGTCGCACGAGTTTCGGCCACAGAATGGGCTCTGCGGAGGCCCATTGCTGTCGCGCATCTCTCGGATCCCTGCGAGCCGATTTGCCAGCGGTATCGCGGGTGCGGTCTGAAAGGCTGCATAGCCGACTAACAAATGTCAAATCGACGCTTAGATCGCCGCGATCTAGAGCCTCTCCTCCGGTTCACGGAAGGAATCTGCATGCCGACCTATACTGTGCGGTTCGTGAAGACGGGCGATCCCGAGGCTATCGAGGAGATCGAGTTCGAGGCTGACAAACCGGATGGTTTGTTCGCAAAACTCGAGCGCGAGCGGGGCGTCGTATCGGCGACGCTGTGGGAGGACGGAGACAAGATT
The DNA here is from genome assembly GCF_041912895.1 of Pelagerythrobacter sp. NCBI lineage: Bacteria > Pseudomonadati > Pseudomonadota > Alphaproteobacteria > Sphingomonadales > Erythrobacteraceae > Pelagerythrobacter > Pelagerythrobacter sp. Next base: position 1,220,674 of record NZ_JAYSGI010000001.1, on the reverse strand, counting down.
GGCACCTTGCGGCGTAGCACGGCGGGTATCTGGGAAATTACTTGAAAGCGGAATTTGGATGACTGAATCCTCCGATTGGATTATCGCGTGGTCTGACATCGGCGACGCAGCGCTTTCGGCCGCGCTCTTCTACATTCTCATCGTCGCGCTGGTTCGCATGGTCGGCAAGCGCGCGACTGCACAGCTGAACAGCTTTGACTGGATCATCAACATCACGGTCGGCAGCCTGGCGGCATCGGGAATCCTCCTCAACAGCGTTCCGGCACTTCGCGCGATCGCGGCGATCGCGGTGATTGCCGGATTGCAGTTCGCGCTCACGTTTTTCGCCCAGCGTTTTGCGTGGTTCTCTAACATCGTGAAGGTGCAGCCCACCCTGCTGGTGTATCATGGGGAGTACCTCGACGAGGCCCTGCGCGAGACGCGGATTTCGAAAGCCGAAGTGTGCGGTGCCATCCGGCAGCATGGCCTCGCGCGGATCGAGGATGCGACTTGGGTCGTGCTCGAAACCGACGGCAAAATGACAGTGATCTCCGATGAAAAGGCGGATTTCGCCGGTGCTACGGCGCTGGCGAACGTCGAATTGCCGGAAGGCAGGTGCCAAGGCAGCGAGACTGGCTGATCTTTGTTATATGGTGGGAAACGACTGTCTGGCCGGGCGTAGAAGCGCCATGCAATCGTACCGCGACCCGGCCTCTCTCCTCATGCCCATGGACGTGAATGCTCTTGAGCAGGCCTTGCGCGAGCACATCGCCGATCCGGACTTTCCGTGCGTCGGCGCAAAATCGGCTCTGGCCCGGGGATCGCTTCGCATCGTGCCCGCGTGGTCCATGACAAGTGCGTGGGACGATGTCCGCCTCCATCACGAACTGCTCAAATGGAGCCGGAGCTATGACAGGGATCCTGCTGGTCTGCGCAGCCTCGCGGTCGTGTTCTCCGGTCCGGACGATCTCGACGAAGCCGCCTTCGAAAGGGCGATGTGGGAACGGTTGCAGTCGCTCGCCGACAAGGATGTATGGCTCGGCCAATCGTATGACGCGCGCGTCAGCCCAGAGGTCGACGATCCGCACTTCGGGCTGAGTTTCGGCAAGCAGGCTTATTTCGTCGTGGGCCTGCACCCGCACGCATCGCGACCGGCGCGCCGGATGCGCTTTCCGACGCTGGTGTTCAATCTCCACGACCAGTTCGAGCGTCTGCGCAAAGAGAACCGCTACGAGCGGATGCGCGAGCGCATCCTGGCGCGGGACGAAGAGCTGGCGGGTTCGACAAACCCGATGCTCGCGCGCTACGGCGAAAGCAGCGAGGCTCGACAATACAGCGGTCGGGCGGTCGACGGAAACTGGCAGTGTCCATTCAGGGATAAACGTATCGATGATCACGAGAATCCCGCCGCGTAGCGGCGTCGCCTTCGAACTGGCCGAAGGCGCGGAACTGTTGGTCATCGATCCGGTGGGGGGACAGGTAAGTGACCTGCTTGCCTTTGCGCGTGACGATGTTCGCGAGGTCCTGTCGAACGGACGCACGTTCGACTACGAGGAAACCACGCGGTTGACGACGGGCAACATGCTCTGGTCGAACCGGTCACAAAAGATGCTGGAAATCGTCGAGGATACGATAGGCCAGCACGATTTCCTGCTCACGCCGTGTTCGCAGGCCACGTTCCGTCATTTTTATCCCGACAAGCCCGAGCATCGGGGGTGCTTTGGCAATCTCGCCGCGGCGCTGGCGCCCTATGGCATCGAAGAGGACGCGATCCCCACCGCGTTCAATGTCTTCATGAATGTGCCAGTCGACCAGAAGACGGGAAAGCTCTCCGTCGAACCGCCACAGACGAAGGCAGGCGATTCTATCAGGTTTCGCGCGCTCAGACCCTTGATTATCGGTTTGACCGCGTGCTCGGCCTACGCTTCCAACGGCGGCACCTTCAAGCCGATCGACTATCGGGTCGTCTAGAGCGCCGACCATCTCGCTTTTGACCTCGTTCGCGAGGCGCGATAGCGAAGCGAGCGAAGGGGACACGATATGGTGATGGAGCGCTTCCTCAAGGGTCGTTTGCGTCACGATCTGAGCGCGGCGGAAAAGCGCGCGCTCGAAGGTGTGGTAGCCGACACGATGGTCCTCGCACCTCGCGAAACATTGGTCTCGCGTGGCGACCGGCTCGACAACAGCTATTATCTGATCGAGGGCGTGATGCTCCGGCATCTCGAGGACCAGCGCGGCGACCGGCAACTGGTCGAGGTCAATATTGCTGGCGATTTCGTCGACCTCCATGGTTATGCCATGAAGCGTCTCGACCACAGCGTGCAGTCGCTCACGAGGACCGTACTGGCTAAGGTACCGCATGCGGCGCTCTCGCAGGTCATCGCGGTTCATCCTCATCTCGGCAGGGCTATGTGGTTTTCGACTCTGCTCGATGCAGCGATGCACCGCGAATGGATATTTCGGCTCGGTCGCCTCAATGCAGAAGGGCGGATCGCGCATCTGCTCGTCGAACTTATCGAGCGCCTGCGATTGGTGGGCCTCTACGATGCTGACCGGGATTTCCCGGTTCCCCTGTTGCAGCGCGATTATGCGGAAGCGTGTGGCATTTCCGCCGTCCACGCCAACCGGAGCTTTCGCACGCTGAAGGAGCGCGGGATGGTGGTCATGGAGGGCGAGGGCCGGCTCCGCATCCTCGACGAGGTTGGCCTGCGAAAGCTGTGCGATTTCGACGGGGCCTATCTCTATGGTGAAGGCAGCCTCGCGCTGGACGGATTAACCGACGCTCCCTGTTAGTCTGCCAGCGTGGCTATGAGACTTCGGGCGTGACCATGCTCCTGTGATATCTGCCCGCGAGCAGACCCGGAAACCGGAAAGAAGCGCCCCTACTGGTTCAGCCTGCGCGCGCAGCCGATCTTTGCCTTTGCCGGCATCTGGCGCCCGGCCGGGCCCGCGCCGTTCTTCTCGTTCCTGACCACCGGCTACGAAGGCGATCCCGCGGCGCATGTCGTCGGCGCGATCCACCCGAAGGCGATCCCGGTCATCCTGCACGAGGAGGATTACGATCGCTGGCTACAGGCCGATCTCGATGAGGCGCTTACGCTGCCGGCTGCGTTTCCGTCGCAGCTGATCGAAATGAGTTAGGCGATGGCGGCGATAGCGACCAATGTGATACGCGCCCTGCGGGCATCGGTGCTCTACACGATGCTCGCAGTATTCTGGCTGCTGCTGATAGGCTGGCCTCTGTACAACCTGTTCAGATAGGCAGATCCGCGTCGACGGCGTGCCTGGGATGCCCCTAGCACCCGACATTGCCACCCGCCGTTAACTTTGAATCTTATCGCCGCGAAACGTTAGGCCTATAGGCTCGATGGATGCCTGACGACCCGATGGATTCTCTCACCGAGAAGCAAAAACAGGCCCTTGAGTTGGTGCTTCGGCGCATGTCGTCGAAGGAGATCGGGCGCGAAATGGGCATTTCCCCCAAGACGGTGGACCGGCACCTCGACGTGGCCCGATCCAAGCTTGGCGCGTCGACCCGCAACGAAGCCGCGCGCCTATACGGCATGGCCCGGTATGGGGAATCGTTCCCAGCGGAGACGCTCCCCATAACTCCGGATGCCAGTTCCGTAGAACACCCTAAGGGCGCTTCGACGGAAGAGGCCGAAGCCGCCCCCGGGTCGCAACCAGGGGGCGGCGGTCGACCCACAGAGAACTCCTTCCGTTGGAGCGCCTTGTGGCTGGATCCGAAGCGATTGGGCCCGACAGACAGGATAGTCCTCATGCTGCAGGGTACGGCGCTGGTCGGCCTCGCGGGCCTGAGTGCTCTTGGAATTGCGGCCGGTCTGCAATTCCTGTTGGGGTCATAGCCGACCGGTCCCGCCACGAGCAGGTTCCATGCTCCACGGGGGAATGACAGTGAATATCGACCCAACGTCCGCGATACGCTTGAGCTCGGCCATCAACGAGGTCGAGGAAACGATCGACCAGGCCGCCCTGCGCACCACCGATCTCATCAACGAAATCATCAACACGCGTGTCACCTATCGCTCGCACGAAGCCGCCGTCTACGCGCAGCCGGCGTTGAAGAGGGCTCAGCAAGCGCTGGCCCAGCTGAGCGCGGCGCAGGACGAAATCGCCCACAGCCACGCTGCGCTGCGCAACGCGCATCGCGTCGTCGCGGGGCCGGAGCATCCGACCTGCCCTGACGCTCCGCAAAAGGTGTTTACCGGGGCCGAGCTCCAGAACGCCTAACAAAATTGACTAGCCCGACCGCTCGGGCAATGCCCCGCCGATGCTTTATTTCGCTCAGCTCGCGCTGCTGTTCGTCGCGACAATGTTGGCATTCTGGAAGGGGGGCTGGCCCGAGCGGTCGATCGCCGTGATTATGGTCGCCTGGGCGGCCGCGGATTTCATGCTCCACAACGCCTTCAGCCACGCCGAAATCTACGAAGTCGTCGACCTCTGGCATTTCACGTTCGACGTCACCGGCTTCGCCCTGTTTTTCGTCGTTGCACTCAAGGCCGACAGGATCTGGCCGATATGGATGTGCTCGCTCCAGTTCTACTCAGTCGCCGGTCATTTCATCCGCATGGCCGCGCCGGAAATGTACGAGCTGGTCTACGCCGTATTCCAGCGGTTTCCCTACTGGCTGGAAATCCTCCTGATCATCTGGGGGTCGCTGCACCAGGCCTGGCGGGCGAAGGTCGATGACGGGCGAGAGCAAAGCGCCCGGCCTTAAGAGCGCGCGCACCGTTCACGTCGTCGGTGCCGACTATGCCAAGCGCAACGACATCGCCCGTGTGATCTTCACGATGTCCCTGCATGCCGAGATCTACGCCGACCTCGCCGAGCTGATCGCCTATGCGCCCAAGTCGGGCGTCATTCTCTATCGGCAATCGGGTACGCAGACTGCGGGCGAAGTGATGGACGTGCTCCATCGCGCAAAAATCGGGCTGCCCGTGATCTTCGCCAACGCCGAACCGGATATCGACTGGGTCGTCGATGCGGTCAGGGCGGGAGCGGCCGACTGCGTGGCTTGGCCCGCGTCGCGGAACACGCTGCAGCCAAAGTTGCGCTCGGCCATCGAAGATGCCGCGCGTCATGCCGAGGCCCAGCGCGCCCTGATCGATGCAAAGAGTCGACTGGAATCTCTGACGCCACGCGAGCGCGAAGTGCTCGACTGGCTGACCAAGGGCCGGGCGAACAAGGAAATCGCCATCGAGCTCGAAATCAGCCCGCGCACCGTCGAAATCCATCGGTCGAACATGATGCAGAAGCTGCGCGCACGTCATGTCGCGGATGCGGTCAGGATCGGGTTGACGTTCGACGATACCCGTTCCGGATAAGCACGATATCTGCCAAACTTAACAAAAGAGGATTACTGCAATGGCGACTTTCTATGCAACCTGCTTCACTCCCGACAACCAGGACACCGACCGGCGCATCCAGGGGCTCGGAGGTGTGGGCTGGTGGTATTCGATTGACACCATCATTGCGTACATCGCCGCCGGCGATATCTTCTACACGCTCAATCCGGCCGGCCAGCAGCAGCAGATCGTCGTCGACACCCATCCGACCAGCCGCCGCCGCTATCTGCGGACGATCTACGATAGCTACCCGCACAACAACATTCTGAATTTGCCTCAGTGTTCGCGCTGACCTCTGGCGGTCACTGTGATATCGAGTATGCGAATTGCGTTTTGCCAGTAAGCCCGAGAAAATCAGGAAGGTTGCTTATGATGTCGGGTAGCAATCTGACCGTAACACCGAATGCCAAATCGACGGATGTCGTTTCCGAGACCGTCGCAGATTCTGGATCGCCCCTAGTGACTGTTCAGACTTCTGACGCTGCTGATGCCGCTTTGACCACGATAAATCAGGCAGAACAATTCGCCCAGGCTAATCTGCAAGCACAGCAAGACATGGTCTGGTGGGCAATGCTAATGTTCTTCGCAACAATCGCGACGGTAGTCATCACCGCAATCGGCGTGTGGTTCGTTAAGCGTACGTTGGATGCCACACTATCGGCAGTCGAGGATACCGAGAAGGCGGCTAATGCTGCGATCGAAGCCAATGCAATCGCGAGAGAAACCTCGGTCAAGCAAATGCGAGCTTACGTTGGTGTCGCGAGCACTCGAAATGAACGAGGGCAATGTGCGTGGTCAGCTCAGAGCAATCTTCTGATGAAGATGACTGTAACTAACTTTGGAGCGACGCCAGCGAAATTTTTGACCAGCAAAATCAGGAGTGCAATCGCTAGCTCTGTTCCCGACCTGGATGATACTGAAGCTTGGGGGAGCCCAGAACTGGGGGTTGAGATGACCTTAAATCCGGGAGATCACATGGATCGTCTCGGCTCGATAAATCTTCTGCCGGAAGAAGCTGTGCCTTTCCAGACGGGCACCTTATGGGTCTACTTTCTGATTGAAGTCGAATATGTGGACGTGTTCGACGAGAAACAGATAGCACGTCAGTGCTTCGGTACGAACTTTGAATTTCTACAAACTGGCCAAGCCATTACCCTGCCCGATCACAGTAAGTCCACTTGAAGATTATCCAATACATTCAATGGCCAAATCTGATTTTTTCTCTTTATTTGGGCTTGGCGCCGCCCCCCCATCGGCACCGTCTGAGCCGTTACGTCCCTACCGCACCGCCCCCGCCGGGATCCGCACGCCCTCCTCGGTAATCCGGTCCCCGTTGGCGCAGGTGTAGTCGCGGAAGCTCAGCAGGCGCACGCCGAACCAGTCGTTCATCCGCAGCATTCGGCGCACGATCGGCACGATCTCGGTCTCGTAGAAAACGTCCCGGGCCTCGTCGACCTTGCCGAAGCCGGCATTGTTCAGCGGGATGATGCCGATCAGCTGGGGCGGCACCCGGTGCGCGGCGAGCAGATCGTCGCGACTGATGTTCTTCACGCTGGAAAATTCGTCCTTCGCGGCGACGTCGGCGATCGGCATCAGCTGGATGCCGCTGCAAGGATCGCTGGCGGCAGGTGCTGGTCGAGGCCGACCGGATACGCCGCAGGCATCTACTTACGCTCGAGCCGGGCATCTCGACCACACAAACTGACTAGATGCGCAAGGAATATCTGCAGCTGATCATCCCCTGCACGCTTCACAGTTCTTACCGTCCGGCCTAGCAGGGGGAGACTACTCGACATCGCAAGCTTTATGGAGCTGGCGGGCAAATTACGAAACCGGACCGGCAGCAGCGAGCTGCGACAGGATAATCTGTTCGAGGACAGGGGAAGACAGGCCTGATCTGGTTTGCGCCGACCTTCCGGCAGGCCGTCCGCAGCCGGGCGTTCACTCTTCCTCGAACAGCTCCTTCGGATGCACGCCGAGCGTGGCGGCGATACGACCGACAACACTGATCGAGGGATTGCGGCGGCAGCGCTCGATCCCACCCAGATAGGTCAGGTCGATCTCCGCATCGTGCGCGAGCTGCTCCTGAGTCAGCTTCCGCTCGAGCCGGAACCGGCGCACGTTGATGCCGACGATCCTGTTCCAGTCCATCTGCCAGCATGGAGACGCGGGACTGGCAAACCTCTAGGGATTATAGTCACTATTCTCGTTGACTTCGCCCGTGTGTCGAGCACATGTCCGGTCATGTTCGATCCATGGGCCCCTGAACACTCCGTACTGCGCGAGAAGGTGGTCGAGCACGTCTTCGTCGCGCAGCTCTCGCGGACCCTGCTGCTCGATCTGAAGATGCCGTTCGAGGTGCTCCGCTCGGAGTTCGACGCGTTCGGCTACGATCTGGTGATCGAGGCGAACGGCGTGCTGCGCCATATCCAGCTCAAGGCCACTAGGGCGCGCGGCGCGCGGGCCAGCGTCGATATCCAGCTTGCGCTGGCGCAGAAGCCCGGCGGGTGCGTGGTGTGGCTGATGGTCGATCCCGATACGCTCGGGCCGGGCCCTTACCTGTGGTTCGGCGGCGGCCCCGGCAGCGCCTTGCCCGATCCCGGAGAGCGCGCGGTTCGCCACACCCGTGCCGATGCCGCGGGGATGAAGAAAGTGCGGCCCGGCCTGCGCCGCATCCCGAAGGGCGCGTTCACCCGTATCGACACGATGGGTGAGCTGGCGATCATGATGTTTGGTCAGGGTGAGGCCGCATATGACCGCATTCTTGCTGACCATCTGGCTGAACGTGGGATCCGGCTCGACCCTGCGGCCGAGGCGGAAGACGTCCGCTGGGAGAATGCGATCGAGCTGGCCGCGCTGGTCGACGCCTATGCGCTGGCGGAAGATGCAGGGCTCGGCGATCCGGGCGAGGTGGCGGTGCGCATGCGCGCGCACGCAGAGCGGAGGGGCGCCTGGCACGGCTCGGCGCTCGAGCTTTGGGTCACGGTCTGCATGGAGCGGCTGTGGGATAAGTGGCAGAGCGAGGGCGCGATCGGCCTCGACATGACGTTCCCGCCGCGCCCGATGCTTGGGGAACTGGCGCTGGCGTTCGGCCTTAAGCTGGCGGCGCTTGGCCGGTCGGAGCGAAACTGACAGGACCTGCACCGATCTGCGGGGTCCTTGCGGTGCTGCGCTGCTTGCGGTTCAGCCCCATCTGGCGGCTCTGGAGCTTCATCTTCCAGAACTGCTCGGCCGCGATGATGTTCTCAACGGTGGCCGAACTGCCGCACACCTCGAGAATGGAAACCTGATAGTCCGACGGGTCCCGGCTCCTGAGTCCGGCATTGCCGCCGTGGCCCATGGAGACGTAGCCTTTCCAGCGTCCCAGAAACCCGTCCTGCCCGGTTGCGGATCCAACGTACTGCTCATTTGTACGCGGGCAGGTCAGCAGATAGATGCCCCGCACTGCACCGAGGGCCGCCAGCCATCCGACGGGCAGCGCCTCGATCGCGGACAGCGTCGCGATGAAGCGGGTATATCCGGGAAACTGCTCTTCCTGAAACCGGCGGGTGATCTCGACGACCGGCTTCGGCTGGTTCGCCGCGATCTGCGCCCATGATCTGGTTGCACCTCCCCAGTCGATGGACACCCGGCCAATGTGCTCCCTGCTGACCTCGACGAGGTTCTGCCTGTAGAGATCGAGGCCCTCGACATCGTGCCCGTCTAGCGGATCGGTCGTACTGGCCGGGCACGAGCGGATGCAGATTGTAGGAAGATACTACACAGTGTAAGAAACAGCTTGGCGGAACTGAGTTGCGGACCTATATGGCAGCGAATCGCAGCTCCGGAGACGGACATGAACGAAGTGGAAATGAAGCGGCTCACCGACCACACCGGGGTAAAGTCGGAGAAGATCCGGATCCTCTATCGGACGGGCGTCGAGCGCGCGGATATCGCGCGCTTCCTCGATATCACCTACCAGCATGTCCAGAACGTACTCAAGCGCAGCGGGCTGCTCGAGCCGGCGAATGCGCCGGGCGGGCAGGGGGGTAACGCCAGTCAGGTATACATGGTTACTGTGGAGGCGAACAGCCGGATCGTTCTGCCCCCCGCCTGGACCGAAGCGCAGGGTATCTCGCGCGGCGATGTGCTCATCTGCCGGCAGGAGGAGGGGGGGCTGCGGATCATGAGCCGGGAGGCTGCGGCCGAAGCTCTGCATGAGACCATGAAGCAGCGCATGCCCGCCGAGGCGGCGCTCCTGGAGGCACTGCTGGATAGATCAAAATCCGGCTGAAGGAGCAGAATGACATGACTGACAGTGTTGCGGGTGACGGCAGGGACCGCCACCCGAAAGTGGAAATGCGTCCGCTGTCGGCGCTGAAGCCTGCGCGTCGCAACGCAAGGACGCATTCGGACAGGCAGATCGAGCAGATCACGGCCTCGATCGGCCAGTTCGGGTTCACCAATCCGGTGCTGGTCGATGATGACGACCGGATCGTGGCGGGGCACGGCCGCGTCGAGGCGGCACGCCGGATCGGCCTGACCGAGCTACCCGTGATCCGGCTTGCGCATCTGTCTCCCGAGGAGCTGCGTGCCTATGCGCTGGCGGACAACAAGCTGGCGGCCAACGCCGGATGGGATCCGGAGATCCTGCGGATAGAGTTCTCAGAACTCGCCGAACTCGATCTCGATTTCGATCTCGAGATCACCGGGTTCTCAACCACCGAGATCGATCTGTCGATCGGTGACGGTGAGGACGATCCCGAAGACGGCGAGGACCTTGACGGTCTGCTGCCTGCCGGGCGCTGCTGGATCGAGACCGGTGATCTGTGGCTCCTCGGCGAGCATCGCCTGCTGTGCGGCGATGCTCGGGCGTCGTCGAGCTATCGCGCGCTGATGGCCGGCGAGCTCGCCAGGATGGCGTTCTCCGATCCGCCGTACAACGTGAGGATCGACGGGCACGTCGGCGGTCTCGGCGCCACGAAGCACGACGAGTTCGCGATGGCCTCGGGCGAGATGTCTCCGCGCGAGTTTGCGGGCTTTCTCGAGGAAGTGTTCATCAACGAGGCGCAGGTCAGCATGAACGGCGCAATCCACTTCCAGTGCATGGACTGGCGCCACATGCGCGAGATGCTCGAGGCAGGAGAGGCGGTATATTCCGGCCTCCAGAACCTCTGCGTATGGGCCAAGGACAACGCCGGCATGGGCTCGTTCTACCGCTCGCAGCACGAGCTCGTGTTCGTATGGAAGGTCGGGACCGAGCCGCATCTCAATACCGTCGAGCTGGGAAAGAACGGGCGCTACCGTACCAACGTCTGGAACTATCGCGGGGCGAGCAAGACCGGCGCGAAGGCCGATCTCGCGATGCACCCCACGGTCAAGCCCGTGCCGATGATCATGGATGCGATCAAGGATACCTCGAAGCGCGGCGAGATCGTGCTCGACGCGTTCGGCGGCTCGGGCTCGACCCTGATCGCTGCGGAGAAGACGGGGCGCCGGGCGCGGCTGATCGAGCTGGAGCCGAAGTACTGCGAGGTCACCATCCGCCGCTGGGAGAAGCTGACCGGCCGGGAAGCGATCCTCGCCTCCACCGGCGCGACGTTTGCCGAGGTGTGCGAGCGGCGCGCGGCGAACCACGCGTTCGACGTCGACATGGGCTTTGTCGAAGAGGAGGTGGCGCAGTGATTGACGGGTTCGATCCGCTCGACGAATACGCTCCGGAACCTCCCGCGCGCGATGACAGGGGGCGGTTCGCGAAGGGAGTGTCGGGCAATCCTCGTGGCAGAAGGATACAGCTGAAGCGGGATCCCAAGCTTCCTGCCAACCGGCGACGCGTGGTGAACTCCGTTGCCGACGAGGAAGTGGAGGTCAAGGTCAACGGTAAGCCTCGCAGGATGACGATGTTTGAAGCGAACGTGAGGGCACTTGCCCATGCGGGGATAAAGGATCGGGTTGCTGCCCAGCGCTTCATCGATCTTGCGACCGAGACGTCGGAGAGAGATCTGGAGCGGCGCCTTATCGCTCACGACGCGCGCGCTTATTACGATCGGCTTGAAGCCGAGAACGAACGCCTGCGCGAGAAGGTGAGCCAGCATTCGGGGCCGGTGCTGGTTATTCCACCGAACGGGCCACTGGAGGAATGGTCCACCAATGGTCTGCTGGATGATGACCGGCGTATTGACACGGCACTGGCCCGCCGCCGGCAAAAGCCGATCGCCGGGTACGAAAGTTAGAATCCGCAATGTGTTATAGCGCTTGGCGCGTTCGCGTGCGGGGCAACTCCAAGGTCGTTCAGCTAGATTTGGTATTATTTGGGTAGGTCCTAGTGAGACCTGTCACGAGGATTACGACGCTCGCTCGGGTCGCAAAACGATCGCTGGCCGGAGAGAGGTTCAATAATTTCGTACCGCGACCCATGTGCTGCGTGAATGCTGGCACGTCGCTTAATCATCTTAGTCTGTTCGATGCGGTGCTGCTCGTCAGGAAACGCTGTCCTTCGCCACGGTCCTTGCGGCGAGGAACAGGTGGGCGGCGGACCACACCGCCAGCGCGCTCACGACGATCAGCGCCCATGACCGCGCGCCGGCTTCCGCGGCCCTGCAGGCGCTGCTGGCAGCCTCGCCGACGCATTGGCTTGAGAACGCGGGTCCGTAGAACTGGGCCGAGAAGAAATCGGTCAGCGCGCCGACGATGACGGGGCCGAGGCCGAGGCCGACGAGATTTGCGATCAGCAGGAAGATCGCCAGTGCCAGCGCACGCGAGCGCGGCACGGTCACGCTTTGGACAACCGCGTAGCCGGGGCCGAAGACGAACGAGTTCAGCGCGGTCGGGACGACCAGCAGGACGAACGAGAGCAGGGCGTTTTCGACCAGATACGCCGCGATGGCGAACGGGAAGCCCGCCAACAGGGCGAAGGCCGGGACCAATGCGTATGCGGCGGCGTATTTCTTGCGCAGACTGTCCGCGAGGAACCCGCCGGCCAGAATGCCGATAATCCACCCGATTCCGAGGACGAGGCCCAGATAGAGGCCGAGCGAGCCGAGCGGGATATCGTGCTTCACGTTGAAGAAGAAGCCCAGGAAGTACCCGCTTCCGAAATTCAGCATCGACGTCAGCGAGCACGCTATGCACAGGTGCCAGTAGGATTTCTTCGTCGAAAGGTCCGCCAGCACCTCGCGGACGCCCGGTATTCGCTCGGCCACCGCTGCGGTGACGGCGCGGCGCGGCTCTTTTACCAGGAAGGGCAAGAGGATGGCGATCGCCACGCCGGGAAGCCCGACGACCATGAATGCCGCCCGCCAGCCCCACGCTTCGGTGACCACGCCGCCCACGGCGAGGCCGATGAACGAGCCGATGGGTATGCCGAGCGAATATATGCTGAGTGCGAATGCGCGCCGTTCCTTCGGCACGTAGTCGGAAATGAGCGATTGGGCGGGGGGCGTGCAGCCGGCTTCCCCGACGCCGACGCCGACCCGCGCCGCGAACAACTGTCCGAAGTTCTGGGCGAGGCCGCAGACCGCCGTCATCGCGCTCCAGGTCAAAAGCGACAGCGACAGTACGGAAACCCGGTTCCACCGGTCGGCGATCCAGGCGAGGGGGAGCCCGAACACCGCGTAGAAGATCGCGAAGGCCAACCCGCTGATGAGGCCGATCTCGGTGTTCGACAGGCCGAGATCGGCCTTGATCGGTATCGCCACGATCGTGACGATCTGCCGATCGACATAGTTCAGCGCATGGAGCACCGTGGCGCAGGCGACGACGAACCAGCCGTAGCGGCTGCCTTGGTCCGTCGCCGTATCGGACGCCACCGCCGGGCTCGATCCCGCAGCCATCGGTTATCCGCGCGCCTGATGCATCTGCCGGGCCTCAGAAATCATAGCCGAAGCTTACTCCGTATGTGACCGGCATCCCGGTCGTGCGGACCAGGGCTTCGTTCCGGCGCACGACCGTGGTCGCATAGACCTCGTTGGTCAGGTTGCGGCCCCAGAGCTGCGCGCGCCACTTGCCGCTCGCGCTGCGGATGCCGATCCGGGCGTCGACCAGAAAGTAGGAGTCGATCGCCAGACGGGGATCGGGGATGAAGTCCGAATTGCTCTTGCCACGATAGGTCGCGTCCGCACCGAAGTAGGCGTCGAGATCGCCCGAGAGCGCGAAATCGTACTGGAAGCCGCCGTTGGCCTGCCAGTTCGGGGTGTTCGGAAAGCTTGCCCCGTTGAAATTCGCCAGCGGACCGAATGCGGTATTGCTGATGAAATCGCCTTTCACCTCGCTGTCGACGTATGTCGCCGCCGCGCGCAGGTTCAGCCCCTGGATCGGCTCGATCGTCAGGTCGAATTCCGCGCCCTGCACGGTCGATTCCGGAATGCTGACGAGCGCGGTCAACGTGCCGAACACCGGCACGACACGCGTCCCGATCAACTGCTTGTTGAGGTAATCGTAGTGGAAGGCGGCGGCGTTCAGGCGCACCGCATTGTCGAAGAAAGCGGTTTTGACGCCGACTTCGTAGGCGGTCAGCTCTTCCTGCGGGACGGGCGTGTACTGGTCCGCGAAGACCGACGAGATGTTGGAGAACGCCCCGCTCTTGAAGCCGCGGCTGGCGCTGACGTAGAGCAGCGTGGAGTCGGTCGGCTTCCAGTCGAGGACCGCTCTCCAGGCGACGTTGTTCTCGTTGAGCGAATCGAGCACCAGGCCGGGTTCGAAGGAGCCGTCGGGCTGCTGGGTGAACGTCGCGCACTCGCCGGCCGGAACCGGGCCCACGCCCAGGAATGTGGCGATGCCGGTCGCGTAGGTCAGATTGCCGGCCGCGAGCGCGCACCCGGCGAAGTCGGTCGTCGACGAGGTATAGCGTACGCCCCCGTGCAGCATGACCTGCGGCAGGATCTCCACATCGACGTTCGCGAAGGCGGCGTAGGATTCGATGTCCTGGTCCGCGATCTGGGGGACGAAATCGGTCGGCGGCAGGCCCAGGGAGCCGAAGATGAAGGCGTTGCGGCTGTCCTGGATCAGATAGTTGTCGAATTCGGAAACGCTGCTGTTCTCGTAGTTGCCGCCGAAGATGAACGACACGCTGTCGCCCATCTCGCCGCTCGCCCGCAATTCCTGCGAGAACGAGCGCAGATCGCCCGAGATATAGAGATCGGTGAGCGCGAGCGTCGTGCCGTCGGCATCGAACGCGTGCTCCTGCGACGCTTCGGCATAGGATGTCAGCGAGGTGAGCGTGAGCGCGGGGTCCACTTCCACGTCGATCCGCCCGATCGCCTGCCACGACCAGTCGTCCCGCTGGAGCGAATTCTTGCCGTTGGGGAAGGATGCGCTGAAATCGGCCGCCCGCGCATTGTCGGGGGCGAGCGGATAGTCGAGGAATTCCTGCTGGATCAGGGACAGGGCCAAATCCTTGCCGACAAGCTGGGGCGCCTGCATGTCGGACTTGTTCCTGGTGCCGGTGAACACCAGGTTCGCCTCGACGTTCTCGAACTCGCCGCGCAGCGACAGGCGCCCGCTCAGGTTGTCGCGTGAACCGTTGGTGCGATCGTTGGTATAGCCGTATTGCCAGTCGTCCATCCGTTCGTACTGAACGGCGGCGCGCGCGGAAAGGTTTTCGGTCAGCGGCCCGCTGACGAAGCCGTCGGCCACGACCTGGTTGAAGCGGCCGTAGCTGATCCCCGCGCCGCCTTCGAACGTGTCGGTCGGCTTCGCGGCGATGAAGTTGATCGCGCCGCCGGTCGAGTTGGTGCCGAACAGGGTGCCCTGCGGCCCCTTCAGGACCTCGACGCGTTCGAGATCGAAATTGCGACCCATCGCCATGGCTGCGAACGCGATCGGCGCCTCGTCCTCGTACATCGCGACCGAAGGACGGGCAGCGAGCGAGGTGTCGTAGAACCCCACGCCGCGCAGATAGTACACGGGCGAACCCATGTAGGTTTCGGCGGCCACGAGACCCGGCACGACCTTCTGCAGGTCGGCGATCTGGGTGATCCCCTTTTCGGACAATTCCGCGCCCGTGACGGCGCTAATCGAGACGGGCACGTCGGCCAGCGACTGTTCGCGCTTCTGCGCGGTCACCACGATGACCGAGCTCGTGTCGGCAGACTGGCTCTCGGCGTCGGTTTGTACGCCCGTTGTGTCGATTTCGGCCTGCTGCTGCGCTGCGGCGTCCTGCGCCATCGCAGGCGAAGTCGCGGAATAGAGCAGAACGAGACCGACCGCATAGGTGCTGACGTGAATTTTCCCCATCGCGTGTACCAAACCCTCTCGCATCTTAATCGTTATCCTGGCGGCGCGCCGTTCTCTTCGCGGCGACATCCGGCCATTCGGCAATAGCCGATCGGGCGCCAGCGTCTGTCCCTGCCACGGGGCACCGACTGATCGTGTGGGTCAGCTTGCCGCGTTGGGCGCGTGCAGCAGCCAGCTCTTCGCCTTGGCCAGCGCCGGAACGCCGATCTCGCGCCTTTGTCTGGCGATCGCCGAATTGAGCTCGTCCGACCGCTCCAGCGCAAGGCGTCCGTCCATCCAGCTTGCGGCATCCGGCCAGCCGATCTTCATCGCGATCGCGGGCATCTCGCAGCCCGAAACGACATTCGACAACATGTCCACGGTGCCGCCCGCTGCCGCGATACGGGGAAGGTAGAATTGCTCGAGAAACTCGTCCGCGACGGCCTGTTGGCCGACCGATACCTTCAGCACGAGCAGTTCGGACAGGCCGGGTGCTGCTTCGCCTGGCACCGTCGCGAGGCGGTGCGGGCGAAGAAACAGCGTATCGATCCGGTCGACCATTTCCTCGCCGGCGTTGGTTTCCGCGCGCAGGCGATGCCAGTCCGCATCGACGTAGAAACCGCCCCAGCGGTCGTCGCGCTCCGCGAAATCGGCATATTCCATCAGGTAGACGAACGTGGTCGCATTGCCTCCGGCGAGCGAATGCCAGTGGCCCCGGCAAGCGATGCCGTGCCGGGAAAACAGGGCCGGCAGCTTTTCGAAACGCGCGGCGATATCGGGCGTCCGCCCGGCCACGACCTCGTAGAGACGCAGTTCCTGCAACATCTGTCCGAAACCTTCTCGAGCCTTACGGATCGTACCGCTTGCGCTGTTCGCGGATCATGTCGACCAGCGCGCTGGTGACGTCCTTGCCTTCCTGCCGGGCCGCTTCCTTCGTGCTCACCCACATATCCAGATCGCCATAGCCCTGGGCGGTATGCCGGTTCCAGTCCTTGTCGAGGGGCGTGGTGATTTCCAGCCGCAGTCCGTTGGGGTCGTGGAAGTAGATGCTGTAGATCAGGCCCTTGTGATCGACCGGGCCGATGACGTCGATATCGTTGGACACCAGCCATTCGTGCCAGCGCAGAACCTCTTCCTTGTCCCGTGCTTCCAGCGCGATGTGGTCGAAGATGTCGTAGGCCGGATGCGGCGTCTTCGAACGCTCGGGCAGGCCGGGAGCTTCGAAGAAGGCGATCGTCGAACCGTCCTGCATTCTGAAGAAGATATGGAAGTACGGGAAGTCGTCGCCGGTCGAGGGAACCTTGTCGTCGTAGACCGTGCTGGCAAGCTCCATGCCCATTATCTTAGTGTAGAACTGGGCCGTCGCCGCCACATCGTGCGTCACCCATGCGGCATGGTTGAGCATCATCGGCGTCAACTTGCCGCCTGCCTCTTGCGCGTCCGTCTCGACCTCGCCGTTTTTCGCCACGTGAATATCCCGTCTTATCTGGTGCGTTGTCCCTTGCTTGGAGAGTATCCGGCCCGCTTTCAGTCCCCGCGAATGGGGACCTGCCCGGCCCCTATAGCAAGGTAAGGGCAGGGCATGGATAGCCACCTCCGACCGCACCCCGCCGATAGCGGCACGAACGATCGCAACCGCCCCGTGCTCGACGGTCTCAAGGTGCTGGAGATCGGCCACTATGTCGCGGCGCCCTTTTGCACGCGCCTCCTCGCCGATCTCGGTGCCGACGTGATCAAGATCGAGCCGATCGGCGGCGATCCGGTGCGCAGCTGGGGCGAGCAGGTGGACGGAAACTCGCTGTGGTGGTCGGTCCATGGGCGCAACAAGCGCAGCATCGCAGTCAATCTCAAGTCGTCGCGCGGGCGGGATATCGTCCTCAGGCTGGCGCGCGACCGCGATGCCGTGGTCGAGAATTTCCGCCCCGGACAGCTCGATCGAATGGGGCTGAGCGCCGAGGTGTTGCGCGCGGTGGCGCCGGGTATCGTCGTTGCCAGCATATCGGGCTTCGGCCAGACCGGGCCGGACCGGGACCGTGCGGCCTTCGGCGTGATCGGCGAGGCGATCGGCGGTCTGCGGCATCTGACCAATCATCCGCCGGGCACGACCGACCTTCCCCCGGTGCGGGTCGGTCTGAGCGTGGGAGATTCGGTCGCCGGTCTCTACAGCGCGATCGGCATTCTCGCCGCGGTGTGGGCGAGGGACGGCAAACAGCGGACCGGCAACCTCGATGTCGACGTGGCGCTGACCGAAAGCGTCCTGAGCCTCACCGAGGCCATGCTCCCCGAATTCGGTGTGCTGGGAAAGATCAAGCAGCCGACGGGCGGCGCGATCGCCACGGCGGCCCCATCGAACGCCTACCCGACGCGAGACGGCAAGTGGATTCTGATCGCGGCCAATTCGGAGCCGCTGTTCGCCCGGCTCGCCGAATTGATCGGGCGCGCGGAAATCGCGCGTGACCCGCGTTTCGCAGGAAATGCCGAACGCGTCCGCAACGCAGCGGTGCTGGATGGGATCATCGGCGACTGGTCGGTGCAGCACGACGCGAAGTATCTGCAAGCGATGTTGCACGATAGCGACGTGCCGTCGTGCCTCGCGAACACGGCGGCGGATTGCGCCGCGGACCGGCAATTTCGCGAACGGGAAATGGTGTGCGAGGTCGACGATCCCCTGATCGGGCAGGTGCTCCATACCGGCATCGTGCCGCGTTTTCCCGATAGCCCCGGCGCGATACGCTGGACCGGGCCGTCGATCGGCCAGCATACCGATCAAGTGCTGCGCACGGACGCCGGAATGGACGAGGCGGAGATAGCCGCGCTGCGCAGCGAGGGAGTGATCGCATGACCACCCGCAACGTACAGATCGTGGAAGTCGGCCCGCGCGACGGATTCCAGCCGATCGAGCAGGCCATTCCGACCGAACGCAAGATCGATCTGGTCGCACGGCTCCATGCCGCGGGCATACGGCGCATGGAGGCGACGGCGTTCGTATCCCCGCGCGCGGTGCCGCAGATGGCGGACGCCGCCGAAGTGCTCGATGCGGCGCATCGGCTGGAAGGCCTCGACACGCAGGTCCTCGTGCCGACGCGGCGATATGCCGAACAGGCGATCGGGCAGGGCGCGCGCCATCTGGCCTTCGTCCTCTCGGCATCCGCCGCGCACAATCGCAACAACGTGCGCCGAAGCCCCGAGGAATCGGCCGACGAATTCGTCGAACTGGCAGGGGCGCTGCCGGCCGGGGTGCGAATACGGCTCAATCTGGCGACGGCGTTCGATTGCCCGTTCGAAGGGCGGATCGAACCCGCGCAGGTGATCGAACTGATCGACCGGCTTCAGCACGGCCTTCCGGGGGTCGAGCTGTGCCTGTGCGATACGACCGGGCGCACCACGCCCGATGCGGTTTCGGGATTGTTCGATGCGATCGGGCCGCATCTGCCCGATGGCTGCACGGTGGCTTTCCATGGCCACGATACCTACGGACTCGGCGTGGCCAATGCACTGGCGGCCTATCACGCGGGCGTGGACGTGTTCGACGCATCTTTCGGTGGGCTTGGCGGATGCCCGTTCGCACCGGGAGCGACGGGCAACGTGGCGACCGAAGATCTGGTCTGGACGTTCGAGCGGATGGGGATTCCGACCGGGATCGATCTCGACGCCCTGATCGATGCCGCGACCGATGCGGCAACCATCCCCGGCGCCTGCCCCGGCGGCCGGGTGAGGACGGCGCTCGCCGCGGCGCGCGGACGGGAAAGCTCGCTGTGAGCGATGGGCCGCTGACGCTCTACCAGAAGATCTGGCGGTCGCACGCGATCGAACAGTTGAACGAGCGCGACTGGCTGATCGCGATCGATCGCCACCTGGTGAACGAAGTCACCAGTCCGCAGGCGTTCGAAGCGCTCGAGATCGCCGGGCGGAGCGTGCGCAGCCCGCAATCCACGCTGGCGGTGGCCGATCACAATGTGCCGACGACCAACCGGCATCTCCCGATCGCCGATCCGGAAAGCCGCCAGCAGGTCGAGGCGCTGGAGCGGAACGTGGCGCGCTTCGGCGTCCCTTACGTGCCGCTCGCCAGCGCCGATCAGGGGATAGTGCACGTGATCGGGCCGGAACTCGGCCTGACGCTGCCCGGCCTGACGATCGTGTGCGGTGACAGCCATACCTCCACTCACGGCGCCTTCGGTGCGCTGGCCTTCGGTATCGGCACGTCCGAGGTCGAGCACGTGCTGGCCACGCAGACGCTGGTGCAGCAGCCGTCCAAAAGCATGCTGGTGGCCGTCGATGGCGAGCTGCCGCGCGATGTCACCGCCAAGGACCTGATCCTCGCGATCATTGGCCGCATCGGAACCGCCGGCGCCACGGGGTTCGTCATCGAATACGCGGGCCGGGCGATCGAGCAGCTCGACATGGCCGGCCGCATGACGGTGTGCAACATGTCGATCGAGGCAGGGGCTCGCGCCGGGCTGATCGCACCCGACGAAACCACGTTCGCCTACCTGTCAGGCAGGCGGTTCGCGCCGCGCGGGGAAGGCTGGCTGCGTGCTCTGGAATATTGGCGTTCCCTGCCGGGCGATCCCGATGCCGTCTACGATCGCACGGTCCGCATCGACGCGGCGCAAGTGCGGCCGATGGTGACGTGGGGCACGACCCCCGAATGTGTGACGGCGATCGATGGCCGAGTGCCCGATCCCGGCGATTATGCCGAGCCCGGCCAGCGCGAGCAGGTCGCGAGGATGCTGGAATACATGGATCTGCGACCCGGCCAGCCGATCGAGGGGCTGGCGATCGATACGGTGTTCATCGGCAGTTGCACGAACAGCCGCCTGGAGGACCTGCGCGCGGCGGCCGCCATCGTCGACGGCCAGCAGGTGGCGAGCGGCGTGCAGGCCCTGGTGGTGCCCGGCTCCGGCGCGATCAAGCATGCGGCCGAGCAGGAAGGGCTCGACCGGGTTTTCCTGCGCGCAGGATTCGAATGGCGCGAAGCGGGCTGTTCGATGTGCCTCGGAATGAACCCGGACAGGCTGTCGCCCGGCCAGCGCTGCGCCTCCACCTCGAACCGCAATTTCGAAGGCCGGCAGGGTCGCGGCGGGCGCACGCACCTCATGTCGCCCGCGATGGCCGCGGCGACCGCGCTGGCTGGCCGGATTTCGCGTCCGGGCGGAGAGGGCTGACATGCGGGCATTCCGCTGCGAAACGGGGATCGCCGCCGCGATTCCGCGCGCCAATGTCGATACCGATGCGATCGTGCCCTCGCGATTTCTCAAGACGGTCAGCAGGCACGGTCTGGGCGAGGCGCTGTTTCACGAGCGCCGCTATGGCGGCGATGGCGAGCCGGACCTCGATTTCGTGCTCAATCGCGAGCCGTGGACGCGTGCCAAATTCCTCGTCGCGCTGGAGAATTTCGGCAGCGGTTCCAGCCGCGAACATGCGGTATGGGCGCTGGCGGATTTCGGAATACGCTGCGTCGTCGCGGCAACCTTCGCCGAGATATTCGCCAACAATTGCTGCAAGAACGGCATCCTGCCCGTCTCGCTGCCGCGAGAGCGGATCGACCGGCTGATGGAACTGGCGCAGAGCGCGGCAACGGCCAAGCTGACGATCGATCTGGAACGCTGCGCCATCACCGATGCGAGCGGCGAGGCGATATCCTTCGATATCGATCCGGTCAGGCGCAATGCGCTGCTGTCGGGGCTGGATGAGATTTCGGAGACCGAGCGGCTTCTTCCCAGGATCGTCGCGCACGAGGATCGCCGCGCCTATCCCCTGCCGCCGATCGAGGCGATCTGACAGACTGGTTCAGGTGTCGAGGCGAAGGCGGGCAAGCCGGTCCTCGTCGATCGCCGCGCCGAGGCCGGGCTCTTCGCTCAGAACCAGCCGGCCATTCTCGATCGCGGGCCGCCTGTCGGTGATTCGGTCCCCGGTTTCGAGGAAGAACGACAGTTCGGCCGCATCGTGCCGCGTCGCGGCATGCGCTGCGGCGAAGTGTGCGCCGGCGAAAGTGCCGACATCGCCGTCGGCCTGGCTACCGACCACCGTGCGCATGCCGCATGCCTTGGCGATCGCGAGCACGTCCTTCGACACGGTGAACCCCGTGCGCGCGGTCTTGATCGCGGCGATGCGGCAGTTTCCCAGGGCTGCTTCGGCAGCCACCTCGGCAGGCAGCCAGGCGCTTTCATCGAGCATGAAGGGGATGCGGCACGCACGGGCCGCCCGCGCGCGCCCGGCGGAGTCGCTGCCGGCACACGGTTCCTCCACCCATTCGAGCTCGAACCGCTCCCAGTCCGGGAGAGTCCGCTCGGCCACATCCGCGCGGTAGGCCTGGTTGCAATCGACGGTGAGGCGGGCGTCGCCGCCCATCGCCGACCTGACCGCGGCGATGCATTCCGTATCGCCCGCGGGATCGAGCCCGGCCTTGATCTTGAACCAGCGAAGCCCGTGACTGGCGGCGAGACGTTCGGCTTCGGCGGCCACGTCCTGCGGTGAACCCGAACCGAGAATGTGGCAGACCTCGACCGAATTGGCGAACCCGCCCAGCAGCCTGAACAGCGGCACGCCGCTCGCCTGCGCGATGATATCGTGGACCGCGCAATCGATCGCGGCCTTGGCGAAATGGTTTCGCGGAAGGATGCCCATCCGCGCCCACAGGTCCTGTGTCGCGAAGGCGTTCGCGCCCAGTATCGCCGGGCCGAGGTAATCCTCCACGCCCGACACGATCGAGCGCACCGTATCGCCATAGATCATCTGCCGGGCAGGCGCCTCGCCGATGCCCACGCGGCCGTCGTCGGTTCGAATGCGGACGAGCACGTGATCGAGCGACGCGATCGTCCCCGCGGCGAACTTCACCGGCTTCGCCAGCGGCAGGCTGAAGGGAATGGCTTCGACGTGTTCAATGCGCATGGCGGCCCCTGCAAAGCATGTAGATACTACCGCAGTCCCCGGTCTTCCAGCCAGTCGAGCACGAGCGTCGTCGCCTCGTCCATCTGTTCGGGCTGCGAGGCGTAGTAGTGGTTCGCGCCGCGTACCACGTGCATCCGCCTGTCTTGCGTGCCGACCGCATCGAAGACGGCGCGCACGTGGGGCTGCGGCACGGCGTCGTCCGCGCCGTTCTCGATCGCCAGGAACGGCACGTCGATCGAGCGGGCGGAGGAAACGGCATCGGCGTTGGTATCTTCCAGCGACCATTGCGAGAGCCATGCCCGCAGCGTCGAAAACCGCGCCAGGCCGACCGGCCCGCTGTTCGCGGTTTCGGGCACTCCGAGATAGCACGCGCCCGGCTTCCGATCGTTCGGATCGAGCGCGCTGTCGAGAAACCGGGGATCGGCCAGCGTGCGATGGGTGACGAATCCACGCTCCATCTCGGCGCCGCCGCGCCTGCGAAGATCTTCCAATGTATCCTTCACCCGGTGGGTGATGCGGGCGATCCGCTCTATCTGCGCCAGCCGGTATGCCGCGATGAACTCCGCCGAGAACGGCGGCTTCGGGCCACCCTCTGCGTAGATATCGAGCGCGATATCGCGCCGGTCCGGCTGCGCTTCGTCCATCACCGAGGGGTCGATGGCATCGGCCAGCAGGCGCGCGCGCGAAATGTGCGCGGCCTGGAAGATCACCCCGTCGGCCTTGGGGAGTTCGGCTCCGCGAATGTCCACCGGATCGCCGGCAGGTGTGGCGTCGATGGTGGGGCGGGTCGCCTGTGCCTGATAGAACATGCTGAGCGAGCCGCCGCCGCTCCATCCGGCGAGCACGATCCGCTCGTATCCCAGCCGCTCTTTCGCATGGCGGATGTGCGCACCGAGATCGAGCAGGATGTTTTCCAGAATAGCCGCGGTGTCGTTGCGCGCGTAGCGGCTGGCGGCGCACAGCACGTGCACCCCGGCGGCGGCCATCGCGCGCGGCACGGGGAGCAGTTGGAGTGTCGAGGCCGGGTGCATGTAGACCAGCAGCGTGCGCGACGGCTGTCCGGCCGGACGGATGAGGATTCCCTCCAGATTGATCGTGCTCTGGCTACCCGCGAAGCCGTATGTTTCGACGAAGCGCGCGCGTTCCGCGAAGGCGGTGTGATACCACTCGAATTCGAGTTCGTATGGAGGCATTTATCAAGCTCCGGAATGCTGATGCGCAGTTGACTGCCGAGCCGCGCTGAGCGATCTATCAAACGGTCGACGCCCGCGGTGTCCCTTGAAAGCGGGACGGAGAAAATCGGGCGCGACAGGAGAGTGTATGACACAGTACGCGGTCGGCGCGCGGCATCGTTTCAACGGGAATTTGCTGGACCCGCTTCCCCCCTTGATCGATGCGATCGGCGAAGAACATTTCAGCGACAGGCTGCTCGGTTTCCTTTCGAGTACGTGCGGCGCGGAACACTGTGCGGTGTTCAAGTTCGACAGGGGGATTCCGGCTTCGGTGATCTCGGCCAGCCTCGATGGCACCGACACCGCGAAGCGGCAGGCGAAAGTCTATATCGAGCGTGACATGTGGCGGTTCGATCCCGCGATGAGCGAAGCACTGGAATGCAGGGACGCCAAGGGGCCGCGCCTGACCAGATTCGATATCGCCAGCCTGCCGGACAGCGAACTGCGGAATATCGTCTACAGGTCCGAACACATCAGCGATCGCATGCTGCTGTGCGGCGAAGTTTCGGGCTCCGTCGTCGGCCTCAGCCTGCTGCGAACCGAGCGGCGCGGTCTGTTTTCGAGCAACGAGGCGAACCATCTTTCCGAGGCCGCGCAGACGCTGTTGGCGCTGATCGCGAAGCACTCCAGTTTTTCCGACACGAAGCCCGATTTCCGCGTCGCCCTGGCTTCGCTGGAGGAGATCGAGCGCACGATCGACCATGCGAGCGAGACGCTGCCGCATCGCGAGGCGCAGGTTTGCGCACGGATACTTTACGGGATGACGGCGCTTGGCATCTCGCTGGACCTCTCCATCGGAGAGGAGACGGTGATGACATATCGCAAGCGCGCCTACCGTCGGCTCAACCTCGGTTGCCAGCGCGAACTGCTGACGTGGTATATCGCGGAATGGAGCGATCAGCACGGCGGGTCGGCCTGACCCGCCGCGAGGATCGGATCAGGCGTATTCGCGCGCTTCGCTGATCTCGGTCCGCTGCAACAGGCGGCGATACCGCGCCCTGTCCCAGCCGCGCGCGGAATGGATGACGCCGCGATTGTTCCAGATCAGCGTGTCGTGGAGTTTCCACTGGTGCTTGTAGGTGAACTCGCCGGACGTGGCGAATTGCAGCAGATCGCCCGTCAGGCGATCGCTCTCGTCCTGCGACATGCCGACGATCTGCCCTCCGGCCAGCGGATGGGCGAGGAAGAGTGATTTCTGTCCGCCCGGCAGCGTCCGCACGAGCGGATGCACAGAGGGTTCGATCTTCTGCGCTTCCCAATCCTTCACCTTGTTTTTTCCGCTGGGGTAGGGATGGGTCATCTCCAAGTCCGCGATCTGCGCCTTGGTCTCGGCCGGAAGCGCTTCGTAGGCAGCCGCCATCGATGCGTACCAGGTGTCCCCGCGCTCCGGCGGAACCTCAAGACCGTGCAGCACTGTAAGGTAGTTGGGCTTGGGCTTGAACGATCCGTCGCTGTGCCAGTCTTCGGCGGCATCGTTGTACTTGGTGGCCGGATCGTCCGTGGGCAGCATGTTGCCGTCCATGTCGACATTGCCTAGGCGCAGGATCATGGGGTTGGTCTTCGACGCGAAGGCGGCCTCGACCGGGGGGATCGGGGGACCGAGCAGCTCGGTAAAGGCGACATGCTGAGCTTCGGTCACGTGCTGGCCGCGGAACAGCACGATCAGGTGACGATCCGCGAGGTCGAGCACATCGCGCGCCGCGTCTTCGGTAACCGGCGTGCCGAAATCGAAGTTGACGACCTCCACCCCGAAATGCGGATGGATCGGCTTCACCTCGAGGCCGGTTCGCGTTTGGATCTTCGCTGCGTCCATGATCTGTTTCCCGAGTATCCTGTTATTTCCCCATAGGCTCGCGATGCGCGCGCATCAGTCCCTTGGAGCGGTTACATCGCCGGCCCGATCGCAAGCCTGAGATCGTTCTTCGATACCTTGCCGTAGCTGTTGCGCGGCAGCCCATCCTGAAAGACGTAGCGCTTGGGGCGCTTGAATCGCGCGATGTGTTCCAGGCAATGCGCGTCGAGCTGGGCTTCGTCGGGCGGGGCGGCGGCGGCAGACGAGACGACCACGGCGACGACGATCTCGCCCCAATCATCGTGGGGCAGGCCCAGCACGGCCACTTCCGCGACCGAGGGGTGCGACATGAGCACGTCTTCCACCTCTCGCGGATAGATGTTCGAACCGCCCGAGATGATTACGTCCTTCGACCTGTCGTGCAGCGTGAGCATCCCCGTCTCGTCGATCGATCCGACGTCTCCCGTGAACAGCCAGCCGCCGCGCAGGGTCTCGGCCGTGGCTTGCTCTAGGCCGGAATAGCCCGCCATCACGACGTCGCCGCGACATGCGATCTCGCCCGTTTCGCCGGCTTCCGCTGGCGTGCCGTCGCCGGTGAACACGGCAACCTCGACGCCTGTGCGCGGCCATCCGGCGGAGGTCAGCACGCGGTCGCTGGCGTTCAGGTGGTCGCGCTTTCTCAAGCCGGTGATCGTCATCGGCGCTTCGCCCTGGCCATAGAGCTGCACGAGGATGGGGCCGAAAGTCTTCAGGCTGCGCCGTATCTCGTCGAGATACATCGGCGCTCCGCCGTACACCAGCGTGCGAAGATTGGCCGGTCTGACGGATTCGCGCTCGCAGGCCTGTCGCAGACGCTGGACCATCGTCGGGGCCATGAAGGCGGCGCAATCGCCGTGCACATTGCACAGGTCCACGAATTCCATCGGATCGAAGCCGCCCGATGCGGGCACGACCTGCCGAGCTCCGCGCGCGACATAGGGCACGATATACAGGCCGGAGCCGTGCGACATGGGTGCGGCGTGGATGAGCGAGGCGTTCTCGTCGGGATCGTCGAAATCCGCCAGGTGGCTGCAACTCATCGCCAGGAGATTGCGATGGGTCAGCATGGCTCCCTTCGAACGGCCGGTCGTGCCGCTGGTGAAGAACAGCCATGCCGTGTCGTCCGGCCCGGTATCGTGCGGTATCGCCGGAGCGGCACGCTCGATCGCCGCCAGGTAATCGGCGCTGCCGATGATAGTGATCGCCGCATCGCCGCACTTTTCGCGCAAGGCGCCCTGCAGGCTCTCGGACGCGAAGATATGCCGCGGCCCGCAATCCTCGACGATCTGCGCGATCTCGCGCGCGTGCAGCTTGGCGTTGACGGGGACTGCGACGAGACCGGCAGCCCAGCAGCCGAACAGGATCTCGACGTATTCGGGGCAATTGCCCGCCGCGATCAGCACCCGATCACCCGCTTCTGCGCTTTCGCGCAGAGCGGTCGCCAATCGCAGCGATCTGTCGAGAAGCCCGGAATACGTGAGAAAGATATCGTGGCCGACGCAGACACCCGCGTGGCCGGGAAATCTGCGCGCGGTGGTGAGCAGGAGGTTGAATACGTTCATTGCCGAATCGCCATCGTAAGCGCGCGGTATCGGCTATTGCAGCGCAGCGCCGGGCTCCATCCCCGTGGCGGGGGACCCGGTTTTGCGTCGGTATCTTTCCCAGCCCTGCACGAGCCCGTTGAGCACCATGGTGCGCCGGATGCGATTGCCGAGCGGATACTCGTCGGTCATTCCCATCGCACCGTGAAGCTGGATCGCCACTTCGCAGATATTCAGGGCCAGTCGCCCCGCCGCCACGGCGATCGGAAAGCTCTCGCCTGGCGCCATACCGGGCCGGCTTTGTCGCGCGGACAGCGCGACATCGAGATGCGATCGGACGAGATGACGGTCCACCACCATCTCGGCCAACCGATGCTGAACGGCCTGGAACTCCTTGAGCGATCGCCCGAACTGGGCGCGCTGTCCGACGAATTCGACGGTCAGATCGACTGCGCTTGCGGCGAGCCCGTGCAGTTCGGCGATTGCCAGCAGCGTCGCGGTGTCGAGCGCTTGGGCGAGGGCGACTGCAGCGCTGTCCGCGTCGCCCAGCGCGAGGGCCGGAGCGTTGGCGAACGTAACGCTGCCCGCGGGCGATCCGTCGAGCAGTGTCTCGCCGACGATCTCGACGCCATCGGCATCGGCCTCGACCATGAACAACCGGCTTGCGCCAAGGGCCTGCGCATGGACGATCAGCCGGTCGGCCGTGGCGGCGCCGAGCACGATCCGTTTGCTGCCGGTCAGGCGGATGTCATCGCCGTCGCCCGCCGCCACGACCGGCTCCGCTCCCTCGATCAAAGCCGCGGCGACCATCTGCGAGCCGTCCACGACATCCGCCGCCAGCCCGTTCGCGGCGATTGCGAGATCGCGCGCGAGAACGCCGCAGCCCAGCACGGGAAGCCGGCTGGCCGAGCGGCCGAGAGCTTCGTGGACGAGCGATTGTTCAATGATGCTGCCGAAGCCGCCCGTTTCCTCCGGCAAACCGACCGCGAGAATCCCTTGCTCCGCGAGAATCCGCCAGCAATCGGGTGTGGATGGGGCCGCGTCGCCGAAACCGGCCAGCATGCGATCGGCCATGTCGCTCAGCATGGCCTGTTCCTCGGTGGGTGCGAAGTCCATCTAGCCGCCCCTCGTCAATGCGCGGCCGATGATATTCTTCTGAATTTCGTTCGTCCCGCCGTAGATGCTGATCGCGCGGCCGTAGAGGTATTCCCCGGCGATCGCCGTGCCGGTTTCGGTATCGAGATATCCGCGCATCGCGTGTTCCGGCATCGCGTCCACCGTGGTGCGCGTGACGCGCTGATGGAGATTCGACAGGGCGATCTTGAACGCGGAACTGGGCACTCTGAGCTGTCCGGCATCGCCTTCGGCCGCCAGCAGCCGTTGGGCGAACATTTCCATGGCGCGAAGCTCAAGTTCGATCTCGTGCAAGGCTTCCGTCATCTTCCGTGCATGCCCGGTACGATCGCGATCGAGCGCACGGACGATCGCGCGCAGCCGCTGGACCGAAGCCTTCAGGCCGGGCAGGCCCGATATCCGCTCGTTGTTGAGCAGGAAGGTCGCGATATCCCACCCCTGACCGACGTCGCCTATCACAGCATTGTCGGGCACGATCAGATCGTCGAGAAACACTTCGTTGAGGTGGCATTCGCCGTCGATGCTGCGGATGGGACGTACGGTGATCGCCGGATCGCCCATGTCCGCCACGACGAACGTGATGCCCGCATGCTTGGTCGCCCCGTGCGAAGTGCGGACCAGCAGGAAGATATCGGTCGCGGCATGCGCGCTCGTGGTCCAGATCTTGGAGCCGTTGATCCGCCAGCCGTCCGCCGTCTTTTCGGCGGCGGTGCGCAGCGAGGCGAGGTCCGAGCCCGATCCCGGTTCGGAAAATCCCTGGCACCAATAGGATTTCCCCTCGATCAGCGGAGGCAGCATACGAGCGCACTGCGCGTCGGTGCCGAATTCCATGACGACGGGGGCCAGCAGGTCGAACCCCTGGATGTTCTGCGTCGGCGCCCCGGCCAGCAGGGCTTCTTCCTCGAAGATCAGCACCTTGCTCGCGGGCCAACCAGTCCCGCCGAACGCGGTGGGCCACGATGGCGCGCCCCACCCCTTCGCGTGCAGGATGGCCTGCCACTCGAGCGCTTGGGGGACCGAGACGAATTGCCCGGCACGCCCACGCTCGCGCAAGTGCGGGGGCAGTGCCTCGGCCAGAAAATCGCGCACTTCCGCGCGAAATTCCCGGGCGCCCGGATCGATGCGAAGATCCATCGGCGCGCTACGCCTTTTCGAGGATGTTGATCACCGAGACCGCGCCCGCCCCGACCATGTGGGCGAGCCCGGTGCGGGCTTTCTCCACCTGGCGGCGTCCCGCTTCGCCGCGCAATTGCAGCGCGATCTCGTGTATCTGGGCGAGGCCGGTAGGCCCACCCGGATGCCCGCGGGCGATCAGTCCGCCATCGGTGGAGAACGGAATCCGCCCGCCGATCGCGGTGTCGCCGTCCGCCACCAGGCGATCGCCTTCGCCGTCACCGCAGAAGCCGAGCAATTCGTAATACAGCAGTTCCTCGATCGGATAGGCATCGTGGCACTGCGCGAGCGAGATATCCTCCGGCCCGAACCCCGCTGCCTCGTAGGCTTCCCGCGCGGTCGTGCGCGTCATTTCCGGCGGACCGACCACGGCGCCCATGAAGATGTGTCCGTCCGTCATCTGCTCGGACTGCTGGACGGCGGCGGCCACGCGGATCAGCGGACGGCCTTGCTCGGCGGCGATCCGGCGAGCGATCTTTTCCGTCGCGACGATCGCGCAGGCGCCACCCTGGCCGACGCCGGCGGCCATCTTCGAGGTGAAGGGGTGGGCGATCTTGCGCGAGTTGATGACCTCCTCGGGCGTCACCTCGTGATCGGCCTGGCGCATGGCGTTGACGTTGAACCGGGCATGGTTCCAGTTCTTGGCCGCGATCTGCGCGAACGTGTCGATCGTCGTCCCGCGTTCGTGCATGCGGCGGACGCCCCACAGGGCGAAGAAGGCGGCGGGCAGGATGATGCCTTCCATCCCCCCGCGCGAGGTGCCCACGCCCTGAACCTTGTGGAGATCGTCGAAACCGAGCGCCATCGCGCAATCGACGTGCCCCCCGGCGACCTGGAGCACAGCCTCGCGGAAGGCCGTGGAACCTGTCGCCGATGCATTCTCGACATGGGTGATCGGCAGCCCGGTCATCCCCAGGTCCTTGGCATAGTTGATGCCGTCCATCAGGAAGCCGGTGATGTAACCGTTATACAGCGTTTCGATGTCGCGGAAGCTCAAGCCCGCGTCGTCGAGCGCCGCGACCCCCGCGCCGAACGCGCATTCGCGCACCGGCACGTGGGCGTTGCGAAACGGATGCATGCCAACGCCGACGACATAGACGTCGCGATCGAACTTGCGGCTCATTGTGCGTCTCCCCGGGCAGGACGGAATGCGAAGGTGCACAGTTCCGTGCCATCGTCGTCTGTCGATACCGGGTAGGCCACCAGTTCGACCGGATCGCCGATCGTCCATTCGCGGGCATCGCCGTCGAGCATCACCGCCTGGATGCGCACGCCTTCGGGCAAGTCGCCCTGGACCACGCCATAGCCCTTGGCATCGGAATATCTGACCCTGCCGACCAGTGGGTGGTCGACGTAGGTCCACGAATATATCGTCGCGTCCGCCGAAAGCAGGCGATCCTCCACCGCTTCGCCCGTGACCGGGCAGCGGAGCCGCGTGGGAAAGAAATAGAGGTCGGCCGCGGCGCTGTAGGACCCGATCAGGCGAACGCGGTCGCTTCCGTCCTCGAATTCCATGTAGCCTTCTTCCAGCGCCTTGCGCGCTGGTTTCGTGCCGTTTTCCGTCGTCACTTGCCTGGACCTCCCGATATGTGATTCGCCAATTAATTTACCGATGGGTTCAAAAAATCAAGCCTTTTCCTACCGTCGGGTTTTTATTATGGATCATGCAATCGAACATGAACTCGCAAACGCGGAGAGCGAAAAATGAATCTCGAAGGCAAGGTGGCGCTGGTGACCGGCGCGGGGCAGGGCATCGGACGGGCAGAGGCCTTGTCGCTTGCGGAAGCTGGCGCTTCGGTGGTGGTCAACGATTTCTCTGCCACGCCGGGTAAAGGCGCCGCCGACGAGGTGGCGGCGAAGATCGTCGCGCGCGGCGGATCGGCGATCGCGAACTATGGCGACGTGGCGAACTGGGACGCCGCGGAGGCGATGATCGCATCGGCGGTATCGGCGTTCGGCGGGTTCGACATCCTCGTGTGCAATGCCGGTATCGTGCGCGACAGGATGCTGTTCAACATGTCGGAGCAGGAATGGGACGATGTGATGCGCGTGCATCTCAAGGGGCACTTCGCCCCCTTGCGCTTCGCAGGCCGTTATTGGCGCGAGAAGGCGAAGCGGGAAGGACGCCCGTCCGGTGGGCGGGCGATCCTGACCAGTTCGGAAGCCGGCATGTACGGCAATCCCGGGCAACCGAATTATTCGGCGGCCAAGGCAGGCATCATCGGGCTCTGTTTCGACGCCGCGAAGGAACTGGCGAGCGCCGGCGTCACGGTCAATGTGATCTCTCCGCGCGGACGCACCCCGATGACGGAGCAGGCGTTCGGCGAATTCGCCGAGATTCCCGAAGGGCAGTTCGACGAATGGGATCCGGCGAACGTCGCGCCGTTCGTGACCTTCCTCGCGGGCGATGGCGCCGCGAACATATCGGGGCAGGTGTTCACGGTGTATGGCGACCACGTGAAACGCCATCAGGTCTGGCCCGTGGCCACCGAAATCCGCAACGGAGCCATCTGGACGCAGAGCGATCTGGCAGGGCGGATCGGCGACTTGGTGCCCGACGCCGCCGCCGGGCCGCCATCGATGGGCGATGTCGATATCCCCGTCGCGAAATCATGACCGGGCCTGCCGCCGATTCGCCCGCGGCGCGCCGCAGCCCCGGCCGTCCGCCGACGCAGGTGACGAAGGGGGATGTGCTGGCGGCAGCGGCACGGCTGTTCGACGAACGCGGCTACGCGCAAACCACGATGCAGGATATCGCGGCGTCGCTGAAGGTCGCGAAGCCCACGCTCTATTCGCTGGCGGGAAACAAGGTTCAGCTTCTCGAGGCCATTTTCGACACCATCATCGAGGGCGCGGACCGCATTCTCGCCGAGGCCGAGGCGGCGCAGGACGTGTCGCTGGCGCTGCGTTTGTTCATCCGCGAATCGTTGATGCACGGTGCGCGCAACCGCGCGATGATGAACGTCTTCCTGTCCCACGCGAGCCATCTTCCCGCGGCATCGCAGAGCGCTCACGAGGCGTGGTCGCGCGAGGCCTATCATCGGCTGAAGCGAACGATAGAGCGGTCTCACGCCGACGGCGGCGTGGACCCGATGATCGTCGCCTTCGCGATCACTTCGTTCATCAACCAGTTGCCGCAGTGGTTTTCCGAACGCGGTGCGCTGTCACTCGAGGCGGTGGCAGACAATTTCGCGGCCCTGATCGAAAACGGCGCGCTGTTGGCGGATGAATAGATCCGTTGCCCGAAGCCGCAAGACGGCGGGAGAGAGAGAGATGACCATAGTTAGCAACGAGGCTTTTCGGCGATGCACCGGCCTTGTGACCGAGCGCACGCTCGAGGGCATGTTGGCCAGCGCAGCGGAGCGATGGCCGGAACGCGAATTCCTTCGCATCGGTGACGACCGCCGGACCTTTTCGCAGGTCCACCGCGATGCGGCGGCCATGGCGGCCGTCCTCCACGATCGCGGCGCGCGCCCGGGCGACCGGATCGCCTTGGTCCTCAGCAATTGCATGGAGCTGGTGACCCTGCTGTTCGCGAGCTGGCGGATCGGGGCGGTCGCCGTGCCCATAGTTCCGATCTATCGGACACGGGAAATGCGCTCGATCTTCGCCGACGCGAGGCCCCGGCTGATCTTCGCCAGTTCCGAATACGGCTCCCGCTCGCCCTGCCTCGATGCCGACGACGCCTTGCAAGGTTTGGAATTCCAGCCCGACGCACGGTTCGTGATCGGCGCAGGGGAAACACCGGATGGCTGGGAAGCGCTGCCGGTGGTGGCGGATGGCAGCTCCGGGCCGGCGCATCCCGGCGAGGCGTCCGATCCATGCGTCATCCTCTATACCTCGGGCACGACCTCGGCGCCGAAAGGCGTGCTGGCGAGCGCCGCCGGGTTCACCAGCGCGCTCGATGCATGGCGCCTCGATCTCGGCCTCTCGATTGAGGATGTTACGTTCACCGGAGCGCCGCTGGCCCATCTCGGCGGCATCTATACCGCCGTGTTGCTGCCACTTTCGCTGGGTGGCCGCAGCGTCGTGCTGCCGCGATGGGATCCGGAGATCGCGATCGACCTGATCGAACAGGAGCGCGCGACCATCGCGGCGGGCGCCACGGTCTTCCTGCGCGATCTCGTCGAGCGATACGAACGCGGCAGTTCGCCCGGTCATCACCTCAAGATATTCAGCTCCTCGGGCGCGCCGACCCCGCCGAACCTGATCCGCCGCGCCGATGCGCAAGGCATCTATGCCTTTCGCAGCTACGGCATGACCGAGTGTCTCGGAACGATCGCGCACCCTCGCTTCGGCACGCCGTTGGAGATGCGGGCGGAAACCGATGGACGAGTGGCCTTCGGTTCGGAAATCGAGATCGTGGACGACGAACGCCAGCCCGTGGAGGCCGGAACGCTTGGCCATATCCGCCTGCGCTCCCCCCAGCTGATGCTGGGATACACGCTGGCCGAACTCAACGACGCCCAGATCGACGAGCACGGATGGTTCTACCCCGGCGACCTCGGGCGGCTGGACGGAGACCGCAACCTTACCATGGAGGGGCGGACGAAGGACATCATCAATCGCGGCGGCGAGAAATTCTCGTGCCAGGATATCGAATCCGCGATCCTGAAGCACGATGCCGTCGCCGAGGCGGCGGTGCTCGGCAAGCCGGACGAAAAGTTCGGCGAGGTCGTGGCGGCCTTCGTGGTGCTTTCGCCGGGCAAGGTCTGGCCGGGCGATGAAGCGATGTGCGCGCATATGGAGACGCTCAGCCTCGCGCGGCAGAAAATCCCCGTCGACTGGCGAGTGGTGAGCGAATTTCCACGAACCGCCTCGGGCAAGATCCAGAAGCAGGCGCTGTCCGCCGAGTTCGAGCGCGCTGCGAGCGCGGTGCTTTGAGCGCAAGGGGCTTTCGATGTTGCCGTATGCCGAACTGATCGATCTCGCATTTCCCGAAACCCGCCACCGCTGGACCTGCCGCGACGTGCAGCTTTACGCGCTCGCGACCGGCTTCGGGCGAGACGTGGAATCCGAATTCGATCTCGCGTTTATCCAGGGAGAGTCGCCACCCGTATCGCCGGGCTTCGCTTCGCTGGTCGCGAACCTCGCGGCGCCCGATCGCCTGCGCCGCCTCGGGGTCGATTTCTCCAAAGTGCTGCATGGTGGCCAGTCCGTCGAACTCATGCGCGCGCTTCCCGCCGAGGGCGAAGTGACGTGCCGCACGCGGATCGTCGAAGCTTACGACAAGGGCGAGCGCGGGGCGGTCATCGTGGAAGCCACCGACCTTTTCGGCGAGAGCGGCGAGCACTTCGCGCATACCCGATCGACCATTGTCGCGCGGGGTGATGGCGGCTTCGGCGGCAGCGATGCGCGCCCGCCGTCCCCCCCTGTCGCGCCAGATCGTGCGCCCGATCATCGCATCGCGTTCTCTCTGCGTCCCGAGCAGGCGGCGCTGTACAGGCTTCTGGGAGACCTGAACCCGCTGCACGTCGATCCGGCAGCCGCCCGGCGCGCTGGCTTCGATCGCCCGATCATGCACGGGCTGTGCATCATGGGCATAGGCATTGGGGCGATCCTGCGCCAAACGGGCGATCTCGGCCTGCTCCGCGAATCGTCGGTCGAAGGACGGTTTTCAGCGCATTGCTATCCGGGGGATGATCTTGAAATCCTGATATGGCGGCAAGATCGAGCCCTGTTTTTTGAGATTCGATCTGCCGTTACCGGATCTCCCGTCTTCTCGAACGGCGGCATCTCGAAATCCAGCAACAGAAGTTGATGCTGGGTAAAATTTTTGAGGAACCCATCTTTTTGGATTGCCACCTTTTTGCGAACTAACCTGATTGCGGCAGGCCTCTGAGCAGGGTCAGTCACATAAGAGTCTATCTGGTCCAAACGGACGATCTTGCCGCCATAGCCGTGATTATGCCAAACGGCGCCGTCGTTAATAGAGAAATATTTGGCTTCGACTGAGCACGCCGCCATTTGGCTGTCCGAGCCGATCTAGAGATTTTCAAGCGTTCGAGCGATCGACAAGGGCGGCGGGTGGATC
The DNA here is from genome assembly GCF_041912895.1 of Pelagerythrobacter sp. Classification (NCBI taxonomy): domain Bacteria; kingdom Pseudomonadati; phylum Pseudomonadota; class Alphaproteobacteria; order Sphingomonadales; family Erythrobacteraceae; genus Pelagerythrobacter; species Pelagerythrobacter sp. The sequence goes on along the minus strand of NZ_JAYSGI010000001.1, from coordinate 1,185,302 downwards.
GTGGAGCAGGCCGGACGGCATGCGGCTATCGCGCGGGATTACGCACACCTATCACCCGCAGTTTCCGGGCGGACCTCGTGCTTGATCCATCCACGAGGGACACCAGAAGCTTGCCGACGCCATCCGTGCCAAGCTGATCCGCGACGGCACGCAGGGGCCCATGTCGTCACCGTCACCGCGCTGGAGCCGGTTGGATCGACTGACGTCGATGCGTCCGACGCTGCCAGTTAGGTCGCCGATCAGATCATCACGTTCCGGCGCGGCAGTCGCGAGCAGCGGCTGAGCCGGAGGCGCGCTTATGGCATCGATGCGGCGGACGCCAATACGGGCACGGCCTCGCACTGGTCTGAGCCCCTAGATTTCCTCCAGCGATAAGTAGAGTCCGGCCTTTTGAAAAGGAGACGGACGAGATGAAGCGTAGTAGGTTTAGCGAGGAGCAGATGATCGCGGTGTTGAAGGAGCAGGAAGCGGGGATGCCAACGAAGCCTGACGGCACGACTATAAACACTTCCGTGCCAACTCGAGTCTCGGGAACCGAGCCCCGGCCGAGATCAGGGCAAGAACAAGCGGCAAACCGTATCGGCAGCATGCTCCCGATATGGTTGTCGCCATCACCCCAGCGACCGGCGTCAAAACGGCCCAAGGCTCTACTCGTAGACGGTAGATACTTCGGGCTCAGACCACGCCATCGTCGTCGGGATTGATCCACAGCGGGGCGGGATCACCGTCGAACGGAAGGGGCAAGCACGAGGCGCTCGATCTCTCCCGCCTCGCCGATCGATATCCGGCCAGGGCGGGTGCGGGCGATACATTCCTCCCAAGGCGCGACCGCTGATCGGGTCATGGCCCATCTGGAGAGCTTCCGCGCCGACACCGTCGATGCACCGGCGGTCGATGTGGCGATATCCCGCGCCAGGGATGCGGTCGCGCTCTATACCGATAGCCGCGCCAGGCTCACCGACGCGCTCGGCTTACGCGACGGCGTGCAGATCGGGGCAATTGATGAAGTGCGGCGGGAAGTGGAGATGGTGCTGGAATAAGCAGCAAGGTGCGTGCACTATCATCCTAATTTTGCTCAGGGGCATCACGGTTCATCCTGAGACGAAATTGTTGGGCCACCTCTGTAGAATCTAAATTCGTTGAGATAGAAAAGCCTTCGTCAACCTCTATCACGGGTGCCAGATTTTCCTGATCTCGATAACGCAGCTTACCTTCAATATCGACGTGGATTGGGCGTAGCGCCCCTTTATATGGAGAGTTGCGCCATGCTGCCCTTACTTCCTGATAATATTCTTCCGGCCCAGAAACGAATATATGGCAATCATGGCCTATGGAAAATGACGAGTCGCCCGCCTCCGTGGCTATAGCCACACCGGAATAACTGTCTTCAAAATCCTTAGTGCAGCTGCCGTTGACGCTATGCTGAGCGTGGCACGCCACTAAAGATATACATAAAATACCAATGGGAAAGATGGTTCTCATTTTCAGTTCGCCGAGTTGCATCCCGCTTCATACTGATTGGAGGCATTCGAGTTGGGTTGGGATAAAGCACCTGATAAGCAACTGTTGTAAGCCCGCCGCCTAATATCGTTGCTTCCGAATGCTGCTGACTGACCCCACATCCGATAGTAGCTTTGCTCGACCTCATAGGCATCATACTCGTTGAAGTAGTGCTTTCTACCGAGAGCAAAGGTGCTGCTTGCAGCACCAGGGCGCCAAGCGGCATGGTAAGCTTCATGTGCGAGCACACCGCCCCCAACGAGCCCCCTCGCTTTGCGATCGGTCAGACCTGAACTCCTCGCTATTCTATCGCCTCTGCTATTAATCTTCGCGTAGTCGAGATTTATCGTGTCTGTATCGGCAGCAAAGCTCCCCATAGTGGTAGCTCCGTCCTCGGTGTTAAAAGTAATGTTTACTCCGCCGTCACCTTCTTTACCGAGCTGCTTCACCGCCGCATTTAGCCTCGGATCGCGGATGCGCGTTCCAGTCATTGGTCTCGCTGCCGCGTCCTTCAAATTCTTATGATAAGTCTTGAAATCGGCGCACTGCCCATCCGTCCCCTTGCATTGATACATGCCACTCGGATCGATCGCATTGACCGGATCATTTGCGACATAGGCGTAGAGATTAACATTGTCCTCATACCCAATCGGATCAGTCTGCATGAACCGGCCGAGGGTGGGCGAGTACATCCGGGCCTTGTAGTAATACATGCCCAGCTCTTCGAGCCACACTTGTCCCGTATATTGAAACCGCCCCTGGTTCGCGCTGCTTTTTACCCCATACTCGTCGTAGGTGTTGATCTGCGCACTTGCGCCCGTGCTGGAAGTCGAAAACGCGATCGAGCCGCGCGCGTCGGTGTAGAGGTTGCGCCGAGCCGTGGCAGTGACCGCGGCGCCGGTGTAGGTGGCGATCGGATCGTCAGCGCCAGCGACAGGCCCATGGACGTGCCGCGCCAGCATTGTTCCGTTAACATCGTATTCCGCGACCAGCGCGTCGCCGTCGTACAGGAATTTCGTTCGCGAGGTGATATCTGCCCAAGTCCACTCCTCTACTACGCTAAGACGGCCCAAAGGATCGTATTGAAGAGTGACGAGATTATATCCTGGGCTCAGCGCTGTGCAGTTATTTTGAGCGCTCCCGGGGCTGGTCATAGCGATCAGTCGGTTTTCGACATCATATTTGTAAATGTATTGACCGTCATAAATCAGGTTGCCGTTGGCGTCGTAGCAGTAGGTTTTGTTACCTACCGATGTGTATTGGTTCAACCCGTTGGTCTGATAGTTGCGCGTAATGTTAACATGTCCATCCCAGCTATAAGCGTCATTGGTCTGCGTCTCGGTCCGGATTTGCGAAGCCGGGTTCCGCGTGAAAGACCAAGTGACATCGTTCGATCCCGCATTGCTCCAACCGGTCGAGGTGACGCGACCGATCGCATCGTAAGCCCAGTTCTGGTCTGGCGCAGTGCTTGCGCGGTCGATCTGCGTGATCTCACCACGGCTGTTGTAGTTGTAATCCACGATCAGGGCGTTCGCATGATCGCGTATCTGGTTTAGCCGCCCTCCAGAACGGTATTGATAATTGATATTAATCGCATCTGGGAAGGTGAGCCGAGTCCGGTTGCCCCCCGCATCGTAATAATGATCGAGGGTTCTCGCCACACTTCCCATTGTGTCGGTGTAACGCATCACCCGACCGTACCGATCGTAAGTCGTAATCAGCCCTACACCCGACAGACTGTCAAACCGTGCATCAGTTTGCAGCCCACGGATATCGTAACGATAAAACACATCGCGTGTGCTTAGCGAACTGCCCGGCACCGTCTTGCGCACTACGCGGTTGAGCTTGTCGTATTGATAGGCGATCACCGAACCATCGCGTTTGCGCAAGGAGATGCGGTTGCCGTTCGCATCGTATGAGTACTGCTCGTAATCCGAGGCGTTGATCGCGCCGGTCACTGCCGGGTTGGGGAAATACCAGTGCGTCTGCCGGTCGAACCCGTCGTACAGCATCGAGGCCTTGTACCCGCGCGCATCGGTCATACTCGCCATCTTTCCGTTGGGAGTGAAGGTGTAGGTAGCATAATTGCGGACGAGCGTCGTGCCGACACCTTGCTCGATGCGGACGACCCGGCTTTCGGTGTCGTAGTGCTGCCGCGTTACCCTGTCCGGACCATGTGCGCCGACAGAGCCTGGTGTGCATGCGCTCGCCGGCAGGCTCGACCAGATCGAAGGGTTCATGCGCGATGCGGTGCACTGTAGCCGGTTGAACCCGTCATAGCTCGATTGGGTGAGTGTAAAGCTCGTATTGCCAGCATCGGAAACAACCGATTTCGTTGCAAGACGCCGATTGTTGTAGCTCATCTCGACTCTGCTGAGTGCAACCAGCGCGGTATCGGTGGGGCTTGCGATCGATCCATTTTCCACCTTGAGAACCTGATCGTCCGCATCGCGATAGGTCGTTCGTGTCGCAAAGCGGCGAGCACTTTCTTCTTTCGGCCCGATCTCCCAAGTCTGTCGGCCCAAGATGTCGTAGCGGAAATAGACCGCATCATCGCTTCCTGGCAGGGGCCCATCCTTCGACAGAAGCCGCCCCGCCGTATCGTACGCGAAGGTCGTGGTCAGCGGATCATTGCCGACCCCGTCGGTCAGCGTTTCGGTCAGAGGAAGCGAGGTGTCGTTCCAATAGGTCCACTCAGTCACGAAAGATTGGGCGGTGCCGCAGGTCTGCTCCGCGCCCGCCGCGTTGGCCTCACAAATCTCCTGCCGGATCAACCGGCTGGGGCCGTTGCCATCCCACGTATTCTTTGTCTTCCGGCGTCGGTTCTGGGCATCGGCTGGCTCGAGCTTTTCGAGCAAGACCGCTCGAGACGTGCTCCAGACGAAGTCGGTCCGGTTGCCCTTTGCATCTTCCGTCCATTGAGGGAGGAAGCAGGAAGTCGAAGCACATTGAGGGCCGCTGGTGTTGAATTGCGCTGTTTGCGCCAGATCGGCTTGCCCGCTGCCAGGCTTGGCGATTTGCCGCAGCTCGGTGATGTTGGCACTCGCGTCGTAATCGACCTCGGTCACATTACCTTCCGGATAGGTGATCCGAACCAGACGCCTGTTTTCGTACTCGTAAGATGTGACGCGATTTTGTGAATCGACAATCGAAGAGATCTGCGGGAATGACCCCATGGTATCCTGAAACACATTGGCCACCCGCCGAAATCCTTCAGGGCCGGTAATCGTTGCCTTGGTGATCCGACGTGAAGAATTGCGGTCGAAGACGTAGTTAAATATCACGCCGTCATTGGTCACATCTCTATCGATTCTGCTCGCATCCAACTGGTTGGTCGTGACTTCATAAGTGTCGACGGCCTCGCCAGGCAGTCGAAGACTGGAGGTCGCAGAAAGGCCCCATGATCGCATGCTGCCGTCGGGATAGTTCCATATTCTCCCGTCGATGTCGGTTATGGTCCCGTTGTCGTAGGTCAGGCTGGCAAGAGGGACGGTGGGCGCAGCCACGCTGACCAGCTTGACCTGATCCAGCGTATTCCACTGCGCTTGCACCATCGGATCGCTGTTGTAGACGTTCGATTTGTACGTGAAGATGAGCCGATATCCGGCGCTGCTTGTCACCGCCGACACGCGATGAACGCGATATTCTTCGCCACCCATCTGCTGTGAATGAGAGTTATATGAAAGGCTCAGCGTTTCGCCGTCAGGATAGTTTATGGACGACGCCAAGAAATAGTAGCGGTCTCCACTAAGAATGATCCCTTGGGTGCTCGTCCGGGTATTATATGATATCCGCCTTCCGGTACCCCCTTCGATAAATGTGAATTGTCCGCTCGCATAATTGGCTACAAGATTATTGCCCTGCAGCTTTCTGTCCTGGCAGATCTCTTCGCATTCGAAGCTGTGCGATGTCTGCCCTCCTACGTTCAGCGAATAAGTCTCCCGCTCCCAAGTATTCGGAACACGGTAGCCCTCGAGCTTCATATAGAATTGCTCAAGATTGGAAAAAGCGAGCTTCGGCGCTGCAGGGATGGATATCTCGGGAAGGCGTGCAGGCAAATCGCCAGGCAACAGATCAATTCCGTTGGGATCACGCTCGACATCGAGGGGTTTGAACCCTTGCGCACACGCTGGCTGCGCGAATGATATCAGCACCAAGATCGCCATGCCAACAAGAGCCTGCACGACTTGTAGCCAGGACCGATTGAAACACCGCGCTATCACCCCTTGCGACCTCAACATGTCTGCCCCCGATGATTGATCTGCACGCGCTACGGTTCAATAACACTACAGGTGGATGAGCTAACACCTAAACTCCCTGACGCGGCAGCGCCTAAAGAGTCCCGAACTACGTAAGTAAATGATGACGTGTCGAACTGAGGGCCGAACCGAACCCGTATGGTCGTGCTCGACAGTTTTGTCGCAGTGGCAGATCCAGAGACACGGGAAACCGACACGAGCTCCAATGGATAATTGCCTTCTGGATCAGAATCGTTCGCGGTTACATTGACATTGAAAAAGCTGAAACACTCGCCGCCCGCGTAGTTTGGGCTGGTCTTTGGCGGACTGTTCGTCGGCGTCGGGGTCGGTGTGGGCGTCGGAGTGGGTGTTGGTGTCGGTGTCGGTGTCGGTGTCGGAGTGCCGACGCCTGTATTAACACAACTGGCCTTGCCGCCATTGGCCGTAGCGACGTGAGCTGCTCGGTTATCGCTGCTATCGAAGCAGAATGAGCGTGTCTCGCCGTCATTCTCACCACCGGCGGTGCCGGATGTCACGAGCCTGCCCAAAGCATCGCACGTGTATGTTTTTGTGCTGGACTGCGCTTGCGCCAAGCCGGCTACTCCAATGGTCGCGCAGCTGGCCAGCAAAAGCGATTTACGCCCCATGTAGCACCCCCGTTTCGATCGACGCCTTGCCTCTAAATCGATAACTCCACGAGCCAATCGATCATCGGCGCAAGAATGCATTCGGTTCAAACTTGCGAAAGTCGGCATTACTATGCTCGCGACCATGGTGCCATTTCGAGAAGCCGCCCCCGCATCCCCCCGCCCCTGAAACAGAAATCTTCCGATTCTGTCATCTTTCTTAGCGAGGCAATTTTTTAGGTCGGTTCAAATTGGTCAAGAGCAAGTCTGATTTTGTTGTTCTCGATCGCCATAGAGCTATACTAAACCGCAATTCTGCCTCGAGCACCGCAGTCGTCTTTTGCGACGCAGACACCATTTCGGCCATCGGTTGGCTGCATTCTTCACCGCGAAGTCAATCCCGTCGCAACGACGCACCCGCATATGGATCGTAATCCGACGGTGGCAGATCACCGCGCGGATCGACTTGCTCGACTATCGCGGGAGGCGGCCGTGCGGGCACCTGCTGCTGCCACACACTGGTGAAGGTCATCGCGACGATCGGCGCACCGAGCAGGAGGAAGCACCCGATCACCACTTTGGCAGCGTGCCGTATAGGCAACCTGCCGGTCAGCATCATGACTCCGACCAAGGCGATCGCGAGCACGCACAGGATCGTCGCTACGCTGCCGAGCAGCGTGCCGGTCAGCCAGTCGACCGCATTGCCGAGCGAACTGCCGGGCACTCGATCGAACAACGATCCGGCAGGTGCCGGCATCAAGGCTGTTCTCCGTGGTTCATTGTCCCGTAGCCTCCCCTTCGCGTCAGCCTCGCACAATGCCGCTCGCCAATCATTGCGGCAAGCCACCTTTCGGTGTTTCGCAGCCGTTCCGCTGCGGAGAGAAAATCCCGGATCGTACTTCTCCGCCCTTTGCAATCGCTTGGAACGCTGTATGACTCGGGGGCTTGGGGAAGAGCTAAGGGGGAATCGCAAAGTTTGGCCGAACAACTGCGCCAGGATGTTCTATTCATCGGACTTACGCGCCCGCAAATGTTTGCGGGTGTGACCTACAGCTATTTCGTGATCAATGCGGTGATCGCGGTCGAGCTGTTCCTGATCTTCAAATCGTGGTGGGTTCTCTTGGCAGCGCTGGTGATCCATGCGCTCGGCATGGTGCTGTGCCTCAACGAGCCGCGGTTCGTCGACTTGTGGCTGACGCGCGTGCGCCATTGCCCGCGAGTGAAGAACCATGCGCTGTGGCGATGCAATTCCTACCGCCCGTGACCCGCGATCCGAAGGCGGCGGCGCGTGAGACTCCGGCCGGCGCCCATCTGCCCTATGCACGGCATCTCGATCTCGCGACGATCGAGACCCGCGACGGGCTGCTGATGCAGACCATTCGCCTGGGCGGCCTGCTGTTCGAGACCGCCGACAGCGACGAGCTCAACTACCGGGCGGAGCTGCGCGACGCGATGCTACGCGCGTTGGGCTCCTCGCGCTATGCGGTCTATCACCACCTGGTGCGCCGCCCCGCCGCGATCGGCATGGGCGCGGCGCCGTCGGACTCGTTCAGCCGCTGGCTCGATACGCGCTGGAAGGCGCGCTTCGAAGAGCGGCAGCTCTTCGTCAACGAGCTGTTCCTGACGATCGTGCGCCGCCCCTTGCAGGGCCGGGTCGGCACCGCCGATCGGCTGCGCGCATGGTTCTCGCGCTCGAGTGGCCGCAACGCCGAGCGGATCGCCGCCGAGAAACACGCGCTCGACAACGCGCGTGAGGCGCTGGTCGCCGCGCTCGGGCACTACGATCCCCATTTGCTCACGACTTACGACACGCCCGAAGGGCGGCGCTCCGAACCGCTCGAGTTCCTGTCGTGGCTGTTCAACCACGACATGCGGCCCGTCGCGCTGCCACATGGCGATCTCGGGCATCACGTGCCCGCCCGGCGGATCAGCTTCGGGCAGGACGCGGTCGAGCTCGCGCCCGCCGGACATCTGCCGCGCAGCTTTACCGCGATGGTCTCGATCAAAGACTGGCCGGGGCGCACCATGCCTGGGATGTTCGACGAACTCAGCCGGCTGCCCTTCGCGTTCGACCTGACGCAGAGCTTCGCACTGGTCGAACGGCGCGAGGCGCTCTCGCGGATGAACCTCGTGCTGCGGCGGATGCAGTCGGCCGAGGACGAAGCGCTGTCGCTGCGCGACGAACTGGCGGTCGCGAAAGACGAGGTCGCTGCCGGGCGCGCCGGGTTCGGCGAGCATCACACGACGATCGCGATCCATGCGAACAGCCTCAAGGGGCTCGACGCCAACGTTGCCGAGGTGATCGCACTCCTCGCCGATCTCGGGATCAACGCGGTGCGCGAGGACATCGCACTGGAACCTGCGTTCTGGGCCCAGTTTCCGGGCAACTTCCGCTATATCGCGCGCCGCGGCCTCGTCTCCACCACCAACTTCGCGAGCCTTGCCAGCCTGCACAACTTCCCGGTCGGCAAATCCGACGGCAATCATTGGGGCGAGGCCGTCACGCTGTTCGAGACGACCGCGGCGGGTCCCTATTTCTTCAACTTCCACCACCACGATCTGGGCAACTTCACCGTCATCGGTCCTTCGGGATCGGGCAAGACGGTGGTCCTGAACTTCCTGCTGTCGCAGGCACGCAAGTTCGGCCCCCGGATCGTGTTCTTTGACAAGGATCGCGGGGCCGAGTTGTTCATCCGCGCGATCGGCGGCAGCTACGATCGGCTGCGGCCCGACGCGGCCTCGGGCCTCAACCCGCTGCAATTGCCCGACACGCCCGCCAACCGCGATTTTCTCGGCGAATGGCTTACGCTGCTTGCCGGCGGCGCGTCTGCCAAGGAGCAGGAGGCGATCCGCGAGGCGATCGAGACCAATTACCTGCAGCCGCCCGAGCGGCGCCGGCTGCGCCATCTGGTCGAGCTGTTCCGCGGCGCCGACCGGCCGCGCCCTGGCGATCTTCACGCGCGCATGCGGGCGTGGTGGGGCGATGGCGAGCGCGCCTGGCTGTTCGACAATGCGCGCGATACGACCGATATCACGCAGAACACGGTCGGGTTCGACATGACAGCGATCCTCGACGATCCCGCCGCGCGCACGCCGGCGATGCTCTACTTCTTCCACCGGGTCGAGGAGCGGCTCGACGGCAGCCCTGCGATCATCGTGGTCGACGAAGGGTGGAAGGCGCTCGACGACGACGTCTTCGTGCGGCGGATCAAGGACTGGGGAAAGGCCATCCGCAAGCGCAACGGCATCGTCGGGTTCGCGACGCAAAGCGCGCAGGACGCGCTGGAAAGCCGGATCGCGAGCGCGATCGTCGAACAGGCGGCGACGCAAATCTTCATGATCAACCCCAAGGCGCGGGCGGAAGATTACATGGACGGGTTCGGGCTAACGCAGCACGAGTTCGATCTCGTGCGAACCCTGCCCGATTCCTCGCATTGCTTCCTGATCCGCCATGGCAAGGAAAGCGTGGTCGCCCGGCTCGATCTGTCGGGCGAGGACGACCTCCTGACCATTCTGTCGGGCCGCGAGAGCACCGTTCGGTTGTTCGATCGGCTCCTGCCCACGACCGGCGAGGATCCCGAAGACTGGATCCCGGCGTTGCTCGGCGAGGCGGCCTGAGCGATGGCCTGTCCTTCCATCGTCACCGGCGACCGGTTCCTGACCCGCACGCTCGAGCATATCGACTGCCAGGCGCAGCTTCTGGGCAGCTACGGCTATCAGGCCCTGGGACAGCCCGGCTCGCTCGCCTCCACCGTGGTCCTGGGCCTGCTCACCTTGTTTATCGCGCTGATCGGCGTTCGTTTCCTGTTCGGGCCCGGGCCGGGCGCGCGCGATCTGGTCTATGACGCGCTCAAGGTCGGGATCGTGCTCACGCTCGCCTTCTCCTGGCCCGCGTTTCGCACGGTGGTGTACGACGTAGCGATCGCGGGTCCGGCGGAGATTACCAGCGGGATCGCGACGCCGGGCACAGGCGATACTTCGGTCGGTTTTGTCGCGCGTTTGCAAGCGGCCGATAGCGGAATCGTGGAATTGACGGAGAGCGGCGTCGGACGCAATACAGGCGCACTGCTCGGCGAGAGCCCGGGCGCGAGTTTTGTGGGGACCGCATTGCAGGATGACGCAGCGCTCGGATGGGCGCGACTGCTGTATCTTGCCGGCACGATTGGATCGGTTGGGCTGTTACGGCTGATCGCCGGGCTGCTGCTGGCGCTAGCGCCGATCGCCGCTGGAATGCTTCTGTTCGAGGCGACGCGCGGGCTGTTTGCCGGATGGCTACGCGGCCTAGTGCTTTCGATGCTGGGCGCGGTTGGGGTCAGCGTTGTGTTGGCGGTCGAGCTCGCTGTACTTGAGCCCTGGCTTGCCGATGCTTTGCTGGTTCGCGGCCTCGGTTATGGGGTTCGCTCGGCGCCAATTGAGCTACTCGCGATCACGCTTGCGTTTGCGCTGATCCAGGCTGGCGCGATCTGGCTCTTGGCCAAAGTTGCGTTTATGCGCGGGTGGCCGTCGATGCAGATGGCGGAATCACAACTGCCCGTCGCGCTCTGGCAGCGTCAGCAGGCCGCGCCCTCGGCCGCCAAACCGATCCATGTCGAAAGTCGCGCGCAGCGCACCGCCGATAGCATCGAGCGCCTGGGCGAACGCCAGACGCGTAGCGTTCAAGAGCGAATGAGTTATCGCACGCTAGTTACGGGCGGAGTGGGAGGCGGATTTGCGGTCGCCGCCGGCGCAGGGGGCGAGCGAATGGGTTCGGAAACTAAGCTCGGCAGTTCCTATCGCCGAACCGCGCATCGCGGCTCGATAGCGGCGCGTCGGCGGGAGGGCAGGTCGTGAACGTGCCGAAAGACTTCGATCACGATGTCGATCGTCATGCCGATCACGCGGATATCGAGATCGCCGACAGCTGGGCGACCAGCGTCACGCAGTCGCTCGAACGCTCGCGCCGCACCGCGTGGATCGTCGCCGCGGTCGCCAGCGCCACCGCGCTCTTTCTTGCCATCGCGCTGGTCGTGCTGCTGCCGCTGAAGACGGTCGAGCCCTACACCCTCCTGGTCGACCGGCAGACGGGCAATGTCGAGGCGCTCGCGCCGCTCGACGAACAGATGGTCGGCGCCGATGCCGCGCTGACCCGCTCGTTCCTCGTGCAATACGTGATCGCGCGCGAGAGTTTCGATGCCGACAACCTCCAGCGCGACTACCGCAAGGTCGCGCTGTGGAGCGCGCCCGAGGCGCGCCAGCGCTATATCGCGCGGATGCAGGCATCGAACCCGGCAAGCCCGCTCGCTTACATGTCGCGCGGCGGTACGATCGCGGTCGATGTGCGCAGCATATCATCCCTGTCGACGGACAGCTCGCTGGTGCGGTTCACCACTGTACGCAGCGACCCCGGCGCGCAGGCACAGACCGCGGAGCACTGGGCGGCGGTGATCAACTACGGATTCTCGCCTACCGAAATGAGCGAGGCGGACCGCCTGCTCAACCCGCTGGGGTTCCAGGTCACCCGCTATCGCCGCGATGCCGAGACGCTGCCCGAGGTCGTAGAGGCGCAAGGCGGACCCGGTCCTGCACCCGCACCACGGACTCCTGCGCAGTCGGACACGGCGGATACCGCGCCGTGATCCGCCTGATTGCAGCTCTTGCGGCGGCGCTCGTCGCCATTCCGTGCGCAGCGCAGACGATGCCGCGCCCGGATATCGACAACCCGCGTCTCCAGACCGTCCAATGGTCGCCGGGCAGTGAGTACCTGCTGACCGCGTTACCGATGACCGGGCTTACGGTGCTGTTCGAACCGGGCGAACAGGTCGAGCGCGTCACGCTCGATGCGCCCCGGGTGTTCGACGTCAAGGTGTCCGCCGAGCGCGATGGGCTGCTCGTGCTGCCGCAGATCGACGGCGCGGCGGCAACGATGCTGGTCGCGACCGACCGGCGCGATTACCGCATGCAGCTGCAGACCGGCGAAGGGCTGATGGCCGCTTATCTGGTGCAGTTCGCCTATCAGCCCGAGGCGGACGCGCCGTTCGCCGAGCCGGTGGCCGAGAGCTGGTCCGAACCGACCGGTGAGGTCTGGACCTATCGCCTGAGCGGCGACCGCGCGGTGCGCCCGTTATCGATTAGCGACGACGGCCGAAAAACGCGGATCGTGTTCGGTCCCGATCAGCCGCTGCCCGCGGTGTTCGCCATCGGCCCCGGCGGCGAGGAGCAGGTTGCGGGCGGCTATATGCGCGGCGAGGTCTACGAGATCGATCGGGTGTGGCAGGAACTGGTGTTTCGCATCGACAAGGAGAAGGCAACTGCCGAGCGCCGCCGCGAGCCCGAGAACGCCGATGGCTAAGCGCGCGACGGGTGAGACCGACACGGGCACCGATCGCGGACCGGAGGACATCCGTCCGGTCGTCGCGCGCGGCAAACCGGGCAATCTCGGACTCTGGGTATTCATCGCGGTGCTTCTTGTAGGCGGTGTGTGGCTGTTCTCGGTGATGAGCGCCAACCGCGCCGATATCGAACGCTCGATGATCGCCGCGAACCTGCCCGAGACGGGTGCGCAGATCGTCTCGCCGCCCCCGCTCGCGCTGCCGAGGCAGTTTCTCGAGCCTTCCTTCGCTGACCGTGGTCTTCTGCGCGAGCCGGAGCGTATCATTCCACCACCAACAGACCCTGCTCCTACGCGCATCGTCGAGCGCGTGATCGTCGAACAAGCGCCCGTCCCAGTACAACCGGTCTTCGATCAGCCCGGCCGCGGGTTCGAGCCCCCGGCGGTGGTGTTCGACAGCGCCTTGCGCTCACCGGCAGTTCCGTCTGCCGACACCGCGGCAGGCGATAAGGAGCGCGTCAATGCTGGTCTCCTTATCAATCCCGCGCTCACCGTTCCACAGGGCACGGTCGTTCCCGCGGTTCTCGAAACCGCGCTCGATTCCACGCGGCCCGGCGGCGTTCGCGCGCTCGTCCAACGCGATGTCCACGGGTTCGACGGCTCGCGCGTGCTGATCCCGCGCGGCAGCCGGCTCTACGGCGAATACGAGGCGGGCCTCAACGCCGGACAGAACCGTGCGCTGGTGCGCTGGACCCGCCTGCTGCGCCCTGACGGTGTGACGATCGCGCTCGATTCGCCCGCCTCCGATCCGCTCGGGCGCGCCGGCATCCGCGGCAAGGTCGACAGCAAGTTCTTCCAGCGCTTCGGCGGCGCGATCCTTCAGTCGGTGCTCGATATCGGCGTGGGGATCGCGACCCGCGAGGCGACCGACGGAGTGGTCGTGGCACTTCCTGGCAGCACGCAAAACATCGACGTGGTCGATCGCGAGCAGGTTCAGCGCACGCTCAAGGTCAAACACGGCACAAGCGTATCGGTGTTCGTTGCGCGCGACCTCGACTTCTCGACGGTCGATTCCTGATCCGTGGAGACCGGCTACTACCTCGACAGTTTCCTGGCGCCGCTCGCCCCCTGGCTCTCGCGCGGCGATGTCACCGATATCTGGATCAACCGGCCCGGCGAGGTGTGGATCGAGACGCTCGGCGGCGGGATCGAGCGGGTCGCCGAGCCCGCGCTCGACGAACGTCTGCTGACCCGGCTCGCGCGCCAGATCGCGGCACATTCCTCGCAAGGCATCAGCCGCGCGCAACCGCTGCTCGCGGCAAGCTTGCCAGACGGCTCGCGGGTGCAAGTGGTCGGTCCACCCGCAACGCGCGGCGGGCACGTGTTCGCGATCCGCCGGCACGTATCGGCCGATCTCTCGCTCGCCGACTGGGAGGACGGCGACGCGTTCGCATCGCTCGAGGCTGGCGATACCGAGCTCGAGCGCGAGCATGGCTGGCGCACGCTCGGCGGCTCGGAGACCGCAAGCGCTTTGCGGATGGCCGTGAAGGAGCGGCGCAACATCGTCGTTTCCGGTGGCACCAGCACCGGCAAGACCACGTTCCTCAACGCGCTGCTTGCCGAGATACCGTCCGCGGAACGCTTAATCCTCATCGAGGATACCGAGGAACTGAAGGTCCGGCACGACAACGCGGTCGGGCTGATCGCGGCGCGGGGCCGGTTGTCCGAAGCCGAGATCGGTGCCGAGGATCTGCTTATCGCCGCGTTGCGCATGCGGCCCGACCGGATCATCCTCGGCGAACTGCGTGGCGGCGAGGCGTTCACGTTCCTGCGCGCGGTCAACACCGGCCATCCCGGCTCGATGACCACGATCCACGCCGATACCAGCGCGCGATCGAGCAGCTGGCCTTGCTCGTGCTTCAGGCCGGTTCGCGCTTGGCCCGCGATGACGTGCGGCACTACGTGCGCGAAAGTATCGACCTGTTCGTGCAGCTCGAGCGAAGAGAGGGGCGGCGGCGAGTGGCAGAAGTGCTTATTAAGGCCTAGAAGCTGGCGACCGAAATCAAAATATCACCTTGCGGATCGATAGCTATCTCCACAGCCGGAGAAGACTCTCTGTCTTTCAAGGTTCGCGGTTCATTATTCATTCCATACAGCAGAGGTCTTCGATTTTGATGCGCTCGTTTTCTCGTTTTGCCGCTGCAACGCTGCTCCTGAGCCCGAGCGCCGTATTCGCGCAGGCTGTCACTGATCCGCAGGGTTCGGGTCCGATCGTCGCCGCGCTCAGCTGGCTACAGGGCACGCTACTCGGCAACGTTGCCACCGCGGCCGCCGTCATGGCCGTCGCGGCGGTCGGTTTCCTCATGCTGACCGGCCGGATGAACTGGCGCTTCGGCGCCACCGTCATCATCGGCTGTTTCATTCTGTTCGGCGCGGTCTCGATCGTTTCCGGTATCCAGCAGGTGGCCGGAGGCTAAGGTATTTAGAACCAAGTTATAATTAGGCAAGCGAATGCTTCACGTGCTTCCAAATACTCGCGGTAGAGCGTTTCGCGTTACCGAGCTTCGAGGGAAAGCTTTTGGAGACACGCGAATAATCGAGCTCTTCAATTCGGAATAGCGGAGTTCGATCGCAGGTACCGGTAAAGAGCGTTGCCGTCTTGGCATCGAAAGGTTCTGCTGGTTCCGGCACTTTCAGCTGTCTCTGATTTCGATCGCGAGGCCGTTTTGTAGTTTTCCTTCTACTTGAACACCTCCTTGCGAAGGATCTGCAGCAACCTCGTCAAAACCTCGTTGTGCACGACGGCAATACCGTCCGAGCGCGGCCAGAAAGCACCCGTGTGTCCGTGCACGTGGTGCCCGGTCAGCGGGCGACCGAGTTCGACGAACCGATCCAGGACGGGCGGGATGGGATTGTCGGGTCTGGGTGCGTTAACGATCTCTCCGTCCGAAAACATATCCGCTACGCATTCATGGCTAAAAAGGCTCGCTCTCGGGTCGAGGCAGTCGGCGACGACCATCAGATCCCTGGCAGACACCTCGAGATCGACGTCCATCCACAGGCACATGAGGCGAGGAGGGCGGTAGTCGCGGAAGGTATCGGCGTAGAAGCCTTTGTGGAAGGTAACCTGTTCGAGCGACCCCAGCCGGCGCACATTCTCGGTTACTTCTTCGAGACTGCCGGCATAATCGCCCTCAGTGTAACCGCTGTGCTTTGCTTCCGGAAGGCCTTCGAATGAATCGAAGATATGCATCTTCAAATCCAGCTGCTGGCAGGCGAAGCTCAGCATTGAGGAACTGAAGCCCTTGAAGCAACCAAACTCGGCGAAGTCGCCTTCTACGCCGCAGGATTTAAGGACGTAAAGCTGGTGCGCGATCGCCATGATCTCGGTGGGCGAGTTGGGCTTGCCGTGAAAGTCGGCCTGCCTGCTACGTTCAATACATTTTTGACTTATGACCGGGTCTCACGAACTTTGACCAAGGTGGTAGCGACCGCTACCGATAGTCCAAGTCAACACACGGCATTCCCCGTTATTATCGCTCAACCTAACGGCTTGCATGCAATGGGCGCATGGTCTCCAGCAATCATGGCGAATCCCAATCGCGGTTATATGGCTTATTTGAATTTTTCGTCAGGCGCTGATCCGACAACGAAGTGGTCTTGCGTTTTCGGTGAGACCAACATCACGACCGGCTCGGTTTATTCCTATAGCTGCCCGATTGCTGTTGGTACGGTTGATGAGGTTGTCAAAGCGATAGATGCGTATCCCGTGCCAGGGCAAACAGTTACTACGATGGTTTCGGTATATCGATTTTACAAAAATTTGCAGCATTTCATGACGCGTTCATATTCAGAGGCAGCAAGTGCTGGATTCAATTTTGAGACGACTGGATTTCATTTGTTCGTGAACGGAGGCGCGAATCGCCGCGCCCTTTATCGTTGCTTCAATCCTGCCAACGGCGATCATTTTGTGTCGACACAGTCCAATTGCGAAGGACGCCGAGGTGAAGGCATTCTTGGTTACGCCTCAACGTCTCAAGTGGCTGGCCTTCTTCCGCTCTACCGCTTTTATAAAGCGAATACCTCAGATCATCTGATTACGGTGAATTACAACGAGGGATCGCAGGGTGGATACGCGTACGAAGGCATTCTCGGATATGTGGCTAATTAGCCACTCTGTTTTTTATTTCGACGACTTTTGATGCGAGTTGCCTACAGAAAGAGGTATATTTGATGAAAGGTGGGTTGGCGTGAGTTCTTGAAGGGCTATTCCGCGCACCCGGAATTGAGCGCAAAGTCGACGCATCTCGGCTTCGGTTCCATATACCTCGGGCACGACGTCGGCGCCGAAAGGCGGCTGGCGAGCGCCGCCGGGTTCACCAGCGCGCTTGATGCATGGCGCCTCGATCTCGGCCTCTCGATCGACGATGTCACGTTTACCGGAGCGCCGCTGGCCCATGTCGGTGGTATCTATACCGTGTGCTGCGGCCGCTGTCGCTGGGTGGCCGCAGCGTCGTGCTGCCGCGATGGGACTCGGAGATCGCGATCGACCTGATCGAACAGGAGCGCGCGACAATCGCGCCGGGCACAACGGTGTTCCTCCGCGGTCTCGTCGAACGATACGAACGCAGCAACTCGCCCGGTCATCACCTCGAGATATTCAGCTCCTCGGGCGCGCCGAACCCGCCGAACCTGGCCCGCCGTGCCGATGCGCAAGGCATCTACGCCTTTCGCAGTTACGGCATGACCGAGTGTCTCCGAACCATCGCCCACCCTCGCTTCGGCACGGCGCTGCGCTTGACGCCGCGTGCCTTGCGAAAGATTGATGAGGGCTGGGGCGGGAAAAGCCGTATCGTGTGCAGAAAGGATGTTCGACGATGCAGCCCGGAGACCCGCTCGACCCGCTTCTGAACCGGCTGGGCAATAGGCCGGCGATGCCGGTATCGGATGATTTCATGGACGGCGTGTGGGAGCGTGCGGGCCGGCTGCAGGCGCGGCGGGAAGCGCGCGGCCGGCTGATGCTGCTCGCTTGTCTCGCGATCGTCGGGCTGGGCGCGGGCGCGACGGTCGCGCAGGCGCCTGCCTATGCCGAGCCGCGCACGTATGTCGTTTCCAGCGAGGCCCACCTTTCGCCGGCCGCGCTCCTGCAGGTCGAGCCATGAAGGTCTCGCGCCTGCAGATCGCCGTCGCGATCGTCCTCGCCGCGCTCGCGGGTGCGCTGGGTGCGGTGGCGGCCAATCGCTGGCACGACCAGCGCCAGCCCGGCGGTCTGCACGAATTCGTCCACGAGCGGCTCGACCCCGACGCGGCGCAACTGCGCCGGCTCGATGCTCTCGAGGCGCGGTTTGCGATCGAAAACGCCCAGCACGAACTCGCCCTGCGTCAGGCCAATGCCCGCCTGGCCGCGGCGATGGACAGCGAACACGAATACGGACCGCGAGTGACCGCCGCGATCGACGGGGTGCACGATGCGATGGGCGACCTCCAGAAATCGACCGTACGCCATGTGTTCGCGATGCGGCAGATCCTCGACGAGGAGCAGCGGCGCGAATTCGATCAGCAGGTCGCGCGATCGCTGACCGGCGCGACGCCGGAATGATCCGGCGGTGGCGCTATCCCCGGCCGAAACCGAAGCGGAGCTGATCCGCCGGACGATCGCAGGCGACAGGCTCGCCTTCGCCGGGCTGGCAAGGTCGCTGATACCTCGCCTGCTGGCGACGGCGGGCCGGATGCTGGGAAACCGTGCGGAAGCCCAGGATGCGGTGCAGGACGCGTTGGCGTCGGCATGGGTCGCTCGCGAGCGGCTGGACGCGGCCCGGCCGATCCTGCCGATGTTGACGACGATAACGCTCAACAAGTGCCGCGACCGGCTGCGCAGGCGCAAGGTCGCGGAGGCATTCCGCCTGGGCGCCGGGCCGTCTTGCGATCTGGCCGGCGACGAAGCGCCTTCGCCGGAGAGGGCTGCCGGCGACCGCGATGCGCTGGAGCGGACCCGGCAGGCGATCGGCAGGCTGCCGATCCGCTTGCGCGAGGCGCTGGTGCTGGTGGCGATCGATGGCCACAGCCAGCGTGAGGCCGCCGAACTGCTGAACGTATCGGAAAAAACGGTCGAAACCCGGATCTACCGCGCGCGCAGGATATTGCGGGAAGAAATCGGAAAACCGTGAGGGGCGATCGCGTCGGGCGCGTAAGAGGGCAAAAGGCATACGAACGAGATATCTTTGATGCGCGACCTGAATCGACGACGTTTCCTCGGCGCCGGAGCCGGGGCCGCCGGCCTGCTCGGCATCGGCGCCATGACGCCGGCCTGGGCGCGCGGAGGCGATCTCCACGGCGGGCCGATCCGCTCGGGGTTCGACGAGGTGTCCGGCCGCAGCATCGACCTGACGATCGGCGAGGGCGCTTGGGCGGTGCAGGGCCGGCGCGGCCATGCGGTGGCCGTGAACGGCAGCGTGCCGGGCCCGCTCGTCCGCCTGAAGGAGGGCGAGCCCGTCCGGCTCAACGTGACCAACACGCTCGGCGCGGATAGCTCGATCCACTGGCACGGGCTGCTGGTGCCGTTCCAGTTCGACGGGGTTCCGGGGGTGAGCTTCCCCGGCATCGCGCCGGGTGAAACGTTTGTCTACGACCTCCCCGCGCTGCGCCAGTCGGGCACCTACTGGTGGCACAGCCACTCGAACATGCAGGAGCAGGCGGGCCATTACGGACCGATTGTGATCGAACCCGCCGCGGGAGACCCCGTGCAGGCGGACCGGGACTACATCCTGCTGCTGAGCGAATTCACGCCGCTCCACCCGCATGCGATCATGGAAAAGCTCAAGAAGGGCGAGGAATACTTCAACAATCAGAAGACGAGCTGGACCGACGCATATCCGCTTTCCGGCAGAGACCGGCGGATGTGGGCCGGGATGCGGATGATGCCGACCGATATCCTCGACGTGAGCGGATCGACCTACACCTATCTCGCCAACGGCCGGGGGCCGGACGAAGGCCTCGAATATCTGTTCGAACGCGGCGAACGCGTGCGCCTGCGGATCATCAACGGCAGCGCGATGAGCTTCTTCAACCTGCGCATCCCCGGCTTGAGGTTCCATGTCGTGGCGGCGGACGGGCAGAACGTGCGCCCGGTGGAAGTCGAGGAATTTCAGATCGGAACGGCAGAAACCTACGACATCGTCGTCGAACCCACCGGCGAGGCGCATTCGATCGTCGCCGAGAGCATGGACCGCTCGGGAATGGCGGTCGCGACGCTGGCGAGCAGGCCCGGCGCGCGCGCCGCGGTGCCCGCGCTGCGCGATCCGCCGCTGCTGACGATGGCGGATATGGGGCACGGCGGGATGGGCCATGGCGCGATGGGTCATGGCGAAACCGGCCATGCGGGAAACGGTGGTGCCGGGGGCGACATGGCGGGCATGTCTATGCGCGATACGTCCCGGCTGCCTGCGGACGTCGCCGTCGGGCCCGGCGTCGACATGGTTTCGATGAACCCGGTCGACCGGATGGGCGATCCGGGCATCGGCCTCGACAGCATGCCGCACAGGGTGCTGACCTACCGCGATCTCGTCGCGCTCGCGCCCAACGACGACCCGCGCCGGCCCTCGCGGCAGATGGAAATCCACCTGACCGGCAACATGGAGCGCTACATGTGGTCGTTCGACGGCAGCAAGTTTTCGGCCGTCAGCGATCAGCCGATCCGCTTCGCCTACAACGAGCGCGTCCGCGTGAAGCTCGTCAACGACACCATGATGGCGCACCCGATTCATCTGCACGGGCATTTCTTCGAGCTGGTCAACGGCGCACCGGCGGATCGCCAGCCGCAGAAGCATACGGTGATCGTCCAGCCGGGCGGGAGCGCCTCGTTCGATCTCACGGCCGACGAGGAAGGCGACTGGGCGTTCCACTGCCACCTCCTCTATCACATGCACATGGGGATGTTTCAGGTCGTGACGGTGGCGCCGGAGGGCTACCGGCCCGATGCGGACCGGGAGGGAGAGCCATGATGCGCCCCGCCGCGTTCCTGCTGCTCGCGAGCGCCGCTTCGCCGGCGATGGCCCAGCATGCCGGGCACGAAGCGCACTCTCCGCCCGGCGAGGCGGACCAATCGGCATCCCAGCATCCGCATGGCCACGAGGGCCCGGCTCATGATGCGAACGAGCGGGCGGACGATGCGCCGGCCGATCAGTCCACGATGGACGGCATGGACCATTCGCAGATGGACCATTCGGGGATGGAGCACGACGCGGCGCCCATCCCCGAGGGCGCGCCCCCGGCGGCGGCCGGTTCCGGCCCGCCGCGTGCGGCCGATGCCGTCTGGGGCGCCGAAGCGATGCGCGCATCGCGCGATCACCTTCGCCACGAGCACGGCAATCAGACCTATCTGTGGTTTCAGGCGGACCGGGCCGAATATCGCGCGCGCGAAGACGCCGACGGATACTTGTGGGACGTGCAGGGCTGGTACGGCGGCGATCTCGACAAGTTGTGGCTGAAATCCGAAGGGGAGGGCAGCTTCGGCGAGCCGATCGAAGGCGCAGAAGTGCAGGCGCTCTACAGCCGGGCGATCGGGCCGTGGTTCGATTTCCAGGCCGGGGTGCGGCAGGATTTCGCCCCGCGCGACCGGACATACGCGGTCGTGGGTGTTCAGGGGCTCGCGCCCTACCTGTTCGAGATCGACGCTGCGGCGTTCCTGTCCGACAGGGGCGATCTGACGGCCAGGGTCGAGGCGGAACTCGATCAGCGGATCACCCAGCGCCTGATCCTGCAACCGCGCGCGGAGGCGAACCTTTCGGCGCAGGATATTCCCGAGCTCGGGATCGGCGCGGGGTTCGATTCGATCGAGCTGGGCCTGCGGCTCCGATACGAGATCGTGCCCGAATTCGCGCCGTACATCGGGGTGGAGCAGGAATGGAAGCTGGGCCGCAGCGCCGATTTTGCGCGCCTCGAGGGTGAGAACGCCGGGGTGACCAACTACGTGGTCGGCGTCCGGTTCTGGTTCTGAACGGTCAGATACAGGCCGGAACGATCAGGATCGGCAGGCCGCCTATCGCTATCGCCCCCAATCCGGTGAGCGACAGCGCCACGCTCGCGGTGTGCAGCACTTCGCCGCGGTGCCTGATCTGCCAGAACACTATCGCCGCAGCGATCGCCAGACTGGCTGCCCACAGGGCCAGCAGCAGCACGGCGTGGCCGGTGCCGCCGAGCAACGGCACCCGGTCCAGCCCGGCGCTGCAGCTCACGCCGTGGGCCGCGTAGATCAGCGCAAAGGCGATCGCCCACCAGACGAGGCCCGCGCTCAGCCGGAGCAGCGCCGTCATGCGAGCCACCCCGGCAGGGCGATCGCCAGCATCGCGGCGGCTGCCGCCCCGGCCGCGTAGTCGTTCCAGAGGACCGCCACGCGCAGATCGCTGTCGCGCGCGGGCGAGACGTATCCCTTCGCGATCCGGCGGTGCGCGAAGGCGGCCATCGCGACCGACAGCCCGGCGTGGAACAGCGCGTAGATGCCGATGCAGGCGGTCGTGGCGGCATAGGCGTGGCTCGTGGGCGGGGGCAGGGCGGTGAGCGCCCAGCCGAGCATCGCGATCGTGATCGACTGGCCGACGATCGCGAGCCATATCCCGCGCTGCGGCCGCGCGCCGCGATGCAGGTCGCGCAGTGCCATCCGCAGGCCCGCGACGGCGGCGATCGCGCCGAAGGCCATCAGGGCGGGTTGCAGCGCGAGCGGCGCGATGATCCGCGGCGGGGGCCAGTCGGGCGCCACCGTCCACAGGAAGGCCCAGCCGAACAGCAGCGAGATGAAAAACGTGGCGCTGGCCGCGATGGCGAGGATGCTGCCGAGCCACCCGGTCGACTCGCGCGTTTCGCCGCCGACCGGCAGTTCGAGGCCATTTCCGGCATCGACCGGGCCGACGTCGCGCCGCTCGCCCAGGCTCCAGCACCAGCGCCAGCCGAGCACCGCGACGACGATCAGGAACAGCGGCGCGACCGGATAGAGCCCGAACAGCATGCACAGGAAGAAGCCCGCCAGCACCAGCGCGATATACAGCGGCAATGCGCTGTTGCCCGGCAGCACCGCGACATAGGCGGGCGCGCCGGTGACGCTGTCGACCGCCAGCGTCTCGCGCCGCCCGTCGCGCGTGCGTGCCAGCAGGCCTTCGCCGCGCACCAGTTCCAGCGGCAGTTCGGGCCGGTCGTGCAGCGGCTCGCGGCTTTCCACGGTGGGCAGGCTGGCGAAGTTGTAGCTCGGCGAAGGGGTCGGCATCGCCCATTCCAGCGTGCCCGCGCGCCACGGATTGCGCACGTTGTCGCGCCGAAGCCATAGTTGCAGGATCACGTCGATCAGGAACAGCCCGAAGCCGAACGCGAGCACGAACGAGCCGACCGAGGACAGGAGGTTGTAGGCGGTCCACCCGATGTCGGCCGGATAGGTATCGATCCGGCGCGGCATCCCCAGCAAGCCGACCACGTGCATCAGCAGGAAGGTCATGTTGAAGCCGATGAAGATCAGCCAGAACGCCGCTTCGCCCAGATGCATGATCCGGCCACGCCCGCTGACGTGGGGCAGCCAGTAGTAGGTCGCCGCCAGCATCGGGAACACGAACCCGCCGACCAGCACGTAATGCAGGTGGGCGGTGACGAACGCGGTATCGTGCGCCTGCGCGTCGAACGGCACTACGGCCAGCATCACGCCCGTCAGCCCGCCGATCACGAACACGACGAAGAAGCCGACGATGTAGAGCATCGGCAGCCGCCGTTCCGGGTGGCCGATCCACAGCGTGCCCAGCCACGCGAAGATCTGCACCGCGGTGGGGACCGCCACCAGCGTCGATGCGGCGGAAAAGAACCCCAGCGCCATCTTCGGGATGCCGGTGGTGAACATGTGGTGCACCCACAGCCCGAAGCTGAGGAAGGCGAGGGCGAAGATCGCCGCGACGATCATCCCGTATCCCAACAGCCGGGTGCGCGCCATCACCGGCAGGATGGTCGATATCGCGCCCGCAGCGGGCAGGAAGATGATGTAGACCTCTGGGTGACCGAACAGCCAGAACAGGTGTTGCCACAGCAGCGGCGATCCGCCGGTCGCGGGCGCGTAGATCGGCCAGCCGAACGCGCGCTCCACCTCCAGCAGGATCGAGCCGAGGATCAGCGGCGGGAAGGCGAACACCATCATTCCGGCGGTGACCAGCAGGTACCAGGCCATGATCGGCATCCGGTCCAGCCGCATGCCCGCCGCGCGGAATTTCAGGATGGTGACGATGATCTCGATCGCGGCGCACATCGCCGAAATCTCGACGAAGGTGATGCCCAGCAGCCAGACGTCGGAGTTGATGCCGGGGGTGTATTCCTTGCCCGACAGCGGGGGGTAGAGGAACCAGCCCGCATCGGGCGCATAGCCCGCCAGCATCGCCACGATCAGGATCGTGCCGCCGAACAGGTAGCACCACCAGCCGAGCGCGGTGAGGCGCGGATAGGCGAGATCGCGCGCGCCGAGGATCTTGGGCAGCAGGTAGATCGCCACCCCTTCGATCAGGGGAATCGCGAACAGGAACATCATGATGCTGCCGTGCATCGTGAACAGCTGGTTGTAGATTTCCGGCCCCACGAAGGCGCTGCCCGGCGTGGCGAGCTGCGCGCGGATCAGCATCGCCAGAATGCCGCCGATGGCGAAGAACACGAACGAGGCGAGGATGAAGCGCTTGCCCAGATCGGTATGGTTCACGTTCGTGAACATGCCCTTCCAGCCCGGATCGTTGCGCCAGATCCGGTCGAGCTCGCGGTGGAGGCGCAGCGCCTTCATTCGCTGCCCCCTGCGAATTCGGCCCAGCCCCGCGCATCGTGCGCGATTACGGTGAACCCGTGCCCCTGATGGCCGACGCCGCAATATTCGGCGCAGACGCCGCGATAGCGCCCCGGCGCGTCGGCCTCGATCCTGATGCGGTTCACGTGGCCGGGGATCGCATCCATCTTGCCCGCCAGCCGCGGAATCCAGAAGCTGTGGATCACGTCGATGGCGGTGATCTCCAGATCGACGGGGCGGCCCGCCGGGATATTCAGCACGTTCTCGGTCGCGATCGGCGTGCCGCCGCGCTGATGCGTAAAGGCCCAGGCATATTGCCGCGCCTCCACGCCCACCGTCATCGAGGCCGCGGGCTCGCCCGGCGCCTGCCGCGCCATCAGCGCGAGGGCATAGACCAGCAGCGCGGCCAGCACGACGCAGGGCATCGCCACGCCCAGCCAGCCGAGCCACAGCCGCTCGCTGTTCCCCCGGCTCATCGACGGGCGCAGCAGCGCGACCGCCAGCAAGCCGAACACCAGCAGGCACAGTGCCCCCGCACCCGCGAGCATGATCCACCACAGGTCCGCCACCGCCCGCGCCGACGGGCCGGCCGGATCGAGAGTGGACAGCGGCCCCGCGCATGCCGCAAGGAGAGCCACGGGCACCAGCCCGAGCATACGGACAAGGGCGGCGTGGCGATGGCGGAAACCAAGGAACAGGCGGCGGAAGAGGAACTCGTCGACCCGATCGAGGAAGACCCGACCTTCCACCGCATCGAATCCAAGATCGCGCTGGCGGGCCATCCGATCCATGCCATGCTGGTGGCGTTCCCCATCGGTCTGACCCCCTGCGTGCTGGGTGCGGACCTGTTCTACTGGTGGACGGGCGACCTGTTCTGGGCGCGTGCCGCGCTGTGGGCGGCGGGGATGGCGTTCCTGTTCGGCGTGCTCGCGGGCATCGCGGGCACGGTCGAACTGCTGATGGTGCCCGGCATTCGCGTGCGCGCCGCGAGCTGGACCCATTTCGCCATCGCGATGACGCTGCTGTCCGTCCTCGCCGCCAACTGGGGCTACCGGCTGGGCGGATACGAACAGGCGATCCTGCCCTACGGCCTGCTCCTGTCGGCGTTCGCGCTGGTGTTCACGGCGTTCACCGGCTGGCACGGCGGCAAGTTGGTGTTCGAATATCAAATCGGTATCTCGCGCACGGGCAGCTGATGGCCCTGCGGTTCGGTGAGCCAGGCGGGGAAGATGTCGGGAATGTCCGGTTTCGCGAGCACGAGGATTAGGATCACCGCCAGCGTCGCGAAGGTGGCGATTTCCAGCGGGATGAACCACATCGGGGTGTGCCGTCCGCTCCGCTCGCTCATCAGGATCACCACGCGCCCGACCAGCATGTGCAGCGCCACCAGCACGCCCACCGCGACCAGCTTGGCGAACAGCCACGGCTCGAACGCCGGGGCGAGCCAGATCAGCGCGGTTCCGGCCCCGATGGCGATCACCGCGGCGGGCGTCAGGATGCGGACATAGCCGTTGTGCGTGATGAGGCGCAGCCGCGTGTAGCTCGCCTGGTTTTCCACCAGCTCGTGTTTGCGCAGCAGCAGCGGCAACGCGATCAGGCCCGCGCACCACACGATCAGCGCGGCCAGGTGCAGCGCCTTCATCCACGTCAGGATCATGCGCTCGCCGCCGCGAGATGGCGCCAGCGCCGCGCGCCCAGCCACGCCGCCCAGAACGCGAACGGCAGCATCCCCGGCACCCACATTAGCAGCCCGGCGAGCTGCTGATCTTCCAACGGCCCGAGCCCGAACGGCACGGTGGTGGCGAGGTGCGAGGCGTAGAGCGGATCGGGCGCGAACGAGAGCAGCGCTCCGAGGAACCCCATCTGGATCGTCGCGCCGACCAGCGCCATCACGTCGGCGCCCGGCCGCCCGCCGATCACCGCCGACCAGAACAGCCACGACGCGCCGAGCAGGCTGGCCTGCATCAGCCAGTACAATGCCTTGTTCGCCAGCGCCGCGTCGTAGAACAGCGGCACGTGCCATAGCCACAACACGGCGGTGAACAGCGCGAGCGAAGCGGCCGGGCCGATGCGCGGCGCGCGGCCCACGGCCAGCGCGAGCAGCGGCGCGGCGGCCCCGACGATGAGCAGGTGATGTACGGCCCGCGCGGAAAACAGCGCGCTCGACAGCGCACACAGCGGCGAGAGGAAGGCGAGGGCGAGGGCGAAGATCGCCCCGAGCCACATCGCGCGCCGCTCGCTCGGCAGCCGCACCGTGATCGCGATCGCGCAGACGAACAGCGCGAGCAGCGCCGGGTCGCCGTTCCACGCGCCCCACAGGCCGTGCGGCTCGGGCGGGGGGCCGCAATAGCGGCCATGCAGGAAGTGAAGGCTTGCAGCCATGCTATCTCGCTCTCGTCGAACGGGTCGATGCGTAACCTTTGTGCCCGGCTATGTCACCGCCGCCCGCAGTCAGTCCGTCACATGCGTGTGCACGGCAGTGTAGGGCAGCTGGAAGTAATCGAGCACTTCGCCCGCCGCGCGGCCGACCCGGCTGCGGGAATTCTTGAACAGCAGTTCGCGCAGGTTCAGGCCGATGCCCACGAAAATGTGGCGCTTGGGCGTGATCCCCGCGGCCCTGTCCTCGAGCCGGAAATCGTCCCCGTGGTAGCCGAGGTGCAGTTCGAGGAAACGCAGCGGGCTGCGCTCGAACGCCTCGAACCCGGCCGACTTGAGCGCGAAGAAATACCGCTGCTGTTCGAAATGCGGCTTGCCGTTGACGCTGTAGATATCTTCGTTCGGCTCGATCATGAGCCGGAAATCCAGCTTCTGGTCGAGATCGGGCACCGAATTGCGCAGGATCGAAAGGCCCGCGCCGGCGGTGTTCATCGCGACGTCTTCCCACGACCAGCCGCTGTCGGGCTCGATGCTGTCGAACAGTTCGGACCACAGCATGACGCCCGACGCCAGCGCGGCGGCGGTGTACTGGATACCCGGCGCATCGCCGGTCTTGTGCTTGAGCCGCGCGTAGAACAACTCGCTGACGACATAGGCAGAATAGACGTGGGCGAGCTTGTCGACGCCGACGTTGTTGGTCGACCTGCCGAACCAGCCTTCGCTTTTGAAATGGGGCAGTCGCGGGTTCTTGAACAGCTTGGGCGCGTTGGTCGCGGTATAATAGCCCATCACCGCGGCGAATTCCCATTTGATCGCGGAAACGTCCTCGCCGAACGAGGCGTAGGAGCGCGTGGGCCGCGCGTCCGCTGCGAGTGAAGCGGATTCCTGCGGGCCGTAAACGTCCGGCGGTGAAGTCGGTTCGGCCTGGAGCGACACGGTCGCCATCGCGATCGCGCCGGGCGCGGCGTCGAAGATCGGCTCGGACAGGGCCGGTCGTCCGGGCGCGAAGGCGTCGTCGAGCGTCGCAAGTCCGGCGGACGACAGGTCGACGATATCGTGTTCGGCGGCAAGCACGGGGCTGCTGGCGATGCAGGTCGCGAAGCCTCCGGCCACGACCGCTGCGGCCCGGGCAAGACGCGGCCGGCGAACCCGGCCCCGCCCCGTCAATTGGTAGAGCATCGTGCTCCCTTTCGTATCGAGACGTCGATGATGCGGTGCGGATGCGCCCTAGGGCACCTGCCGGATGCTGTCTGCTGAATTTGTAAGCTTTTTCGCGGCGTTTGCGCAAGCGGTGGCACCCGGCAGGCCGGAGCCCGACAGGCTGACATAAAAGGTCGGGCTATCAATCCGCCCCGCCGCGTCCATCGTCCATCATGCCATGCTGGCACTGATCGAAACGCACGATCTGCAGGTCGATCTCCCCGGCTCTCCGGTTCATTCTGCTGCGTGGACGCGGACCCAGTCGACTTCCATGCGGATGTCCCCGGCCTTGATCCGCTCGACCGTCTCGGCGGGCAGGCCGTTGTACGGTTCCTCGATCCCGTTGGTCTTGAACGGATAGGCGCCGCCCAGCGCGAAGTTGACGATCACGTATTGTGGGGCGTCGAACACCCACTTGCCATAGTGTTCGACCATCGGGCGGGTGACGCGGTAGGTCGTGCGCCCGTCGACCTGAAACAGGATTTCGCTGCTCGTCCATTCCACCGCGTATTCGTGCCACTGGGTCACGTCGATGCCGTTCTCGAACATGAACTTGTTCACCAGCGGGGTTTCGCCCGAATAGCCGGGGCCGTGCAGCGCCACACCAACCCAGTCCTTCTCACCGACATATTCGAGGATGTCGATTTCGCCGGCCGTGGGCCAATCGCCGTTGCCGAGCAGCCAGAACGCGGGCCACACGCCTTCGGCATCGGGCATGCGGATGCGCGCGGAGGCCCGCCCATGGGTGAAGTCGAACTTGCCGCGGGTGTTGATCCGGCCCGAAACGAAGTCCGCCTTGCGCCCCGTCGGGGTCTCGAATCCCTCGCTGAAACGCGGCTGGAGCACGAGCACGCCGTCCTCCGCGCCCGGCACCGCGCCCGCGGGAAGGAAATGGATCGTCTCGGGCGAATCGACGTAGGCCTGCTGCTCGTTGTTGACCCAGAACGTGGGGCCTTCGACGTTCCACTTGCTGCGATCGAGCGTGCCGGTGTCGAAATCGTCGGAGAAGATCAGCGCGCCGGGCGTCGCGGCGGCGGTGCCCGACGCTGCGGGACACTTCGCCGCGCCGTCGCCATCCTCGATCCGCGCCTCGAGCAGCGTCAGCGCCAGGCCCGCATCGCCGTCGATCCGCAGCGCGGTGCCGACGCGTTCGAGTTCGGCGGCGTCGCCCGCCAAACAGCGTAGCGGCACCCGCAGGGTGGCGACTTCGCCCGCCGGGGCGCTGGCGATCCACGGGCCGAGCGGGACCGTACCGCCATGGAGCGCGAGCGCCGCCGCGCCGCCGCCCGGCCGGTCGACCCGCAGGTCCACGCGCAGCACGTCGTTATCCTCGTAAGCGACCGAGAGGTCGGCCGGGGGGCCTTCGATCAGGACTTGGCCGGGGCCGGTCCAGGCGAATGCCTTGCCGTCTTCCTGCGCGGTCACATCGACCGAGCGGACCGACAGCGTGCCTCCGGGGCTGGTCGTCTCGCCCGGCCCGATGGGGCGCTTGCCGCCTGCGTCGGACAGCGACAGTACCCACGGATCGGGCGCACGGCCGTCGGCGAAGAACGTGTCGAGGTTGAGCGCTTCGGCGAGATCGACGCCGAGGTCTTCGGGCAGCGCAGGCACCGTCTGCGGCGCGGCGTAGCTGAGGCCGTAGCCGCGGTCGAACAGCGGCTCGGCCACCGGGGAGCGCGCATCGGCGGGCCAGGCGAACGAGAGCTTGCCGGTGAAATCGCGCGCCGGTTCGCCCGAGCGCTGCGCCACCAGTACGTCGGCGATACCATCGGCCTGCGTGCCGGGCAGCCATGCGGCGACGAACGCATCGGAGGCATTGATCTCGGGGCTGACGAACATCGGCCGGCCCGAGAGGAACACCGAGACGACCGGGATGCCCTGATCCTTCAGCTTGCGCAGCAGCGCGAGGTCTTCCGCGCCGGTCGGCTGGTAGTCGAGCGTGGGCACGTCGCCCTGCATTTCGGCATACGGCGTCTCGCCGAACACCACCACCGCGACGTCGGGCTTGGCGGAGAACGACCCGTCCGCCGAAAGCGCGGCGGTGCCGCCCGCCTCGCCGATCGCGGAGGACAGCGCCTGCCAGATCGTCTGCCCATTGGTGAAGTCGGCCTTGGTCACATCGGCGCCCTGCCAGCTCACCGTCCAGCCGCCGTTCTGCATCGCCATGTCGTCGGCGCCGCGCCCCGCCACCAGCACGTTCGCGCCGGGCGCGATCGGCAGGGCGGAGCCGTTGTTCTTCAAGAGCACGAGCGATTTCGCCACCGCTTCGCGCGCCAGCGCCAGGTGCTCGGCGGAACCGATCGCGGCGTAATCCGCCCGTTCGCGCATCGGATCGTCGAGCAGGCCCAGCTTGGCCTTCACCCGCAGGATGCGCCGCACCGCATCGTCCACGCGCGCCTGCGGGATCGTGCCGTCGCGCGCCTGCGCCAGCGTGTTGGCGTAGAGCTGCTTCCAGCTGTCGGGCGCCATGAACATGTCCAGCCCGGCGTTGATCGAGGCGGGGCACGAGACGACCGTGCAATCCGCCACCTGCCCGTGCCCATTCCAGTCGCCCACCACGAACCCGTCGAAGCCCATCCGGTCCTTCAGCACGTCGGTCAGCAGCGAGCGGTTGCCGTGGTGCTTCGCGCCGTTCCAGCTCGAGAAGCTGGCCATCACGGTCAGCGCGCCCGCGTCGATCGCCGCCGGATAGCCCGCGGCGTGAACCCTCACGAGTTCGGCCTCGTCGATCCGCGCATCGCCCTGATCGACGCCATTGAGAGTGCCGCCGTCGGCGAGGAAATGCTTGGCCGTCGCCGCGACCTTGCCTGCGGCGAGTTGGCGGCCCGGGGCGAGATCGCCCTGCAATCCTTCGACCATCGCCCCGCCGTAGGATGCGACGAGCGTGGGATCGGAAGAATATCCCTCGTAAGTGCGGCCCCAGCGCGGGTCCTGCGGCACCGCCAGCGTCGGCGCGAAGGTCCACTCGATGCCGCTCGCCGCGATCTCGCGCGCGGTGGCCTCGCCGATGCGGCGGATCAGGTCGGGATCGTGCGCCGCGCCGAGGCCGATGTTGTGCGGGAAGACGGTGGCGTTCGGGATGTTATTGTGGCCGTGGACCGCGTCCACCCCGAAGATGATCGGGATCGCCACGCCGTTTTCGCCATTGGCGAGCGAGGCGGCGCGGAACTCGCGCACCAGCCGGTTCCAGTCCGCCGCGCTCGCTCGCTCGTTGCCGTATGGGCCGCTATTGCCGCCCGCGAGGATCGAGCCGAGCGGATATTCGGCGAGGTCGGCGGGCTCGATCGCGCTGATATCCGCCTGCACCAACTGCCCGACCTTCTGTTCGAGCGACATGCGCGCGATCAGCGCGTCGATGCGCGCTTCGGTCGCCGGATCGCTCAGCGCATCGGGGGAGGAAGCCGTCGGCCAGTTGGCCGGGTCCGCCTGCGCCATCCCGGCGGAGGACGCGAGGCCGTCCTGCGCCAATACGCCGCCGCAGCCCCCGGTCGCCAGGGCCAGGGTCGCTATGCCGATGCGCCAGTCCATATCAGTCCTCTCGAGAGCTTGGTGTTGAAACGGCTTCTTTCCGACTGCCTGAGACCCCGGTGGGAGCCGCTCGTCAGGTCGGGGGTGGTGTGGTGGAACTGCGTTCGATGAGCGCGCCGGACACGGTCACGACCCCGCTGGTGGGCGCGCCGGTCTTCACCGCTTCGATCAGCAGGTCCACCGCACGCGCGACGGTTTCGGCGATCGGCTGATCGATCGCGGTCAGCGGCGGCTGCGAAAACCGCACGATGGGGGTGTTGTCGAAGCTTATCAGCGAGAGGTCGTGCGGCACGTCCAGGCCCGCCGCGCTTGCGGCCTCGAGCGCCGCGAGTGTCATCTGGTCGCTGCTGGCGACGATCGCGGTCGGGCGCTGGGGGCGCGTCAGCAGATCCTGTGCGGCGGAAAAGCCGGAGCGATAGGTGAAGTCGCCGCGCGCCAGCAGGCCGTCGGCCGGCAGACCGGCGGCATCCATCGCATCGCGCCAGCCCGCGACGCGCCATTCGCTGAGCGAATATTCGGTCGGGCCGGCGATGAAGCCGATCGCGCGATGGCCCAGCGCGATCAGGTGTTCCGTCGCGGCGCGGGCCGAGCCTTCGTCATCCATCGTCAGCGAAATCCCCGACCCCTGCTCCTTCGATCCGATCCGGGCGTAGGGGATATTGTGCTCGTCGAGCAGGCGGCCGATCAGCGGATTGTCCGAGTGCGGCGGGGTCAGCACCACGCCGTCGGGACGCAGCGAGGCGAGAGCGGCGGCCAACTCGCGCTCGACATGGTCGTTGTGTGTGTCGACCAGTTCGAAGATCAGCCGATAGCCGTGCTCGGCGCACTTGAGCATGCCGCCGAGCAGCATCTGGTCGACCCAGTCGCCGCCCTCGCGGCTGCGCCAGTCGGCGATCGTGCGCTCGCGGTCGTTGATCGCCAGGATCAGGTAGGATCGCTTCCCGTTCATCCGCTGTGCGGCGATCGAGGGGACGTAGCCGAGCGCATCGATCGCGGCCTGCACGCGCTCGCGCATCGCGGGCCGCACGTTGGGGCCGTCGTTGATCACCCGGCTGACGGTTTGCAGCGACACGCCAGCGTGCGCGGCAACATGCTTGATCGTGACGGCCTGGCGGCGACTGCTCATGGCGGGTCCGATTGATCCAAGTGGCGCGCGAGGCGCGGTGGGCTCGCACCCGAGAGGTTGTCGCGTGCAGTGTCGGGGAGGCCGGGGTTCATACCTGTTATCCGAGCCTCGCCCGCCAATGCAATCGTGCGATCAGAAGTCGAACCTCGCCACGAATGTGTAGCGCCGATCGTTGCGGAAGGCGGACCGGGTGACCCGCGTGCCGTCGAAATCGATCACCTGCGACGTCCGCGTGACTTCGTCGAGCAGGTTCACCCCCTGCACGCCGAGCTTGATCCTGTCGGTGAGCGCGAAGAAGATCGACGCGTCGAGCTGCCCGGTCGATTCACCGTAGATCGGCGAATAGGGGAAGATCACGTCGCGCGGCGTCTGAAGGAACTCCGATCGCCAGTTGTAGGCCGCGCGCGCCGAGAGCGGCCCCTTCTCGTAGAACACGACCGCGTTGACGGTGTGCTTCGAGACACCCGCCAGCGGCAGGCCGCTCGCGAACGGGCTCTGCTCCGCGCCCAGTGTCGAATTGTTGAAATCGCCCGCGTCGACGTAGGTATAGGTCAGCTGCGATCCCAGCCCGCTGAGGATTCCGGGCAGGAAATCGTAGCTCTGCTGGTAGGCAAGCTCGAAGCCTTTCAGCGTACCTTCGTCGGTATTGTAGGGGCCGTTGACCAGCACGTCGGTGGTCGCTCCGCTGGGGCTGGTGAAGCTCCGGATGGCGGCGCCTTCGTTCACGACATTGCTGATTTCCTTGAGGAACAGCGATGCGGTGAGCGAGCCGACAGTGTTGAAGTACCATTCTGCGGACAGGTCGTAGTTCCACGATTCCACCGGCATCAGGAAGCGGTTGCCGGTGAATATCTGGAACAGCGGGCCGGTTTCGAGCGTGCCTTGCGCGCGAAGATTGTTGGTGTTGTCGCCGATCCCGCCACCACTGCGGTAGGCCGCGAGGTCGGGGCGGGCGAGGCCCTTGGAAACCGCCCCGCGGAACAGCAGGCCGCCGCCCACGTCGAGCTTGACGTTCAAGCTCGGCAGCCAGTGGTCGTAGGACAGGCCGGTGTTATCTGCCACGCTCTCGCCGGTGTAGATCGAGGCGAATTCCGCCAGCCGCGCATCCGACAGGCTGCAGAAGCCGGGCACGTCCTGCCCCGGCTGGGTGTTCGCGCAGCGCGCACGAATGTCAGCGACCGTCACCACTCCGTCGCCGTCGCCGGTGTTGCCCGGATTGGACGGATCGTCGAACGTCAGCGGCGTCGGGTAGCTGATCGCGCCGATCGTGCTGACTTCGGTGTCGACGTAGCGCAGCCCGATATTGCCTTCCAGCACCCAGCCGTTGCCGAACAGGTCGTCCATCCCGAAATCGACGCGCAGGTATGCGCCGAACGAGTTCTCGTCGACGTCGGAAATTTCACCCGGAAGATAAGGCGTGCCGGGGACCAGGCCGTCGCGGTTGTAGATCAGCGGACGGCCTTCGGGCGTAAGCGTGAAGGCGCGGATCTGGTTGATCTGCTCTTCGGTCAGGCCGCTGAGATATTCCTCCACCAGGTTGTCGCCGCCGAAGAAGAACCCAGCGCCGTCGCCGAACGGTGTCGGCGCGTTGCCGCGCTGGAAACCGTCGCCGAACGGATCGTAGATGTTCGCATACTCGGGGAAGTCGGCGACGTAGGCGCCGCCGGGGCCGAAGGCCTGCGGATCGTCGCCGTTCCAGTTTCCGTTGCGACCGGTCCACGCCGCGCCGAGGTTGCTCCAGTTGGAAAAGTTGGTGTTGCGCGTCACGCGGTTGCGGTCGGCCCAGCGCGCGCCGAAGCGGGCGCGCTTGAAGAAACCGTCGCCGATCTCGTACTCCGAATCCATCCGCAGGCTGTCGAGCGTGCCTTCGTTGCGGACCTGGTTGTCGATATTGAACCAGTAATAGAGCAGGTTCGGATCGGTGAAGTAGGAGCCGGGCGATCCGCTGGTGCCGGGCTGGAGGAACTGCACCACCGGGGTCGTGCCCGAATTGTCGATGTAGATGTCGGTGAAAGTCTGCAACGCAGCGATGAACCCGTCCTCGTTGCGGTCGGACGTGATGTGCTGGACTTCGAAATTGAACGACAAACGGTCGCTCGGGCTGAGGCGGATGTTGGCCGAGAAATCCTCGGTCATCGCATCGTCCTCGCGCTGGAAGCGAAGCAGTTCGGTCGGGATGCCGGTGACGTTGTTGGGCGAATTCTGCGTTAGCGTGATCGTCTCGACCCTGCCGTCGCGAAACGTCGGGGTCGTGCCGGGGGCGACCAGTGGGAACAGCAGGTCATCGTTCACTTGCGCCAGCGCGGCGAATTCGTTGAGCGTCGCCTCGGTTTCGGCGCGCAGGTATTCGAGCGTGACTTCGGCCCGCCCGTCGGTGCTCTCCCACTGCACGATGCCCGAATAGGCACGGCGGTCGCGCGTCAGGTCGGTGGTGCGCACGCCCGCGCCCTTGGGCACGATCACGCTGCCGGCAGGCGGGAAATTGCTCTCGTCGAAGGTGTCTTCGCCTGCGAAGCCGCCCGAGCCCACCGGCCGCACGCGAATGCACGGCGCGTCGAGCGTGTCGGCGCGATAGCAGGGATCGGTGACTTGCGAGGCGTCGGTGCGCGTGACGAGTTCCTGCTGGGCGTAGCCGAACTGGATCCCGAACATGCCGATCCCCGTGTCGAAGGTGTTCGACGCGAGGACGGAGAAGCCCGGCGACCATTCCTCGGCGAGATCGCCGTAGTTCGCCTCGATCGTGCCGGCAAGCTTGAAGCCCGGATTGTCGAGCGGCTTGCGGGTGACGAGATTGACGGTGCCCGCGATCCCGCCTTCGATCATGTCGGCGGTCTGGTTCTTGAACACTTCGACGCGGCCCAGCAGCTCGGGCGAGACGTCGTTGAAGCTCAGCGCGCGGCCGCCGTTGGCCGAGAAGATGTCGCGTCCGTTGAGTTCGGAGCGGACGTAGGGCAGGCCGCGGATGATCACCCCGGTCCCCTCGACCGAGAAGCGGTCGGGGTCGTCGCGCTGTTCGAAGCGCGAGATGTTGACGCCGGGGACGCGCTGGAGCGCTTCGGCGACCGAGCGGTCGGGCAGGGCGCCGATGTCCTCGGCGGTGATCACGTCGACGAAGGTGTCGGCGTCGCGCTTGATGTTCTGCGCCGATTCGAGCGCGGCGCGGAAGCCCGAGACGACAATCACGTTGTCGTTGTCTTCGACCGCTTCGGGCGTGCCGCCGGGCGTTTCCTCTTCGATCCCCGCGTCGGTTTCCTGCGCGAGCGCAGGCGTGCCGAAGCCCAGGCAAAGGGCCAGGCCGGAGACGGTTCCGAGCGCGGTGCGGCGGACGGCGAGACGATTCGCGGAAAGCAGGCTTAAGCCGGACAAGATACCCTCCCATGTATCGGCGGGATTTTCCCGCTCTGTCGAAGCATTCATATGCCCCGTTGTGATCGTTCACAAGAAAAAAATGAACGTTCACAATTCGCCCCCGCGCGGCTAGTGTCCGCGATCGGAGCAAGCGCTTGGGAGGGCGTGTAAATGGCAATCGAGCGGATCGTGATAGTCGGCGGCGGAACCGCGGGCTGGATGGCGGCGGCCACGCTGTCGCGCATCAGGACGGGGCGCGATGTCGCGATCACGCTGGTCGCATCCGAAGCGATCGGCACCGTCGGCGTCGGCGAAGCGACGATTCCCCCGTTCGTCAATTTCAACAAGCTGCTCGAGATCGACGAGGCGGAGATGCTCGCCGCGGTGCAGGGCACCTTCAAGCTGGGCATCCAGTTCGCCAACTGGGGCAAGCTGGGCGATCGCTACATCCACCCCTTCGGCGGCTATGGCTACGAGATCGAGGGCGTCTCGTTCCACCACCTGTGGCATCGGCTCCATGCGGAAGGCGACCGGCGGCCGCTCCAGGTATTCAACCTCGAAACGCTGGCAGCGCATTTCGGCAAGTTCGCACGGACCGCCGACTATGCGAGCGACGACCTGCCGCCGATGAACTACGCCTATCACATCGATGCGGGCCGCTATGCCGCGTTCCTGCGCCGCTATGCCGAAGCGCGCGGCGTGGAGCGGCGCGAGGGCCGCGTCGCCGACGTCGCGCTCGACGGCGAGAGCGGCTTCGTCACCACGCTCACGCTCGACGACGGCAGCGAGATTTCGGGCGACCTGTTCATCGACTGCTCGGGCTTTCGCGGCCTGCTGATCGAGCAGGCGCTCGGCACCGGCTACGAGGACTGGACGCACTGGCTGCCGTGCGACCGCGCGGTGGCGCTGCCGTGCAACCGCGACGACGGCAGCGAGCCGGCACCGTTCACCCGGGCCACCGCACATTCCGCCGGCTGGCAATGGCAGGTTCCGCTGCAGCACCGCAACGGCAACGGCCACGTCTATTGCAGCGAATTCATGGCCGACGACGAGGCGCACGACATCCTGGTGGCGAACATGGCGGGCAAGCCCACCGCCGATCCCAATTTCCTGCGTTTCACCACCGGGCGGCGCAAGAAGTTCTGGAACCGCAACGTGGTCGCGCTGGGCCTCGCGGCGGGCTTCATGGAGCCGCTCGAATCGACCTCGATCCATCTCATCAACACCGGGATCAGCAAGCTGGTCTCGGTCCTCTCGCTGGACGGGATCACGCAGGTCCAGCAGGATGCCTTCAACCGCCTGACGGGGATCGAATACGCGCGCATCCGCGATTTCCTAATCCTCCACTACCACACCACGACGCGCGACGATTCGGAGTTCTGGAACCACTGCCGCACAATGGCGGTGCCCGACACGCTGACCGAGAAGACCGAGCTGTTCCGCCGCAGCGGGCAGATCTTCCGCGAGGAGGACGAGCTGTTCAACGAGACCAGCTGGACAGCGGTGATGACGGGGCAGGGCATCGCA
Organism: Pelagerythrobacter sp.; assembly: GCF_041912895.1. Taxonomy (NCBI): domain Bacteria; kingdom Pseudomonadati; phylum Pseudomonadota; class Alphaproteobacteria; order Sphingomonadales; family Erythrobacteraceae; genus Pelagerythrobacter; species Pelagerythrobacter sp. Next base: position 1,147,735 of record NZ_JAYSGI010000001.1, on the reverse strand, counting down.
ATGGGCGGCCACAACGTGATGGCCGACGGCCTCGCGCTCGACCGGCTGCGCGACGAGATCGACGGGATCGAGAAATCGATCCGCTACCTCGTCGGCATCATGCCCTCGCACGCCGCCTACTTGCGCAAGTATTGCCCCGCACCGGCCTGAGCCCCGGCCCCGCCGCGAATTCGATTGCGCGGCGTTGACGGGCACCCGAAAAAAGTATCGAACGCGAAAGACAGGACTGGGGGAGACTGCAGCGTGAAGGACGAAACCCGCACCCGGCGGGTCGACGTGTACCGTGGCGGCCGCTGAAGCCGCCGCATCCCCGCGGCAATCCGCGCGCTTTCTCTACCTCTACGCGCTGGCCGTCGCGGGCGGGGCGGTCGCCTATGTCCCCTTCCTGACGATCCTGCTGCCGGTCAGGGTGACTTCGCTGGGGGATGCCGACGCGGTGTCCGCGCTGGCCTACATCGCCTTCGCCGGGGCGATTTCCGCCAGCCTGTCGAACATCGGCTTCGGCTGGCTCAGCGACCTCACGCGTTGCCGGCGCCCGTGGATCATCGCCGGGCTCGCGCTGTCGTGCGCGCTGTTGATGTCGGTGCGGACGGCCACCAGCGTGCCCGCGCTGATCGCCGTGATCGTGGTGTGGCAGGCCTGCCTCAACATGATGCTCGCTCCGCTCGCCGCCTGGGCGGGCGATTGCGTGCCCGACCGGCAGAAGGGCCTTCTCGGCGGCCTGCTGTCGTTCGCGCCGGCGCTCGGCGCGGTGTCGGGCGCGATCGTGACCGTGCCCGCGCTTGCCTCCGCCGATGCCCGCCTCGGGCTGGTCGCGGCGATGGTGGCGGGGCTCGTCCTGCCGGTGGTGGCGTTCGGCGCGCCACGTCCGATGCCGCATCTGATGACGCGGACGGAGCCCAAGGGCGCTGCCCCGCCGCCGGTCGATCCGACAGGACGCACCGCGATCGCGCGGATGTGGCTCGCGCGCCTGCTGGTCCAACTCGCCGAGGCGGTTCTGTTTGCCTTCCTGCTGCTCTGGTTCCGCAGCATAGAGCCGGCCTACGGCGACAACGACGCCGCCACGCTGCTTTCGATCGTGCTGTGCGTGGGCGTGCCGATGGCTTTGCTCACAGGCCGCTGGTCCGACAGCGCGGACCGGCCGATCATGCCGCTGGCCGTGAGCGCGGCGATCGTCGCCGGCGGCCTGCTGCTGATGGCGCTCGCCCCGACGCTGGGCTGGGCGATCGCGGGCTACGTCGTGTTCGGCATCGCCAGCACGGTGTTCCTCTCGCTCCATTCGAGCCAGACGCTGCGCGTGCTCACCCGGCCCGCGCGGCGTGGCCGCGATCTGGGATTGTTCAACCTGACCAACACCGTGCCGTCGCTGATCATGCCGTGGTTCGCGCTGGCGCTGGTGCCGACATTTGGCTTCGACGCGCTGTTCCTGCTTCTGGCCGGCCTCTCGACGATGGCCTGCCTGCTGCTGCTGAGCATCGTGCGCACCGTCCGCCGCGAGGCCCGATAGCGCGCGCCGGCCTCGCGCAGACCGCAGGGGCGATCCTCGGCAAATCTTAATCCAATGCGTTCATAGCCGCCCGATGGCCGACGCCGAACGAATTGCCGAACCATCGGGATGGCGGACGGTCGCGTTCGCCGTGGCGTTCGTGGCCGTGACCTCGCTGACGATCTTTTCCACGCGTTTCGGCGGCGGGCTGGCGCTGGTGTGGTTCGGCACCGCCATTCTCGCGGCGCTGCTGCTGAACCTGCCGTATCGCGCGTGGCCGCGCACGATCATCTATTTCGGCTGCCTCAGCATGTGCGCGACCGCGTTGTTCGGCTTCGGCCCGTTCCTCGCGGCCCCGCTGGCGCTCGTCAACGTGTTCGAAGCAGGCTTGATCGCCGGCCTGCTCGCGCGCCTGCGGCCCGGGCGCGACTATCTCGAAAGCTGGTCGGGCTTTTCCAGGTTGGTGCTGGTTGCAGGGGTGGTCGGGCCGCTGGTGACCTCTGTCCCGGCGGGATTTCTGGTCGCATCGGTTATCGGCGGCGCATGGACCGGCCATGCGGCGCAATGGTTTGCCGCACATGGCCTCGGCACGGTGCTGGCCCTGCCGCTGGCGATCCTGTTCGCGCGCGGCAGCGTGGCCGGAATGATGAAGGTCGCCACACGGCGTGCCCGGTGGGAACTGGCGGCCGTCACGCTGGGCAACGCGGCGGTGGCGACCGTCGCCTTCTACCAGGCGGCCTACCCGCTCCTCTTCCTCCCGATCCTGCCGGCCATCTTTGCGTGCTTCCGCCTGGGCAGGATCGGCGCGGCGGTTTCGGTCCTCGTCATCGCGGTCATCGCGTCGAGTTCGCTCGCGCTGGGCGTCGGCGTTTTCGCAGCGCTTGATGTGCCGCTGGCCGAACAGACGACCTTCCTCCAGTTCTACCTCGCGGTCATGCTGCTGGTGATCCTGCCCATCGCGGCCGCGCTCAAGCATCGCGAGATCGTGCATGGCACGATCACGCGGCGCGAGGCGCTGTACCGGATGATTTCGGACCATTCGGACGATGCCATGCTGAGCCTCGGCGCCACCGGGACGATCCGCTTCGCATCACCGGCCTCGTGCCGGCTCAGCGGCGTCGACGATCTCGCCGACATGCCGCTCGCCGCGTTTTTCGCGCCGGAGGACGAGGGCTTGATCGACGGGCTTCTCGCCCGGGCCGCCGCCGAACCGGGGGTCACCAAAGTGCTCGAACGCCCGGTCGTGCGCAACGACGCGAGCGTGTGGTTCGAGGCGAAAGTCCGCGCCGTGGGTGATAACGGTGCCGCGATCGCGGGCTTCGTCGTGACCGTGCGCGACGTGACGGCGCGCAAGGAGGAGGAACTGCAGGCCGCCCACGACGCCTCGACCGATCCGCTCACCGGGCTGCCCAATCGCCGCGCCTTCCTCAAGGAACTGGAGCCCGCGCTCGCCGCCGCCGCCGAGCAGCCGTTCTCGCTCGCGATCATCGATCTCGACCACTTCAAGTCGATCAACGATCGTTACGGCCACGATGTCGGCGATCTCGTCCTCAAGCACGTTGCCCTCATCATGCGCCGCTTATCGAAGGATGGGTGCTTCTTCGCTCGCCTCGGCGGCGAGGAATTCGGTCTGGTCGTGCGCAGTGCGGAGCCTGGCCGGATCGGGGAGATATGCGAGAGGCTGCGCGCGCAGATCCACGAGCACCAGATACGCGATGCCGACGGGCGCGACTTCGGGGTTTCGGCATCGATCGGCGTGGCCCACCTGCGCGAGCCGTGCACTGTTTCGCTGGCGTTGCAGACCGCCGACGCGCCGCTCTACGCGGCCAAGGCTGGCGGCCGCAACCGCGTCCACGTCGCCAGCGGCCCGCTCGGATGGAAGCATCGTTCGGCCGACGCGTCGGAAGGCACGCGCCATTTGAGGGTGGGATAGGCTTATTTTTGGCCCTGGCGCGGCGCGCCGGTCAGCCCTGCACCACCTGCTGCTCGATCTTGCCGAATATCGAATGGCCTTCGCTGTCCTCCATCCAGATCGCCACGCTGTCGCCGGGGGCCATGAAGCGGGTCTTCGCTTCGCCGTCCGCGATCGTTTCGATCATGCGGATTTCCGCGATGCACGAATAGCCCGCGCCGCCTTCGGCGACCGGCTTGCCCGGATCGCCATCGGGCCCCTGGTTCGAGATCGTACCGGAACCAATGATCGCGCCCGCGCCGAGATTGCGCGTCTTGGCCGCATGAGCGACCAGATCGGCGAGGCTGAACGTCGCGTCCTGCCCCACGTTCGCGCGGCCGAACGGCGCGCCGTTGTAGTCGACCATCAGCGGGCGATGGATCACGTTGCCCTCCCACGCCTCGCCCAGTTCGTCGGGTGTGACCGCCACGGGGCTAAACGCGGTTGCGGGTTTCGACTGGAAGAACCCGAAGCCCTTGGCGAGTTCGCCGGGGATCAGGCCGCGCAGCGACACGTCGTTGACGAGCATCAGCAGCTTGATGTGGCCCGCCGCTTCTTCCGGCGTCGTGCCCATCGGCACGTCGTCCACGATGCAGGCGATCTCGCCCTCCATGTCGCAGCCCCAGGCGGTGTCCTTCAACGGAATGTCGGCGCGTGGGGGCAGGAAGTCGTCCGAGCCGCCCTGATACATCAGCGGGTCGTGGTAGAAGCTCTCGGGCACCTCGGCGCCGCGCGCCTTGCGCACCAATTCGACGTGGTTGATGTAGGCGCTGCCGTCGGCCCACTGATAGGCGCGCGGCAGGGGCGAATGGGCCTCGCGCTCGTGGAACCGCTCGCACGGCACTGCCTCGTGCTCGACGTCGCGGTAGAGGACTTCCAGCTTCGGGGCGACCTCCGCCCAGTTGTCGAGCGCAAACTGCATCGTCGGGGCGATGTTGTCCGCGGCGCAATAGCGGGTCACGTCTTTCGAGACGACGACCAGCTTGCCGTCGCGGGTGCCGTCGTTGAGGGTGGCGAGCTTCATCGGGTGTTCTCCGGGTTGTCCGGTTGATTGTCGGGGTGGGCGCGCTGGAAAGATTCCAGCGCGAGGCAGGCCGCCTCGATCCGCTCGATGCACGGCAGGTCCGCGAAATCGAACGCGAAGCGGCGCGCGTTGTAGACCTGCGGCAGCAGCACGGCCTCGAACAGGCCGGGGGCGTCGAACAGGAAGTCTTCGCTGCCGAGCTGCGCCAGCCGCGCCTCGACCGGCGCCAGCGTCCGCGCCAGCCAGTGGCGATACCAAGTGTCGATCTCGGGCTGCGAATGGCCGAGCGGATCCTTGAGATATTTCAGGACTGGCAGGTTGAGCGGCGCGTGAAGCTCGGTGGCGATCGCGTAGACCAGTTCGCGCACCGTGAAGCGCTCTTCGGTGCCCTTGGGTAGCAGCGGGTGCTCGGGATATGCCTCGTCGAGCCATTCGAGCTGCGCCATCGATTGCGCGCGCTCGCGTCCGTCAGCTTCGAGCGTGGGCACCGTGCCGAACGGGTTGCGCGCGGTGTATTCCGCACCTCGCTGCTCGGCCTGGAGCAGGTTTACCGGCACGTATTCGTAATCGAGCCGCTTGAGATTCAGCGCGATTCTAAGGCGATAGCTCGTGGAGCTGCGATAGTATCCGAACAATCGCATCAAAATGCCGGAATTCCGGTGATTGCCCGACCGAGGATCAGCGCATGAACGTCGTGCGTCCCCTCGTAGGTGTTCACCGTTTCGAGGTTCACCATATGGCGGATCACCTGATATTCGCCCGAAATCCCGTTGCCGCCGTGCATGTCACGTGATTTACGAGCGATATCGAGGGCTTTACCGACGTTGTTGCGCTTGACTATCGAGATCATCTCGGGCGCGAACCGCCCTTCGTCCATTAGCCGCCCGACGCGCAGCGAGGACTGCAGCCCGAGCGCGATCTCGCTCATCATGTCGGCAAGTTTCAACTGGTAGAGCTGCTTGGAAGCGAGCGGACCGAACTGGTTGCGGTCGAGGCCGTAATGGCGCGCGGCGTGGAAGCAGAACTCGGCGGCGCCCATGCTGCCCCACGAGATGCCGTAGCGTGCCCGGTTGAGGCACCCGAACGGGCCCTTGAGCCCCTGGACCTCGGGCAGCAGCGCGTCGGCGGGCAGCTTGACCTCGTCCATCACCACCATGCCGGTCGTGCTGGCGCGCAGCGAGAGCTTGTTGTCGATCTTGGGGGCCGAGAGGCCCTCCATGCCCTTTTCGAGCACGAACCCGCGAATGCCGTCGCCGTGCGCTTCGCTCTTGGCCCAGACCACGAACACGTCGGCGAAGGGGGAATTGGAGATCCAGGTCTTGCTGCCCGAGAGCGAATAGCCGTCGCCATCCTTCTTGGCATAAGTCCGCATCGATCCGGGGTCGGAACCGGCGTCGGGCTCGGTCAGACCGAAACAGCCGATCAACTCGCCGCTGGCGAGGCCGGGCAGGTACTTCCGGCGCTGCTCCTCCGAACCGTAGGCGTGGATCGGATACATCACGAGGCTCGACTGGACCGAAGCCATCGACCGGTAGCCTGAATCGACCCGCTCGATCTCGCGTGCGATCAGGCCGTAGCTGACGTAGTCGGCGCCCGCGCCGCCGTATTCCTCGGGAATGGTCGCGCCCAGCAGCCCGGCGCGGCCCATCAGCGGAAACAACTCGGGCGCATCGATCTCCTGCGCGAACGCATCGATCACGCGCGGCTGAAGCTCGGCCTGCGCGAAGGCGCGCGCGGCGTCGCGGATCATGCGTTCGTCTTCGGTCAGTTGCCCGTCGAGATCGAACGGATCTTCCCAGTTGAACGGCGCCATTCCGGCCATGATGTCTCCTGTGACTGCTAGCCTTCCCTTCGCAGGCTTGCGCTACCGCGACAAGCCCGCGAGAGCGAGCGACGCCGCTCGCGTGATCGACCGACCATGTAGAGACGGGCGCACGAGTGCGCCCGTCCGATTGCCGAAGCGGAAAATGCTAGCAGATTCAGTTGCTCGAAAGCGCCTGCTGGACTTTTTCGAGCATTACGTTCGGCGGGCACGGCTTCGAGCACGCGATCGCGCTGGGATAGCGCGCGCGTACTTCGTCGGGGCTGAACTGACCGGAGTGGAAGATTACCGGCACGTTCTCGGCCATCAGCGTCTCGGCGAGCGAGAAAGCCTCGCCATCCTCGAGTTCGACGTCGAGAATCGCGAGGTCGGGCCGCGTCTTCTGCACCGCGAGCATGGCGCTAGAGATTTCGGAATGCGGGCCTTCGACCTCGAAGCCGGCTTCTTCGACGGTGTCGCACAAGTCGAAGGCGACGATAAACTCGTCTTCCGCGACCAATATACGGGGATGTTTCATCATACTTAACCCAAAAATTCGATTGCGTTTGATCGAATTAACCGGGGCAAGCGTGGATTGTTCCCGTGCCTTACGGGTCACAGGCGGCCGAATTTGGCCTCGTAACCCGCGGTGTCGTCCGCCGCGAGCAGCTTTGCCTGCTCGACCCAGCTATCGCGCCGGATACGGCCCTGGAACCGGCCCAGTTGCGCGTCGATCCGGTCGATGTCGGTCTCGCTCCAGGCGGCGATCTGTGCGAAGCTGGTGACCCCGAGCGAGGCGAGCAACTGATCGAGCTTTCCGCCGACCCCCTTGATCCGGGTGAGATCGTCACCTGCCGCAGCTGTAGCTGGCGGAGGCGGTACTTCCGCAGCGGCTTCGGCGGCATCGATCTGCTGCGCCTCGACCGCCGCCGCGACCGCAGTGCCGCTGCCGGCGACCCCCGGCGGCACGACAGGCGGCTGCGCTGCCGCCTTGGCGTCGATCAGCGCCTGGTTGCGCGCGGCCGGCGCCGCCCCGTCGTCGAGCACGTCGCCTGCGCTGCGATCGGTTACGCGCGTGCTGCGGCGCGATCCGAACAGCCACCATGCGATCGCGATGCCCAGCACGAGGGCGACGATGAACAGGGGCCACCAGGTTTCGATCATCTGCGTCATGCCATCATTCTCCCCAATCGTTCGATACGCGGCCCCAGAACAGCCATCCGATGCCGAGGCCGACGGCGTAGGTCGCGAGCAGCATTACCGTGAGTTCGAACCACATCGCCATGTCAACGCGCCCCCGGAATGTCGATCGGGCTGATCCGCAACGGCTCGGTCGAGACGACGGAGAACTCGATCCGCCGGTTGGCCGGATCGCTCGGAGCGAGCCCTTCGACCGGTTCGCTCGACCCGACGCCGCTGGTGCGCAGGCCGTCGGCGGGTATCCCCCGCGCCACGAGCGCCTCGCGCACCGCTACCGCTCGTTCGCGCGACAGCGCGAGGTTGCCCGCGGGTGCGCCCGAGCTGTCGGTATGGCCGGTGATGGCGATGATGCTGCCGAGGCAGGGCCGCAAGGCGGAGGCGACCTCGTCGACCAGTTGCTGGCTGGCACGATCGATCGTGCTGCGCGATTCCTCGAACCGTATCGTGCGCGCGCGCAGCAGGGCGTCGACGTCTTCCTGGCAATGGGCGGGGGTGTACTCGGTCTCGCCGCCATGCGCCCGCGCTTCGCCATCGGCCCAGCGAATGCCGCCGACGCCCGGCACCGCGGCGACCGCGCGAGCGACTTTCGCGCGCGTGGCTTCGTCGAGCGCGCCGCCGCCATCGAGCACCGGGTGCCGCGACGGCCAGCCCGAAGGCGAAACGAAATTGGCGACCACGCCCTGCCCACCCGCTTCGGCGATCGCGTCCTGCGCTTCGCTCGCGAGCGCCGACTGGAGATCGCCGGCGGAAAGGTTCGCCCCGGTGATCCCGAGCGCGCCGACCGCCAATGCCCCGGCGAATATCGTGAGTGTCGAGCGGATCGCCATGGCCCGTGCCTTACGTGCGGCCTCGCGCGGGGGCAAGGCCACGAGGGCCTTCGGTCAGGTCTCCGCCACGTTCTCCCCGCCGACGTTCTTGCGGAACAGCACACGGTCTTCCGGGCCGAAGCCCTTGCGCCAGATGACCCAGCCGTAGGTCAGCAGGATCAGCGGGATGCCGAAGATCAGCTCGACCCATTCGGGGGTGCGCGTGGCGAGGTAACCGACCGCGATCGCCGGCGCAGCGGCCCAGACCAGCGCCCAGCGCCAGTTGTTCACCCGCTCGCCGAGGATGCGCGAGAGCAGCCAGGCCTTGGCCAGCGAAGCGACGCCGAGGGCGCCCATGAGCGAGATCGCCGCCGCGGCGGCCTTGTGCGGCTCGCCCAGTCCCATCCGCTCGGCCGCCATGATCGCGGCCACCGTGAGCACGCCCTGGAGCGCGATCGTGCCGAACGAGATCGCGAGGTTGCGCTTGCGCGCGACGTAGACGAGCGCGGCTTCGGAGACGACCGCGGTCGCGGCCACGACTTCCGCCGCGAGCAGGAAGGCCAGCGCGCCGGTGCCGCCGACGAAGTTCGGACCGACAAGCCCCATCACCGCTTCCCCCGGCACGCCGAGCGCAAGCGCGATGCCGGCCTGCGCGGCGACGATCCAGAAGCCCACCTGACAGACCTGCCGGGCGATTGCCGGATAGTTCTTTTCCTTGAGGTTGCGGGTGATGACCGGGCCGAGGATCGGCTCGAAGCTCGTCTTGAGCTTCTGCGGCAAGCTCGCGACCTGCTGCGCGATGTAATAGATCCCGACCGCGGCGGGCGCGGCGAACAGGCCGAGGATGAAGATATCGAGCCGCCGCGTGCCCCATTCGATCGCGTCCGCCGAAGCGAGCGGGAAGGCGCGGGTGGTCATGCGCCACATGGCGCGCGGGTTGGGCCGCCACTGGCGCGGCAGGCCGTACATCCTGAGAAACGGCCACGCCGCCGCGATCAGCCCGGCGTAGATCGAGGCGATGTAGGCGAGCGACAGGCCTGATTCCGGGATCACGAAGAACAGCGCGCCGGCCATGATGGAGATCGTCCAGGGTTCCACGATCGCGCGTGCGCGCACGGTGGTCGCGATGTCGAACCGATAGGCCTGCGCGGCGAGCAGGATTTCGGTCAGCGCATAGGCGGGGATCGCCGTGACGAGCAGCTTGTCGAGCGTCGAATATTGCCCGGCGGGGAACATCGGCGCGGGGACGAACCACAGAAAGAGGCCCGCAGCGCACGATAGCAGCGTGGCCAGCAGCAGCCCGTCGAACACCACGTTGGCCGGCCGGATGCCTTCGCCTTCGGACAGGCGCTGCGCCAGCCCGCGCTTTTCCCCCATCGAGCAGATCAGCGCGAGCAGTTCGATCACCACCAGCGCGGAAGCGAAGCGGCCGAGTTCCGCCGCGCCGTAGAGCCGCCCGGCGATGAACAGGAAGGGCACCCGCGCGACGAGCCGCAGCAGGAAACCGATGAAATTGGTCCGGCCCCCTTTCGCGAGCACCGCGATGTCGCCCTGCTGCTCGGCTTCGGTCACGCAGCGCCGTCCTGTTCCGAACGCAATGGGCGCGAGAGCAGCTCGCTCACGATATCGGGCGCCGGCGCACCGCCGAGCAGGCGGTAGACCGCGGCGACGATCGGCATGGCGATGCCGTGGCGCGCGGCGAGTTCGGTCAGCACCGGCGCGGTGTGCGCGCCTTCGGCCACGGTGCGCCGGTCGGCCATTAGCACCTGCGCGGACTGCCCTTCGCCGAGCGCCTTGCCGAGCGAGAAGTTGCGGCTCGAGGTGGAGGAGCAGGTGAGCACGAGATCGCCCAAACCGCACAGGCCCGCGAGCGTTTCGGGCATCGCGCCCAGCGCCTCGCCGAAGCGCAGCATCTCGGCATAGCCGCGCGCGATCAGCGCGGCGCGCGCGTTCTGGCCCAATTGCAGCCCGTCGACCACGCCGCAGGCGATCGCGAGCACGTTCTTGACCGCGCCGCCGATCTCCGCCCCGGTGACGTCGTCCGAATAATATGGCCGGAACGATGGCCGCGCGATCATCGGGGCGAGCCGGTCCCACTGCGCTTCGCCGCCGCTGCACGCCAGCGTGACCGCGGTGGGCAGCCCGGCGGCGACTTCGTGCGCGAAGGTGGGGCCGGACAGGATGGCGATCGCGCTTTCGGGCGCGGCCTCGGCGGCGACGGCGTTCATCAGCCGCCCGGTGCCCGCTTCGATGCCCTTGCTGCACAGCACGAGGTCACGCGGATGTTCGGGAAGATTCGCGAGCACCTTGCCGAGATGCTGTGCGGGCGTGACCGCGAGGATCGCGCTGCATCCGGCGAGATCGGAGAGGGCGCCGGTGGCGCGGATCGTCGGCGCCAGCTCGGCGGAGGGAAGATAAATCCCGTTGCGGCGCGAAGAGTTGATCTCGTCGACCAGTTCGGGCTCGAGCGCCCACAGCAGCACCTCGCGCCCGTCCGACGCGAGCATTTGCGCGAGCGCGGTACCCCACGCGCCCGCGCCGATCACGCCGACAGTCATGCTTTCGGTCATGCCTTGTACCCCGCGCCGCGGACCGGCTCCGCCTCGGGATCGAGCGGCCAACGGGGGCGGGCCGCGATATCGAGCGGATCGGACTGGCCAAGCCGTTCGCAGCCGGCCCAGGCGATCATCGCCGCGTTGTCGGTGCACAGCCCGGGCGGGGGCGCGACGAAGCGCATGCCGCGCGCGTTCGCCAGGTCCTCCAGCGCGGTGCGGATCGCGCGGTTGGCCGCGACGCCGCCCGCGACGACCAGCGCGGGCACCGGCTCCATCGCATCGAGCGCGATCGCCAGCCGGTCGCATACGCAGTCGAGCGCGGCCTGCTGGAAGCTCGCCGCGATATCGGCATCCGCGTGCTTGCCGCTCTCCTTGGCGCGCAGCACCGCGCTCTTGAGACCGGCGAAGCTGAAATGCGGTTCGCCGCTGCCGACCAGCGGGCGGGGGAGGGGCACAGCGCGGGGATCGCCCTCGCGCGCCAGCCGCTCGACCGCCGGGCCGCCGGGAAAGCCGAGGCCGAGGATCTTGGCGGTCTTGTCGAACGCTTCGCCCAGTGCGTCGTCGATCGTGGTGGCGAGGCGGCGATAGCGCCCGACGCCCTCGACACGCAGGATCTGGCAGTGTCCGCCCGAGACGAGCAGCAGCGCATAGGGGAATTCGAGCGTCGGATCGGCGAGGCGCGGGGACAGCGCGTGCCCTTCCAGATGGTTCACCGCAATCAGCGGCACGTCGCCTGCCATCGCCAGCGCCTTGGCGCTGACGAGGCCGACCATCACGCCGCCGATCAGGCCCGGCCCGGCGGTGGCTGCGATCGCGTCGAGGTCTGCCAGCGCCATTCCCGCCTCGTCCATCACCGCCTCGATCATCGGCGCGAGCCGTTCGGCATGCGCGCGTGCGGCTATCTCGGGCACCACGCCGCCATAGGGCGCGTGCTCCGCATCCTGCGACGCGATGCGTTGCGCGACGATAGCCCTATCGGTGGTCACGAGGGCCGCCGCGGTTTCGTCGCAGCTCGATTCGATGCCAAGCACGATGCCCATGCCGCTTCCCCTGAACAAATTGCCTCGCTAGGGCAAGCGCCGCTCATGACCGACCAGCCAAAGCTCCGCCTCGGAACGCGCCATTCGCCGCTCGCCATGGCCCAGGCGCGCGAGGCGCGCGCGCGGCTGTGCGCGGCGCACGGTTGGCCCGAAAGCGCGATCGACCTGATGCCGGTGCGCGCCAGCGGCGACCGGATACAGGATCGCCCGCTGGCCGAGATCGGCGGCAAGGCGCTGTGGACGAAGGAACTCGACCAGTGGCTCGCCGAAGGATGGATCGACGGCGCGGTCCATTCGATGAAAGATGTCGAGACGATCCGGCCCGATGTGCTGGCGATCGCCGCCGTGTTGCCGCGCGCCGACGTGCGCGACGTGCTGGTCGGCGCGGCGAGCGTGGCCGAAATCCCACGCGGTGCCCGCGTGGGCACCAGCGCGCCGCGCCGCGCCGCGCAGATCCTCCATTTCCGGCCCGATTGCGACGTGGTGACGTTTCGCGGCAACGTCGCGACCCGGCTGGCGAAGCTCGCCGCGGGCGAGGCGGACGTGACGCTGCTCGCCGCTGCGGGCCTGGCGCGGCTGGAAGAGACTGGCGTCGGCACTGCGCTCGATCCCACCGAATGGCTCCCGGCCCCGGCGCAGGGCGCGATCGGGATCGAATGCCGGGCGGACGACGATAATGCACGCGCCCTGTTCGCCGCGATCGACGATGCGCCTTCGCGCGCCACGGTAATGGCCGAACGCGCGCTGCTCGCGGGGCTGGGGGGCACCTGCCACAGCCCGATCGCCGCGCATTCGGTGCGCGAGGGTGAATCGATCGTGCTGCGCGCTATCCTGTTCAGTCCAGACGGTGCCGAGCGCGTGGACGGCGAGTGTCGGTTCGCGCCGGGCGATCACGAGCCACCGGCGACGCTCGCCGCCGACTTGCTCGCGCGCGCAACGCCGGGCATAGCGGCGCATTTCGACGGACCGGCGTGAGCGCGGCGATCTTCGCGATCCGGCCCGAACCGGGGTTGTCGGCGACGCTCGAAGCTGCGCGCGCCCTGTCCATCCAAGTTGAGGGCTACCCGCTCGCCGAGGTCGCCGCCGTGAAATGGGCCGCGCCGCGCGATATTCAGTTCGCCGCGCTCCTGCTCGGCAGCGCCAACGCGGTGCGCCATGCCGGGGCCGCGCTGGCGCAATGGCGAGGGCGCACCGCGCATGTGGTCGGCGCGGCGACCGCCGAAGCGGCGCGCGAGGCGGGGCTGAATGTCGGAATCGTCGGGCAGGGCGGATTGCAGCAGGTCGTGGACCGGCTGAGCGGCGGCGATCGCCTGCGCCTGCTACGGCTGGCGGGGGAGCGGCATACCGTGCTGGAAGCGCCCGCCAATGTCGCGATCGACACTCGCGTGGTCTATCGGGTGGTCCACCATCCGATCCCGGTAGACTTCGCCGGCAGATTGAAGGCGGGCGGCGTAGTGCTGCTCCATTCGGGCGAAGCGGCGCGGCATTTCGCCCGCGAATGCGACCGGGCAGGTCTGGCGCGCGAGGCGATTGCACTCGCCGCGCTCGCCCCGCGTATCGCCGAGGCGGCGGGCGGCGGCTGGCGGCGCGTCGCGGTCGCCGGTCATCCTGTAGACAGCCAGCTTCTGGCATTGGCCCGCGACATATGCCATTGACCTGCGCGGGATAGCGCCCGGCCGGGCGCGAGCGGGTCGCAGAACGGATTTCGATGGACAGATACTCGAACCCCACCCCTGCGCGCAGCGCGTCTTTCAAGCCGATCGTCATCGTCGCGCTCGCGGCGTTTCTGTTCGGTGCGCTGCTGGTGGGCTATTTCGCCTGGCGCTCGGGCGTCGATTTCGGAACTGGCGAGGACACGGCGCCTGCCGAACAGCCTTTGCCTGCGGTCGCCGAGCCGCAGCTCCCCGCTGCATCGCCGACGCCTGCGCCCGCCACTACGCCGGCAGCCGCCAGCCAGCGTGTCGAGCAAGTCGCCGAACAGCAGGGCGGGCTCGACCAGCGCCTCGCCGCTGCGGAGCAGCGCCTGTCGCGGCTGGACCTGCAGGCGCAGGCGGCGGCGGGGAATGCCGCGCGCGCGGAAGGCCTGCTGATCGCCTTCGCCGCGCGCCGGGCGCTCGACCGCGGGGCGGAACTGGGCTATCTCGCCGAGCAGTTGCGGCTCCGCTTCGGCGATGCCAAGCCCAACTCGGTCGCTACGATCATTGAATTCTCGCGAAATCCGATCACGCTCGATGTCCTTGCAGCGCGGCTCGAAGGCCTCGCGCCGCAACTCACCGAGGCGACCGGCGACCCGCTGTTCGAGCGGATCGGCCACGAATTGAGCCAGCTGGTCGTGATCCGCAAGGAAAGCACGCCCTCGCCGCAGCCCTCGCGCCGGATCGAGCGGGCGCGGTTCTATCTCCAGAGCGGGCGGGTCAACATGGCGATCGACGAAGTGCGTCGCTTGCCCGGGGCCGAGCAAGCCCGCCGCTGGATCGCGGATGCCGAGCGTTACGTCGCGGCCCGCCGCGCGCTCGACCTCATCGAGACCTCGGCGGTGCTCGAACCACGCTTGCTGCGTGACGGTTCGGGCAATCCGATCGAACAGCCGAGCCCGGCGATGCGGGCGACCGCCTCGGAATAATCCTTCGGAAAGTCAGGCGCGCATCAGTTCGGGCACATCGCCCGAAACGCCGCGCGCCTCGTCCATGAACCAGTGCTTGAGGGCGGGTATCCGTTCGACCCCGGCCATGCCGAAGCGCCGCACCGCCGATGCGGTGCGGCCGGGCACGCCGAACAACCGGGTGAGGCTGTCCGTCGCCAGCGCGACGGTGAAGGAATCGAGCCCGCGCCAGCGCTCGTAGCGCGCGAGCAATTGCGCATCGCCGGGCTCGAGGCCGAGCCGCATCCCTTCGCTCAACACTTCCACCAGTGCGCCGACATCGCGCAGGCCCAGGTTCAGCCCTTGCCCCGCGATCGGATGGATGCCGTGCGCCGCGTCACCGACCAGCGCGAGCCGCCGATCCGTGACCCGTACGGTGTGATGGAAGCCCAGCGGAAAGGAGGAGCGCGGGCCGGCCCCGCGAACCGCGCCGAACAGGTCGCCCATGCGCTTTTCCACTTCGGCGAGGAAGGCACGGTCGGACAGTTTCAGCGTGCCCGCCGCGTCCTTCTCGTCGACCGTCCACACCAGTGCGCTGCGGTGCGCGCCACCCGCGCCGTCGCGCATCGGCAGCAGCGCGAAGGGGCCGGTGGGATAAAAGATCTCCCACGCGACGCCCTGGTGCGGCTTCTCGTGCTCGAGTCCGGCGATGATCGCGCGGTGGCCGTATTGCCACTTGGCGACCTTGATCCCGGCGGTTTCGCGGGTGGGGGAGGTCCGCCCCTCGGCGCCGACCATCAGCGCCGCGGAAAGCGTCCGGCCGTCGGCCAGCGTGGCGCTCACCGCGTGTTCGCCGCGCTGCCGTTCGGCCACTTCGGATTTCGCGTGCCAGGCGATCAGCGGCTCGGCGGCGGCGGCCTCGAACAATGCGAGGCGAAGCGCCCGATTGGCGAACATCCGGCCGAGCGACCCTTCATGCGGCTCGGGGCGGAAGTCGATCCGGCCCGGCTTGCGCTGATCGCTCACCGCGATCGTCTCGATCGGGCAGCCGTGCGGCTCGAGCGCGTCGGCGATGCCGATATTGCCGAACAGGTTCCAGCTCGCGGTCGAGATCGCGCTGGCGCGCCCGTCGAACCCTTCCGCGGTCAGGTCCGCCGGGTCCGCGCGGTCGACCACATGGCTCGACAGCCCCTTGCGCGCGGCGGCCAGCGCGAGCGTCATGCCCACCAGTCCACCGCCCAGAATCAGCAGATCGCGCCTGTCGTTCATCGCCTTCTCGTTGCAGGAAACTCCGCATCCCACTAGAGCCACGGCGGTGACCGAGGCAAGGACAATGGGCGCTGTGCGCGCCTGGCTCGCATATGCAGCGCTGGCGCTCGTCGCCGCATTGGCCCTTGCCGCCGCCGGGTTCGCCCGCGCGCAGCCGCTGATCGGCGACGACAACATGTCCGCCGAACTGATCGCGGAGAAGGCCCCCGAGGCCGGCGGAGAATGGATGCTCGCGCTCCGGTTCACCCCGCGATCGGACGAGTGGCACGGCTATTGGTCGAACCCGGGCGACGCGGGCCTCGGAATGGAACTGGACTGGACGTTGCCGGCGGGATGGTCCGCGGGCGAGCCGCTCTATCCCGTGCCGCATCGCCTCGTGATCGGCGGGTTGATGAACCACGTCTATGAAGGGCGCTACACCGTGCTGGTGCCGATCCGCATCCCGCGCGGGGCGGATATCGCCGATGCCGAGCCGCTCGAGGTGACGGCGGACTATCTCGCCTGCACCGACAAGCTCTGCGTGCCCCAGCAGGCGGTGCTCGAACTCGATCCGGCGGAACTGGCCGAGGCCGAGCCCGATCCGCGCTTCGTGAAATGGCGCGCGCAGATCGCGCCGCTGATCGAAAGCCGCGCCAGCTTCGCCGTCGACGGCCAGACGCTACGCGTCGCGGTGCCGCTCCCCGCCGAAGTCGCGCTGCCCGATCCGCACCTGTTCGTGTCCGAGCGCGAGCTGGGGCAGGGCAAGCGGCCGGCCTATGCCCAGAAGCAATCGTTCTTCCGCGATGGCGACCGGCTGGTCGTCGATGTCCCGCTGACTCAGCTCAACCTGCCGTCCGATCTCGTCCGCGAGCCCGCGCCGCCGCGGATCGAGGGCATTCTCGCATTCTCGCGCGATGTCGGGGTGCGCTTTTCGGCCGAACCGGGCAAAGTGGCCGAGGCTGGCGTGCCGATCGCGCAGCCGCAGTTGCCGTCGCTCTGGCTGCTCGCGCTCGGCGCGCTGGCGGGCGGGCTGTTCCTCAATGTCATGCCCTGCGTCTTTCCGATCCTCAGCCTCAAGGCGCTGAGCCTGGCGCGCGCGGGCGAAAGCGCGGCGCTCGCCCGGCGCGAAGGCGCGGCCTATACCGCCGGCGTGGTGCTGGCGTGCCTTGCGCTGGGGGCGGGGCTGCTGGCGCTGCGGTCGGCGGGCGAGAGCGTGGGCTGGGCGTTCCAGTTGCAGCAACCGGCGGTCGTGGTCGGGCTGCTGGCGCTGACCGCGGCGATCACCGCCAATCTCGCCGGGCTGTTCGAGCTTCCGTCGATCTCGCTCACCCGCAGCGGAGAGCCTGCCGGCGCCTTCGCCACCGGCCTGCTCGCGGCGTTCATCGCCACGCCGTGCACCGGGCCGTTCATGGCGGCGGCGCTCGGGGCCGCGCTGGTGCTGCCGACGTCCTCGGCATTGCTGCTGTTCGGCGCGATGGGGGTCGGATTGGCGCTGCCGTTCCTCGCGATCGGTTTCGTGCCTCCGCTGCGCCGGATGTTGCCGCGCCCGGGGCCGTGGATGGAGACCTTCCGCAAGGTCATGGCGGTGCCGATGGGGCTCACCGCGCTCGCGCTGCTATGGCTGTGTTTCCGGCTCGGCGGAGACGATCTGGGATGGGGTGCGGCGGCGATGCTCGGCGCGCTCGCTGCCATCCTGCTGGTGGTCGGCCGAACGGCCGGCGCCGTGCGGAGCGCCGCAGTGGTGAGCGCGCTGGCCGCCGTGATCGTCGCGGTTGCCGTCCTTCCCCGCCTGGCGAGCGACGAGATCGTGGCGGCGGAAAGCATTCTCGAGCCGGCAGAATTCAGCGAGGCGGAACTGGCCGAGGCACGCGCGGATGGCGATCCGGTGTTCGTCTGGTTCACCGCAGACTGGTGCGTGACCTGCAAGGTCAATGAAAGCGTGGCGATCGAACGCAAGCCGACGCGCAATGCATTCGCCGATGCCGGCGTGGTAGCGATGCGGGGCGACTGGACGCGGCGCGATCCGGCGATCACCCGCTTCCTCGCCGATCACGGGGCGGCGGGCGTGCCGCTCTATCTCTGGTATGCGCCGGGCGAAGAAGCGCGGCAGCTGCCGCAGGTGCTCGGCCCCGATGCACTGATCACGCTGGCGCAGTCGCTTCCTGCACGGCGGGAGACCGGGGGTCGCGCAGGCACGCCTCGACCAGAAGGCGCGGCTGCTGGCTCGGATTGAGTTCGAGCGAGCCCGCGCCGGCGATGGTCGCTTCGATGCGCCGCGGGCCGGTGAGAACCTCCATCCGCGAATCGTCTGCCGCGGCATAGCCCTCCCACAGCCACGCGCGCCCGTTCCACGTCGCATCGACGTTCAGCCGGACGACATGGCCGTTGCCGATCAGCGCGAGGATCGCCTTGGCGCGCGGATCGGCCGCAGCGAAGCGGGTGATATGGATGCGCCGCCCCTCGCCGCCATCCTCGCACGCCAGCGCCATCAGAGGCGCTTCGCCGGGCTTGCCGTAAAGGATGCGCACGCCTTCCCCCGGCACCCATAGCGCGCCTTCGGTATCGGGGGAGGCCAGCGGTTCGCTTGGATGGGACTGCGCCGTATCGAGCGCCACCCGCGCGACGTAGTCGTCGGTCGCGGGCGGCTTGCACCCCGCGAGCCCGGCCAGCGCCACTCCAATTGCAAACGCCCGGAGCATCGCCTCAGCGCGCGCGAATGAAGGCGCGGACATCTTCCGACAGCTTTTGCCGATCCTCGTCGCGCACGTACATCATGTGTCCGGAATCGTAATATTGCCACTCGATCCGATCTTGCGGAAAGCCGGTGCGGCTCAGTGCGTACTCCGCGGCGAAGAACGGCGTGGCGAAATCGTACCAGCCCTGGCCCACGAAGATGCGCAGCCCCGAATTCTCGCGCAGCGCGCGGCCGAGATAGGGCGCGACGTTGAGATAGGCGTTGGTGTCGCGCCCGCCCTCGAGCCGCCAGTCCCACGGCCCGACGTAGCCGATCGTGACGTAGCGTTCTTCGGTGTCGTAGCCGAGCGTATCGCGCATGAAGTGATTGACCGCCGCGGTATAGCCGCCGTCGATGCCGTAGAAGCTCGGGTCGTTGTCGGGCGTCTCGCCCGCGCTGTCGTAATCGACGCCGGTGTAGCGGCTGTCGAGCCGGCCGACCGTCAGCCCGCGATCGCGCAGCAGTTCCTTGTAGAACCGGCCGGAGCTGACGCGCAGGTCCGCCCGATCAAGATATTCCTCCGAGAGCCCGGTGAACCGTGCCAGCTCGGCGCGCACCGCCGCGCGTTCCTGCGCGTCGGCGTTCTGCCCCTTGAGCAGGAACGCGGCGTAGGGCCCGATCGCGAACTGGCGCGCGTCCTCGACGAACTGCTCGACCGAGCGCGCCGTGGCCTTGCCGTGATAGAGCGCGGTCGCGGCCATGCTGGGCAGGGTCGTGATGTAGCCGAGTTCGGCCCCTTCGGTCTCCGCGCCCGCGCCGAAATCGAGCACGGTCGAGATCAGGATTACACCGTTGAGCGCGACATCGTTGTACTGACCCTCCAGTTCGTTGACGACCGCGGCCGAGCGCGTGGTGCCGTAGCTCTCGCCGCCGAGGAACTTGGGGCTGTTCCAGCGCCCGTTGTCGTCCAGCCACATGCGGATGACCTCGGCGACCGACTTCGCATCCTTGGTGACGCCCCAGTATTCCTCGCCCTTGGTCTCGCCGATCGTGTGGCTAAACCCGGTGCCTACGGGATCGATGAACACGAGATCGGTGACGTCGAGCAGCGAATCCGGGTTATCGAGAATGGGATAGGGCGGCGCCCCGTCGTCGCGCGCGTCGGAGGGGATCGCGACCCGCTTGGGCCCGAACGCGCCCATCTGCAGCCACACCGAACCCGAACCCGGCCCGCCGTTGAACAGGAAGGTGACCGGACGTTCGGCATCGCGCGGCTCGGCGATATAGCTGGTCGTGACGATCGCCGCCTTGGGCGTGCCGTCCTCGGCCTCGAGCACCTGTTCCTGCACCGTGGCGGTATAGCGCACCGAGCGCCCGCCGAACGTGCCGGTGAACGTCTCGGAGGCGGAGTTGGCCTCGTAGGGTGCGGGAGCAGCCTCGGCGGCAGGTTTTGCATCGTCCGATTGCGCGACGGCGGGGCAGGCGATGGCGAAGGCGGCGGTGGCGGCCAGCAGGGTGCGGAAGGTCATGGACGGTCTGTTAGGTCAGACGATCCGCAAAAGGCAATGGATGGGGATGAACGACCGACAGGCTTCTGTGAACTGCGGGCTTACTTGCCCCACTTCCGCTGCGTCTTGCCGTACCGCATCTTGCGCGTGCCCGGCCTGCCTTCGGTGGCGCGGCCGACGAGCGGGGCCTTCTTCTCGTCGTCCGACAGGCCGAGTTCGTCGTTCTCCAGCCGCCTGATCTCGTCGCGCAGGCGGCCCGCTTCCTCGAATTCGAGGTCGGCGGCGGCGGTCCGCATGCGTTTTTCGAGGTCTTCGATGTAGGCGCGCAGGTTGTGGCCGACGAGGTTGTTGCGCTCGTCGTCGCCGGTATCGACGGTGACGCCGTCCTTGCTCGCGGTGTGGGCGACGATGTCGGCGATCTGGCGGCGGATCGTGGTCGGCGTGATGCCATGCTCGGCGTTGTATTCGCGCTGCTTCTCGCGCCGGCGCTCCGTCTCCGCCATGGCGCGTTCCATGCTGCCGGTGACCCGGTCGGCGTAGAGGATCACCTTGCCATCGACGTTGCGCGCGGCGCGGCCGATCGTTTGGATCAGCGAGGTTTCCGAGCGAAGAAAGCCTTCCTTGTCCGCGTCGAGGATCGCGACCAGCCCGCATTCGGGAATGTCGAGCCCTTCGCGCAGCAGGTTGATACCGATCAGCACGTCGTAGACGCCTAGCCGCAGGTCGCGGATCAGCTCGATGCGCTCCAGCGTCTCGACGTCGGAGTGCATGTAGCGCACGCGCACGCCCTGCTCGTGCATGAATTCGGTCAGGTCTTCCGCCATGCGCTTGGTCAGCGTGGTGACGAGCGTGCGATAGCCCTTCGCCGCGGTCGCCTTCGCTTCGGCGATGCAATCCTGCACCTGGTCCTCGACCGGGCGCACCTCGACCGGCGGGTCGATCAGGCCGGTGGGGCGAATGACCTGTTCGGCGAATACGCCGCCGGTCTGCTCCATCTCCCATCCCCCGGGGGTGGCGCTGACGCAGAACGTCTGCGGGCGCATCGCGTCCCATTCGTTGAACCGCAGCGGGCGGTTGTCGATGCAGCTCGGTAGGCGGAAGCCGTATTCGGCCAGCGTCAGCTTGCGCCGGTGGTCGCCGCGCGCCATCGCGCCGACCTGGGGCACGGTCTGGTGGCTCTCGTCGACGAACAGCAGCGCGTTGTCGGGCAGGTACTCGAACAGCGTCGGCGGCGGCTCGCCCGGCAGGCGGCCGGTAAGGAAGCGGCTGTAGTTCTCGATCCCCGCGCAAGAACCGGTGGCGGCGATCATCTCGAGATCGAAATTGGTCCGCTGTTCGAGCCGCTGGGCTTCGAGCAACCGGCCCTCGGCGTGGAGTTCCTTGAGCCGTTCCTCGAGCTCGAATTTGATCGCCTGGCTCGCCTGCTTCATCGTCGGGCCGGGCGTGACGTAGTGCGAATTGGCGTAGACGCGCACCTTGTCGAGGCTCGCGCCCTTGGTGCCGGTCAGCGGATCGAATTCGCTGATTTCCTCGATATCGTCGCCGAAGAAGCTGACCCGCCACGCCATGTCCTCGTAATGGCTGGGGAAGATCTCCAGATTGTCGCCGCGCACGCGGAAATTGCCGCGCGCGAAGGCCGCGTCGTTGCGCTTGTATTGCAAGGCCACCAGCTTGCGGATGAGCTCGCGCTGGTCGACGCTCTCGCCTTTCTTGATATCGAAGATCATCGCCGAATAGGTTTCGACCGAACCGATGCCGTAAAGGCACGATACCGAGGCGACGATGATCACGTCGTCGCGTTCCAGCAGCGCGCGCGTGGCCGAGTGGCGCATGCGGTCGATCGCCTCGTTCACCGAGCTTTCCTTCTCGATGTAAGTGTCGCTGCGCGGCACGTAGGCCTCGGGTTGGTAGTAGTCGTAGTAGCTGACGAAATATTCGACCGCGTTGTTCGGGAAGAAGCTCTTGAACTCGCCGTAGAGCTGCGCGGCGAGGATCTTGTTGGGCGCGAGCACCAGCGCCGGGCGCTGCAGTTCCTCGATCACCTTGGCCATGGTGAAAGTCTTGCCCGAGCCGGTCACGCCCAGCAGCACCTGCGTTTGCTCGCCGTCCTTTGCGGCGCCGGTCAGTTCGGCGATCGCGGCGGGTTGATCGCCGGCGGGCTGATAGTCCGAAACCAGCTCGAACCGCTTGCCGCCCATCGATTTCTCGGGGCGTTGCGGCTTGTGCGGCGTGAAATTTTCGGAGGTATCGGGCTCTTCCAAGCCCCTGCGGATCACGAGTTCGGCCATGCTCCGCGATATGGGCGCGCGGGGCGTGCGCGGCAAGCGCTTGGCAGCGGAGGCGGTGCTTGATAGCGATGGCCGCCGATACAGCGTGAAAGGGAGCCGCCGAATGCGAGCATCTATCATTATCGTCGGCAGCGCTCTGGCCCTGACGGCATGCGGCGACGGTGCGGACCAGCCCAAATCGCCGGAAGAGGTCATGGCGGCCGCCGACAACCTCGTGAAGCCGACGCCCGGCCTCTACCGGAGCAACACCGAGATCGTCGATTTCGAAATTCCCGGCATTCCGCCTGCACAGGCTGCGCAGATGCGCGATCTCGCGGCCGGCCTTCAGGGCGAGGAACAGACCCGCTGCCTCACCCAGGCGGAGGCCGACGAAGGGTTCAAGCCGGTCGTCAGGCGGCTCGGCGAAGGCGCGGAGGGAATTACCTGCGCGTTCGACCGGTTCGATGCGGACGGCAGCGATCTCGATGCCGCGCTCACCTGTACCGGGTCGGACGGCACCGAGGCGCACATGACGATCGATGGCGTCGTCGAAGCCGAATCGAGCAGCATGCGCATGGAGATGAGCCAGAGCTCGCCCGCCATCCCGGGCGGCGAGATGCGGATGACGATGAAGGTTTCGTCGCAGCGCATCGGTGACTGTCCCGAACGCGGGCAATAGCGGAACGGTATCGTTCAGCGGCTGTTAGCAATGCCGGGACATAATGATCCGATGGCAACCGCTTCCGCCCCTTCTTCCTTCGCGCACCTGCCCAGCTCGCGGCACGAGCTGGCGCAGCGCTGGGAACTTGCGCGCGAGCCGATAGCCGATGCGAGTTCGGGCCCGAAGCTGCGCTATCTGGTGGGCGAGCTGTCGCATCTCGCCGAGCCGGTCCGGCGCCCGTTTCGCCGGATCGAAGTTGCACCCGCGGCGGAAATCCGCACCGTGATGCTGCTGCCGGGCTTCGCGACGCACCCCATCCGCATGCGCTACATGGCGCGGCAGCTCGAGCGGGCCGGCCACAAGGTCAAGCGCTGGGGGCTGGGGTTCAATTTCGGACCGACCGAGGACAATATCCGCTATCTCGAGCGGCGGCTGATCGAGGTTCACGAGCGCTATGGCCGTGAGGTCCATCTGGTCGGCTGGAGCCTCGGCGGGCTGTTCGCGCGCGAGATCGCTAAGCGCCATCCCGACCGCGTGGCGAAGGTCGTCACCATGGGCTCGCCTTTTTCGGGCAATCCGCGCGCCAACAACGCGTGGCGCGCCTATCAATTCGTGACCGGTCATCGCGTCGATCAGCCGCCGATCCAGACCGACATCTGCGACAAGCCGCCGGTGCCGACGGTGGCGCTGTGGAGCCCGCGCGACGGAATCGTCAGCGCACGCAGCGCCTGCGGCCGCGCCTGCGAGCGCGATCGGGCGGTGGCGCTGCGCTGCACGCATCTGGGTTTCACCTATTCGCCGGAAGCGATCGGCGCGGTGTTGCGGGAACTCGACGCCGCCTGAACCTTTCCTTCTGGAGTACGCGGATCGGGCACGCCCCCAAGCCTGCGGCAACGACAGCGGACAAGGGGGCCCATGAGCGAGGCGGACGCGAGTTTCGACGAGATGCGGATCGGAGACGGTTCGGTACGTCCGGCGTACGAAGATTATTTCGGCTGGTTCGACGATCAGGACGCCAAGCTCCTGATGCGCAAGCATCGCGACGCCGAGGTCGCGTTTCGCCGCACCGGCATCACCTTCAACGTTTACGGCCAGAACGAGGCCGAAGAACGGCTGATTCCGTTCGATATGGTTCCGCGGATCATCACCGCGGATGAATGGCGCCGTCTGACGCGGGGTATCGAACAGCGGGTGAGCGCGATCAACGCTTTCATCCACGATCTCTACCACCGGCAGGAAATCGTCCGCGCCGGCCGTATCCCCGAGCGGCTGCTGCGCAACAACGAGGCATGGCTGCCGCACATGGTCGGCTTCACCCCGCCCGGCGGGGTCTACACCCACATCGTCGGCATCGATCTGGTGCGGACGGGACCGAACGAATTCTTCGTGCTGGAGGATAACGCGCGCACGCCGTCGGGCGTCAGCTACATGCTGCAGAACCGCGAGACGATGATGGCGATGTTTCCGGACCTGTTCACCCGGGTTCCGGTCCGCACCGTCTGCGACTATCCGCGCCGCCTGGCCAAGAGCCTCGCAGCCTGCGCTCCGGCAGGGACGCGAGGCAAGCCCAACGTGGCGGTGCTGACACCGGGCATCTACAACAGCGCCTATTACGAACACGCCTTCATCGCCGACCAGATGGGCGCGGAACTGGTCGAAGGCAGCGACCTGCGCGTGACCGACGGGCGCGTGGCGATGCGCACGACGCGCGGCTACGAACCGGTCGACGTGCTCTACCGCCGGGTCGACGACGAATTCCTCGATCCACTCACCTTCAATCCCGACAGCGTGCTCGGCGTGCCGGGGATCATGGACGTCTATCGCGCGGGCGGGATTACCATCGCCAACGCGCCTGGCACCGGCGTCGCCGACGACAAGGCGATCTACAGCTTCATGCCTGACATCGTCGAGTTCTATACCGGGCAGAAGCCGCTGCTGCCCAATGTCGAGACCTGGCGCTGCGCGGACCCGGAAAGCCTCGCCTACGTGCTCGACAACCTCGCCGAATTGGTGGTGAAGGAAGTCCACGGCTCGGGCGGCTACGGCATGCTGATCGGTCCGGCCGCGTCGAAGCGCGAACTGGCGGAATTTCGCGCGAAGCTGGAAGCGAAGCCGTCGAACTACATCGCCCAGCCCACGCTCTCGCTTTCCACTTGCCCGATCTTCACGCGAAGCGGCCTCGCGCCGCGCCACGTCGACCTGCGGCCGTTTGTGCTCGTCTCGCCCGAAGGTATCGAGATCACCCCCGGCGGGCTCACCCGCGTGGCGATGCGCAAGGGATCGCTGGTGGTGAATTCGAGCCAGGGCGGAGGCACCAAGGACACCTGGGTGCTCAAAGACTGATGTACATGAGGCGCCCTTGCTAGGCCGGACAGCCCATGGCCTGTTCTGGATGTTCCGCTATCTCGAGCGGGCAGAGAATACCGCGCGTCTGCTGGAGGCCGGGTTCCACATGGCCCTGACCCGAGATGTCGCCACGGCCGAGGAGGAATGGCGGTCGGTGATCGAGGCGTTCGGCCAACGCGCGGGCTACGAAGCGAAGCACGGCACCTATACCGGGCATCAGGTGTGGAACTATCTGCTGCGCGATCCGGACAACGCTACCAGCGTCATCGCGATGATCGGCGCGGCGCGAACCAATGCGCGCTCGGTCCGCAGCGCGATCAGCGGCGAATTGTGGGAAGCGGTCAACGAGAGCTGGATGGAGATTTCCAAACTGCTTGCGCGGCCGGTCGCGCAGAGCAGCGTGGGCGAGGCGGTGCAGATTATCCGCCGGGCGGGCACGGTCGTTCTCGGCGCTATGACCGGATCGATGCTGCGCAACGAAGGCTATCACTTCGCGCGAGTTGGCACGTTCGTTGAGCGTGCGGATTGCATCGCGCGCATCCTCGACATGAAATATTACCTGCTGCTTCCCTCGCTGTCGTACGTCGGGTCGAGCCTCGACACCGGGCAATGGGATCAGGTGCTGCGCTCGGTTTCGGGCGATCGCGCCTATCGCTGGCTCAACGCCGGGCAGATCGACGCCCGCGGGATCGTCGAATTCCTGGTGCTCGACGATCGCTTCCCGCGCAGTCTCGCGTTCTGCCACTCGGCGCTGCGCGAGGATCTCGCCGCCCTCGCGCGCATTCATGGCCACGAGGGCGAAAGCGACGCACTGATGCGCAAGAGCGGGACGCGCATTTCCGATCTCACCATCGAGGATATCTTCGACATGGGACTGCACGAGTTTCTGCTCGAATTCCTGTCCGCCAACCGCGCGATCGCCGGTTCGATCGCCGAAGACTACAGGTTCCTTGCCTGATGCGCCTCTCGATCCGACACAGAACCCGCTACGCCTTCGCCGAACCCGTGGTCCACGCGCTCCAGCGGCTGCGGCTGACCCCCAAGGCGACTCAGGGGCAGAACATCCTGTCGTGGGACATGGAATACGAGAACGCCCGGCCGGAGATCGAATACGACGACCAGCACTTCAACACGGTCACGCTGGTCGCGGTCGAGCATGGCGCGCGCGAAGTGATCGTGAGCTGCAGCGGCGTGGTCGATACCGAGGACAACGCGGGGGTGATCGGGCATCATTCCGGGCATCTGCCGCTGTGGAGCTTCCTGTCGCAGACGGACCGCACGCGGCCCGGACCGAAAGTGCGAGCGCTTCTGCGAGACCTCGAATGCGCGCCGGACGGCAAGCTCGATTATCTGCATGCCCTGTCGCAACGCATCCGCGACGAGGTGGAATACCGCACCGGCTCGACCGGCGTGAACACCACCGCCGAGGAAGCGGTCGGCGCGGGCCTCGGCGTGTGTCAGGACCATGCGCATATCTTCATCGGCGCGGCGCGCGAGGCGGACATTCCCGCGCGTTACATCAGCGGCTACCTCATGATGAACGACCGCGTAGATCAGGAGGCGACGCATGCCTGGGCCGAAGCGCACGTCGACGGCCTCGGCTGGGTCGGGTTCGACGTTTCCAACGGAATCAGCCCCGATCCGCGCTACGTCCGCGTGGCGACCGGGCGGGACTATCGCGACGCTGCGCCGATCACCGGGATCAGCTTCGGGGTTGCCAGCGAGGACCTGCGCGTCGATGTGGCGGTCGAACAGCAGCAGGTAGACCAGTAACAATGACCTATTGCGTCGGAATGGTCCTCGACAAGGGCCTCGTCCTGATGAGCGACACTCGCACCAACTCGGGCGTCGACAACATCTCGGTGTTTCGCAAGATGTCGTGCTGGCAGGTGCCGGGCGAACGGATG
Source organism: Pelagerythrobacter sp. (assembly GCF_041912895.1). Classification (NCBI taxonomy): domain Bacteria; kingdom Pseudomonadati; phylum Pseudomonadota; class Alphaproteobacteria; order Sphingomonadales; family Erythrobacteraceae; genus Pelagerythrobacter; species Pelagerythrobacter sp. The sequence goes on along the minus strand of NZ_JAYSGI010000001.1, from coordinate 1,120,680 downwards.
CTGGCGGTGATGACTGCGGGCAACCTGGCCACGACACAAGCCGTCATCAGCCAGCTCGAAGAGCGCACCAAGGCGCCCGACGAGCGGCACAACTCGCTGCTCGAGGCACCGAGCATGTTTCAGGTCGCGACCGAGATCGGGCGACTGCTGCGCACTACGATCGCCGAGCGGCAGGATGCCAACGGCGCGCGCGGCAGAGGCCGCTTCACCGCTTCGATCGTCCTCGCGGGCCAGATCAAGGGCATGGAGCCGCGGCTTTTCCTGATCTATCCCGAGGGCAATTTCATCGAAGCGAGCTTCGACACGCCGTTCTTCCAGATCGGCGAAACCAAATACGGCCGCCCGATCCTGATTCGCGGATACGACCGGACGATGAGCTTCGAGGATGCGGTCAAGCTGCTCACCGTGTCGTTCGATTCGACGCTCAAGGCGAACCTCTCGGTCGGCCTGCCGCTCGATCTGCTGGTGATCGCGCGCGACGGGTTCGAGGCGACCCATACCCGCCGGATCACGCACGACGATCCCTATTTCCAGGCGATTTCGTCCAGCTGGGGCGATGCGCTGCGCCAAGCGTTCCATTCGCTGCCTGACTACAGCTTCTATGCGGGCGACGAGGAGGAAGACCGGGCTGATGACGCCGCCGGAGAGCCCTAGGCAGTACTGCTGACCGTAATCGCCCCTAAGGCGAAAGCTCCGATCCCGATCTAAATACGCGGCTGCGTTGCCGGTTCAAAAATCGGAGATCCTACGCATTAATAGTGGGTTATCGTCTCCGAAATGGGGCGTGTAGCACCACCGCCCCCGCGGCTTTTCACGGCATCCATGCGATCATGGACGACCGGATCATTCTTCACATCGTCGACCCCGACAGCCGCACGCGGGCGGAGATCGCACAGACCGCATTTGCGCTGGGGCATCATGCAGAGGTCTACGCCACCGTTAAAGAATTAGCGGAATTCATGCCCGATCGCGGGCTGGCACTCGTTCGCGACTACGATGGATGGGGCAGCATCGGCGATGCGATCCGCATGCTCAGCAGAAGCTCGGTGTGGCTGCCGGTGATCGCCACGGCGACCGAACCCGAGACGGGCAGGATCGTCGAGGCAGTCCGGGACGGCGCGTTCGACTACCTCGGTCTGCCGCTGACGCCCGCAGCGCTCGACGACGCCGTCTCGCGCGCGGTGGGTGAAGCCGGCGAGCACGCGGCGGCGCAACGGCGGCTGGCGGAAGCCCGGCAGCGGATCGACACCCTGACGCCGCGCGAGCGCGAAGTGCTCGACTGGCTCGTCGAAGGGCAGAGCAACAAGGCGATCGCGCACGCGCTCGACATCAGCCCGCGCACGGTGGAGATCCATCGCTCCAACATGATGGCGAAGCTCGGGGCACGGCATCCGGTGGACGCAGTGCGCATCCGCCTCGACGCGAAGGGCGGAAGCTAGGCACCCGGCGCTAGGCGCCGATTACCGGCAGAACCCGCCGTCGCCGCCGCGCTCGACATGGAAGTGGTTGCGGTGCGCCGCGTTGTATTCTGGGCCGAGCACGGTGCGGAAGCGCTTGCACGCGCTGCGCTGGACGACGCGCAGGAACTCGCGCTCGGCCGAGGTCCCGTCGTCCCAGTCGTCGAGGACGCTTACCCGGCGGCCGTCGGCGAGGTGGAAGGCGGCCACGTCGATCGCGTCGGCAGAGGCGTGGGCCGAGCGGCGGCTGCTCCCGGCGACATTGCGGCAGGCATAGCTGCCCATCGTCTCGACCTGGACGATCGGGCTGTTCAGATAGACGCGCGCGGCGCGGTCCACGCCGTAGCGGACCCAAGCGGTGAACGCTTCGGCGGTGGGGCAGGTGACCGGGCCGAGGTTGCTGACCGAGAACGACCCGGCGTCGCCCGGCAGCCGGGTCAGATTGACGGTGTTGAGCAGCGAGCAGCCTTGCCCGGCATAGCGATCGGGCAGGGGGGTGAACCCGGCCCCGGTCGCGCCGAGTTCGGCCAGGCACTGGCGCGCTTCCCGGCTGGCGGGGATCGTGTTGCCGCTCGCCGGAGTGGCTGGCCGGTCGGGCGCGTCGCGTCCCGGCAGCAACTGGCAACCTGCCAGCGCGAACAACAGGAAGCAGGAGACGATCGCGCGAAGCATGCACGCATAGTGGGCAGACAGGGTTAACGCGACGTTGACCGGCGCCTCCCCCACGGCGCGCCGCCGGCTACCCGCGTCAGGTGGTGGTCACCGCCTCCTGCGGCCGGGCGGTGGCGAGGCTCACGCCCCAGATCGCCAGCCACGAGGCGATGAAGCCCGGAATGATCTCGTAGACGCCCTCGCCGCCGAGGAAGCTCGCGTTCCAGCCGAGCGCGATCCACAGCCCCACGACCGCCGCCCCGGTGACGAGCCCGGCGACCGCGCCCGCACCGGTCATGCGGTTCCACGTCAGCGAGAGGATGATCAGCGGGCCGAACGCCGCGCCGAACCCGGCCCAAGCGTTGGACACGAGCCCGAGCACCTGGCTTTCCGGATCGGACGCGATCGCGATCGCGGCGAGCGACACCAGCAGCACGGATATGCGGTTGACCGTCACTGTCTCGCGCTCGCTCGCCTCCTTGCGCAGGAACAGGCGATAGAAATCTTCCGTCAGCGAACTCGACGAAACGAGGAGCTGCGAGCTGATCGTGCTCATGATCGCGGCGAGCAGGGCAGCGAGAAGGAAACCCGTGATGAGCGGGTGGAACAGCAGGTTGGCGAGCACGATGAAGATCGTTTCGGGATCGTCGATCACCAGCCCGTTGCGCTCGATATAAGCGCGGCCGGCAAGGCCGATGCCGAGCGCGCCGATCAAACAGACGAACATCCATATCATGCCGATGTTGCGCGCGACCGGAACGTCCTTCGCGCTGCGGATCGCCATGAAGCGCACGATAATGTGCGGCTGGCCGAAGTATCCGAGCCCCCATGTCACGGCGGAAAGAAATCCGATCGCAGTCAACCCGTAACCGATATCGAGAAAGCCAGGCTGGATGTTGGTCAGCGATTCGCCCGCGCTCCCGCCGGGGCCGAACATCACCACCAGCGGCATCAGGACCAGCGCGACGACCATGATGCAGCCCTGCACGAAATCGGTCAGGCTGACCGCCAGGAAGCCGCCGACCATCGTGTAGGCCAGTACCACGCCAGCGGTCAGCCAGATGCCGAACATGTAGTCGCTCATCCCGGTATCCGCGAACAGACCCGCGAAGCTGGTGACGAACAGCTTGCCGCCGCCGACGAGCCCCGCGGCGGTGTAGACGGTGAAGAACACCACCACGATGATCGCCGAGATCACCCGCAGGGCGGTTGCCTTGTCGGGGAAGCGGTTGGCGAGAAATTCCGGGATCGTCAGCGCGTTGCCGTAGTCGATCGTCTGCTGGCGCAGGCGCGGCGCGACGACGATCCAGTTGACGAGCGCGCCGACGAACAGTCCGATGCCGATCCAGGCCGATACCAGTCCCGATATGTAGAGCGCACCCGGGAGGCCGAGCAGAAGCCAGCCCGACATGTCCGACGCGCCGGCGCTGAGCGCGGCCACCGCCGGATGCAACTGGCGGCCACCCAGCAGGTAGCCTTCGGAGGTGTCGGTCGATTTCTTCCAGGCATAGAGCCCGATGCCGAGCATCAGGATGAAATAGAGCGAGAGTGTGATGAGAGTCCCTGTCTGCATGGAGCGCGGCGTAACAAGACTGTGGCACGATTGCCACCGTGCAGCGTGAATTTGCATGGGTGGAGCGCTAAAATCGACCGAAATCCGCGCCTTCCCATTCGTTTGCCGCCTCTGTCGCGCCCATCGAGAGGTCTTGTTTTCAGTGGTTTAAATGTGGCGTTCATGATCCCGGCGGCAAAGCGCGGCCTGTCGACCCGCTTCCGGCGGCTCGGCAAGGTGCCGGAACCGAAACGTAATTGGCGGATTTGGCCGGGACTAGGTTCGCAACTAAGGAAAAGTTATGAAAAAGCATCTGCTTGCCGGCCTCGCGGCCAGCGGTTTCGCGCTGTCGGCAGCGCCCGCCATGGCGCAAAGTTCGGATGAGCCGGTCTACTTCGACGGGCTCTATGTCGCAGGTTCGGTCTCGTACGATATTCAGTCGAACGACGGCGGCGATACGCTGGCGTTCGATACCGATGGTGACGGGGTCAGCGACAACGTCAACACTGCTGCCGGTGTGGATGCGTTCGCCCCCGGCTTCTGCAACGGCCAGGCACGTTCCGGTCTCGCGGCCGATGGCTGCACCAGCGACAAGGACGATATCGGCTATGCCGGCCGGGTCGGGTTCGACAAGCGCTTCAACGGTGGTCCGTTCGTAGCGGGTGTCCTGCTCGAAGGCAGTTCGTCGGACGCGATCGACTACACCTCCGGCTTCAGCTCCACGCCCGCGAGCTACACGGTCAACCGTGAGCTTGATTACGCAATCTCGGCCCGTGCGCGCGCCGGTTTCTCGCCGGGTGACGGACGCGGTCTGTTCTACGTCACTGGCGGCGGCAGCTATGCCAAGATCAGGCACGGTTTCACGACGACGAACAATGCCAATTCGTTCGCCGAGCGTGATGATGGCGACATGGTCTGGGGCTACCAGGCCGGCGCGGGCGTCGAGCTCATGGTGACCCAGAACGTCGGCCTCGGGCTCGAGTACCTGTACTCGAACTACAAGGACAACGACTTCTTCGTCGAAGTGGGTCAGGGCACCGCGCCTGCCACCAACCCCTTCCTGATCGATTCCGGCCGGACGGACATCCGCCCGTCGGATACCAATTTCGAAGTCCAGTCGCTGCGCGCCTCGCTCAGCTTCCACTTCTGATATCGGACAAATAAAAAAGGGCGGTGCCTCGCGGCGCCGCCCTTTCTCGTGTCCGGTGAAATCAGGCGGCGTCCTTGCGCTTCGCCCGCTTGCGCTCGTGCGGATCGAGGATCGCCTTGCGCAGGCGAATGCTGGTGGGCGTCACTTCGACCATTTCGTCGTCGTCGATATAGGCGATCGCCTGCTCCAGGCTCATGCGGCGCGGCGGGGTGAGGCGGATCGCGTCGTCCTTGCCGGTCGAACGGAAGTTCGTCAGCTGCTTGGACTTCATCGGGTTGACTTCGAGATCGTCGGGCTTGGCATTCTCGCCGATCACCATGCCTTCGTAGATCTTCGCGCCGCCGCCGATGAACAGCTCGCCGCGCTCCTCCAGCGCGTTGAGCGCGTAAGGCACGGCCTCACCCGGCACCATCGAGATCAGCACGCCGTTCTGGCGGCCTTCGATCGGCCCCTTGTGGACGTCATACTTCTCGTAGAGCCGGTTCATGATCCCGGTGCCGCGCGTGTCGGACAGGAACTCGCCGTGATAGCCGATCAGACCGCGGCTGGGGGCGGAGAAGGTGATGCGGGTCTTGCCCTGGCCGCTCGGGCGCATCTCGGTCAGTTCGGCCTTGCGGCGCTGCATCTTCTCGACGACCGTGCCCGAGTGCTCGTCGTCGACGTCGATCACGACCGTCTCGTACGGCTCCATACGTTGGCCGCCTTCCTCGCGGAACAGCACACGGGGGCGGCTGATGCCGAGTTCGAAGCCTTCGCGGCGCATCGTCTCGATCAGCACGCCCAATTGGAGTTCGCCGCGGCCGGCGACTTCGAAGCTGTCCTTGTCCTCGCTCTCGGTGATACGGATCGCGACGTTGGTTTCGGCTTCGCGGTACAGGCGGTCGCGGATCATGCGGCTGGTCACCTTGCTGCCCTCGCGCCCGGCGAGCGGGCTGTCGTTGACCGCGAAGCGCATCGCCAGCGTCGGCGGATCGATCGGCTGCGCCTTGATCGGCTCCTTCACCGCCGGATCGGCGACGGTGTTGGCGACGGTCGCCTTCTCCAGCCCCGCGAGCGCGATGATGTCGCCCGCCTGTGCGCGCTCTACCGGCACGCGCTCGAGGCCGTCGAAACTCAGCAGCTTGGTCGCGCGGCCGACCTCGACCACGTTGCCCTCGGCGTCGAGCGCATGGATCGGATCGTTGACGTTGATCGTGCCCGACTGGACGCGGCCGGTGAGCACGCGACCCATGAAGTTGTCGCGATCGAGCAGGGTGGCGAGGAAGCTGAACGGGCCGCTGGTGTCGAGGCCGGGGGCGGGGACGTGCTTCGTGATGAGTTCGAACAGCGGTTCGAGGTTGCCTTCGCGCGCGTTCTCGTCCTCGCTCGCGTAGCCGTCGCGGCCCGAGGCCCAGAGCGAAGGGAATTCGAGCTGGTCGTCGTTGGCGTCGAGGCTGGCGAACAGGTCGAACACCTCGTCGAGCACTTCCTGCGGGCGCGCGTCGGAACGGTCGATCTTGTTGACCACCACGATCGGGCGCAGGCCGAGCGCAAGCGCCTTGCCGGTCACGAACTTGGTCTGCGGCATCGGCCCTTCGGCCGAATCGACCAGCAGGATGACGCCGTCGACCATGGAGAGGATGCGCTCGACCTCGGCGCCGAAGTCGGCGTGGCCCGGGGTGTCGACGATGTTGATGCGCGTGCCGTTCCACTCGACCGAGGTGCACTTGGCGAGGATGGTGATCCCGCGCTCTTTCTCCAGGTCGTTCGAATCCATCGCGCGCTCCTCGACGCGCTGATTCTCGCGGAAAGTGCCGGACTGGCGGAACAGTTGGTCGACCAGCGTGGTCTTGCCGTGGTCGACGTGGGCGATGATCGCCACGTTGCGGAGGGCGTCTGACATATCTCGGGGCTTTCGATGTAGCGGTGCGGCAATGGTGCGGCGCAATATTCGCGCGCGCCCTAGACGAGCAGGCTTGCCACGGCAAGCGGTCTCATTGCGGGGCGGCTGGCGTTTGCGCTTGCCAGGGTCGCGAGATTATGGTGCCTTTCGATCGGAGCAGCGATATCGGGGGGACTGCATGCACTGGATGATTCTGCCTCTTAAGCGTTACGCCGAATTCTCGGGGCGTTCGCGCCGCATGGAATACTGGATGTTCGCGCTGCTCAACGTGATCGTGATGGCCGTGGTGTTCCTGCTGATGGGCGTGACAGGCAGCCTGGGCGATGTCGGCACGGTGGACCCGGCCAATCCGCTCGCGATCTACGGCACGCTGTTCACCGGCGTCGGGCTTCTTCTCGCCGTGTGGTTTCTCGCCATCCTCATCCCCGGCATCGCAGTGGGCGTGCGCCGCCTGCACGATCGCAACATGTCCGGGTGGTGGTATCTGGGGTTCATCGTGGTGAGCTTCATTCCTTTCATCGGCCTGATCGCCAGCATCGCGTTTCTGGTCGTTATGCTGCTTCCCGGCACGCCCGGCCCGAACCGCTTCGGCGAGGATCCCAAGGGGCGGGGCGCTTCCGAGGTTTTCGAATAGCCTGCAACACCGCCGCAAGTTGCCGTCGGGGCGGTTCGCCAACAACCGGCCGGCGGGTTTGCGCAAGCGACACACGTTGTATCGATGCCGCACTGTGACTCGAAAGGCACAACCCGCCCGTCACTGCCGTCAAACCGTCACGCGAACTTGAGAGGTTTCGTTAGAGAACCTATTCGCGAACACAGAAGGCCGCTCGACCCATGGTGGAAGACGGCCCGATCTTTTGGAGAGGAACATCAATGCGTTTTACCGCTACCGTTCGCACGGCGCTGCTCGCAGGCGTGGCCGGCATTGCCCTTCCGTCGTCCGCCTTCGCGCAGGAGGCCGACGTCCAGGCCGTCACCGACGTCGATGGCGACGGGATCGAGGATGCCGCCGATGCCGGCACGGGTAACGAAATCATCGTCACTGCGACCAAGCGCGAACAGACGCTGCAGGAAACCCCGGTCGCGGTCAGCGTGACCACCGCCGAAACGATCGAGCGTGCGCAGATCCGGGATATAACCGACCTCCAGTCGGTGGTGCCGTCGCTGCGCGTTTCGCAGTTACAGAGTTCTTTCGCGACCAGCTATTCGATCCGCGGTTTCGGTACTGACGGCAACAATCTCGGCCTCGAGCCCTCGGTCGCGGTGTTCGTCGACGGGGTCTATCGCAGCCGGGCTATCTCGCAGATTTCCGATCTTCCCAATCTGCAACGCGTAGAAGTATTGCGTGGGCCGCAGTCGACGCTTTTCGGCAAGAACGCCAGCGCCGGCGTCATCTCCATCGTCAGCTCCGAACCGTCGTTTGAATTCGGCGGAAACGCCGAAGTGTCGTACGGGAACTACGACGCACTGGTGGCGCGGGCGTACGTTACGGGGCCGATCAGCGATACGATCGCCGCGAGCCTGGCGGGTGGTTACAACCGGCGCGATGGATATATCACCAACGGATTAGACGGTGACGACCTGAACGACCGCGACCGCTGGTTTACCCGTGGCCAGCTGCTGTTTGAAAACGACAGCAATCTCAAAGTGAGGATCATCGGCGACTACGACGAGATCGACGAAAAATGCTGCGCCGTGGCGAATCTCGCACGGTCCGCCGAAACCGGCGCGATCGAGGCGATCGGTGGCCAGGTGAACGATTTCCGCGATCCGCTCGGCGGCGTCGTGTTCTCCGATGTGGTGCCGTTCAACCGCGTGAAGAACTGGGGTGTTTCGGGCCAAGTCGATTACGACATCGGCGACATGACGTTGACCTCGATCTCGGCCTATCGAGACACCAGCATCAACGCCAATCAGGATGTGGATTTCACCAGCGCGCAGCTCGCCACCGGGGCGAACATCGGACAGGCCGACATCGAAACCTTCACGCAAGAAGTTCGTCTCGCTAGCGATTTCGATGGCATGGTGAACTTCCTTGTCGGCGGTTACTATTTCAACGAGGATCTTCAGACCACCGACCAGATCGTCTACGGTCCGGATTTCAGGCCCTATGCCAATCTGCTGATCCAGGGGGCATCTGGCGGCGCGCTCAATGTGAATTCGCTCGAGGCGCTGCTCGGTGCGGCACCGGGCACGTTTTTCGCGGAAGGTTCGGGCTTTTTCAACGACTTCCAGCAGGACAACGAGGCCTATTCGTTCTTCGGCCAGTTCGATATCGATCTCACCGATCGGCTGACGGTCACGCTGGGCGGAAACTACACCAAGGACAAGAAGGACGTCGTATCGAATGGCGTCAGCACCGAGGCGTTCTCCGCCGTTGACTTGGATGCGCCGCAATTCGCGCCCTCGCGCAATCTTCTGCTGTTCCAAGGGGCCCTCGCGCAGGGCGTAGGCAATGCGCTGGGCCTCGACCGTTCGGCCACGGCGGCTGAGATCGGCGCGTTCGCGGCCGGCAACATGGCTGCCTTCGGTGCGATCCAGGCCGGTGCGCAGGCTTTCGCCAACGCCAATCAGAACAATCCCCAGGCCAATCCGTTTGCCGGCCTGCGGGCTTTTCAGTTCCTTCCGCCGATACTGAACATTCCCAACGCGGTGGAAGACGGCAAATCGCGCGACGACGACTTTTCGTACATCGCGCGCGTAGCCTACGAGGTGTCCGACACGGTCAACGTCTATGCGAGCTACGCCACCGGCTTCAAGGCGAGTTCGTGGAACCTTTCACGCGACAGCAGGCCGCTGCCCGGCGATTTCACGCAGATCGTCGCCCAGGGCCTCGACACCCCCAACCTGCGGCCGGGGACGCGCTTCGCGCTGCCCGAGGAATCCACGGTCTACGAAGCGGGGATCAAGGGCGCCTGGGACGTAGCAGCAGCCAATCTCACGGTGTTCCTGCAGACGATCGAGAATTTCCAGGCCAACACCTTCATCGGCTCCAGCTTCGTTCTCGCAAATGCGGGCGAACAGGAAACCTTCGGCATCGAATTCGACGGCAACGTCCGCCCGACCGATTCGCTGACCCTGTCGCTGGCGATGACCTACCTCGACCCAAAGTATAAAAGTTTCGTCGGCTCGCCCGTCGGCGATCTGACGGGCGAGCGCGTGGCGGGCGTTCCTCCGATCAGCGCTTCGTTTGGAGCGCAGTGGGACAAGGAATTGCCCAATCTCGACCGGCTCATCGTTCGCGGGGATTTCGCCTATGAATCCGACGTGCAGGTGGTCGCGGGGCTGACCAATTACATCGTCACCAATCCCGACGGCACGCAGGACTTCGAACCAGCCCGTCTCGAGGGGGCGAAGTATCGGCGTGAGGTCAACAACCTCAACGCATCGATCACCTATGCGATGGATATGGGGCTGGAATTTTCGATTTGGGGGCGCAACCTGCTCGACGATCGCTATATCTCGACCATCTTCCCTTCGGTTGCCCAAGGGCGCTCGGTTTCAGGTTATCCGAACCAGCCGCGCACGTACGGCGGCTCTGTGAGGTATCGGTTCTGATAAGAAGCTTCATTGATATGGAAAGGGGGCCGCGAGCCCCCTTTCTTTTGCCGCTGTCGGCGTTTGATCGCGTCAGAGCGCCCGCAGCGCCTGCGCCGGCTTTGCGCGCAACAGAGGAAGCGAGCCGGCCAGCGCGAAGCCGAGCACGACCGCGAGACCGGTCGCCAGCACCGCCAGCATCGCTCCCCAGTCGGGCAGCCAGTCGAATTCGAACAACTGGGTGATGACCAGCCAAGCGAGCGCGCTGCCGAGGGCAAAGGCCACCACCGCGAGAGCGAGCGCCAGCAGGCCGTATTCGATCAGCTGCATCGTCAGCACCTGCCTCCTGCTGGCACCGAGAACGCGCAGGATCACCGTATCGTAGGTCCGCGCAGCACGTGCCGCTGCGATCGCGCCGATCAGCACCGCTAGCCCCGCCAGCACCGCCACGGAAGCGGCGGCGAAGGTCGCGACGCCCACTTGGCCGAGGATCGTGCGCGCCTGCGCCAGCACCTGCCCGATCTCGATCACCGAGCTTGAGGGAAACTCGCGCACCAGGCTGCGCAGCAGCGGCCCGGTGGGGGCGCCGTCGGGCAGGTCGATCGTCGCGGCGATGTTGTGCGGTGCATCCTGCAGCACGTTGGGGCTGAATACGAACACGTAGTTGAAGCCCATGCTTTCCCAGTCGATCCGGCGCAGGTTGGCGACGCGCGCGGTGCGCTCCACCCCGAGCACGCCGATGGTGATGTAGTCGCCCACGGCGATGTCGGCCGCCTGCGCCAGTTCCTCGTCGACCGAAACCAGCGGCTCGCCCGACCACATCGGGCCCCACCATTCGCCCTCGACGATCGTGTTGCCCGCCGGCACGCTGTCGGCATAGGTCAGCCCGCGCTCGCCGCGCAGGCCCCATGCGCCGTCGGGAATTTCCTCCAGATCGGCAACACGCGTCATCGCGCCTTCCGGGCCGTAGGCGAGCACCGCGCCGCGCAGGGCCGGGACGGTGGTGATCGCGGCTTCGGGCTGTTCGCTCGCGACGAGTTTCTCGAACGCGCCGATCCGATCACGCGGGATGTCGAGCACGAAATAGTCGGGCGCCTGATCCGGCACGCGGCGCTCGATATTGCCGTCGATCGCAGTCTGGATGCCCGCCAGCAGGACGAAGGCGGACAACCCGAAGCCGAGCGCCGTCACCAGCGCGCCGGTCGAGGAGCCCGGGCGGTGCAGGCTGGCGATTGCGTTGCGCACCAGCGGGCTGGAAGGGCGGGGCAGGCGCGCGGCCCCGGCGCGGATGGCATGTCCGAGGAGAGCCAGCAGCCCCAGCGTCACAGCGGCGCCGAGCAAGAACAGCGCCGCGAGCCCCGGATCGTTCGAGGTCAGCAGTACGAGAGCGACGATGCCCGCCAATCCCGCCAGCACCCAGCGCAGCGCGGTCCGGTCACGCAGCAGCGGGGCGACCCGCGCGCGCATCAGCGCCATCGCGGGGAACTGGCGCGCACGCAGCAGCGGCGTCGCGGCGAAGACCAGTGCCACCAGCAGGCCATATCCCGCCGCCAACAACAAGGCGCCGGGCGCGAACACGAAGCCGCCTTCTACCGGCAGGATATCTTGCAGGGCTGCCGAAAGCAGCGGCGTGACCAGCACGCCCGCGAGCAGGCCGAGCGCGCTGCCCGCCAGCGCCGCCGCGCCGATCTGCAAGGCGTAGATACGGGCGATATCCCCGCTCGTTGCGCCCAGCACCTTCAGCGTGGCGATGCTGGTTCGGCGCGCTTCGAGATAAGACGTGACGCCGCCGCCGATACCGATCCCCGCGATGACCAGCGCGGCGAGGCCGACGAGGGTGAGGAATTCGCCCATGCGCCCGACGAAGCGGTCCGCCCCGGGCGAAGCGCCGTCGCGCGTGCGGAAATCGAACCCCGCCTCGGGGAAGCGCTCGGTCAATGCCTCTTCCACCGCCTCGGGATCGCGATCGGGCGCGAAGGCAACGCGGTATTTGCTCTGATACATCGCGCCAGGCGCGGTAAGTCCCGCGCGCGCGGGCAGGCCGACATCGGCGATTACCGTCGGGCCGAGCTGGAAGCCTTCGGACAGCCGATCCGGCTCGTCGGCGATGATTCCGGCGGCTGTCAGTTCTTGCGTGCCGATGCGGAAGCTCTCGCCGACCGTGATGCCGAGCCGGTCGATCGCGCCCTGCGCCAGCCATGCCTCGCCCGCCGCGGGAGCGCCGACCGTGCGGCCATCGGCGAGCGTCAGCGTGCCGTAGAGCGGCCAGGCATCGTCGACCGCCTTCAGTTCGACCGGGGCGGCGTTGCCATCGGCCGTTGCCATCGCCTGCAGCCGCGTGCCGCCCGAGATGCGCCCGTATTCGGCGAGCGCAGCCTTTTCTTCGGGCGCGAGATCGCGCTGCCACACCTCGATTTCCAGATCGCCGCCGAGCAGCACTTGGCCGCGATCGGCGAGTTCGCCCTCGATCGCGCCGGTCAGCGTGCCGATCGCCGCCAGCGCCCCCGTGCCGAGGAACAGGCACACCAGCAGCAGCCGCAGACCCTTGAACCGCGCGTTGAGATCGCGCCGCGCGATGCGCCAGGCGGTGGCGAGTGGGAGCGTGTCAGACACCCGTGTCGCTCGCGATGCGCCCGTCCTCGATCGTCACCACCCGGTCGCAGCGTTCGGCCAGTTCGGGATCGTGGGTGATGACCAGCAGCGTCGCGCCGGTTTCGGCCCGGCGGCCGAACAGCAGGTCGATGATCCCGTGCCCGGTCGCGACGTCGAGGTTGCCGGTCGGCTCGTCGGCGAAGATGAGTTGCGGACGCGGCGCGATGGCGCGGGCGATGGCCACGCGCTGCTGCTCGCCGCCCGAAAGCTGCTGCGGATAGTGATTGAGCCGGTGGCCGAGGCCGACCGCCTCGAGCTCCGCCCGCGCGCGATCCTGCACGCCCGTTTCGCCCGCCAGTTCCATCGGGGTGGCGACATTTTCGAGCGCGGTCATCGTCGGCAGGAGGTGGAACGCCTGGAGCACGATGCCGATATGCCCGCGCCGCGCCAGCGCCAGCGCATCCTCGCCCATCGTCGCGAAATCGTGCCCGCCGATGCGCAAGCTGCCGCCGCTCGCGCGTTCGAGGCCCGACAGCACCGCCATCAGCGAGCTCTTGCCCGAGCCGGAAGGGCCGAGCAGCGCCAGCACCTCGCCTTCCGCGACGTCGAGATCGACGCCACGCAGGATTTCGACGGGAGCACCGGTCTGGCCGAGTGTGAGGGTAAGGTTGCGCGCGGAAATCGCGAGAGGGGGGCTTGTCACGCGCTTGCGATGGCATAGGCAGGCGCGAGGAACAAGGAGCCTTGCCGATGCGTCCCGCCCTTTCGTCGATCCTGCTGGCCCTGCCGCTTGCCGCGTGCGGCAGCCCCGCGCCGCAACCCGAGGCCGCGCCGAGCGAGCAGGCGGCCGCCGAACCGGCGCCCGTTTCCGGCCCGGAACGGCGTATCCTCGCGTTCGGGAACAGCCTGTTCGCCGGATACAATCTGGAAGACGGCGAAAGCTATCCGGCGCGACTTGAGGCGGCGCTGCGGGCGCAGGGGATCGACGCACGCGTCGCCAACGCCGGGGTGTCGGGCGATACAACCGCGGCAGGCTTGCAGCGGCTCGCCTTCACGCTCGATTCGCAGGAACGCGCGCCCGATCTCGTGATCCTCGAACTGGGCGGCAACGATCTGCTGCGCGGCCTGTCGCCCGACGAAACGAAGGCGAACCTCGCCGCGATGCTCGACATTCTGGCGGAACGGGACATTCCCGTGCTGCTGATGGGAATGCGCTCGCCGCCCAACTACGGGCCGGAATTCCAGGCGCAGTTCGATGCGCTCTATCCGGCGCTAGCCGAGCAATACGGCGCGGACCTGGTGCCGTTTTTCCTCGATTCGATCTACGACCAACCGCAACTGATCCAGCCCGACCGCATCCACCCGACCGCCGAAGGGATCGAGACACTGGTGGGCGCGACATCGAGCGCGGTGGTCGAGGCGCTGCCTGAGGACGAGGCTTAGCGCGAGCCCCAGCGCAGGTTGGGGCCTCAGGCAGATGGGGCTCTGCTGCCGATGTTCTGGCAGTCAGCCTGAGGTCCCGGCCTTCGCCGGGACTCATTCGGCGACGACCTCTCCGCCGCTGACCTCCCACATCGCCGCTTCGCCCGCGATGTCGGCGAACGGTGCACGCTCGGTGCCGGTCAGCCACACTTGTGCGCCGCCCGTGCGTAGCCGGGCGAACAGTGCCTCGCGCCGGAGCGGATCGAGGTGCGCGGCGACCTCGTCGAGCAGGAGCAATCCGGGGCGCCCCTGCGCCGCGAGTTCGGCATGGGCGAGGGTGATGGCGATCAGCATCGCCTTCTGCTCGCCGGTGGAGCAGGTGGCGGCAGGCGCGCCCTTGCCGGCCATCGTGACCTCGAGATCGTCGCGGTGCGGACCGGTGAGCGTGCGGCCAGCCTGCCGGTCGCGGCGGCGGCCGTCGCGCAGGGCGGCGGCGAGGTCTCCCTGTGTGGTCGCGCCGCCCGCCGCGTAGGCGAGGGCGGGGCGGGCGAAGGGTTCGTCCGGCAACGCGGCCAGTGCCCCGGCAACCGCTGCGATCGCCCGCGCACGGCTTTGTGACAGGGCGCTGCCGTATTCGGCGAGGTGCCGTTCGACCCCGTCGAGCCACGCCGGATCGGGCGGCGCATCGCCTGTCAGCAGCCGGTTGCGTTCGCGTAGCGCAGCTTCGTAGCGGGTCGCGTTGCGCGCGTGACCCGGATCGAGTGCGAGCGCCATGCGGTCGACGAAGCGACGCCGGTTGCCCGCGCTGTCGGCGAACAGCCGGTCCATCGCCGGGGTCAGCCAGCTCACCGCCAGCCATTCGCCGAGGCTGGCCGCGCTCGCTTCCGCCCCGTTGACCTGCACCAGCCGTCGCCCTGGCCGGTCCGCGCGGACCAACGTGCCGAGGCGGACCGGCTCCGTCTCTGCCGCCAGTAACGAAGCGCCGACCGCGAAGCCGCCCGCGCCGTTACCGCGCGGCAGGTCGGCCAGCTGCGCCCGGCGCAACCCGCGCCCGGGCGCGAATAGCGAGAGCGCTTCGAGCACGTTGGTCTTGCCTGCTCCGTTCTCTCCGGTCAGCAGGTTGAACTTCGCCGTGCCCGACAGCTCGCTGCGCCCGTGATTGCGGAAATCGGCAAGGGTGATCCGGTCGAGCGCCATGAGCAGCGGGCGATAGCTGGCGGGTCTTCGCGAAACCACGAGAATTTGCGATCCGAAAGGTTGGGAAAAAATCCCAACCTTTCGGATCGATGAACGATGCGGCTTCGCGCGCTGGGGCACGGAATGGCTGAATTCCGCCGTTTCTCGAAACTGGCACACCCCGTGCAAAGCATCTGGTGTTCGCGGGATTGTCCCAAGGACAGCGCAAAGGAAGGGAAAAATACCATGCAATCGTTCAACAACATGAGCAGCCGCCTCTTCGCCGCCGTCTCCGCCTTCGCCGTCTCGGCCGTGTTCTTCGCCGCCGCGATCGTGCCCGCCAGCCCCGCCGGCTTCATCGCATGACCCGGCACGACAACCACCCCGTCGTGGCGCCGGAGCGCAGCTTCCGCCTCGACAAGACCGACGGCAAGGTGTTCGGCGTCTGCGGCGGGATCGCAAACTACCTCGGGGTCGACCCGCTCTGGGTCCGCGTGGCCTTCGTCGCCGGCACATTGATCGGCTTCGGATCGTTGATCCTGGTCTACCTCGCGATCGCGCTGATCGCGGATTGAGAGGGCGCGGCGCAAACCGCGCCCCTCACACCTTCACCCGCCGCATTACCTTCACATGGCCGAGATACCGCCGTCGAGCTTGATCTCGGCCCCGGTCATGAAGCGACTCTCGTCGCTCGCCAGATAGACCACCGCATTGGCGATATCGTCCGGCTCGCCGACGAATTTCAGCGGGATCTGTCGCGCCAGCTTCTCCAGCAGCACATCCTTGTCGATCGCATGATGCCGCGCCGTCCCATCGAGGATCGGCGTATCGACGAACGTGGGATGCACCGAGTTGCAGCGGATGCCCATGTTGTTCTTCGCGCAGTGCAACGCGATCGACTTCGACAGCATCCACACCGCCGCCTTGCTCGAATTGTAGGCCGGCATCGTATCGCTCGCGATCAGCCCGGCGATGCTCGAGATGTTGACGATCGATCCGGGCGCGTGCTCGCGCATCAGCGGCAACGCCTTCTGGCAGCCGTGAAAGATCGAATCCACGTTGACCGAGAAGCAGCGCTGCCAGTCCTCGAATTCGCTTGTCTCGATATTGCCGCCCACACCGATCCCGGCATTGTTGACCAGCACGTTGAGGCCGCCGAGGTGCTCGCGCGCGGCATCCACCGCCGCTTCCCACTGAGCGGGATCGGTCACGTCGTGCGCGATGGCAAAGGCGGTGCCGCTGCCGAGGCTTTCGTCGATCGCCTGCGCCGTGGCCGCCGCGCCCGCACCGTTGAGATCGGTGCAGAGTACCCGCGCGCCTTCTTCCGCCAGCCGCCGCGCATGCGCCGCGCCGAGACCCTGCGCCGCCCCCGTCACCAGCGCCAGCTTGCCCGCGCACCTGCCTGCCATATCATTCCTCCCCGATGAGACTGTCCGCCAGCAACATGGCGATCCGCACGTCGACCGCATGGCCGAGCGCGCGGCGCTGTGCGATGAATTCGCGCACATCGGCAAGGGGCACGCGGTGTACGGTGATATCCTCGCTCTCGGTACCGCCGCCAGCGCCGATCTTCGTCAGCCCCCGCGCGCGCATCAGCGTGAAGCTCTCGCTGACCATGCCGGGCGACGAATGAAATTCGCCGAGGTTCTCCATCCGCGCGGCGGTGTAGCCGGTCTCTTCCTCCAGTTCGCGCACCGCGGCGGCTTCGGCCGCTTCATCCTCTGCGCCTTCCTCATCGCCGATCAGCCCCGCAGGCAGTTCGAGGCAGACGCGGCCGAGTGGCACGCGATATTGTTCCACCAGCAGGACGTGGCCATCCTCGACCGCCAGTATCACCGCAGCGCGGATGCCACGGGCGCGCGAGACGTATTCCCACCGCCCGCGCGTCTTCGTGGCGATGTATTTGCCCTGCCAGACGATGTTTTCGGATGCGTCCCGATCGGCGGTCATCAGACCTCGATCAGCCGGTCGGGCAGCTCGTTCACATCGTCGTCGGCGCGGGGGAAGTGCTCGGACAGGACCTGGCCCACATCGCGCACGCCCGCTGCCATGCCCTCGGCCACGCGGCCTTCGCGGATTTCGGCAAGCATATCGGCCATCGCCTCGCCCCAGACCTCGGCCGGGACCTTCTCCGCGATCGGCTGGTCGGCGACGATCTCCGCCCGGTGCTCGTGCATCGAAAGGTAGATCAGCACGCCGGTGCGCCCGTGGGTGCGCCGCTCCGCGCCGACCTTGAACAGCGCGACCGCCTTGTCGTGCGTGCGCGTGCTTTTCACCGGGCCGGGCACGAGCAGGAATTTCAGCGGCTGCCACAGCTGGATCGCCCAGACGCCGACGAACTTGATAAGACCCAGCCCGGTCAACATCCCGAACAGTTCGCCGGTGGTCCACTCGTGCGTCCAGCCGCCCAGCAGCCAGTCGAGCTTCGCGAGGAAGAATTCGGGAAACAGCGCCACCACGCTCATCGCGGTGAAGGCGGCTGCGATCGCCCACAGCAGCGCGATATCGCTGTATCCGTCGGAGCGGTCGGCGAGCACCGTAACGATCTCGCCCGAGGTTTCGCGTTCCGCCGCAGCGACCGCATCGGTGACGATCGTATGCTGATCGGCTGTCAGGTATTTCATCGCCTACCATCCCCCGGAGGCGCCACCGCCCCCGAAACTGCCGCCGCCGCCCGAGAAGCCGCCGCCGAAACCGCCGCCTCCGCCGAAGCCGCCACCGCCCCAGTCGTCACCGCCCGACATCAGGCCGCTGGCGACCGCCTTGCCCGCTTCCCACAGGATGATGTCGCCCACGACACCGCCCACTCCGCCACGGCGATAGCGCCGCTTGCGCCCACGTCCGAACAGCGGGAGGATGAAGAAAAAGAACAGGAAGCCGAGCCAGATCAGCGCGCCGAAGGGGAAGCCCCCATCGCTCTCGCGTTGCTCCTCCGCCTGCGCGGCGATGCGCTGCGCCTCTTCCGCGGGAAGCTGCAATTGGCCGACGATCGCGTCGGTTCCGGCGACGATGCCGCCCGGATAGTCGCCGTCGCGAAAACGCGGGAGGATCTGCTGCTGGACGATGATGGCGGAGAGGCCGTCGGTCAGTACCGGCTCGAGCCCGTAGCCGACCTCGATCCGCACCTTGCGCTCGTTCGGAGCGACGATCAGCAGCGCGCCATCGTTGCGTTCCGCATCGCCAAGGCCCCACGCGCGGCCGAGCTGGTAGCCGTAATCCGCGATGTCGTAGCCTTGCAGGTCCGCGATCGTCGCGACCACGACCTGCCGCTGCGACTGTGTCTCCAACGCTTCCAGCTTCGCGGTGAGCTGCGCCTCGACATCGGGCGGAATGATGTCCGCTTGATCGACCACGCGGCCGGTCAGTTCGGGAAATTCCTGCGCCCATGCCGGCGACGCGATCAGCGCCGCCAGCAGGGCGAGAAGGCCGGCGATACGGCGCATCGGCCCGCTCAATTGGCCTGCGTCGAACCGCCCGGGGTCATGTCGAGCTGGGGCGCAGTTTCAGCGCCGGGGGTCACCGCCTCGTAAGGCACCATCGGCTCCGCGCCGTGGATGATATTCGCGCCGATCGTGTCGGGGAAGGTGCGGATCGTGGTGTTATACTGGCGCACCGCCTCGTTGTAGTCGCGGATGGTGATGCGAATGCGGTTTTCCTGCCCTTCGAGCTGGCTCTGCAGCATCTGGTAGTTGGTGATCGACTGGAGCTGCGGATAGGCCTCGAAATTGGCCAGCAGACGGCCGAGCCCGGCACCGAGCTGGCTTTGCGCGGCTTCGAATTCGGCCATCTTCTCGGGATCGTTGAGATCGTCGGTGGTAAGGTTCACGCTGGTCGCGCGGGCACGCGCGTTGACCACGTCGGTCAGGATGCCGCGCTCCTGCTCGGCCGCGCCCGCGGCGACTTCGGCAATGTTGGGTACTAGGTTCGCGCGCTCCTGGAACGCGGCCTGTACGTCGGCCCACTTGGCCTTGGCGTTCTCCTCGGCGGCGGGCACCGAGTTGATCCCGCAGGCAGCGAGGCCGAGCGAGGCGACGGCGACGAGGCCGAGTCTGGCAGACTTCCAGTTCATCGAATAGCTCCCGGAGGCGGGGCGGAATGCGCCCGCTGCAATCTGTATTGCGCAGATAGCACACCGGTGCGGCATTTCAAGGAAATCGCCGGTCTTGGCAGCCGACTGGCAAAATGGCAGAAACTCGTGCGAACTGGCCACGACGGAGAATCAGGCATGCTCACGGAATTCAAGGCATTCATCGCCAAGGGCAACGTGATCGATCTCGCGGTCGCGGTCATCATCGCCGGGGCCTTCGGCAAAATCGTCACTTCGTTGACCGAAGACGTGATCATGCCGTTCGTCGGGTTCATCTTCGGCGGCGTCGATTTCTCCAGCTATTTCATCCTGTTGAGCACGCCCGAAGGCTATACCGGGTCGACCGCCGACTATGCGGCGCTGAAGGAAGCGGGCGCGGCGATGATCGGCTACGGATCGTTCATCACCGCGATCATCAATTTCCTGATCCTGGCGTTCATCATCTTCCTGCTCGTCCGCTACGCCAAGAAGGTGATGGCCGAATTCGAGAAGACTCCGCCGGAAGAAAAGCCGACCGGGCCGACCGAACTCGACTTGCTCAAGGAAATTCGCGACGAGCTGAAGAAGCGCCCCTGAGGCGCCTCTTCCCGGTCACTTCACATTAAGCGGCGGATCGCTATATAGGGCAGTGCCGGTTTTGGCCGGCTATGGCGATAAATTGCGGTGTGCAATAGGCACAACGGACCCGGGGGCAGTACCCGGCGGCTCCACCAAAATTCCCGGAATTCCGGGGATCTCGACGGGGCCGAACCAGGATCGACGTGTGTTGAAAGGCACTGTTTTCGCCCGGGCTGAGTAACCCGTTAAAGGCTCAAAACTCACAAGTGCCAACGACAACGAAGCACTTGCTCTCGCTGCGTAACCTGACGGCCTAACGGCCTGATCTTACAAAGCTATGAGCACGGTTCGGACCGAACCGGGTAACAGAATCGGAAACCGGGCGTCCGGGGGTACGTAGCAACAGAAACCCCCACTTACTTCCCGACATCAGGCTCACGATCGCGCTCGTACCGCAGGCAGTCGAGGATCTTCGCGCCCGCCAGAAACACCGCGCCGGTGCAGGCGAGGAACAGCAGCTTGCCGCCCCAACCAGGATATTGCGTGAGATAGGCCGATCCGCGCGCCGTGGCGCCGAGGCTAAGCGCATAGATGATCAGGTAGGCTTCGCCCCGCGTCTTGATGACGAACAACCGGCGAAGCTTTCCGAACATACGCGACCTTCGGTTAACGCCGGGCGTCTGCGAGTCGCCATATTCGACCTCGTGCCGCCCGATACGGTGGTTAACGATCCGCCGAGTCTACGCGCCTCGACCTCGCAGTCCAGCGCGTTAACCAAGTTCAGGCAAGTCGAGCGTCTCGATCAGGGACTGGCGCGCGGCGCGCACTGTGCGCGCTAGCGCGTCGCTGCCCAGATCGGCGGGATCGATCTGCTCGGGCCAAGCTGCGGCAATTGCCTTTTCCATCCGTTCCGCCTTCGCGTCGTCGAGGAGGAAGCGCGAATCGACCGTCGCCGGATCGGCCACGACGCGCAGCCGCAGGCACGCGGGCCCGCCGCCGTTGGCCATCGACTGGCGCACGTCGACCGGGATCACTTGCCGGATCGGCCCATTGCCCGCGAGCATCGCCTCGCACCATGACCATACCGCGTCGCTCTCGCGGCATTCTTCGGGCACCACCAGCGCCATTTCGCCGCCCGGCAACGTAACCAGTTGGGCATTGAACAGATAGGTGCGAATGGCTTCTGCAAGGCTGACGGCGCTCGCGGCAACCTCGACCATCTCGAGCGCGGGAAACTTCGCCCGGATCGCTTCGTACGCCCCGGCCTGATCGGCGAAAGCCTCGGCATGGGTGAACAGCACGCGCTCGTTGGCGACCGCGACGACGTCGTTGTGGAACGCGCCCGCCGCGATCGCCGCGGGATTCTGTTCGATGAACACCGTGCGATCGGGATCGAGGCCATGCAGGCGCGCCACCGCGCGGCTGGCCTGCTCGTGCTGGCGCGCGGGGAATTTGCCGCCTGGGCGGCCATAGACGAACACCTCCACGCCCGCCGTGCCGTGCCCTTCGCACAGCCGCATATGGTTCGCCGCGCCTTCGTCGCCGAAGCTGCCGGGCACAGCATCGTGGACCGCGAAATGCGCGCTGTCGGCGAAGGCGAGGTCGAGCTGACGCTTCGTTTCCGGCCATTCCTGCGCACGGTGGAGCATCGTGGAAAGGTTTGCCGGGGTCAGGTGGCAGCGGCCATCGGCGGTGTCGGGGGCGGGGCTGACGGTGGCCGCATTGGCCGTCCACATCGAACTGGCCGACCATGCCGCGGCGAGCAGCGCGCGGTCGGTGGCGTTGTCCACCGCAAGCCGCGTCAACAGTGCGTGGTTCGGGCGCGGAAGGGGCAGCAGGCAGCCCTGCGCGAGCCCGCGCGCCATGTTGCCGCGCATCTTGGCGAGCCCCTGCAACGCCGCCGCGCGCGGATACGAGGGATCGCCTCCGTGGTTGGCGCTGGCGATATTGCCGAGGCTGAGGCCTGCATAGTTGTGGCTCGGGCCGACGATACCGTCGAAGTTGATCTCGGTGAGGCTCATTCCGGCATCACCGTGCCACGCTCCACACCTCGTCGCCGGGGGCGAGCTTCAGGGCCTGCGCTGCGGTGTCGTCGATCGCGATGGTGCCTTCGGGCGTGATCTCACGCATGCCGTAAGCCGCGCGGAACGTGTCGAGTTCGCCGGTGGCGAGAATGGCGCGTTCGCCGTAGTCGAGATCGCACCGCTCGATACGATGCGGAGTGGCGTCTTCGACGCTCTTCACCCGATCGGTGCGGGCCGTCATCGTCGGCCCGCCGTCGAAGATGTCGAGATAGCCTTCGTAGGCGAAGCCTTCGTTCTCCAGCATCTTCATCGCCGCGCGGCCAGAAGGATGCGGCATGCCGATCACCCCGCGCGCGTGATCGTCCAGCATGGCGACGTAAACCGGATGCTTGGGCATCAGGTCCGCGATGAACTGGTTGCCGTGGATCGCGTTGAAATAGTCGGCTTCCTGAAAGCTCATCCCGAAGAACCGGCCCGCGACCCCGTCCCAGAACGGCGAACCGCCGCGCTCGTCGATGATGCCGCGCAACTCGGCCAGGATACGGTCTGCGAAGCGCAGGCGGTGCATCGCCACGAACAGGTAGCGGCTGCGCGCCAGCAGCAGGCCGAGCCCACCCGCGCGCTGGCCGGGATGGAGGAACAGCCCGCCGACTTCGCTGCACCCTTCCAGATCGGTGACGAGGCTGAGCAGTTCGGCGCGCACCGTGCGGTCGAGTTCCTGCGAATGCTGGGTCAGCGTGGTCAGCCGATAGGAATAGAACGGCCATTGCTGGCCCACCTGGGTCATCAGCTGGCAGGTTCCGCGCACCTCGCCGGTGGCGGTGTTTTCCAGCACGAGCAAGAAGAGATCGTCGCCCAGTTCGTCCTCGCGCCGGGCGAACGACTTGGCGGTGCGATCGAGCTTGGCGCTAAGCGCATCGCGGTCGGGCGGCAGGTTGGTGAACCCGCCGCCGGTGAGCTTGGCCATTTCGTAGATCGGTTCGAGGTCGTCGGTGCGCGCGGCGCGCAGGGCGAAAGTCAAAGGGGGTCTCCGGATGCGAGCTTTCGCAGCACCAGCGCGCTCAGGGCGGCACGCTCGGCGAGCGAGGATACGATGAGGAATTCGTCGGGCGAATGGATCGCGCCGCCGCGCACACCCATGGTATCGACCACCGGAACGCCGGTGGCGGCGATATTGTTGCCGTCGCACACCCCGCCGGTCGATTTCCAGCCGATCTCCTGCCCGAGCGAAGCGCCGCAATCCCGCACGAGATCGAACAGCTTCTGCGCGCGGCGGTCGACCGGCTTGGGCGGGCGGGTGATCCCGCCGTGGCGGTGGATCGACACCTCGTGTGCCTGCTGGACCTCGCCGATCAGTGTGGCAAGGCCCGCTTCGAACGCCTGCGCCGCGTCGGGGCTCTTGGGGCGGATGTTGAAGCGCAGCACGGCATGGTCGGGCACCACGTTGTTGGCCGAGCCGCCCTCGATCTTGGCGGGGTTGACTGGGCATTCGGCATTCTGAAGGCGTTTGAGACCCATCGTCAGCGCCGCCGCCGCGACGATCGCGTTGCGTCCGTCCTCGGGGTTGCGGCCTGCGTGGGCGGACTTGCCGGTCACGGTAAGTGAATAGTTGCCGCTGCCGCCGCGCGCATGGGCGAGTGTGCCGTCGGGCAGGGCGGAGGGTTCGTAGGTCAGCGCGGCGTACTTGCCCTGCGCGAGCCGCTCGATCAGCGGGGCCGAGGCGAGGCTGCCGGTTTCCTCGTCCGAATTTATCATCACGTCGTAGCCGAGCCGGTCGGCATCCCCGCTTGCCTCGAACACCTTGAGGGCGTGGAGGATCACCGCGATGCCGCCCTTCATGTCGGCGAGGCCTGGGCCGTTCAGCGTGTCGTCGTCCATCCAGCGCTGTTCCTGAAACGGGTGATCGGCGGGAAACACCGTGTCCATGTGGCCGGTCAGCAGCAGGCGGCGCGGGGCGTCGGGGCGCACGCGCAGGACCATGTGGCGGCCGAATTGCCGCTCGACCTCGTTGCCGGCTGCGTCGATCGCGGTGACGGGGGCGGGATCGACGAATTCGATCTCCCCCGGCAGCGCGGCGAAGGCCTCGGCCAGCGCGTCGGCCTGACGGGCGAGGCCTTCGAGATTGGCGGTACCGGTGTTGATCGCGCTCCACGCCTGCACCTGTTCCAGCATGGTCTGGCGGTCGATCGCCTCTGCGGCGGCGGCGCTGTCGGTTTCCGGTTTCATCGGTAACCGGCTCTAGCGGGGCGCGGCGCGCTGTCCAACCCCGTTGCAATCCGCGGCGCGCTTGGCCATAGGCCGGAACGTCCTCCTCCCCGGGACGCTGCTGGAATTGCACGAGTTTGGAGGACGAATGACCGATACTGTCGAACGCGCCGCATTACAGGTTCACGCCGCACTGGCTGAACTGCTCGAGCGCGAGGTACTGCCCGTGCTCGGCCGCGACACCGATGCGTTTTGGCGCGGATTCGCGGCGCTGCTGGCCGAGTTCGCCCCACGCAACCGCGCCTTGCTGGCGAAACGCGAAGATTTGCAGACGAAGATTGACGCTTGGCACAAGGAGCGGCGCGGGCAACCGCACGACGCCGTGGCCTATCGCGCGTTCCTGAGCGAGATCGGCTATCTGGTGCCCGAGCCCGCGCCGTTCGTGATCGGCACGCGGAACGTCGATCCCGAGATCGCGACGATGGCAGGGCCACAGCTGGTGGTGCCGGTGCTCAACGCGCGGTTCCTGCTCAATGCCGCGAACGCGCGCTGGGGCAGCCTCTACGATGCGCTCTACGGCACCGACGCGCTCGACGCGCCGCCTGCGAGCCCCGGCGGCTACGATCCGGCGCGCGGTGCGGCGGTGATCGCGCGGGCCAAGGCGTTTCTCGACGAAACGGTGCCGCTGGCCAGCGGAAGCTGGGCGGACCTGAACGATCTTTCCGGCCCGCCCGATCTCGCCGATCCGGCGCAATATGCCGGCCGGACCGAGCGCGGTCCGTTACTGGCGAGCAACGGTCTGCATATCGAAATTGTGGTCGATCCCGACCATCCGGTGGGCAAGGGCGATCCCGCGCATATCGCCGATGTCGTGCTCGAAGCCGCGCTGACGACGATCTGCGATTGCGAGGATTCGGTCGCGGCGGTCGATGGCGAGGACAAGGCGCTTGCCTACCGCAACTGGCTGGGCGTGATCCGCGGCGATCTGAAGGAGACGTTCGAGAAGGGCGGCCACCGCCTGACCCGCGCTCTCGCGGCGGACAAGCGCTACACCGCGCCCGACGGCAGCGAGAACGCGTTGCCAGGCCGTAGCCTGCTGTTCGTGCGCAACGTCGGCCACCTGATGACCAATCCGGCGATCGTGCTCGCGGACGGCTCGGAGGTGCCCGAAGGGATCATGGACGCGGTGTTCACAGCCGCGATCGGCGCGCTCGATGTGGAGGGGCACGCGCGGCTCGGCAATTCACGCGCCGGTTCGATCTACATCGTGAAGCCCAAGATGCACGGGCCGGAGGAATGCGCCTTCACCAACGATCTGTTCGACGCGGTCGAGGACCTGCTCGGTCTGCCGCGCCACACGATCAAGGTCGGCGTGATGGACGAGGAGCGCCGCACCAGCGCCAATCTCGCCGCCTGCATCCACGCCGTGAAGGACCGGATCGTGTTCATCAACACTGGCTTCCTCGACCGCACGGGGGACGAGATCCACACTGCGATGCAGGCCGGGCCGATGGTCCGCAAGGGTGCTATGAAATCCGCCGCCTGGCTCGATGCCTACGAGAAGCGCAACGTCGCGATCGGGCTGGCCTGCGGGCTGTCGGGCAAGGCGCAGATCGGCAAGGGCATGTGGGCCGCGCCCGACCGCATGGCGGAGATGATGGAGGCCAAGATCGGCCACCTTAAGGCGGGCGCCAACACCGCCTGGGTGCCGAGCCCGACCGCCGCGACGCTCCACGCGCTGCACTACCACACGCTCGACGTGTTCGCGCGGCAGCGTGAACTGGGCGAAGCGCCGGGGCTCGATGCGCTGCTGACGATTCCGCTGGCGGAGGGCACGAACTGGTCCGACGCCGAAGTGCGCGAGGAACTCGACAACAACGCGCAGGGGCTGCTCGGTTACGTCGTGCGCTGGATCGACGCGGGCGTCGGCTGCTCGAAGGTGCCCGACATCCACGACGTCGGCCTGATGGAAGACCGCGCGACGCTGCGCATCTCCAGCCAGCATCTGGCCAACTGGCTGCTCCACGGCATCTGCACCGGGGAGCAGGTCATGGATTCCCTGCGCCGCATGGCCGCCAAGGTGGACGGGCAGAACGCGGGCGATCCCGGCTACGTTCGCCTGACGGACAACGAGGACGGACCGGCCTTCCGCGCGGCGAGGGATCTGGTTTTCGAGGGCGTGGCCCAGCCGAGTGGTTACACCGAACCCTTGCTGCACCGCTGGCGGCAGGCGGCAAAGGCGAGCTGAGGTCAGTCCAAGGCCCGCGCCACCGCGACGAACTCCGCCACGCTCAGAGTTTCCGCGCGTCGCTGTGGATCGATTCCCACCGTCTCCAGTGCGGCGAGGGCGCCGGGCAGGCCCTTGAGGCTCTGGCGCAGCATTTTGCGGCGCTGGCCGAAGGCAGCTTCGGTCACGCGTTCTAGCGTGCGCGCGGACACGCTTTCGGGCATGGCGGCGGGTTCGAGGTGGACCACCGCGCTCATCACCTTGGGCGGCGGAGTGAAGGCGCTGTGGTGGACCTTCATCGCGAGGCGCGCCGCGCTGCGCCACTGGGCGAGCACCGCGAGGCGGCCGTAGGCGCCGGTGCCGGCCTGTGTGACCACGCGCTGCGCGACCTCGAGCTGGAACATCAGCGTCAGGCTGGTCCAGCGCGGTGGCCAGTGTTCGCCACCCAGCCAGCGCACCAGCAGCGCGGTGCCGACGTTGTACGGCAGGTTGGCGACCACCGCGTAAGGCTCGCCCATCGTCGCGTCGTGATCGAGCTTCATCGCGTCGCCCTCGATCACGCGCAGCCTGCCGGGATAGGCGGCTTCGAGCTCGGCGAGGGCAGGGAGGCAGCGGCGGTCCATCTCGATCGCGGTCACCCGCGCACCCGCCGCGAGCAGCGCGCGCGTCAGCCCGCCGGGACCGGGGCCGATCTCGAGCACCGCCCGATCGGTGAGGTCGCCCGGGATCGCCGCGATCCGGTCGAGCAACTGCCCGTCGAACAGGAAATTCTGCCCCAGCGCCTTCGACGCGCTGAGGCCGTGGCGCGCGATCACCTCGCGCAAGGGGGGCAAGTCGGGATTCATCTTGCTCCCCTAGCGTGTTATCGCGCGCGAGGCGAAGCAATCCATGGGCCGGACGGCGCGGCGGTCACAGCCGGTGCCGTGCCCGTCGTGCAGCGCATTCGCCGGCCATGCGGATCGCGGTGATCGTGGCGCCGGGATCGGCGAGGTTCTGTCCCGCGATGTCGAACGCGGTGCCGTGGTCTGGGCTGGTGCGGACCACCGGCAGGCCGAGCGTGACGTTCACCCCTTCGTCGAAATCGAGCGCTTTCAACGGAATCAGCGCTTGGTCGTGGTACATGCATAGCGCTGCGTCGTAGCGCGCGCGGGCGCGGGGGGTGAACATCGCGTCCGCGGGGTGCGGGCCGGTGGCGTCGATCCCTTCGTCACGAAGAATCGCCACAGCAGGCGCGATCGTCTGCGCTTCCTCGCTGCCGAAGCGACCGTCCTCGCCCGCGTGCGGATTGAGCCCGGCAAGCGCGAGGCGCGGCTGCGAGAGGCCGAAATCGCGCTCCAGCGCGGCGGCGGCGATGCGCGCGCGGCGCACGATCAGCTCGGTGGTCAGCAGACGCGGCACGTCGGCCAGCGCGACATGGACGGTGAGCGGCATGGCGCGCAACCGCGGTCCGGCGAGCATCATCACCGCGTCCTGCGCCGCGATGCCGCAGGCGGCGGCGACATATTCGGTCTGCCCCGGATGATCGAAGCCGACCTCGGCCAGCCGCGCCTTGGCGATCGGCGCGGTAACGATGGCCGCGGCATCGTGGGTGACCGCGAGGCGCGTTGCCGCCTCGAGCGAGGCGAGGGCGAGCGCGGCTCCCTCGCGGCACGGGGCGCCGGGTGTCCATTCGCCGTCGGCATCGCCGAGCACCGGAAGCGCCCGATGCCAGAACGCCGCCGCCTCGCGAATATCGGAAATTGCCGCGACCGGCAGATCGATCCCGCGCGATCGGGCTGCGGCGCGCAATACGCCAGCGCCGCCTGCCACGACGAACGGCGGCAGCGATTCGGCTTCGCGCCGGGCCCATGCTTCGGCGACCAGTTCGGGGCCCACTCCCGCCGGATCGCCGAGCGACAGGACGAGCGGCGACATCGGGGGCTGCGGCGCAGCCGTCAGTTGTACTCGATATAGGCGTCGTTGCGCAGATCGCGCAGATAGCGCTGGGCGCGCTTGCCAATCCGGTCGTCCTCGATCTGGTTCATGATCTGATCGAAATCGACCCCGGTCGCGCCGGGCGGATCGTCGCGCCCGCACAGCAGCAGCACGCGCACCCCGTCTTCCATCGAGCCGAACGGCGGCGTGGATTGGCCTACCTGGAGCCCGAGGACGGTCTGCTGCAACTGTTCGGGCAACTGTGCGACGCGCATCCCGCTGTTCTGCACCACCTGGCCGTCGATCTCCTCGGCGACACGCTCGGCATCGCCGCAACCGCGCATGCCCTGGATCGCGGTGTTGAAGGCCTGCACCCGGGCGTTCGCGTCAGCCTCGGTGGCATTCGGCGCGAAGGAAATCGAGATCTGCTTGAGGTCGAGCACTGCCTGCCTCGGATCGGGCATGCCGACCTGGCGCTTGTCGATCAGATAGAGGATCTCGTAGCCGCCGGGAATCTCGAACGGGCCGACGAGTTGCCCGGGCTGCATCTCGCGCGCCACCGAGGCCATTTCGGTGGGCAGCGTGTCGAGCCGGACGAAGCCGAGGTCGCCGCGCGAAGCGGCGGTCGAAGCGTCGGAGAATTGGCGTGCATAGACCGAGAAGTCCGCGCCGCGCTGGAGCTGTTCGACGATCCGCTGCGCGTTCTGCCGCACCGCTTCGCGGTTTTCGGGAGTAGTGGCGAGGAAGATTTCGCCGAGCCGGTATTCCTCGGTCCCGCGATCGGCTTCGAGCTGCGCGATCACGTCGTTCACCTCTTCCTGCGAGACGTTGATGAACGGCGCAACATTGCGGCCGAGCAGCCGCTGCCAAGCAATCTGGCCTTCGATCTGGCGCTTGAGCGAGGCAGGCGACGAGCCCATCGCGACCAGTGCGGCGTCCATCCCGTCGGTGGTCTGGCCGTTGCTCTGAGCGATCTCGGCATAGCGCGACTGGATCTCGGGGGCCGTCACCACCATTTCCTGCGCGGCAGCGGCCTGAATCTGGAGGATTTCATCGACCAGGTTGCGCAGAATCTGCATCCGCGCGGCCTGTGTTTCCTCGGGCGAGAGTTCCGTGGTGGACAGCAGCAGCGCCATGCGCTGGTTGATGTCGGTCTCGGTAATGATCGCGCCGTTGACGACCGCCGTGGCAGTGCTCACGTTGGGATCGGCATCGCCCATCAGCACGACGTCCTCGGGGATGTCGAGCGCATTGGCGGGCGCTGCGGACTGCGCCTGAAGCGCGACCGGCAAAGCGGCGAGCCCGAGCGCGGCCGCGAACGTGGAGGCGCCGGCGAGCAGCCTGGAAAACTTGAATTCGATCACGTGCAAATCCCATCCACGGCGCTCTCCCGAGCGCCTGCGTTCCGCCCCGCCAGTGGCCGCGAGCGGCTTAACCGAAGCTGAGTGAGCGGCCGGATAGCGCAGATGCGCCGCGCTGCCAATCCGTGGTCCTAACGGAACCCCAGGTTGCGGAGCGCGAAATAGACCTGGAAGGTGTCGCCGCGTTGCGCATCGCCCTGGTCGGTGTAGTCGCGCCGCCAAGTCACTCCGAATTCGAGACAGTCGTCCTCGTAGGCGACGCCGAGCCGGGTGCGGATCGGATCGAACCCGTCCGAGCTCAACGTCGGGTCCTCGTTGCGATCGGTCAGGTTGACCACGCCCGCGCCGAACACCGACCAGTACCGCGCGAAAGCGACTCGCGTGGCGACGCGCACTTCCTCGCGATCCTGCAAATCCTCGATCCCTGCGGCGATATCGCGGTCGAGCCGCAGGTAGCCGACTTCGGCGTAAGTGCGCTTGCTGCCGACGGTTGCGTCGAGCTCGTTGCGGCGCACCGCGAAGTTGTCCTTGTCGAGCCGGAAGCGGTGCGTGAACTTGACGAAGTCGCGGAAGCGCACCTCGGTCCGCCCGACCACGTCCGAGACGCGCTCGCTCAGACCGGTGCCGTCGATGAACACGCTCGGGTCCTTGTCGAAGCGGTAGGACTGGCCGACCGTGG
This sequence comes from Pelagerythrobacter sp., assembly GCF_041912895.1. Taxonomy (NCBI): domain Bacteria; kingdom Pseudomonadati; phylum Pseudomonadota; class Alphaproteobacteria; order Sphingomonadales; family Erythrobacteraceae; genus Pelagerythrobacter; species Pelagerythrobacter sp. Next base: position 1,090,206 of record NZ_JAYSGI010000001.1, on the reverse strand, counting down.
TGCGGATGCGCCAGTCGGGTATCTGCAGCTCCCAGTCGAACCCGTAGGTCACCCGCGCACCGTCTTCCACGCGGTCGTAGCCGGGGAAGCGGTTGAGCGAGAACAGGTTCGAATCCTCCAGATCGAAAGCGCGCGAATCCTCGTTGGGCACGGCGAGATTGCGGATCGGCGGGCTGGCGGCGAACTGGACGCGCGGCGTGAAGATCTGGGTTCCGCCGAACGCTTCGCCGGCGAACGGCCATTCAACGTCGACCGCGGCCACCGCGATGCCGCGCGTTTCCCACCCTGGATTGCCGCGATAGACCGCGGTCGAGGTCAGCCCGTTTTCGTCGCTATGATAGACGTCGCCACGCACCATGCCAGTCAGCGTGACGACCTGGCCTAGCGTGGTGATGCGCTTCAGATCCCACGTCGCGCCGGCGAAGGCGCGCTGCGTGTCCTGCCCTTCGTCGCGCACGATGTTGAGCGAATTGAGCTGAAGTTCGAGCTTGCCGCCGATACCCAGCGGTGCATCGAGCTGGCGGCGATAGTCGATCACGGGCAGCGCGACCGGCACTTGGCCCTGCGGCGCGCCGATACGTAGCGTCTGCGTCGCCCAGCCGGCGATCGAAAGATACGAGTTGTCGTCGATCCGCTCGAGCTCGAACATCGAGCGCAGGCGGTCGTCGCGGCTGATGTCGTAACGGCGCAGGAAGGTGCGGTCGCTAGCGAGGCGGAGCGAGCCGGTGAAGCTCCAGTTCGGACCGAACTGGAACTTGCCGTTCGCGAACAGGTAGCCGCGCGGATCGCTTTCGGAAATCGGGGTGCCGGTGAGGTCGGAGATGCGGCTGCTCTGCGTCGCGTAACCGGTGATCTGATAGGCGCCCCGGTCGGTCAGGTGGCGCCACTGGCCCGACACCATCGGCGGCGCTTCGGTGAAGATGTGCGCGCCGAGCGTCAGGTCCTTGTTCTGACCAAGGCGCCAGTAATAACTGCCGCTCACTTCCACGCCGTTCGATTCGGAAACCCGCAGGTCGGGCACGAGGAAACCCGAGACCGCCTTGCCGTCGGTGCGGACGGAAAGGCCGGGCAGCGGCAGCAGCCGCAGGCCGAAGATCTCCAGATAGGCGCCGGTGAAGCGCACGCGGTTGTCTGCCGGATCGTAGACCACACGGTCGGCAGTGACGCGCCAGCTCGGATCCTTGGGGCAGCCCTCGGCGTCGGTCACTGCGCAAGCGGTGTAGGCTGCGCTGGTGAGGATCACCGTCCCGTTTTCGCCGCGCTGGCCCTCGCGTGCGGCGAGCCGACCGCCTTCGCGCAACGCCAGCAGCAGGTCTTCCATCGCACCCGCCTCGAACTCGTCGGTCAGCTCGATCCGCTGGGTGTAGAGCTGGTTGCCCTCCTCGTCGACGAAGCGGACGTTGCCGCTGCCCACGATCTGTCCGGTGGCCCGATTCCACACGACCTCGTCGGCGCGGACCGAGCGATCGGCGCTGCGCAGCACCACATTGCCTGTGGCGGTGACGGTCTCGCCGTTGGAATCGTAGCTCAGGCCGTCCGCCTCGAAGGCGATCTCGTCGTCGCTGGTCGGCGCGGCGGGCATCTCGCTCTCGTCGAGCGGGGGCAGCTGCGTGGTGAGGAGGTCGTCCTCTTCGCCGTCGCCCGTTCTTTCTTCGGGCTCGTCGCGGGCAGGAGCGTCGGTGGTCACATCCGGGCCGGCGACCGGCTCGCCGGGCTGATCGCGATCGGCGCCGATCGCAGCGTCGCCATCCTGCGCGAACGCGGCGGCAGGAAGGAGCGCGAGCGCAAGCGCGATACCGCCCGCGCCGGCCATCAAGCATATCTTTGGCCAGCCTGCCTTGGGCAAGCGGCGGAGTTCGGCTTGCGGCGCGATCGGCGAAGCGGGGAGCATTGCTTGCCTATCGCACCGGTCGGGCCTAATCGCAATCGCCATCGCATCCTCCCCCGGTCGGCCTTTCACGCACCTGTGGCCCGTCGGCATCAGACCCAGTTTCCGGAGATTTCATGAAGATTGAATTTGCCCCCACGCTACCCGTCGGATCGCACCTGCTCGCGCAGATCGCGAACAAGGACACGCTGCCCGGCGATCTGGAAAAGGCGCTCGGCGAAGGCGCGGCGAGCGCGCGCTTCAAGGGCGGGGCGGGGCAGATCTTCGAGGGCTTCGCGGAGCGCGACGGCGCGGTGGTCCGGCTCGCGCTGGCCGGTGCGGGAGCGCCCGATGCGGATGGGCGCAGCGCCAATCTGGAAAAGGCGGGGGCCGCGCTCGCCGCGAAATACCTCACCTCGGGCGAAAAGACGCTGGCGATCGACTTTTCTGATGGCGCGCTGTCTGCGGAAGACGTCGCCTCGGTTCTGCTGGGCGTGCGGCTGCGCGCATGGCGGCACGATGCCTATCGCACGAAGCTGAAGGACGAGCAGAAGCGCTCGCTCGAAACCGTCATCGCAGTCGGTGCGCCCGATGGCGCGGAAACTGCCTGGACGGTCGCGGCCGCGCTGGCCGACGGGGTCGAGTTCACCCGCCAGCTCGTGACCGAACCGCCGAACAAGGTGTTCCCGATCAGCTTCGTCGACATGTGCCGCGAGGAATTCGACGGCACCGGCGCGGAACTGATCGTGCTGGATGAAGACGCGATGGAAAAGCTCAGCATGGGCGCGCTGCTCGGCGTCGGGCAGGGCTCCGCGCAGCCGTCGCGCCTGCTGGCGATCAAGTGGGATGGCGGCGGCAGCGAAGCGCCGACCGTGTTCGTGGGCAAGGGCGTCACTTTCGACACCGGCGGCATCTCGCTCAAGCCCGGCGCGGGCATGGACGAGATGAAGTGGGACATGGGCGGCGCGGGCGCGGTCGCGGGCGGGATGCTCGCGCTCGCGCGGCGCAAGGCGAAGGCCAACGTGATCGGTGTGGTCGGGCTGGTCGAGAACATGCCCGACGGCAACGCGATCCGCCCCGGCGACGTGCTGACCTCGATGTCCGGCCAGACGATCGAGGTGCTCAACACCGATGCCGAAGGGCGGCTGGTGCTGTGCGACGCGCTGCACTGGGCGCAGACCGAGTTCGCGCCCAAGCGGATCGTCGATTTCGCCACGCTGACGGGCGCGATGCTGATCTCGCTCGGGCATGAATACGCGGGTGTATTCTCCAACGACGACGCGCTGGCGAACGACCTGCTGGCCGCCGGTACGCAAAGCGGCGACAAGCTGTGGCGGCTGCCGCTCGGCCCTGCCTACGACAAGCTGATCGACAGCCAGATCGCGGACGTGAAGAACGTTGGGCCGCGCCCTGCCGGATCGATCACCGCGGCGCAGTTCCTCCAGCGCTTCATCCACGACGGCGTGGCCTGGGCGCACTGCGACGTGGCGGGCATGGTCTGGTCGGACAAGCCCGGCGCGACGTGGGAGAAGGGGGCGACCGGATATGGCGCGCGCCTGATCGACCGCTTCGTGCGCGATACGCTGGAAGGCTGAGCGCGGGCGGGCGGTGCGCGTCGGGTTCTATCTCGCGCCGGGCCAGCCCGTCGAACGCGTGCTGCCGCTGATCGCGAAGGCGGCGGCGCGCGGCGGGCAGCGGATACTGGTTGTGGCGGAGGACGGCGCGCTGCTCGACCGGATCGGCGAAGCGCTGTGGGATCACGCGCCGCCCGAATTCCTCGCCAGCGGGCGCGCCGATGCGCCGCATGCCGCGCACCAGCCGGTGCTGCTCTCCACCGAATGCGCGGCGGCGAACGGCGCGCGGCTGGTGGCGCTGGCGGACGGCGCGTGGCGCGAGGAAGCCGATGGGTTCGATCGCGCGCTGCTGTTCTTCGGCGAAAGCGGCCGTGCGGCGGCACGCGACGTCTGGCGCCGTTTCGACGGGCGCGAGGATGTCGAACGAGAGTTCCACGAACTGGAGAACGGCAAATGGGTGCGCAAACGGTGAGACAGGTTCTAGTCTTGGTGGCGGTGCTGGCGCTGGCGGCGTGTGGTTCCGAGCGATCGGGCACGCAGGAGGTTGCTGCTGGCGATGCAAGCGAGGCAGGCGATGCCGTGACCGCCACGATCGAAACCGACGAGGGCACCGCGCGGATGCGATCGGGCGCGGATGTGCCGGTCGATCTGCCGCGGGGCTTCTCGATCTTTCCCGGCGCCGAGGTCGCCTCGAACACGGTGTTCGATCAGGCCGGCAGCAAGGGCGCGCTGCTGACCATGGAATCGGATGCGCCGGCGGCGGAGATGATCGCATTCTATCGCAGGCAGGCGGAAGCGGCGGGCATCGAGCTGGAACTGAACCTCGATACCGACACGATGCAGATGATCGGCGGCAAGTCGGCGGACGGATCGCCGTTCAGCTTCACTGCGACCAAGGGAGAAGGCGGAACGACCGGCCAGCTTATGGTCGGCGAGGCGTTCCGCTAGCGACGGGGCTTGCGGCGCGCGCGGCGCGGCGCTAGGTGCGCGCCCGCACGGACCTTCGTGTCTCCCCCGAGTTTCTAAGGAATATCCCATGGCGGTCACCCGCACCTTTTCGATCATCAAGCCCGATGCCACTCGCCGCAACCTGACCGGCGCGGTCATCAAGATGCTGGAAGAAGCCGGCCTGCGCGTCGTCGCCTCCAAGCGCATCCGCATGAGCAAGGACCAGGCCGAAGGCTTCTACGCCGTGCACAAGGAACGCCCCTTCTTCGGCGAACTGGTCGAATTCATGACCAGCGGCCCGGTGGTCGTGCAGGTGCTCGAAGGCGTCGACGCCGTGAAGCGCAACCGCGATGTGATGGGCGCGACCAACCCGGCCGATGCCGACGAAGGCACGATCCGCAAGACCTTCGCCGAAAGCATCGAAGCGAACACCGTCCACGGTTCGGACAGCGACGAGAACGCGAAGATCGAGATCGACTTCTTCTTCGACGAGGACGAGATCGTCGACTGATCGGATGCGATTCGTCGCCCGAAAATAACGATTAGACGCGACTCGACGGCGGGTGGTATGCGTGTTCGCGTATCGCCCGCCAGTCGCATTAAACGTGATCCGGCCGAGCCGGGGTGGTGCGGAAAGCGCACAATCGTGTTTCACTGGAATACACCGCAACCGATCCGGGTGGTGCAACGCTACCTCGCGGCGATGAACGCGCGCGACGCGGACAAAGTCGAATCGTTGCTGGCGGACGACATCCGCTTCGTCGACAGCCGCGGCGAATGGATCGACGGGCGCGAAAACGTCGCCACCGCCACGCGCCGCTTCTTCGATCTGGAAGCGAACTACGCGATGCACGACATGCAGATCGTGATGCACGATGGCGATGTGCTGCTGAAGGGCACGGCGTCGGCGGACGAGGAACGGCTGACGCACGACACGCTCTGGCGGGCACGGACCCGCAAGAACAAGATCGTCCACTGGCAGAGCTACGGCGAGGATTCGCCCGCGCTGGCGAGGATCTTGATGCCCGAGGCGGTGCGCGGGACCGAAGCGGCCTGACGTTCGCCGCCCGGCGGCTTAGCAAAATCTTCGAGCTGGCGCGCGTGATCGGCGTGCGGCGCGCCATGGGCACGGGCCATCTCGCGCGCCATCGCAGCTTCTGCCTCGCGATCCAGCGGCAGGTCGAGCGCGGCATAGAGCGCGGCGATCTCGGTGCGCCAGTCGGCGTCCAGCCGGGTGAAATCGATCCGTACCACACGACCGCCGAAGTCATCGAGAGCGGCTGCGATCCGCGCGGCGCGCAAGGCGATCTTGCGCCGCCATTCGGTCTCGATCGCGGGTAGATCGGCGGCATCGGACTGGATCGCCATCTGGTTGGCGACCAGCGAGATCGAGCTGCGCAGCGTCGCTTCGTCGCAGCGCTGCGAGACGACCACGCGCGCCTGTGGGAACCGTGCGAGCAGCGCGGGCAGGTCTTCCGCGAACTGCGGCACTTTCATCACGCGCGGGCGGTGCGCGTTGCCGCGATGCGCGGCATCGGTACGCAGGATGCGCGCGAACTCGCGGTATACGGGCGCCGGATCGCGTGCCTCGCTCCACGCGGTGAAGGCGGGCACGTGCCACTGTGCCTCGTAGGCGCAATGATCGAGCGCGGCGGCGAGCCAACCCAGTTCCTCGTCCGCGCGCGCGGCGCCGAACGGATGGATCGTATCGAGCCACGGATCGAGCCGCCGCGCCATCGCCAGCGCCAGCCCGCTCTTGAGTGGCCGCAGGTCGGGCCGGGCGGGGACGGGGTGCCAGCTATCGCAGAACCGCGTCGCGCAATGCGCCGGATCGGCCGCGAGCAGGCGGTGGACGCGGGTGGTGCCGCTGCGCATCTGCCCGACGACGAGGATCGGCGGAGCGAGCTCGGTTTCGAGCAGTTCGGGGCGGGCGCGCCACAGCCGCCCCAGCCCGAGCCGGTGGCGGATCGCGCGAACGAGTTGCCCGTGCGCGATGCAGAGACCGAGCGGGTTGAGCTGCGCCTCGTCCTCCAGCGACCGCGCGAGCATGTTCAGCCGCGCGCGAAAATCGGCCACGTCTGTCTCGCTGCGGCCACCCGCTTCGTCCAAGGAAGAAAAGCCGCGCGCCGCCTTCGCCCACAGCGCATCGGGATCGAGCGCTGGCCGCGACAGCCAGCCGCGCGCCCACCCGCTTGCCAGCCAGCCGTTGAGCCGGTCGACCAGCGGCGCCCGCGCGAGAGGGTGCGGGCGCGGCGGCATCAGAACTGGTCCGCCGCGTCCATCAGGCCGGTCAGCTTCTTGGGCGCGACCGCGCGCCAGCTACGCGAAAGCCAGTCCTCGATCGATTGCCAGTCGGTATCGCCGAGATCGAGCCGGATCCCGATCCACCCGTCGCCGAAATAGGCCGGGCGATAATAGCGCTCAGGATCGTTCTCGATCAGTTGCGCCTGCTCGTCTGCGCCATCGATCTTCGCGAGCAGCGCGGTCTTGCCGTCACCGTGATGGTCCATGCTGACCCAGGCGAACTTCTTGCCCTTCTCGATCCCGAAGCAGGGCATGCCGTGACTCAGCGTCTCTTCGGCATGGGGCAGTGCCATCGCACGCTCGCGTACCTGCGCCACAAGCCAATCGGGATCGAACGGGCGCGACACGTAGTCGGCCAGCACGCGCGGGTAGAGCTGGTGCTCGGCGAACTTCACCCGCTCGGCGAGCGTCTCGGCGGTGTCGCCCGGCGCGATCGCGACTTCGGCGCGGCCGAGAACTTCGCCCATGTCGAGATCGTCGGTGACGAGATGGACCGACGCGCCGCCGTGGCCGTCCCCCGCCGCGATCGCGCGCGCGTGGGTGTCGAGCCCCGGATACCTGGGCAGCAGCGAGGGATGAATGTTGAGCATCCGCCCCTGCCAATCGGCGACGAACGCGGGACCGAGCACGCGCATGTACCCGGCGAGCGCGATGTAATCGGCCTTAGCCTCCCGTGCCGCCGCATCCATCGCCGCATCGTGCTCGGCACGCTTCATGCCCTTGTGCGAGAGCGCGAAGGTCGCGACACCCTCCGCCTCGGCCAGCGCGAGCGCTCCCGCCGCCAGGTCGTTGCTCGCTACCAGCACGATTTCGTAGGCGGCACCCGGCAAACGGCTGGCATAGAGCAGCGCGGCCATGTTGGTCCCCGTGCCCGAAACGAGGACGGCGACGCGCGCCTTGTCAGGCAAGGTGCCGCGCCTCCCAGCGTTCTGTCGCGCCCCACGTCTCCGCCGATCCGCGCACGGTGCAGCCACGCTCGCCCGGCTCGATGCGGCCGACGCGCAGCACGGTTTCGCCCGCGCCTTCGAGGTCGCGCGCGAGCGAATCGGCTTCGGCCTCGTCCACTGCCAGCACCATGCCCACGCCGCAGTTGAAGGTACGCGCCATCTCGCCCGGTTCGATGTTTCCCTGCGTCTGGAGAAACGCCATCAGCTCGGGCTGCTTCCACGCATCGGCATCGACCACCGCGTGCGTGCCAGCGGGCAGGACGCGCGGGATGTTCTCCAGCAATCCCCCGCCCGTGATATGCGCCAGCGCCGCGATGCGCCCGGCGCGGATCGCGGGAAGCAGGCTCTTCACATAGATTCGGGTAGGCGCGATCAGCGCCTCGATCAGGGGGCGATCCGCGTCGAACGGGGCGGGGCGGTCCATCCGCCAGCCGAAATCCTCCGCCAGCCGCCGGACGAGCGAATAGCCGTTGGAATGGACGCCCGAAGACGCGAGGCCGAGCAGCACCTGACCGGGCGCCACCCTGTCCCCCGTCAATTGCTCGCCGCGCTCGACCGCTCCGACGCAGAAACCCGCGAGGTCGTAATCCCCGGCGGCATACATGCCCGGCATTTCCGCCGTCTCGCCGCCGATCAGTGCGCATCCGGCTTCGCGGCAGCCCTCCGCGATGCCCGCGATCACCCGCTCGGCGACGCCCGTTTCCAGCTTGCCGGTGGCGAAATAGTCGAGGAAGAACAGCGGCTCCGCACCCTGCACGATCAGGTCGTTCACGCACATCGCGACGAGGTCGATCCCGACGCTGTCGTGCCGGTCGTGGTCGATCGCGAGCTTGAGCTTGGTGCCCACGCCGTCGTTCGCGGCGACCAGCAGCGGATCGGAATAGCCCGCCGCCTTCGGATCGAAGAAGCCGCCGAAGCCGCCGATCTCGCCGTCCGCGCCGGGGCGTGCGGTCGCCTTCACCAGCGGCCCGATCGCCTTGACCAGCGCATTGCCGGCATCGATCGAGACGCCTGCCTGCTGATAGGTATAGCGCTCGGGCGGCGGGTTGTTGGTCGACATGGCGACACGCTTTAGTCATTCGCGCTTGGAATTCCACGTCCGTTTCGGCAAAAGGCCGCGAGTTTTCCCCGATGGCCCAGACCCTTTCGCTCCCCCGCCTTCCGCGCACGCCCCTGATCGCCCTCGCCGGCGCGCTGGCGCTCGCAGTGGGCGGCGCGGTGCTGTGGGCGCAGGTGGAGGGCGATCGCGGCATCGCTCCGGTCGCCAGCAGCAACGACATCAACGTGGGCGGGATCGAGGTCGACGTGACCGGCGACAGCGCCGACGATGCGCGCGAGAAGGGCTGGCGCGAGGCGCAGCGGCTGGCGTGGGAGAAGATCGGCGGGCCCGACATCCCCGACGGTCAGCTCCAGAGCCTCGTCGCCGCGGTAGTGATCGAGCACGAGAATATCGGCCCGCACCGCTACATCGCGCGGTTGGGCGTGATCTTCGATCGCAGCCGCGCGGGCGGGTTGCTCGGCGCGAGTGGTCGCGGACCCGGCTCCGCACCGATGCTGCTGGTGCCGGTGACGATGTCCGCCGGCACTGCGACGGTCTACGAGCAGCGCAACCCGTGGCAGCGCGCCTGGGCCGAATATCAGACCGGAGCGAGCCGGATAAACTACGTCCGGCCTTCGGGTGCGGGCGGCGATTCGCTATTCATCACCTACGGCCAGACGAGCCGCCGCAGCCGCCTGTGGTGGCGCAATGTGCTCGACCAGTTCGCCGCCTCCGACGTGCTCGTGCCGATCGCGGATCTCAGGTACATGTGGCCGGGCGGGCCGATCGAAGGGCAGTTCACCGCGCGCTACGGCCCCGACAACACCTACCTCGACGCATTCACGCTGACCGCGCAGGGCCCGGACCAGCTTCCGGCGATGCTCGACCAGGCGGTGCAGCGCTTCAACGTGATTTTCGAACGCGCGCTGGCGGCAGGAACGCTGCGGCCCGACCCGACGCTCGATCTCGGCACGGTGGAGGCCGACCCGGCGCTCCAGCGGCTGATCGAGCTGGGCCGCAGCGCGCAGGCGCAGGCACGCGCCGAAGCCGCCGCGCGTGAAGCCGCGCTGGCGGAGAGCGCGACCGTAAGCGAAGGCGAAGCGGCTACCGCGCCGGAACAGCCTGCCGCCGCTGCAGCGACCTATACGATCCAGTTCGCCAGCCCCGACGCCGGCGCGTTCGACGCGTCCATCGCCGGGGTGCGCGCGACGCCGGGCGTTCGCGGGGCCACGATCTCGAGCACGGCGATCGGCGGCAATTCGGTGATGTCGGTGGCGTTCGCAGGCAGCGCGGAGCAGCTGGCCGCGGCGCTTCGCGCGCGCGGCTTCACGGTCCGTCAGTCGGGCAATTCCATCGCCATCAGCCGCTAGGCGAAGGCCGCGCCGTGTCGCAGTTCGCCCTTCCGCTGGTTTCGCGGGGCAAGGACGATCCCGCGCGGATCGTGCTCGGCGCGGGCAATTCGCACGTAGCGGAGGCGTTGCGCGAGCCCGGGCGCTGGCCGTTCGGCACCGCAGTGCTCGTCGGTCCGCCGCGTTCGGGCAAGTCGCTGCTGGCGCGCTGGTTCGCCAACGCCGGGTCCGGCGCGGCGATCGACGGGGCCGATGCGCTCGACGAAACCGAGCTGTTCCATCGCTGGAATCGCGCGCAGGAAAGCGGCGAGCCGCTGCTGCTGGTCGCAGGTTCGCCGAGTTGGCAGATCACGCTGCCCGACCTGCGCAGCCGCGTCGGCGCGGCGCTCCACCTCGAGATCGGCACGCCGGGCGACGATCTCGTCGGCGGGCTGATCGAGAGCCACGCCGTGCAACGGGGCCTTGCGCTGGGCGAGGGTGCGCTTACCTACCTCGTGCCCCGAGCGGAGCGGAGCTACGCCGGAATCGAGCGGCTGGTCGCCGCGATCGACCGGCTGACGCTGGAGCGCAAGGCGCCGCCGACACTGTCGATCTGGCGCGATGCGCTGGAGGCTGTGCGGGGGCCCGAGCAGGGAAAGCTCGACTTGGGGCATGGTAACTAGGCCCGGCTTGCCTCGCCGGGCGACACGTGGGAAAAACGGGCCGATGTTCGAACGCCTCGCCGCCTATCTCGACTCGATCAGGGCCCGCGATCCGGCGCCGCGCTCGCGCTGGGAGATCCTGCTCTATCCGGGTGTTCTTGCGCTTGGCTTCCACCGTTTCGCGCATTGGCTGTTCGACGCACGGCTGTTCTTCCTCGCCCGGTTCGTCAACCACCTCTCGCGCTGGCTGACCGCGATCGACATCCATCCCGGCGCGAAGATCGGCCGCAACCTGTTCATCGACCACGGCTTTACGGTGATCGGCGAAACCGCCGAGATCGGCGACGACGTGACGATCTATCAATGCGTGACGCTGGGCGGCACGAACCCGACGAACGGGCAGGGCGGCAAGCGCCATCCCACGGTAGGCGACGGGGTCATCATCGGCTCTGGCGCACAGATCATCGGGCCGATCGTGCTCGGCGAACGCGCGCGCATCGGGGCGAACGCGGTAGTGACCGACGACGTGCCCGCCGGCGCGACGATGATCGGCCTCAAGGCGCGCTCCACGCTCGTTCCGGCGGAGGAATGGCTGCGCGAGTTCATCCCCTACGGTACGCCGTGCGACGAGCCGTGCGAGGAAATCGCCGCTGGCGGCGGCCGCCGGATCGAGCAGCTCGAAGCGCAGCTCGCCGCGCTGCGCGACGAGCTAGCGCAACTGCGCGCAGCGACTCCCTTGGAGCCGGTCAAGCGTAGCGGGACCGACAGCTGATGAGCGGCGGTGCGGGGGCCGGCGGGTTCCCCAACATCGTCCCTTTTCCGGGCCGCGCGCCGAACCAGATCGGCTTCGCGCGCGACGAACTGCAACGCATCCTCGACCTCTACGGACGCATGGTCGCGGCGGGCGAATGGCGCGATTACGCGATGGACTTCACGCGGGATGCGGCGGTCTTCGCCGCCTTCCGCCGTGCCTCCGAGCGCCCGCAGGCGCGGGTCGAGAAACGCCCCGCGCTGCGCAATCGGCAGGGCATGTGGGCGCTGTTCGGCGAACACGGCCAGGTGCTCAAGCGCGGGCACGAGCTCGCCGGGGTGCTCGCGCCGATGGAGCGGCGGCTGGTCCGGGCCGTGGGCGACTAGGGGCCTCCTTAAGGCTCCGGGCTGAGCCGTTCGAGTTCCGCGCTGTGCCCGCTCGAATTCAGGAACAGGCGGTCGCCATCCCATTCGAGCTTCGGCGCTGCCACCAGCAGGGCGGAAACGGCCTGCTCCTGTTCCCACACCGGGCCTTCGCAGAACATCTTGGTGCCCATCAGCGGGCCGGCGATGAGCCGCCCCTGCTCGATCCGCCAGTCGCCGCCCATTCCGTTGCACCCCACGCTCGCCGACAGGCGATCTTCGGCGAAGGTCAGCGTGGCCTTCTCGGGCACGGCTGGCGAGCCGCCGTCGATCGTCACGAAGCGCCACTGGCTCTCGGTCAGCCGCTCGGACGCCGCGGGATGGGCGACGCAGGCGGCGGTCAGCAGTGCGAGCGACAGGGCCAGCGCAATTCTCATGCGGCGCCTCGTGGGCGGCGGCGGCTGAGTGCCCGCTGAACGGATGTCAGCCGTTGAGCGTTGCCAGCACTTCGTATGCCAGCACCGCGCCCGCGACTGCGGCGTTGAGGCTGTCGGCGCGCCCGCGCATCGGCATCGTCACGCGCAGGTCGCATTCCGCTTCGTAGGCTTCGGGCAGCCCGCGCGATTCGTTGCCGACGAGCACGAAGCAGGGGCGCGCATAGGCGGCACCGCGATAGGGCACGGCATCGCGCAGGCTCGCCGCGACGAGCTGGCCGGGTCCGCCGCGCAGCCAAGGCAGGAAATCCTCCCACCGCGCCTGCGCGATCGCTTGCGTGAACACGGCCCCCATGCTGGCGCGCACCGCCTCCACGCCGAACGGATCGGCGCAGTCGTCGATCAGGATCAGCCCGCCCGCGCCGACCGCATCCCCGGTGCGCAGCATCGTGCCGAGATTGCCGGGGTCGCGCAGCGCCTGCGCGACCAGCCAGATCGGCGCGGCATCGCGGTCCAGCGCGGCGAGCGTGGTGTCGAACTCGGCGAAAACACCGGCGATCGCCTGCGGATTGTCCTTGCCGGTGATCTTCGCGAGGATTTCCGCGCTGGTCTCGACGATCTCGCCGCCGGCCGCGGCCACATCGCGTTCGAGCGCATCGACCAGCGGATGGGCCTCGCGGCCTTCAGCCATCACCAGCATGTCGGGCAGGCGGCCCGATTCGCGTGCTTCGGTCAGCAGGCGAAGTCCCTCCGCCAAGAACCGCTTCGCGCGGCGGCGATGCTTCTTGTCGCGCAGGCTGCGCAGAAACTTGACGGTGGGATTGGAAAAGCCCGTGATCCGGCGCCGCGACACGGGGGGCATCAGTCTTCGCCGAAGCCGTCGTCCACCAGCGCGCACAACTGTTCGAGCACGCGCCCGTCGCCATCACCCTTCACGATCACCTCGATCGAATCGCCCTTGGCCGCGCCGAGCATCATTAGGCCGAGGATCGAGCCGCCGGCCGCTTCGTGCCCATCCTTCGCCACCCGAACCTCGATATCGGGCGGGAGCTGGCTGACGACGTTGACGAACTTGGCGCTGGCGCGAGCGTGGAGGCCGCGGCTGTTGACGATGGTGACTTCGCGCCGCTCCATCAGCAGGCCTTCGCGTGCTGGCCGAGCAGCTCGGACGCGACGGTGATGTAGGTCTGCCCGGCATCGCGGGCGGCGCGCACCGCATCGCCCACCCCGGCGCTTTTGCGAACGCCCGACAGGCGGATCAGCATCGGCAGGTTGATGCCCGCGATCACTTCGACCCTGCCGGCCTCGAGGAGCGAGATCGCGAGGTTCGACGGGGTGCCGCCGAACAGGTCGGTCAGGATGACCACGCCGCTGCCGTCGTCGACCTGCTTGATCGCGCGGGCGATTTCCTTGCGCCGCTGCTCCATGTCGTCGTTGGGGCCGATGCATACGGTCGCGATCGCTTCCTGCGCCCCGACGACATGCTCCATCGCGTGAACGAATTCCTCGGCCAGGCGGCCGTGGGTGACCAAGATCATGCCGATCATGCGAGGAGGCTTCTGCCGGATTTCGAGAAAAGGAGCATGCGAACCGTGGCCAGGGACCGTTGCGGAGGGCGTTTCATCATTGCGGGCCTTCGATTTCGTCGGCCGCACGCGAGCCCAGATTGCGGTGAATGATCGTGGGCGAAAATCCCGCCTCGTGCAAGGCCGTTGCGAACTTCTGCGCGACGTAGACCGAACGGTGACGGCCGCCGGTGCACCCGAAGGCGATGCTGACATAGCTCTTGCCTTGTGCCTCGTAGCGCGGGAGCAAGGTGAGCACGAGGTCGCGAATCTGCGTGAATGCGGGGGTGAAGCCCGGATCGCGCTCGATATGCTCGCCCACCGGGGCGTCGAGCCCGGTCTGTTCGCGCAATTCCGGCACCCAGTGCGGATTGTCGAGGAAGCGCATGTCGAATACGAGATCGGCGAGCGGGGGCGTGCCGCGAGCGAAGCCGAAGCTGGAGACGATGACCGCCATTTCCTCCGGTGCGCTGTCGGCGAACTGCGCGCGGACCGCCTGTTGCAGGTCGTTGCTGGAGAATTCGGTGGTGTCGACGACCGCGTCGGCCCAGCGACGCAGCGGCTCCAGCAGTTCGCGCTCGGCCAGGATGCCGGTGCGCACAGGGCGATCGGCCGCCATCGGGTGGCGGCGGCGGGTTTCGTTGTAGCGGCGTTCCAGCTCGCCGCTGCCACAGTCGAGGAACAGCGTGGTGACGACCAGATCGTCGCGTCGGGCCAGTTCCTTCACCTTGGCGATGATCTCGTGCGGGACGAAGCCGCGGGTGCGCGAATCGAACCCGATCGCCAGCGGCGGACGCGGCCCTTCCTGATTCGCGCCGCCGATCAGTCGGCCGAGCAGACGGATGGGGAAATTGTCGATCGCTTCCCACCCGAGATCCTCGAGCACGCGCAACGCGGTGGTCTTGCCCGCGCCCGAAAGACCGGTGACGAGCAGGACGTGCTGGCGATGGTCGGGCGAATCGTCGGCCATGGCGCGCCGGTGTGCGCGCTCATGTGCCGGTTGGGAAGGGATCAGGCGGTCGCCGTCCCCGAAAGGGGCAACCCGTGGGCGGCGAGCGCGAGCTCGGCTCGGAAGGCCGCCGGCGCGATGCCCGGATCGAACGCGAGCCACGGGATCGGCGCGCCGGCGATGTCCTGCTCGGCGGCGTGTTCGATAAAGCGCGGCGCGGCGGGATCGAGCACGAGGCGTAGCGCGACCCGCGCTTCGGCGACGGGGAAGCGCAGCAGGCCTATGTTGCGCACTTCGGCGAGGCCCGCGGTGTTCGGCGGGGGCAGTGCCCAGAGCTGCCCGTCGCGTACCTCCAGCGTCACGCCGTCGTCGCCCACCAGCATCGCGCCGCGATCGATTAGCGCAAGCGCAAGGCCGCTCTTGCCCGCGCCTGGCGGTCCCTCGATCAGCAGCCCCCGGCCGCCGATCGCGACGCAAGTTGCCTGCCGAACCGTCACCGGTGCGAGGCCGATGCGGGCGGCAAGGCGAGCACCATGCATGCGCCCGAGCGGCCATCCTCGCGCTCGCGCGCCTCGAGCGAGCCGTCGTGCGCCTCGGCGATCGTGCGCGCGATCGCGAGGCCGAGCCCGCTGTGATTACCGAAAGCCTCGGCATCGGGGCGGTCGGAATGGAATCGCTGAAATACCTTTTCGCGCGCATCCTCCGGAATTCCCGGCCCTTCGTCGCACACCGACAGCGTCACGCGGTCGTCGTCGTGCGCGATTGCCACCGCGATCAGGCCGCCGGCGGGTGAAAACGAGACCGCGTTGTCGAGCAGGTTCTCGATCACGCGCTCGAGCCGCAACGGCACGCCCATTATCCGCGCGCCGCCCATCGGGCGGGTCAGTTCGATCGCACGGCCATCGTTTTCGGACCGGTCGTCGCGCGCGGTGATGATCGCTGCGGCGAGGTCGCCGAGGTCGAGATTCTCGAAGGTCGTGCGCGAGATTTCCGCGTCGACCCGGCTGGCGTCGGAGATTTCGGTCACCAGCCGGTCGATGCGGCGAATGTCGTGCGCCGCGATGTCGATCAGCTGCGCGCGCAGCTCGGGATCCTCCACCCGGGCGAGCGACTCGATCGCGCTGCGCAGGGAAGCGAGCGGGTTCTTGATCTCGTGCGCGACGTCGGCGGCGAAATGTTCGACCGCGTCGATCCGCTGGCGCAGCGCGTTGGTCATGTCGGAGACCGCGCGGGCAAGCGCGCCGATCTCGTCGCGCCGCTGCGGCAGGCGGGGCACCTCTACCTCGCGTTCGCGGCCAAGCCGCACGCGCATCGCCGCGCGCGCCAGCGCCTGCAACGGCCGTACGATCGTGCGGGCGAGATAGAGCGAGAGGAAGATCGAACCGAGCAGCGCGAAGAACACCGCCATCCCCAACGTCGAGCGCGCCTCGCGAACCTTGTCGGTGATGTCCACCGCGTTGCGGGTGGTCAGCAGCGTAGCCCCGTTGAGACCGACCGGCGCGGCGGCGTTGATCACCGGGGTGCCGTCGGGCGCATCGCGCAACTGGATCTGCGACAGACCTTCGGCGCGGGCGCGCGCGAGTTCGGGCCACGAATCGGCGATCGGCTGATCGGGTTCGATATAGTCGGGGATCGGGTCCGCGCCGACGATCGTGTTGACCCAGCGGTCGAGCAGGCGCGCGAATTCCACCGAGAAGGCATCGTCGCCGACGTCGTCGAACTCGAACGCCGGGCCGTCGAGAGCGAAGCTGTCGGCCCACAGCAGGCCTTCGGCGTCGAACATCCGAAGCCGCATCTTCTGCTCCTTGCCGATCTGGATCAGCAGCGCCTCCTGTCGCGTGCGCGAGGCCCCGGCGAGCGCCTCGGCGGTGATCTGCGCCTCGATCCGGGCGAGCTTGTAGCGTTCCGACAGGAGCTGGTTGCGGTAGGTGTCGAGATAGAAGATGCCGCCGCCCAGCAGCGCCAGCGGCAGCAGGTTGACCGCGAGGATGCGGACCGTGAGCGAGACCCGGCGCGACCAGCTGAGCCGGTCGATGCCCGCATCCAGCCGGTCGCGAAAACCCGTGTCAGCCATCGCTGAAGCTGTAGCCGGCGCCGTAAAGCGTCTCGATCGCGATGAAATCGGAATCGATCGCGCGAAACTTGCGCCGCATGCGCTTGATGTGGCTGTCGACCGTCCGGTCGTCGACGAAGACGTCGTCGGGATAGGCCGCGTCCATCAGGGCGTTGCGTGACTTGATGACGCCGGGACGCGCGGCGAGCGCTTCGAGCAGCAGGAACTCGGTCACCGTAAGCGACACCTGCTTGCCGTCCCAGGTCACATGGTGGCGCGCCGGGTCCATCAGCAGTCGTCCGCGCACCAGCGGCTCGCCCGGCTCGTCGCCGTTCGCCGCGGGCCGTGCCGCGCCTTCCTTGCGGAATTCGGTCCGCCGCAGGATCGCGCGGATGCGTGCCAGCAGCAGGCGCAGGCTGAACGGCTTGGCGATATAATCGTCCGCACCCAGTTCGAGCCCGGCTTCTTCGTCCTGTTCGTCATCCTTGCTGGTGAGAAAGATCACCGGCAATTCCGAATGACGGCGGAGCCGGTTGAGCAATTCCATCCCGTCCATGCGCGGCATTTTGATGTCGAACACGGCGAGGTCGGGCGGGCTTTCCAGCAGCGCCTTCAGCGCCGTTTCGCCATCCGAATAGAGCCGCGTGGCGTAGCCTTCGGCCTGGAGCGCGATCGACACGGTGGTGAGGATATTGCGGTCGTCGTCGACCAGCGCGATTACCTGTTCGCCGCCCGCGTTCCCGCGCTCCGTCTCGGCCATGTCGCCTCCGCTGCCAGCCATCTGCAAGTTGCCGCAGGGGGTTAGACGGTTCCATGGCGCGAGACAACGCGGTGCGGCAGGACAGCGTTTGACGCAGCGGCGCGGCGCGATTATGCGCGCAGATGCATTCCGTGCATTCGTATGCGAGCGAATCGCCGAAGCCCCTTGCGGGGCCGTTCGGCGCGATCAGGAGATTGAAGTGACCACGCTGTCCTACCCGCTTTCGAGCCAGGGTATCGAAACCCGCGCCACGATCCACGCGAACCTGTCATCGGCCGAATTGACCGAAGCCGCGCTGGCGAACGGCGAGGGCCGCCGCGCCAAGCATGGGCCGCTGGTGGTGGAGACGGGCAAGCACACGGGGCGCAGCGCGAAGGACAAGTTCATCGTCCGCGACGCCGAGACCGAAAACACCGTGTGGTGGGACAACAACGCCTCGATGACGCCCGAACATTTCGCAGCGCTCAAGGGGGATTTCATGGCCGCGCTGTCGGACAAGGACACGCTCTATGTCGCCGACCTGTTCGGCGGCTCGCAACCCGAATATCGCGCCAACGTGCGCGTCGTGAACGAACTCGCCTGGCACAACCAGTTCATCCGCACGCTGCTGGTGCGGCCCACGGCGGCGGAACTCGAAGGCTTCGTGCCCGAGTACACGATCGTCGACCTGCCCAGCTTCCGCGCCGATCCCGCGCGCCACGGCTGCCGCAGCGAGACTGTGATCGCGGTCAACCTGTCGGAAAAGCTGATCCTGATCGGCGGCACCAAATACGCCGGCGAGATGAAGAAGAGCGTGTTCGGCATCCTCAACTACCTGCTTCCGCCCAAGGGCGTGATGCCGATGCATTGCAGCGCCAACATCGGCGAGGACGGCAAGAGCGCGGTGTTCTTCGGCCTCTCGGGCACCGGCAAGACGACGCTGTCGGCCGACGCCAGCCGCACGCTGATCGGCGACGACGAGCACGGCTGGTCGGACACCGCGGTCTTCAACTTCGAAGGCGGCTGCTACGCCAAGATGATCCGTCTCGATCCGCAAGCCGAGCCTGAAATCTACGCGACCACGAAGATGGAAGGCACCGTGCTCGAGAACGTGGTGATGGACGATAGCGGCGAGATCGATCTCGACGACAACTCCCTCGCGGAGAACACGCGCGGCGCCTATCCGCTCAGCTCGATCCCCAACACGTCGGCCGAAAACATGGGCCCGCCGCCCAGCAACGTCATCATGCTCACCGCCGACGCCTTCGGTGTGCTGCCTCCGATCGCGCGGCTGACGCCCGATCAGGCGATGTACCACTTCCTTTCGGGCTACACCGCCAAGGTCGCCGGCACCGAGATCGGCGTGACCGAGCCCGAGGCGACCTTCAGCACCTGCTTCGGCGCGCCGTTCATGCCGCGCCATCCCAGTGTCTACGGCAATCTGCTGAAGGAACGGATCGCCAAGGGACAGGTCCAGTGCTGGCTGGTCAACACCGGCTGGACCGGGGGCAAGTACGGCACCGGCAGCCGCATGCCGATCAAGGCGACCCGCGCGCTGCTCAACGCCGCGCTCGACGGCAGTCTGAACGAAGCCGAATTCCGCAAGGACCCGAACTTCGGGTTCGAGGTTCCCGTGTCCGTCCCCGGTGTCGACGACGGGATCCTCGATCCGCGTTCGACCTGGGCCGACAAGGACGAATACGACCGCACCGCGAACAGACTGGTGCAACTTTTCATCGACAACTTCGCGCCGTTCGCCGATCACGTCGACCAGGGGGTGCGCGACGCCGCGCCTGAAACTCCCGTCGCCGCCTGACGCGCATTTCACCGGTTTCACGGTTGGAGAGGAGAGCCCCCGCCCGGGAAACCGGAGCGGGGGCCATTCGTTTGTAAGACCAAGCGGCCGCGATGGCCGGCCAGTCAGGAGAAACGATCATGGCCCTTTTCGACAAGCTGCTCGGCGCGGCGCACAATCATCCCACGGTCAAGAACATGGCCGACAAGCTCGGCATCGATTCGGCCGACGCCGAAAAGGCAATCGCCGCCTTGGGTGAAGCGCATCACGAACCCGGCGACACCGTCGGCCTCGCGTCCGAAAAGACCGGCCTCGATACCGGCACGCTGCAGCAGATCGTCGAACAGATCGGCGGCGAGGGCTCGCTTGCCCGCTTCTCCCAGATCCTCGATCAGGACCACGACGGCAACCCGTTCGACGACGTGGCCGGTTTCGCGGGCAAGTTGTTCGGAAAGAATTGATCGAACTGACCGGACGATGCGTTGTTCAGGCGTATCGCGGTCAAACCGACGGTTCGCTACTCTCCGGTTCGGTCGGGCTATCGTCCGAACCCTCTCCATCCTCGGAAGTGGACGCATCGGGATCGTCGGAAAGCGTTTCGGGATCCGGTTCCCGCCATGCACGACTGTTCGAAAAGCGCGTACCTTCGTCGACCGTTTTCATCGCCTCGATCATATTGCGGGCTTCTTCCGCCAAACCTCCGCCGTGCGGATTAGTGGCCAGCGACTCCAGATAACTCGTCGCCAGGGCGATCTTTCCCTCGCTCGCTAGCATGTTGGCGGCATTCATTGTCAGTCCCTGATCGAACGGTGCTAATATCGATGCGCGCTCCAGTGCGTGACGGGCGTTTTCGTTTGGCTCTTCGCCGCGCTCCGTGAAGCTGCGATAATAGAATATCAGCGGCAGCGGATGATCGTTCTCCAGCGCGTTGAGTTTCTGGAAAGGTTCCATCGCTGCGGCATAAGCGGCATCGATCTCGTCTTCTTCGGCGTCGAAAGCGATGCGAAACAGAGATAGGCCCTTTTGCACGTAGGCGTTCTTGGTTGTGGGATTAATCGCGATGGCGCGGTCGGCGGCGGCGATGGCCTCCGCATCGTTTCCAGCGTCATGCTCGGCCTCGGCCAGCACGGCCAGCACATCGGCATCGTTCGGATAGCGAGCCGCCACTTCGCGCACGTCGGGCAGCAGTTCCAGCGCCTGTTCGCGATCGACGCCGCGTTGGGACCGGATACGTAGCGGCATGGCCTCGTCCATCCCCTCGCTCACGCGACGGACGGTTATCTCGCCAGTCTCGAAGGTTCCGGGCTTAAAATCGAAGGTCGTCATTCTCCGCTTGCGCAAGTAGCGGTCAAGATCGCGTTCCAGCTCGTCCAGATCGCCGAAAGCGCTTTCCGCAGCGGCGCGCGGTGGCATCCCTTGGGTGATGGCGGTGGCGTATCGCGAAAGCTGGTCGGATCGCTCCTCATCGAACCTCAAGTAATGATACAGCGCCCATGACCGCCCGTAGAACGCGTCGTAGCGGCGCCCACGATTTTCTTCGTAGAGTTCGTGGTCCAATAATTCTTCCACGCTCACGTCCTTTGCGTAGGCCAACTCGCCCGCGCGGTGATAGGCGGGGCGCCCGATTTGCAGTGAGCCGTCGCGCGCGAAACGGCTTGATGCGAAGAATTCCGCCGCGCCTTCGTTCAGCCAGCGCGGCATCGCGTGCCGCTGGCTCGACATCAGGAAATGGTGGGCATATTCGTGGAGCAGCACGATGAAGGAGAACGGCGTTTCCCGGCTCGAAGTGCGGACATCGGGCACGAACGCGCGCGAGCCGCCGGCACGCGGGAGGTAAAAGCCGGCGACGTTGTCAGCGCCGTCACCCAGCAATCGTCGAATTTCCCGCTCGTTTCCGACGGCAAAAATTGTAACCCGGTTCGAGGGGCTCGGCACCGCGACCTCTTGCCCGGTCAGCAGACTCATCGCTGCATGATACCGCTCGAGCAGTTCGGCGAACTCGCGCACGTCTTTCTCGCTATCGTCGGCATAGACCACGAAGTGCTGTGACTGTGCTTCATGCCAGTCGGCTGACACCGGCGAAGCGAAAGTGAGCAATGCTGAAGCTGCTGCGAAGTATCTCGCCATCATCAATCGTCCCCCTTACGAATTGATTCGCACCAACGTAGCATACCGCTTGATATTGGCCACGTAAGCTTACGGTAACTGGGTGAGCGGTGGGAGCTTCGCCAAACCACCCTTTCAATCGCAACCGAAATGCTCCATCGTCGTTAAGGACTGGAAGCGACAGGAGATTTCCGTGCCCCAGCCCAACGCGGCTCGCTGCGCCGATCCGGCGGCGAGCCTTTCCGATCAGTTTCGCCGCACGCGAACGCTCACTGAAGCGCTGGCAGCGCCGCTGTCGGATGCCGACGCGACGTTGCAGTCGATGGAGGACGCATCCCCCGCCAAGTGGCACCTCGCGCACACCACCTGGTTTTGGGAAACCTTCCTTCTGCGCGATCACCGGCCCGGTTATCGCCTCTATCGCGAGGATTGGCCGTTCCTGTTCAATTCGTATTACGAGGCGGAGGGCGAGCGGATCGCCCGGTTCGACCGCGGCCTGCTTTCGCGCCCCACGGTGGACGAGATCCGCGAATGGCGCGGCCATGTCGATGCCGCGATGGAAGACGTGCTCGACGATCCCGATTGCGCCGCGCTGATCGCGCTCGGCGTCGCGCACGAGCAGCAGCATCAGGAATTGCTGCTGACCGATATCAAGCACGCGCTGTTTCAGAATCCGCTGGGCCCGGCGATGTGGGATGGCTCGAGTTCGGGTTCGCATGACGGGCCAGCGACCGATAGCTGGCACACCCATCCCGGCGGGATCGCGCTCGTCGGGCATGACGGCGCGGGTTTCGCCTTCGACAACGAGGGGCCGCGCCACCGGGTGCTGCTCGAGCCGTTCGCGCTCGCGGACCGTCTCGTCACAAATGCCGAGTGGGATGCGTTCATCGCCGACGGCGGCTACCGCGAAGCGCGGCTGTGGCTGTCGGACGGTTGGGCATGGGTGAAGGAGTACCGCATCGACGCTCCGCTCTACTGGCGAGACGCAGAGCAGTTCACCCATGGCGGCTGGCAGGAACGCGACCCGCAAGCGCCCGTCACGCACATCTCCTATTTCGAGGCCGATGCCTTCGCGACGTGGGCCGAATCACGCCTGCCGACCGAATTCGAGTGGGAAGCGGTCGCGCGCGGCCAGCACGGCGAAAGCGCGCCGTCGCACGATCCCGCCGGCGGCAACCAGCTCGACGACGCTGCACCGCCGCTTCCCATCGGCAGCGAAGGCCTGTTCGGCGATTGCTGGCAGTTCACCCGATCGGGCTACCTGCCGTACCCGCGCTTCGCCCCGTGCGAGGGCGCTGTGGGCGAGTACAACGGCAAGTTCATGTCCGGCCAGTTCGTGCTCAAGGGTGCGAGCTGTGCCACGCCGCGCGGCCATTCGCGCGCCAGCTACCGCAATTTCTTCTATCCGCACCAGCGCTGGCAATTCACCGGCCTGCGGCTCGCAAAGGATATCTGATGGCTTCAGGGGAGGGGATCGCACTCGTCGATCGCGACGAGCAGGGGGTCGATCGCGCGTTTCGCGCCGATGTATTGGAGGGCCTGCGCCAGCCGCAGAAAGCGATCCCCGCGCGCTGGCTGTACGACGATGCCGGATCGCAACTGTTCGAGGATATCACGCAGGTCGAGGAATATTATCCGACCCGTGCCGAAACCGAGATACTGCGCACGCGAGGGGGCGAGTTCGCGGATGCGATCGGGCCGGGTCGCGCGGTGGTGGAATTCGGCAGCGGCAGCTCGGTCAAGACTCCACTGCTGCTCGAGGCGATCGAGCCGGCGGCCTACGTCCCGCTCGACATCGCGGGCGATTTCCTGCGCGCGGCGGCAGAAGACCTCTCGGCCAAATTCCCCGGCCTGCCGGTCCATCCGGTGGAGGCGGATTTCATGCGCGAGGTGGCGTTGCCCGATGCGGCCGCCGCCACGCCCAAGCTCGGCTTCTTCCCCGGTTCGACGATCGGCAACATGGTTCCGCGCACGGCGGTCGACCTGCTGCGCACGATGCGCGCCACGCTGGGCGCAGGCTCGATGCTGCTGATCGGGATGGACCTCATCAAGGACCCTGCGGTGCTGGAGGCCGCCTACGACGATGCCGCGGGGGTGACGGCCGAATTCAACCTCAATCTCGCGCGGCGCATCAACCGCGAACTCGGCGGGACGATTCCGGTGGACAAACTACGGCACATCGCGCGCTGGAACGACGATTTCGCGCGGATAGAGATGCATCTGGAAGCGCAGACGGACATGCGCTTCGAAGTCGCGGGCGAGAGCTTCGCGCTCGCTAAGGGCGAGACGATCCATACCGAAAACAGCCACAAGTTCTCGCGCCGCAGTTCCAACGCGCTGCTGCTCGCGGGCGAATGGACGCCGGTGAAGCGGTGGAAGGATGCCGAAGGTCGCTTCTCGCTGATCCTGGCGGAAGCGACGATCGCGCGAAGCGCACCCTGAAGCGGGTTGCGCATCGGTCATGGAAGCGCAAGCCGACAGCGCCTATATCGGCAGCGTGGATTTCGACCCCTTCTTCACTGCCGTCGCTGGAGTGATCGCGGAAGTTCCGCGCTCGGGCCTGCTCATAGCCACCGTGGCGGCGCTGCTGGCCGGCTGGATCGGCTCGGTCATGGCGCGGCGCAGCGTGCCGTTCGGGCTGTTCGTGCGCCGGGTGAGCACGCTGGCGCTGGTCGGCATTCTCGTCATGCTGGTGCTCCAGCTTTCGCGCTTCGATCCGCGGATCGAACTGGCGGTGCCCGAACTCGGCCTGCCCGAACAAGTGGTGGAGGGGGGCGAAACGCGCATTCCGCTCGCGCCGGACGGGCACTTCTGGCTGCGCGCGCAAGTCAACGGAGAGCCGGTCGCGTTCATGGTCGATACCGGCGCGACGCTGACCGCGGTGTCCGCGCAAGTCGCCGGTCGCATCGGGCTGGAACCGCGCACCGGCGGCGTGCCCGTGCGGCTCAGCACGGCGAACGGCACGATCTCGGCCGATATCACCACGATCGACGAGATGCGCTTCGGCAACGTCGCCGCGCGCGGGCTTGATGCTGTTATCGCGCCGGGGCTGGGTGAAACCAGCGTGGTGGGCATGAACCTGCTTTCGCGCCTGCAATCGTGGCGGGTGGAGGACAACACGCTGATCCTCGTGCCGCACAACCCGCAAGCGGAAGTGGAGTGGTCGCAGTAGTGCCTACTGGCGGAACAGTTCGACCAGCATGACCGCGCCTATCGCCAGCAGCAGCACCGAGAGCCAGCGCCAGTGTGCCATGCCTTGCCACATGCCCGAAAGCGCGCGCGACAGGCGCAGCACGCGTTCGCGGTCGCGCGCTATGCGCAACGAGTAGATCGCCGCGCCGGACACGGAAAGGCCGGTCAGCGCCAGCCCGAATAGGAACCACACCGCCTTGGTCCAGTATCCGCCGAAATCGCCGAAATGCAGCGGGTCGGCCATTTCGGAAATACGCTGGTGGAGGTTCAGGTCGCGCCCGTCGCTCTTCAGCAAGACTTGCGCCGTGCGGGTATCGACCCAGACCGCATTGGCGCGGGGGCGGACGAGAAGGGCTTCGAAATCGCCGTGGAGTTGCAGCAGGGGGTTATCCGGCCCCGGCAGTACTACGCGCTCCACTCGGAGGCCGGGATAGGCTGCCAGCGCCGCATCGAACGAGCGCGCGAGATCGGCGCGGACCGGACCGGGCGTGAATGGGGCAGCAATGTCGGCTTGGGGCGCGGGCGGTGCATCGCCGCCCAGGCTCTCGACGAAATACCACACGCTGGTCAGCGCGATCAGTGCCACGAACCACAGCGACCAGACCCCGGCGAGCCGATGAAAATCGCCCCACCAAGTGCGCGCATCGCGGCGGCGCAGGGGCTTGGCGAAGCCGCGCCACCATTTCTTGTAGACCACGAACGAGGAAACGAGGCTCACCAGCAGGAGGAAGGCGAGCGAGGAGACGATCGGCACGCCGATCGAAGTCGGCAGGTTGAGATGCCGATGCATGTTGCGCAGCACTCGCGCCGCATCGACCCACGGCCCCTCGCCCTGGATCGCGCCGGTGGCCGGGTGCGCGTGAAGGAAGCCCAGCGATCCGTCAGCGTGCTCGATCGTCACCCGCGCGGCGAAGGCCGATGCGGTCGGCGCGTCGATCGCGGTGGCCCGCGCGACACCGGGATATCGCGCGGCGTTCCGGGCGATCTCCGCCCAAGCGACCGGTCCCTCGACCGTGGAGGGGGAGACGCGCAGGCTCGGCTGGAGCAGCCAGTCGATCTCCGCGCTCACCACCGCCAGCGTGCCGGTCAGCAGCACAAAGGTCATGAACAGGCTCAGTTTCAGGCCGACCCATTGGTGAACAGTCCACCAATTGCGCGCAGCCTTGGGCACGCGCTTCGTGCGGGGCTGACGACTGCCGTCGATCTCGCGCGCCAGTTCCATCAGAACCGGTATCCGACCTCCACGAAGGCAGAGCGCGGCTCACCCGGAAAATGGCCGGTGCGCTCGATAAAGCCGGAAGCGGCATAAGTCTTGTCGAACAGGTTGTCGATGCGCACCATCGCGCGGATCGGGCCGGTTTCGTAGATCAGCGAAGCATCGAAAACCATGTAGGGATCGACCCGCTGCCCGTCGATGCTGAGGCGGCTGGAAACGTAATCGCCGCCCACCGCCGCGGCGAGGCCAAGCGCGGGGAACTGGTAGCGGGTCCAGAATCCCGCCTGATGCTCGGGCGCGTTGGCGAACCGGTTTCCAATCGCGTTCGAGAAGCCGCCGCCGCCGTTGTCGCCGGTGATGCGTGTGTCGTTGTAGCCGTAGGCGACCGTCACCACCCAGTCCGGCGTGATGTCGGCGGCGATGTCGAACTCGATACCCTTGCTGGTGATCTCGCCGATCGCGAGAAGATCCTCGACCCCGTCGCCACCGGCATCGCCCGCCGGGTCGATCTGCAGGATGTTGGTTCGCTTGATTTGATAGGCGGACAGCGACGATTGCACGCGTCCGCCCATCAGCGCGGTTTTGATGCCGCCTTCGAAGATGTCGCCGGAAGTGGGTGCGAACGGCCCACCGGCAAGCGGGTTTTGCGAACTCGCGCTTTGGGGCTCGAAGCTCGTTGCATACTGGCCGAAAGCGGAAATCTCGTCGGTCACGCGGTAGACCGCGCCTGCGCGATAGGTCGTCTCGTCGTCCTCGAAAACCGTGCCGTCCACATCGTCGCGGAAGCTGTCGCGGCGCACACCGCCGGTGAGGATCAGGCGCCCGATGGTCAGCTCGTCGAGCAGGTAAAAGCCGGTGCGCGTACCGTCGGTCAGCGTGACGTTGAACGGCCCCTGGTTATAGGTTGCCGGATCGGATTGCCCGTATTGCGGATCGAACAGGCTCAGCGGATTCGGCAAGCCCGGCGTCACCGCGGTCGTCCCCCGCAGCGAACGGCCCTGGAAATACTGGTCCGATATGAAATGATCTAATCCGGCGAGCACGCGGTTGCCGACGCTGCCGGAAAGTTGTGCGGACCAGACGGCGTTGGCACCGAACGACCATGTATCCTGCGTACGCATTTGGTCGCGGAATTCGCGGATCGTCGCGTCAATCGTGCCGTCGCCGTCCGAATCGAACAGCCCCCGCGGCTCGTGATAGTTCTGGACCTCGGTCGCGGTGTTGTAACGGGCCGTGGCGTCGAGTGAGAGCTCGTCCAGCGGCTCGGCCTCCAGCCGCATCTGGAAGACATCGGATTGCAGGTTCAGGAAATCGCCCGGTTCGTTGTGGTTCCAGCGGCGGTCGGTCAGGAACTCGCCATCGTCGCCGGTCGGCACGCCGCGCAGGCGATTGGCGTCCAGTTCCTGGTCATAGCGGGTCGCCTGGATGTCGAGGCGGATCGGCCCCGGATCGAACGAGACCCCGCCATCGATAATCAATGTGCGCGACGCGGCGTTGAATCGAAAAGTCCCGCGATCTTCGTAGAACACGCCGCCGCGCGCGGCGAAACCGCGGCCCAGCGGCGCGTTGACCTCCGCCGAGCCGCCCCAGCGATCCTCCGTCCCACCGATGGCCTTTACGCGGCCCTCGAACGCGTCGTCCCGCGCTTTCTTCGTGATGTAATTGAACACGCCGCCCGGCGCGCCTGGCCCATAGAGCATCCCCGCCGGACCCTTGAGGAACTCGACCCGCTCGATATTGAACAATTGCGGCACCGAGAAACCGGCGTAGGGGTCGCCGCGCAGCCCATCGTAGAAGATTTCCTCCTGCCGGAAGCCGCGGGCGGTAACCCCGGCGTAGCTGAAGAAACTGACGCCTGAGATGTTGCGATAAAGATCCTGCGCGTCGCGCGCGCCCTGATCCTCGATCAACTGCTCGGTGATCGTGGTGATGACGAGGCTGGATTCGAGCGGCGCGGTGGGCAGCTTGCCCGATGTGGTTTCCTCCACGCGATAGAGCTTCTGCGCCCGGCCCGTTACGACGATCGTATTCTCGTCGGCGATCGCGGCTTGCTCTTCCTCGCTCACGGCTTCCTCGTTCGGAATATCCTGTGCGAATGCGGAGGCGGGCAGGCAAATACTGGTGAACAGCGCGAAATTCATCTGGCGGGCGGTTTTCGGAAGCACGATCATCCCCTGATTGCGGATCTTTCGCAGGTGCGGCTAAGCCTCTCGCTAGTGCAAATCAATCGCAAATTAGGCGGGCCGACATTTGATTGAGAGCGGCCACGGCGGGTGGGGTTGCGCGCCAGCGGGAAGGGACGATAAGCGCGGGGCCATCGACGAGCCCTGACCGCCAGTGGAGAAGACCGATCGCCGATCTGTGGACGATGCCGACGTTCAATGTTCATCCATCGCTGGAGATGCCGCTGGGTCTCACCATCCTGCTCCTCGTCGCCACCATCGCGAACTGGGTAGCAAAACGTGTAGTGCTGCGCGTGGTCGACAAGGTGCTGGAGCGCACCA
This sequence comes from Pelagerythrobacter sp., assembly GCF_041912895.1. Lineage (NCBI taxonomy): Bacteria > Pseudomonadati > Pseudomonadota > Alphaproteobacteria > Sphingomonadales > Erythrobacteraceae > Pelagerythrobacter > Pelagerythrobacter sp. The sequence goes on along the minus strand of NZ_JAYSGI010000001.1, from coordinate 1,061,871 downwards.
CGTTCGACGACAACATGCCCTCGATCCCGCTGATCGCCGGGCGGCTCGCCAACGCGGTGCCCGCGATCATCATTGGCGCTGGGGTGGCCGTAGTGCCCAATCTTCCCCCGGCGGTAGAGATACTGGTCGCGACGCTGGCGAGCGCGTTCGTCATTCTCACCGTCGCGCGGGCGATCAGCGCCGCGCTCGATGCGGCGAACGAGGCTTACGTCCAGCGGCCCGATGCTGCCCGCCACCCGATCAAGGGCTATCTCCAGGTCGGCAAGATCGTCGTCTACTGCGCAGCGGCGATCCTGATTGTTTCCGCGCTGATCGGGCAATCGCCGCTCTTGCTCCTGTCCGGACTGGGCGCGCTCGCGGCAGTGCTGATGCTGGTGTTCAAGGATACGATCCTGTCGCTGGTGGCATCGGTCCAGATCACCTCGAACGATATTGTGCGGGTGGGCGACTGGGTAACGATGCCGCAATACGATGCCGATGGCGACGTGATCGATATCGCGCTGCACACGGTCAAGATCCAGAACTTCGACAAGACCATCACCACCGTCCCGACTTACAAGATGATCGCCGAGCCGTTCCAGAACTGGCGCGGGATGCAGGAATCGGGCGGGCGCCGGATCAAGCGCGCGCTGATGATCGACCAGAATTCGGTGCGCTTTCTGAGCGAAGCGGAGATAGGCGAGAGCGCCCGTTTTTCGTTGCTGAAGGACTATCTAGCGGCGCGCGGGCGCGACATCGCCGATTTCAACGCCGGGCTGCCCGAAGGGCGCAGCGAGGTCGATCTGCGGCGGATGACAAACCTCGGCGTGTTCCGCGCCTATCTGGTCGCCTATCTCGCCTGGCATCCGCGGATTTCCGACACGATGACGCAATTGGTGCGGCAGCTGCCGCCCAGCGCCGAGGGGCTGCCGATCGAGGTCTACTGCTTCACCGAAACGGTCGACTGGGGCGAATACGAGGCGATCCAGGCGGACGTGTTCGACCATCTGCTGGCGGTGCTGCACGAATTCGGCCTGCGCCTGTTCCAGCAGCCGACCGGTAGCGATTTCGACCGGGCGCTACGCCCCGCCACCTGAGCGCACCGTCTCGCCGATAGGAAGAAACCGCATCGTGCGGCGCTCGCCAATGGCCTAGCTCGCGAGTGGGTTTTGTGGAATAGAGCGCTCGATGACAGCGTTTCGGCAATCCCGGCGGGTAGGGCAAGTGCTGCATGAGCTTTGAGCAGGGAGCGATCGTCGCGATCTTGCTCGCGATGCTCTTCGCGTTCGCCACCGAGCGATTTCGGGTCGAGATCGTCGCCATGTGCGGCCTTGCCGCGGGGTTCGCCAGCGGCGCCGTGCCGGTGACTTCGGTGTTCGCGGGCTTCGCCAGCCCTGCGGTCGTCACGGTGATCGAAATCCTGCTGGTCGTTGCCGCCCTGGCCGACACCCACACGCTCGACCGCTTCGCGCGCGGGATCGTCGCACGCTTGCGCAGCGAAACCGGGGTCCTGCTGTTCCTTTGTCTCGCTGGAGCCGGGGTTTCGGTGTTCATGAACAATATCGGCGCGCTGGCGCTGATGTTTCCGATAGCGCTGTCGGTCTGCGCACGGCTCGGCATCGCGCCCGCGCGGGTGCTGATGCCGCTGTCGTTCGCCACCCTTCTCGGGGGGCTTTGCTCGCTGACCGGCACCCCGGCCAATCTCGTCGTCAACGAATGGATGGTCAGCGAGACCGGGCGCAGCCTCGGCTACTTCGAACTGGCGATCGTCGGCGGGCCGCTGGCGCTGATCGGGATCGCCTGGCTCGTCGTCGGCTCGCCGCGGGTCCTCGCCCGGTTCGGCGGCGACGGGGGCGGGCAGGCGATTGAAGTGGGACCGACCGACTTCGTGGCCGAACGGTCGCTGCCTCCGGGTTCGCCGTTCGTGGGGGTCAGCCTCGCCGCCTTCGAGCGCAAGTCGGGCCTCACTCTGCACGGCGTGGTGCGCAATGGCGCGCATGTTTTCGCACGCCGCCAGAACATCGTGCTGGCTCTCGGCGATACGCTACTGGTCGAGGGTCATATCGGGCGGATCGACGAATTGGCGGACGACGGTGCGCTTTCGCACATCGACAGCGGGGAGGCGGAACCACTCGAGCTGGTCGTCATGCCCGAGAGCCTTCTGCTCGGCTCGCGAGTCGAGGATATCGCGGCCTATGCCGGGCCCGATGCGCGCGTCGTCGCGCTTGCCAGCCGACGCGGCCGGATCGAAGGGCGGTTCGCCGATCTGCACATCTCGATGGGTGACGTCATCGCAGTCTCGGGTGATCGCGCGGCGATCCGCCAGCTTGCCGCGGAATGCGGACTGCTGGCGCTGTCCCCACGCCGCATCGCGCGCAGGGGCCGCAACGCACTGGGCGGTGTCGCGATCTTCGGAGTCGGGGTCGTGCTGACGGCGCTCGAGCTTCTGCCGGCGCAGATCGCCTTCGGCGGCGTCGTGCTGGCGTTCGCACTGTCGGGGCAACTCAACCTGCGCACGGCGTTGCAGGACGTGAACTGGGGGATCGTGATCCTGCTTGCCTGCATGATCCCGCTGGGGATCGCAGTCGAGGAGACAGGCACCGCCCATCTGATTGCCGACGGGCTGGCCGACGTCTTGCCGCTGGGCGAGCCGCTGGTGGTGGTGCTCGCCATCCTGATGCTGGCGGTCGTCATCACCCCGTTCGTGGACAACGTTTCGACCGCGGTGGTGCTCAGCCCGATCGCGGCGGGGCTCGCCTCGCGCACGGGAACGCCGGTGGAGCCGCTACTGATGGCGGTCGCCGTCGGCGCGTCGCTCGATTTCCTGACGCCCTTCGGCCACCACAACAACGCGGTGGTGATGGGCGCCGGCGGCTACCGCTTCATGGACTTTCCGCGGCTCGGCCTGCCGCTGACCGCGCTATGCCTTGTCGGTGCGGGAAGCGCTTTTGCGCTGATCCTGATGACGTGACCGTTGAAGAAATTTCTATTTCGCGCTAAATGTCGACTTATCAGATAGGGAAGAAGTGATGATCTCCAACAAGGCCCGCTATGCCTTCCGCGCCTTGCTGGCGATCGCCGCTTCCCCTGAGGGCGAGGCCACCACCAGCGCCGAGATCGCCCGCCGCTACAACATCCCGCACAAATTCCTCGAACAGATCCTGCTCGACTTGCGCAAGTCCGGCATCCTCGAAAGTAAGCGCGGCAAGAGTGGCGGCTACGTGATGCTGCGCCCGGCGGATACGGTCAGCTTCGGCGAGGTTCTGCGCATTTTCGAAGGGCCGCTGGCGCCCCTGCCATGTCTGTCGCGCCAGTCCTATCGCCGGTGCGAGGACTGCGTGAGCGAGGCGCAATGCGAAATTCGCCGCGAGTTCGGCCGCGCTTACGATGCAAGCCGTGCGGTGCTCGATACGCGAACCATCGGCGATGCGCTCGGTGATACTTCTTATGCCGCGCCTTGGCGGCGGGAGGAGCGGTTCGCCGGATGAGTTTCGTTTTTCCTGTCTTGCTATTCCCTATTTAACAGATAGGAATAATGGGAGGCTGATTCGTTCGCGGTATTCGCGGGCCTGACAAGGAGACACGTTCATGGTTTTCGGTTCGTTTTCGCGCCGCGGGGCACTCGGCGCTCTGCTTGGCACGACCGCGCTGGTTCTTGCCGCGTGCTCGCAGGCCCCGGAGTCGGGCGGTGCGAAAGGCGGTGAGGGCGCGGTGGAAATGCTGAACGTCTCGTACGATCCCACGCGCGAGCTCTACGAGGCGATCAATCCGCTTTTCGTCGCCGACTGGAAGGCGAAGACAGGGCAGGACGTGACGATCAACATGAGCCATGGCGGCGCGGGCAAGCAGGCGCGCGCTGTCATCGACGGACTCGACGCCGACGTGGTGACGCTCGCACTGGCGTACGACATCGACGAGATCGCCGCGAAGACCGACGCGCTGAGCGAAAACTGGCAGAAGCGCTTGCCCAACAACAGCTCGCCCTACACCTCGACGATCGTGTTCCTGGTGCGCGACGGCAACCCGAAGAACATTCGCGACTGGGACGATCTCGTGAAGCCCGGCGTGGGCGTGATCACGCCGAACCCCAAGACAAGTGGCGGCGCACGGTGGAATTTCCTCGCGGCCTGGGCCTACGCGAAGGAGCGATACGGCTCCGACGCCGCGGCGGAGGATTTCGTCCGCCGCCTGTTCGCCAACGTGCCGGTGCTCGACAGCGGCGCACGTGGTTCGACCACGACATTCGCCGAGCGCGGGATCGGCGACGTGCTGCTCGCGTGGGAGAACGAGGCGTTCCTTGCGCAGAAGGAACTGGGCGAAGGCAGGTTCGACATCGTCGTGCCCTCGATTTCGATCCTCGCCGAGCCGCCTGTCACGGTGCTCGACGGCAACGCCGGGCGCCACGGCACCGAGAAGGTCGCCAGCGCCTACCTCAGCTTCCTCTACACGCCCGAAGCGCAGGATGTGATCGGCCGGAACTTCTACCGCCCGACCGGTGAAGCGGCGAAGGCCAAGTATGCCTCGACCTTTCCCGAGGTGAACCTCGTGACCATCGATGGCGCGTTCGGCGGCTGGCAGGCTGCGCAGAAGCGCTTCTTCAACGACGGCGGCGTCTTCGACAAGATCTTCACCGAGACCAGGCGCTGACGCGCGCCCGATCGCATTGAGCAGACCGCTGCAGATGCAACAGACGCTTCCGATAAAGGCGGGCCAGAGCGCCAGCGCCGCGCGCAAGTCCATCATCCCCGGCTTCGGGCTGACGATGGGCTTCACGCTCGCCTGGCTCTCGCTGATCGTCCTGATTCCGCTCAGCACGGTGTTCATCCGCGCTGCCGGGATGGGGCCGGCCGAGTTCCTCGAGGTCGGCTTCTCGGACCGTGCCGTCGCCGCCTACAAGGTCAGCTTCGGCACCGCGCTCGCCGCGGCGCTGGTCAATGCGGTGTTCGGGATGATCGTCGCCTGGGTCTTCGTGCGCTACGACTTTCCCGGCAAGCGGATATTCGACGCGCTGATCGATCTTCCTTTCGCGCTGCCGACCGCCGTGGCGGGCATTGCGTTTACCGCTATCTACGCGGGCAATGGCTGGATCGGGCAATTTCTCGAACCGCTCGGCATCCAGGTCGCCTACAATCCGATCGGGATCACGATCGCGCTGATCTTCATCGGGCTGCCATTCATCGTCCGTTCGGTCGAGCCGGTGCTGGCCGATCTTTCCAGCGAGATCGAGGAAGCCGCGCTTTCGCTCGGCGCGACGCCGCGGCAGGTCTTCACGCGGGTGATCCTGCCCGCCGTGCTGCCCGCGCTGCTGACGGGGTTCGCGCTCGCGCTGGCCCGCGGGGTCGGCGAATACGGGTCGGTGATCTTCATCGCCGGCAACATGCCGTTCGAATCCGAGATCGCTCCGCTGCTGATCGTCACCCAGCTCGAACAATACGACTATGCCGGGGCGACCGCGATCGCGGTGGTCATGCTGCTGGTGTCGTTCGCGATGCTGCTGTTCATCAATCTGGTGCAGGCCTGGAGCCGCAGGAAGATCGACGTATGACCGCAGCCACCGCTCGCAGGCCGGTGGGCTCGTTCGCGTTGCTCGCCCTGGCGCTCGGCTTTCTCGTGCTGTTCGTGCTGCTGCCGCTGGTGGCGGTGTTCGCCGAGGCCTTGGCCAAGGGTTTCGGCGAATACGGCGCGGCGCTGGCGCATCCCGACGCGATTTCCGCGATCAGGCTGACGCTGACGGTGGCGGCGATCAGCGTGCCGCTGAACATCGTGTTCGGCATCGCCGCAGCCTGGACGATCGCCAAGTTCGACTTTCCCGGCAAGAGCGTGCTGACCACTTTCATCGACCTGCCGTTCTCGGTGTCTCCGGTGGTCGCCGGGCTCGTCTACATCCTCCTGTTCGGCATGCAGGGTTGGTTCGGCCCGTGGCTGCGCGAAAACGATATTCAGATCATCTTCGCCGTGCCCGGCATCGTGCTGGCGACGATCTTCGTGACGTTTCCGTTCGTTGCGCGCGAACTGATCCCGCTGATGCAGGAACAGGGCCGTGACGACGAAGAGGCGGCGCTGTCGCTCGGCGCGAGCGGTTTCCAGACGTTTTGGCGTGTGACGCTGCCCAATATCCGCTGGGGCCTGCTCTACGGCGTGCTGCTGTGCAACGCGCGCGCGATGGGCGAGTTCGGCGCGGTTTCGGTCGTCTCCGGGCACTTGCGCGGGTTGACCAACACGATGCCGCTGCATGTCGAGATACTCTACAACGAATACAACTTCGTCGCCGCCTTCGCGGTCGCATCGCTGCTGGCGGTGCTCGCACTGCTGACGCTTGTGCTGAAGTCGCTTCTCGAATGGCGCTACGGCTACAACCACGGGAGTGCGGGGCATTGATAACACTCGATAACATCTCGAAGCACTTCGGCGATTTCGCCGCCTTGAGCGGTATCGACCTCGATGTGCGCGACGGCGAGTTCCTCGCGCTGCTCGGCCCCTCCGGCTCGGGCAAGACGACGCTGCTCAGGATCATCGCCGGGCTCGCTTTTCCCGATCGAGGCCGCGTCCTGTTCAACGGCGAAGACGTGACCGATCTCAAGGTCGCCGACCGCAAGGTGGGCTTCGTGTTCCAGCACTACGCGCTGTTCCGGCACATGAACGTAGCGGACAACGTCGGCTTCGGCCTGTCCGTCCGTCCGCGCAGCCGGCGACCGCGCAAGGCCGAAATCCGCGCCCGCGCGCACGAACTGCTCGAGCTGGTCCAGCTCGGCGGGCTGGGCGATCGCTACCCCGCGCAACTTTCGGGCGGACAGCGCCAGCGCGTCGCGCTCGCCCGCGCGCTGGCGGTCGAGCCACAATTGCTGCTGCTCGACGAGCCGTTCGGTGCGCTCGACGCCAAGGTCCGCAAGGATCTGCGCCGCTGGCTGCGCCAGTTGCACGAACGGATGGGCCTGACGTCGATCTTCGTCACCCACGACCAGGAAGAGGCGCTCGAACTGGCCGACCGCGTGGTGGTGATGGACCATGGCGCGATCGAGCAGGTCGGAACGCCGGAGGATGTCTACATGGCCCCGCAAACCGGGTTCGTGTCGAGCTTCGTGGGCGACATCAATCGGCTGCCGGTAACCGTGGCTGACGGCAAGATCCGCTGGCACGACAGGTCGATCGAAGTCGACGCGGACGGCGTGGCCGACGGTCCGGCACGCCTCGATTTCCGGCCCCACGATGTCGTGCTGAACGGCGACAGCGCAGGCGCCGTCCCGATGGTCGTCACAAGTGCCTATCGCAAAGGGGGCGATTGGCGGGTCGAAGGCACCGTGGGCGGTCTCGCGCGCGTGATCGAGGTGGATCTGCCCGCCGACCGCCCTGCGCCCAGGGCCGGTCAGCGCCTCGCGCTGCGTATCACCCGCGGTCGGCTGTTCGCGGAGGAAGGAGCCCCGTCGTGACGCCTCCCACGCAGACCGCCGAAGCGTCTCCTGAAAAGCGCCGCCATGTCGAAGAGGGAATCGCGAACATCCGCCAGGCGCTGCTCGCGCTGCGCTTCGGATCGATCGCGGTGACGGTGCATGACGACCGCATTGTGCAGATCGATGTGACCGAGAAAACGCGGCTCAAGTCCGCACCCTGAACCAAGCTACGAGGCTGACCGGTCCACCGGAAGCGTCGCGATCCGACAAAGGACCATGCAATGATCGCACGTTACCTGACAGGCGCCGGCGTTCTCGCTCTCGCCGCCTTAGCTGCCCCCGCATTTGCGCAGGAGGAGAAACCCGACGAACCCTGGACCTTGCAGGAAGCCCTCGGCGATCCTGAGGGCCTCGAGGTTTCGGGCAGCATCCGCGTCCGCTACGAAGCGCTGGCCAACCAGTTTCGCCCCGGGCTCGACGAGAACGACGATATCGTTTCGCTCCAGTCGCGCCTGTTCGCGCAATACGACACCGGCCCCATCCGCGTCGGCGGCGAACTGATCGATTCGCGGGCCTACGCCACCGACGCCGGAAGCTCGGTCGGGACCGGCGAGGTCAATGCGCTCGAACTCGTTCAGGCCTATATCGGCGCCGATTTTGGCGACGTTTTCGGCGAGGGGTCGCAGGCGAGCCTCGATGCCGGGCGATTCGTCCTCGATCTCGGTTCGCGGCGGCTTGCCGGCCGCAACAACTTTCGCAACACCACCAACGCCTTCACCGGCGCCAAGTTCGAACTGGACGGCAAGGCGGGCGAGCAACTGACGCTGTTCTACACCTACCCGCAGCAGCGCTTGCCGGGCGACAAGGCGGCGATCCTCGACAACGAAATCGAATGGGATCGCGAAGGCGACGAACTGATCTTCTGGGGCGGCTTCCTGAGCAAGCCGAAGCTGGCCGGTTCGGCCCACCTCGACCTGTATTTCTTCGCGCTGGATGAGGACGATACCGCCGGTAGCGCCACCCGCGACCGCAGGCTCTACACGCCGGGCGCGCGGGTATTTCGCGATCCGGCGGTGGGCAGGTTCGATTACGAGTTCGAATACGCCTATCAGTTCGGCGACATCTCCGCGAGCAACGTGGCGGACGCCCCGCAGCAGAATGTTTCCGCGCAGTTCCTCCATGCCGAAATCGGCTACCAGTTCGGCGGCAGCTGGCAGCCGCGCGTGGCGGTCGAGTACGACCTGGCGACCGGCGACAAGCCCGGCGGCGACTACGGCCGGTTCGACAGCCTCTACGGTCCGCGCCGGTTCGATTATGGCCCGACCGGGATCTACGGCCCACTCGGGCGTAACAACATCGACTCGCCTGGCGTGCGCCTCGAGGTGAAGCCATCGAAGCGGTGGGACGGTTTCGTGTTCTATCGCGCGGCCTGGCTCGACAGTGCGAGCGACAGCTTCGCCAACACCGGCGTGCGCGACGCGGCCGGGCAATCGGGCAAGTTCGGCGGCCATCAGATCGAGGCGCGGGCGCGCTACTGGATCGTTCCCACGGCGCTGCGGCTCGACACCGGTGCTGCGGCGCTGTTCCACGGCCGGTTTCTCGAGACCGCACCCAACGCGAATGGTTTCGGCGATACGCTGTACGGCTATGTCGATCTGACGGCGAGCTTTTGACGCGCGCGGGGACACAGGCGATGTTCGAGAACATCCTCGCGCCGGTGAAGCTGACCGCCCCCGACGAAGCGCGCAAGGCGGTGGAGGTCGCTGGCAAACTGGCGCGCGATTGCGACGCCTGGCTCACGCTCGCGACGATCGCACCGCATTGGGTGGTGGTGAAGGATGCCGACTATTCTTGGGAAGCCCGCCGCTGGTTCGAAGCACGCGCCGCAGCGGGGCTCGAACGGTTGAAGGCGCATATTCGCCCGACACGCTGCCGCACGCTCAGCCGTTGGGGGTCCGTTCCCGGATCGATCCTGCATATCGCGGAGGAAATCCGCGCTGACGTAATCGTCCTGCCCGCGCGCGAGCCGGCCCTCGTCGATCTGCTGTACCAGCCCGAACCGATCCGGATCGCGGCCAAGGCAAGCTGTTCGGTCGTGCTGGTGCGCTAGGACACCGTCCGGATAGCAGGGGCACGCAGAAAAAAATGGGAGCTGGCTGGGGTGGCAGGATTCGAACCTGCGCATGCCGGTACCAAAAACCGGTGCCTTACCGCTTGGCTACACCCCAGCAGGCGCGCGCTCCTATAGCGGAGCTGGCGCGGTTGTGAAGGGGCACCTTACAGCTTCTTGCCCTCGAAATCGGCGGGCGAGTGGCGTTCGCGGAGCTGTTCGTCGTCTTCGCCCCAGGTCTTGTTGACGATCCGCCCGCGTTTGACCGCGGGACGCTGCGCGATCGCCTTCACCCAGCGCTCGACATGCGAATACTCCTGGATCGAGAGGAACGTGCGCGCCTCGCCGTAGATTCCGCCGATCACGAACGGCGACAGCCACGGCCAGGCCGCGATGTCGGCCACGGTATAGTCCGAGCCGCCCAGGTATTCGCTGTCCGCCAGCCGCTTGTCGGCGACATCGAACAGGCGCTTGGTCTCCATCGCGTAGCGGTTGATCGGGTATTCGTATTTTTCCGGCGCGTAGGCGTAGAAATGGCCGAACCCGCCACCGATGAACGGGGCGCTGCCGATCTGCCAGAACAGCCAGCTCAGCACCTCGGCGCGGGTATGATCGGTGGGTAGGAACGCGCCGAACTTCTCCGCCAGATGGAGCAGGATCGCGCCGCTTTCGAACACGCGCACCGGCTCCGGTCCGCTGCGGTCGAGCAGCGCGGGGATTTTGGAATTGGGATTCACGTCCACGAAGCCGCTGGTGAACTGGTCGCCGTCGGAAATCTGCACGGTCCAGGCGTCGTACTCGGCGTCGTGCCCCGCTTCGATCAGTTCCTCCAGCATGATCCCGGCCTTCACGCCGTTGGGCGTGGCGAGCGAGTAGAGCTGTAAGGGATGCTCTCCAACGGGCAGGTCGCGCTGCTCGCGCGCGCCGGCGGTGGGGCGATTGATCCCGGCGAACTTGCCGCCGCTCTCGGTATTGGTCCAGACTTCGGGCGGGGTGTAGGTCGGATCGGCCATCGCTTGCTCCCAATGCTGCGTTCGGGGGCCGAGATGGGTCGCGCCGCGTGGAACCGCAAGCCGCATCCGCGGTTCAACCCTCATGCCCACGCGCGCGCCCAAGCTCATCTATGTCGACGACGACTTGCCGGGCATCACGCGCAAGCGATCCGGGCGCGGCTGGGCCTATTACGACGCGCATGGCGAACTGATCCGCGATGCGGACGAGCGCACCCGGCTCAACGCGATCGCGCTGCCGCCCGCTTATGTCGAGGCGTGGTTCTGCCCGGCGCCGAACGGACACATCCTCGCCACCGGGATCGACGCGAAGGGGCGCAAGCAATACCGCTATCACCCCGATTTCCGCAATTTCCGCGAAGGCGAGAAGTTCGACGGCTGCGTTACCTTCGGCAGCTTGCTGCCGCTGGTCCGCAAGCGGGTGGAGGAGGATCTCTCGGCGCGCAGCCTGACCCGCGAGCGCGCTATCGCGAGCGTCGTCCGCCTGCTCGATCTCGGCGCTATGCGGATCGGCAACGAGGGGTACGCGAAGACCAACCGCAGTTACGGCGCGACCACGCTGCGCCAGCGCCATGCCGAGGTCACGGGGCGTACGCTGAAGCTCAAGTACAAAGGCAAGTCCGGCAAGCTGCGCGAGGTTTCTCTGACCGACGGCGCGCTCGCGCGCGTGGTCCGCAAGATGCAGGACCTGCCCGGCCAACACGTGTTCAAGTACATCGACGACGACGGCGATCTGCACGAGATCGGATCGCACGACGTCAACGAATACCTGTGCGAGACGATGGGCGAGCATTTCACCGCCAAGAACTTCCGCACCTGGCACGCCAGCGTGCTTGCCTTCGAACTGTTGGCGGAGGCGAAGGAGCGGCTCACGCTTAAGGCGATGCTGGCCGACGTGGCCGAGCATCTCGGCAACACGCCTGCCGTCACCCGCCGCAGCTACGTCCACCCGGCGGTGATCGATCTGGTCGATCGGCAGATCAAGTGGCGCGAGGCGCTGCGCCTGCCGCGCTCGACCCAGTGGCTTACGCGCGAGGAGCGGGGGCTGATCGAACTGCTCGAAGGCTCGCCCGCCGCGGGCAAACTGCTCGCCGCGGCCTGAGGCGGGCCACGCTGGCGCTTGCAGTCGCGCGTTTCATCGTGAACAACCCGGCGCGCATATGACCGAGCGCAGCGACCACCCCTTCTTCGACCGCCAAACGCACGGGTTCGTGCGCGTCGCCACCGCCACGCCGTGCGTGCGCACCGCCGATGTCACGGGCAATGTCGAGGGTATCCTCGCCGAATGGCGCAAGGCGCACGAGGCGCGGGTGGACCTCGTGCTTTATCCCGAGCTTTCACTGTCGTGCTACGCGCTCGACGATCTGCTGCTGCAATCGGCGCTGCTCGATGCGGTCGAGCGGGCGGTGGGTGAACTCGTCGCGGCAAGCGCGGGGCTCTCGCCGGTCGCGGTGGTGGGCGCGCCGCTGCGCCGGGGCGGCCGGGTGTACAACTGCGCGCTGGCGATCGCGAACGGTCGCCTGCTTGGCGTCGTGCCCAAGAGCTACCTGCCCAATTACCGCGAGTTCTACGAGAAGCGCTGGTTCGCGCACGGGCGCAACTGCATCGGCCTAAAGATCTCGGTGAACGGCACGGAGGTGCCGTTCGGCACCGACCTGCTGTTCGCCGCCGAAGAGTTGCCGGGTTTCGTGTTCGGGATCGAGATCTGCGAGGACCTGTGGGCGCCCGATCCGCCCTCGACACTGGCCGCGATGGCGGGCGCGACGATCGTGTGCAACCTTTCCGCTTCGAATATCACCATCGGCAAGTCGGACGAGCGGCACATGCTCTGCCGCGCGCAGTCAAGCCGCGCGATCTGCGCTTATGCCTATTCGGCGAGCGGCCACGGCGAGAGCACGACCGACCTCGCGTGGGACGGGCAGGGCATGATCTACGAGCTGGGCGACCTGCTGGTCGAAAGCGTGCGCTTCGACCTCGCGCCCGAGCTGTGCGTGGCCGATGTCGATACCCGCCGCATCCTCGGCGACCGGATGCGGATGCAGACCTTCAACGACGCCGCCGAGGCCGCAGGCCGGCCCGAGGATGCGTTTCGCCGCGTGGCGTTCGACCATGCGGCGGCGCGCGGCGACACCGGCCTCGTCCGCGCGATCCGCCGCTTCCCCTTCGTGCCCAACCGCGCGCATCGGCTGGACGAGGATTGCTACGAGGCGTTCGGCATTCAGGTCGACGCCCTGTTGCGGCGCTTCCGCGCGACCGGGGCTAAGCACATGATCCTCGGCATCTCGGGCGGGCTCGACAGCACCCATGCGCTGCTCGTGGCAGCCAAGGTGTGCGATCGGTTGGACCTGCCGCGCGCCACGATTCGCGGCTACACGATGCCCGGCTTCGGCACGTCCGAAGGCACGAAGGCCAACGCCTGGAAGCTGATGGGGGCGATGGGGATTTCCGCCGAGGAGATCGACATCAAGCCCGCCGCGACCCGGATGCTCGAAGACATCGGCCATGCGTTCGCCGGCGGCGAGCCGGTCTACGATACGACGTTCGAGAACGTGCAGGCAGGGCTACGCACCGATTACCTGTTCCGGCTCGCCGGCCAGCATTCGGGGTTCGTGATCGGCACCGGCGACCTCTCCGAACTGGCGCTCGGCTGGTGCACTTATGGCGTAGGCGACCAGATGAGCCACTACGCGGTCAACGCCGGCGTGCCCAAGACGCTGATCCAGCACCTGATCCGCTGGACCACGCGCACCGATCAATTCGATCGCGAAACCGACGCCGTGCTGGAGGCGATCCTCGGCACAGAGATCAGCCCCGAACTCGTCCCCGCGGGCGCGGACGGTGCGATCCAGTCGACCGAAAGCGTGATCGGGCCTTACGAGCTCAACGATTTCTTCCTCCATCACACGATCCGTTGGGGACATTCACCCGGCCATATCGCGTTCCTTGCCTGGCACGCGTGGAAGGATGCGCAGGCGGGCATGTGGCCCGCCGAATTCCCCGACGCGGCGAAGAACGAATACGACCTCGCCACGATCGCGAAGTGGCTGGAAAACTTCCTGAAGCGCTTCTTCGAATTCAGCCAGTTCAAGCGCAGCGCGCTGCCCAACGGTCCGAAGGTCAGCGCGGGCGGGGCACTGAGCCCGCGCGGCGACTGGCGCGCGCCGAGCGACGCGGTGGCGGACGTGTGGATAGACGAACTGCGGCGGACGCTGCCGCCGTTGTAACGCCGTTGTAACCTAGACTCGGGTCACCCAGCCGTGGGTGTCGTCCGCGCGTCCGCGCTGGATGCCGACGAGCTTCTCGCGCAGCTTGCTGGTCAGCTGCCCCGGCCCGCCTCCGCCGATCGTAAATTCGCCGTCGCGCCCGGCAACCGTGCCGACCGCGGTGACGACTGCCGCGGTGCCGCAGGCCATCGTCTCGACCAGCCTGCCGCTGCCTGCATCCTCGCGCCACTGATCGATCGAGTAAGGCTCTTCACGCACCTCGAGCCCTTCCTCGCGCAGCAGGCGAATCAGGCTGTCGCGGGTGATCCCCGGCAGGATCGTGCCTGTGAGCGGCGGGGTAACCACGGTGCCATCGTCGAACACGAAGAACAGGTTCATGCCGCCCAGTTCCTCGATCCACTTCTTCTCGACCGCGTCGAGGAACACGACCTGGTCGCAGCCCTGTTCGATCGCTTCGGCCTGGGGCACGAGGCTGGCGGCATAGTTGCCGCCCGTCTTGGCCGCGCCGGTGCCGCCGGGGGCCGCGCGCACGTAGTCCTGGCTGACCCAGATCTTCACCGCGGGCGCGCCGGACTTGAAGTAATTGCCTGCAGGGCTGGCGATCAGGATGTACTTGTACTGCTTGGCGGGCCGCACGCCGAGAAACGCTTCGCTCGCGAACATGAAGGGCCGCAGGTAGAGCGAGCCGCCCTCCACGGTCGGAAACCAGTCCTTGTCCACCGCCAGCAGGCGGCGGATCGATTCGAGGAACAGTTCCTCGGGCAGGTGCGGCATCGCCATGCGCTCGGCCGACTTGTTGAATCGCGCTGCGTTCGCTTCGGGCCGGAACAGGGCGATCCCGCCGTCTTCCTGCCGGTAGGCCTTCAGCCCCTCGAAGATTTCCTGCGCGTAATGCAGCACCGCCGCCGCCGGATCGAGGGCGATCGGTTCGCGCGGGCAGACCTTCGCGGTATGCCAGCCGCCCCCCACGGCATCAGGCTGGTTGGCGTCGTAGTCGATAACCACCATGTGGTCGGTGAACACGGTGCCGAAGCCGGGATTGGCCAGCGCTTCGTCGCGGGTGGCGGAAGGGACGGGCGCGGCGTGGGGGATATGTTCGAAATCCATGCCCGCCCGGTTAATGCGCCGAAACGGGCAGGGCAAGTATGCTCCCCGCAGCGGGGGCCAAATATGAGAAGGGCCGTTTCGACCTTCGCCGAAACGACCCTTCGCATGGTCAGCGGCCGATAGCGCCGCTCACGAAGCCTCTATCGCTGTCTGCTCAGTGATAGTGCCTCGCGCGGAAACTTACCGACCTCCCTGCTGAACCATGAGACATCGGATCACCTCCTTTCGCGCTTTCGAGCCGAACCACCGTTTCACCGGCGATTGAGTGCCGCGTGGACCGCTGGCCTCGAGTTGCAATTTGATTCAGCGACTCGGTGAAAACAAGCCTTGAAAAAAACTTTTCCCACGTCAGAATTGTCCGCTGTCGCCCGCGAGATTTCGCGGGCTTTTTCGTATCAGCGGCAATCCTCGATCACGCGGGTCATCTCGGGCCAGCTCGGGATGTAGAGCGTCGGCAGGCCCGCCGTTTCGACCGCGAAGCGCCCCTTGGAAAACGCCATCGCCGCCAGCAGGGGATCAGCGGCCGGTAGGGATGCGGCCAGTGTCGCGCCCGCAGTGCGCGCGGGCAAAGTGCCGTCGCGGGTCTCGGTGCGCACTACCAGCGAGGACGCGCCCGCCGCCGCGCCTGCGCGCATGAGCGTGACCGTGCGATCGGCGCGGTTGCAGGTGAAAGCGAAGGTCGCTTCGCCGGCGGAGGGGCCGAACACCGCCTGCGGGCCACTGCCGGTCTCGCGCAGATGCCAGTCGCCCGGCGTCGCGGGGGCGTCGGCCCAGTTGTCGTATTGCGGCTGTGCGACCGGCGGCGGGGGCGTCGGGGTCGGCGTCGGTGCAGGCGTGGGCGGCGGCGGGGTCGGCTCTGGCGCGGGCTGCGCGCAGCAGGCGAGCGCGATGCAACTGGCGGCGACGGCGATAGGGCGGATATGGCGCAAGCGAATCTCTCCGGTTTCTCGATCCCTCAATGATCGCTAACCGCATTCGGGTCCATGCCTGCCAAACAACGCCTCGATCAGCTCCTCGTCGCCCGCGGCCTCGCCGAAAGCCGCACTCGTGCGCAGGCGCTGGTGATGGCGGGCCTGGTGTTCTCGGGCGAAACGAAAATGGCCAAGCCCGGCCAGCAGCTTGCCGAAAGCGCGCCGCTCGAGGTGCGCGGGCGCGATCATCCGTGGGTTTCGCGCGGCGGGATCAAGCTCGCCCATGCGCTCGACCACTTCGCGCTCGACCCGGCAGGCGCGGTGGCGATGGACGTCGGCAGTTCGACCGGCGGATTCACCGACGTACTGCTGAGCAGGCGCGCCAGCCACGTGTTCGCGATCGACTCGGGCACCAACCAGCTCGCATGGAAATTGCGGCAGGACGACCGCGTAACCGTGCTCGAACAGACCAGCGCGCGCGTGCTCACCCCCGAGCAGATCGATCGGCCGTGCGGCTGGATCGTGTGCGACGCATCCTTCATTTCACTCTCCAAGGTCTTGGATAGGCCCATGGAACTGGCCGCGCCGCGCTGCCGCATGGTCGCGCTCATCAAGCCGCAGTTCGAGGTCGGGCGCGAGGAAGTGGGCAAGGGCGGCGTCGTTCGCGACCCGGCGCTCCACGCGCGCGTCTGCGACGAAGTGCGCGAGTGGCTTGAGGGTGCCGGGTGGGCGGTCCAAGGTGTGGTCGAAAGCCCGATCACCGGGCCGGAAGGCAATGTCGAGTTCCTCATCTCGGCCTCGCGCTGATCCCGCCGCGGCACAGGTTGCACGCGTTCGCTTGCGCAGCCTTACCACCGCCGCCAATATCCGCGCCATCGAATCGCCCATTTTCCGGGAGTTTGCATGACCGCTCTCGCCTCGCGCGGACAGTTGCGCGCCAGTGTGATCCGCTGGGCGCTGTTCACCGTTCCCGCCTGCATGCTGCTCGGCTACCTTTCCGGCGCGCTGTCGCAGAGCGGGGCGGACAATCCGTGGTTCGCGGAGCTGGCGAAGCCGGGCATCTTCCCGCCGCCGATGTGGTTCGGCATCGTGTGGAGCGTGCTCTACGCGATGATGGGCTTCGCGCTGGCCCTCGTCTGCGCGGCGTGGGGTGCGCGCGGCCGGACGGCGGCGATCGCGCTGTTCGCGGTGCAGTTCGCGGTCAACCTCGCCTGGTCGCCGACCTTTTTCGCCGCGCACCAGATCGCCGGCGCGCTCGCGGTGATCGTGGTGCTCGATCTGCTGGTGATCGCGACGATTGCGCTGTTCTGGCGCGTGCGCCGCGCGGCGGCTCTGCTCCTGCTGCCTTACCTCGCGTGGATCCTGTTCGCGACCGTGCTCAACTACGAATTCCTGCGCCTGAACCCCAAGGCCGATGGCACGTCCGATCGCGGGGCGGTGCAGCGGATCGAAATTTGAGTTGAGCTTCCTGCCCCGCGCGCCCACATAGCGGCAATGCAAAGCCAGAACCCGATGATCGCCGACTTCGTGAAGCTCCTCAACGGAGCGGCCGGCACGTTTGCGGGCATGACCCGCGAGGCGCGAGAGAGCGCGCGCGAGCGGGTGAAGGAAGCGATGGGCGGGATGGATTTCGTCAGCCGCGAGGAGTTCGACGCGGTCAAGGCGATGGCCGCCAAGGCGCGCGAGGAGAACGACGCGCTTGCCGACCGCTTGGCCGCTTTGGAAGCCCGCATCGGCGGCGGCTGATTCTTCAACAACTTATCAGAAAAAGTTAACACTGGAACCGGTGCCGCCCATGTCCGTTGCGGATGGGAAAGGTGTGCCGCATGTTCACCCAGCTCAATCCCCCGATCCCGCTCCACGTGCTCGAAAAGGGCGACGGCTACGCCATCGGCTTGATCGACTACGGCCAGGAACACAATCTGATCTGGGTCACCGCGATCGATGCTACTGGCGAGATCTGGTGCGCGCCCAATCCGACCGTACGCATGCAGAGAAACTGGACGATGGGGCGCGGCGAAAGCCTCGCCACCCTGCTGAGCAAGCGCGAGATGGCGCACACGCCTGCCGAAGCGGCTTCGCAACCGGCGGTGTGACAGGCTAGGGCGTCGCGAATGCATATTCGCGCTCCCGCCATCCTCGTTTCCGCGCGGCCGCACGGCGAGACGGCGGTGATCGCGCGGCTGCTGACCGAGGCGCACGGGCTGGTTGCAGGGTATGTCGCGGGCGGACGCGGGCGGCAGTTGAGGCCGGTGGTCATTCCCGGCAATCTCGTCGATCTCGAACTGCGCGCGAAGTCCGACAGCCAGTTGCCGTTCGCGCGGCTCGAACTCATCGCGAGCCGAGGGCCCTGGCTGGGCGAGCCGCTGCCAGCGGCGGCGATCGGGTGGGTTACCGCGCTGACCGCCAGCACATTGCCCGAGCGCAACGCCTATCCCAATCTCTACAGTGCCTTGGTGGCGGTTCTTGCAGCGATCTGTCAGGCCCCCTCGGCGCGGGGATGGCTGCCCGGCCTCGTCGCCTACGAAGCGCTGCTGTTGCGCGAGCTCGGCTATGGCGGCGCGCAGCCACCCGCCGAAGCGGGGCTTGAGGCGCTGCTGGAAATGTTTGCCGCGCAGGGCCCTCCGATCGAGCGCTACCTGCTTGCCGACCACCGGAGCGATGTTATGGCCGCGCGCACGATGCTGCGCGAGAGATTGGGGCGAATGAAGGCATGAAGATTGCGGTGTTTCCCGGCGATGGGATCGGCCCCGAAGTGACGCGCGAGGCGGTGCGCGTTCTGCAGGCGCTCGACCTGCCCGGCATGGTGCTGTTCGATGGCGACGTGGGTGGGGTGGCCCACCATCGCCATGGCCACCCGCTGCCCGCCGAGACGCTGGAGATGGCGCGCACGGCGGATGCGGTGCTGTTCGGCGCGGTCGGCGATCCGGCGTGCGACGGGCTGGAGCGCCATCTGCGGCCCGAGCAGGCGATCCTTGGTCTGCGCGCCGAACTCGGCCTGTTCGCCAATCTGCGCCCGGCGACCACCTTTCCGGGCCTCGAAGACATGTCCGCGCTGCGGCCCGAGATCGCGCGCGCGATCGACCTACTCATCGTCCGCGAGCTGAACGGCGACGTCTATTTCGGCGACAAGGGCACGCGCACGCTCGACAGCGGCGAGCGGGAAGGGTGGGACATGATGAGCTATGCCGAGAGCGAAGTGCGCCGTATCGCGCATGTCGCCTTCCGCGCCGCGCAAGGCCGGGGGAAACGGCTCGTCAGCGTTGACAAGGCCAACGTGCTCGAAACCAGCCAACTCTGGCGTGACACGGTGATTGCGGCCGCTGCCGAGTACCCTGACGTGGCGCTCGAGCACATGTACGTCGACAACGCGGCGATGCAGCTCGTGCGCGATCCGGGCCGGTTCGACGTGGTCGTGACCGGCAATCTCTTTGGCGACATCCTGTCCGACCAGGCGAGCATGTGCGTCGGCTCCATCGGCCTGCTCGCCAGCGCCAGCCTCGGCGAACGGACGACCGATCACGGCACTTTCGGGCTTTACGAACCGATCCACGGCAGCGCGCCCGATATCGCCGGGCAGGGCAAGGCCAACCCGATGGCGACGATCCTTTCGGCTGCGATGATGCTGCGCCATTCGTTCGAGCGCGAGGCCGAGGCGGTGCGGATCGAGGCGGCGGTCGGTCGTGCGCTGGCCGACGGCGTGCGCGGCGCCGACCTCGGCGGCGATGCGGACACGAGCGCGATCGGCGATGCGGTGCTGGAGCGCCTTTGACGCCACGCCTCGCCATCGTCCTGCCCACGCTGAACGAGCGCGACAATCTGGCGCCGCTGTTGACGCGGATCGCGCAGGCGATGGGGGGTACGCCGTGGGAGGCCATCGTCGTCGACGACGACAGCGCAGACGGCACCGCCGACGAGGCGCGCCGCTTGGCCCGGACCGACCCGCGCGTGCGGGTGATCCAGCGGATCGGGCGGCGCGGACTGTCGTCCGCCGCGATCGAAGGCATCTGCGCCACCGCCGCACCTTTCGTCGCAGTGATGGACTCCGACCACCAGCACGATCCCGCTCTGCTGCCCGCAATGCTGACCGCGATCGAAGGTGGCGAATGCCAGGTCGCGGTCGCCAGCCGCTTCGTTGCGGGGGGCAGCCCGAAGGGTCTTGCCAGCGCCCGGCGGGAGAAAGGCTCGCGGCTGGCCAATCGCCTCGCACGGCGGCTCTCGGGCGTCGAACTGACCGATCCGATGAGCGGCTATTTCCTGCTCGAAGCGGAAACCGCTCGCCGCCTCGCGCCGCGCCTGTCAGGCGTGGGCTTCAAGATCCTGCTCGATCTGCTGGCCAGCGCGCCGGACCCGCTGAAGGTGCGCGAATTTCCCCTGCGCTTCGCCGCGCGCCGCAGCGGCGAAAGCAAGCTCGACCGCGCGGTGGCATTCGATTTCCTGATCGGACTCTACGACAAGACGTTCGGCCGCGTGGTGCCCACGCGCTTCGCGCTGTTCGGCACGGTCGGCGGGCTCGGGGTGATCGTCCACCTCGCGGTGCTGGCGCTGCTCTACCGAGAGGCGGACACCGCTTTCATCCCGGCGCAGGCGGCTGCGACCTTTGCCGCGATGACGTTCAACTTCTGGCTGAACAACTGGCTGACCTATCGCGACCGCCGGCTGCATGGGGCAGGGGCGCTGCTGCGCGGCTGGGCGGGCTTCTGCGTGGCCTGCGGGGTCGGCGCGGTGGCGAACGTGGCGGTGGCCGGGCTGCTGAAGGAAAACGGGCTGCACTGGCTGCTCGCGGCGGGTGCGGGCATCGTGGTCGGCGCGGTGTGGAACTACGCGCTGTCGAGCCGCTTCGTGTGGAAGCGGGGCTGAGCCTCATCGCCAGCCGTCGATCCACATCCAGAAGGCGAAGCTGCGCTCGCCCGGCAGCGCCGCCGCGCTGAGGATCGGATAGAACCACGCGAAGATCACGACGCTTGCGATCAGCATCGCCGTCGCCAGCTTGCCCCGGCCGCGTTTCCGCAGTTCGTCGAGCGCCAGAGCGAGCGCCGCGAGCAGGAAGCAGCTCGGCAGGAAATAGTGGTAGTAGAACTGGATCGGCTTGTTCACCACGATCCAGAAACCGAGGCTGACGGCGTAGAGCACGGTGACGGCCAGAGCGGTGCGGTCGCCCGCCACCGCGCGCCATAGCGCCCACGCGAGCGCGGGGAGGCCGAGCAGCATCGTCAGCGGGTTGCCGATCAGCATGATCCCGCGCTGCGCGCCGTCGACCGGCTCGTAGAGATACCAGATCGCGCGCAAGTCGAAGATCCATTGCGGCCAGCGCGATTGGTAGGGATGCGGTTGGACCACGCTTTCCTGCATCGCGACGATTTCTCCGTGCAGTGCGATGAACCCGCCGGGCGAGAGCGGGTCGCTCGCCACGAAGTATGCGGGTATGAACGTGGCCCAATAGACCGCAAGCGGCACCATGCCGAGCCACAGGGCAGCTTCAAGCAGCGAAATGCCCGGCACCGGCACGCCCCGCCTGCTGGTGAACAGCCGCCGTCGCCCGGCGGAAAATCGTGCTGCAAGGAAGGCGAGGCCGGGCAGCACCGCGATCGGCACCGCGTTCCACTTGGCCGCCATCGCCAGCCCCAGCGCGACGCCCGCGAGCGCGAGCCGCCAGCGCCCGGTTTCGGGCTCCCGCACCGCTGCCGCGCATTGCCACAGCGCGAGCGCGAGGAAGGCGACGAAGAACACGTCCAGCATCGCGATCCGGCTGTGCACGAACAGCGCGAACCCGCTCGCCAGCAGCACCCCATAGGCGATCGAAGCATAGCGCGAGAGGGCGGCGAACCACAGCGCGCGCATGAAGGCGAACAGCGCGCCAGTGCCTGCGAACAGCGGCACGATCCGCCAGCCCCACGGATTGTCGCCGAACAGCGCGATCCCCAGCGCGATCAATTCCTTGCCGAGCAACGGATGTTCGCGGTTGAGGTATGCGCTGCCGTCGAGCAGCGCGCGCGCCGCGGGCAGGTAATGGACCTCGTCGAAATAGGGCGCGCCCGGCACGCCGATTCGGATGAGGCAAAGGACGAAGAAGCCGATCGCGAGCGCGGCGTGCCACCCGATCGGGTCGCGCGGGTGGTCGAGCGCTCGATTCATCGACGCCGGGATAGGCGTGGACCCGAAACCGAGCAAGCGATGCGACCGGCCCATCTTCCCATTTCCGAAAAGATCGTGGTAGAATACCGCCAAGCGTTTGATCGGGTGGAGGTCGGCCGCACGGGGGGTAAAGACAGCGGGGGCGCTGGCACCGGAGCCGCGCTATGAGCCGACGCATTCTCTGCATGCTTTTTGGGCACCGACCCGACGATGGGCGCGTACGCACCCCGCATGACGAGTTGACCGCACGTTGCCGCTGGTGCGGCCGCCGCGTCCGGCTTCGTGAAGGCGGCTGGAAACTGCGTCCGCGCCATCGGTGAACGGTCGCCGGGCGCTTGCCGCCCGTCGCGCCTGCCGATAGAGCGCGCGCGATGAAGAGAACGACCGGCATGGACCGCGCGATCACGCGCAAGTGGCGCCCCGCGACCCAGGCGGTGCGCGGCGGCACCTGGCGCAGCGAGCACGGCGAGACGAGCGAAGCGCTGTTCCTCACCTCGGGCTACACCTACGACGATGCGGCCACCGTCGCCGCGCGTTTCGCGGGCGAGGCCGAGGGGATGACCTACTCGCGCCTCCAGAACCCGACCGTCGCGATGCTGGAAGAGCGGATCGCACTGATGGAAGGCGCCGAGGCATGTCGCGCGCAGGCGAGCGGCATGGCGGCGATGACCGCGGCGCTGCTGTGCCAGCTCTCGGCCGGCGACCACGTGGTCGCCGCGCGCGCCGCGTTCGGTTCGTGCCGCTGGCTGGTCGACCACCTGTGCCCGCGCTTCGGGATCGAGACCACGGTGATCGACAGCGCCGACAACGCCGCGTGGGAGGCCGCGATCCGGCCGAACACCAAGGTATTCTTTTTCGAAACGCCCGCCAACCCGACGCTCGACGTGGTCGATCTCGAATTCGTCTGCGGATTGGCGACGGCGCGCGGCATCGTCACCGTGGTCGACAACGCCTTCGCCACCAGCGCGCTCCAGCGCCCGCTCGAATTCGGCGCGGACGTGGTGGCCTATTCGGCGACCAAGCTGATGGACGGGCAGGGCCGGGTGCTCGCCGGCGCGGTCTGCGGCACCCGGGAATTCATCGACGAGGTGCTGCTGCCGTTCCAGCGCAACACCGGACCGAACCTCTCGCCGTTCAACGCCTGGGTCGTCCACAAGGGGCTGGAGACGCTGGAGTTGCGCGCGCACCGGCAGAGCGAGACGGCGCTCGAACTCGGGCGCTTCGTGGAAGGCCGTGCGCCGCGCGTGCTTCATCCGGGGCTCGAAAGCCATCCGCGCCATGCGCTCGCGGCGAAGCAGATGGACGCCTTCGGCCCGATCTTCGCCTTCGAGGTCGAGGGGCGCGAGCAGGCCTTCGCCCTGCTCGACGCGCTCGAACTGATCGACATCTCGAACAACATCGGCGACGCCCGCAGCCTGATGTGCCACCCGGCCAGCACCACTCATGCGGGCATGAGCGAGGAAGCGCGCGCAGAGATGGGCGTGACCGAGGGCCTGCTGCGGATCAACATCGGGCTGGAGGACGTCGCCGATCTGACCGAAGACCTCGACCGCGCGCTTTCCGCCGCCGGCCTCTGACGGCACCCTTTACCCGCCGGGGCCTTTCCCGCTACGCTCGTATGCGATGAAACAGCTGTTCCAGCATACCGCGATAACCGACGGGATCGTCGTGCGCGTGGCGGTCAATTTCCTGCCCGAGCAATCGCAGCCCGAGGCCGGCAAGTGGTTCTGGGTCTACCACATCCGCATCGAGAACGCTTCGGGCGAACAGGTCCAGCTCATGACCCGCCACTGGCGCATCACCGACGCGCGCGGCATGGTCAACCTCGTCGACGGCGAAGGCGTGGTCGGCGAAACCCCGGTCCTCGCGCCGGGGCAGAGCCACGACTACGTCTCGGGCTGCCCGCTCGCCACCCCGCACGGTACGATGGAGGGGTTCTACACCTTCCACCGCGCGGACGGCACCCCGCTGGAGGTGCGCATCCCCTTCTTCCCGCTGGCAGCACCGGCAACGGCGGATTGAGAAGCTTAGGCGCTAGCTGCTCCTCAGATCGTCGGGATCGCGCGCATATGCGAGCAATTCGCCCGGTTCGCATTCGAGGACCAGGCAAAGCCGCGCCAGTGTCGCGAAGCGGATGCCGCGAACCTTGTTCGATCGGAACAGGGAAAGCTGGGTTTCGCTGAGACCCACCCGTTGCGCGACTTCCTTGCCGGAGAGTCCGCGCTTCCTGAGAACATCGTCGAGCGTCACCTGCACCGGCATCAGAGTATCTCGCCGAGTTCGGTGCGGGCATCGGCCGCTTCGCGCAGCGGGCGCGCCATCGCCATCAGCAGCAATCCCAGGCAGCCGAGCGTGATCGACGGAATATCGAACCAGCCCCAAGGGGATGTGCCGAGAATCGCTTTCGTGAGAATGGGTTGCGCGAACACGAAGGCCAGTCCGCCGACGAACAGGCAGGCACCGAGGCGCGTCATGAGAGAACTGAGCGCGACCTCGACAGCTTCGCCGCGCGAGATTGCCCTGAACGCGCGCCCGACCATCCAGATGCCGGCGACGAAGAACAGCGCCGGAATTAGTCCGGCTACCTGATTGACGATCGCGGCCCGGCTGGCGTCTGGAGCGAACAAACCCGTGCCGTTCAAAGTGATGCCGAGCAGCACGAAGCTCAGGACACCCAGCGTGGCGAAGCGGGCCAGTTTCGGATTTATCGCGATGTGCATGCTATCCTCCGATGATTTATGTCAGAGTTAAATATCACACAGTCAGATTTAAACAAGAATTAAAGATGCAGCGCGCTCCCGATGAGGGAGCTACGCCTGGTCGCTCCAGAAATCGCGCGCGCCTTGGGGCAGCCGGGCGAGAGCGGCTTCGAGGCGTTGCCGGTCGGCGTGGCGCCACAGCGTGGCGGCAGTGGCGGCGATGCAGCCTGGCTCGGCCAACTGATGATCGCGGTGATAGGCCATCACTTCGCGGTCGAGCGCATCCCGATCGGCAAACGGCGCCTGTGGCCCATCGAAGTTCCAGTCCTGCACGAACGTCGCCCGCAGCAGCGGCGGCAGGGCCTTGGCGAAGGCGAGAGTTTCGGCTGGGGTCAACCGGCGGCGGAACGTCTCGAACACGCCCAGCAGCACGCCCCACGCCTGATGCGTGGTCTGCAGGTCGAGCGTCTCGCGCAGGTCGAGCATGAAGCGGTCGAAATCCGGCCCGGCCTGCCGGTAGTCTATCGGTACGGTCATGCGGCGATGATGGCCGCTCAGGCCGTGATCTGCAATTCCGGCTCCAGCCCCAGCCAGTCGGCCAGCGCGGCGAGGTCGCGCATCGTGCCTTCGCCGGCGAGCGCGGCGCGGCTTTCGTCGAGGCGCAGCACCAGCTTCGTTTTCTTGCGTTCGAGGGCGCTGGTCATCAGCGAGACGCGGGTGGTCGCGCCCAGTCGCCGGGCCAGCCGCATCGCGAGGCCCCAGCCCATCGCTTCGCGCAAGTCGGCCTCGCCCGCGAGTGCATCGACCCGGCGGGACCAGCCCGCCCGGTTGCAGCTTCCCAGCAGCATCGCCGCGATCATCGCGCGGCCGCGCGCGTCGAGCCCGACCCAGCGCTTGTCGAGCGCCCATTCGAGCGCCTGGCTCTCGCGGAAGTTCGGCTCCACCCGGTGCAGCGCGAGCGACAGCAGTGCACCCGCCAGCCGCAGCCGCTCGTTCTCCGGCCCGCTGCCGGCCCCGCTGCCATGCGCGATATCCACCACCCACGCACTCATCAGCGCGGCATCGGTGATCGCGCTGTTCATCGGCGCAGCGAAATCGGCGACGGCCACGATCAGTGGATCCTTCGCTCGCTCGAGCGGTTCGAGCCGCTGGTGGAGCAGCCCTTCGCGCAGGCCCCAGCTCGAGAACACGAGGCCATCGGGCGCGAGGTCTGCCAGCATGACCTCCAGCAATGCGGCGGCATCGGGCAGCGATTCGGCGCGCATCGCACCGATGCCTTCGATCGCGGCCAGCTTCGCGGGATCGGCGTGGGCGACCTTGCGTGCGATGCGCGCGGCCTCGCCGGTATCGAGCCGGAATCCGTGCGGGTCGGTCAGCGGATAGTCGGCCGCGCGCATCGCATAGGCGGCGAGCGCGCGCCAGGTGCCGCCAACCATGTAGAGCGGACCGGGATGCGCCGTCGCCCATCCGGCCTTGCGGAACGTCTTGCTCACGGCGCGACGAAAATCCGTGACTTTGCCGGCGCGCAGGGCGGGCAGGCGCAGCGTGCCGAGCGGCAGGCTCGCGGCATCGTGGCACGCGCCGCCTTCCACCGCGACCAGTTCGAGGCTGCCGCCGCCGATGTCCGCGACCACCCCGTGGGCCTGCGGAAAAGCGCCGAGAACCCCGTGGGCGGAGGCAATCGCCTCGTTTTCGCCGCTCAACAGCTTCGGTTCGAGCCCGAGCGCAGCCACCCGGTCGAGAAAATCCGCTCCGTTCGCCGCGTCGCGCGCGGCGGCGGTGGCCACCGTTTGCACGTCGTGCACGCCCAGTTCCTGAGCCAGCAGTGCGAAGCGCGCGAGGCCCGCCAGCGCCTGTTCCGCGGCTTCCTCTGGAATGCGCCCGGTGCTCGCCAGATCGCGCCCCAGCCGCGCGACCACTTTCTCGTTCCACATCGTGCGCGGTGCACGTTGCGGACCGTCGTACACCATCAGCCGCACGGTGTTCGAACCGATGTCGATCACCGCGCGGCGATCCTCCTGCCGCGAATGCAGCGCGCGCGGGGCGAACGGGCTCATGGCGGTCATCCGGGTTCATCCTCCAGCCGCAGTTTAGGCACCGTGCCCGCTTTCAGCGCCGCGCCACGGCCCGAGAGCGAGGGGTTGCTCATGAAGTATTCGTGGCAGTTGAAGCCGCCGTCTTCCGCCCACATCCGCACGTATTGCCCGTCGGGCCGGAGCTGCCAGCTCTGCTCGGTATCGAGGATGTTGGCGAGCATCACCTGGTCGAGCACCTGATCGTGCACCGTGCGGTTCGCCAGCGGCACCAGCACCTCCACCCGTCGGTCGAGATTGCGGCTCATCGCGTCGGCGGAGGTCAGGAACACGCTCGCGTGCTTGCTGGGCAGGCGGTGGCCGTTGCCGAACGCCCATACGCGCCCGTGTTCGAGGAACCGACCAATGATCGACTTGACGTGGATGTTCTCCGACAGTCCCGGCACACCCGCGCGCAGGCAGCAGATGCCGCGCACGACGAGCTGGATCTCCACCCCGGCGTCGCTGGCTTCGTAGAGCTTGTCGATCACCGCGCGGTTGGTGATCGCGTTCAGCTTGGCCCACACGCCCGTCGGCTTGCCCGCCCGCGCATTGGCGATTTCGCCGTCGATCAGGTCGAACAGCTTCTGCTTGAGCCCGATCGGCGAGATCGCGAGGCATTCGGTGCTGCGTGGTTCGACGTAGCCGGTGACGAAATTGAACAGCTTGGCCGCGTCGCGCCCCAGCGCCGGGTCGGCGGTGAAGTAGCTGAGATCGGTGTAGATGCGCGCGTTGGTGGGGTGATAGTTGCCCGTGCCGAAGTGGCAGTAGGTGCGATAGCCTTCCTCCTCGCGCCGCACGACCAGGCTGACCTTGGCGTGGGTCTTCCACTCGGTGAAGCCGTAGATCACCTGCACCCCGGCGCGCTCCAGCTCGGTCGCCCAGTGGATGTTGCGCTCCTCGTCGAAGCGGGCCTTCAGCTCGACCACCGCGGTCACCGCCTTGCCGTTCTGCGCCGCCTCGATCAGCGCGGCGATGACGGGGGACTGGTCGCCCGCGCGGTAGAGCGTCTGCTTGATCGAGACGACGCATGGGTCGGTCGCCGCCTGATGCAGGTAATCGACCACCACCTCGAAGCTCTCGTAGGGATGGTGGACGACGATGTCCTTCTCGCGGATCGCGGAGAAGCAGTCGCCATCGTGCGCGAGGATGCGTTCGGGAAAGCGGGGGGAGAACGGGACGAACTTGAGGTCGGGGCGCGGCTCGGCGCAGATCGCGTCGAGATGGCGCAGGCCGAGCATCCCGGCGGACTTCACGATCATCGCGCTGCCCACATCGAACTGTTCGCGCAGCAGCGCCTCGGCCGCCGGGTCGCAGTCGCGGTCGAGCTCCAGCAACACCGCGCGCCCGCGTCGCCGCCGCTGGATCGCGGTGCGGAAGAAACGGACCAGATCCTCGGCTTCCTCCTCCACCTCGATATCGCTGTCGCGCAGCACGCGGAACAGGCCGTCGCCGAGGATCTTGAAGCCGGGAAAGAGCTGGTCGGCGTAGGCCACGATCAATTGCTCGATCGCGACGTAGACCGCGGTTGCGCCCGGTACGCGCACGAAGCGCGGCGCTCCGCTGGGGATCAGCACCATCTCCACCAGATCGGGCTGGCGCTTGCCGCGCTTCAGCCGGAACAGCACCCCCATGCCGAGGTTGGCGACGAACGGAAAGGGGTGGCTGGGATCGATCGCCTGCGGGGTGATGAGTGGCAGGATGTCGGTTGCGAAGTATTCCGCCAGCCACGTCTGCTGGTCTTCGGCCAGATCGGCGATGTCCGCGATCAGGATGCCTTCGCCCGCGAGCAGGGCGCGCAGCGTCTCCAGCGCGCGCTGCTGCCGCGCCTCGACCGCCAGCACTTGTTCACGGATCGCGGCGAGTTGCTGGCGCGGGTCGAGCCCGTCGATCGCGGTGGTCTCGATTCCGCGCGTCGCCTGCCCTTCCAGCCCGGCGATGCGGATCATGGTGAATTCGTCGAGGTTGCTGGCCGAGATCGAGAGAAACCGCAGCCGTTCGAGCAGCGGATAGCGTTCGTTCTCCGATTCGGCGAGGACGCGGCGGTTGAACGACAGCCACGAAAGCTCGCGGTTCACGTATCGCTCGGGCGCGCCCTCGGCCGCGCTGCCTTCGCCGGCCGGATCGGCCGCGCCATGCGAATATGCGTTCATGCGACGTGCCAAGCTCCGCAGGCTCCCTGTCGTGCGCGTGTTACGGTTCTGTTACGCCGCGCACGATTGCAGGGCCAGCGGCTTGCCGCTATCCGCACCGGCACGATGAAGCGCACGCACCTGCCCTTGAACGCCCTGCGGGTCTACGACGCCGCCGCGCGCCACCTCAGCTTCACCCGTGCGGCGGACGAACTGGCGGTGACGCCCGCCGCGGTCGGCCAGCAGATTCGCGCGCTGGAGGATCACCTTGGCACGGTGCTGTTCCGCCGCACCTCCAAGGGGCTCGAACTGACCGAGGAGGGCCTCGCGGGGCTCGACGCGCTGCGCGAAGGGTTCCTCAAGTTCGAGGAATCGGTCCAGTCGATGCAGGCGGGGCAGGCGAGCGACCGCTATACCATCGCCGCCCCGCGCGAATTCTACGCCCAGTGGCTCGCGCCGCGCCTCGCCGCGTTCCGCAATGCCAATCCCGGCATTCGCTTCCGCTTCGTCGCGGACGAGAACGCCGACTTCACCGAGACCAATCTCGACGTCGCGGTGCGGCTGGTCGACGGGCCGGGCGAACTCGAAGGGATCGAGCTGGCCCCCGCGCGCCGCGTCGTGGTCGCCGCCGAAGGCGCGCCCGACCTGTGGATCGACTGGCCCGGCGCGCCGCTGCCCGAAGGTGCCGATGCGGCAATCGAGGTCGGCAATGCCGGGCAGGCGCTCTCCAGCGCGGTCGCGGGCATGGGCAAGGCGATCCTGCCCTATCTGCTGGTGGAGGACGCGCTGGAAGACGGCCGCCTTGCCACGCTCGAAGGCCCCGATGAAGGCCGCCGCGCCTACTGGCTCGTCGCCCCGCTACCGCAATGGCGGCAGAAGAAGGTGAAGAGCCTGGTCGCTTTCCTTACCGACTAGGCCGGACGCTAAAGCGAATAGCCGCCGTCGCTCACCAGCACCGCGCCGGTGATCGTGGCGGCGGCATCGGAAAGCAGGAAGCCGATCTGCGCCGCAATCTCGTCGGCGCTCGCGTAACGGCCCAGCGGCGTCGCCATCGCGGCCATCGCCTTCATCGCGGCATCGCGGTCTCCGCCGTGCTCGGCCACGAGATCGCGGAAAAACGGCGTCTGGTCCCAGATCGGCGTGTCGACACCGCCCGGCGCGATGGCGTTGACCCTGAAGCCCTGCGGTGCGCCTTCCTTCGCCGCAACCTTCGCGAGTTGCATCAGCGCGGCCTTCGAAGCGCCGTAGGCGGCGGTGCCGGGCTCGGCCTTTACGCCGCTGACCGAGGCGGAGACGACTATGCTGCCGCCGCCCGTCATCGCGCGCATCACGGCTTGCAGGGAAAGGAAAGCGCCGTCGAGGTTGACCGCCATGACGCGCCGCCATTCGGCGAAATCGCACTCGGCGATCGGGCCGCCCGAGGAAACGCCGGCGTTGACCACGGCATGATCGAGCGAGGCCAGCGACAGACCGGCCCACAGCGCCGGATCGGACACGTCGCCCGCTACCCGCTCGCTCTCGCAGGCGAGGTCGAGCGTATCGAGCGCCGCGTCGTCGCGATCGATCAGCACCAGCCGCGCCACGCCGTGCGCGTCGAGCCAGCGCGCCGTCGCCGCGCCGATACCGGATGCGGCGCCGGTGACCAGCGCGCTCTTGCCCGAAAAGTCGAAAGGATCGGCCATTGCGGCCGGGTAAGCCGCTCAGGCCGCGTTGTCGATCCCGAGGTCGGAAAGCTTGCGGTAGAGCGTGGAGCGCCCGATGCCGAGCCGCCGCGCGACCTCGGTCATCCGCCCGCGATAGTGGCCGATGGCAAGGCGGATCACGTCGGCTTCGATGTCCTCCAGCGGGCGCAGGTTGCCGTCGTCGGTGTAGAGCATCACGCCGCCGCTCTCGTGCAGTGCGCCGCCGGCCGCCGCACTGTCGCCGATCAGTTCGAGCAGTTGCGGGAAGCTCTCGATCGTCAGCGTCTCGCCGTCGCAATAGACCGCCGCGCGGAACAGCACCGACTGGAGCTGGCGCACGTTGCCGGGCCAGTCGAACGCGGCGAGCAGCGAGAGCGCGCCGTCGGTGATCGAATGGTGGCGCAGGCCCGGCTGCTCGCCGATCCGCGCGAGGAAATGACGGGTCAGCGCAGGAATGTCCCCCGGCCGGTCGCGCAAGGGAGGCAGCACGATCGTGGTCGCCGCCAGCGCCGCGTGGAGCCGCGCGTCGAAATGGCCCGCCGCGACGAGATCGGCGAGCGGCAGGTTGCTCGCGCTCAGCAGCCGCACGTCGACCCGGAAGCCGTGGCGCGCGCCGATCGGGCGGACGATGCCCTGCTCGATGCAGTCGGCCAGCTTGCCCTGCACTGACTGGTCGAGCCGGTCGACCTCGTCGAGCACCAGCGTGCCCCCATCGCAATGCTGGAGCGCGCCGATCTGCCGGTCGAACGCGCCGGGAAACGCATCCTGCTCGTGCCCGAACAGGATCGATTCGAGCGAGCTGGACGGCACCCCACCGATGTTGATCGTACGCAGCGGCGCCTTCGCGCGCGGGCTCGCGGCGTGCATCGCGCGCAGCAGCATCTCCTTGCCCGTGCCGCTCTCGCCCTCGATCAGCACCGCGCCGTGGCCGCGGGCGGTCTTGGCTGCGCGCGCCAGCGCGGTACGGAACGCGGGTGCGGTGCCGATCATCGCGTCGAAATCGAGCGAGGCGGGCATTTTTTCGGTCAGCGGCTGGAGCTCGTCCTTGGGCGCCTCGCGCTTGGTCGCGCTGCGCAGTGCCTGCATCAGCCGATCGGGTGCGACGGGCTTGATGAGGTAGTCGGTCGCACCGGCGCGCATCGCCTCGACCGCCAACAGCGGGCTGGCGCTGGTCGTGAGCATCAGGATCGGCAGCGCGGGACGGCGGCTCTTCAATTCCTCGATGAGCTGGCAGGCGTCGTCGCCTGGCACCCATTGGTCGAGGATGATCGCGGCCAGTTGCATGCCCTGCCGCGTGCCGAGCGTGGCGATCGCGGTTTCCGAATCGCCGACCACCAGCGTGCGCCAGCCTTCGCGCGCGGCGAGCGCACTGATGAGACGGCTTTGCGCCGGCTCGTCGTCGATCAGCATCAAAAGGCGCGATTCGTTCTCGGCCATCGTCCCCTAACCGTCTCGCTGCGGCACAGGGGTTCGATCTACGGGGCGGGGGTAAAGGTCCGATTAAGGCTGTTGGCGGCTTGCGGGAGGCTTGATGCCGCCTCCCGGGCGCGATAGACCCACCGCGAAATCCCCTTTCCCACGAAGGAAACGACACGAAATGGCTTCGGGCAACGACATGAAGGCGGCCAACGCGACCTATGGCGGCTTCATTACCCTTCTCAAGTGGTCGGTCCCGGCCATCGCGATCATCGCTCTGATCGTCGTCATCCTGATTTCCAGCTGATCGCCGCAAGCGCTTTGCGGATCGCCATCCTCAAGGAGCGCGCCCCGGGCGAGACCCGGGTCGCAGTGACGCCCGAAACGGTGAAGAAATTCGCCGCGCTCGGCGCGACGGTGGCGGTCGAGGAAGGCGCCGGCGCCAGCGCGTCGATACCCGACGAGGCGTTCCGCGAGGCGGGGGCCGAAATCGGCCCTGCGGCGGCGACGGTGAAGGGCGCGGATATCGTGCTCGGCATCCAGGCGCCCGAACTCGCGCTGCTCGAAGGCGCGCAGCCGGGCGCGTGGGTCGCCGCGCTGTTCGATCCGTTCGCCAACCGGGAGCTGGTCGCGGACTACGCGAAGGCGGGGATCGAGGCGCTGTCGATGGAGTTCATGCCGCGCATCACCCGCGCGCAGAGCATGGACGTGCTGTCTAGCCAGTCGAACCTGGCCGGCTACAAGGCGGTGATCGCTGCGGCCGACACTTATGGTCGCGCTTTTCCGATGATGATGACCGCGGCAGGCACCGTGCAGGCCGCGCGCGTCTTCGTAATGGGCGTGGGCGTAGCGGGGCTGCAGGCGATCGCCACCGCACGGCGGCTTGGCGCGCAGGTTTCGGCGACCGACGTGCGCAGCGCCACGAAGGAACAGATCAGGTCGCTCGGCGCCAAGCCGGTGTTCGTCGAGAATGTGGCGGGGATCGAGGGCGAGGGATCGGGCGGCTACGCCACCGAGATGAGCGAAGAATACCAGAAGGCCCAGGCCGAGCTGGTGTCCGGCCATATCGCGAAGCAGGACATCGTCGTCACCACCGCGCTGATCCCCGGCAAGGCCGCGCCGCGCCTGATTTCCGACGCGCAGGTCGCGAGCATGAAGCCCGGCAGCGTGATCTTCGATCTCGCGGTGGCCCAAGGCGGCAACGTCGAAGGCTCGGTCGCGGACCAGGTGGTGGAGCGGCACGGCGTTAAGATCGTCGGCTATGCGAACACCGCCGCGCACCTCGCCGCCGACGCCAGCGCGCTGTTCGCCCGCAACCACTACAATTTCCTCTCCGCTTTCTGGGACAAGGAGGCGGGCAAGCCGGTGCTCGATGAGGAGATCGGCGACACGGTGCGGCTGACGAAGGGTGGCGAAGTGGTGAGCGAGAGGCTTAAGAAGGCCTCGTAACCCCTTATAACGTAATAATTAACTCGCCGGATATCCGTCGGCAAATCCCGCAACTCATGCCCGGATGCGGTCGCGCGAGGGCCCTTTCTCGGAAACAACGCTACCCTCGTTCGTAGGGTAGGCAGAGTTTGGGGCACACAGCGCTCCAGGCTGCCGAGGAGAATATCTATGAGACTTCCTTCACTTATGCTCGCCGGTGTCGCTGCCGTATCGCTTGCAGCGTGCAGCAGCGAACCTGCCGCCGATACGACGCCGGACGATGCGATGGCCACCGACGCGATGGGCGACGACATGGCCGCTTCGACCAATCCGACCGTCGGCGGCGCGCCGATGATGGCGGATATGACGATCGTTGAAAACGCTTCGAAGGCGCCGAACCTTACGACGCTGGTTTCGGCGGTGACTCAGGCCGGGCTGGGCGAAACCCTGTCCGGGGCCGGACCGTTCACGGTGTTCGCCCCGACCAACGACGCCTTTTCCAAGGTTCCCAAGGCGACGCTCGACGGCTTGATGGCCGATGACGGCAAAGACGATCTGACCAAGGTGCTGACCTATCACGTCGTACCCGGCAAGCTCACCGCCGCCGATCTCGCCGCGCAGATCGAAGAAGGCGGCGGCACTGCCACGCTGACCACGGTCGAAGGCGAGGATCTGACGCTCACGATGGATGGCGACATGGTTAAGATCGCCGGCATGGGCGGCAGCACGGCGATGGTCAACACGGCCGACGTCATGCAGTCGAACGGCGTGGTCCACGTCATCGACGGTGTGCTCACGCCGACGCTGTAACCGTTCGGAAGCGTTAACTGGAAAGCGCCGGGTCGCCATGTGCGGCCCGGCGCTTTCGTTATGGCCGCCCAGAGCGTCCGTACCATCTCGACAGCGTCGCGCTCGCTTGCAATACACACCCCCGAACCGAACCGGTCGAGAGGGGCGCCAGCTTTGGATTTCATCAGTATCCTGTCGATCTTCGTGCTGGCCTGCTTCGTCGGCTACTACGTCGTCTGGTCGGTCACCCCCGCGCTGCACACCCCGCTGATGGCGGTGACCAACGCGATCTCCAGCGTCATCATCGTCGGCGCGCTGATCGCCGCGGCGGCGGCCGAGGTGCCGGGCGCGAAGTGGCTCGGCCTCGCCGGCGTGGTGCTGGCCAGCGTCAACATCTTCGGCGGCTTCGCGGTGACCGAGCGGATGCTGGCGATGTACAAGAAGAAAGAAAAGCCCGCCGCCGGGGAGGGCAAGGCCCGATGATCCTCGCCCCCGACACGACCACCGACCTGTCGCTCGCCGCCGACGCCGCGCATGCGGTGAACCCGTGGGTCGCGCTCGCCTACCTCGCCAGCGGGGTGCTGTTCATCCTCGCGCTGCGCGGGCTGTCGAGCCCGGCGAGCAGCCGGCGCGGCAACCGCTTCGGCATGGCGGGCATGCTGATCGCGGTGGTGACGACGCTGGTGACGCACGAGCTTGCCAGTCTGCCCGAAATCCTCGCCGCGATCGCCATCGGCGGCGGCATCGGCTTCGTGATCGCGCGGCGCATCGCGATGACCGCGATGCCGCAGCTCGTCGCCGCATTCCACTCGCTCGTCGGCCTCGCCGCGGTGCTGGTGGCGGCGGCGGCGTTCCTCAATCCGGGCGGGTTCGATATCCTCGGGCTCGACGGCAATATCCTCGCGATCAGCCGGGTCGAGATGGCATTGGGCGCGGCGATCGGCGCGATCACGTTCTCCGGCTCGGTGATCGCCTTCGCCAAATTGAACGGGAACATGGGCGGCGCGCCGATCCTGCTGCCGGCGCGGCACGTCATCAACCTCGGCACGCTCGCCGCGATCCTCGGCATGACCGCCGCGTACGCGCTCGCGCCGAACGCCGGGCCGGGCGAGGGGTGGCTGTTCTGGGCCATCCTGATCGCGGCCTTCGTGATCGGCTTCCTGCTGATCATTCCGATCGGCGGCGCGGACATGCCGGTCGTGGTCTCGATGCTCAACAGCTACTCGGGCTGGGCGGCGGCGGCGATGGGCTTCACGCTGCACAACACCGCGATGATCGTCACCGGCGCGCTGGTCGGCAGTTCGGGCGCGATCCTCAGCTACATCATGTGCCGCGCGATGAATCGTAGCTTCATCTCGGTGATCGCAGGCGGATTCGGCGCGGATGCGAGCGCGAGCGGCGGCGAGGCGAAGGAACAGCGCCCCTACAAGCAGGGCAGCGCGGCCGACGCCGCCTTCATGCTCGAACAGGCGGAAAAGGTCATCATCATCCCCGGCTACGGCATGGCGGTCGCCCAGGCGCAACACGCGCTGCGTGAGATGGCCGACGTTCTGAAGGAAAAGGGCGTCGAGGTGAAATACGCAATCCACCCCGTCGCGGGCCGGATGCCGGGGCACATGAATGTGCTGCTGGCCGAAGCCAATGTGCCCTACGACGAGGTGTTCGAGCTGGAGGACATCAACTCCGAGTTCGCGCAGTGCGACGTCGCCTTCGTCATCGGCGCGAACGACGTCGTCAATCCGGCGGCCAAGACCGACAAGTCGTCGCCCATTTACGGCATGCCGGTGTTCGACGTGGAAAAGGCCAAGCAGGTGTTCTTCATCAAGCGCAGCATGGGCGGCGTCGGCTATGCGGGCGTCGACAATGACGTGTTCTACATGGACCAGACGATGATGCTGCTGTCCGACGCCAAGAAGATGGTCGAGGAAATCGTCAAGGCGATGGACTGATGCGCGCCCTGTGGCCGCTGGCAGCGCTGGTCCTCGCCTCGGGCTGCGTCGAGCGGATCGCCGAGGACCGCGTGCGCAGCGCGCTCGTGGGGGCGGGGCTGTCGGACCGCAACGCGACCTGCATGGCCGGGCGAATGGTCGATCGGCTGACGATCGCGCAACTGCGCAAGCTGGAAGGGCTCAAGGCCCGGCCCGGCGAAAGCGCGCGCCCGGTAACCCTGGGCCAGTACGTCGATCGTGTGCGCCGCGTGGGCGATGCCGAGGCCGTCGCGGTGACGGCAAGCTCCGCCGGGCTCTGCGCGGTCGGGCTGGGCTGAGGGGCGCTCTCCGTTCGCATCGTCGGTTTCGAAAAGGGACCGGCTTGGCTTTCTCCCGCAACTGTCGCACAATGCGCGCAAGGGAGAGAACGACGATGACCATCGGGCACAAGACACTGATTGCAGGCGCGATATCGCTCACGGCGCTGGCCGCGCCGCTTCATGCTGAAACGATCACCGTGGATGCGGGCGAGGGCGCGCAGGAACGCTTGCAGGAGGCGCTGATCCTCGCCGCGCCGGGCGACGAGGTGGTGCTGGGCGCGGGCCGCTTCGCGATCTCCGATGGCCTCAGCCTCGACGTCGACGGCGTCACCCTGCGCGGCGCGGGGATGGAGGCGACGGTGCTCGACTTCACCGGCCAGCAGGGCTCGGGCGAGGGGCTGTTGGTCACGTCGGACGGGGTGATCCTGCGCGATTTCGCGGTCGAGAACCCCAAGGGCGACGGGATCAAGTCCAAAGGCGCGGACGACATCGTCTATCACAAAATTCGCGTCACCTGGACGGGCGGACCCAAGCCGACCAACGGCGCCTACGGCATCTACCCGGTCGAAAGCACCAATATCCTGATCGACGGCAGCGAGGTTTCCGGCGCGTCGGACGCCGGGATCTACGTCGGCCAGTCGAGCAAGATCACTGTGCGCAATTCGGTCGCGACCGACAACGTCGCGGGCATCGAGATCGAGAACAGCCGTGACGCGATCGTCGAGCGCAACTTCGTCAGCCGCAACACCGGGGGCATCCTGGTGTTCGATCTGCCCGATCTGCCGGTGATGGGCGGCGGCAACGTGCTGGTGCGCCACAACCTCGTGGCCGAGAACACCACCGCCAATTTCGCGCCGGAGGGCAATATCGTCGCCAGCGTGCGGCGCGGCACCGGCATCATGGTGATGGCGAACGAGAACGTGTGGGTCGGGCAGAACCTGCTCTACGACAACCCGACCGCGCCGATCATGGTGATCGCCTATCCGCTGGAGTTCGACGATCCCGATTACGATCCGTACCCGCGCAGCGTCGCGATCGGCTGGAACGAGGTCGACGCGGGTGGCACCGATCCGCAGATCGACGGTGCCGAGCAATTGCTCGCGGCCTTCGGCGGCGCGCTCCCGCCGGTGCTGTGGGACGGGCTGATCGGCGAAAGCGATCCCGCGCCGCTGACCGTCCATCCCGAGATGAATGGTTGGTCGCTCAACCTGCCGCAACAGGGCCGCCGGATGGAAGGCGCGCAACCCGGCCCGCTGGAGGTGGCCGCAGCGGGTGAACCGCCGGCGAGCGAGGGCTGGGGCGCGAGCGCGGAGCTGGAGGCGCGCATCCGGTGAGGCGCGCGACCGCCTTTCTCGCGGCGGGCCTGCTCGCCGCCACCGCCAGCATCGCCGCGCATTCGCAGGGCAGTGCGGCGGCGGTGAACGATGCCGCGGTCACCGATGGGCTGCCGCGCACACTCGACGAATTCGGCTTCTTCGCCGACGCACCCGCGCAGGAGCCTGCCGCGCGGGTGACGCCCTACCGCCTCAACACGCCGCTCTATTCGGACGGGGCGGAGAAATTGCGCTTCGTCTACCTGCCAGAAGGCGTAACGATGCAGGCGGCGGGCGAGGGGCTGCTCGACATCCCGGTCGGCGCGGCGCTGATAAAGACCTTCGCTTTCGGGGAAGGCGATGGCCGCCGCCTGATCGAAACGCGCGTGCTGCTCCACCGCGCTGACGGCTGGCTCGCCCTGCCTTACCTTTGGAACGAAGAGCAGACCGAGGCGCGGCTCGCGGTCGCCGGCGCGCGGGTCGAGGTGACGACGCCGCGCGGGCAGGCAATCAGCTACCGCGTGCCGAACAAGAACCAGTGCAAGGAATGTCACGGGCTGGAAGGCGCGGTCGTGCCGATCGGGCCCAAGGCGCGCAACCTTGCGCACGAATGGCTCGGCGCGATGGTCGACGGCGGGCTGCTCGACCGCGTGCCCGAAGGCGCGGACGTGCTGCCTTTGTGGGAGGCACGCGGTGAGGCGGGCGCCGAGGATGCGGCGCGCGCCTATCTCGATGTCAACTGCGCGCATTGCCACCAGCCCTCGGCCACCGCCTCCAATTCCGGGCTCGATCTGCGGTGGGAGCAGCACGATCCGCGGCTGCTCGGGATCATGAAGCGCCCCGTCGCCGCCGGGCGTGGATCGGGCGGCCTGCTGTTCGACGTCGTGCCGGGCAAGCCGGGCGAATCGATCCTGGTGCACCGGATGGACAGCGACGAACCGGGTGTCGCGATGCCCGAACTGGGCAAAGCCACGGTCGATCCCGAAGGCGTCGAGGCGGTCGAGCGCTGGATCGCCGGGATAGCGCCCTGACCTTCTTTTTGCGCGGTTAACCACCGTATCGCGCGCGTCGTCCGTCGTGCCGCCACCGGCTGGACGCGCACCGCCGGATGTCGCTAAGGTCGGGGCCGTCACGCGATATCGGAAGGGCACGGACTTTGCGCAAACTGGGGCTGATCGGGGGCATGAGCTGGGTCTCCACCCGATCGTATTACGACCATATCAACCGCCTGGTGCAGCGCCGCGCCGAGCCGCTGGCAAGCGCGCCGCTGATCATCGACAGCCTCGATTTCCGGCGTCTGCATGGTTTGCACGAAGCACAGGACTGGGCGCGCGCGGCACAGGTTCTGGGCGAATCCGCACGCCATCTCGAAGCGGCGGGAGCGACGGCGATCGTGATCGGCGCTAACTCGATGCACAAGGTCTACGACGAGGTTGCGGCCCAGGTCGATATCCCGATCATCCACATCGCCGAATGCGTAGGCAAGCGGATGCAGCGCGATGGCGCCACCAATGCCGCGCTGATCGGCACGCGCAACGTGATGACGGAAAACTTTTATCGCCAGCACCTCGTCGCGCACGGGGTGGACCTGACGCCACCCGACATGGCCAACGTCGAGATTCTCGACCGGATCATCTACGACGAGCTGATGCTGGGCAAGGCGACCCGCGATGCCGAGCGTGCGCTCAAGACCATGATCAGCCGCAAGGAGCAGGACGGCGTGGAGGCGATCGTGCTCGCCTGCACCGAGCTCGAACTGGTGGTCGATGTCGACGCCAACGTGCTGCCGATATTCGATTCCACGCGCATCCATTGCGAAGCGGCGGTGGACTGGATCATGGGCGGGGATTGATCCGCGTCACGCGGGGTTGCCCGATTGTTCCCGTTGTCGCGCGGGCGGTTAGGACCTAGGCGCACCGGGCATGACCCGTGCGCCCTTCGCCGCCGATCCCGCCGCGTCGCGCGGGCGTGAATTTTCCGAGGACCGCGCCGGCGCGCGCGGGCCGCGCAGCGAATTCCAGCGCGATCGCGACCGGATCATCCACTCGATCGCCTTCCGCCGGCTGCGCTCGAAGACGCAGGTGTTCATCGCGCCCGACGGCGATCACTACCGCACCCGGCTGACGCACAGCCTCGAAGTCGCGCAGATCGGCCGGGTCATCGCCCGCGCGCTGGGGCTGGACGAGGACCTGACCGAGGCGCTGTGCCTCGCGCACGATATCGGTCACCCGCCGTTCGGCCATGCCGGGGAAGACGCGCTGGAGGCGGCGACCGCGCCGCATGGCGGGTTCGATCACAACGCACAGGGGCTGCGCACGCTGATGCGGCTCGAAAGCCCCTATTGCGACCATCCTGGGCTGAACCTGACGTGGGAACTGCTCGAAGGGCTCGCCAAGCACAACGGGCCGGTCGTGCAGCCGGGCTGGGCGCTGGCCGAACTCGATGCGGCCTTTCCGCTCGACCTCGCCCGCCACGCCTCGCTCGAAGCGCAAGTCGCGGCGGTGGCGGACGATATTGCCTACGACAATCACGATATCGACGATGGCCTACGCGCGGGCTTCCTCGCGCTCGACGATCTCGTGTCGCTCGATTTCGTCGCGGACCAGTGGCGTGCGGTCGAAAAGCGCTTTCCCGCCGCCTCGAGAGAGCGGCAGTTGCGCGAACTGGTGAGGGTGCAGATCGGCCTGATGGTCAACGACGTCATCGAACAGACGCGCGATGCCGTGCAAGGCATTGAAACGGCGGAAGCCGTACGCCGGGCGGGGCGCACGCTGGCGACGTTCTCGCCCGCGATGGCGGCGCAGGAACGGCGGCTGAAGCGCTTCATGTACGACCGGCTCTATTACCATCCCGAACAACTCGCCACCGCCGGGCGGGCGCGCGACCTCGCCGCCCGGCTGTTCGAAGCCTATGCGGGCGATCCTTCGCTGATGCCCGAGGGCTGGCGCGCCGCGCTGCCCGCCGGCGAGCCGCAGCGCACGCGCCACATCGCCGATTTCATCGCCGGGATGACCGACCGGTTTGCGATCGACCAGTACGCGCGCATTTTCGGCGACCGGCCCGAAGGATTGAGCAATGTCTGAGCCGCTGCGCATCGCGCTCGCCGGAGCGACCGGGCTGATCGGGCGCACGGTGATCGATCTCGCCATCGGGCGCGACGATTTCCGCCTCACCGGGCTCAGCCGGCGCGAGGTGCCGCTGCCCGACGGCGTGCGGATGGAGATGTTCGTCGCCGATCCGGCGCAGTGGGGCGAAGTGTTCGAAGCGGTGCGGCCGACCGCGCTGATCTGCGCGCTGGGCACCACCTGGCGGCAATCCGGCGCGGACGAGGCGGCGTTTCGCGCGGTCGATCACGATCTCGTGCTGGAAACGGCGCGCGCCGCGAAGGCGCACGGCGTGGAGCGGATGGTCGCGGTCAGCTCCGCCGGGGCTTCGCTCGCGGCGAAGACCTTCTACTTGCGCGTGAAGGGCGAGGTCGAACGCGATCTCGCCAAGGTCGGGTTCAAGCGCCTCGACGTGTTGCGCCCCGGCCTGCTGCGCGGCGAGCGTGGCGAGGAGCGCAGGCCGGGCGAACGGATCGGCATCACGGTGAGCCCGCTGACCGATCTGTTCCTGCGCGGCGGCATGCGGCAGTACCGCTCGATTGCCGCGCGGATGGTGGCCGAGGCTACCCTCGGCCTCGCGATGCGCAAGGCGGCGGGGAAGTTCTCCCACGACAACGACGGCATCCGCCGCGCGGCGCGCGAATTTCCGCAACCCGCGCACCACGCGGTCGGCGCCTGAGGGGCAGCGCGATGTGGACCGGAATCTTCGCTTTCACCAATCTCCTCGCGCTCGCTGCCTGGGCGATCCTCATCCTGCTGCCGCGAAAGCCGCTCGCGATGGCCGCGGTGCTCTATTGCGGGATCGGCCTGCTGTGCCTCATGTATTCGGTGCTGCTCGTCCTGCTCGCGACGGGCGCGGTCGATCCGTTGCGGGACGCAGGCCTGCCACCGCCCGGCCTCGCCGATTATTCGGTCGCGGGGCTCAAGTCGCTGTTCCGGTCGGACGGCGCGATCGTCCTCGGCTGGACGCACTATCTCGCGTTCGATCTGTTCGTCGGCCTGTGGATCGCGCGCGACGCCGATGCGAAGGGGTTCGGTCGGGTGGCGCAGGCTCCCGTGCTGCTGGCGACGTTCCTCGCCGGTCCGCTCGGGCTGTTCGCCTGGCTGACGATCCGCGAACGTCGCGCACGGGCGCAGGGGCGGTGGGAATGAAGCGCCACGCCCCGGCGACCGCGCGCAACAGCGCCCCGATCGCCGACGTGCTGGCGGGAGAATTGCCCGAGCGCGGGACGGTCCTCGAACTCGCCAGCGGCTCGGGAGAGCACGCGGTGTTCTTCGCCCGGCGGTTTGCGAACCTGCGATGGCAGCCGAGCGATCCCGATCCGGGCGCGCGTGCCTCGATCGCGGCTTGGCGTGACGCAGATGGACCGGCCAACCTGCTCGCACCCATCGCCGTCGACGCCGCAGCGCCGCAATGGCCGATCGCTGAGGCCGACGCGGTGGTGTGCATCAACATGATCCATATCAGCCCGTGGGCGGCGACCGAGGGCCTGTTCGCCGGAGCGGCGGGCTTGCTGGCGCACGGCGCGCCGCTGATCGTCTATGGCCCTTTCCTGGAAGCAGATATCGAAACCGCCCCGTCGAACATCGCGTTCGACGTAAGCCTGCGCGGGCGCGATGCAGCGTGGGGCCTGCGGGATCGTGCTGCGGTCGATCGCGTCGCCGCGGATGCCGGTTTCACGCCCGGTGCACGCTACGCGATGCCGGCGAA
Source organism: Pelagerythrobacter sp. (assembly GCF_041912895.1). Lineage (NCBI taxonomy): Bacteria > Pseudomonadati > Pseudomonadota > Alphaproteobacteria > Sphingomonadales > Erythrobacteraceae > Pelagerythrobacter > Pelagerythrobacter sp. Next base: position 1,019,413 of record NZ_JAYSGI010000001.1, on the reverse strand, counting down.
CAACCTGACGCTCGTCTATCGCCGGTCCTGAAAATGAAACGCCCGCCGGATCGCTCCGGCGGGCGCATACGACCCGTAAGGGCTTTTTATGCCGATCAGATCGCTTCGTCGCCGGCCTCGCCGACCGATTCGATGTCCTGGCCTGCACCCTTGACGGTGTTGCAGGCCGCGGCGGTGAGCGAGAAAGCGGCGATTCCCGCTGCGAGAATAATCTTGCGGACCATGGTGTCTTTTCCCTTTTCCCCTGCTCGTAACGAGCGGACGGGGGTGAAACGCATCCGTGCATCCGCGGTTCCTGCGGTCTGTCGCATGCGCTTGCCGTGTTGCGGAAAGGCACCCATATCGCCCGCGCGATGGGCATCCACCACTTCATCACCTTCGCCAGCGAGGCCGAGATCGCGGGGCTCTGGGGCTTGCTGCTGGTAGCGGTGTCGCTGATCGCCATGATCGGCGAGACCCGGCGGATGAAGCGGGCGCGGATCGACGGCATCGGCTGGGTGCCGTGGCGCCCGATCTTCCTGACCACCGCCATCGTCGGCTGCGGCCTCATCATGCTCGCGGTGAAGGGCGTGCTGACCGGTTAGAGGCAGGCTTCTAGATAGGCCTGATCGAAGCCGAACTGGCGCGCCTTTTCCAGCGTGTAGGGGCGCAGGCCCGAGCTGCGGAACTCGCCGAGGATCTTGCCGTCTTCGGTTTCCTCGAGATACTCGAACTTGAACAGTTCCTGGGTGACGATCACGTCGCCTTCCATCCCAATTACTTCGGTAACGTTGGTCGTGCGGCGCGAACCGTCGCGCAGGCGCTTCACCTGCACGATCAGATCGACCGATTCGGCGATCTGCCGGCTGATGGCTTCCTTCGGGATCTTGATGTCGCCCATCAGGATCATGTTTTCCATACGGCCGAGGCACTCGCGCGGGGAGTTGGCGTGCAGCGTGCACATCGAGCCGTCGTGGCCGGTGTTCATCGCCGCGAGCAGGTCGAAACACTCCGCGCCACGAATTTCGCCCAGGATGATGCGGTCCGGCCGCATGCGCAGCGCGTTTTTGACGAGATCGCCGATGGTGATCGCGCCTTGCCCCTCAAGGTTCGGCGGACGCGTTTCGAGCGGCAGCCAGTGCGGCTGCTGCAGGCGAAGCTCGGCCGCGTCTTCGATGGTCAGCACGCGCTCGCCCGGGTCGATCATCTTCGACAGGGCGTTGAGCATCGTCGTCTTGCCCGAACCGGTGCCGCCCGAGATGACGACGTTCATCCGGCACGCACCCGCGATCTTGAGCGCAGTGGCCATCTTGTCGCTCATCGAGCCGAAGTCCTTGAGCATGTCGATCGTGATCGGCTTCTCGGAGAACTTGCGGATCGAGATCGCCGTGCCGCGCAGCGACAACGGCGGCACGATCACGTTGACGCGGCTGCCGTCCTTCAGGCGGGCGTCGGCGAGCGGGGTGGTTTGGTCGACGCGGCGGCCGACCTGGTTCACGATCCGTTGGGCGATCTGGAACAGGTGCTGTTCGTCGCGGAAGCGGATATTGGCGACCTGCAGCTTGCCCTTGCGCTCGACGTAAGTCTGGTCGGGCCCGTTGACCATGATGTCGGAGATGTCGGGATCGTTGAGCAGTTCCTCGAGCGGCCCGAAGCCGAGCAGTTCGTCGATCAGCACCTTTTCCAGCGCGAACTGTTCGCGCCGGTTGAGCGTGACCTTGAGCTCGGCCAGCACCTCCATGATGATCGGGCGGAATTCCTCGGACAGCTCGTCCTTGGTCAGCGTCGCCGCGGCTTCGGGGTCGACGCGCTCGAGCAAGCGGGGAAGCACCTGCTCCTTGATCTTGTGGACGCTGGCCTCGAACCCGCCGATCTCGGCCTGCTGGTGGATCGCGTTGGCGCGGTCGGCCAGGCGCGTCAGCGCGTCGGCCTTGTTCGGCTGGCCCGGATCGCCTTGCGAGGGGGCGCCTTCGCCCGGAAGCGGAGGAAACTGATCGCCGCCCGGCTCGGGCGAGCGCTGCGCCGCGTCACCGCCCTGCATCGGGCGCGCGACACCGAACGAGGGACGCGCGCCGGGCGCCATACCGCCGGGCCCGTTCTTCCGTCCAAATGCGCTCATCTGACGACCCCCAGTTGTTCGTCGGTTTGCCCGGCATTTCTCCGCGATAGCGGACCGGCACGTTAGAAAGGTGGTAAATAGGGCGGAAACATTGAGAAACTCTGAAAGCGCGGCGCTATCGCCGAGGGTTCCCGAGATTGCTGGCCGGGCTTCCGACCGCAGCAGCGACTTTGCCGCAGGCGAACCAGATCGCCGTCACCAGCAGGACCGAGAGATAACCGTCGACGGCGTAATGATAGGCGAGATGCACGGACGATAGTTGGATCGCCACGAAGAAGGCGAAGAAAGCCAGTCCGATCCGCCGGTCGATGCGCCATGTGGCCAATACATAGAGCCAGCAAAGCGCGACGTGCATCGACGGCATGGCGGTGATGCCGCGCCCGAATCCGCCCTCCGCCGAGCGGTGCCAGTCGAGCAGCAGTTGCTGCACGTCGAGCACTGCCAGCGGATAAATCCGGTCCGCTTCGTGCAAATACGCCATCTGCTCTGCAAAGTGCTGATTGCCTAGGATCGGACCGACGAAGCACGGCCCGACGGAAGACAGCAGCGTGGCGAACACCATTCCCACGACGGTCCAGGTCGCGAAGTAACCGATGAAGAACGTCAGGCGCAGCCGGCGCTCGCGCACGTAGAATGCGAAAACGATCGGGCCCAGATAGATCAGCGCGAACCACAGATGATAGAGGTTGGAAGCGATCAGGCTGACGATCGGGTGGCCCATGATTGGCTGGAGCAGCCGCCACGGGTCCGTGCCGTGAATGGCCTGGTCGAGAGCGATGAAGGTCTCGTCCCAGGCGAACGGATTTATCCGCCCGATGCTGCTCTTCATCGCCGAGAACGCAGGCATGAAGAGGCCGACCGCCGCGATCGGGAGGAGCGCGGACGTCCGCCGGGCCGCGATCTGGATCACAGGCGGCGAGGACAGATAGCGAAACGGGCTGACAGGGCGCACGATCGCCAGGCGAACGACTGCTTCGGCGATGATAACCGCCGCGCTCAGAACGAGATAGAATCTGGTGTTGATGACGAACCAATCGCTGCTCGGCCATCCCAACCCGGCAGCCGCGATGAACTGGAGGGTCAATAAGATGATCGCAACCGCCAGTGCGAAGATGCACGCGTCGTCGCGCAGGACGACAGTCCGCAATACCCGGGTCGCGGAAACTGAGGGGGGTATCGCGATCGCAACGCTGCCGCTCTGCTCGCTATGCCTCAACACTACAAGTCCCCCGCACCCCAATGCATACTCGCTAAATGAGCGGTGCTAATTTAACCTTAACCCTGATTATTCGAGGCGTTGGGAGAACGTGGCGGCGAAGTGTGCTTGATCATCTCGATTGCGGAGCATTCCGGCTCGATTGACATGATATACTGATATGATATCAGGATATCATCATGCGAATCCTCACCGACATTCCCGACGACGATGTCGAAAAACTCGATGCTTTTGCACTTCGGCGGAAGAGTTCGCGGGCAGCGCTCATTCGCGATGCGGTTAAGATATATCTCCTGCACAATGCCGACACGAAGAGCTGGATCGCGCGCGGCGCCGGGTTCTGGAAGGATCGCGACGATATCGGCGATGCCATCGATTATCAGCGCGCCTTGCGGGAAGATCGAACCGCCTACGAAAACCTCTGACGCGTGTCCGACCCCTTCTTCGACAGCAACATCCTGATCGACTGGCTGCGCGATATCCCCGCCGCCAGTGCCGAACTGGGCCGATACAACCGCCACCGCATCAGTCGCGTGGTCTGGGCCGAACTTCTCGCCGCCGAACCGATCGAGCAGCGCGAAACCCTCCAGCAGATCATCGCGCCATTCGAAGTCGTGGAAATCGACGCGCGGATCGCCGCTGCCGCCGCCGACATCCGGCGCCGGGCGAAAATGAATCTCATGGATGCCTTTATCCTGGCCACGGCGCAGGTTAACGGCGCAATTCTGGTCACCCGCAACACGCAGGACTTCCCGGCCAACATGCCCGGAATTCGCGTGCCCTATCATCTGCGAAGGAACTGAGTTCAATGTGCGGAATCATCGGCATCGTCGGCAATGGCCCCGTCGCGGACCGGCTGGTCGACGGGCTTCGGCGGATGGAATATCGCGGCTACGACAGCGCCGGGGTCTGCACGATCGACGGCGGCAAGCTCGTTCGCCGCCGGGCGGAAGGCAAGCTGGCCAATCTGGTCGCGGAACTTGCCCACCATCCCGCGCCCGGCACGGTCGGCATCGCGCACACCCGCTGGGCGACTCACGGTGCACCCACCGCGAACAACGCCCACCCGCACGCCACCGATCACGTCGCGCTGGTCCACAACGGGATCATCGAGAACTTCAAGCCGCTGCGCGACGAACTGCTCGCTGATGGCCGGACGCTCGAAAGCGAAACCGACAGCGAAGTCGTGGCGCACCTAATCTCGCGCGAGATCGAGAACGGCGCTTCGCCCGAGGGTGCGGTGAAGACGGTGCTGCCCCGGCTGCGCGGCGCGTTCGCACTGGCGATCGCCTTCCGCGACCATCCCGACATGCTGATCGGCGCGCGCCTCGGCTCGCCGCTGGTGGTCGGCTACGGCGAGGGCGAAACCTACCTCGGCTCCGACGCGCTGGCGCTTGCGCCGCTGACGCAGAAGATCGCCTACCTCGAGGAGGGCGACTGGGTGGTCGTCACGCGCGAGGGCGCGCAGGTCTACGATGCGGCGAACGAAGCGGCCGAGCGCGAAGTGACGACCTCGGGCGCCTCTGCCGCGGCGGTCGAGAAGGGCAATTACCGCCACTTCATGCAGAAGGAGATTTTCGAGCAGCCCACCGTCGTCGCGCAGACGCTCAAGAGCTACATTCATCAGGTCGACAACACGGTGGCGCTGCCGCAGATCGATTTCGATCTTTCGGCGGTGAACCGGGTTACGATCGTCGCCTGCGGCACATCGTTCTACGCCGCGATGGTGGCGAAATACTGGTTCGAGACGTTTGCGCGCGTGCCGGTGGACCTCGATGTCGCGAGCGAGTTCCGCTATCGCGATCCCGTGCTCGAGGAGGGCGGGCTGTCGCTGTTCATCAGCCAGAGCGGCGAGACCGCCGACACGCTCGCCGCGCTGCGCCACTGCAAGGCGGCGGGGCAGACGATCGGCGTGGTGGTCAACGTGCCGACCAGTTCGATGGCGCGCGAGGCGGACCTGCTGCTGCCCACCCATGCGGGGCCGGAAATCGGCGTCGCCAGCACCAAGGCCTTCACCTGCCAGCTCGCCGTGCTCGCCGCGCTCGCCGCGCATCTGGCGGTGAAGAAGGGCCGGATGGATCGCGCCGAGGAGCAGGAGGTGGTGCGCCACCTGCTCGAAGCGCCCGCCGCGCTCAACGCCGCGCTCGACCACGACGAGGATATCGCCGGGATGGCGCACCTCATCGCTCCGGCGCGCGACGTGCTCTACCTCGGGCGCGGGCCGGATTATCCGCTGGCGCTCGAAGGGGCGCTCAAGCTCAAGGAAATCAGTTACATCCATGCCGAAGGCTATGCCTCGGGCGAGATGAAGCACGGCCCGATAGCGCTGATCGACGAGGCGGTGCCGGTGATCGTCCTCGCGCCGTCGGGTCCGCTGTTCGAGAAGACCGTCTCCAACATGCAGGAAGTGCGCGCAAGGGGCGGCAAGATCGTGCTGATCTCCGATGCGGAGGGGTTGGCGGAAGCGGGCGAAGGCTGCCTGGCGACGATCCAGATGCCGCGGGTCCATCCGCTGATCGCGCCGCTGGTCTATGCCGTGCCGGTGCAGCTTCTGGCGTATCACGTCGCGGTCGCGAAGGGCACCGACGTCGACCAGCCGCGCAATCTCGCCAAGTCCGTCACCGTCGAGTAAATCGGCGCAGCAACGTGGTCGGGCGCGCGCGGCGCTTTACTGCCCCATAACCTTTCGGGGTTTATCAGCCCCGCGGTGACAGAGAAGCACGCAGATCAGGGGGTCGATCCGTCCCGTCTTTCGGTGATGTCCGTGCTCGGGCTTCGCGGGGAAGGGGACGCGGAATGGAATCGCTTGCGCGGGCTGCAACTCGCGCGGGTCTCGGGTGCGTGGAAATCCCGCCTCGCAGCGCACGTTTTCGCCGCCGCGATGGTCGCTTGGACGTGTTTCGGGAAAGTGCCCGATCTCCTCCTGTTCGGCTGGTGCGGGCTCGTCGCCGTCGCGGTGTTCTATATCCTGCGCCGCGATGCGAGCCTGCTCGACGCCGACAACCGCCGCGTCAACGCGGGTGAATTGCGCGCGCATGCGCTGCGGATCGGACTGATCGGGGTGCTGTGGGCGATAGCGGTGCTCGCATTCGCGCCGTTCATCGGGCCGGTCGACAAGTTCGTCGTCCTCGTTGCGATGGGCACGCTGGTCGCGGGCTCGGCGCTGATCGCGTCGGGCGCGCCGCTCGGCACGCTGGTGTTCGCCGCCGTTTCCGGAGTCGCCGCGATGGGAATGCTCGCGGTCGAGCAGGCGTGGCAATTGCTCGGACTGACAGCATCCTTCCTGATCGCCGTGAGTTACGGCACGATCGAGATCGCGCGCATCTATCTCACCGCCCGGATGGCGGAAATCAACGCCGCGGAAAAGTCCGAGGTCGTCTCGCTCCTGCTGCGCGAATTCGAGGAAAACGGCGCCGATTGGCTATGGCAGGTCGATACCTCGCGCCGCATCCGTGGCGCCTCGCCGCGCTTCTCGTTCGCGCTCGGCAAGCGGCCCGAGGAGCTGGAAGGGCAGTCGTTCCTGCAATTCATCGCCGGCGATGCTTGGGACAGCGGACAGTTCCCGCCCAGCCTGCACGATCTGGCCGAACGGATGAAGCGGCGCGAAAGCTTCTCCAACCTCATGGTGAAGGTCTCGATCGGGCACGAGACCCGCTGGTGGGAGCTGTCGGGCACGCCGCTGTACGACGCCGCGGGCGCGTTCGCGGGATTTCGCGGCGTCGGCTCGGACGTCACCCAGCAGCGCGAATCGTCGGAGAAGATCGCCTATCTCGCGCGCTACGACACGCTGACGGGCCTGCCCAACCGGCTCATGCTCACCGAGGCGCTGGGCGAGGCGCTGCGCTATGCCGGCCAGTGGCGCACGCGCTGCGCCTTCCTGATGATCGACCTCGACCGGTTCAAGGCGGTCAACGATTCGCTCGGCCATCTGGTGGGCGACCAGTTGCTCGCGCAGGTGTCGCGCCGCCTCAGGGATCTGATGGACGAGAGCGCGCTCTGCGGTCGTCTCGGCGGCGACGAGTTCGCGATCGTCGTGCGCGATGCTTCGGACAGGAGCCGCGTGGAGGCCATCGCGCGCCGGGTGATCGAACGGCTGTCGCAGCCTTACGAGATCGACCATCACACGCTCTACGTCGGTGCCAGCGTCGGCTCGGCGTTCGGCCCGCGTGACGGCAAGACGGTCGAGGACTTGATGCGCAACGCCGACCTCGCGCTCTACCGCGCGAAGGACGAGGGCGGCAGCGACCATTTCCACTACGAGCCCGCCCTCCACGCCTCGGCGGAAGAGCGGCGCAAGCTCGAGTTCGCGCTGCGCCGCGCGCTCGACCGCGGCGAACTGGCGCTGAATTTCCAGCCGGTGGTCGACGCGCACGACGAAACGATCGTCAGCTTCGAAGCACTGGTGCGCTGGCACAGCGCCGAACACGGCTTCGTCAGCCCGGGCAAGTTCATTCCGCTGGCGGAGGAAACGCGGCTGATCGTGCCGATCGGCGCTTGGGTGCTCGAACAGGCGTGCCGCGAGGCCACCCGCTGGCCGCGCCACGTGCGGATCGCGGTCAACGTGTCGCCCGAACAACTGCTCGAACCCGAATTCGCCGGCACCGTGGTGCGGGCGCTGTCCGCCAGCGGGCTCGACGCGCGGCGGCTGGAGATCGAGGTTACCGAGAGCATCTTCCTGCGCGACGCCGACATCGCGCGCGGCGCGCTCGAACAGGTCATGGCACTCGGCTGCACGGTGGCGCTCGACGATTTCGGCACCGGCTATTCGTCGCTCGGCTATCTGCGGAAGCTCAGGTTCTCCACGATCAAGGTCGACCGCACGTTCGTCCAGGGGGCGGCGCAGGGCGGGGCGGAGAGCCTCGCCATCGTCCGTGCGGTGGTGGCGATGGCGCAGAGCCTCGAGATGTCGACGACCGCGGAAGGCGTCGAGACCGCCGAACAGGCGGAGATGCTGCGCAATCTCGGGTGCACCAAGATCCAGGGGTTCCACTTCGGCCGACCGATGCCGGCGGAAGATGTCGAACAGTTGTTCCGCCGGTCGAGCCAGCGCCTCAGCGCCTAGGCGGCGACAAGGCCCTTCACCGCACCTTCGAACAACCGGCGTCCGTCGCTGCCGCCGTGATCCGCCTCGATCGCGCGTTCGGGATGGGGCATCATGCCGAGCACGTTGCCCGCCTCGTTCAGGATGCCCGCGATGTCGCGGCGCGAGCCGTTCACGGAATCGAGATAGCGGAACGCGACGCGCCCTTCGCCCTCGATCCGGTCGAGCGTATCTTCGTCGGCGAAGTAGTTGCCGTCGTGATGCGCCACCGGCAGCACGATCTTCTCGCCGCTGTCGTAGGCGCCAGTGAACAGCGACTGGCTGTTCTCCACCCGCAAAGGCGCGTTGCGGCAGGTGAAATCGAGCTGCGCGTTGCGCATCAGCGCGCCGGGCAACAACCCGCTTTCGGTCAGCACCTGGAACCCGTTGCACACGCCCAGCACCGGCACGCCGCGCCCGGCGGCCTCGATCACCGCGCGCATGATCGGGCTGCGGCTGGCGATCGCGCCGCAGCGCAGGTAATCGCCGTAGGAGAAGCCGCCCGGAACCGCGATGAAATCGAGCCGGTCGGGCAGGTCCGCGTCGCCGTGCCACACGCGCAGCGCGGGCGCGCCCGAAACCTTTTCCAGCGCCACCGCCATGTCGCGGTCGCAGTTCGAGCCGGGGAAGGTGATGACGGCGCCGCGGAACGCCATCACGCGGCCTCCGTACTCTCGATGCGGAAGTTCTCGATCACCGTGTTGGCCAGCAGCTTGCGGCACATGTCCTCGAGCTGCGCCTCGCTGGTGCCGTCGGCGACGTCGAGTTCGATCAACCGGCCGATCCGCACGTCCTCCACGCCCGAGAAACCGAGGCCTTCCAGCGCGTGGTGCACCGCGCGGCCCTGCGGATCGAGCACGCCGGGCTTGAGGCTGACGTGGATGCGGACTTTCATGGGCCGGGTGCCTTTCTCGATAGCGGGGCGATCGCGATGCGCGCGCCTATGCCGCCCTGCGCGGGCGAGGGCAAGCCGAATGCCGCCCGCGCGTCAGGAGCCGGCCGCTTCGCCGTCGGGCGCGAGGCTCTGGTGAACGATGCGGATGCGCAGCGCTTTGGCCGGATCGAGATAGCGCTGGGCGAGCGCCTGGAGCATTTCGGGCGTCACCGCGCGCAACCGTTCCTCGTAATCGCGCACCCGGTCGAGCCGGTCGGCGCGGAGCTGCGCTTCGCTCAGGACCGCAAGCCAGTACGGGTTCTGCCGCTTGCTCACCGCGAGTTGTTCGAGCATCGGCTTGCGCGCGCGGTCGAGCAGGTCGTCCGTCACCGGCGCGCTCTTCAGCTCCTCCGCAATCGAATCGACCGCTTCGAAGACTTCGTCGGCCTGATCGGGCGCGACGACGACCGAAGTGCCGAACGTGCCGAAGCCATCGTAGACGTTGGACATGTTGGAAAACGCGCCCGGCGAATACGACGCGCCGAGGTTCTCGCGGATTTCCTCGGTCAGCTCCAGCCGAGCGACGGCCGCGAGCAGGTTCATCGCCGCTTCGGCCCGCGCGTCGTCGTCGTCGTCGGTCGGCCAGTATATCTGGACCAGCGCCTGATCGGGCGCCCCGGCGTGATAGAGCGTGACGGGGGCGGTATCGCTCGCAAACTGGGCCTGCCGCGCTTCGGGGAACGCCGCGAGGTCCGCGCTGCGATCGGGCAACGCGCCGAAGCTCGCCGCGACCGCGTCGATCACCGCCTGTTCGTCGATGTCGCCGACTACCGAAATCTCGATCGGGGCAGCGGCGAACTGGTCGGCGATCACCGCGCGTGCGCCATCGGGCGTGACGGCGGCCAGTTGTTCTTCCGGCGGAATGCCGAACCGCGAGTTGCCGTCGGCGACGATCCGCGGAACCTCGAACTGGGCGACGTTTTGCGGAGTCGCGTCGCCTTGCGCGAGGAACGGCGGCAGCAGCGATTGCCAGCGGCTGGCGATTTCCGGGCGCAGGCCCGGATCGCTCGCATAAGCGGCGCTGACCTGCATCTGGAGCGGGAAATCGGCCATCGTCGTCGCGCCCGACACGGCGAACTTGTCGTCGGTGACGGCATAACCATAGGTCACGTTGCGACCCGCGAGGATCTGGCGGAGATCGTCGTAGCCATGTTCGCCCAGCCCGCCCGCGCCGAATAGCGAGGAGAGGAAGATCGCATCGGCGCTGCGATCGGCGGGGATCGAAAGCTGGCCCGAGCCGAGCCGGACCTGAAAGCGCACGCGGCCTTCCTCGAAATCGGTCCGCTTGAGATTGAGCCGCACGTTGTTAGCGAAACGGATCGAGCGGATGCCCAGATCCTCGATCGTCGTATCCGCCGCGATCGCGCCCGGCGTGCCGAAATCGTCGTAGGCGAACGCGGCCCCGCTGCGATCGGCGGGCGGCGCCACGGCAACCTGCATCGATGCGTCGTAGGCGGCCAGTATGGTGCTTTCGGGGTCCGCTATGGGCTCCTTGGTGCTCACGTGGATCAGCGGAGCGGTCAGCGCGAAATGCTCGCGAAACGCCGCGTTCACGGCATCGACGGTCAGGCCATCGCGAAGCTGCTGGAAGATTTCGTACCGCGTGGCGGGGGTGACGAACAGCGTCTCGCGCTGCACCGTATTGAGGATACCGTCCGCGAGCTGGCCGTTCTGCCGCGCCGCCGCCTGTTCGGCCGCGGTGCGGAAGCGCAGTTCGAAATTGGCGAGTTGCTCGTCGAGTTCGCCTTGCGTGAAGCCATGCTCGGCCGCGCGGCGCCATTCCTGCTCGGCGACGGCCAGCGCCTCGCGCCATTCGCCTTCCTTGGCCTGCACCGTCACGCTGGCCTGGTCGGCGACGTCGAAGAAATCGCTCGCCCCCGCACCGCCGCTGACGATCGGTGCGTCGGCTCCGTTGACGATGGTTTCGAACCGACGGTTGAGCATCGCGCTGCCGAGGCCGAGCAGCAGCGTCTCGCGGCTGTGCTCGATCGAGGTTTCGGGCGCCTCGTAAGGCAGGAAGCGGTCGATGCTGACGATATATTGCACGTCGGGATCGACGAAATTGGCCGCTTCGGGCCCGCGTTCGAGATCGATCGTGCCGGTGCCGATCCGCTCCATCGCACCGGCGGGCATCTGCCAGTCGGAAAACTTCTCGCGAATTTTCTCCTCGACGGCGGCAGGCTCGATATCCCCCACGACCACCAGCGTCGCGTTGTCGGGGCGGTAGTAGCGCGAATAGAGGCCGCGCAGCACGCTGGCGGCGGCGGCGTCGATCGTCTCGTTCGTGCCGTCGGCGCGGAAACGGGTGGCGAAGCGCGTCTGCGGCGCGACGAAATCGAGGTAATGCTTGATCCGGCGGATCGCGAAATTGTTGCGGGTGCGCGTTTCGGACTGGATCACACCGCGCTCGCGGTCGACCGCCTCGGGCGCGATGGTCAGTTCGGAGGCGGTTTCGCGCATCAGCATCAGCGCGGTGTCCATCAGCGCCGGATCGGTGCGCGGCAGGTCGAGCTTGTAGATCGTCTCCTCGAATCCGGTCGAGGCGTTGGTGTCCGCACCGAAGGCGAGCCCTTCGCGCTCCAGCAGCTTGATCATCTCGCCTTCGGGGATGTTCGTCGATCCGTTGAAGGCCATGTGCTCAATGAAATGCGCAAGGCCGAGCTCGCTGTCGAGTTCGTCCACCCAGCCCACGTCGAACCCGAACCGCACCACCGCCGTCTCGCGCGGGGTTGCGTTCTGCAGCACGGCGTATTTCATCCCGTTGCCGAGCACCCCGTAGCGCACCGCCGGATCGGCCGGAATGTCGTAGACCGGAAAGCCCCATGGCGTGGTGCCGGAAGGCGTGGCGGCAGCTTCGGCGGCGACCGGCGCGGGTTCGGGCGCATCCTGCGCGGCAAGCGGCAGCGCGAGCGCCACGAGAGGCAGGGCCGCGATCGCGCGGCGTACGAAACGTCCGGTCATGAAGATTCCCATCCACAGCCGCGGGGCGCGGCTCGCCGCCCATGCTACAACACGGGCGAGCGATTTCAACCGGTTGGCCGGGCTTTACTTCTTCGGCTTGGGCGATCCGCGCAGCTTGCCGCGGTGGGCGTTGAGGTCGAACACCTCGCCCGGCCCGTTGTCCTCGCCTTGCAGCAGGCCGAGGCGGCGCGCCACGTCTTGGTAGGCTTCCTCCTCGCCGCCGAGATCGCGGCGGAAGCGGTCCTTGTCGAGCTTCTCGCCGGTGGTCATGTCCCACAGGCGGCAGCCGTCGGGGCTGATCTCGTCGGCCAGGATCAGGCGGCTGAAATCGCCATCCCAGATGCGCCCGAATTCCAGCTTGAAGTCGACCAGGCGGATGTCGATCGCGGCGAACATGCCGCACAGGAAATCGTTGATGCGGATCGCCATGCTGGCGATGTCCTGCATCTCCTCGGCGCTCGCCCAGTTGAAGCAGGCGATGTGTTCTTCGGCGACCAGCGGATCGCCCAGGCCGTCGTCCTTGTAGTAATATTCGATCAGCGTGTGCGGCAGCGGCTCGCCTTCCTCGATGCCGAGGCGCTTGGAGATGCTACCCGCCGCGACGTTGCGCACGACCACTTCGATCGGCACGATCTCGACCTGCCGGACGAGCTGCTCGCGCATGTTGAGGCGGCGGATGAAGTGCGTCGGGATGCCGATGTGGCTGAGGCGGGTGAACACGTATTCGCTGATACGGTTGTTGATCACGCCCTTGCCGTTGATCGTGCCCTTCTTCTGGGCGTTGAAGGCGGTCGCGTCGTCCTTGAAATACTGGATCAGCGTGCCCGGCTCGGGCCCTTCGTAGAGGATCTTGGCCTTGCCTTCGTAGATCTGGCGGCGACGGGACATGGACGGTTCCTAACGGCGAAAAGGAGGCGCCCCGGCGCGCGGGAGAAGCGGGGCCGGGGCGATATCGAAACAGGGCCAGCCCTTACCGCGAACGGCGGGCCAAGGCAATTGCGGCGAAAGAGGGTGGTGCCTCGGGGCGGATTCGAACCACCGACACCGCGATTTTCAGTCGCGTGCTCTACCAACTGAGCTACCGAGGCTTGCACTCTGCGTACGGCCCGGAAAAAGGCCGGCGAGCGGTTGGAAGCGGCGCTATGGCGAAGGCCGCCAATGTTGGCAAGGGGGGATTCAGTCCTCGCGCGCGATCTCGTCGGGGGAGGCGGGGCGGCCGGGCACGGCGTACCCGTCGCTGAACCACTGGGCGAGGTCGCGATCCTTGCAGCGGGCCGAACAGAACGGCGCGAACTCGGCGTTGCGCGGCTTCTTGCAGATCGGGCAGGTCTTCGGGCTGGTCATGATGCGACGGCCTGCGCGAATCCCGCCTCCGGGGCAAGGGCGGGATCACTGGCGACCCGTACGGCCCGCCCGCTGCGCCGGGCGAGGTCGTCGCGCCATTCGGGGCGCAGGGCGTTTTCGACCGCCGGATGGCAGGTGAGCAGCAGGACCCCCGGCTCGGCGACGTGCTCGGCGCGGCGCAGCAATCGCCGTGCCGCGAAGCCGGTACGCGAAAGGTGCGTCAGGTGCAGCAGCGAAGGCCGCTCCAGCCGCGCGACGAGTTGCACGAAGCCGAAGCCGTTCATCGCGGTGCGCTCGTGCGGCCAGCCTGCCAGCGCTTCGCCGAGCGCCGCATCGACCGCGCGCCGGTCGGCCTTGGCGGCCAGCGTGGGAAAATCGATCCCGGTCGAGCCGCCGAGATCGAACCGGCGCAGCGCCTCGGCCAACGGGGCGACTGCGGCCAGCGCCAGTTCGCGCGCGGGCAGGGAACCGTCGATGTCGATCACGGTCATGCCCGGCGTGGGGGCGAACAGCAGCGCGCCACCGGCGAAGGCGACCGCGCCGTCGAGCGCCTCGCCGCACAATTCGTCCCAGTCGCCGCCTGGAAACCGGCGGACCACCTTGACGGCATGCCCTTCGCTGCGAAGCCGCTCGGCAAGGGTGAGGGTTGCCGGAGAACCCATACTGGGCCGCACTTGCGCGCGCTTGGCGCGTCCGCGCTCGCCGATCGCCGCGCGGACCACTTCCACCCGGATCGCGGCGCCTTCGCTCGCATCGCGCGGCAGGCGGTCGATCAATGCTTCTTCGCCGCTCGCCAGCCGCACCGTGCCGCGCGCGCTGCCGGCGGTGCGCGCAATCAGGGTCGCCTCGACGATGTCCCCGGCCAGTGCCGCGCCCGGCCATTCGATCCGTGCTTCCGCGATGCGATCGCCCGCGAGGCGCACGGCGCGATGTTCGCCCACGCCTTCCTCGACCAGCCAGTCAGCCAATAGCGAAGCCCGCCGCCTTGAGCAGCGCGCGGGTCTCGAACAGCGGCAGCCCGACGACGCCCGAATGGCTGCCCTCGATCCACGCCACCAGCCCCTCGGCCGCGCCCTGGATCGCATAACCGCCCGCCTTGCCGTGCCATTCGCCGCTCGCGAGGTAGGAATCGATCTCCTCGCGGCTGAAGCGCTTGAAGCGTACACTCGTCTCGCTCAGCTTCTCGCGCAGCGTGCCGTCGGGATAATGCAGCGCGACGGCGGAGAGCACGCGGTGGCGGCGGCCGGACAGCAGTTCGAGACAGCGGCGCGCGGTCGCCTCGTCCTCCGCCTTCGGTAGAACGCGGCGCCCGGCGGCGACCACCGTATCGCCCGCCAACACGTGAGCTTCCGCGCTCGCGGCGGCCTGCGCCTTCTCGCGCGCCATGCGCACGGCATAGACGCGCGGCAGCTCGCCTTCGTGCGGTGTCTCGTCGATATCGGCGGGCGCCACGCGCACCGGTTCGATCCCGAGCCGCGCGAGCAGTTCGCGCCGCCGGGGGCTGGCCGATGCGAGGATGAGGGAGGGTGCGCTCACCCCCGGAAGCTTACTGCGGCCCCGGGCCGCCGCGTCCCGGCATGAAACGGTAGGTGATGCGCGCCTTGGTCAGATCGTAAGGCGTCAGTTCGCACAGCACTTCGTCGCCCACCAGCACGCGAATGCGGTTCTTGCGCATCTTGCCGGCCG
Organism: Pelagerythrobacter sp.; assembly: GCF_041912895.1. NCBI lineage: Bacteria > Pseudomonadati > Pseudomonadota > Alphaproteobacteria > Sphingomonadales > Erythrobacteraceae > Pelagerythrobacter > Pelagerythrobacter sp. Next base: position 1,004,094 of record NZ_JAYSGI010000001.1, on the reverse strand, counting down.
TATGGCCGAGAACCTCGTGACCGTTTTCGAGCTCAACCCGGAACATCGCGTTGGGCAGCAGTTCCACCACCTTGCCGCGCATTTCGAGGAGTTCTTCTTTGGCCATCCAGTAATCGTTCCGTGCAATGTGAGAGTCGACAGGGCGCGGCCTTTAGCGGCGCGCGCGCGAAAAGGGAAGCCTCGTAAATCCGGGCGAAAGGTTCGCGAGACAATTCGTTACGCGCCCGGGGATTGCGCCTTCGCGGCGCGGTTGGCAGGTGAGCCGGCAGGGGTGAGGCGCAACGACGACAGGAAAACGATACCCTTGCCAAAACTCACCGCCACCGCATCGCTGCTCGCCATCGCCGCTTTCGCCGCCGCCCCCGCGCTGGCGCAAGTGGAACCTGCGCAAGCCCCCGACACCGCGCAGGAAGGCGGCGAGGACGCCGTCGACAGTGGAGAGGAGATCGTCGTCACCGCCGACCGCATCCGCGGCCAGGTCGACACCGACGTTCCCCCGGTGCTCGAACTGGAGGCGGAGGAGATCGCGTCCTACGGCGCGGGTTCGATCGAGGAACTGATCGAACTGCTCGCTCCGCAGACCGGATCGGGCCGCGGGCGCGGCGACGGCCGGCCGGTGTTCCTCATCAACGGTCAGCGCGTCGGCGGCTTTCGCGAATTTCGCCGCTATCCGCCCGAGGCGATCGAGAAGGTCGAGGTCCTGCCCGAAGAGGTCGCGCTGCAGTTCGGCTTCCCGGCGGACCAGCGCGTGGTCAACTTCATCCTGAAGGACAATTACGCGAGCCGCGAGGTGGAGGGCGAATTCGGCGCGCCGTTCCGCGGCGGCACCTCGAACGGCGAAGTCGAGCTGTCGCAACTGACGATCGCGGGCGACCGCCGGCTGAACATCGGCTTCGAATTCGGCAGCACCAGCCTGCTGACCGAGGACGAGCGCGATATCATCCAGACCACCGGCAGCGCGCCGACCGTGCCGACCGATCCCGATCCGGCGCCGTTCCGCAGCCTGCGGGCCGATTCGGAGAACTGGGAGCTCGACGCCACGCTCAACTCCTCGCTCGGCGAAGCGCCGGGTTCGGGCACGTTCTCGGTCAACGGCGGGATCGAACGCAGCTCCAGCCGCTCGCTGTCGGGCCTCGACGTGGTCACGCTCACCGATGGCGGGGCGACCGCCGTCCGCACGCTCGACGCCGATCCGCTCACGCGCCGCAACCGCTCGACCACGGTCTCGCTCGGCGGTTCGCTCAACAAGCCGATCGGCGACTGGCTGTTCGACACCACGCTCGAGGCGAGCCGCAGCGAGAGTACGACGCTGATCGACCGGCGGCGCGACGCGGGCGTGCTCCAGGATCTGGTCGACGCCGGCGAACTGGAAATCGACGGCGTGCTGCCCGGAATTCCGGCGGCGGGCGTGGACCGCGCCGAAAGCACGTCCTACGCCGCCGACGCCAAGGCGACGCTGCGCGGCAATCCGTTCATGCTGCCCGCGGGCGAGGCGAACCTCACGTTCGACACCGGCTATTCGTGGAACCGCATCGAAAGCACCGACACGCGCACCGCGATGGACGATACGTTCGCGCAGACGCGCGGCAATCTGTCCGCCGGGGTCAACCTCGGCCTGCCGATCGCGAGCGAGCGCGAGGGCTTCCTCGGCGGACTGGGCGAACTCAGTCTCAACCTCGCGGCGGGGGTAAACCACCTGTCGGACTTCGGCACGCTCGCCGATGCCACCGCCGGCCTTTCGTGGCGCCCGACCGAGCGCCTGTCGCTCCAGGCGAGCTATATCTGGAAGGAGGCCGCGCCGAGCTTGTCGCAGCTCGGGGATCCGGTGGTGACCGATTTCAACGTGCCGGTGTTCGATTTCACCCGCGGCGAAAGCGTGCTCGCCTCGATCGTCACCGGTGGCAACCCCGATCTCGCCGCCGAGACCCAGCGCGACATCAAGCTGTCGGCGAACTACGAACTCGACCTGTTCGACCGGGCGAACATCGTGGTCGAATACTTCCGCAATCGGTCGGACGACGTCACCCAGTCGTTTCCCCTGCTGACCCCGGCGATCGAGGCCGCGTTCCCCGATCGCGTGGTGCGCGATACGGCAGGCAACCTGGTGTCGATCGACCGTCGCCCGATCACCTTCGCGGGCACCAAGAGCTCGCGCCTGCGCTACGGCATCAACGTCTTCGGCCGCGTCGGCCGGGCAGAGCCCGAAGCGGCACCGGGCGGCGATGGCGGCGGACGGGGCGGATGGCGCGGGCGCATGAGCGCCGCAGCGCCTCAGCCTCCGGCCAATGGCGGCGAGGGGCCTCCGGCACCGCAAGCCGCTGCCCCCGCGCCGGGCGATGCCGCACCCGGCACGCCGGGCCGCCGGTTCGATCCGGCGCGGATGGAACAGATGCGCCAGACGTTCTGCGCCACTCCGGCGGGCGAGACGCCGGATCTTTCGGGCGTGCCCGAGCGCATGCTCGAGCGGCTGAAGGGCGAGGATGGCCAGATCGATCCGGCCAAGGTCGAGGCCCTGCGCATACGCCTGTGCAGCGCAGAAGGCGCGGCCGCCGGCGGCCAGTTCCGCCGGATGGACCCCGAGCGCTTCGCCGCGCTGCGCCAGACGCTGTGCGCCGATCCCGCAGCCGAGATCGACGTCGCCACGCTGCCCGAAGAGGTTCAGGCGCGCCTGCGCGACGCGAACGGCCAGATCGACCCGACGCGCCTCGCCGAATTCCGTAACCGTATCTGCGCGATGCCCGCGCCGGAAGCGTCCGGCGAAGCAGGCGGCGAGGGTCAGGAACGCGGCGGGCGGGTCGCGCGCAGCGGCGGCGAGAGCCGTGCCGGCGGCGGGCGCTTCGGCGGCGGACAGGGCCAGAGCCAGGGCCGCTGGAACCTCGGCCTTTATCACACGATCGAGTTCGAGAACGAAGTGCTCGTCGCTCCCGGCGGACCGGTGCTCGACCAGTTGAGTGGTCAGGCGTTCGGCACCGGCGTCCCGCGCCACAAGATCGAGCTCGAGGGCGGCCTGTTCTACAAGGGCATCGGCCTGCGCGCGTCGGGCAACTACGAATCGGCCACGCGGATCGATGGCAGCGGTTTGCCGGGCTCGCAGGACCTGTTCTTCGACGATATCGCCACTTTCGACCTGCGGCTGTTCGCCAACCTCGAACAGCAGGAATGGCTGACCGGTGGCACGCCCGGCTTCTGGAAGGGCACGCGGCTGTCGTTCAGCATCGACAACGTGTTCGATGCGCAGCAGCGGGTGACCGATGGCACCGGCACCGTGCCGCTCAGCTATCAGCCCCAGTTGATCGATCCGCTCGGCCGCACCTTCGAGATCGAGTTCCGCAAGCTGTTCTAATCGGCGTCCTCGGCCAGCGCTCGCCCTGCGGCAACCGCGCTGGCCCAGGCCCACTGGAAGTTGTAGCCGCCGAGCCACCCGGTCACGTCCACCGCCTCCCCGATCGCGTAGAGGCCCGGCACGCGCTTCGCCGCCATCGTCTTCGACGAAAGCTCGGCCGTCGAGATGCCGCCCAGCGTCACCTCGGCCTTGGCGAAGCCTTCGCTGCCGTTGGGGCGGAAGCGCCAGTCGCGCAGTCGTGCCTCCGCCTGGCGCAGCGCCTTGTCGGGCAGGTTGGCGAGTTCGCCATCGAGCGCGATCCGCTCCGCCAGCGTGGCCGCGAGCCGATCGGGCAGCATTTCCGCCAGTGCGGCGCGCATCGCGGCGCGCGGATGGGCGCGCTTGGCGTCGAGCAGCCAGCCTTCGGTGCGGTCGGGCAGGAAATCGATCCCGATCTCGTCGCCCGGCCGCCAGTAGGACGACGCCTGCAGGATCGCCGGCCCCGACAGCCCGCGATGGGTGAACAGCGCCGCTTCGCGAAACCGCACCTTGCCCGATGACGCCACGACGTCGGCCGAGACGCCCGAGAGGTCGCGGAACAGCACGTCCTCGCCGCCCAGCGTCAACGGCACCAGCGCCGGGCGCGGCTCGACGACCTTGAGGCCGAACTGCCGCGCGAGCCGGTAGGCGAAATCGCTCGCGCCCATCTTGGGGATCGAGGGGCCGCCCGTCGCGATCACCAGTGCGGGCGCGGTGAAGCTGCCGGAGGTGCCGGTGATGTGGAAGTGTGTGCGGTTGTGCGCCACTTCGGTCACGTCCTCGCCGCACCGCACCTCCACCGCCGCTTTCGCGCATTCGGCCAGCAGCATGGCGACGATCTGGCGCGCCGATCCGTCGCAGAAGAGCTGACCCAGCGTCTTCTCGTGCCACGCGATACCGTAGGCATCAACCAGTGCGAGGAAATCGCGTGGGCCGTAGCGGCTCAGCGCCGATTTCGCGAAATGGCGGTTGGCCGATAGATAGCGGTCGGGCGCGGTGTGGACGTTGGTGAAATTGCACCGCCCGCCGCCCGAAATGAGGATCTTCTTCCCCACTTCCGCCGCGCGTTCGAGCACCAGCACGCGGCGCCCGCGCCGCCCGGCAACAGCGGCGCACATCAGCCCGGCGGCCCCGCCGCCGAGCACTATCGCATCGTAATCGACCATCCGCGCCGCGGTAGAGCCGCGACGCGGAATGGCAAGCGCATCAGATCGCGCGGTCGCCCGCCTCGCCGACCGATTCGATGTCGCGGCCGAGGCCCTTGACCGTGTTGCACGCGGCCAGCGTCACGACCGACGCCCCGAGCGCCGCCACGGCGATGATCTTCTTCAACATTGGTTCTTGCTCCGGAATATCTCAGGCCGTTTGTCTGGCGGATCATAGATGAACCGCGCTTGTGCGACCACGGTTTCCATTTCCGGCGCAGCGACTATGTCGGCAATATGCCGCGCAACAGTCAGCCTTCCTCGGCCGGATCACCGCCCGATCCGCGCGGCGCGGAGCGTTTCAACGAGGAACGCGCGACCTATACCGTAAAGGGCAGCGCGCAACCCGATATCGAGGCGGGCGTCACCGCGATCCGCGATACCGTGCGCACGCTGAAGCCCAAGCCCGGCGTCTATCGCATGCTCGATGCCCGGGGTGACGTGCTCTACGTCGGCAAGGCGCGCGCGCTGAAGAACCGCGTGGCGAACTACACGCAGGTCGCCAACCTCTCCAACCGCCTGCGCCGCATGGTCAGCCAGACGCGGCGGATGGAGATCGTCACCACCAACAGCGAGGCCGAGGCGCTGCTGCTCGAAGCGCAGCTGATCAAGCGCTACCGCCCGCCGTACAACGTCCTGCTGCGTGACGACAAATCGTTCCCTTTCATACTCTTGCGGGCCGATCATAAATTCCCTCGAGTAATGAAGCATCGCGGCGCACGGCGGGCGAAGGGCAATTACTACGGCCCATTTGCCAGCGCGGGCAGTGTGAACACCACCATTAATGCCTTGCAGAAACTGTTCCTGCTAAGATCCTGTACGGACAGCTTTTTCAGCCGCCGCGATCGGCCGTGCCTGCTCTATCAGATCAAGCGCTGCTCGGCCCCCTGCGTCGGCCGCATCGCCGAAGCCGATTATGCCGAACTGGTGCAGGAAACGAAGGATTTCCTCTCCGGCAAGTCGGGCGCGGTGCAGAAGAAGATCGAAGTACAGATGGCGCAGGCCGCCGCCGATCTCGATTTCGAACGCGCGGCGATGTTGCGCGACCGGCTGCGCGCCGCGACCGCGATCCAGGGCAGCCAGGCGGTCAACGCCGCCGGGGTCGGCGATGCGGACGTCTTCGCGCTCGCGGCCAAAGGCGGGCAAGTCGGCATCCAGGCGTTCTTCGTGCGCGGCGGGCAGAACTGGGGCCACCGCGCGTTCTTCCCCACGCACACGCAGGACGTGGAGGATGCGGACGTGCTCGCCGATGTGCTGGCGCAATTCTACGAGGAGGTGCCGCCGCCGCGCACCGTGCTCGTCGACCGTGAGCTGCCCGAGCAGGCGCTGCTGGCCGAGGCGCTGGGCGAGAGCGCCGGGCACCGGGTCGAGATCAGCGTGCCCCAGCGCGGCGATCGCCGCCGCCTGATGGCGCAGGCAAGCCGCAACGCTGCCGAGGCGCTCGACCGGCGGCTGGCCGAAAGCGGCACCCGCGCGAAGATCAACCGCGAACTCGCCGAATTCCTCGAACTGGCCGAACCGCCGCAGCGGATCGAGATCTACGACAACAGCCATATCCAGGGCGCCAAGGCGGTCGGCGCGATGGTCGTCGCGGGGCCGGAGGGCTTCGTGAAGAACCAGTATCGCAAGTTCAACATCAAACAGGCGCAGACGAACGACGATTTCGGCATGATGCGCGAAGTGATGACCCGCCGCTTCGGCCGCGCGCTGGAGGAAGACCCGGACCGGGATGGCGACACCTGGCCCGATCTCGTGCTGATCGACGGCGGCAAGGGCCAGATGTCGAGCGTCAAGGATGCGCTCGAGGAACTGGGGATCGAGGACGTGCCGCTGATCGCTATCGCCAAGGGCCCGCACCATGGGCGCGAGGGGCGCGAGGTGTTCCATTTCCCCGACGGGCGCGAGAAGACGCTGCCGACCAACTCGCCGCTGCTGTTCCACCTCCAGACGCTGCGCGACGAGGTCCACCGCTACGTCATCGGCGCGCATCGGGCGAAGCGCAGCCGCGCGATCAGCGCCAGCCCGCTGGACGAGATTCCCGGCATCGGCCCCAGCCGCAAGCGCGCGCTGCTGCTCCATTTCGGCACCGCGGGCAAGGTCCGCGCCGCCGCGCTCGACGATCTCAAACGCACCCCCGGCATCAGCGCGGGCGTGGCGCGCAAGATCTACGATTTCTACCATCCGGGCGGGTGAGCATCCGGCGCCGGCGCATCGCGAGCGGCGCCTTCGCTGGAAACACCATGTTTACGATGTTCGGCTAGGAAAACTGCCGATCGAGGAAAGCCGCCTTGCTGCCACTGGCACGAAAACTGTTTGCATCCGAAAGGTTGCGCCACGCCGCCATCGCCATCGCGATTGCGGTGGTGGTCGGCCTGACTACGCTTCTGCGTCCGGTGGACATAACCGTCTGGTCGGTACAGGCCAAGTTGTTCGACCATACGCCTAGCGGCGATATCGTATTTTTCGAGATGGGGCAGGCGTCTTCCCCAAACGCTAACGCGGGCGGGAACAGGCGGTTGCTCCACGCGATCGAACAACTCGACGCGGCGGGTGTCGAACGGATTTTCATCGATATGCCCGTTCGGCGCAGCGACGCCCGCGCACTCGATTCTGAACTGCGAAAGACGATGGAGCGATCGGCCGACAGAATCGTGCTTACTCAAACGATGTTGGAGGACCAAGCTGCCGGCAAGCCCTTGCGAGAAAACGATCCGTTCTTCGAACGGGGAATGCGCGTCGTCAGTAACGATTACCGGACCGACTTCCTCGGCTTCGTTTGGGCTATCGAGGCGAGCTACTCCGACGGCTCGGTGGAATTTCCTGCAATGTGGAGCGTGCTGGCAGCGAATGGCCGTCAGTATGATTCGATCGCTTTGGATTACTCGATCGATCTGGCTCTGGTGCCACAATACGAATTCGACGAGTGGGCGCCTGCGTCAGGGAAAACCGATGCGCTAGCAGGAAAAATGGTGATCCTGGGACCGTCCGGAACGGACGCCAGGATCGTGAAATATCCCGGCTATGCTTTCGGGCCATCAAGTCTGGTGCATGTTCTCGCCGCCGAAACGGCGTTGCGGGGCACAGGATGGACGTTTCACTGGCCTTGGGTGGTTGGCCTTTTCGGGCTGAGTCTCGTCGCAGGAATCTCGCTGTTCAGGCGGGCGAGGCCGAGGCGCATATTCTACCTGTGCTGGGTTGCATCGGTCGCTGCATTTATCTTGGCGACGGCGCATTTGGGTATCCGAAGCGTATTCGGTGAGTTGCTCATGCTCGCGCTCACCTATGCCTCGCTACGATCGACAGTGAACTTCAAACGACGCCATCTGTTTGTAGAACCGCGGAGCAAGCTACCAAATTTTGTCGCCCTGCAGCGTGATTTCGACGATAACTTTTCGGGGAAGACATCGGTCGTCGTTGCGAAGATTGCGCGCCTCGATGCCGTTTTCGCAACGCTAACGGCGCCCGATCAAACTCGCTATCTTCGTCAACTGGCGTCCCGGCTCGGACTCGGCGATGCAGGTTCTGTAATCTATTACGATGGCGGGAAATATTTCGCCTGGATCGTTAGCGGAGACCTGTCAAACGACTTGCAAGGGCATCTCGAAGGCCTGCGAGCGATTGCGTCGCAGTCGATCACGGTTTCTCAGCGAGTACTCGACGTCTCGATGACGATAGGAGTGGACGAATCGTCCGGAAAGCCAGTGTCCAGTCGGCTGAGTGCAGCCATCGCCGCGGCCGACCAGGCGCGCGAAGCATATCGACCGGTGTTCATTATTTCCGACTTCGCGGCTGACAGCGAGGAATGGGACTATTCGCTGCAGTCGCGATTGGAGAGCGCCCTTTCGGAGGATCGCATTTCGATCAAGCTCCAGCCACAGGCCGATTTGCGGGACGGGCGGATCGTGGGCGCCGAAGCGCTGGCGCGCTGGGTGGATGAAGAGCGCGGGGAGATTCCTCCTTCGCGCTTCATCCTTCAGTGCGAGCGCGTCGGACGGCTTGACGAGTTGACCAAGCGCATCCTCGCCAAAAGTCTCGATGCGGTAGAAGTGCTGCAAGGCGGGGGGCACAAGCCGCGTATCTCGGTCAATGTTTCGGCGATCCAGTTCGTCGACAGTCGGATCGCCGAACTTATCGAGAAGAATCTGGCGATTCATTCGGTAAACCCCGACCAATTGACGATCGAAGTCACCGAGACGGCGCGCATCGAGAACTTTTCTGCGGCACGCGGGGTGTTCGAGCAGGTGAAGCAACTGGGCGTAACGTTCTCCATGGACGATTTCGGAGTGGCCAGCGCGAACCTTGAAGCGATCTTCGAACTGCCTTTCGACGAGATAAAGATCGATCAGATGTTCGTCCGCGATCTGCATCGGTCGGCTACCGCCCGAGCAATCGTGAAGAACGTGATCGGGCTGGCCCGAGATGCCGGATTAACCTCGGTCGCGGAAGGCATCGAAGATTCGGAAACCTACGCTCTTCTACGCGAGATCGGCTGCGATCTCGGGCAGGGATATTATATCGCCCGCCCGATGGCGTTAAGTCAGCTCAAGGAAATTCTTACTTTACAACAGGATAACCCGCTCCTCCGTAACAAGATTGGTTAATACTTTACAAACAAGAATGGTTAACGTAGTTTCCTTCTGCAAATCCGCAGAAGGGGTAAAGATTATGCGTTCATGGCTTTGGGAATGGATCTTCAGCTGAGATCCGGAAAATTCCGACAATGAAAAAGGCCCCTTTCGGGGCCTTTTTTGTGTCTTGCGTCGGCCTCGCCGGAGGAGGTGCGAGCTATCCCGATCGTTCCGATCGCCGCCGCATCATCCCTTCCTGCGCGACGCTCGCCACCAGATGCCCCTTCCGGTCGAAGATGCGACCGCGGTTGAAGCCACGTCCGCTGCCGCTCCACGGGCTGTCGGTGGCGTAGAGCAGCCATTCGTCGGCGCGCGCTTGCCGGTGGAACCAGAGCGCGTGGTCGAGACTCGCGCCGACCAGCTCGCCGCGCGCCCAGCTGAGCCCATGCGGCAGCGCGCTGGTGCCGAGCAGCGCATAATCGCTGGCATAGGCGATCACTGCGCGGTGGAGCGCCGGATCGTCGGGCAGCGGCGCGACGGTGCGAAACCACGAATGGGCCTGCGGCGGACGCGGCTCCTTGCTCATCCAGTGGAGACCGTCGACGGTGCGCATCTCGATCGGGCGCGGACGGAGCATCAGCGCGCGCTGCGCCTCGCCGACCTCGCCCGCCTTTTCCATGAACTTGCGGCGAAGCTCCCAATCGGGCGTCAGCTCCTCGGGCAGGGCGACGTCGGGCATCGCGTAGTCGTCGTGCTCGAGGCCGTGTTCGGGCCGCTGGAAGCTCGCCGTGAGATTGAGGATCGGCGTGCCGTCCTGGCTTGCCACCACGCGGCGATTGGCGAAGCTGCGCCCGTCGAAGTCGGCCTCGACGCGAAAGTCGATCTCCGGCCCCTCGCGCCCTCCGCGCAGGAAGTACGCGTGCAGCGAATGCGCGGCCATGCCCTGCGGCGCGGTCGCTTGCGCGGCCTGGAGCGCTTGGGCGATCACCTGTCCGCCGAACACACGGCCCACGCCGCCCTTTTGCGGGCGGCCGGTGAATTCATGGTCGCCCTTGCCCCCGACAGTCAGCAGAGAAATGAAATCGGCGACGAGTGCTGCGGGGGCGGGCTGGTCGGTCATGCTGGAGCCTTGCGACGCGCAAGGCTCTTGGTCAATCGCCGATGCCGATCCGGCGCAGTGCGCGGAAGGCGAGCGCCTTGCCGCGGTTCGTAAGCGGCCAGCGCGCGGGGGCGGCGGGCGTCAGGCCCGCGCGGCGCAGCACGCGGTTGAGCCCGCGCGCGTCGGCTTCGGCGAAGCTCCAGTCGCTGCGCCAGGTGATCGACAGCGAGATCGAGCTTTCGGGCCCGTTGCGCACGAAATGCGGCGCCATCACTGGCACGTAAACCGCTTCGCCCGGGCCGAGCGCGAACTCGCGGCCAGCCGCGCTCAACTCGTCGCGCCAGGTGAGTTCTCGCGCGCCGCCCGCGTGGTACGATTCGTGGATCGTGTCGGGCGCGAAGCGCGGGTCGCCCGCGGGAAACTGCGTCATCGTCTTGCGGCCGACGAGCTGGAGCAGGATGTTGTGCTCGGGATCGAAGTGATACGGCGTCACCGCGTTCGGGCTGGAGATGAACACGAACGCCTGCGGGCGCAGCATCGCGCCGGTCTTCGCTTCGATCTCGGCCCGAACCTCGCCCAGAAGCGAGAGCAGGAGCGCCTCGTATTCGGCCACCTGCTCAACATTCTTGAGCACGGCCCAGCTGTTGCTGCGCGCGATGTGGCGGATCGTCTCGCCGATCGAGAGGCCGGTGCCGCCCGGTTTGCCATCCACCCCGATCGGCAGGTCGCCGCGATTGTATTCGATCGAGCGTTCGGGCAGCCGCTCGGCGAGCGCCGCCAAGGCATCGAGCGCCAGCAGCGGGTGCGCGGCCAGCGCATGGCGCAGCACGTGCGGGATCTCCGGATAGGCGGCGGCGAAGGCGGCGCGCGCCTCGGCATCGAACACCGCGGCGGTGGCATCGCCGGGGGCGGGGTCGATCGTGGAATGAACGCCCATCGTCAGCTTCTCCTCGATCGCCGGGCGGTTTCGGCGCGTAGCATGTGGTGAAACAGGGCGCGCCGCAGTCTGCCGCCGATTGCGACGTTGACCCGCACCATTGCGCGCTTCTCGCGCCAGATGCGCTCGATCATCGGATGATCGGCGGCGGCGCAGCTGTCGCACCAAGCGATATCGCCGCGCGCCAGCAGATCGAGGTTTTCGCGCTGGAGCAGGACGCCGGGCGAATAGCGCGCATAGCCCTCGTCGTAGGCGGTCTTGAAACTGAATGCGCCCGGCGGGGCGATGAAATTGGCAAGCATCGCGATCGGCGCGCTATCGAGCGAGAGCGTCAGCCGCTCTAACCGCCCTTGCGCCGCGGCGCCGCGCAGCGTCTGTCCGAACCAATCGCGGGTGTGTGGATCGTTCGCCAGCGCGGACCCGTTGCGCCCCTTCCATCCTGCCGCCTCGAGCGCGAAAAACGCATCGATCCAGCCATCGAGCCCGTCCGCGTCCGCCTGCCGTTCGAACCGCACTTCGCCTTCTTCGGACAGGCGCTTGTGCTGGCGGCGCAGCTCCTTGCGCTTCTTGCTGCTGATGGAGCATTCGAAATAGGCTTCGGGCGCGAGATCGGAGTGCAGGAGCGCGCGCTCTTCCCGCTGCACCACGGCCCATTCGCGCGTCTCTTCGGCGGCGATCCGGGACAGCGCGGCGAACAGTGGACCATCCTCGGCCAAGCGGTCGAGATGGAGGAACAGCGCCCCTTTCGAATGCGTGTCCGCCCAGACCAACAGCGCGCGCCAGAACGCCTGTTCGCATCCGTGGCGGACGAGCGGGCTGCCGACGAACAGGTTGTCGTGGCTCCAGTTGGCCATATGCCGGATCGGGTATCCGTAATAGCTGCCTGAGCGCGCGAGCGGCATGAGCGCGCACAGCATGCCATCGATGCGCAGCGTCAGCAGATCGACCGGCCGCCGAGCAAATGCGGCCAGTGCGGGCAGCAGGTTCCAGCTTTCGCAGAACGGATTGGGCTCGCTGGCAGAGCGCGCAAGATCATCCCATTCGGCGAGCGTGAGCGCTTCCTCGGCATCGTGCCAGCGAACGGCCTCGAGCTTCGCACTTCGCACGCACGAACCGGCGCGGCGGTTTGCCGCCGTCGCTGCGACGCGTTCGAGGGGTGCGCTGGCCACGCGTTAACCTTCGCAATCCGCGGCGCATGGTGCCGCGTTACCGGGCTAGCAGGCGAGTGCTTAGGAAGGCTTAACGAAACGGGGCGCGGAACCGCTTGGTCCCGCGCCCCGAATGCGTTCGATCGATCGAAGGATCAGCCAGCCGCCAGCGCAGCCAGCAGCAGCAGCGCGACGATGTTGGTGATCTTGATCATCGGGTTCACGGCGGGGCCCGCGGTGTCCTTGTAGGGATCGCCGACGGTGTCGCCGGTCACCGCGGCATGATGGGCGACAGAGCCCTTGCCGCCATGGTTGCCATCTTCGATGAACTTCTTCGCATTGTCCCACGCGCCGCCGCCGGCGGTCATGGAGATCGCCACGAAGAGGCCGCCGACGATCACGCCCAGCAGCAGCGCGCCCAGCGCGGCGAAGCCGTTTTCCTGACCCGCGATCAGCGTGATCACGAAATAGACCACGATCGGCGCGAGCACCGGCAGCAGGCTGGGCACGATCATTTCCTTGATCGCGGCCTTGGTGACGAGGTCCACCGTGCGGGCGTAGTTCGGACGGCTGGTGCCGGCCATGATCCCCGCGTCGGCGTGGAATTGCTCGCGCACGTCCTTGACCACGTCGCCCGCCGCGCGGCCGACCGCCGTCATGCCCATCGCGCCGAACAGATAGGGCAGCAAGGCGCCGAGCAGCAGGCCGACGATTACGTAGGGGTTCTCGAGGCTGAAATCGACGTCCGCGCTCGGGAAGAACTCGGTGAGGTCGGTGGTGTAGGCGGCGAACAGCACCAGCGCGGCGAGGCCGGCCGATCCGATCGCGTAGCCCTTGGTCACCGCCTTCGTCGTGTTGCCCACCGCGTCGAGCGCATCGGTCTTCTCGCGCACGCTTTCGTCGAGGCCCGCCATCTCGGCGATGCCACCGGCGTTATCGGTCACGGGGCCGTAGGCGTCGAGCGCCACGACCATGCCCGCCAGCGCCAGCATCGCAGTCGCGGCATAGGCGATGCCCATCAGCCCGGCGATCTGGTAGGTGACGATGATACCCGCGACGATCACGATCGTCGGCAGCGCGGTCGCCTCGAGGCTGATCGCGAGACCCTGGATCACATTGGTGCCGTGGCCCGTTTCGGACGACTTGGCGATCGAGCGGACGGGGCGATAGTTCGTGCCCGTGTAGTACTCGGTGATCCAGATGATGAGCCCGGTGATGACGAGGCCGACCATCGAGCACCAGAACAGGTCCCAGCCGGTGAAGCCGCCGAGCTGGGTCGACATGCCTTCTTCCGCCAGCGTTCCGCCTTCGACGACGGCAACCACTTCCGAAACGCTCTGCGCGCCGATCGGGGCGTTCATGTCACCGAGTGCGTATTGCGTGACGAACCAGATCGCCGGGATCGACAGCACCGCGGTGACGAGGAAACCCTTGTACATCGCGCCCATGATGTTGGTCCCGCCGCCGAGGCGCACGGCATAGGTACCGATGATCGAGGTGACGATGCACGCCCCGCCAATCAGCAGCGGCAGCGCCATCAGCGGCAGCAACTGGTTGCCCGCGCCGCTCAGCAGCAGGGCGGTCAGCACCATCGTCGCGCCCACGGTAACGACGTAAGTCTCGAACAGGTCGGCCGCCATGCCGGCGCAGTCGCCGACGTTGTCGCCCACGTTGTCCGCGATCACGGCGGGGTTGCGCGGATCGTCCTCGGGAATGCCCGCCTCGACCTTGCCGACGAGGTCGGCGCCGACGTCCGCTGCCTTGGTGAAGATGCCGCCGCCCAGACGCGCGAAGATCGAGATCAGCGATGCGCCGAAGGCCAGCGCGACCAGCGCGTCGACCACCACGCGGTCGTTCGCGGCATAACCCATCGGGCCGATCAGCACGTAGAAGAAGACCGCGATGGCGAGCAGGGCGAGGCCCGCCACCAGCATCCCGGTGATCGCGCCCGCGCGGAACGCGAGCGTGAGGCCTTGCTGCAGCCCGGTCTGCGCCGCGGCTGCGGTGCGCACGTTCGAGCGGACCGAGATGTTCATCCCGATGAAGCCCGCCACGCCCGAGAGGATCGCGCCGATCACGAAGCCCGTGGCCGAGATCGGCCCGAGGAATATCCCGACGATGATCGCCACGACCACCCCGACCATGCCGATCGTGGTGTATTGGCGGCTCAGATAGGCCTGCGCGCCTTCCTGGATGGCGCCGGCGATTTCCTGCATTTTGGCATTGCCGGCGGCTGCGCCGAGTACCTGGCGGCTGGTGACGAAGCCATAGACGATGGCCAGAAGCCCCAGCACGATTGCGATCGCGATCAAATCCACGCGCGAATCCCCTTTCCCTGATGTGTCCCTTGCCGACCGGCCCCGTCTTCGCGGAGTCCGCCCGAGGCGCGAAGGTATAGGGCGGGGCTGGCAGGGCGCAAGGCCCTGTTTGCCAAGCTCGTGCCCGGCTGCCGTGTCCGAAAACGCGACACCGCGACGGGCGATGTCGCGCTCTCTTGCGACGAAACGTGGTTAAGTTTAGATAAACGCCATGCAAAGCGCGTTGCAGGGCCTGTTCAGGATCATGCCGTTTCTGTTCGGCGTGGGCTTCATCGCGCCGCTGATCGCGCAGACGATGGTCTACTGGGGCTGGCAACCGCCGCTGGGCATGGCGCCGATCGTGTTCGGCCTGCTGATCGGTGCGCCGTGGGGCCTTTACGCCACGCTGCGGGGGCGCTGGGTATGAGCGGGGACGTGCGTGATACCGTGCGGGAGGCGCCCGCGCGTGCCGATGCGCCGGCGATTCCGCTCGGCGGCGATGCCACGCTCGACCGCCACACGCGCGTGTCGCTGCTGAAGGAAGAGCGGGAGATCGCCAAGCGGTTCGAAGGCGGGCGGATGTGGCTCTACCCCGCCTTCGCCTTCACCTGCTACGCGATCTGGCTCAGCTTCTTCCCGCTCGCGATCATGGGCTGGCTCAATCTGCCGCTCGCTTTCGTGCTCTCGACGGTGTTCGCGGTCGGCGGTTACGTCACCAGTCACGAGGCGATGCATTCGAACATCGGCCGCCCGGGCAGCAAGACGCGCTGGCTCAACGAATGGACCGGCAAGGTCTCGACCATCATCATCGTCTTCCCGTTCTCGATGGCGCGGCTGATGCATCTCGAACATCATTACCACACCAACCATCCCGAGAAGGATCCCGACTACCCCGATCGCGCCAACGGCCCGTGGCACGCGATCTACAAGACCTGGCTCAACCGCCAGCCGGGGGTCGACGGCTCGATCCATATCTACAAGCGCATCCTCAAGGAGATGGAGACCAAGGAGGCCGAGGATTCGCTCAAGGACACGATCCGCCTCCAGCTGATCTTCCTGGCCGTCCTGTTCGCCATGGCGTGGAGCGGCTACGCGATCGAGGCGGCGCTGATCTGGTGGCTGCCGCGCCATATCGGCCTCAGCTACATCCGGTTCTACCTGAGCTGGGCACCGCATCATCCGCGCGAGGGCACGGGCCGATACGACAACACGCGCTTCTTCAAGAGCAGGCTCGGCCACATCGGCTCGATCGGGATGGAGACGCACTACGTGCACCATCTCTATCCGGCGATCCCGAGCCACCGGACGAAAGAGGCGTACTACGCGCTGCGCCCTGTATTGCGGAAGCGCGGGGTCGACTGCCCCGATATCTAGCTTTCGTGGCTGTAGCCGAGGCCGTCCGGGTTGCGGATCAGCTCGCCTTCGAGCTTGAGCTGGGCGCCTTCGAACAGCGGCATCGCCGTTCCGATCCGCACGGCGGGGAAGGGCAGATCGGCGCCGTCCGGCGCGGTAAAGAGCAACTGGTAGTCGTCGCCCCAGCGTAATGCTTCGGCCCGCCGCGCATCGGGCAGGGCTATCGGTACGGACGTGGGATCGATCTCGAAGGTCACGCCGCTCGCGCTCGCCATCCGCCAGGCATCGAGCAGCAGGCCATCCGATACGTCCATCATCGCCGTCACGACCGGCGCGAGCGCCTGCCCCGCTGCAAGCTGAGGCGTGGGGCGGAGATAGGGCTGGGCGGCCTCGCGGTCGCCCGCCTGGAACGCTTCGTAACCCGCCAGCGCCGCGCCGAGCGTTCCGGTGACGTAAAGCGCATCGCCCGCCTGCGCACCGCTCCGGGCGGGTACCGGAACATGCGTCGCGCGGCCGATCGCGGTCAGACCGTAACTGCGCGGCGGGCCGCCCGAAACGGTGTCGCCGCCCAGCAGCGGGGTGTGGAAGGACTCTAACGCCTCGCGCAAACCCCGGACGAAGTGCTCGTCGCCCTCGCCGAGCATGAATCCGACGAGCACGCCCAGCGGCTGCGCGCCTTTCGCCGCAAGGTCGGAAAGGTTGGTCGCGACGAGCTTCCACGCCACGTCGGCCGGGTCTTGCCCCTCCGCCGTGTGGACGCCTTCCACCAGCATGTCGTGCGTCAGGACCAGCGTCTCGCCGCCGATGGCCAGCACCGCCGCGTCGTCTTCCAGCCCGCGCGCACCGGGGTGCAGCGGCGCGGCGCGCAGCAGCTCGATGAAATCGAGCTCGCCGCTCATCGCACCTGCTTGGCGACCGCGTCGAGCACGCCGTTGGCGAACTTGGCCTCGCGGTCGTCGAAGAAGGCCTTGGCGACATCGACGTACTCGCCGATCACCGTGCCCACCGGCACGTCTGCACGTGCCATTAACTCGTAGGTTCCCGCGCGCAATACCTGCAGCATCGTCTTGTCGAGCCGCGCGAGGCTCCAGCCCTTGGCCAGCTTCTCGCTCAACAGCAGGTCGATCTCGTCGCAGCGCGCATCGACGCCCGACACCACGTCGTCGAAGAACGCGACTTCGGCGTCGGCGTATTGCTCGTCCTCGATCAACGCGCCGAGGCGGTGCTGATGGAATTCGTCGAGCAGACGCGCGAGCGCGGTCTTCTCCATCTCGCGCTGGTAGAGCGCCTGGACCGCCGCGAGCCGCGCGGCGGAGCGGGCGAGCGAGCGACGGGGTGCGTTAGCGGACATCAACGGAGCCTCATGGAAACGGAATTGGCGTGGGCCGGCAGCCCCTCGGCCTCGGCCAACGCGACCGCGGCGGGGCCGATCGCGGCGAGCGATGCCGGGTCGAGCGCGATGAAGCTGGTGCGCTTCATGAAATCGAGCACCGACAGCCCGCTGGCGAAGCGCGCGCGGCGGCCGGTGGGTAGCACGTGGTTCGGCCCCGCGACGTAGTCGCCGACCGCCTCGGGCGTATGGCGGCCGAGGAACACGCTGCCCGCGTGCCGCAAGCCGGCAAACAGCGCCTCGGGGTCGGCGACCGCGAGTTCGACGTGTTCGGCGGCGAGGCGATTGGCGAGCGGCACGGCCTGTTCCAGGCGCTCGACCACGATCGTCACGCCGTTGTCGCGCCAACTCGTCTGCGCGGTCGCGCGGGTGGAGAGCATGGCCGATTGCGTGTCGATCCGGTCCTCGACCTGGCTGGCGAAAGCGGCATCGTCGGTGATGAGGATGGACTGGCTGGTCGGGTCGTGTTCGGCCTGGCTCAGCAGGTCGGCGGCGATCCAGTCGGGATCGTTGTCGGCGTCGGCGATCACCAGGATCTCGCTCGGCCCCGCGACCATGTCGATCCCGACCACGCCGTAGAGCTGGCGCTTGGCCTCCGCGACCCAGGCGTTGCCCGGCCCGGTGATCGCGTCGACGCGCGCGATCCGGTCGGTGCCATAGGCGAGCGCGGCGATCGCCTGCGCGCCGCCTACGCGCCAGATTTCGTCGACTTGTGCGATATGTGCAGCGGCCAGCACCAGCGGGTTCGTCTCGCCTCCGCGCGACGGGGTAACGACCACCAGCCGCTCCACCCCCGCCACCCGCGCGGGGATCGCATTCATCAGCAGCGAGGAGGGGTAGGCCGCGCGCCCGCCGGGCACGTAGAGCCCCGCGGCATCGACCGGCAGCCACTTCGCGCCGAGCCGGACCCCGGCCTCGTCGGTAAAGTCGCGATCCGCCGGAAGCTGGTCGCGGTGATAGGCCTCGATCCGTGCGGCGGCGAGATCGAGCGCGTCGCGCAAGGCGGGCTCAAGTGCTTCGTAAGCCGCGCGGCAGTCGTCCGCCGCAATGCGCCAGTCGCTCTCACCCGACAGGCGGTGCTTGTCGAACCGCAGCGTGTATTCGGCCAATGCGGCGTCGCCCCTCCGGCGCACCGCTTCGACGATCGTCGCGACATCCTGCCGCACCTCGACATCGCTTTCGCGCCGGCCGTCGACCAGCCGCGCGAAGGCGGCCTCGAACCCTGCATCGGTGATCGCAAGGCGGCGCATCAGGCGGGTGCTGCCACGTTCGCGCGGAAACGCTCGACCAGGTCGGCCACGCGCGGATCGGTCTTGAGCGCGGCGCGGTTGACGATCAGCCGGGCGGAGACCTGCATGATGACGTCGCGTTCCTCCAGCCCGTTTTCCACCAGCGTGCGGCCGGTCGAGACCAGATCGACGATCCGCCCGGCGAGACCCAGCGCCGGGGCGATCTCCATCGCGCCGTTGAGCTTGACGCACTCGGCCTGCACGCCGCGCCCCTCGAACCACCTACGTGTGATGTTCGGATATTTTGTCGCCACCCGCAGGTGGCTCGCGCCCACATGCGCCTCCGCCGTGTCGGCGGGCGCGGCGAGCGAGAGGCGGCAGTGCCCGATGGCGAGATCGACCGGCGCGTAGAGATCCGAATAATCGAATTCCTCGATCACGTCCGATCCCACGATCCCCGCCTGCGCTGCGCCGTGGGCGACGAACGTCGCGACGTCGAATGCGCGCACGCGGATCAGCCGCACGTCGTCACGCGTGGTGCCGAAGGTCAGGCTGCGGTTGCCCTTGTCGTGGAACGCGTCTTCCGGCACGAGGCCCGCGCGCGCCATCACGGGCAGCGCCTCGTCGAGGATGCGCCCTTTGGGGATGGCGAAGGTCAGCGGTGCGGCCATTGCGCGGGCGCACTTAGATGGCGAGCCGGGAAAGGGCAATGGAGATGGCAGGCAGCGCAGAGGCGATCATGCATACCCGCTCGGTCCCCGAAGGGATCGCATGGCAAGCGGATCACGCCGAAAACGCCGGAGCGCCCGGCACCGCGCGGGTGATCCGCGGCCTCTTGCCGGTGCTCGAAACCGACACCGCCGTGGGCCGCCGCATGGCGAACTGGCAGGGGCTGGTGGTGGAGGACGCGATGCCGCTGCGCATCGTCGGCGGGCTGCACTATCTGCTGCTGAGCGGCACCGACCGGCGGCTGGAGCCGGTCTATGCCGGGATTACGACCGACCAGGGCAAGGTCGACGATCTCGTCGTCGGTCTGGTCGAGACGTTCGATCACGTTCTCCTGCCATGGCTCGACCATCCGCCGCAGACCAACGAGGCGGGTCGCTCGGCCAGCCTCATGGCCGGCCTGATGTGGCTGTCGGGCAGGATCGGTCCACGTTTCGAGATGAACGAGATCGGCGCCAGCGCGGGTATCAACACGATGATGGAGCGGTTTCGCTTCGATCTCGGCGGGGTGAGCGCGGGGCCGGCGACCTCTCCGATCCGCCTCGCCCCCGAATGGCGCGGTGCTCCTCCGCCCGGCGACCCGGTGACGATCGAGGGCATTCGCGGCTGCGACGTCAAGCCGCTGGACTTGCGCGATCCGGACACCGTGCTGCGCCTGAAGAGCTATGTCTGGCCCGAGGCGCGCGAGCGGATGGGCCGGATCGACCGCGCTGCGCTGCTGACGGAAGACCGTGCGCCCGAACTCGACCGCATGGCCGCCGATGAATGGGTGGAAGAGGTTCTCGCCGAGCCACAGGTGGAGGGCGTGGCGCGCACGCTGTTCCACTCCATCGTCTGGCAATATCTGCCCGAAACCGCACGCGACCGTATCGTGGCGGCGATGGAGCGGGCGGGGCGGGCCGCGACCGCACAGAAGCCGCTCGCCTGGCTCATGCTCGAAACCAACCGCGAAACCTTCGCGCACGAATTGCGCGCCCGCCACTGGCCCGGGCCAGACGAATGGACGCTGCTCGCGACCGCGCATCCGCACGGCGCGTGGGTGAAATGGCTGGGTTAGTTACTCGGTCCGCGCAAGAAATTCATCCAGAGCCGTGTTGACCGCCTCGGGGGCTTCCCACGGCACGAAATGCCCGCAGTCGGGCACTTCCACGATCGTCAGGTCGTCGATGATCGCGTCCATTCCCTCAAGGTTCTCGGGCGGCAGCGCGAGGTCGTCCATTGCCCAGACCACCAGCGTCGGGATCGTCAGCTTGGGCAACGGCGGCGGGGTCCAGCCTTCGGGGCGGGCATAGGGCGCGTCGAGCGGCGGCACGTCGACCGAGCTCGCGCGATACCAGTTGAGCATGCCGAACGCCGCTTCGCGATCCTGCCAGTCCGCCAGCAGCGCCTCGCGCTCCTCCGGCTCCATGGCGCTCGGACGATCCCACTTGATTTCCTTCATCAGGATACCGGCGAGGCCGTGCTCACGCACCAGCGCGTCGTTTTCGGGGTCGCGGAAGCCGCGCATGTACTGGCTGGAGGCCCGTTGGTGCTCGTTGGTATACAGCAGCTGCTGGAAAATCGCCGGATGCGGCGCATTGGCGATCACGGCGCGCGTCACGCGCCCGTTCGCCTGCCCGGCGAGCGCGGTGCCCCAAGCGATCGCGCCGCCCCAGTCGTGGCCGACGATCGTGAACTTCTCGATCCCCAGCGCGTCGGCGAGCAGGAACACGTCGCCGATCAGTTTGTCGGGCGTGTAGGCCTCGACTTCCTGCGGCTTCGACGATCCGCGATAGCCGCGCTGGTCGGGCGCGACGCAGCGGAAGCGGTCCGATAAATGCGCGATCTGATGGCGCCAGGTGCGATGGCTTTCGGGAAAGCCGTGGAGGAAGATCAGCGCAGGCGCATCTTTCGGCCCGGTGTCGACCACGTCCAGCTCGATCCCGTTAGCGAGCGCCGCACGCGTCTGCTCCATGCTCATCCCTCCGCTTCCATCTTCTCGACATAGCCCGCGGCGACCATCGCCGCGACCTGGTCGAACAACTGGTCTGGCGTCTGGCGCAGCTTGCCCATCGCCTCCTCCATTCCGCGCGCGACCACGATCTCGCGCTGATTGAGCGCGATGGCGTCGACCATTTCCTGCGCCGCCTCGCCTGCCGGAATGCCGTTCTCGATCGCCTTGTCGCTTTTGCCGCGCGCCGATCCGTCGGCGGTCAGCGCGTTGCGGCTGACGTCGGTCGCGACCGAGCCGGGTGCGACGACATGGACCTCCACGCCGCTTTGCGACAGTTCGGCGCGCAGCGCGTCGGCATAGCCGATCAGCCCGAACTTGGCCGCGCAATAGGCGGTGCGCATCGGCACCCCGACCTTGCCCGCGACCGAGGAAATGAAAACCAGCCGCCCGCTGCCGCGCTCCGCCATGTGCCCGATCAACCCCTGTGCGAAGGCGATCTGCTGGGTCAGGTCGACGGCGATGATGTCGCGATAGACCTGCATGTCGGTCTCGAGCGCGGTGCTGCGCTGGGAGATGCCCGCGTTGGCCACCGCCACGTCGACCCCGCCGCGCCACGCGATCGCCTGCGCGGTCGCCGCGGCCAGCGCCGCATCGTCGCGCACGTCGAAGGGGAGAGTGAGCGTTTCCACATCGAGCGCATCCGCCACCGCCGCCAGCCGCGCCTCGTCACGCCCCGACAGCACGATCTTCGCCCCGCGCCCGGCGAACTCGCGCGCCAGCGCCGCGCCGATGCCCGAGGATGCGCCGGTGATCCAGACGGTCTGGTCTGCGAAGCTCATGGGTAGCTCACCGTATTGGGCTGCTTGTCGGGAAGCGGGATGAATTCATCCTCGTCGCCCGGCACCTTGGGGAATTTGCCGTCCTTCCAGTCGTGCTTTGCCTGGTTGATCCGTTCGCGATCCGAACTGACGAAGTTCCACCACACGTGGCGCTTCGTCGTGAACGCCTCGCCGCCGAGCAGCATCACTCGCCCGCCGCGCTCGCTCGCGAGCGTCATTTCGGCGCCGGGCTTGAGCACGGTCAATTCGTAAAGCCCGAGCGGCTGGCCGTCGACGCTCGCCTCGCCGCCCACCAGCATCACCGCGCGCTCGTCCGCCTTGGCCTCGATCGGCAGCGCGCCCGATGCGGCGAGCACGATGTCGGCATAGATCGTGTCGGCATGCGTGGTCGTCGCCGCGCGCTTGCCCCACAGCTCGCCCATGATGACGATCGCCTTCGCGCACTGGTCCTCGACCACTGGAAGATCGGTCTGCGCCTCGAAGGCCGGGTCGATTTCCTCCTGCCCGTCGGGCAGCGCGAGCCAAGTCTGCATGCCGTAGAGCTTCGCGCCGCGGTCGCGCTCGTCCTGCGGGCTGCGCTCCGAGTGCACGATCCCGCGCCCGGCGGTCATCAGGTTGACCTGCCCCGGGCGGATCGTGGCAAATGTGCCGAGGCTGTCGCGGTGATCGATCGCGCCCTCGAACAGCCAGGTCACCGTGGCGAGGTCGATATGCGGATGCGGGCGCACGTCCATCCCCGCGCCGATATCGAGTTGCGCCGGCCCGAACTGGTCGACGAAGATGAACGGCCCCACCATCGTCCGCGCACGCGAGGGGATCGCGCGCCGCACCTCGAACTGTCCCAGATCATGGGTGTCGGGGGTGATGGTCTGTTCGATCATTTGCCATCGAGCTCCGGGTAATGGCGAAAGATGCCGTCTTCGTTGAAGGGGATGCAGCGGTCCGATTTGCGGTAAGCGGCCACGCCCTCCAGTTCGCCGACCGCATCGTGGCAGGCCGCGAGGCTGGGATAATCGCCGCCGACTTCCTCCATCCGCTTGGGGAACATATAGCGCAGCCCTTCGACAAGCAGGAACAGCGAGGTGTCGACGTGGCTCCATTTCACGCCAAGCACGAAAGGCCCTTCGTTCGCGCCCAGTGCTTCCTCGAAATAGCCGAGGAACTTGGGAATGCGCTCGTCGCGAAAGCGCACCGCGGCTTCGAGCGCGGCGTCCTTCTGGTCGTCGTAATAGAGGCTGCCCGCGATCGGGTGGTGCACCGCGTGGACCTCCGCCACCATGTCCGAGATCGTAAGCTGAAGCTGGATCAGTTCGAGATCGCGCTCCAGCTCGCCCGCGCCGAAGCCGTGCCGGTCGGCCAGCCAGGCGAGGATGTGCGCGACCTGCGCGATCGCGAACTCGCCGCCCTTCGCGCTGGTGGTGAGATAGGGCGGGGCAAACGGGCGGATGCCGCTGCGCGCTTCAAGATCGGCCGTCAGCGCCTTAACCCCGTCCTCACGCGCGACATCGCGGTAGGCCACGCCCGCCGCTTCCAGCGCGAGCCGCACGAACTCACCGCGTCCCGGAATGCTCGGCCAGTACCACAGGTCGTAGGCCATCAGGCGTCTCCCGGCGCGAAGGCGCGGATCGCGAGTGCGTGGACCCGTTCGCCGGGAATGTCGCCCAGCGCGGCATTGACCAGCCGTTGCCGCTCAAGCCGGTTCTTGCCGGTGAAAGCTTCACTCTCGATCACCACGGTAAAGTGCGATTCGCCGCTGCCATCGTCGCCCGAATGGCCGCGATGCTGCGCGCTATCGTTGATCACTTCCAGCCGCGTCGGCGCGAAGGAATTGGTGAGGAGGGATTCGATTTCGTTCTGCAAAGGCCCGGCCATCGGCATGGTTTGGGGGTTCCCATTCGGCTTGTCCATGCCCATCCTAATGGACGTGAAGCAGAGCAAGTTCCACGGACGATACGAAGACAGCGAGCAGAGGTGCGAGATGCCGGGCTGCCGCGAGGCGGGCGAGTTTCGCGCGCCCGGCGGGCAGGGCAATTCGTTCGACGGACCGGGGGGCTGGCGCTGGTTCTGCCTCGATCACGTGCGCGAATTCAACGCGGGCTACGACTGGTTCGAAGGCATGAGCGCGGAGGAAATCCTCCACGCGCAGGCGCCGGGCGCGGGCTGGCGCACTGAAAGCCCCTCGTTCCGCCCGACCGCCGGGATCGACGGGATGCCGCGCTGGGCCGACTTCGACGATCCCCTCGATGCCATCGCCGCGCGGGCGGGGGGCATCCGCAGCCGGGCCGAACGCGAAGCGAAGATGGCGATGGACGGCAGGTTCAGCCGCGAGGAAGTCCAGGCGCTGGAGACGATGGGCCTCGGCTCGGACACCGACCGCCAGCGCCTGCGCCGCCGCTATTCCGAACTCGTCCGCCGCTATCACCCCGACCGCAACGGCGGCGACCGCAAGTTCGAGGGGCGGCTGGGGCGCGTGGTCGAAGCCTACCAACTCCTGAGGAAATGCGCCGCAATCGCCTAAAGCGACGCGCCGTCGTACTGCGCGATCTCCAGCGCATCGAGGTCGCATTCGGGCACGCAGCGCAGGTTCACCGCGACCATCTCGCTGCCGTCCGGTCCCGTGCCGACCGAGAACGGCGAACAGCCGCAATCGGTGCAGAACTGATGATGGATTGCCCGCTTGTTGAACTGATAATCGCTCAGCTTGCCCGCGGGTGCGGCGATGTCCGCTTCGGCGGCGGGCACGAAATGCAGCACGGTGCCCTTGCGCTTGCAGATCGAGCAGTTGCAGCTCATCGCCTTGCCCGGCAGATCGCCTGCGACCGTCGCCCCGATCGCGCCGCAGTGGCAGCTCGCGGTATAGCTCACGACGATTTCTCCTCTGCCTGCATCGCGGCGATCAACTCGCCGTCGATCGCCTTCCCGGCCTTGTAGCCGTCGCGTGCCTGACAGCGTTCGGCGTAGACCTTGAACGCGTCGCGCTCGGGCAGCGAGCCGAATTGCAGGCCCCAATCGACTTGGCTGCCGACATAGACGTCCGCCATCGTGAACCGGTCGCCGCACACGAAATCGCGCGCACCCAACCAGTCTTCCAGCGCGCCGACGGTGCGCTCGTAGCTGCCGAAGCCCGCCATTACTTGCCGACCTTCGGGAACCTCCCAGCCCATCGCCTTCGCGGTGATCGCCTGTTCCAGCGGCCCGGCGGAGAACAGCAGCCATCGGAAATAGTCGGCTTTCTCGTGCGCACCGGGCAGAAGGTCGGGCGCGTTCGCCTCGGCGAGATAGTGGCAGATCGCCGCCGCTTCGGTGACGACATGATCGTGCCCGCCATGGTGATGGACGATCGTCGGCACCTTGCCGATCGGGTTCGCCTTCAGCAATGCCTCGGGCTTGTCCGACCAGTCGACCAGCACCTGCTCGTAGTTGGCGCCGGCCTCGTGCAGTGCCCAGCGGGCGATCTGCCCGCGGCTCATTGGATTGGTGAAGAAGGTATATTCGGCCATGCGAATCGCTCCCGTTCGATCAGAACATTGAGTGAACAAAATCTACATGTCAATTGGCGCCGCAGCGCTTAATCGTAGTCGACTTGCGGAAAGAAATCGGCGCCGCGCCCTTCTGGCGTGGTGTCGAGCAGCAGCCACACGGGGTCCATGAAATCGAGCCCGCGGTTGTCCTGACCGGGATCTTTCGGCGTGTAGACCAGCTCGCTGCCCCAGAAGTGACGGATCGTGTCGCCATCCTTCCGGAAGACATTGAGCATCGGTTCGTCCCAGTTCTCGTCGGGCTTGTAGCCGCGCAGTTGGCGCATCGCGGGCGTCAGTGCGGCGGTGTTGCCGTAATATTGGTCGTTGTACTCGTTGCCTGCGGTCGAAAGCAGATTGAGGTGGTCCCACCCTCGCTCGTGCGCCCAGGCGGCGAGCCGCGCGATCGGCGATCCGGCGACGACGTAGAACGCGGCGCGCTGCGGGATATGCCGCGCGGCGCCGTCGTTGCAGTCGAGCAGGTGGGTGCAGCCCGAGCAGGGCTGGTCGCGATCGGGCCCGAACATGTAGCTGTAGAGCATCAGCGTAGCGTGGTCGCCGAACAGTTCGGACAGCCGGACCTTCTCGACGCGCGAATTCGCGCCGATCCGTTCGAACACGAAATCCTCCGGCACTTGGCCGCCGGGCGGAAGCGCGCGGCGCATCTCGGCCACCGCCTCGGTCTGCCGCCGCAGCGCGATCTCGGCATCGAGCAGCGCGTTGCGCGCCGTGCGGTATTCGGCGCTTTCGTTGGGATAGGCCATGCGGGGGAAACTATCGACAGACACTGGCTTTCTCCTCGGTGATCAGTCGCGATCGGGCGCGCCGTATGGAAAATGGGGCCGGTAGGGTCGCGCATCTTCGACACAGCGCGCGACCTCCGGCAGCGCGAGCAACTCGGCCCTCAGCGCCGCGAGGCGCGGGCGGATATCGGGAATCGGCTCGATCCAATCGGCGTAGAACAGCGCGGGCGCGGCGGCGCAGGTGACGAGCGACACGTGCGGCGGCAGGTCGCTTTTGCCGAGCCAGTGCTCGAGCCAGGCATAGGCGCGGCGCAGCCCGGCCTTGCCGGCGGCGATCTCGGGTGCGAACGGTTCGTCACGCAGCCCGCCGGCGCCGGGATCGTCCTTGTCGACGAAATAGGCCGCGATCACCCGCTGCATGTTGCCCATCACGTAGTTGTCGAACACCCGGTCGAGCATCCGCGCGACCACCGCTTCGGCCGGGTCGGCGGGGATGAGCGGGGCCGGGCCGGGGTGATGAACCGCCAGATGCTCGACGATGCTGGTGGCCTCGACCACCACGGTGCCGTCGTCGACCAACACGGGGAATTGACCCGATGGGTGCACCTTGCCGGTGAAACTCTCGAACTTGGGCACCGAGGGATCGATCTCGCGGAACGCGAATTCGGTGCCGTTCGCATAGAGCGGGATCAGCGCTTTCCAGGTGTAGGACGAGAAGGGGTGGCCATGCAGTTCGAGCATCACCAGTTGCCCTCCTTCATCCGCGCCTGCCGGGCGGCTTCGCGCTCGCTCGTGGCCGGGATCGGCGCTTCCTCGGGGTAGGGCGGTAGCGCGCCGCCGGGCTTGTAGGTGGCGATGAAGGTGCCCTTGGCGGTGACCGTGTGATCGGTCATTTCCATCCGCCCGACCGGGGTGCCATCGCCCAGCAGCCGCTTGCCCGTGCCGAGCGTCACCGGGAACGTCATCAGCGTCAACGTGTCGATCAGCCCGGCGGCGAGCAAGCCGGGATAGATCGTGCTCGATCCCTGGATAACGAGATCGGGCCCGTCGCCCGTCTTGAGCTTTGCAACGTCGTCGATGCTGCCGAGGCGGTGGCTGTTCTGCCATTCGAGCGGCTGGTTTCCGCGCGTCAGCACGTATTTCGCCGCGCGGTCGAACGCCTCGCTCATCGGCTTGTTGTCGCCTTCGGCATAGGGCCAGTAGGCGGCGAAGATATCGTAGGTGCGGCGGCCGAGCAGCAGGTCGTATTCGCCGGAGAACAGCGTGCCGAGCGTCGGCTCGATGCCTTCGTCCCACAGTTTGAAGACCCAGCCGCCTTCGGCGAAGCCGTCGGTCGGATCCTCGGTCGGACCGCCCGGCGCCTGCATCACGCCGTCGAGCGAGAGGAACGCCCCGGCCCTGATCTTGCGCGCCACCGGTTCAGTCTCCGCGCCGCGCGGCGTCGATCTTCGCGACGTCGATCTTGCGCATCGTCATCATCGCCTCGAACGCGCGCCGAGCCTCGTCGCCGCCCGCCGCCATCGCCTCGGTCAGCGTTCGTGGCGTGATCTGCCAGCTTACGCCCCACTTGTCCTTGCACCAGCCGCATTCGCTTTCCGTGCCGCCGTTACCGACGATCGCATTCCACAGGCGGTCGGTTTCCGCTTGGTCCTCGGTCGCGATCTGGAAGCTGAAGGCTTCGGTCTGCGGAAAGGTCGGCCCGCCGTTGAGGCCCATGCAGGGCACGCCGCAGACGGTGAAGTCGACCGTCAACACGTCCCCTGCCTTGCCGTCAGGGAAATCGCCGGGCGCCTTGTGGACCGCATTTACCGCGCTGTCGGGGAAGGTTTCGGCATAGAAGCGCGCGGCGTCCTCCGCTTCTTTGTCGTACCACAGGCAGATCGTGTTCTTGTTCATGGGTTCTCTCCTCAAGCCACTCGCGGGCCGACCAGCCCGAATGTCGCGCCTGCCGGATCGGCGCAGTGCACGGCGAATTCGCCGCCGGGGATTTCGTTGATCTCGCCGAGCAGCCGTCCGCCGCCATCGGTCACCGCCTGCGCCGCGCGGTCGATGTCGTCGGCGCCGAAGTAGAACGTCCAGGCCGATTGCGGCACGTCGGGCATCCTGGGCATGATCGCGCCGATCATCCCTTCGCGGTGGTGGATGAACAGGTAATCGCCCATCTCGCCCATCGGCATCCTGTCGCGCTGTTCCCATCCGAACAGCTCGCCGTAGAGCGCCACCGCGGCTTCGACATCGGTGGTCTGCAACTCGTTCCAGCGGACCCGCTGCGGCTTTTCGTAATCGAACACGTCGCTCTTCGCGTCGGGATCGCCGGGGGGCGGGGTAGGGGTCATGAGGTAGAACACCGCGCCCTGCGGATCGGCGACCATCGCCATCCGGCCGACGCCGGGCATGTCGGCGGCGGGCACGTGCACCGCGCCGCCCGCGTCGATGATCCGCGCCGCCGCCGCATCGACATCGGGCGTATGGATATAGCCCAGCCAGCCGGCCGGATTGCTCGCCATCGGACCCGCCAGCGTGAGCACGCCGCCCTGCGTCCCGCCATCTGCACGGCGGATCATGCGGTATTCACCGCCACCGGGCAGGCTCTCACCCCGCTCGTCGATCGCCCAGCCGACGACCGCGCGGTAGAATTCGCGCGCGCCTGCGGCGTCCGGGGTCATCAATTGATACCAGATGAAAGCTCCGCGATCCTCGCTCATCATGCCGTCTCCGTTTCTCTATGCTTGTCCGCCGCCCCGAAGTGGGCAAGCTGGTCGGCATGCGCCTTGGCAAACGCCGGGCGGCCGGTTACACGCGCGACATAGGCTTCGCTCGCCGGGCGCTCGCCATGCTTGCGCAGCAGGCCCACACGCAGCACGTCCGCCATCAGCAGGTCGGCGGCGGTGAACCGCCCCGCGGCCAGCCATTCCCGCTCCGCCAGCACGGCTTCGAGCTGGCCGAGCCGCTGGTCCATCCACCCGGTGAGCTTATTGTCCTTCTCGCCCGAGATCGTCAGGAACCACCACGGTACCGAGACCATCTCGACCGAGTTCAGCGCGGCCACCAGCCATTGTAGCGCCTCGGCCTCGCCCGCCGGATCGCGCGGCATCAGCGCCTCGCTCCGGCGCGCGAGGTGAATCAGCGCCGCGCCGCTCTCGAACAGGCGGACCTCGCCGTCCTCCAGCATCGGCACCTGCCCGAAGGGCTGACGGTCCAGGTGGTTGGTCGCGCGATCCTCGAAGGCGACGCTGCGCACATCGTAGGCTATGCCCGCTTCCTCGCACGCCCAGCGCAGCCGGAGATCGCGCACGAAGCCGCGCGGCCCCTCCGGCACCCAATCGTAGGTCCAGATCGTCACCGGGTCCGGCATCGCGCTCACGCCTCCTGCCACACTAGCGGTTCGAACCCGCCGTAGATCATGCGCTTGCCGTCGAACGGCATGTCGCTGCCGTTTCCCGCGCCGAAGTCCTTCATGCGCGGATCGGCCATCATTTTGTCGTGGCTGGCGTCGGCGGTCGCCTTGTCCTCCCAGGTGACCCACGAGAAGACGACCTTCTCGCCATCCTCGCATTTGACCGCGCGGCGGAAGTCGGTCGTCTTGCCGTCGGGCACGTCGACCTCCCAGCATTCGATCTGCGACTTCGCGCCGTAGTCCTTGGCGATCTCCCAGAACTTCTCGGCGACCTGCTTGTATTCGTCCTTCTTGTCCGAGGGCACCGCGAGGACGAAACCATTGACGTACAAGGCATTTCTCCTTGGTTTGCGTACGAGTGCGGCGTCAGGCGTCGAGCAGCGAGCGGAAGCCGCCCCAGAACATGCGCTTGGTGTCGAACGGCATCTCCTGCCCCTGCATCGAGGTGTCGGACATGATCGTTTCCCAGGCCTTGTCGCGGGTTGGCTTGTCGGGCCATTCGACGAACGAGAAGATCACCTGTTCGCCATCCTCGGCCTGCACCGCGCGGGCATAGTCCGTCACTTCGCCGGTCGGCACGTCGTCGCCCCACGCCTCGACCACGCGAACCGCGCCGAGATCGACGAACTTGCGCGCCATCGTCTGCGCCATTTCGCGATAGGCTTCGCGGTTTTCGGTGGGGACCGGCGCGACGTAGCCATCGGTATAGCCCATCGTTCCCTCGCCGCGTTCGTCGACGATCGCTTCGAACCCGCCCAGGATCATGCGCTTGCCGTCGAACGGCATTTCTTCGCCGAAAGCTTTCATCCGCTCGTCGCTCATGATCTTCTCGTTGGTGGCGTCGCGGGTCGCCTTGTCGGGATATTCGAACCACGAGAAGACCACGGTCTCGTCGTCCTTCGCCTTCACCGCGCGATAGAAATCGGTCACTTTGCCGTGGGGCACGTCGTCGCCCCAGTTTTCGACCATGCGCCCAACGCCCAGCTCCTTCATCAGCGGCGCAGCGCCAGCGGCATGCTTGCGATACCCTTCCTCGTTCGCGGTCGGCACCGCGCCGACAAATCCTTCGAAATAGGCCATCGTCTCTCTCCTTCGGAAATCAGTCTTGCGTGGCGGGCGCGCCGATCGACCAGCGGTGTCCGAACGGATCGGTCACCTGGCCGTAGCGGTCGCCCCAGAACTGGTCGGCCAGCGGCATCGTCTCGCTTGCGCCGGCTTCCAGCGCGCGGGCGAACCAGGCATCGGCATCATCGACTTGGAGGTGCAGCGTCACCGCCGCCGGCTTGCCCGCCCCGCCGCCGTATTCAGGAAAGTCGTCGTTGAGCATCACCGGGCTGCCGTTGATGACGAGCGTCGCATGCATGATGCGCTCGCCGTCGTCCGCCAGGTGCGGGTCCATCAACAGTTCGGCGCCGAATGCCGTCCGGTAGAACGCGATGGCCTCCTGCGCACGCCGGTCACCGATCGTCAGGTGCGCGGTAACCCCGGGGAATTGCAGATCGTCGCTCATGTCCTCTCTCCTCTCCGGTGCTAGTCTTCGGTCCACCCTTCCGGCGGATCGCCGGTGAACCCGGCGAGGTGCGCTGCGAGCGCGCGGGCATAAGCCGGGCGTGCTTCGCCGCGCTTCCGGTATTCGGCGAGGTTGGGGTAGCGATTGAGCAGGTCGGCGATCTCGCCGCGCAGCATCTGCAAGACGGCGATCATCATCAGGTCGCCGGCGCAGAATTCGCCCTCCAGCCACTCGTTGTCGCCGAGCCGCCGGGACAGTTCGCCCAGCCGTTCGTCGATCCGCTCGCGGATCGCGGGCTGGCGCGGTTCGGACCACGGCTGGTCCGCCTCGAACAAGGTCGCGATCGCCCAGTCGCTCAGCGGCGGTTCCACCGTGTTGAGCGCGGCGAAGACCCATTCGGCGGTGCGAGCCCGCGCGTTCGGCCCGGCAGGCAGCAATCCCGGCGCCCGGTCGGCGATGTGGAGCACGATCGCGCCGGATTCGAACAGTTTCACCTCGCCGTCCTCGAATGTCGGAACCTGTCCGAACGGCTGGCGCTGGCGGTGCGCAGGCTCCTTCTGCGTGCCCTGCGGCAGATATTCGACGCGATAGTCGAGTCCGACCTCCTCCAGCGCCCAGCGTACCCTCAGGTCGCGCACCAACCCGCGCGCGAAACCGGGCACCCAGTCGTAGGCGGTTATCGTGATCGGGGCGCTGGCAACTTCGGGCATGGTCAATCCTTCCCGTCGATAATGGGAAAGACGGAGCGGAACGTCGGGTTCCTCAGCCACAGCCCACCCCAGACCATCAGGCCGAGGTATACGCCGAACAGCGTGTGGCTGAACAGCGGGCTGCCGACGCGCACATGGGTCGCGATCGCGCCGCCGAGGTAGCCGGTGATCAGCACCGCGCCGAGCACCGCAGTGCGCGGATAGACGTAGAGCAGGGTCGGGATCAGCAGCAGGATCGCGAGCGTGTACATCATCCCGATCTCGGGCGGCCACCCGAGACCCGGCGGGCTGTTGTCGATCGCGAACTGCGGCGCGACCAGCTTCAGCCCGGCGTCGAATAGCAGGAAGGCGACCGCCAGCCCGCTGAGGGCGCGCCCGGTCCAGACACCGGCGGATATCGGGCGTGCGGGGCTGGCGATTTGGTTGGCGGTGGCAGCCATGGTTCCTCTCCTCTCCCTTTTGCAGGCCTTCAGCCCACAGGCTGCTCGGCCGGGGTTTCGCCTTCGGGCACCGCGCTCATGTCCATGAAGGCGTTCTCCCAGATGTGGCCGTCGGGATCTTCGAAGCTGCGGCCATACACAAAGCCCAGGTCCTGCTGCGGCGTCGGGTCGGCCTTGCCGCCAGCCGCAGTCGCTTTGCCGACGATCGCCTCGACGGCATCCTTGCTGTCCTGGCTCAGGCACAGCAGCACTTGCGCGCTGTCGTGCGCATTCGGAATCGTCTTGTCGGTGAAAGTCTTCCAGAAATCGTGCGTCAGCAGCATGACGACGATCTCGTCAGACCACGCCATCGCGGCCGCCTGTTCGTTGGTGAACATCGGATTGTTGGCGAAGCCTACCGCCTCGTAGAACTTCATCGAGCGCGGCAGGTCGGTCACGGGCAGATTGATGAATATGCTTTTTGCCATCAGGTCTCTCCAGTCGTGGTGGATTTAGTATTCGAGTTTGGGATACCAGCCGGTTCCGCGGCCGCCCGGCGTCATGTCGAGCACGTTCCAGAGCGGTGTGGGGTCCGGCGCGAGGTGGGGGTCGAAGCCGGGATCGGCGGTCTCCAGGCCACCTTCGGCGGCCCAGAACAGGCGCGCGCGATCGCCGTCGCGCTGCCACACGAGCACCGCTGCGCCTTCGTCGAGCCCGTCCTCGCCGTCGGTCAGCGCGCCCCATTCGCGGCCGAAATCGTCGCCGACCGTCTGGTAGAACTTCAGGTGGCTCCAGCCGCGCTCTCGTGCCACGGCGAGCTGGCGCTCGACCGGCGATCGGCCAACGATCGCCAGCGCGATGCGCTGTTCGATATCGGGCGCCGGAATGTCGAGCGAACCGACGAACGAGGTGCACATCGGGCACGGCCGTTCGCGCTCCGGGCCGAACATCCAGAAATAGGTAAACAGGGTGTCGTGCTCCCCGAACAGGTCGATCAGGCCGAGTTCGTCGCCCTTTTTATCGAGAAAGCGGTAATCCCCGGCGACCGGGCCGGGCGGCAGCGCGCGGCGATGTTGCGCGACGCGCTGAATCTGCCCGCGCAGCGCGATTTCTTCGGCCAGCAGCGCGGTCCGAGCGCTACGATATTCGGCGCTTTCGCCAATCTGCCGCGTGTCGCTCGCGGCCGCGAGTTCGGATGCCGGTTTCAGTTCGCTCTCGGGCGGCAATGTCGCGCTGTCGTTCATCGTCCTGCTCCTCGTTCGATCCGTGTTGGTCGCCTTGGCGCGAATCGGAACTTGCACTTTCTGACCTCATGAGTTACAAAAAGCAACTATGAAGTTACAAAAAGAAACTGGACTGCACGGTAAGTGGTACGAAGACGCCTGTGGCACGGCCTTCGCGATGGAACTCGTGGGCGAACGCTGGTCGCTGTTGATCGTCAGGGAATTAATGCTCGGGGCGCGGCGCTTCTCCGACATCCGCGCCAGCCTGCCCGGAATCAGCGCCAAGGTGCTGACCGAACGGCTCGCCTCGCTGGAGGAAGCTCGGGTACTGGTGAAACGCCGGCTTCCGCCGCCGGGCAAGGCGCAGGTCTATGAACTGACCGAATGGGGCTATGCGGCCGAACCTCTGCTTCAGGAGGCGGGCCGCTGGGCCGCGCAATCGAGTGCGCACGATCCCATGCTGCCGCTTTCGCCGGTCTCGCTGATGATCTCGATGCGCACGATGGTCGACAAGGCGCGCGTCGGGGCGGTGAAGGGCGCCATCGGTTTCGCGATCGGGGAGGACACGTTCCTCGCGGAACCGGGGAAGGGCGCGCTACCGATCCGGCGCGGCGATCCGGCGGAGGCCGACGCGGTGTTCCGGGCGTCGACGGCCTCGATCGTGGCGGGCGGGCTCTATGCGGGTGTGCCGTGGGAGCAGCTCGAGCACGAAGCGGGCCTCGTCATCGAAGGCGACCGGGAACTGGCGCTGCGCTATACCGCACTGTTCGAACTGCCGCCGAAGCTGGCCTAGCCCTGTCGGAACGCCCAGCGCAGCGTCTTGCCCACGCCCCAGGTAGCGGCGCGAGCGGGCAACGCGGCGAGGCCCGGCCTTTCCAGACCCAGCATCGAGCGCGCGAACGGCGGCAGCAGTGCGACCGCCTCGGCCGCGAGCATCGCCTGCAGCGCCGGCGGTGCGCCTTCGGGCCGCCCGGTGAGCACCAATTGCGCCACTTCGCGCGCCTCGGCCGATCCGCGCAAATCGGCGCGCAGATCGCGGAACATCGCATCCGCTTCACGCTGGTCGGTCGGTACCGGATCGGCGCCCAGCGCGCGAGCGATCAGGGCGAACTGGCGAAAGTATTCGTCCTTTTCGTGGTTGGGCATATCGGGCCGCACGTGGCGCTGATAGGCGGCGAGGAAGCTCGTCGCCTCGGCCACGTGGACCCATGCCAGCGTGCGCGGATCGCGTGCGGAATAGGCGGTGCCGTCGGGCAGGGTGCCGCGGACCCGTTCGTGAATGCGGTTGACCCGCTCGATCGCCGCCGTCGCTTCGTTGCGATGGCCGAAGGTCGTTACGGCGATGAAGCGTGCCGTGCGCCGCAGCCGCCCGTGCATATCGGCGCGAAAGTCCGAATGGTCGAGCACGCCCTGCAACGCATGCGGGTGGAGCATCTGGAGCAGCAGCCCCCTGATCCCGCCCACCATCATCCCGACCACGTCGGCATGGACCATGCGGATCGGCGAATCGCGTTCGAACAGCGCCTCGTCCGACGGCGGCACCGATTGCTGGCCATCCTCGTTGAATGTGGCGCGCACGCGGCGCACGAGTTCCTCGCGCAGGCGGTCGGTCGGGCGGCGCTTGTCCATCGCGGCCACTATACCCTTGGCGGCGTGGAATGAAATCTAGCGGCACACGCGCTTGCAGCGAATCCCCCGCGCGTATAGGCACCCGCTCCGAGATGAACGACATGACCGACAAGAGCTTCGACCAGGCGAGCAAGACCGTGATCGCCGCGCCCGACACCGAGGTGGACGTGCGTGAGACGTTCGGGATCGACATCGACTGGAAAGTCCCCGCATTTTCCAAGGCGGACGAGCGTACGCCCGATCTCGACGAGGCCTACGTGTTCGATCCGGACACCACGCTCGCGATCCTCGCCGGCTTCGCGCACAACCGCCGGGTGATGGTGCAGGGCTATCACGGCACCGGCAAGTCGACTCACATCGAGCAGGTCGCCGCGCGCCTCAACTGGCCGTGCATCCGCATCAACCTGGATGCGCACATCAGCCGCATCGACCTCGTCGGGCGCGACGCGATCGTGCTGCGCGACGGGTTGCAGGTGACCGAATTCCGCGAAGGGCTGCTGCCCTGGGCGCTCCAGCACCCGGTGGCGCTGGTGTTCGACGAATACGACGCCGGGCGGCCCGACGTGATGTTCGTGATCCAGCGCGTGCTCGAACAGGCGGGCAAGCTGACGCTGCTCGACCAGAACCGCGTGATCCGGCCCGACGCCAATTTCCGCCTGTTCGCTACCGCCAACACCGTGGGCCTCGGCGATACCAGCGGGCTCTATCACGGCACGCAGGCGATCAACCAGGGCCAGATGGACCGCTGGAACATCGTCGTCGGCCTGAACTACCTGCCCGCCGAGACCGAGCAGCAGATCGTCGCCGCCAAGAACCCGGAAACCGACGCGAAGACCATCGCCGACATGATCAAGGTCGCCGATCTCACCCGGCAAGGCTTCATTAACGGCGACGTGTCCACCGTGATGAGCCCGCGCACGGTCATCACCTGGGCGGAAAACACGGCGATCTTCAAGGACATCGGCTTTGCCTTCCGCCTCAGCTTCCTCAACAAGTGCGACGAGGCCGAACGGATGCTGGTGGCCGAATACTATCAGCGCGTGTTCGGCGCAGAACTTCCCGAGAGCGTCGTCGCGAGCACCTGACGATTTGCAACGCGCCCATGCTGTGTTAAGCGCTTAACACAGCAGAGATGGATCGCACCTTTTCCTGGACTTCGCGCAATCGGCGCGGTGGCGGCGAACCGGTCGGGCCGGGATATTTCGCCGTGCAGGACGCTCCCGCAGCCGATCCGTGGGCGGAGCGGCTCGACGAACTCGACCGCTATATCGACGACGAGCCGAAGCGCGAGACGAAGCGCCGCCGCCGCAAGCTGGCGGTGAGGATCGTCGCAGGGATGCTGTTCGCCTTCATCCTGCTGGTCGGCTGGCTCGCGGTCACCGCGCCGCTCTCGCGCTCGCTGGAACCGATCGCACCGCCGCAGCTGACCCTGCTCGCCTCCGACGGGACGCCGATCGCGCGCAACGGCGCGGTGGTGGACGAGCCGGTGCAAGTGGCCGAATTGCCCGCCCACGTAATCGAGCCGTTCCTCGCGATCGAGGACCGGCGCTTCTACAGCCACTGGGGCATCGACCCGCGCGGGATCGCGCGCGCGGCATGGTCCAACTTCACCGGCGGGCCGACGCAGGGCGGCTCCACGATCACCCAGCAGCTCGCCAAGTTCACGTTTCTGACGCCCGAACAGAGCCTGATGCGCAAGGGGCAGGAGGCGCTGATCGCGTTCTGGCTGGAGGCGTGGCTGAGCAAGGACGAGATCCTCGAACGCTATCTTTCCAACGCCTATTTCGGCGACAACACCTATGGTTTGCGCGCCGCATCGCTGCACTATTTCTACCGCCAGCCGGAGAACCTCCGCCCCGAGCAGGCGGCGATGCTGGCGGGGCTGCTCAAGGCCCCTTCGCGCCTCGCGCCGACGCGCAATTTCGACCTCGCGGAGGACCGGATGCGGGTGGTTGTGGGCGCGATGGCCGACGCCGGTTACCTGAGCGCGGCGCAGGCGCGCGCCATGCCGACCCCGCGGCTTGACGTGCGCACCCGCAACGAGCTGCCGACCGGCACGTATTTCGCCGACTGGGCGCTGCCCGCCGCGCGCGAGCTGAGCGAGGGCGGCTATGCCGAACGCACGATCACCACCACGCTCGATTCGCGGCTGCAGGGCATCGCCCGCGACGTCACCGCACGCGCACCGCTCGGCGATGCGCAGGTCGCACTGGTGGCGATGCGGACCAACGGCGAAGTCGTGGCGATGATCGGCGGGCGCGATTACGAGGCGTCGCCGTTCAACCGCGCGACGCAGGCGCGGCGCCAGCCGGGATCGACCTTCAAGCTGTTCGTCTATCTCGCCGCGCTCGAGGCCGGCATGGCGCCGCAGGACCTGATCGACAATACCGAGATCGCCGAAGGCAGCTACCGCCCGCAGAACGCCAGCGGCAACTATTCGGACAGCCTGACGCTCGAACAGGCGTTTGCGCGATCGAGCAACGTCGCCGCGGTGCGCCTGTTCGAACGGGTGGGCAGCGAGGCGGTGATCGCGACCGCGCGCGATCTCGGCGTATCCTCGCCGCTCGCCGAGGGCGATCCCAGCCTCGCGCTCGGCACCTCGACGATGACGCTGATGGAGCTGACCGCCGCCTATGCCGGGATCGCCGCGAACCAGTTTCCCGTAAATCCCCACGCCTTCGCGCAAGGCGAGCCGGGCTGGTTCGACTGGTTGTGGGACGGCAAGGACAGCCTCTCGGGCCGCAAGCACGAGCAGATCCAGCAGCTCCTGCGCGCGGCGATCAACGGCGGCACCGGGCGCGCGGCGATGCTGCGCGGGCCGAACTTCGGCAAGACCGGCACCAGCCAGGACAACCGCGACGCGTTGTTCGTCGGCTACGCGGGCGATCTGGTGGTCGGCGTGTGGATCGGTAACGACGACAACTCGCCGCTCGCCGGAATCCACGGCGGCGGATTGCCCGCGCGCATCTGGCGCGATTTCATGCGCCAAGCGCTCGGCGAGGCGCGGGCGCCCGCCCGCCCGCAGGCGACGCCGAGCCCCGATCCCAGCGGCCCGGTCCAGCCGCAGGACGTGCCGCAGATCGGCGACATTCCGCTGGGCGACGACGGCACGCGGCTGCGCGTCCGCGAAGGCGGCGTGGTGATCTCGACCGATGTCGACGGCGTGCCGCTGGACGTCCGGCTTGACGAGAACGGTGTGGGGCTGGAGGCGGGGGCTCCACCGGACACCGTTGAAGAATCAGCGCCACAATAGAAGGTTTGGCTCACGCGGAGACGCGAAGGCGCGGAGAGTTCGAGCTTTGGTCGTTCTGATTTCCATTTTCCGCGAAGCGGGCTCCCAGCTCCAGCGTTGTCATCAGATGCCCGCTGCGCAGGAGTGTCTGACAGTGGAATATCGCGAAAAATCCTCCGCGTCTCAGCGTCTCCGCGTGAACTAAGCAGCAGTGTCGTCGTCAACGCAGGCTTGCGTCAAATCAGCCTTCGCTACCGCCTTCCGGCTCCGCCATCAGCACGTTCATCACCGCGGTCGCCACCGGGCGCGCGCGGTCGTCTTGCCACGCCTCGACCTCGATGTTGGCGTTGCGCCGGCCCAATCGGAGCACGCGGCCGCGCGCGAAGGTCGGCTTGCTCTTGGCGGCGCTGAGGAACTGCACGGTGACGTTGATCGGCTTGAGCCTCTGCTGCCGCCCGGCGCGTGCGAGTTCGGCGCGCAGCGCGGCATAGCCCGCGTTTTCGAGCAGCCCGCTCGTCGCGCCGCCGTGGAACACCGTTGGCCGCCCTTCGACGATCGTACCGAAGGGGATCGCGAGTACGGGCGAGCCGTCCTCGAGCGAATCGACGGTGATCCCGAGGGAGCGGGCATAGGCGGGCAGCTCGCGCTCCAGCTCGGCGATGGTCGCCCGATCGGTCATCGCGGCCTCCACGGAATCGACATGAACACGCCGGCGACATGCGCCACCGGATCGTCGGGCGCGCCATCGTGCGCGATGCCCCGCACGAACGCCGCCGAGCGCGTCACGCGGTAGCATTCGGCGCGGCCGCTGACCGCCGCGCCCTCGCGCGCGGGGCGCATGTAATCGACCCTGAGATCGAGCGTGGCGACCGCCTTGAACTCGCCGGTCGCGGTCCAGATCGCCATGCCCGAGGCCATGTCCATCAGGCTGACGATCGGCCCGGTGGCGAGAATGCCGCTGCCGGTCTCGCCCACGAGATCCTCGCGCCAGGGCAATGTCAGCTCGACCCAGTCGTCGCCGTGCGCGCCGTAGCGCAGCCCCAGCCAGCCCGGGTGGCCGTGGCGCAGCATCGTCCCGGACGCCGTCGCGGGGTCGAAAGGGGGCAGGTCGCTTGCCATCGCGCGGGCTCTAGTCGCCCGGCGAGGCATTGCAATGTTCTAATTTCCCGCCGCGCACGCGCCGCGTCATTCCCCCGTCGCGGGCCGCATCGAGTCCGCGTCACCAGGGAATGCGCAGATGAACCTTCCGAAGATCGACCTCTCCTCGCTGCCCGCGCTCGACAGCGCCGTGGGCATGTTCGGCAGCCTGTCGAACGCCGCGACCGCTGCCACCGACGACCGTGCGGTGATCATCATGATCTATCTCTACGAGACGATGCCGAGCGGCCTGGCGGGAATCGGCTGAACGGGCCGAGGCCGGTGCGTATCGACGCCGCGATAGAGGCGTTGCGTGGCGATCCGACCGCGCAGCGCCGGGCCCGGAGGGTGCTGGAAGAGGCTGCGGGCGACTGGCGCGCGGCGGACGGCGTGGCGCCGGTTCTCGCCGACTTCGATCGTTTCGGCGCGGGCACACCGCTGGGCGATTGCCGGGCGCTCGACGCGGTGCTGACCGATCTCGAAGCGGCGCGAGGTTTCGCAGACGGTTGGGTTGCGGCCATGCTCCGGGCGCTCGCCCGCGCGCCGCTCGGTCATGTGCCCTTGCGTCACCAAATGGCGGACGGCCATGCGGTCCTCCAACTCGCGCAGGCCGGGCGCGCGACATTGTCGCTGGTGCAGTATTCTCCCACGCGCGAGCCGCCGCCGCGCTCGGTCTGCTTCGCCGATGGCGAGCGGCGTGAAATCTGCCTCTCGGGCAGCGCCGAAGCGACGGTGGTTTCGATCGTCCACGAGCCCAAAGATAAAGTAGAATTGAAGTTTATGGATATGCCGTCACGGCAGGCTCGACCTTCGCCTGCCATGGACGCGGCACGACCAAGATCGTGACCCGCGTGGATCGGACGACGACCCTCTTGCGCCTCTCGCGCCCGGCCGGAGCACCGTTGCCGAGCCTCGAATATCGCCTGTCCGACGGCGCGCTGCTGCACCGCGCGGCGGGCGATTGCCACGAGAGCCGCAGCGAACTGATGCTTGCGCTGCTCGGCCGGATGGAGCGGCGCGACGCGGTGCCCGCGATGGCTGCCCTGGCCCGCGAGGGGAGCGACAGCCTGCGCTGGCAGGCTTTGCGCGAGTGCCTCGCGCTCGACAGCGCCGCGGGCTTTGGCGAACTCGCCCGGATCGCACGCGACTGCGCCGATCCGCTCCACGCCCCGGCGCGCTCGCTCCACGCGGACCTTTGCGCCCGCCATCCGCAACTCGCGCAGCAGGAGGCCGCCCCGTGCCCCGCGTGATCGCGATCGACGATCCGGTGCTCTGCGATCTCGAAGAGGCGATCGCAGGCATCGATGCGGCGGGTTTCGATCCGCGCGAGGAAGACAGCCTCGCCCATGCCGCGCAGTGGCTCGCCCGGCTCGGCGGCAATCGCGCGTTTCTCGGCGACCTGCTGATCGCGCAATTGACCGGACAACCGCACCACGGCGCGATCGAGAGCGGCTACGGCCCGCAGGCAATCGTCCTTTCGGGTATGCGCGAAGGCTACTTCCTGCGCGCCAACCTCTGGCCCGCCGAAAGCGACCACGCCTTCCGCACCAGCGGCGCGCGCAGCTTCGTCTATGGCGTGCCGCACGATCACAACTTCGATTTCCTGACGGTCGGCTATTTCGGGCCGGGCTATCGGAGCGACTATTACGAGTACGATTACGAGGCCGTCGCGGGCAGGCGTGGCGAGCCGGCGGGGCTGCGCTTCGTCGAACGCAGCGCGCTGTCGCCGGGCAAGCTGCTGCACTACCGCGCGCACCGCGACGTTCACCGTCAGCTGCCGCCCGAAAGCCTGTCGGTGTCGCTCAACGTGGTTGCGGCCGATCCGGCTTCGGGCTGGTTCGACCAGTACGGCTTCGATGTCGAAGCGGACCGGGTGACCGGTGTGCTCAACCCGACTTCGAGCGAGGTCTTCCTGCGCCTCGCCGTGGGGTTGGGCGGAGCCGAAGCGCTCGATCTCGCCGAACGCTTCGGGCGCCGTCACCCGAGCGACCGAATCCGACTCGCCTGCTTCGAGGCAAGGGCGGCAGGCGTGGAGACGGAGGAAGCCGATGCGATCTGGCGCGAGGCCGAGCGTTCGGGGAGCAGGCTCGTGGCGCAAGAGGCGCGCCTGCGCCGCCGGATGCTCGCGGCCTAGAAACTGCCGCCCGTCAACGCGTCGATCGCGCCTTGCAGGATCACCGCGGCGGCATGGCTGTCGATCCGCTCGGCACGCTTGCGGCGGCTCATGTCCTGCCCGATCATGTCGCGCTCGGCGCTCGCGGTGGACCAGCGCTCGTCCCACAGCAGCACTGGCAGGCCGAGCCCTTCGGCGAGATTGCGGGCGTAGGCGCGGCTCGATTGCGCGCGCGGGCCTTCGCTGCCGTCCATGTTGCGCGGCAGGCCGATCACCACGCCGCGCACCGAGCGCCCGCTGGCCAGCGCCTTCAATGCTTCGAGATCGCGGCCGAACTTGCCGCGTGGCAGAGTCTTGCCCGCGGTGGCGAAGTGCCAGCCCGCGTCGCACAGTGCGGTGCCGATCGTCTTGGTGCCGAGATCGAGCGCCAGCAGCGCGCCGCCATCGGGCAGGGCGGCGGCGAAATCGGCGCTGCGCTCGGTGATCGGGCCGGTCAGGGCCTTGCCGTCCACGCCTCGACCCTGCGGCCCACGTCCTGCTTCACGTTCTGCCAGAACAGCGGAATGTCATAGACGTGATAGTTGTTGCCCGGCAGCACCGCGCTGCCGACTTCGGGCGGATCGCCGATCAGCAGCAGGCCGCGCGAATCGCATCGCGCGGGCACCGATCCGGGGATCAGCTCGCCGGTCGAATAGTCGGCCTCGGGGATCAGCGTGCCGAGATTGGCGTCGGCGAGCGCCTCGCCGCCGATCCCGCCAGTCAGCGGATTGGTGCACAGGATCGGGCTCTCACCGCGCGGCTGCCCGTCGAACCCCGGCGAGCCGCCGTAGGCATCGAGCAGGCGGCCCGGATCGGCCGGCTCGGCGAAAGTCGACCAGCTCATGATGCAGCCCGCCTGCGAAGGCGTGGCGCACGCGGGGAAGCCGAGCGCGGGAAGATCGTGCGCGACCGAGATCGGCCAGCCGACCGCGTAGATCGCCGCGATGCGGCCCTTGAGTGGGCTGTCCGCCAGCTCCTCGCGCAGCAGGCGAAGCAGGTGCAGCGAGCCCTGGCTGTGCCCGACGAGCACGATCGGCGTCTCGCTGTCGACGCTCGCGACGAAGAAATCGAACGCTTGCTTCACGTCCTCGTAGGCGGCGTCGATCGCGCGCTGCGCCTCGGGCGAATCGGTGAGGAACGCGCCGAACGTCGCCTGCCGGTAGCGCGGCGCCCAGATCTCGCTCGCCTGGTTGAACGGGCTCGCCATGCCGCGCACGTAGAGCCGCGCGATCTGCTGCGATTGCGCATCGTCGAGCGGCGCGTTCCAGTTCGCGCGGTCGAGATAGCTGGTCGGATGGATGAAGAAGACCGCGAACGCCGGCACGGTCGACTGGCCCTCGGCCGGAAGCTGGCGCCCTTCGCCCTGTATCGCCGGCTGCCAGCGCGCCGCGTCGTCGAGCCCAATTCCCGGGCGCGAGAGCCACATCGCCGGATCCTGATAAGCATTCGTCTCGAGCGGCTTCTGCTCGACGAATTCGCTGCTGGGAACGTAGGCGACCTCGGCCAGATCGTCCCAGTAGAAGCGCAGCACGAACAGCGCCGCGATCGCGAGCACGATCAGGATCGCGACGAAATAGAGAAATTTGCGCGCCATCAGGCCTCCGCTTCGATGTGGTCGGACGAGCCCGATTCGCGATCCAGCCGTTCCGCCCGCCGCTCCAGCGCGACCTTGATCATCGCCAGCAGCGGATCGGCCAGCGCCAGTCCGAGGATTCCGAACACCACGCCGAACACGAGCTGTGCCCCGAGCACCAGCGCGGGCGCGAGATCGACCGTCTTCTTCGCGATCATTGGGATCAGGATGTAGCCGTCGAAATTCTGGACCAGCAGATAG
The DNA here is from genome assembly GCF_041912895.1 of Pelagerythrobacter sp. NCBI lineage: Bacteria > Pseudomonadati > Pseudomonadota > Alphaproteobacteria > Sphingomonadales > Erythrobacteraceae > Pelagerythrobacter > Pelagerythrobacter sp. Next base: position 960,505 of record NZ_JAYSGI010000001.1, on the reverse strand, counting down.
ACCCCGATGGTGTAGAGTCCCATGTCGGTGCCGCCGGAAAAGCCGACCAGCACCATCAGCATGCCCGAGATCACCGCGCCGATATTGGGGATGAAGGCGAGCAGCCCGGTCAGCAGGCCGAGCAGCGCGGCCATCGGCACCGGCCCGATCCCGAACAGCTGCCCGCCATAGGCCAGCAGCGCCCAGGTGAAGACGCCTTCGGCGACCATGCCGAACAGCCGGCCCGCCAGCAGGCGGCGCAGGGTGAAGGCCATATGTTCCACGGTGTCGTAGAACGCGCCGCGGTGATGGCGCGGCACGACCCAGGCGATGCCGCGTTCGTAGAGGTTGGGATCGATCGCGATGTAGATGCCGATGATCAGGATCAGCGCGATCGTCGCGAATCCGCCCACGATCCCGCCGATCGCGCGCGTCACCGTGCCGACTCCGCTGACGAGGCTGCCGACCACGCTCTGCACGTCCGCCTGGCTGATCGCGAAGCCCTGTTCGCGCAGCAGGGCGAGCAGCCGGCCGAGCTGTTCGCCCACGATCGCGGGGAACTGCGCGGCCTGTTGCGAGATCTGCGATCCGGCGAACTGGCCCAGCCAGGCGAGGAAAGCGACCATCGCCACGATCACGATCGCGACGCGCCAGCCGCGGGCGATCTTGAAGACCCGACCGAGCAGGCGCGCACCGCCGTCGATCATCGAGGCGAAGACCATCGCGCCGAAGATCACCAGCAGCGATTGCGAGATGTAGATGGCGAACACCAGCAGCCCGACGACGAGCACCCAGATCAGCGCGCGCGCCGCCTCCAGCCGCAGCTCGGGGTTGGTGATGTAGGCCGGGCTCCTGCCCATCGGGGCATCGGCCGGACTTCCGGCCTCGTCCGCCTTGCGCGACTCAGTTTCGCTCACTCTGGGTGCCCCTGTCGGCGATTGCGGGACGCAATGTGGTCCAGGCGCGGTCGCCGCGCAAGGAGGTGAACCAGCTCACCGGATTCAGGCTGGTGGTACCGTCGAGCGAGAAGGTGATGAATTCCGCGCGCCCGCCGATGTTTTCCAGCGGAACCGGCCCGCCGAGACCGCGTGGGCTGTAATCCCGGCCGTCCGCCGAATGGTCGCGGTTGTCGCCCATCACCATGACGTGGCTTTCGGGGATGACGATCGGGCTGAAATCGTCGAGCGACTGCGTCCGGTGGTCGATGACCAGATAGGTCGCGCCGTTGGGCAGGGTCTCGCGCAGCGTCGGCGGCTCGCACATGGTGCGTCCGTCGGGCAGTGCCACGGTATAGTCGAGCGGCAGCCCGGTGCGCGGATCGTTGCCGAAATCGCACTGCATGTTGGCGTCGACCGGAATGCGCAGCGGCGGCTCGACTTCCTGCGGCACCGGCGTCCCGTCGATCACGATCTGGCCGTTCCTGACCTCGAACGTATCGCCGGGCAGACCGACAACGCGCTTGATGTAGTCCTCGTCGCGCTGCGGATGGACGGGGATCACGATGTCGCCGTATTCGGGCGTCGCGGGCCAGATGCGCCATTCGCCGCGCGGCATCAGGTGGAACGAGATCGAGGCCCAGCTCCAGCCATAGGGATACTTGCTCACCACCAGCCGGTCGCCGACCAGCAGGTTGGGCAGCATCGATTCGCTGGGGATGTAGAACGGCTTGGCCACGAAGCTGTGGAAGCCGAGCACGGCGAGCAGCATCAGCGCCAGCCCGCGCAGCTCCGAACCCCAGTTGATCTTCTCTTTCTTGGCGTCGGTCTTGTCGGTCACGGTCTTGTCAGTCGCGGGGGAAAGGACACTGCTCATAACGGGCGGGCTTCGATGATGACGAAGGCCTGCGCCCATGGATGGTCGTCGGTGAGGGTCAGGTGAACGAGCGCCTCATGGCCCTCCGGCGTCATTTCCGCAAGCCGCTTGGCCGCGCCGCCGGTCAGCGCCAGCGTCGGGGCGCCGGAGGGGGCGTTCACCACGCCGATATCCTTGTGGAACACGCCGCGGCTGAACCCGGTGCCGACCGCCTTGGCGAACGCCTCTTTCGCCGCCCAGCGTTTGGCGAAAGTGCCGACGCGCGTGAACGGACGCTTCGCCGCCTTCGCGCGCTCGACGTCGGTGAAGCAGCGCAGTTCGAATCGCTCGCCCCAGCGCTCGAGCGAGGCGGCGATGCGCTCCATGTTGGTGAGGTCTGAGCCGAGGCCGATTATCATAAATCCTCCCCGGCACGGGGAGGAGGACCATGCGCAGCATGGTGGAGGGGCACAGGCGTCCGATCAAGAGGAGCGAAGTCGTGAGCCGCCGCACCTGCCCCTCCACCCCCGACTTCGTCGGCGGTCCCCCTCCCCGTGCCGGGGAGGATTTGGGGCGCGCCGACGGTCACCGCGCGTCGTCCATCAACTCGCGCATCGTGCGAACCGCGTGCTCCAGCCCCACGAACACCGCTTCGCCCACCAGATAGTGCCCGATGTTCAACTCGGCGAGCTGTGGGATGGCCGCGATCGGCTGGACGTTCTCGTAGGTCAGCCCGTGCCCGGCGTGCGGCTCGATCCCGTTCTTGGCGGCGAGCGCGGCCATGTCGGCGATGCGTTTCAGTTCGCGCGCGCGATCCTCGCCCGTGGCATGGGCGTATTCGCCGGTATGGAATTCCACCACCGGCGCGCCGAGGCGCAGCGCGGCGTCGAGCTGGCGTTCGCTCGCCTCGATGAACAGGCTCACCCGGATGCCGGCATCGGCGAGGCGCGAGACGACCGGCGCGAGCTGATTGTGCAGCCCGGCGGCATCGAGCCCACCCTCGGTCGTACGCTCCTCGCGCTTCTCGGGCACGATGCAGGCGGCGTGCGGTTTGTGGCGCAGCGCGATCGCCAGCATTTCCTCGGTCGCCGCCATCTCGAGATTGAGCGGCAGATCGGTGGCGGCCTGGATGCGCGCGAGATCCTCGTCGCGGATATGGCGCCGGTCCTCGCGCAAGTGCGCGGTGATGCCGTCGCCGCCGACCGCCGCGACGATCTCCGCCGCGCGCACCGGATCGGGATGGTCACCCCCGCGCGCGTTGCGGATGGTGGCGACGTGATCGATGTTGACCCCGAGGCGCAGGCGAGGAAGCATCGCTACTTGCGGCTCCCCGGCTTGGTCACCGGCACCGCGGCGAGTGCCGCGGGCACCTCGCTTTCCGCATAAGTCGGAAAAGTGATGTCGACGAGCGCGTGATAGGGGACATCGAAGGTCACGCCGTCCGCGCGCCGGTCGATCAGCGACACGAGGCCGATCACTTCGCCGCCCGCGGCCTCGACCGCCTTCATCGCTTCCTTCGAGGAAAGGCCGGTCGTCACCACGTCTTCCACCACCAGCGCCTTCTGCCCCGGCTCCAGCCGGAAGCCGCGGCGCAGTTCGAACGTGCCTTCGGGGCGTTCGAGGAAAATCGCCTCCTTGCCCAGCGCGCGGCCCATCTCGTGCCCGATGATGATGCCGCCCATCGCGGGCGAGACGACGATGTCCACCGCCGCGCGCAGTTCGCGTGGCATCTTCGCCGCCAGCGCGGCGGCGAGGCGGCTGGCGCGCATCGGCTCCATCAATACGCGCGCGCACTGCAGGTAATGTCCGCTGTGGCGGCCGGAGGAGAGCAAGAAGTGTCCCTCCAGCAGCGCCTCGCTGGCGCGGAATTCGTGCAGGACTTCTTCTTCTGTCATCGCTTCGGACGGTCCATATTCGGGTGGTTTCGCGGCGTGGATGGCCGGTTTCGGATTTTTCTCCTAGAAGCGCTTGAGACGGGGGGCAAGCGCGCGTATAGGCCCGCCCAGACCTGTCCCCCGACGGGGGTTTCGCGGCTGCGCACGTGGCCTTCAGCGACAAGAACGGCAACAAGAACGGAAAGCGTCGGACAGATGAATTTCGGTGACTGGCCCGATCGGGCTACGCGGATCGTAACCACTCTCGGGGCGGCTCTCGTGCTCGCCCTCGTTCCGCAGAGCGCGCTGGCGCAGGACGCGGCGCCTGCCGCACCCACCGCGGAAGCGACTGTGCCGGGAACAGCTGCGCCCGCGGACGCCGCTCCGGCCGATGCCGCCCCGGACGACGCCGCTGCCGCCGAAACCGGCGATGCCGCAGCGGCGGCGGGCAGTTACGAGCCGCTCGGTCCCGAATGGATCAAGGGCCAGCCGCATGCGGGCGCCTGGAACGTGCAGGACCAGTATTCGCCGATCGGGCAGACCGCCACCGGCCTGCACACCGGCCTGATCTGGATCATGGCGATCATCTGCGTGTTCGTGCTCGGCCTGCTGGTCTGGGTCGTCGTGCGCTACCGCCGCGGCGCCAACCCGACTCCGTCGAAGACGACGCACAACACTTTCATCGAGGTGGTCTGGACGCTCGTCCCGGTCCTCATCCTCGTCGGCATCGCGATCCCCTCGATCTCGCTGCTGTCCGACCAGTACGAATCTCCGCCCGAGGACGCCGTGACGATCAAGGTCACCGGCTATCAGTGGTACTGGGGCTATTCCTATCCCGACAACGGCGGGTTCGAGGTGATCTCGAACATGATGCCGGAGGAAGAGGCGAAGGCCAAGGGCTTCCCCTCTCACCTCGAGGTCGACAACCGCATGGTCGTGCCGGTCAATACGCCGCTGCGCATCCAGACCACCGCCGCCGACGTGATCCACGCCTTCGCGGTGCCTTCGCTGTGGTTCAAGATCGACGCCGTTCCGGGCCGTCTTAACGAGCGCCTGCTGACGATCACCGAGCCCGGCATCTATTACGGTCAGTGCTCCGAACTGTGCGGGGCGCGCCACGGCTACATGCCGATCGCGGTCGAGGCGCTCCCGCGCGACCAGTGGGAAGCCTGGGTCCGCACGCAGCCCGGCGGCACCGTCGGCGAAGCCGAGCCCGCCGCGGCCGATCCGACGGCCGACGCCGCCTCGACGTCCGAGGCTGGCGAGGAGGCCGAAACCGACGCAGCCGCCGATGCGGATACGTCCGCCCCTGCCGATGCCGAGGCCGCGCAAGCGACCCCCGCCGCCAACTGATTTCCGTCGAAGAGAAACGCGACCATGGCCACTACCACCGCAGACTTCCAGGCGCACGCCGAAGAGGCGCATCACGATGCCGATCACAAGCCCGGCTTCTTCGCTCGTTGGTTCATGTCGACCAACCACAAGGACATCGGCACGCTGTACCTGATCTTCGCGATCTGCGCGGGCATCATCGGCGGCGCGATCTCGGGCATCATGCGTTGGGAGCTGGCCGAGCCGGGCATCCAGGTGCTCAACCAGTCGATCTTCCTCGCCGGCGTGGGTTCGGAAAACTTCGACGCGGCGCTGCACCACTGGAACGTGCTCATCACCGCGCACGGCCTGATCATGGTGTTCTTCATGGTCATGCCCGCGATGATCGGCGGCTTCGGCAACTGGTTCGTGCCGCTGATGATCGGCGCGCCCGACATGGCTTTCCCGCGGATGAACAACATCTCGTTCTGGCTGACCGTCGCGGGCTTCTGCTCGCTGATGTTCTCGATGTTCGTGCCGGGCGGTATCGGTGACGGCGCGGGTACGGGCTGGACGGTCTATGCGCCGCTGTCGACCTCGGGTTCGGTCGGCCCGGCGGTCGACTTCGCGATCTTCTCGCTCCACCTCGCAGGCGCGGGCTCGATCCTGGGTGCGACGAACTTCATCACCACGATCTTCAACATGCGCGCACCGGGCATGACGCTGCACAAGATGCCGCTGTTCGTGTGGTCGGTCCTGGTCACCGCGTTCCTGCTGCTGCTGGCGCTGCCGGTGCTCGCCGCCGCGATCACCATGCTGCTGACCGACCGGAACTTCGGCACCACGTTCTTCGATCCGGCGGGCGGCGGCGATCCGGTGCTCTACCAGCACCTGTTCTGGTTCTTCGGCCACCCGGAAGTCTACATCATGATCCTGCCGGGCTTCGGCATGATCAGCCAGATCATCGCGACCTTCAGCCGCAAGCCGGTGTTCGGCTACCTCGGCATGGCCTACGCCATGGTCGCGATCGGCGTGGTCGGCTTCGTCGTCTGGGCGCACCACATGTACACCGTGGGCATGGACGTGAACACGAAGATGTACTTCACCGCCGCGACGATGGTGATCGCCGTGCCGACCGGCGTGAAGATCTTCAGCTGGATCGCCACGATGTGGGGCGGCAGCCTGGAGTTCAAGTCGCCCATGGTCTGGGCGCTGGGCTTCATCTTCCTGTTCACTGTGGGCGGCGTGACCGGCGTCTACCTCGCCAACGGCGGGATCGACGACGTGGTGCACGATACCTACTTCGTAGTCGCGCACTTCCACTACGTGCTGTCGATGGGCGCGGTGTTCTCGCTGTTCGCTGGCTTCTACTACTGGTTCCCGAAGATGAGCGGCCGGATGCACTCCGAATTCCTCGCTCACGTCCACTTCTGGGGCTTCTTCATCGGCGTGAACGTGATCTTCTTCCCGCAACACTTCCTCGGCTGGCAGGGCATGCCGCGCCGCTACCCGGATTTCGCGGAAGCGTTCGGCTACTGGAACCACATCTCGTCGATGGGCTACCTCATCATGGCCGCCTCGATGATCGTGTTCTTCGTCAACCTCGCCTACGCCTTCATGGCCGGCAAGCGCGCGGCGCCGAACTACTGGGGCGAAGGCGCGACGACGCTGGAATGGACGCTGTCGAGCCCGCCGCCGTATCACCAGTTCGAGACTCTGCCGGTGATCGAGGAGCATCACGACTATCACGATCATCGCCCGGCCACGGCCTGATCCACGCCGGCCCGATCGACGATTGGCCTCCGCCCGGAACGTATCCTCCGGGACCGAACACGAAGGGGGCGCATCGGCAACGGTGCGCCCTCTTTCTTGAACAACCTGGGAATGCAATGACCGCTGCCACCCGAACCCAACCGGCCGATTGGCGCGATTTCTTCGCGCTGACGAAGCCGCGGGTGATGAGCCTGGTGATCTTCACCGGGCTGTGCGGCCTGCTCGCCGCGCCAGGTGCGATTCATCCGGTCATCGGCTTCACCGCGGTGCTGTGCATCGCGCTCGGCGCGGGCGGGGCGGCCTCGCTCAACCAGTGGTGGGAAGCCGACCTCGATGCCGGGATGAAGCGCACCGCCGCGCGCCCGATTCCGGCCGGCCGCATGGCCCGCACCGACGCGCGCGATTTCGGCATCGCGCTGTCGGTCGGCTCGGTGCTGTTGATGGGCATTGCGGTCAACTGGCTGGCGGCCGCGATCCTCGCGGTCTCGATCGTCTATTATGCGGTGGTCTACACCGTCTGGCTCAAGCCGCGCACGCCGCAGAATATCGTGATCGGCGGCGGAGCAGGTGCGTTCCCGCCGATGATCGGCTGGGTTGCGGTGACCGGCGACGTGACCGCGATGCCGGTGCTGCTGTTCGCGATCATCTTCTTCTGGACCCCGCCGCATTTCTGGGCGCTCGCGCTGTTCGTGCAGTCTGACTACGCGAAGGTCGGCATTCCGATGATGCCGGTGGTGAAGGGGGAGAAGTCCACCCGCCGCCAGATCCTGCTCTATTCGCTGCTACTGCTGCCGCTGGCCCTCGCGCCGTGGTTGATCGGCGGCACCGGGCTGATCTATGGCGGAGCTGCGGCAGCGTTGACCGCGCTGTTCGTCGCCCTGTCGCTGCCGGTGGCCTTGCGCACCGCGGGGCCGGACGACCGGATGCGGCCCGAGAAGCGGCTGTTCGGCTACAGCGTGTTCTATCTGTTCGCGCTGTTCGCCGCCCTCGTCGCCGATCGCGCGGCGCAAGTGCAAGGATGGTTCGCATGACGCCCGAAGAACAGCAGGAACTCCAGAAGCGGCAGAAGGGGCGCAACATAGCGCTCGGCCTCCTGCTCGCGTTCTTCGTGGTGCTGTTCTACGCCATCACGATCGTCAGGATGGGGGATTGAGCGGATGACCACCGCGACGCTCGAGAGCAAGAACCTGCGCGTGGCCATGTTCGGCTTCCTCGCCGCGCTCGGCATGCTCGGCCTCGGCTATGCCGCGGTGCCGTTGTACCAGTTGTTCTGCCAGGTCACCGGCTTCGGCGGAACGACCCAGCGCGCGACCGATTCCGACGCCGACCTCGCCGCCCGCATGGCGCAGAGCGCCGGGGCGAAGACGATCTCGATCCGCTTCGATGCCAGCACGGGCCGCGACATTCCGTGGACGTTCGAGCCGGAGCAGGTGACCGACACGGTGCAGATCGGCGAGCGCGAGATGGCCTTCTTCACCGCGCGCAACAATTCGGACCAGCCGATCACCGGCAACGCCACCTTCAACGTCGAGCCCGAACAGACGGGTGAGTACTTCAACAAGATTCAGTGCTTCTGCTTCACCGAGCAGACGCTCCAGCCCGGGCAGGAAGTGCGCATGCCGGTACTGTTCTACGTCGATCCCGCGATCATGGACGATCCCAACGCGAGGGATGTCGAACAGATCACGTTGAGCTACACCTTCCACCGCAAGATCGAACCCTAAGCCACTGGACCAATTCCGCGCCGCCGATTAAGGGCCGCGCAAGCGATTAGACAGGACCCGCGACCCATGGCCGGAACCAAGAACCACGACTATCACATCCTTCCGCCCGACATCTGGCCGCTGATCGGCTCGATTTCGGCGCTGACCTTCACCAGCGGCATGGTGCTCTACATGCACGAGATGGCGAGCTGGCACTTCGTGCTCGGCCTCGGCGTCGCCGGGCTGATCGCTACGTTCTTCAGCTGGTTCAGCAACATCGTGAAGGAAGCGCAGGCCGGCGATCACACGCCGGTGGTGCAGCTGCACATGCGCTACGGGATGATCCTGTTCATCGCCTCGGAAGTGATGTTCTTCGTCGGCTGGTTCTGGAGCTGGTTCGACTTCGCGCTGTTCCCCAGCCAGATCGCCGAAGTGATCGGCGGGCAGTTCCCCCCGGTGGCGATCGAGGCGGTGATGAACCCGTTCGACCTGCCGCTGCTCAACACCCTGATCCTGCTGTGTTCGGGCACCACCGTCACCTGGGCGCACCATTCGCTGATCCACGGCGACCGCGACGGGCTGAAGAAGGGTCTGTGGCTGACGATCCTGCTCGGCATCCTGTTCAGCGCGATTCAGGCCTACGAATATTCGCACGCGCCGTTCGATTTCGGCGGCAACACCTACAGCTCGGCGTTCTACATGGCGACCGGCTTCCACGGCTTCCACGTGCTGGTCGGCACGATCTTCCTGATCGTGTGCCTCGTGCGGACCTACAAGGGCCACTTCACGCCGCGCCAGCACTTCGGGTTCGAAGCGGCGGCGTGGTACTGGCACTTCGTCGACGTGGTGTGGCTGTTCCTGTTCGTGACGGTCTACGTCTGGGGCAGCTGGGGCGCGCCGATCCACTGATGCCGGTCCACTGATGCCTCATGGCGAACCAGACACCGAAAGGGGGCAGCCGAGCGTTCGCGAGGCTGCCCTTTTCGGTTTGTGCCCGCGCTGCGGCGGCAAGACGCTGTTCGCGCGCGGCATCCAGTTCGCCGAGCGCTGCCGTAGCTGCGGGCTCGATTATGCCAAGTTCAACGTCGGCGACGGGCCGGCGGCGTTTCTCACCCTGCTGATCGGCGCCTTCGTCACCGGGCTCGCCATCTGGCTGGAGCTGACGGTGCGCCCGCCGATGTGGGTGCACGCGCTGATCTGGGTGCCGGTCACCGCCGCAGCCGTGGTGTTCGGCCTGCGGATCGCCAAGGCCGCGCTGCTCGCGTCGGAGTACCGCAACGGGGCGAAGGAAGCGGGCGGGCGCGAGCCGTGATCCGCAAGGTTCCGATCATCCCCACGATAATCGTCCTCGCCGCGGTGGGCACGATGATCGCGCTCGGCTTCTGGCAGCTCGACCGGCGGGCGCAGAAGGAAGCGCTGCTCGCGCGCTATGCCGAGGCGCAGGCGACCTCGGCCGCCGTCGCCTGGCCGGGCAACGAGGCAGCGGCGGAGCGTGCGCTGTTCCACCACGCCCGGCTCGATTGCGAACGTGTTCTGTCGGTCACGCCGCGCGCGGGCACGAGCGTGGACGGCCGCAAGGGCTGGGCCAATATCGCGCGCTGCGCCATCGGCGGCGGAGCGGAGGCGGACGTCGCCATTGGCTGGTCCGTCGAGCCGGAGCCGGCCGCGTGGCAGGGCGGCCCGGTCGAAGGGATCGTCGCCCCGGGGCCGCGCCTCGTAGTGGGTCAACCGCCGGCGGGCCTCGCGCAGCTCGCCGCGCCCGATCCCGCGGATATACCCAACAACCATCTCGCTTACGCCGGGCAATGGTTCTTCTTCGCGCTGACTGCGCTGGTGATCTACGTGCTGGCCTTGCGGAGAAAGAGGCGCCCCTGACGCCGGGACTATTTGTACATCCCCTCGCGCAGATTGATTCCGTATTCGAGCCAGGCCTTGAGCGCGGCGAGCATCTGGCTCCAGCCCTGGCAATTGCCATAGCTCGATTGCAATGCGCCGGGTGTCTCGCGCCAGCCTTCCTCGGCGATCTCGACCAGCGTGGGTCCATCGTCCAGCGCCTTGAACGTCATCGTCACTGTGGTGCGGTAATCGGCTTCGGCCATCTCGCCGCCTTCGACGTTGGGCGATTCGCCTTCGGTCGCCTGCCACTCGAGCACGATGCGCTCGTCGGGCACGACTTCGTTGACGTAAACGGGGAACGCGCCGGGGTAATCATGAAAGTCCCACGTCACCGTCGCGCCCGTTTCCAGTCGCCCCTGCGCGCCGCCGGTGGTGAAATAGCATGACAGCTTCGCGGGATCGGCGACCGCCTCGAACACCTCGTGCACCGGCCTGGCGATGCGCGCCGCGACCCTGAATTTCAGTTCCACCGCCATTCTCCCGTTGAGTCGCACTCAAATATGTTATAAAAACATAACATGTCAATCGACACCGATCTCGATGCCGTGTTCAAGGCGCTGGCGAACCCGGTGCGCCGCGCGATCTGCGACGCGCTGAAGCTGCGTCCGCTCACCACCAAGCACCTGTGCGCCGCCTTCGTCGAGCTCGACCGGACCACGGTGATGATGCACTTGCGCGTGCTGGAGGAGGCGGGGCTGGTGGTGCCCGTGCGCAAGGGACGCGAGCGGTTCAATCATCTCGACGCGATGCCGATCCAGGCGATCCACGAACGCTGGATCGGTCCGCACGCGGCGGCGGCGGCAGCGGGCCTGCATCGGCTCAAGACCGGACTGGAAGCTGCCGAGAAGGAAACCCTTGCCGCGGATTAGGCCGGGTTGCTTGCCCGCCGCGCGGCGCACCGCTAACCGCTGCCTTCGATGGAATACGTCTCCACACGCGGCAGCGCGCCTGCGCTTGATTTCGAAGGGGTAACCCTGGCCGGCCTTGCGAGCGACGGCGGGCTGTACCTGCCGCGCGAATGGCCGCAGTTCACCGAAGCCGAGATCGCCGCGCTGGCTGGGCTGCCCTACGCCGAACTCGCCGCGCGGGTGATGCAGCCGTTCGTCGGCGACAGCCTCGCGCCCGAGCGGCTGCGTGAGTTGTGCGGGGAAGCCTACGCGCGCTTTTCTCACAAGGCGGTCACCCCGCTCGTCCAACTCGACGAGCGCCAGTGGCTGCTCGAGCTGTTCCATGGTCCCACGCTCGCGTTCAAGGACGTGGCGCTGCAACTGCTCGGCCTGCTGTTCGAGGAATTCCTCGGCCGCCGCGGCGCAAGCCTGACCATTGTCGGCGCGACCAGCGGCGACACCGGCTCGGCCGCCATCGACGCGGTCGCCGGGCGCGAGGGCGTGGAGATCTTCATGCTCCACCCCAAAGGCCGGGTCAGCGACGTGCAGCGCCGCCAGATGACCACCGTGCTCGCGCCCAACGTCCACAACATCGCGATCGACGGTAGCTTCGACGATGCGCAGGCGATGGTGAAGCGCATGTTCGCCGACCCGGCGCTGACCGGCAGGCTCAGCCTCGGCGCGGTCAACTCGATCAACTGGGCCCGGCTGATGGCGCAGGTGGTGTATTATTTCGCTGCCGCGCTGCAACTCGGCGCGCCCGCACGCAAGGTTGCCTTCAGCGTGCCGACCGGCAATTTCGGCGACGTCTTCGCAGGCTACGTGGCCGCGCAGATGGGCCTGCCGATCGAGCGGCTGGTGGTCGCGACCAACGTCAACGACATCCTCCACCGCGCGCTGCGCGACGGGGACTATTCGGCCGGCACCGTTACCCCCACCGCCGCGCCTTCGATGGATATCCAGGTCAGTTCGAACTTCGAGCGGTTGCTGTTCGATGCCGGCGGGTGTGACGGCGCGGCGCTGGCCGAACAGATGCGGGGGTTCGAGCGCAGCCGTGCGATGCGCCTCACCAATGCGCAGCGCGAAGGGGCGGGCGGCCTGTTCGTCAGCGCGCGCGCCGATCAGGACGATACCGCGCAGGCGATGCGCTGGGCGTGGGAGAAATGCTGCCAGACGATCGACCCGCACACCGCGATCGGCATCCACGCCACGCGCTTGCAGGATCTTCCGCCCGAAATCCCGGTCGTGACGCTCGCCACCGCGCATCCGGCCAAGTTCGGCGATGCGGTGGAGCGCGCCACCGGCTCGCGCCCGCCGCTCCCGTCTCGCGTCGGCGACCTGTTCGCGCGCGAGGAGCGGATGGTGGAGCTGCCGGGCGATTACGAGGCTGTCACCGCCCATATTGCAAGCCACGCGACGCCGCGCTGATGGCGGAACTGGCCGAAACGCCGCTGGTGATGGCGGGCGAGGGCTGGGCGGACTACGGCCTCGTGGACAGCGGCCATGGCCGCAAGCTCGAGCGCTACGGCGACTACCGTTTCATCCGCCCCGAACCTCAGGCGATGTGGGCTCCGCGCGTCGCCGAATGGCAGGCGCATGGCGAATTCGTACCCGGGTCCGACGAGGACGGCGGCGGCCGCTGGCAGTTTGCCCAAGACGTGCCGCCCGATGGCTGGCCGCTCGGTTGGGACAACGTGCGCTTCACCGCGCAATGCACACCGTTCCGCCACCTCGGCTTCTTCCCCGACATGGCCCCGGTGTGGCGCTGGATGGGCGAGCAACTCGGGGAGCGCACCGAGGCGACGTTGCTCAATCTGTTCGGCTACACCGGCGTCGGCAGCCTCGCGCTCAGCCGCTTCGGGCAGGTCGCGCACGTAGATGCCTCGAAGAAATCGGTCGCGCAGGCGCGCGAGAACGCCGCGCTTTCGGGCATGGAAGATCGCCCGATCCGCTGGCTGGTGGACGATGCGGCCAAGTTCGCCGCACGCGAGGTCCGGCGCGAGCGGCGCTACGACGGGATCATCCTCGATCCGCCCAAGTTCGGGCGCGGGCCGGGCGGAGAGGTCTGGCGGCTGGAGGAAGGGCTGCCCGGCCTCGTCGGCGATTGCCGCCAGTTGCTCGATGACGAGAGCCGCTTCCTGTTCCTCACCGTCTATGCCGTGCGCATGAGCAGCCTCGCGCTCGGCGGTCTGCTGGCCGAGCGGTTCGCCGATCTGCCCGGCACGATCGAGCATGGCGATCTCGCGGTGCGTGAGGACGGGCAGGGCGGACGCCTGCTCCCCACCGCGATCTTCGCGCGCTGGTCGAATCCGGGCTAAGCGGCGCACATGGCCGATTCGCTGATCCTCGAAGTCGCCGATCTCGAACACGATGTCCTCACCGGCATCTATTCTGAGGAAACCGGCAAGCCGCAGCCGTTGCGGATCGCGATCCGGGCGCGTCTCAAGTGCGCCGAACGCTACACGCCCGACACCCCGCTCGAGGCGAGCAAAAACTACATGGACCTGAAGTTCGCCGCGACCGAGGCGCTGCCGCCCGGCGTCCACTTCAAGCTGATCGAGGCGGTTGCCGACCATATCTGCGAGACGCTGTTCCTGCAGGATGATCGGGTGGAGGCGGTGACGGTCAAGATCGTCAAGCTCGCCATCGCCGAGGCGAACGAGAAGATCGGCGTGACGCTCACCCGCGAGCGCCGCGAATGAAAGTGATCGCGATCGACGATCTGCCCGCCGATCCGCTCGCCGCCGCGAGCGTGTTCGACCAGCACTGGTTGCCCTACGCCGAGGAAGCGCTGGACGCCGGAGACGACGTCACGCTCGCCTTCGCGCCCGCCGATCACACGCACCGCATGTGGCGACTCGCGATGGTTGCCGGGCTCGCGCGCAAGTACGCCCCCCGGCGCATCAATGGCGTTGCGGGCGAGGGCGAGGCGATCGATGCGGCGGCGGGTTATCTCGCCGCAGCCCCGGGGGTGACGGGGCAATACCTGTCGCTCGATAGCCAAGCGGCGGGAAATCCGGCACAATAGCGCGATGGATGCCCATGCACCCCTGATCGACGCTCATTGCCGCCGGATCGACTACCTGCGGCTATCGGTGACCGACCGCTGCGATTTGCGCTGCACCTATTGCATGCCCGAGCGGATGACGTTCCTGCCGCGCAAGGATTTGCTCGACCTCGACGAACTCCATCGGCTGGCGAACGGATTCATCGCGCGCGGGGTGCGGCGCATCCGGCTGACCGGCGGCGAACCGCTAGTGCGGCGCGACGTGCTCGATCTCGTGCGCGGGCTCGGCCGCCGGTTGGGGGATGGGCTCGACGAACTGACGCTCACCACCAACGGCCTCCAGCTTGCCACCCATGCCGACGCGCTGGCCGCGGCGGGCGTGCGGCGGATCAACGTCTCGCTCGATACGCTGGACCGCGAGACCTTCGCCCGGCTGGCGCGGCGCGACCGGCTGGACGACGTGCTCGAAGGCATTTCCGCCGCGCAGGCGGCCGGGATCGCGATCAAGATCAACACCGTCGCGCTGCGCGGGATCAACGAGCATGAGCTGCCCGCGCTGATCGCATGGGCGCACGAGCAGGGCCACGCGATCACGCTGATCGAGCTGATGCCGCTGGGCGATGTCGAGGAAGATCGCTTCGACCGCTATCTTCCGCTCGCGCAAGTCCGCGCCGCGCTCGAACGCCGTTGGCAACTGACGCCTTCGAACCACCGCACCGGCGGCCCCGCGCGCTATTTCGATAGTACCGAAACCGGCGGCCGGATCGGCTTCATCACGCCGCTCAGCGACAACTTCTGCGAGGGTTGCAACCGTTTGCGGGTCACCGCGACGGGCCAGCTCTACCCGTGCCTCGGCGGTGCCGAACGGGTCGACCTGCGCGCGGCGCTGCGGTCCGACGATCCCGAGACGGCGCTGGATACCGCGCTCGACACCGCGATGCGGATCAAGCCCGCGCGCCATGCCTTCGCCTTCGATGCGCCCGGCGCGACGCCCGCGCAGCCGCGCCACATGTCGGTCACCGGCGGGTGAAGCTGGTCTTTCTCGGCAAGCTCGCCGATCTTGCGGGGGAGGGCGAGCACGCGCTCGCCGTGTCCGGCCCGCTCGACTGGGCGAGGCTTTGCGCCCGGCTCGATCCCGCTATGCGCGAGGCGATCGGAGCGGACGATGTGCGGGTCGCCGTCGATGGCGTGCTGCTGCCCGACAAGCGCGACTTGCAGGCGGGTGAGGGCAGCGAAGTGGCCTTCCTGCCGCCCGTCAGCGGGGGCTAGCGCGATGCGCGATATCCGCCTGCTCGACCGGCCCTTCGCGCCCGGCGCGCTGATCGGCCCGTTCACGCAGGCCAATCCCGGCCTCGGCGGCGTCTGCACCTTCGTCGGCGAGGTGCGCGGCGGGGGCGGGGTGGAGGCGCTCGAATTGCAGCACTACGCCCCGCTCACGCTGCCCGGCATGGAAGCGCTGGCCGACGAGGCGATCGCTCGATTCGGTCTGATGGGCCTGCTGATGGCGCACCGCGTCGGTGTGCTCCGCCCCGGCGAGCCGATCGTGTGCGTTTCCGCCGCCGCGCGCCATCGCCGGCCTGCGTTCGAGGCAGTCGATCTCTGCATGGATCATCTGAAATCCGCTGCCTGGTTCTGGAAACGCGAGCAGCGCGCCGATGGCTGGCATTGGATCGAACCGCGCGACGAAGATCGGCGTGATCTCGCCCGCTGGCGCTAGGTCAGAGCGCCCCGCGCAGTTCGGCGAGCACCGCGTCTTCTTCCGCGACCATCCCGGTGATCTCAGCGCGCGCGGCCGCGATCGGCTCTCGCGTGGCGAACGCCAAGGTCGCGTCGGCGAACAGCAGGTCGAGATCGCCCAGCGCCACAGCGGCCCGGCTGCGGTGCGAATCGAGGTCGGCCAGCGCCACTTGCGCCTCGGCATAGCGATCGCTCTCCACGCCTGCGCCTCGCGCCGCGGTGACGGCGCGCCGCGCGCCCGGTGCGGCCTCCATGAAGGCGCGGTGCGCATCGCTCGCCGCCGTCTCGAGCTGGGCGAGCCGTTCGAGCAGGTCCGCGCTCGGCGGCGCAGGCGCTGGCGGCGCTTCGGACGGTGCGGCGGCTTCGAAACTGCCCTCGACCCGTTCGGCGTCGCGGATCGCGAGCGACGGGTAATCGCCCCCGCCCCCACCGGCGCAGGCGACGAGTGGGGCGGCGAGCAGCAGCGGTGCGATACGGAGCAAGGCGTGCGTCATTCGCCAAGGCTCATAGCACGCGCCGCGCACCGCGCCAGATGCGGCGCGCAAAGGCCAATCCGCCGTTGACTTGGTGCCCCGGTTCCCTTAACGGCACCCATCTTTCCGGGGCCCGCCAGCGGCGGCGCATCGGACGCGCCCCTTCCCCGAGGTCCGTTCCATGAGGCGGGGGCATAAACAACGAGATTGGAAGTAACCACCATGTTCGCAGTAGTGCGCACGGGCGGCAAGCAATACCGGGTTGCCGCCGGAGACAAGATCGCGGTCGAAAAGCTCGCTGGCGAAGCCGGCGACACGGTGACGCTGGGCGACGTCCTGCTCGCCGGCGAGGGCGACAAGATGGCCGACGCCGGCAAGGTTTCGGTTTCGGCCGAGATCATCGCGCAGGCGAAGGGCGAGAAGGTCGTCGTCTTCAAGAAGCGCCGCCGCCACAACTATCGCCGCAAAAACGGCCACCGCCAGCAGCTGACCCTGCTGCGCATCACCGCGGTGGGCGATTCGAAGGCCGCGCCGAAGAAGGAAGCGGCCAAGCCGGCTCCGAAGCAGGACGAGGCCAAGGCCGCTCCGGCGAAGGAAGAGGCGAAGGCCGCTCCCAAGAAGGCCCCGGCCAAGAAGGCGGACGCCGACAAGCCGGTCGCCAAGAAGGCCGCGCCGAAGAAGGAAGGCGCCACCGAGGCCGCCCCCGCGAAGAAGGCTCCGGCGAAGAAGGCCGCAGCCAAGAAAACCGACGCCAAGAAGTAAGGACCACGAACGATGGCACATAAGAAAGCAGGCGGTTCGTCGCGCAACGGTCGCGATTCGGCCGGCCGTCGCCTCGGCGTGAAGAAGTTCGGCAGCCAGGGCGTGCTCGCGGGCAACATTATCGTGCGCCAGCGCGGGACCAAGTTCTATCCGGGCACCAACGTCGGGATGGGCAAGGATCACACGTTGTTCGCGCTCAGCGAAGGCGTCGTGCGATTCCACAAGGGCAAGCTCGGCCGCAAATACGTGTCGGTCGACATGTTCGCGGAAGCCGCCGAATAACCGGACGATCCGATAACGGGGTCGTCCACACGGGACGGTCCCAGCCGGGGTAACGACCGGCAGACGAAGAGGGAGATGGGGCCATCCTGTGAATCAGGGGGCCCGTCTCCCTCTTGTCGTTTCTCCCTCTCCGATCGGCGAAATATTCTTTCGCCGCCATGCAAGTGTCACGCATCGCCTCTAGTGCGGCGGCGGGCGGGGCGAAGAGGAGAGAACCGCCGTGTTCCATCGCAGCGAAAGACTGTTGCTGAGACCCCCGTGGCCCGAAGACTGGAAGCACGTTTTCGGCGGGATTGCCGACGAGGGGGTGGTCCGCAATCTCGCCAGCGCGCCCTGGCCCTACACCGCCGAACACGCGCACGACTTCGTGGCGCTGCCGGTAAGCCCGCGTTTTCCGCGCTTCCTGATCGCGCGCGCGTATGACGCGGCGGTGATCGGCGGCATCGGGATCGACCTGCATGAGAACGAGGTCGAACTGGGATACTGGATCGCCCGGCGCCATTGGGGGCGCGGCTACGCGACCGAGGCAGGCCGCGCGGCGCTCGACGTGGCGCGCATGCTCGGCCATCGCCGGATCGCCGCCGGGCACTTCCTCGACAACCCGGCCTCGGGGCGCGTGCTGCGTAAGCTCGGCTTCGTGCCCACCGGCGCGGTGCGCGCGCGGCATAGCTGCGGGCGGGGCGAAACGGCCCTGGCGGCCGAATATGCGCTCGATCTGGAAGGCGAGGCGGAGCCGGACATGCGCGCGGCGTGACATAGTACGAGCCGGGGCTCGTTCCGGTTATTCCGCCGGAAGCAGCGCGTCCTCGAATTCGCTCTCATAGAGCCCGATCAATTCGCGGTCGTCGTGATCCCACGGGTGGAAGCCCGGCTTGAAGTACGAGAGCCACGCCGGCACGATCCGCCGCACCACGCCGGGGGTCACGGTGAGGTACTTGAACAGGCCCCAGCGCGCCTTCCAGCCGGTGATCCCATCCTGCGCGAGGAGGTTCAGCGAATCCTCCCAGCGGTGGGTGAAGAAGCGCCCGGTGACGATCAGCATCATCAGGCTGCGCACCTTCCAGCGCCGCCACGGCGTCCAGTCGCGGGTGGCGTGGTTCCAGGTGTCGTAGGCGACGCCCTTGTGCTCGATTTCCTCGACCGCGTGCCAGCGCCACATGTCGCGGACCTCGGGATCGGCCTTGGCGAAATGCTTCGGGTTGGCGAGGAATTCGTGCGCCATCATCGCGGTGTAGTGCTCAAGCGCCATCGTCGCGGCGAGGTTGAGGATCTCGGGCCGCCCCTTGGTCAGCTCGAGCATCTCGCGAACGCGCTCGTCAATCGCCTTGATGTCGTAGCCGGCGTTCTCGGCCAGCTTGTTGAACGCGATGTGCTCGCGGGTGTGGTTGATTTCCTGGCGCACGAAGGCGCGGATTTCGGCCTCGAGCCGCGGATCGGCACCTTCGCGGTGCGCTTTCACCGCTTCGATGAAGAACGCCTCGCCGCGCGGGAAGGTCGCCGACAGCGCGTTGTGCCAGGCGGTGCCGAACGCATCGCCCGCCCACCAGCGACTGGGCGCAGAGCCGCGGTTGAAGCGCTCGTCGCGTACGGTGATCGTGAGATCGCCCGGCGTGGGCACCGCAGCGGCGCGGTCGAAGGCGATGGTCTGGGCGTTCATGATTCGCTCTGCATGTTACTGACAGCCTTGTAAGTATCGATTACTTACATCGTTGTCAATAGGACGCGCTATTCGGCCGGCATCACCGCGTCGGCATAGGGGCTGTCGAACTTGCGGATCAGCGCGCGATCGTCCTGCTTCCAGGGGTGAAAGCCGGGCAGGAGGATTTTCGCCCATTCGGGGAACATGCGCCGCATCATCCCGGGCGACAACCACAGGTGCCGGAACAGCAGCCATCTGGCCCGCACGCCGGTGATCCCGTCCTGCCGCATCAAGCCCAGCGCGTCGCGCACGCGGTTGTTGTAGTACCGTCGGGTGATGAGCAGCGTCAGCATCGCGCGCACGCGGTAACGCTTCCACGCCGACCATTCGCGCGTGGCGTGGAGCCACACGTCGTAGGTCACGCCCTTGTGCTCGATCTCCTCGATCGAGTGCCAGCGCCACATCTCGGCGATCTCGGGATCGACGCCCTTCAGATAACGCGGATCGGTCAGCAGGCAGTGGCTGATCGAGGCGGCGAAATGTTCGAGCGCGATCGTGATCGCCAGGTTGAACTCGACCGGCCGCCCCTTGGTCAGTGCGAGCATCTCCTCGATGCCCTTGTCGATCGATTCGATGTCGTAACCGTGGCTCTGCGCGAGGTTGTTGAACGCGACGTGCTCGCGCGCATGGTTCGATTCCTGGCGGGTGAAGGCGCGCAGTTCCTTGGCCATCTTCGGCGGAACCTTGTCGTCGTAGTACTTCATCACCTGGATGAAGAACTTCTCCCCGCGCGGCAGGCTGGCGGAAACCGAGTTGTACCACGCGGTCGCCACCGGATCGCCCGAATGCCACCAGCGCGCAGGGGTTCCGCCGCGGCAGAACTTCTGGTCGCGGATATTGAGCGCATGATCCGCCGGAGTCGCGCTGCCTGTCGCGCTGCCCGACGTGAGCGGCAACTTGTCGGCGGCGGCTTCGCGTTCTAAGCCCATCGATCGATCCCCCGGATTGTTAACCATTTTATGTCTCAAGGAATCGCATGGCAAGCCGCAAGCGCCTGAGCCCGGAAGAGAGCCGCCGCTCGGCGCTGGAGGCGGCGCGAGCGCTGCTGATCGAATCGGGGCCGCAGGCGGTGACGCTGAAAGCCGTCGCCGGGCGCATCGGCCGCACCCATGCGAACCTGCTGCATCATTTCGGATCGGCTTCGGGGTTGCAGAAGGAACTCGCGCGGCACCTCGCCGAAACGGTGTGCGAGAGCATCAAGCAGGCGGTGCAGGCGAGTCGGGCCGGGCTGGGTTCGCCGCGCGAAGTGGTCGATCTGGCGTTCGACGCGTTCGACAAGGAAGGCGCGGGCGCGCTGGCGAGCTGGATGATCCTGACCGGTAACGAGGATGCGCTGTCGCCGATCGTCGAGACGATCCATCAGCTGGTGGACGAGATCGCGCCGGGCGGATGCGGCTCGGGCAGCGAGGCCACCTATGTCCACGAAGATACGCTGGCGCTCGTGCTGCTGGCGATGGGCGATGCGCTGATCGGGTCGGTGCTCGCGCGCTCGCTCAACCTGCCCGACACCGCCGCGCGCGACCGCGCCGAGCGGATGCTGCTGAACTCGATCGCGCTGGTCAGCCAGCCGGGCTGAACCTACGTTATTAGCCAGTCGGGCTGAGGGCCGCCGCCATCCATGCGGGCGCCAACGCCGGGTCGATCGCGTCCACCCGCAGGTGATCGACCGCCAGCCCCAGCGCGGGATAGGCCGCCTTGCGCCGTTTCTCGTCCGACCGGTCGAGCGGCACCACCACCAGCCGCCGGTTGACCTTCTGCCGCCAGTTCATCCGCGCGGTGTTCTCCTGCCCGACGTAGCAGCCCTTGGCGAAGCTGACGCCGTTGAGTTCGATCGCGTTGGTTTCCAGCCACAGCACGTCGCCCATCTCCTCGCCGCCTTCGGGCACGCCGAGCGCGAGGCGGTGCGCGCGCCACGCGTCGTCCGCTGCCGCGTCTTCCGCCGAAGCGGGGGCGAGCCAGCGCTGCCCGAGATCGGCGAGGCGCGGGTCGGACGCGGCGCCATCGCCCACATGCGGGCGCCAATGGACCGCCACGTCATCGTCCACCGCGATCGCGATCTTGCGGCGCAGGCGATAGAGCGCCAGCCGCTTGACCAGTTCGGCGGCATGTGCGGCTTCGCAATCGAGCAGCAATTCTCCCGCATCGCCCGGCCACACGATCAGGTCGAACATCGTCTTGCCCTGCGCCGAAAGCAGCGCGGCATAGGCGGGCAGCGGGCCGGACACGTCGTTGGTGAGCAGGCCCTGCAGGAACGCGGCGACATCCTCGCCCTCATCCTGTGGGGAAAGGCGCACCACGGCGCGGTCGAACAGGCGAGTCGCTGGCATGGCGTGAAGGTGGCGCGCCGGGCGAGCGAATCAAGCCCTGTCCTACGGCCCGCGCATATGCCATGGGGTCGCCATGCCCGCCTTCCCGATCCGCCCCGATGCTCGCCTCGACAGCGCGCGGACGGCGGCGGATTTTTTCTCTCCAGGACAGTGTAACATGTGGTCCATGTCTCCCGCCGGGTCGCCTTCATGAGCGATACGATCACCATCCGCCGCCCGGACGACTGGCACGTCCACTTGCGCGATGGCGAGGTGCTGCAAGGCGTCGCGCAGTTCACCGCGCGCCAGTTCGCCCGCGCGATCGTGATGCCGAACCTCGCCTCGCCGGTGACGAGCGTCGATGCGGCGGCGGCCTATCGCGAGCGGATCATGGCTGCGATACCTGCGGGCGTGGAATTCACTCCGCTGATGACCTGCTACCTCACCGATCACACCGACCCGGACGAGCTGGAGCGCGGCCATCGCGAGGGCGTGTTCACCGCCGCCAAGCTCTATCCGGCAAACGCCACGACGAACTCCGCCCACGGCGTCAGCGATGTCGCCAACATCCGCGATGCGCTGGAGCGGATGGCGGCGATCGGCATGCCGCTGTGCGTCCACGGCGAGGTGACCGACGCCGAGATCGACGTGTTCGACCGCGAGAAGGTGTTCATCGACCGCGTGCTCGAACCGCTGCTGCGCGAGCTGCCGGGCCTCAAGGTGATCTTCGAGCACATCACCACCGAGGACGCGGTGCGCTTCGTCGACGGCGCGGGCGACAACGTCGGCGCGACGATCACGCCGCAGCATCTCCATATCAACCGCAACGCGATGCTGGTGGGCGGCATCCGACCGCATGCCTATTGCCTGCCCGTCGCCAAGCGCGAACGGCACCGGCTGGCGCTGCGCAAGGCGGCGACCTCGGGCTCGGCGAAATACTTCCTCGGCACCGACAGCGCGCCACACGCGCGCGAAGCCAAGGAAAGCGCCTGCGGCTGCGCGGGCATCTTCAACGCGCCCTACGCGCTCGAAAGCTACCTCCAGGTGTTCGACGAGGAAGGCGCGATCGACCGCTTCGAGGGCTTCGCGAGCGAGAACGGCCCGCGCTTCTACGGCCTGCCGCTCAACGAAGCGCGTATCACGCTCGATCGCAGCGGGGTCGAGGTGCCGGGGGAAATCGACGCGGGCGGCACGGCGATCGTGCCGTTCCACGCCGGCGAGACGCTGCGCTGGACGCTACGCCTGTAGCACCTTGTCCGCCTTCCGGCGGGCGAGGATATCCCACACAAAGATCGCGATCGCGGCCCAGATCAGCACGAAGCAGGCGAGTTGCACCGGCTGAAGCGGCTGCTCGAATACCGTCAGCCCCAGGATGAAGACGATCGTCGGGGCGAGGAACTGGAGGAAGCCGAGCGTCGAATAGTCCATCCGCCGCGCGGCGATGGCGAACAGCAGCAGCGGGATCGCGGTCAACACCCCGCCGAGCACGATCGCGAGGCTCAGTTCCGTCGACTGCGCGAACGAAGAACCCGCGGGCGAGGCCGCATACCACCACGCGACACCCGCGGCAGGCACCAGCAGCAGCGCCGATTCGACCGTCAGCCCGGGCAGCGCGCCCACGTCCACCTGCTTGCGCAGCAGGCCGTAGGTGCCGAAGCTCAGGCCCAGCGAAAGGCTGATCCACAGCGTCGTCAGCGCGCCGCCGAGCAGCAGCGCTACCCCTGCCGCGGCGACCGCCACCGCGAGCCACTGGCGGCGGCTGAGCTTTTCGCCCAGCACGAAAGTGCCGAGCAGCACGTTGATCAGCGGATTGATGTAATAGCCGAGGCTGGCGGCATAGACCTGATCGTTCTGGATCGCCCAGACGTAGACCAGCCAGTTGGCCCCGATCAGCGCCGAACTGGCGGCCAGCGTCACCAGGCTGCGCCCGCTCGCCAGCGCCGCGCACACTTGCGGCCCCTGGCGGCGGAAGGCGACGATCGCGAGGCAGATCGGCAGCGTCCAGATGATGCGCCAGCCGACGAATTCGAACGCGGGCACTTCGCGCACGAGGATCAGATAGAGCGGCAGGAAGCCCCAGATGAAATAAGCCGAGAGCCCGGCGGCGAGGCCCGACTGCCGGGGCGGGGAAGCGGGGCCATTCATCGTGCGGCGATCTACGCATCGCGCCGAGCCTGTGCAAGCCGCGAACCGTCGATGGCAAAGCTCGTTTCGTCGCAAAAACGAAATCTGCACGCGGCGTTGCAGTCCGTTCAGGAAACGGCCCCTAAAACTGAACACATCGAGCGGATGACCCATCGAATCGGGGTCCGGCGAGACGAAGAAAGGACCGAGCGATGACCAACAAGACTATCATGATCGCAGCTCTCGCGATTGCCGCACCGGGCCTCGCACTGGCGGCGCCCGCCCAAGCCGCCGCTCCGGCGAGCGTTCATCAGGCTGCTTATACGCCGACCTACCAGGTCGAGAGCGCTAACCAGTGGCGCGACCGTTATCGCGACCGTGATTATCGCCGCTACGACCGTGGCCGGTACGACCGCCACGACCGTTACGACCGCTATGACCGGGTCAATCGCGACACGCGCGTGTGGCGCGGCAACGACGGGCGGTATTACTGCCGCAAGGACAACGGCACGACCGGGCTCCTGATCGGCGGCGCCGTGGGCGGTCTGATCGGCCACGAAGTTGCCGGTCGCGGCGACCGCACTCTCGGCGCCATTCTCGGCGCGGCGGGCGGTGCGCTCCTCGGCCGCGAGATCGACAAGGGCGGTTCGCGCTGCCGCTGATCCGGCAACACTGACAATCTTCGGCTGCACCCACCTGCAGCCGTCGCGCGGCACCCACCGGGCCGTGGAAGGCGCTCCGCTGCCGAGAGGCAGCGGGGCGCCTTCAAGTTTGTCCGAACGCGGTTAACCCGTTGGTCGCGGATAGCCGCTATGCCGCCGCCACGGGCGCGGTGCGCGCGGAACGGAGGCCGGGTTGCGCCAGTATCGATTCTTCGCGGCATTCTGGGCGCTTGCGCTGGCCGGCTGCGGCGACGCCCCGGTCACGCAGGAACCGCGCGAGGTCGATCCCGCGATCGTCGCCGCACTGAACGACCAGATTCTCGTCGATCCCGATCTCGCGCGCCAGAACGAAGGCAGCGCGGCGCTGACCGGAGGCATCGACCACGCGCTGCCGCTGCCGAATGATTCGATCGGCGCGATCGACGCCGCTCGGGCCGAGGCGATCGAGATCGTCGGCGGCCGCGACCGGCTGCTGGCGCTTCCCGAGCCGGGCACCGCAGCCGCGGCGCCGCTTGCCGTGCGGCTGTCGGTGATCGCGCGTGCCCGCGAGGTTGGCGCTCCGGCGCCCTGCGTCGAGGCGCTGAGGCACGATTTCGTCTGGGCGGCGCGGATGCCGACCGAATTCCCGATCTACCCGCGCGGCGCGACGCAGGAAGCGGCTGGGACCGATTCGGGCGACTGTGCGCTGCGCGCCGTCAATTTCCGCACCCCCGCTTCCTCCGACGAGGTGCTCGCGTTCTACCACACGCTCGCGCGGGAGGCGGGGTACTCCTCGCGGCTGGCTACGGCCGGGGACGAACGCGTGCTGCGCGGACGCAGGGGCGGCGCGGCCTTCGCGGTCGCGGTTCGGCAAGGGCCGGCTGGCACGGTCGCGGTCGATCTCGTTACGCGCGGTGACGGGTGAGGGGGCGGGCGATCCGCCTCAGGCGTCCTTGAAGCCGACGCCGACGCTCGCGCGCGGCTGCTCCATCTCGGTGCTCGCGACCGGATAGGCGCAATAGTCGGCGGCGTAGAACGCGGCCGGGCGGTGGTTGCCCGACAGGCCGATCCCGCCGAACGGCTGGTTCGACGAAGCGCCGTTGGTCGGGCGGTTCCAGTTGACGATGCCCGCGCGGATATTGGCCCAGAAACGGTTGTAATCCTGCGGCGCGCCGCCGATCAGCGAGGCCGACAGCCCGAAGCGCGTGTTGTTCGCCGCGGCGATCGCTTCGTCGAGATCCTCCACTTTGATAACCTGCAGCAGCGGGCCGAACAGCTCGACGTCGGGTCGCTCGGCCATCGCGGTGGTGTCGATGATCGCGGGCGAGAGGAATGGCAGGTCGTCGTCGGGCCGGGTCATGTGGCGGATCGCCTTGCCGCCGCTCGACAGCAGGTAGAGGAAGCTCTCGACGAGCTGGTCCGCCGCCTGGTTGTCGATCACCGGACCCATGAACGGGGCGGGGTCGGCGAACGGTTCGCCCACGATGATCCGCCCGGCGAGCCGCTTCACCTCGTCCACCACCGCGTCGTACATGCTCGCCTTGACGATCAGCCGCCGCGCCGCGGTGCAGCGCTGTCCGGCCGAAGTGAAGGCCGACTGGACGATCAGCGTCGCGGCGTCGGACACCTTGGGCGTGTCGATCACCACGATCGGATTGTTGCCGCCCATCTCCAGCGCGACGATCTTGCCCGGATCGGTCGCCAGCTTGCGGTTGATCGCGATGCCCGCCTGCGCCGATCCGGTAAACAGCACGCCATCGACCCCGCGATGCGCGACCAGTTCCTTGCCTTCGTCCGCGCCGCCCACCAGCAGTTGCACCACCGCGGCGGATATCCCGGCACGATGGAAACACCCGACGAGGAATTCGCCGACTGCGGGCGTTTTCTCGCTCGGCTTGAAGATCACCGCGTTGCCCGCGATCAGTGCGGGGACGATGTGGCCGTTGGGCAGATGCGCGGGGAAGTTGTAGGGGCCGAGCACGGCCATCACCCCGTGCGGCTTGTGCCGGACCGCCGCTGTGCCCTGGAGCGCGCTGTTGAGCTTCTTCTGTCCGGTCCGCTCGGCATAGGCGGTGACCGAGATATCCACCTTGTTGATGACCGTCTCGACCTCGGTGTGGGCTTCCCACAACGGCTTGCCCGTCTCGCGCGCGATCAGTTCGGCCAGCTTGTCCGCCTGCTTGCGCACCTCGTTCGCGAAGCGGCGGCACAGCTCGATCCGCGTCGCCAGCGGCTGCGCCGCCCAGGCGGGCCACGCGCGCCGGGCGCGATCGACCGTCGCGTCGACATCGCCCATCGGGCTGCGCCACAGTTCCCTGCCGGTCGCAGGCTCGAAGGAAATCAGCTCGCTTTGTGGCACGACGGTGGGCGGCTCCTTAAGTTGTTGTGCGATCTCAAAAATTACGTATGCTTAACCGGCGTTGACGGCTTTGCGGGCTTCTAGTCCGAGTCGCGCCGCGGTCAAACACCCAATGGTGTCTGGCCTCCTGCGGCGATCAAGCCAACGCTGCGCCCTCCCACGGGATGTAGGCGCGACAGGGGGCAAGAACAGGGGTGGTGGCCATCGCGTCGCAAATTCCTTTCCTCCCATGACATAGCCGGGTCGCACCGGGCGCTGCCGTTAAGCGGCGCTTTGCTTTCAACTGGCCTCGCGGGGGGCCGCAGGAGAGGTGTGTGACTATGCGACGCAATCTGAAACTACTGGGCGGTGCAACGCTCTCGGCTTCGACCTTGGCGATAGCCATGTTCGCGATGTCGGCAACCCCGGCTGCCGCGGAAGAATGTTTGCTCGACGACGGCAATCAGGAAGGTGTCGTTGATGATGCATTCCTCGCCATACCTGCGGATTCGACCGGCGGCGCGACGTCGGACGGCACAGACACCAGCCTCGCCTGCGGTTCCAATGCCGATGCGACCGGCTCGAGCAGCACCGCGGTGGGTGCCAACGCTTCCGCCACCGGAGACGTGGCGACCGCGCTGGGCCGCGATGCCGATGCTTCGGGCCTCAATTCGGTCGCGGTGGGCCGGCTGTCTTCCGCATCTGGCCAGAACTCTGCGGCAATCGGCCTCTCGGCGGACGCAAGCGGCGGCAACTCGGTCGCATTCGGCCGGGGCAGCACCGCTTCTGGCGGCACCAGCACCGCGCTCGGAACGGGAGCAACCGCCAGCGGCTCGGACGCCGTGGCCGTCGGGCAGGGGGCCGTGTCCTCCGGGCTGAACTCGGTCTCGGTCGGTTCGGAAAGCACGGCAACTCAGCCTGGAACCACCGCCGTGGGTTGGCAGGCTAATGCAACGGGGGTCCGCTCGACCGCACTGGGTCACCTCGCCGACGCTACTGGCGTGCGCTCGGTAGCCGTTGGCGAAAACGCGGATGCGACCGGTGACTTTTCGATCGCGCAGGGCGATCAGGCTCTCGCGAGCGGCGTTTCGAGCATATCGATCGGCAACGGCAGCTCGGCCGACGGCGTTGACGCGATCGCGATCGGTGGCGACGATGCGGGCTCGGGCGCGATGGCGAGCGGCAACTCGACGACCGCGGTCGGCGGCGAAGCGATGGCCATGGGGCCGGGCGCTACGTCCTACGGCTGGCGCTCGGTAGCGGGTGCAGAACGGGCGACGGCCATTGGCCATCTCGCCTCGGCCACCGGCGTTCGGGCGGTTTCGGTCGGCGAAGCGGCCAACGCGCAGAGCTCGGGCTCGGTCGTGATCGGCAACGAGGCCAGCGACGGGTTCTTCGCCAGTAACAGCGTCGCGGTCGGCAACGGCGCCAGCACCGGCTTCGGCGCCAGCGGCAGCGTTGCGATCGGCAACAATTCCAGCGCCAGCGGCCAGCAATCGACGGCGATTGGCGAAAACGCCAGCGTCTCCGCCGGCAGCTCGGTCGCCATCGGCGCCGATTCGAGCGTGACGAACATCTTCTCGATCGCGGCAGGCGTGCAGTCGCAGGCCACCCAGGCGTTCGCCTCGGCCTATGGCGCACGCGCGGAAGCGTCCGGGCTCGGATCGGCGGCGTTCGGTAATTCGGCTACCGCAACCGGCGGTAGTTCGACCGCCGTAGGCGACTCCGCAGTGGCGACCGGGGACAATTCCTCTGCCTTCGGTACGCGCGCGCAGTCGGTTGGCGATTCCTCGCTTGCGGTGGGCGGCAATGCCACGGCGGCAAGCGATAACTCGACCGCGGTCGGCAACTTCGCGTCGGCGGACGGGATCGATGCGCTGGCGGTGGGCGATACCGCGCTCGCCCAAGGCAATTCGACCACCGCGATCGGCGGCGAATCAGTTGCCACCACGCCCGGCGCCACCGCGCTCGGCTGGCAAGCCGTGGCGTCCGGTGCGATGGGCACGGCGGTCGGCCATCAATCCACCGCTTCGGGCGACCAGAGCTTTGCCGGCGGCGAAGATTCGGTGGCGTCCGGCAGCAATGCGGTCGCGATCGGCAATACCGCGCAGGCGATCGGCGGCGATTCGATCGCCATCGGCGGCAACCGCGATGGAGCGGCGGGCTTCTCGACGATAGCCGACGGCGCGTCGACCACCGTGGTCGGCGGGCAGTCGTCGGCGATCGGCGCCGGGGCGACCGCCTTCGGCTGGAGGTCCAACGCCACGGCCGAACGCGCCACCGCGCTGGGCCACCTCGCCACCGCGAGCGGGGTCCGCTCGGTCGCCGTGGGCGAAGCCGCCAGCGCGACCGGCGACGGCGCGATCGCCATGGGCAACGAAGCGTCGGCCACCGGAGTCAATTCGGTTGCGATCGGCAACGGCGCGACTGCGGCCAACGACGGGCAGGTCGTGATTGCCGGGCTGGACACCAGCACCGCGAGCCAGACGGGCACGATCTCGGTCGTGACCTCCGATGCGAACGGCACGCTGGGCCTGACGACCGGGATCGCCACCAACGCTTCGGTCGCGGCCAACACAGCGGCGATCGGCGTCAATACGGCAAATATCGCCACCAACACGGCCGATATCGCTTCGCTCCAGTCGCTCACCAGCGCACAGACCGGGCAGATCAACTCGCTGTTCGGCCAGACCGCCGAGAATCGCCGGGCGATCGAGCGGGCCAACGAGGGCGTGGCGATGGCGCTGGCGATGGAATCGCCGACGCTTCCTTCGGGGACCAACTTCGGTCTCTCGGGCGGGGTCGGCTATTTCGACGACCGGGCGGCGGGCACCATGGCCCTCAGCGCGCGGGTCGGCGAGAACGCTGCGCTTTCGGCCGGTCTCGGTGTCGGCTTCGACAGCGGGGAGGTCGGCGCCCGCGGCGGCTTCCAGATCGCCTGGTGAGCCGTCAGAACCGATGGTCATGACGATGACTGCAAAACTACCGAAGATGCCGGGGCGCCTTGCCCCGGCATTTTTGTTCGCCGTAATGGCGTTCTCGCCCGTTTCGTCCGCAATGGCGCAAGCGCAGGTTCCGGCCGGACAGGTGCAGCCGCCCCCCTCGATTCGGCCCACGCCGAGCCAGCTCGAACTGTCGAAGATGATCTGGTCCACGATGGCGGCGGTCGATCACGCCAACCGGTCGGGCAACTATTCGGTGCTGCGAGATATCTCCGCGCAAGGTTTCCAGATCAACAACGATGCTGCGCGGCTGGCCGAGGTGTTCGCCGGCATTCGCCGTTCTCGCATCGACCTATCGAACGCGCTGCTGATCCCGCCGACCTACACCCAGGCACCGCAGCTTGTCCGCGAAGACGTATTTCGTGTGCAAGGCATGTTCCAGATGCGCCCGATATCGCTCTCGTTCGACATGTATTTCCAGTGGGAACAGGGCGAATGGAAGCTGTTCGGGATCGATATCCAGCCGCTGGAGATGACGACCGGACAGCCCTGATGGGAAGCACTCAACCGGGCGCGTGACCCTCAGGTGCAGGCGGCGCGCCCAGCGCATCGCCCATGCGATGCACAGCGGCAATCTTCTCGGCTAGCGGTGTCCAGTCGTCGCGCTCGTCGATGGCTGACCAGATGGTCTCGACTTCGTCGATCAGCATCGATTCGGGGGGCGCTTCGGCCCAATAGGAGGCGTCGTCACCCGCCGTCGGTCGGTATCCGGCCAGCGCTTCGGCGAGGGCGCCTTCGGCATTTCGCGCGCCGCGGTGGCGGTGGAAGAACGTGTCGGGCGGGATGCCGCTCTCGCGCATCGCCTGCTCGCAGGCCGCCACCAGCGCGCCGTCGCGTTCGGGGCCGCGCTGTGCGACGCCAAGCCGCCAGCACCAGCGCCGCGCCACCGCTGCCATGTAGAGCGGCCCGAAGCGCTCGAGCGCAGCGATCAGCGGCGGCGCGTCGGCGAGCAGGCGCAGCGCGACCGCGAACTGGCCGAGGTTCCAGTGCACCGCTTCCGGCTGGCGGCCGAAGGCGTAGAGGCCGTTGTGATCGAAATAGGCCGCGGTGAAGCCCGCATCCCATGTGGGCAGCCAGCGCCACGGGCCGTAATCGAAGCTCTCGCCGGTCACGTTCATGTTGTCGGTGTTGAGCACGCCGTGGACGAAACCCGCGACCATCCAGCTCGCTGCGAGATCGGCGAGCCGCTCGACCGCCTGGTGCATGAGGATTACCGCAGGCTCGTCGCGTCCCGGCGCGTCGGGCGGCGGCTGCGGCCCGGGAAACCGGGCAAGACAGTAATCGACCAATTGAGCCATGTGGTCGCGCACTTCCAGCGCCAGCAACCGCTGGAAGGTGCCGATCCGGATGTGGCCGTGGCTCAGCCGCACCATCACCGCCGAGCGGGTGGGCGAGGGCTCGTCGCCGCGCCACAGTTCTTCCCCGGTCTCGATCACCGAGAAGGTCTTCGAGGTGTAGACCCCCAGCGCCTCGAGCATTTCGGTCGCGAGGATTTCGCGCACCGCGCCTTTCAGGGTCAGCCGTCCGTCGGCGGTGCGGCTGTGCGGCGTGGTGCCCGAACCCTTGGTGCCGAGATCGAGCAGCCGCCCGGATTCGTCGCGAAGCTGCGCGAACAGAAACCCGCGCCCGTCGCCGATCTCGGGGTTGTACACGCGGAACTGGTGCCCGTGGTAACGCAGCGCGAGTGGCTGGGGCAGGTTGCCGGCGAGCGGCGCGAAGCGGGCGAAGTGATCGATCCATGCGGCTTCGTCGAGCTCGTCCAGCCCAACCGCCCTGTCCCAGCGATCGTTGCGATACCGCAGCGTGGCGGCAGGGAACCGCGCCGCTTCCACGCGATCGGCCAGCCACGGGGCCAGCGGGAGGATCGCGGGATCGGGGCGATAGGGCGACGCTTGCGGTTCTTCGCGCATCGGGCGATAGTGCGCGACTGCGAAGGCGGTGGCAACGACAGCCGGGCCGTCGCGGGAAATTGACACAGGAAACCCCCGGAAACCGATGGATACTGGATTTACCGACCGCTTCTGGGAAAGCCCGGACGGTCTGAAGCTGCATTTCCGGGATTATCCGGGGCCGGGGCAGGGGCCGGGCGACCGCGCGCCGGTACTGTGCCTGCACGGGCTGACGCGCAATGCGCGCGATTTCGCCGATCTCGCCGCGCACCTGTCGGCTTCGCGCCGCGTGATCGTGCCCGAGATGCGCGGGCGCGGCGACAGCGAATACGCGCGCGATCCCGCGAGCTATACGCCCGCAACCTATGTCGAGGATGTCGAGGCGCTGCTGGCGCAGGAAGGCGTGGCGCGCTTCGTCGCGATCGGCACTTCGCTCGGCGGACTGATGACGATGCTGATGGCGGCGAAGGAGCCAAGCCGGATCGCCGGAGCGGTGCTCAACGACATCGGCCCGGAGGTCGAGCCTGCGGGGCTCGCGCGGATCGGCGAATATGTCGGGCAGGGGCGCAATTTCCCCACCTGGATGCACGCCGCACTCGCGCTGGAGGAGGTCCATGCCCCTGCGCATCCCGGCTTCGAGACCGGCGACTGGCTCGCGATGGCGAAGCGCGGGCTGACGGTGCAGCAGAACGGCCGCATCGGGTTCGATTACGACATGAGCATCGCCGAGCCGTTCCGTGGCGACGAGAACGCCGACAGCGGCGGCGCGGCGCCCGATCTGTGGCCCGCGTTCGAGGCCTTGCGCGATGCGCCGCTGCTGCTGTTGCGCGGCGCGCTGTCGGACCTGCTCTCGCCTGCCACGGCCGAAGCGATGGCCGCGCGCCACCCCGATGCGGAGTTGGTGACCGTGCCCGGCGTCGGCCACGCTCCGCTGCTGGACGAGCCGGTCGCGCTCGCGGCGATCGACCGACTGCTCGCGCGGGCCGCATGAGCGCCGATCCGCGCGGCCGGGCGCGAATCCTCCACCTGCATTCGACTTTCGCGGCGGGCGGCAAGGAACTGCGCACCGTGCGCCTGATGAATGCGTTCGGGCCGAAGGTCGATCATGCGATCGTCTCGGGCCAGCCCGAACACATGGAGGCGGCGCAGCATCTTCTGCGCCAGATACCAGTGCGTTACCCGAAAGACTTCCCACCGCTTCACGGATGGCCGACCCCGGCGCGTCTTCAGCGCCTCGCGCGGGCGATGCAGGGCTACGATCTGGTCCTGACCTACAACTGGGGCGCGATGGATGCGGTGATGGCGCACACCGCGTTCAAGGACGCGTTCGGCCTGCCGCCGCTGATCCATCACGAGGACGGCTTCAACGAGGACGAGCGGACGCGCCTCAAGCCGACGCGCAATCTCTACCGCAAGATCGCGCTGGGCCGGGCGAACGGGCTGGTGGTGCCGTCCGAGACGCTCGAGCGGATCGCGCTCGAAACGTGGGATCAGCCGCTGGGCCGGGTCAAGCATATCGCCAACGGGATCGACACCAGGGCCTTCGCCAAACGGCCCAAGACCGACGCGCTGCGCGGCGTGGTCAAGCGCAAGGGCGAGTTCTGGGTGGGCACGATCGCGGGGCTGCGCGAGGTCAAGAACCTGCCGCGGCTGGTGAAGGCCTTCGCGCCGCTGCCCGAGGAATGGCACCTGGTGATCGTGGGCGAGGGACCCGAGCGCGAGGCGATCCGCGCCGCCGCCGAGCACCACGACATCGGCCACCGCGTCCATTTGCCCGGCTTCGCGATGGACCCTGCGCGCTATGCCGGGCTGTTCGATATCTTCGCGATCTCCTCCGACAGCGAGCAGGCGCCGCTCTCGCTGATCGAGGCGATGGCGGCGGGCCTGCCGGTCGCCGCGATGGACGTGGGCGATATCGGGCAGATGGTGGCCGAACCGAACCGCACCTTCGTCGATCCCGTGCCCGAGCGGCTGGCGGAGAGCCTGCGGGCGCTGGCGGCGAATCCCGCTCTGCGCGCGGAACTCGGCAGCGCCAATCGCGCCAAGGCGCGCGACAGGTTCGACGAGAAACCGATGATCGCGGCCTATCGCCGGCTCTACGCGTCCGCCATGGGCCGCGACACGTTGCCCTGAAGCCGCGCCAGTGCGCTTCACCTGCGGTTCACTCGCCGGGGGACAGGCAGGTTTCCAAGTTGAATTGGCGCGCCCATCCGCTAAACAGCCCGCCGAACGCCCAAATTGATAAATGGAAAGAGCCACAGCTTGGCCCTCACTCCCACCACCTCCTCCGAACAGAGACGCGCCGCATCGGAAGATGTCCTCATGCGCGAAGTGGACGAAGCCGTCCGCCAGGATCAGTACGCCGATTTCGGCCGCCGCTACGGCAAGCCGCTGATCGCCGCGCTGGTGCTCGGCCTCGTCGCGTTCGGCGGTTACCTCTACTGGAACCATCGCCAGGAAGCGGCGATGGAGGCGCACTCGGAAACGCTGGTCGGCGCGCTCGACCGGTTGCAGGCCGGTGATCTCGCCGGTGCGGACAGCCAGCTCGACCCACTGATCGCCGAAGGCAGCAGCGGCGCGGCGACGCAGGCGACCCTGCTCAAGGCGGGCATCGCGATGGAACAGGGGCGCACCGCCGATGCGGCGGAGCTCTACGCCGGGGTCGCCGCCGATGGCGATGCGCCGCAGCTGATGCGCGATCTGGCCACGATCCGCCAGGTCGCCGCGACGTTCGACACGTTGCCGCCGGCCGACGTGATTTCGCGGCTGCAGCCGATGGCCGTGCCGGGCAAGCCGTTCTTCGGTAGCGCGGCCGAACTGGTCGCGATGGCGCAGCTGGAGCAGGGCAAGAACCGCGAGGCGGGCGCGTTGTTCGCCTCGATCGCCAGGGACGAAAACCAGCCCGAAGCGCTGCGCTCGCGCGCGCGGCAGATGGCCGGCGTGCTCGGGGTCGACGCGATCGAGGATGTCGACGCGGTGCTCGACGAAATTCGCGCGCCCGCAGGCGCTGCGCCGCAAGCGCAATAGACCTTCAGAACAGGCCTTGAACCGATGACTTCCATCCGTTTTTCGAATCTCTCCCGCGGCGTCGCCGTGGTGGCGCTGGCGGCGACGCTGGGCGCATGCGGTCTTTTCGGCGGAGACGGCCCCAAGACCACGCCGACCGTCGGCGAACGCAAGCCGGTGCTCTCGCGCATCGAGAGCGGCGCGAGCGTCGATGCCTCGCTCGCCGAGGTGGCGGTCGTCGTGCCGCCCGCGCAGACTAACGATGCTTGGCCGCAGGCGGGGGGCACCGCGAGCAAGAGCTACGGCCACCTCACGCTGGCCGACGCACCCTCGCAGGTGTGGACCGCCCAGATCGCGGGTGGGGGCGAACGCCGCAGGCTCGCCGCCGCTCCCGTGGTCGGCGGCGGGATGCTCTACGCGGTCGATACCGACGGCGTCGTCCACGCGTTCGATGCGGCGACCGGCGCGCGGCGCTGGAGCCACCGCATGGAGCTGGCCGGAAACGTGCAGAACGCGGCCTTCGGCGGCGGCGCGAGCTACAACGGTGGGCGGCTCTACATCACCAACGGCGTCGGCGAAGTCGCCGCGCTCGAGGCGGAAACGGGTTCTGAGATATGGAAGGTCAAGCCCGCCGGTCCGCTGCGCGGTTCGCCGACGATCGCCTTCAACTCGGTCTACGTGATGACGCAGGACAACCAGATCCATGCGCTCGATGCCGCGACCGGGCAGTCGAAATGGAACGAATCGGGCTCGCAGACGGCGGCCGGCGTGTTCGGCGTCGCCGCTCCGGCGGCGGGGCAGGGCACGGTGATCGCGGGCTACAGCTCGGGCGAGCTGTCGGCCTATCGTTACGAGAACGGCCAGTTCCTGTGGTCCGACGCGCTCGCGCGCACCTCGATCTCGACCGAGGTCGGCTCGCTGACCGATATCGACGCCGATCCGATCATCGACGGCGGCCGCGTCTATGCGCTTGGCCAGGGCGGGCGCATGGCGGCATACGAGCTGGTGACTGGGCAGCGGATCTGGGAGCTCAACGTCGCCGGCATCTCCACGCCCGCGATCGCCGGCGAATGGATCTTCGCGCTGACCGACGATGCCAAGCTGCTCGCGATCGCGCGGGCCAGCGGCAAGGTGCGCTGGATTACGCAGCTCAGCCGCTATCGCGACGAAGAGGACCGGGAAGGCGCGATCTTCTGGACCGGCCCCGTCCTCGCAGGCGGCAACCTGTGGATCGCGAGCACCGAAGGGCAGATCTACAAGGTCGGCCTGGCCGACGGCGCGGCGAACCTGTTCAGGGACCTCGACAAGCCCGTCTCGCTCGCACCGGTGGTGGCGAACAACATGCTCTACCTGCTCGACGACGAGGGCACGATCCACGCCTTCCGCTAGGGTCAGGACCCTAAGGCCTTACCCGCTCCTTAACCCTTTCGGGCTATCGCGCGGCTCACGATGAGCGCGCATCCAACAGCTGCGAAAGCCCCGCCTGCGAGCGACGTTTCGGCGGGGGTGGGCTTCGCCGGGCTGCTCGGACTGCTCGCATGGATCGTGTTCTGCCGTAACTGGCCGCAATTCGCCGACGCCTTCGCGTTGCCCGGCCCGCGCGCGCCGATGTCCGGCCCTTACGCCGCGCTCGCCGCGCTGTTCTTCTCCGCCGCGCCGATGGCTGCATGGTCGGTGCTGGTCGACAAGGTGCATCGCAACCCGTCGACCGGGATCGACTGGCATCGCAAGCGGCCGTTGGCCGAAGTGATCGGCGACTCGGCGATCAAGCTCGCGGGCCTGTGGGCCACCTGGGCGATCATCGCCGGGCTCTACTGCATCGCACGCTGGTACTGGCGCGGGCAATACCTGTTCGCGATGGAGGTGCTGGCAGCCGCAGTGGTTCCGTTGGTGGTGCTTTCGGTGCCTTACGTGCTGTGGCTCGACCGGCGGCTGGTGGAGCCGCGCGATAACGCATGGCACTTCGGCGCGATGCTGCTGCATCGGGCGGGCTGGGATGCCGAGCAGGTCAAGAAGCACTGGCGCGCGTGGATCATCAAGGGGTTCTTCGGCGCATTTATGATCTCGATCCTGCCCGGCGGTTTCGCCGTGGTGGTGGAGGCCGATCTGGCGCAGGCCCTGCGCGATCCGGTGGCGATCGGTGGCGTCCTGATCGGCCTGCTGTTCGTGATCGACGTGCAGATCGGCACGGTCGGCTATCTGATGACTTTCCGCCCGCTCGATGCGCATATTCGCAGCGGCAACCCGTTTCTCGCGGGGTGGCTTGCGGCGCTGATCTGCTATCCGCCGTTCGTCTATGCCTTCATGGGCGCGGACGGCATCCTGGCCTACGAGGTGAATACGCCGGGTTGGGGGCACTGGCTGGCCGGGCATCCGGCGCTGCTGTGGCTCTGGGCCGGGTGGCTCGCGCTGTTGACCGCGTTTTACGCCTGGGCGACGGTCGCGTTCGGCTTACGCTTTTCCAATCTCACCTATCGTGGCGTGCTGACGAACGGCCCGTACCGCTTCACCCGCCATCCCGCCTACGTGTCGAAGAACCTGTTCTGGTGGTGTTCGACCCTGCCGTTTCTTGTATCGAGCGGATCGCCGGTCGACATGGTGCGCAACACGTTCTTCCTCGCCTGCATCAGCGCGATCTATTTCTGGCGCGCCAAGACCGAGGAAGCGCACCTGCTGGGCGAGGACGCGAAATACCGTGAATACCACGCCTGGATGGAACGGCACGGCCTGCTGACCCGGCCGCTGACCGCGCTGGCGAAGCGCCTGCGCCCGCGCGGCGGCGCGATGGTGCAACCGGCGGAGTAGCCTAGAAGCTCTGCTCGTAGACGCGGCTGACGTCGCCCGCCCATTCGCCGTGGTAGAGATCCAGCAGGCGTTGCGCGGGCACCTTGCCGCTGGCGACGATCTCGTCGAGCGTTTCGAGGAACCCGGTTTCGTTGTCGCCCCCGGTGTTCAGCCGCGCGCGCGCGGCGAGGCCCGCACGCGAGATCGCCAGCACCTCGTGCGCGATGTCATGCAGCTTGCCGCCACCGGGCAGCGGCGCATCGAGTGCGAGTTTCGGCACCGCATTGCGCAGCGCCTCGCGCTCCTCCATCGACCAGTGCTTGACCAGATCCCACGCCGCGTCGAGCGCGGCCTGATCGTAGAGCAGGCCGACCCAGAAGGCGGGCAGGGCGCAGATGCGGTTCCACGGGCCGCCATCGGCGCCGCGCATCTCGAGGAAGCTCTTGAGCCGCACTTCGGGGAAGGCGGTGGAAAGGTGGTCCCACCAGTCCGACTGGCGCGGCTTCTCGCCCGGCAGCGCGGGCAGCTCGCCGCGCAGGAAATCGCGGAAGCTCTGCCCGGCGGCGTCGATGTATTTCCCGTCGCGGAAGACGAAGTACATCGGCACGTCGAGCATGTAGTCGGTCCAGCGTTCGTAGCCGAAGCCGTCCTCGAACACGAAGGGCAGCATGCCGGTGCGGTGCGGGTCGGTGTCCGACCAGATGTGGCTGCGATAGCTGAGGAAGCCGTTGGGCTTGCCTTCGGTGAACGGCGAATTGGCGAACAGCGCCGTGGCGAGCGGCTGGAGCGCGAGGCCGACGCGGAACTTCTTCGCCATGTCCGCCTCGCTGCCATAGTCGAGGTTGACCTGGATCGTGCAGGTCCGCAGCATCATGTCGAGGCCGAGGCTGCCCACGCGCGGCATGTGCCGCATCATGATCGCGTAGCGGCCCTTGGGCATCACCGGCAGCGCTTCGCGCGTCTTGTCGGGCCACATGCCGAGGCCAAGAAAGCCGACCCCGCAGCATTCCCCGATCGCCTTCACCTGCTCCAGATGGCGGCCGGTCTCGTTGCAGGTCTCGTGCAGATTTTCCAGCGGCGCGCCCGACAGTTCGAGCTGGCCCGCGGGCTCGAGGCTGACGGTGCCGTCGCTCCCGCGCATCGCGATGACTTTGCCGCCTTCCTCGACCGGCTCCCAGCCGAACTGCCGCAAATTCAGCAGGATATCGCGGATACCGCAGTCTTCGTCGTAACTGGGTGCGCGGAAATCGCTGCGCTTGTAGACCAGCTTTTCGTGCTCGGTCCCGATGCGCCAGGCGCTCTTGGGTTTCTCGCCCGCCTGCATCGGCGCGACGAGCTGGTCGCGCGATTCGATGATCGGATCGTCGGTGGTCGAGGTGTCGCGCGTGCTCATGCCGGCTCAGTTAGGAAACCGGACCTTGCGTGGGAAGGAATTTATTCTTCGCCGCGCCAGTCGCCCGCGCTCGCCATCCACACCGCCAGTGCCGCGATGGCGGCGGTTTCCCCGCGCAGGATACGCGGGCCGAGCGAGATCGGCACGGCTTGCGGCAGCGCGCGGATGGCCGCGCGTTCCTCGTCGTCGAAACCGCCTTCGGGGCCAATCAGGATGGCGGCCTTGCCCCGCTGCGAGAACGCCTCCGCAGCCGGTGCACCGCCAAGTTCGTTGGCGAAGAACAGCGCCCGATCTTCCGGCCAGTCGCGCAGCAGCCCGGCCAGCTTCACCGGCTCGGAGACGTCGGGCAGGGCGGTGCGCGCGCATTGCTCGGCGGCCTCGATCGTGACGGTGCGCGCCCGATCGAGGTTGAGTTTGTCGGCCACGCAGCGGCGCGTCACGAGCGGGCGGATCGCGGCGACGCCCAATTCGGTCGCCTTCTCCAGCACCATGTCGAAGCGATCCTTCTTGAGCAGCGCGGGGCACAGCCACAGGTCCGGCACCGCCTCGCGCCCGCGCAGCAGCTCGACCGGCTCGAGCACGACCGCGCGCTTGCCCGCTTCGATCACTTTTGCCGCCCATTCGCCGGTCGCGTCGTCGCACAGAATCACCGCGTCGCCCGGCGCCACGCGCATGACCTTGGCGAGATAGTTCGCCTGATTGCCCTCGACCGCGATCGCCACGCCCTGCGCCAGCGGTGGCGGGACGAACAGCCGCGGTGCGCTGCGCGGTGGCCAGGCGGGGGTGGCGGGCATGGCTAGGCAGGTGCCACGCCGGGCGGTAGGGGACAAGCCGTGACCGATCAGATCGTCCCCGACAGCGAGCATCGCGGCCTGGTCGCGCGCCTGCCGCAGGTGCCGCGCGACCTCGCGCAGCTTGCCCGGTTCGACCGGCCAATCGGCTGGTGGCTGCTGTTCTGGCCCTGCGCGTTCGGGCTGTGGCTGGCCGGCGCCGGGTGGCAGATCGGCTTGCTCCTCTGGCTGCTGCTTGGCGCCGTGGCGATGCGCGGGGCGGGGTGCGTCTACAACGATATCGTCGATGCAGATCTCGACCGGCAGGTGGCGCGTACCGCGGTGCGGCCGGTCGCCAGCGGACGGATTTCGCAGACGCTCGCGTGGGCCTGGCTCGGCGCGCTGTGCGCGGTCGGCCTCATCGTGCTGTTCCAGCTTCGTTGGCAAGCGCAGGTCGTCGCACTGGCGAGCCTCGCGCTGGTCGCCGCCTATCCTTTCATGAAGCGGATCACATGGTGGCCGCAGGCGTGGCTCGGGCTGGTGTTCAGCTGGGGCGCGCCGGTCGGGTGGATCGCCCTGCGCGGCGATAACTGGGAGGTGCTCGCAGCGCTCTACGCCGGCTGCGTGCTGTGGGTGATCGGCTACGACACGATCTATGCCCTGCAGGATCGCGAGGACGACGCGCTGGTCGGCATCCGCTCGTCGGCGCTGCGGCTCGGTGGCCGGGTGCGCGGCGGCGTGACGGTGTTCTACCTCGGCGCGCTCGCGCTCTGGGGGCTGGCGTTCTGGCTGCTGCGCGCGGACTGGGTCGCGCTGCTCGCGCTCGTGCCCGCCGCACTGCATCTCGGCTGGCAGGTCGCGTCGCTCGATCCGGCGGACCCCGCCAATCCGCTCGAGCGGTTTCGCGCCAATCGCTGGGCCGGAGCGCTGGTGGCCGCGGCCTGCTACGTCGTGGGCAACGCCTAGGTTCACCTGTCGCATCGATGAACCCGGCGGGGCCATCGCATCCCGCGCACGACCCGCCGCTAAGACTGGACCCCCTTTCGCACCGCCATGGTTGGTGCGGGGAGAGGCGGCGCGCGGCCTTCTTCTCCCCCCTCCCTCGAAAAGTCTGCGCGTCGCCTCCTTGCCATCCCGGCTAGCCCGCCGGCGTCACCACCGAGGCCGACGAGCGGCAGGGGCCTCCGCCATGCGCGGGGGCCCCTGTTTTTTCCGGCGATGCGAATGTGGTCGGGGGTGGCCGCGCGTTCAGTCGAGCAGGACGAGATCGACCGTGCCATGGCCGCGCTGCACCAGGCCGAGTTCGTCCGCGGCAGCGCGCGATACGTCGATCATGCGGCCCTTGTGGAACGGCCCGCGATCGTTGATCCGCACCACGACCGACTTGCCGTTGCGCGGATTGGTCACCCGCACTTTGCTGCCGAACGGCAGCGTGCGATGCGCGGCAGTGAGTTGTCCGGGATCGAACCGCTCTCCGCTGGCGGTGGGGCGGCCGGCGAAGCGGCGCCCGTAATACGAAGCGACACCCGAGCCGAGCACTTCGCCCGCTTCCTCGACCGCCGGTTCGATCGCAGTTACGTCCACCGCACCGGCGGCCGGAGCGATGGCGATCGAGTTGGCAGGCAGGTGGACGAAGTTCGCCTCAAACGCATCGGCTTTCGCGCCCGTATCGGCGAGCGCGGGGCCGCCAGCGGGGGCAGTCAGCACCAACGCCGCGGCGAAGGCGGCGAGCTTGCGAGCCGGCAAGCGGCGAACGTTTATCGACCCGTCCATAATGGCGGCGGCTATACCGGACGGGGAATAACGGAGGCACCACCTTGGCGGCCACCCATCCCGATTCGGGTTCAACTCGTCGCGCTTTGGGGAACTTCCTGCGTTCGAATCGCGGTGACGCCGTCTCGTTTTCGGCGAATGAGAAAGGTCTAGGCCGGGCGATTCGGTCGCCCGCGACGCGTCTGCCCGGGCCGGACCGCTGGCATGTCGAAGGGGCAAAAGAAATGGGGCCGGCATAGCTGCCGACCCCACTCTCACCGATGCGTGGTCTTCCTTCCCGGCGAACCGTTCCGGAAGCGCTTGGCGCCCGGTGTTTCCGCGGCGATCCGGCGAACCGGGCCAACCGCATCCGTCACCGGCGCTCGCACCGGCATCCGGTTCCGTCGTGGGCGATCGCGGTTCGAAAACCGCAGACCAGCCTTCCGGCGGTTCCGAGACCGGTCGATCGCTGGTAATCGGTCGTCTCGAACCGTTCCGCAAGACTTGCGCCCGAAGGCCCGCACCTCGCAAATCCTCGACTGCCG
This sequence comes from Pelagerythrobacter sp., assembly GCF_041912895.1. Lineage (NCBI taxonomy): Bacteria > Pseudomonadati > Pseudomonadota > Alphaproteobacteria > Sphingomonadales > Erythrobacteraceae > Pelagerythrobacter > Pelagerythrobacter sp. The sequence continues at coordinate 918,781 of NZ_JAYSGI010000001.1, read as the reverse complement.
ACCGGATCGTCCGGCCCATGACGGCATTGCTTTCGCGTCCTTCTCGAACGGTCCACTTGCATCGGGCCGAAGCCTTTTGCAGGTATCCATCGAAGACCGCGCGGACAGCTGCCGCCACGTCGAAATGACTTGAAGAATTTTAATGTTATCAGATCGTTAGATCGTCAAACTCGAACTCTTCGATGTCCTTTCGATGTCCTGAGACTGCGCCGTGAAACCGAGTCGCGCAAGGTTGCAAGGGCCGGGTTTTCCACTGTCCCCCGATTTCGCTGTGGACGCGGGTGGATAAGTCAACGGCCCGCCGCAAAATATTCGCTTGGCTTTCTACCGGTCGCGATTGGCGAGCAACCGCAGACGCAGGGCGTTGAGCTTGATGAAACCCGCCGCGTCCGCCTGGTCGTAAGCGCCGGCGTCGTCCTCGAACGTCACATGCGCTTCGGAATAGAGCGAATTGGCCGACTTGCGTCCGACCACGCTCGCGAGTCCCTTGTAGAGCTTGAGCCGCACGGTGCCGCTCACCTTCTGCTGGCTGTGGTCGATCGCCGCCTGCAGCATCTTGCGCTCGGGGCTGAACCAGAAACCGTTGTAGATCAGCTCGGCATACTTCGGCATCAGCTCGTCTTTCAGATGCGCCGCGCCGCGATCGAGCGTGATCTGCTCGATCCCGCGATGCGCGCGGGCGTAGATCTCGCCGCCCGGCGTCTCGTACATCCCGCGACTCTTCATGCCCACGAAGCGGTTCTCGACCAGATCGAGCCGGCCGATGCCGTGCCTGCGCCCAAGATCGTTGAGCGCGGCGAGCAGCGTCGCGGGGCTCATCGCCTCGCCGTTCAGCGCCACCCCGTCGCCTTGTTCGAATTCGATCTCGATATATTCGGGCGTGTCGGGCGCGTCTTCCGGGTGGTCGGTCCGCGAATAGACGTAGTCGGGCGTCTCTTCCCAAGGGTCTTCGAGCACTTTGCCCTCGGACGAGGTGTGGAGGAGGTTCGCGTCAGTCGAGAACGGACTTTCGCCGCGCTTGTCCTTGGGCACCGCGATCTGGTGCTTTTCCGCCCAGGCGATCAGCGCGGTGCGGCTGGCCAAGTCCCACTCGCGCCACGGGGCGATCACCACGATGTCGGGATCGAGCGCATAGGCCGACAGCTCGAAACGGACCTGGTCGTTGCCCTTGCCGGTCGCGCCGTGGGCGATCGCGTCGGCCCCGGTCTCGCGCGCGATCTCGATCAGGCGCTTAGAAATCAGCGGGCGGGCGATGGAGGTGCCGAGCAGGTAATCGCCTTCGTAGCGGGCGTTGGCGCGCATCATCGGGAATACGAAGTCGCGTACGAACTCCTCGCGCAGATCCTCGATGAAGATGTGCTTGTCGGGGATGCCCATCGCCCGCGCCTTTTCGCGCGCGGGTTCGATCTCCTCGCCCTGGCCGAGGTCGGCGGTGAAGGTGACGACCTCCAGCCCGCGCTCGACCTCGAGCCACTTGGCGATCACGCTGGTATCGAGGCCGCCCGAATAGGCGAGAACGACGCGTTTCACTTCGGACATATTGCTGGGCACTCCGTCACTCGGGCCATCAATCGGGCGCGCGGGTAACAGCGCGAAGCTGGCGGGGCAAACAAGTTCGCCTTGGGGCCGGAGCATTTGCGTGCCTATAACCGCGCCGGAACGGGCAAGGGGTCGCAGGCTTATGGCGGGATTGTGGGCGAAGGCGCGGGAACTGGCGCGGCAGGCGCCGCCCGAGCGCAACCGCTGGGTTGATTTCCTCCGCGCCTTCTCGATCCTCGCGGTGGTGATCGGCCACTGGCTGGTCGCCGCGCCTTACATCGACGCCGCCGGCGAAGTGCAGGGCGGTCACCTGCTCGGCATCCTGCCGTGGACCCAGTGGCTGACGTGGGGCTTTCAGGTCATGCCGATCTTCTTCCTCGTCGGCGGTTATTCCAACGGCGTGAGCTGGGCGGCGATGATCGAGAAGGGGGAAAGCAGCTACGCCGAATGGTTCGCCAGCCGTATCCAGCGGCTGATAAATCCAGTTTTCCCGGTGCTGCTCGCATGGGCGCTGTTCGCGTTCTTCGGCACGCAGGCGGGCGTGAGCCGCGAGATCGTGCGGCTGGCGACCTCGCTCGCGCTGGTGCCGGTGTGGTTCCTCGCGGTGTACCTGCTGGTCACCGCGCTCACCCCGATCACATGGCGCGCGTTGAAGCGGTTCGGATTCGCCAGCTTCGCCGCGCTCGCGCTGGCCGCGGTGGCGGTGGACGGGCTGACGCTCGTCGCCGGAGTGCCCTATGTAAACTTCGCCAATTTCCTGTTCGTTTGGGTCGGTATCCACCAACTCGGATATGCCTGGCGCGAGGGGCGGTTCGGCAGCTTGCCCCGTGCGCTCGCACTGTTCGCGGGCGGTCTGGCGGCGCTGGCGCTGCTGGTCGGCTACGGGCCTTATCCGGTAGCGATGATCGGCGTGCCGGGGGCCGCCATGACCAACTCGATGCCGCCGACGCTGGCTCTGTTCGCGCTCGGCGTGGCACAGGCGGGGCTGGCCCTCGCGCTCGAACCGCTCGGGCGGCGGACGCTGGCCAACCTGCGCGTATGGACCGCGACCGTGCTGATGAACGGCATGATCATGACGGTCTATCTCTGGCACCTGACCGCTTTCGTGCTGGTGATGGTCGCGGCATGGCTGCTCGGCGGGATCGGCTTGCGCGCCGCGCCGGGGAGCGCCGAATGGTAGGGGGCGCGGCCCGTGTGGTTCGCGCTCTACATCGTAGTATTGCTGCCGCTGATCGGCGTGTTCGCGCGGCACGAGCGCGACTTCGGTCCGGCGCGCGGCGGGCGCCCGGTGCCGCATGTGCGGTTGCTCACGGGCCTGCTGCTGATCTGCCTCGGCCTCGCGATGACCGCCGCGATCAGTATCGCGAGTCCCGAGGGGGTTACCGGCGTGCGCCTGTGGGTCGTGGCGCTGCCTTTCGCCGGCGCGGCGCTGGTGGGCTTCGGCCCGCTCTATCGCTGGCTGTCTCGTAGGCCAAAGTCTGAGCCTCGTCCTTAACCTCGGACGGGAGCTGGCCGATCGAGCGATCCCGCTGCTTCGATTTCCGTCCAGCGCGTGATATGGTCCGCTGATGACCGTGCTCGACCAGTTTGTCGCCTTCGCGAAAGACCTCCCCGCCGACCGCCGTGAGCCGCTGGACGAAGTGCTTGGTGCGATCATGGCGACCTATTCGACCGAGCATGCGTTCAGCGATGCAGAAGCGGTGGAGCTAGACAGGCGAGTCGCCGAGCCGAAACCCGAATATTCCTCTCCAGCGACGATCGCGGAGCTTTTGGGCAAGCGCTTTAAGGCATGACGTCGATACGCTTTCGCCGCGAGGCGGAACACGATCTTAGGGCCATCATCGCGCACTACCAGGGTGTCGCGCCAGACATCCTTCCGGCGATTACCGACGATATCTTCCGTTCGATCGACCTGCTGACCGATTTTCCGGCAATCGGCATGGGGGTCGAAGGCCGTGCATTTCGGCGGATCGTCACGCGGCGTTATCGGTTCCAGATTGCGTATATGAGCGAGCCTGGGTTCATCACAATCCTCGGCATCTTCCGCTTTCAGGATCGCGAACGATAGCGCAGGCCGCCTACTCCGCCGCTTCGCGCAGCGCCGGGTCGAAGCGCCAGCCGGGCACCGCGCCGCGTGCGCGCAGGCGTTCGGATTCCTCGGTCATGTAGTCGCGCGTCATCGGGATGGCGGCGCGGTCCTTCACATACTGGATCTGCCAATTGACCATCCCGCCGTGGCGGAAGCTCTGTTCCGCCCCGGCGAGGTAAAACAGCCACATGCGATAGAACACCTCGTCGTACATGCCGACGACCTCGCGTTCGTGCATAACGGTGCGGTTGTACCATTCCTCCAGCGTGTGGGAGTAGTGGAAGCGCATCGCCTCCACGTCCATCACCTGCCATCCGGCCTTTTCGCTTTCGGTCACGAGTTCGCTCAGCGCGGGGATGTAGCCGCCGGGGAAGATGTACTTGCGCGTCCACGCGTCGGTCCGCCCCGGAGGGCCGACGCGGCCGCAGCAATGGCTGAACATCACGCCGTCGGGCTTCAGCAGCTTTTGTGTATGTTCGAAGAATTGCGGATAGTGGATCGTGCCGACGTGTTCGAGCAGGCCGACGCTGGTGATCCGGTCGAACTGGCCGGTCACGTCGCGGTAGTCCATCAGCGCGAACTTCACTTTGTCGGCCACGCCCGCCGCCTCGGCGCGTTCCTGGCAGAAGGCGATCTGATCGGGCGCGAGAGCTACACCGAGCACCTCCACCCCGTACATCTCGTGCAGATAGAGCGCGAGGCCGCCCCAGCCGCAGCCGATGTCGAGCACGCGCATCCCTTCGCACTTGCCGGCTTCGAGGTGGAGCTTGGCGGCGATGTGCGCCTTCTTGTCCATCTGCGCCTGCTCAAGGCTGTTCGCCGGATCGCGGTAATAGGCCATGGTGTACTGGCGATCCTCGTCGAGGAAGCGTTCGTAGAGCTGGCGGGTGAGGTTGTAGGTGTGCTCGGCGTTGCGCCGGGCTTTCGACCGCAGGTTGATCCCGTCGAGCTTCGCGATCGCCTTGTCCGCCACTTTGCGCAGCAGGCCCTGGCCCTGGATCGCCTTGTCGCCGATCGACTTGGTGTTTTCGGTCACGAACAGGATCATGTCGCGGATGTCGTGCGGCGGCTCGACCACCAGCCAGCCCCACATGAATGCCTCGCCCGCGCCGAGCTGGGGATAGCGCGCGATATGAGCGGCCGCCTTGCGATGGGTCAGCCGGATATGCATCGGCCCTCTCCCGTCGAGCGCCGGGCCCGGCCCGTATTCGTGGATCGCGCCGGTATGGTCGGTGACGATCAGCCTGCCGCGCCTGATCGCCGCCTTCAGAAACTTGTCGAGCAGCCACATCGCGCCGAATTCTCCCTCAATCCGTCCGATGGTTTCACCCCAGCGCTTGCCTGCTGTCAACGCCGCGCTAATCTGGCGGTATGGCGGAGAACAAGACCCGGGCCACACACGTCGAACCGGCCGATTTCATCGCCGGAGTCGAACCTGCGGCGAAGCGCGACGATGCGCGGGTGCTCGACGCGCTGTTCCGCCGCGTGACCGGCGAAGCGCCGAAGATGTGGGGGCCGAGCATCATAGGCTACGGCGAATATCACTATCGCTACGCCAGCGGGCACGAAGGCGAGATGTGCCGGCTGGGGTTCAGCCCGCGCAAGGCCAAGCATTCGCTCTATATCATGGACTGCGGCGACGAGAGCGAGGACGCCGCCTTCGCGCCGTTGCTCGCACGGCTGGGCAAGCATTCGCGCGGCAAAGCATGCCTCTACGTCAACAAGCTGGCCGATATCGATCCCGATGTGCTCGAGGAAATGGCCGCGCTGGGATGGCGGCCCACGCTGGAGAAGTATCCGAAGTAGCGAGCCCTCGCGTTCGCGAGGATCGCGTTCTCGTCAAACGCCGGCGTACCACTGATAGCCGCGGTCTTCCCAGTAACCGCCTTCGCCGCGGCCGATCTCGTCGAGGCTGGCGACCGCCTCGATCCCGGTCAGATACTTGGCGTGCTTGTAGCCCAGTTGTCGCTCGATCCGCATGCGCAGGGGCGCGCCGTTCTTTTCGGGCAGCGGCTCGCCGTTGAGCGCATGGGCGATGATCGTCTGCGGGTGATAGGCGTCGATCAGGTCGACGCTTTCGTAGTAGCGGCTGCCGTAGAGGGTGTCGGCACAGCGGAAGACGATGTACTTCGCTTGCGGCAGCAGGCCCGCGCCTTCCAGGATGGTGCCGAGTTGCGGGCCGGTCCACTCGCCGATCGCGCTCCACCCTTCCACGCAGTCGTGCCGGGTGATCTGCGTGCGCTGCGGCAGGCGGCGAATGTTCTCCAGGCTGAGCGAGAGCGGATGGCGCACGAGGCCGCCCACCTCCAGCCGCCAGTCGGCGAACCCCTCCGCCAGCGCGGCGCGGTAGGCGTCGGTATCGACGGTGCGCGATCCGTTGCCGCGAAAGTAAGGCGACAGGTCCGACCGATCGTATTCCTTTGCCAGCGCGGTGCGCGCGGCGAACAGGCGCTGCGCCTTGCGGTGCCAGTCCTCCGCCGCCGACAGCACCGCAGCGCCCGCATCGCTCTCGGCGACCTTGGCGCATCCGGCGGCCAGCGCCGCGCCTGCGCCCACCAGGAGGTTGCGGCGCTTCATTCGCGGCCTCCGGTTATCATGTCGCGCAGTTGCCGCACCGGGCCGGAGAGCAGCACGAGCAGGACATGGACGACGAAGAACCCCGCCAGCGCCCACGCGGTGACGAAATGGATCGAGCGCACGGTTTGGCGTCCGCCCATTGCCTCGATCATCCACGAAAGATGCGGCTCCCACCCCGGGCTGATGCCCATGCCGGTGAACACCATCAGCGGCAGCAGCACGCCCAGGACGATGCCGTAGGAGAGCTTCTGGAGGAAATTGTACTTGCCATCGCCATGATCGAAATCGAGCCGCAGATGGCTGGCGATGTCCGCGCGGATTGCGCGCCAGCGCCATTCCCGGCTTCGGGTGGCGATATCGCGGCGAAAATGACGGTTCACCAGCATCGCGACCCACATAAACAGTAAGCCCAGCGCGAAAGGCCAGGCGACGAGGATATGCCAGTCGCGCGCGGCGGCGAGGTCGTAGTGGCCGGGGATCGTCGCCCAGCCGGGAAAGCGCGGCACGCTGAGCCACGCGGTCGCCGGATCGAAGCCCCAGTCGCCCCAGTAGAGGTGCGGGTGCGCGTTGGAGATGTTCAGCCCGCTCATGAACAGCACGATCAGGCAGGCGAGGTTCAACCAGTGCCACAGGCGGGTGGAGAGTGCGTGGCGCTTCATACTGAGACGCCTTCGCGCGCGAGGTAGATCACGTCGCGCGGCTGCGCGAGCAGATGCTGCCCGCTGTCGACGAACAGGGTTTCGCCACTCGCGAGCCAACCTTGGGCGAGCCACAGGCACGCCTGCGCGATTTCCTCCGCGCCCGTCCGGCGCTTCAGCAGGTTCAGCCGGTGCGACACTTCGGCCTCGTCCTCGCTCTGGTCGTGGCTGGGCAGGATCGCGCCGGGGGCGAGAGCATAGACCCGATCCCCGGGGTGCGCCGCGCCGCCCTCGTCCAGCGGTTGTGCCAGCATCGGCACCATGGCGGCCACCGCGTGCTTGCTCATCGTGTAGCTGGGAAAATCCGGATTCGGATTGGCGAGCTTCTGGTCGGTGAACTGGATCACCCGCCGCCCACCCGCCGCGCGCGCGTGAGCGAGGAAGGCCTGCGCCATGCGCGCGGGAGTTGCGGAATTCACCTGCATCGCGCGTAGATACGTTGCGGAATCGAGTTCGGTTACACTGTCGCGATCAAAAATTGCCGCGCAGTTTGCCAACACGCGCCAGTCGGGCAAGCACGCGCTCAGGGCCTCGACCATCGCGACGGCTGCGTCGCCGTCGGCGAGGTCGCACCGCACGGTTTCTGCCGAAGGAAGTGCGGCGGCGAGCGCCTCGGCCTCGTCGCGCGACGAACCGTAGTGGATCACGACATGCCAGCCCGCTTCGCCGAACGCGCGCGCGATCGCAGCGCCGAGGCGCTTCGCCCCTCCGGTAACGAGGACTGCGGGGCGGGGCGGTGCGGCATCGCTCATCGCGGGCATTCAAGCACAGCAGCGAACCGGCGTGCAAAGAAAAAGGCGCGCCGCCCGGATGGACGGCGCGCCTTCCCTGCCGGACCGGCTCGCGTTCAAACGGCCCGGCGAAGCATCAGCGGCACTTCAGGCTGCCGCGGTCGATCTCGCGTCCGACGACCGCGCCGACCGCGCCGCCGAGGATCGCGCCGAGCGTGCGGTCGCCGCCGTTGCCGGCGATCTCGTGCCCGGCGAGCGCACCCACGCCCGCGCCGATCACGAGGCCGGTGGTGCCGTTGTCGCGCTCGCAGTAGTAGCGGCCATCGTCGCCACGCCACATGCGCGAGTTGCGGCTGATCGGGCGCGGATCGCGATAGCGGCCATCGCGATCGTAGCGGCCGTCGCGGTCGCGCCAGCGCCGATCGCGGTCGTATGAGGCGGTCACGTCGGTATGAATGGCGAAGTTGGCCGGCACCGGTGCCTGGGTCGGGGCCGGAAGCTCGACCGCCATGGCGGGCGTGGCGACGACCGTGACCGTAGCGGCGGCAGCGGCGAGAAGCATCTTGTTCAACATCGTTCTGTCTCCTTCCTGATGTGGGATCGAACCCTTAACGGCCCGTCTCGTTCATCGATCCACAACGCTGGATGAACGAATTGGCTCCCTCGGCGCTCTGCGACCAACCGTTCCATCGCGGCGACGAGCGATCGCCTGCCCGGTTCAAAGCTGCGCGATTTCCGCCTTCGCGTCGGCGATCGCCTGATCGCGAACTTTAGGTCCAAAGCCGATCTTCTCGGCGCGGATGAACACGGGATCGTCGATCCCGATGAACCCGAGAACCAGCCTCAGCAGGGTTTCCTGATGATCGGCCGGATTGCCATCCTCGTAAGCGCCGCCGCGCGACGAAGCGACGATCACGCGGCGTCCACCCGCCAGCCCCTGCGGGCCGCCATCCTTGTAGGTGAAGGTGACGCCGGGCACCGCGATCCGGTCGATCCATGCCTTGAGCTGGCTGGGGATCGTGAAGTTGTACATCGGCGCGCCAATCACCACCACGTCCGAGGCGAGGAATTCGTCCAGCACCGCACGCTCCGCCGGGAATGCGGCAGCCACCGTTTCGTCGTGCATGTCTTGCGGCGTGCGGATCGCGGCGGTGGTTACCGGGTCGATATGCGCCAGCGGATCGGTTGCGAGATCGCGCTCGACCAGCGTGGCTTCAGGGTGCTGGGCGGTCAAATGGTCGACGATCGCCTGAGTCAGCACGCGGCTGACCGACGCCTCGCCGGTGGTCGCGCTGTCGATACGGAGGATCTGCATTCTTGGATTCCCTGGTTACTGATGATAACTAGGGGCCATATGGAAACCATCACCGCACCCGCGCAAGAAGGCACATTTTCGTCCGATAGGCACACCGGTGTGACCGGCGTCCCCGCGCCCGAGGTCCATAGTCCGATCCAATGTAAGGCGGTGAACGACATTCTCGCGCGCGTGGGCGACAAGTGGACGATGCAGGTTGTGATGACGCTGTCGGCCGGACCGGTGCGGTTCAACGCGTTGCGCCGGGGAATCGACGGAATCTCGCAGCGCATGCTCACCCGCACCTTGCGCGCGCTGGAACGGGACGGGCTGGTTGCCCGCGAAGTGACGCCGAGCGTGCCGCCCCGCGTCGATTATTCGCTCACCCCGCTCGGCCGTTCGCTGCGCGATCCGGTCGGCGTGCTCGGCGGCTGGGCGATGGCCAACAGGGAAGAGATCGACGAGGCCCGCGCCCGGTTCGACGCAGAAACGGATTAGGTCTACGCGGCGGCTTCCGCAGCTTCGCGATCCCGGTCCGCGCGGCTCTTCTTCTGCGCGGCGGTACGCAACTGGCCGCAGGCCGCGTCGATGTCGCGGCCGCGCGGGGTGCGGACGGGGGCGCTGATCCCCGCTTCGAACACGATGTCGGAAAAGCGCCGCACCCGCTCGGGCGTCGAGCATTCATAACGGGCGCCTGGCCAGGGATTGAAGGGGATCAGGTTGACCTTCGCCGGCAGGTCGAATTGTTTGAGCAGCCGCACCAGTTCGCGCGCATCCTCGTCGCTGTCGTTCTTGTCCTTCAGCATCACGTATTCGAACGTGATCCGCCGCGCGTTGCTCGCGCCCGGATAGGCGGCGCAGGCGGCGAGCAGATCCTCGATGCCGTATTTCCGGTTGAGCGGCACGATCTCGTCGCGCACGTCCTTGGTCACCGCGTGGAGCGAGACCGCGAGGTTGACCCCGATCTCCTCCCCGCAGCGCGCCATCATCGGCACCACGCCGCTGGTCGAAAGCGTGATCCGCCGCTTGCTTAGGGCCAGCCCGTCGCCGTCCATCACCAGCCGCAGCGCGTCGCGCACGTTGTCGAAATTGTACAGGGGCTCGCCCATGCCCATCATCACGATGTTGGTCAGCAGGCGGCCATCGGAGGTATATTCCGCCTCGTCCTCCACCTCGGCGACATCCATACGGCCTCTCGGCCACTCGCCCAGCGCATCGCGCGCGAGCATGACCTGGCCGACGATCTCGCCCGGCGTCAGGTTACGCACCAGCTTCATCGTGCCGGTGTGGCAGAAGGTGCAGTTGAGCGTGCAGCCGACCTGGCTGGAAACGCACAGCGTGCCGCGGTCGGCATCGGGGATGAAGACCATCTCGAACTCGTGCCCGTCCGCCGTGCGCAGGAGCCACTTGCGGGTACCATCGCTCGAATGCTGCGCCTCGACCACGTCGGGCCTGCCGATCACGAAGCGTTCCGTCAGCCACGGGCGCATCGTCTTGGCGATGTCGGTCATGGCCTCGAATTCGGTCGCGCCGCGATGGTAGAGCCAGTGATAGACCTGCTTGGCGCGCAGCTTCGCCTGCTTCGCATCCAGCCCGGTGTCGGCGAACAGTTCGGCGATACGCGCCTTGGGCAGCCCGATCAGGTCCATGCGGCCATCCGCGCGCGGCGTGATGTCGCGCGCGACAGGGACCGGATCGACCTGTCCGGGGATAGGCATCAGCGAAGTATGGGTCATGACGAGGCGCATATAGGGCGCGGCGGGTGACAAGGCAAAGCCTGTCGGGATGCAGGCCGGGGCGCGGCCGGGAAGGGTTCCCCGATTTTCGTCGACCATCCGACACGCCTGATCCGTTCGTCGATAATTTTCGTCAGTTCGTCGCGCTAACATGTGGCTGAAAAACAACACGAGGATCGTTGTGAAAGGTTAATGAAACCGCCGCCGTATCGTGCCGTTTGGGTGGTCCAGGCTGGCGGCCATCGCGCCGCCCGCCGGACAACGATGGAGTACTTATGAAGAAAACGATCGCATTCATCGCCACCGGGTCGCTGGTGGCTCTGGCCACCCCCGCGATGGCGCAATCGGCCGATTCCCCGTTCAACGGTCCGCGCATCGGCGTGATCGGCGGCTACGACCAGACGGGTGCCGGCAGCAGCATCGACGACGATAGCGAGAACAACGACAACGACCAGTCGATCGAAGGCTTCGGCTACGGCTTCGAAGCGGGCTACGATCTCGACACCGGCGGCGCCGTGATCGGTATCGAGGGCGAATACATGGATTCGACCGCCGACACCGAATTCACTAACGGTGATTTCGAAAGCTTCGGCCTGGGTCCGGTCGATTCCAACCGCGACCTCTACATCGGCCTGCGCGCCGGCGCCAAAGTCACGCCCAACACGCTGATCTATGCCAAGGGCGGCTACACCAACGCCAAGTTCGACGCGACCACGCTCGACGGTGAAAACGAATACGACACCGATTTCGACACCGACGGCTATCGTGTCGGTGCGGGCGTCGAATACGCCATGGACTCCGGTCTGTATGTCAAGGGCGAGTATCGCTACTCGAACTATTCGGAAGCCGAGGTCGACCTCCCCGGCGATCGTCCGGACATCGACCAGTACGACGTCGACCTCGACCGCCACCAGGTCGTGGCATCTGTCGGCATGCGTTTCTGACGCCAGTAATCAGCCACCGAGTGGGAAGGGCGGGGCTTCGGCTCCGCCCTTTCTTTATCCGCGCCGGACCCATCCGGTGATCGCGTAGCGCGGGGCGGGAGCGAACGGGGCGACCACCGACACGCTGTGCGGCTGCGGCACCCGGAACAGGTTCAGCACGTTGAAGCCCGGCACCATCGCCGAGGTTACTTCGCCCTCGGCATCGTGGAACTGCAACAGGCCGCCGAATTCGGGCTGCCATTCCGGGCATAGGTTCAGCACATAGGCCGCGACGCGGTTCTTCCCCGCGACGTCGTCGTCGTGACGCGTCAGGAAGTGGCCAGGAAGATAGCGCGTCGCCTGTCCGTCGACGAACCCCACCTGCTGGTCGCCGGTGAGCTTGCGCCAGACTTCCAGCATCGCCTCGTCGTTGAGCATGTCGAGCAGCCGGTCCACGGCCAGTGCGCGGCTTGCCCGCTCGCTGGAGTCTTCCGATACGCGGATCGTCTCGTAGACGTATTGGAAGCCCGTGCGTGCGCCTTGGTGAATAGCGCTGTCGAGCTGTGCCGCCTGTTCCGGGGTGAGCGCTGCGAGCGACTCCGGCCCGAGATCCCACGTCCGCTCGCCCTGGTTGAAGGTGCGCCACCACTCGCCGCCTGCGAGAAAATCATGCAGTTCGCGCGCCGTCTCCGGGGCGAGGAAATCGGCGATCCGCACCCGGCTATCGCGCGCATAGCGGCGCGCCGCCGCAGCGATATCCTTTGGGCTCAGTGAGGACTTGAAATCGGTCATCGGCCCACCCTCGCGCAGCCGACCGTGGCGGCGTCGATCGCGGTCGCCGCGCCGGTCAGGTCGTAGCGGTCGGTGAAGCGCCGCCCGCGGGTGTCGCGCGCGCTCACCGTCATTCTCCCCGCCGCGCGCATGGCGGCAATCACCGCCGCGTCCATTGCCTTGTCCGCGGCCCAGGCGTCGCCCCCGCCACCGGTCAGGACGAAGCGGCGGTCGCCGATCGCGAGGCGGATTTCCGCGCCGTCGGCCAGCGCGCGCGACAGCCGCAGATGGAGCTGGTTGCGCACCTGACGCCGCGGCCAGGTGCCCACGCTGGCGAAAGCGCGATAGTCGCTTGCGCGCGAAGTCGGCAGCGGGCGCGCGATGGCGTAGCAGCGCGGCACGCCCGGATCGCGGAACGCGCCCCAGCTGTCGAACATGCCCAGGCTGTCGCGCGCGGCGAGCGGTGCGGCCAGCGCGAGGGCGGCGAGCGCGAGAGCCCCGAATGAAAGAGCGCCGGGCCTAGCCATAGACGATCGCCACCACTTCCCATTCCTTGTCGCCGGTGGGCAGGCGAACGGTGCGCAGGTCGCCCACCGCCGCGCCGCGCAATGCGCGTGCCAGCGGGCTCGACCAGCCGATTCGGCCCGCACCCGCGTCCTGCTCGTCGTCGCCCACGAGGGTCACGGTCTTGCGCGCGTCGTCCTCGTCGGCGAGTTCGATCGTGGCGCCGAAAAAGGCGCGCTCGCGGTCGGGCTGGTCGGCCGGATCGATCACCCGCGCGGCCTTCATCCGGCGGGCGAGATGAGCCAGTTCGCGGTCGATCTCGCGCATGCGCTTGCGACCGTAGAGATAGTCGCCGTTCTCGCTCCGGTCGCCGTTGCCCGCCGCCCACGAGACGATCTCGACGATCTCGGGCCGCTCGGCGCCGAGCAGGTGGTCGTAGCGCGCCCGCAGCGCGGCGTAGCCTGCCGGGGTGATCGGATTGGTCCGGGTGGGGGCTGCGGGCATGGCGGCGTCATAAGCACGATCGCGCCGCCCGCCGCAAGGTCAGCCGGACCAGATCAACCGGGCGTCGACTTGCCGATGAACCGGCTGATGCCCTTGGGTTCGCCGTAACGCACCCGATCGGGATACATCGCCTCGTAGACGACTGCGTTTTCGAGCACGCGCTGGACGTAGTTCTTGGTCTCGAAGATCGGAATCTCCTCGACCCAGCGCAGCCAGTCGACCGATCCGTTGCGCGGATCGCCGTTGCTGCGCAGCCACTTGTTCACATTGCCCGGCCCGGCGTTGTAGGCCGCGACCGCCAGCGGATAGCTGCCGCCGTAGATGTCCATCATGCGGGCGAAATAGCCGTCGCCCAGCCGCACGTTGTACTGCGGATCGCCGGTCAGGTTCGCGTATTCGTAGCTCATGCCCATCTTGCCCGCCTGCTCGCGCGCGGTGCCGGGCATCACCTGCATCAGTCCGCGCGCGCCGGCGTGGCTGACACGGTCTTCGTCGAACTCGCTTTCCTGCCGCGCGATCGCGTGGACGATGGTGAAGTCGGTCCCGCCTGGCTGCGAGACGGTGGGGAAGCCGACGCGTTCGAACCCGGCGATGTTCTTCTCCGGCGCGGCGCGGCCGATCACCACCGCCAGCTCGGGCATGCGCAGTTCCTGCGCCAGTTCGGCGACGAGCTGCATCTCGCTCGCGTCGTCGGCCCAGCCGGCCAGTTCGGTGAAGAAATAGCGCTCGGTGCGCCAGTCGCTGCCGCCACGCGCCAGTTCGCGCACCGCCAGCGCCAGCGGGTTGGAGCGGAACGCGGCGCGCTGCTCGGCGGTCGGCTGCGGCGGCGTCGCGGTGCCGAACGCGGGGGTGGGGCGGCCGAGCCGTTCGAGCGCGAGCAGCCCGTAGTAGTATTCGGGATATTGCGCCGCCATTTCCCAATAGCGCCGTGCCTCGCCCGCATTGCCCGCGCGGTCGGACGCGAGGCCCGCCCAGTAGAACCCCTTGGAGCGGGTCTGCGGCGTGCGTGCGGCGTTGCCGTAGCGATAGAACAGCGGCGCGGCACCGTTGCCGTCACCCAGCTCCCACAGCGCCTTCGTGCCGCCGAGCCACATCAGCGAGGTGTAGTCGTCGCGCAGGCGATAGCTCATGCCCGAGATGTCGGCCCCGGGCATGAACAGGTCGTCGACCTTGCCCGCGATCTGCATCGCTGGGCGGGCGCCCGCGCCGCGTGCGATCCGCAGCGCCTCGGTCACGTAATCCTGCGCATCGAACGCGGGGGCGGAAAACGGGGGACGGTTCGCCATCAGGTCGATCGCCTGCGGCAACCGCCCGCTGGAACGGTATTGCCGCGCGAGATTGTAGACGTAGCCTGGATCACTCCGCGCATTGGACGGCACCGGCAGCCCCGACAACGCCGGATCGCTGCCCTGAAGGATCGAGAGCCGCGCCATCGCGAGGTCGCGATAGCCGGGCGAGACGTTGACCATGTGGCGTGCCGCCGCATCGGCCTCGCCCTGCCACAGCAGCGCGGCCATGCGCGCATCGTGATCCTCGGGCGTGAAGCGCGATCCGAACAGGCCGAGCATGTAGGCCTCGGCCGGGGTGCTCATCCGCCCGCCGCGCCACGCCGCTTCCGCAGCGGCAAACGCCTCGGGCCGCTGGAGCCCGGCGAGCGCGAGAGCGTAACGCGCGCGCGCCGCGTTGGTCAGCGGCGGATTGCGGTCGAAATAGGCGACGAGCTGTTCCGAACTCGGCGCGCCGCTTTCGAGCGCGTTTTCGGCATTGGCGCGGATCACGTCCATGCGCGGGAATTCGGGGTAGGCGAGCGCGAACCCGGCATACGAGCCGAAGTCCATCCGGTCGTTTCCGGTCAGGAACTTCCACCGCTCCACCGCCTGGCCGATCTGCGAAGGTGCGGTGGCCACCATCATCTGCCGCGCGCTGTCGACCGGATCCTGCTGGGCGACCAGCGGGCCCGAGCCGGTGAGAACGGTGGTTGCGAGTAAAGCCAGCCCGTACAAGGAATTACGTGTCATGCTGGACATGGTGCCCCCGGCCTCCTTATCAGGCGCTGAATGAAAATCCCCATGCGCCGTTTCGCTCGCGCTATGGGCAAAGGCGAGGGTTCAGGCAATGTTTTCGGGTTCGATTCCGGCTCTGGTGACTCCTTTTCGCGACGGGGCGTTCGACGAGAGCGCGTTCCGCCGGCTGGTCGACTGGCAGGTGGAGAACGGCAGCAAGGCGCTCGTCCCCTGCGGCACTACGGGCGAGGCATCGACCCTCTCCAATGCCGAACATCACCGGGTGATCGAGATCTGCATCGAGCAGGCGGCGGGCCGCGTGCCCATAATCGCCGGGTGCGGCAGCAACGACACGATGAACGCGCTGCTGCACATGAACTTCTCGAAGAAGGCCGGGGCTGCGGCGGGCCTGTGCGTCGCGCCTTACTACAACCGGCCCCGGCAGGCGGGGCTGATCGCGCATTTCAGCTATCTGGCGGAGAATTCGGACCTGCCGATAGTCCTCTACAACGTGCCCGGGCGCACGGTGACCGATATCGAGCCCGAAACGGTGTGTGAACTCGCGAACCGCTATCCCGAGCGGATCGTCGCGATCAAGGATGCGAGCGGCGACCTTTCGCGTGTGACCGACCACCGCATGGGCATCGGCAAGGACTTCTGCCAACTTTCGGGCGACGACGAACTGGCGCTGCCCGCCAACGCCGCGGGTTCGGTGGGCTGCATCTCAGTGACGGCCAACGTCGCGCCTGCGCTGTGCGCCGAATTCCAGCAGGCCTGCGCCGACAACGACCTCGTCCGCGCGCGTGAACTGAACGACCGCCTCTACCCATTGCATTACGCGATGTTCGAGGATGCGAGCCCCGCGCCGGTCAAATACGCCCTCAGCCGCGTCCACGACTGGCTCTCCCCCGCCGTCCGCCTCCCGCTGGTCGAATGCTCGGACCACGCGAAAAAGGCGGTGGATGCGGCGCTGGAGCACGCGGGGCTGGTCTAGGGACTCAATACCACTTCGACAGGCCCGCTATATAACCTCGTCCTCGTCGAGCAGCGGCTGGGCGGGGCCTTCGGGTTCGCTGGCGCGGATCGCTTCGGTGATCGAGCTGGCGCGCTCGCCCGCGAGTTCGAGGTGCGCGACCTCGGCGATGTGGAACAGCGCGTCGCCCTGGTTGACCACCGGCAGCGTCGCGTGGCCGATCACGATGCCGTCGATCGGGCTCGCCATCTCGCGTGCGTCCTCGCCCAGCAATCCGCAGACGGTGGCGAGCACTTCGCCCCTTGTCACGGTGTCGCCCGACTTGCGGCGGCGGTGCGTCACTCCGCCGCGCGGTGCGCGCACCCACAGGCTGCGGTTGGAGCGCGCGGGCACGCCGACCGACGACAGCCCGTCGTCCGCCGCGATCATGCCGAGGTGGGCGAGCACGCGCAGCACGCCGCGGGCGCCGATGTCGATCGAGAGGCGATCCCAGCGCAGCGCCTCGCCGGCTTCGAGCAGCAGCATCGGCGTGCCGCGCTCGTGCGCCAACGCGCGCATCGATCCGGGGCGCAGCGGGCTCTCGACGATCACCGGCGCGCCGAAGGCCATCGCCAGTTCGATCAGGTAGGGATCGCCTTCCGCCACCCGGATCTGCGGCAGGTTGTAGCGGTGGACCGCGGCCGAATGCAGGTCGATGCCGAGGTCGGCCGGGGCGATCACGTGCTCGAGGAAACTGTGCGCGAGCTGCGCGGCGAGCGAGCCCTTGCTGCCGCCCGGAAAGCTGCGGTTGAGATCGCGCCGGTCGGGCAGGTAGCGGTCGTGCTGGAGAAAGCCGAACACGTTGACCGCCGGCGCCAGCACCGCCGTGCCAGCCAGCGCTTCGGGCGCGATCCGGGCGATCAGTTCCTGCACGATCGCGGTGCCGGTGATCTCGTCGCCATGGATCGCGGCGCTGACGAACACCGTCGGCCCGCCCTTCGCGCCGTTTATTACGCGCAGCGCGAGCGTGGCGGGCACCCCGGTGGCGAGTTGGCTGACGGGGATCGCAAGCGAGCGCGCTTCGCCCGGCGCGATCGCCTCGCCTGCGATGGTGAAGGGTTCGCCCGGTCCGCCAGCCGTGTCCATGGCGCGATGTTCGGCCCGCGTTCGGCGCGGATTGCAAGCGAAAAGGCGAGCGCCTACATGCCTCCGCCTCATGGCCCGCCCCAAACCCGTCACCTTCGACAAGCGCAAGACCGTCGCCGAGAACCGGCGCGCGCGGTTCGACTATCATATCGAGGACACCTTCGAAGCGGGCATCGCCTTGCAGGGGACCGAAGTGAAGGCGCTGCGCGCGGGCGAGGCGTCGATCGCGGAGAGCTATGCCGAAGTGCGCGAGGGCGAGGTCTGGCTGGTCAACGCCAACGTGCCCGAATTCAGCCACGGCAACCGCTTCAACCACGAGCCGCGCCGCCCGCGCAAGCTGCTGCTGCACACCCGCGAGATCGACAAGCTGTTCGGCGCGGTCGAGCGCAAGGGCATGACGCTGGTGCCGCTGTCGGTCTATTTCAACGGCACCGGCCGCGCGAAGGTCGAGCTCGCGCTCGCCAAGGGCAAGCAGGCGCACGACAAGCGCGCGACGATCAAGGAGCGCGACTGGAAGCGCGACAAGGCGCGGCTGATGCGCGAGAACGGCTGACGCGCGGGCCGTTCAGCGGCTGGCTATCGCCACGCGCCTTACCCATATCGCCTGCAATGACCGCTTCACCAGATTTCGCACCGCCGCTCTTGCCCTTGCCGCCTCGCGCGAGCATTGCGGCGGCGAGATCGTGATGCGCAGACCTTCCAAGACATTCCTCGCCGACTGGCTGCGCAAGCACATGCCCACGCGCGAACAGATGGCCGAGAACAAGTACCTCGCGCCGATCGCGCACCGCTTCCTCAGCCCCGAACTGTGGCGCTTCACGCGCCGTTCGGTTCCGCGCGGGGTCGCGTTGGGGCTGTTCACGGCGTTCATCGTGCCGATCGGACAGATCTTCCTCGCGGCGTTTCTCGCGTTGCCCGCGCGCGCCAACGTGCCGCTGTCGGCGCTCGCCACGTTCATCACCAATCCCTTCACCGTGCCGTTCTGGCTGGTGGTCGCGAACCGGGTGGGCGCGTTCGTGCTCAAGGTCGATGCGGTGACCGTCAACGTGGCGAACGACGAGCTGGCGAGCGGTCGCTGGACCTGGGCGATCGACGCGGTCGAGATCGCCGGCGTGACCGCGTTCGGTTTCGTCGTGCTCGCGGTGGTTTCGGCCGCGATCGGCTACGTTCTGGCAGGGCTGGTCTGGCGCCTGGTCGTCAGCCGCAAGCGCGCCCGCCGCCTGCGCCAGATGGAACGGCGGCTGGACGAGCGGCTGCGAACGCGGGAAAGCTGATGGCCGACGGCGCGGAACGCAACACCGGACGCTTGCGCCTGATCGCGGGCATCGCCGCCGCCCTGCTGGCAAGCGCGGCGCTGGTGTTCCTCGTCAGCGACGACACCGCGCTCACGCTCGGCTACGCGGTCGGGCTCGGGGCGCTGATGGCGACCGCCTACACCCTGTCGCTGATGCGCGCCGCGCCGGCGGACGAGGGCTTCGCACCGCCCGACTGGTCGGTCACGGTCGCGGCCATCGAGCGGCCCGACAGTGCAGTCGCGATCACCGATCGGGCCAATCGCATGGTCTGCGCCAACCGTCTCTACAGCGACTGGTTCGGCGTCGCTCACGCGCCGCCCAACCTGCCGCTCGACCGCGTCTCGCTCGAGCGGCTGGTGCGTGCCGCGCGCGCGGCATGGCGCGACGGCAGGAGCACCGTCGACACGCTCGTGCACGAGGACGGCGCAGGATCGTGGTCGGCAGAGGCCGAGCGGGTCGGGCGCGGCGACGACCATCTTGTGTGGCGCTTCACCCCGCTGACGGCTGCGGACCCGGTCGCGCCGCTTGCGGATTGGCTCACCGGACCGTTCGGCGCGTTCCTCACACAGGCCGGTATCGAGGCGGCAGTGGTCGGTTCGGACGGTATGATCCGCGCCGCAGGATCGGGCTTTGCCCAGCGCGCGACCGGCGATCCGGCGGCGACGCTGGCCGGGCAGGCGTTCGCCGAGCAACTCCGTTCGGACGAGCGCGAACGGATATATTTCGCACGCGAAGGGCGTCGCGGCACACCCAGAATGCTCGTTCAGGTGTCGCTCGGAGACCCTGGCGCTGACGGGCCCGCCCGGGCGGACGAGGCGCCCTCGCTGATGCTGCTGGTCGACAGCGGCGTGGGGATCGGCAGCGGTTGGGAAGGCGGCGGGGGCAGTGTCTCGGCCGCGCCCCAACTCGAATCGCTGCTGGGCGCTCTGCCGCTGGGGCTGGCAATGACCGACCGCGACGGCCGCTTCCTGTTCGGCAACGAGGCGTTCCTGCGCGCGACCGGCATGGAGCACAAGGGGCTGCCCCCGTTCCCGTCCGATCTCGTGGTGAAGGAAGACAAGAGCGCGCTGATCGAAGCGGTGCGCCGGTTCGCGCGCGGCCCTTCTTCCAGCGGCGACATGGCCGTGCGGCTGCGCCACCAGCCCGACGATCCGGCGCTGCTCGGCATCGCCGGGGTGCGCGGGCTGGGCGATCCGGCGGTGCTGCTGACGCTGGCCGATTCGACCGAAGAGACGCGGCTCAAGCGCCAGGTCGCGCAGGCCACCAAGATGCAGGCGGTCGGCCAGCTCGCGGGCGGGGTGGCGCACGATTTCAACAACGTGCTGACCGCGATCATCGGATATTGCGACCTCATGCTGCTGCGCCACACGCCCGGCGACAGCGACTACGACGACATCCAGCAGATCCGCGCCAATTCCAACCGTGCCGCCAGTCTCACGCGCCAGTTGCTCGCGTTCAGCCGCCAGCAGACGTTGCGGCCCGAGGTGGTGCAGCTGCCCGACGTGGTCAGCGAGGTGAGCCAGCTCCTCAAGCGACTGCTGGGCGAGAAGATCGCCTTCCGCGTCCGCCACGACCGCGACCTCGGGCCGGTACGCGCCGATCCGCAACAGCTCGAGCAGGTGATCGTCAACCTCGCGGTCAACGCGCGCGACGCGATTCATGCGCGCGGGGATGCGGGTGGTGACGGCACCGGCAAGCTGACGCTGGCGACCCGCAGGGTTGCGGCGGCGGACGTCCGCAAGATGGGTTCCGAGATCATTCCCGCGGCCGACTACACCGCGCTGGTGGTGCAGGATTCGGGCGGCGGCATTCCGCCCGAACTGCTGGCCAAGATCTTCGAGCCGTTCTTCACCACCAAGGAGCAGGGGAAGGGCACCGGGCTCGGGCTGTCGACCGTCTACGGCATCGTCAAGCAATCGGGCGGGTTCATCTTTGCCGACAACCTGCTCGGCCCGTCGGGCGAGCCCGAGGGCGCGCGCTTCACGATCTACCTGCCCGTCCACCGCGGCGCCGAACCCCGCCCCGCCAAAGACGAGGCTCCGAGCGCCACCAGCGACTGGTCGGGCGGCGGGCGCGTGCTGTTGGTGGAGGACGAGGACATGGTCCGCGCGGTGGCCGAGCGGGCGCTGGTGCGCGCGGGCTACACCGTCACCACAGCTGCCGATGGCGACGAGGGACTGGCGGCGATCGCGGGCGGCGGCGGCTTCGATCTGGTGGTGTCGGACGTGGTCATGCCGGGGATGGACGGGCCTGCGATGGTCCGCGCGATCCGCAAGGCGCGGCCCGGCCTGCCGGTGCTGTTTATGTCGGGCTACGCCGAAGAGCAACTGCGCAGCCAGATCGACCTGGCCGACATGCATTTCATCGCCAAGCCGTTCAGCGTGCAGCAGATCGGCGACAAGGTCGCGCGCGTGCTCGGCGAGGCGAAACGCCGCAGCCCGCAACCCGCTAGGTGAAGCCGCGCGCAGCGTTTGCCCCTGACAGCCGCCGCGAAGCACGCTAGCCTTCCGTTCATTGCGCTCCGCCCGTGCGGCGAATCGAGAGGGGAAACCGGATGAGGATTGCTCGCATGCTCGTGGCGGGGCCGGCATTGCCGCTCGCGCTGTGGACCACCGCCGCCATCGCGCAGCCCGAGACCGCGACCGGCGAAACCGAGCAGGGCGACGTTTCGGTCACGATCTACAACAACGGGCAGGCGCTGGTGCAGGACGTGCGCCAGCTTCCGATCGCGCAGGGGCGCAGCCGGATCGAATTCCCCGACGTGTCGGCGCAAATCCGGCCCGAAACGCTGAGCTTCAATGCCGAGGGCGCGGGGATCGTCGAACAGAACTTCGATTTCGACCTGCTCACCCCGTCCAAGCTGATGGAAAAGGCGGTCGGGCAGACGATCACCCTGATCCGCACCAATCCCGCAACCGGCACCGAGACGCGCGAGCGCGCCACGGTGCTTTCCACGGCCGGCGGCGTGGTCGTGCGGATCGGCGACCGGATCGAGGTGCTGCGCGACGACGGACTGCCGGTGCGCGCGGTGTTCGACGAGGTACCGCCCAACCTGCGCGCCCGCCCCACGCTGTCGGTCATGGTGGAGAGCGAGCGCGGCGGCACGCGCCCGGCATCGATCCGCTATCTCACCCCCGGCCTCGGCTGGGCGGCCGACTACGTTTCGCTTTACGACGAGGCCAGCGGCACGATCGATATGCAGGGCTGGGTGACGTTGACCAACCAGACCGGCACCACCTTCCACCGTGCCGATACGTTGCTGATCGCGGGCGATCCTGCGGGCGGGCAGGGCAGGCCGGTCAATCGCCGCATTCCCCGCCCGCCTCCACCGCCATCGGGGATGGTTCGCCCCGGCACCGAGAATTCGGGCCGCGAGCAGGTCGGCGATTTCTACCTCTACCCGCTCGCCGAGCGGACCACGATCGCCAACAACCAGACCAAGCAGGTCAGCTTCCTCGACGTGCAGGGGGTGCCCGCGCGCCGGGTCTATGCGCGCACCGTGGGCTGGCTCACCAGCGACGATGCGCCGGTCAACGCCTCGACCGAGATCGCCTTCTCATCGTCGCGTGACGGTGGGCTGGGCGACGCGCTGCCGGGCGGCACGGTGCGCTTCTACCAGCGCGACGCGCAGGGCACGCCGCAGTTCATCGGCGAGAACGCGATCGCGCACACCCCGATGGGCGGTGAGCTCTCGCTGCGCACCGGCGACGCGTTCGACGTGTTCGTGCAGGCCGAGGTCGAGCGGCGCGAGGAGATCACCGGCGCCGAGTGGGAGCGCAGCGCGCGCTACCGCGTGATCCGCGATGGCGAGGTGGCGGAGGAGGTCGAGATCGAACGGCCGCAGACCTTCTACCGCACCACGATGCGCTATACCCTTACCAATGCGAAGGCCGCCCCGGTGGAAGTCGATCTGGTCCAGGCCGGGCTCGACCGCGGCTGGTGGGGCCGCGATTTCCGCATCGTGAGCGAGGACATCACGGGCGAACAGCTTAATGCCGACCGCCGCAAGTGGGCCGTGCCCGTGCCCGCCGAGGGCGAGCGGGTGGTCCGCGTCACCTACGAAACGCGGTACTGACCGGCCGGGTGCGGGCGATGCGGCGCGCCGCGATCCTCTGCCTCGTGCTGGCGGCGCTGGCCGTGCCCGCCGCAGCGCAAGGCCGTGCGCCGGTCGACGCCTCGGCACCTTCAACGCTGGCGGTAACAGTCTATCGCGATCCCACGCGCGGGCCCGACGAGGCGATGGACCGCGACTGGCCGCGGGGCTTCGCGATGGTCAGCGAGACGCGCACCGTCACCCTGCCGCCGGGCGAAAGCACGGTGCGCTTCGAAGGCGTCGCCGAGGGCATGGTCGCGGTCAGCGCGATCGTCACCGGCCTGCCGGGCGGCACGATCGAGACCAACCGCAACGCCGCGCTACTCTCCCCCGCCGCGTTGGTCGATGGCGCGCTGGGCAACCGGGTCACGATCACCCGCACCAACCCCGCCACCGGGCGGGCGCAAAGCGAACAGGCGATCGTGCGCACCCGCGCCGACGGGGGGCTCGTGCTGCAAACCGGCGAGGGGTACGAGGCGGTGCGCTGCGCCGGGCTGCCCGAAACGCTGACGTTCGACCGCATTCCCGCCGGCCTCTCCGCGCAGCCCGTGTTCTCGGTCGACACGCGCGATCCCGCCGGGGGCACCTATCAGGTCGTGCTGACGTATCTCGCCTGGGGGTTCGACTGGCAGGCGGATTACGTCGCGACGCTCGGCCCCGGCGACGGGCGCGGGGGCGTGGAACTGTCACTGACTTCGTGGCTCACGCTGCTCAACGACAACGCGCAGTCGTTCGCCGATGCCGAACTGATGGCGGTGGCAGGCACGCTCAACGTGGTGAGCGATTTCGCTGATCTCGCCGATCCGCCGGACGCGGAGCCATTGCGGCTGACCTGCTATCCGCTCGGCAGCACCGCGGCGGGGACGCCGGTGGCCTATCCGCCGCCGCCGCCGCCCCCTCCGCCCCCACCGCCGATGATGGCCCCCGAACCGGCTTACGAATCCGCCGCCGATACGATTATCGTCACCGGCTCGCGCGTGGCGATGGTGGCGCAGGAAGAGGAACTGGGCGATCTCAAGCTCTATCGGGTGCCCGAACCGGTGACGGTGTCGGCCAAAGGGCTGAAACAGATCGCCTTCCTCCAGAAGGACGCGGTGGAAGGCGAACTGCTCTACGAGATTCGCTGCGAACCCGGCGGCGAGGTGGAGGGGTTCGTCCCCGCCGCACGTCTGCTCGAAACGGTCAACGATAGCGAGCACGGGCTCGGCGTGGCGCTGCCCTCGGGCGGGGTCGCGGTGTTCGAGCCGTCGTCGCGCGGTCCGTTGCTCGTCGGGGAGGAGCGGCTGCGCGACTACGCGAGCGGGCAGGATGTCGAAATCGCGCTGGGTACGAGCGATCAGGTCCAAGCGATGTGCGTGCGGCTGAGCGAGGATGCGCGCGACGACGAGCGCGACTGGGTCGAGATGGAAGCGCAAGTCGTCAACGCGTTGCGCTTGCCGGTCCGGCTGCGCGTGGTGCTCGGCTGGAGCGCCGAATGGGAGACGCGCCGCCGGGATCGCTCGCGCGTGAAGGATGGGGAGCGGGTAATCGAATTCGACATTCCCGCCAGCACGGAACGCGAAATTCGCTGGCGGCAGCGCCGTATCACCGGATGATTCCCTTGTATCACGCTGAAATTCCGTGATTTCCTACGCCGCGAAAAAATTTCCGTTCCACACTTGTTCTCATGGAACAAATCGAATACACCGGCTTCGGTAGATAACGGCGACGATGCCCTAGGCAAGCGAAGGAGGCCATGCGATGGCGGCGGAACTGAAGCTGGTTGAGAAGGAAAGCAACGTGGACCGTCAAAAGGCGCTCGACGCCGCTCTGGCGCAGATCGATCGCGCGTTCGGCAAGGGTTCGGCGATGAAGCTGGGCCAGAAGGAAGCCATGCAGGTGGAGGCGATCTCCACCGGATCGCTCGGGCTCGATATCGCATTGGGCGTGGGCGGCTTGCCCAAGGGCCGGGTGATTGAGGTCTATGGGCCGGAAAGCTCGGGCAAGACGACGCTCGCGCTGCACGTGATCGCCGAAGCGCAGAAGAACGGCGGCACCGCTGCGTTCGTCGATGCCGAACACGCGCTCGATCCGGTCTACGCCAAGAAGCTGGGCGTCGATATCGACGAACTGGTCGTGTCGCAGCCCGATACCGGAGAACAAGCGCTCGAGATCACCGACACGCTGGTGCGTTCGAACGCGATCGACGTGCTGGTGGTCGATTCGGTCGCCGCGCTGGTTCCGCGCGCCGAAATTGAGGGCGAGATGGGTGACAGCCACGTGGGCCTTCAGGCGCGCCTGATGTCGCAATCGCTGCGCAAGCTCACCGGGTCGATCAGCCGGTCGAAGACGATGGTGATCTTCATCAACCAGCTCCGCATGAAGATCGGCGTGATGTACGGCAACCCGGAAACCACGACCGGCGGCAACGCGCTGAAGTTCTATGCCTCGGTCCGGCTCGACATCCGCCGCACCGGGCAGATCAAGGATCGCGACGAGATCGTCGGCAACTCGACCCGCGTGAAAGTGGTCAAGAACAAGGTCGCCCCGCCGTTCAAGCAGGTCGAATTCGACATCATGTACGGCGAGGGTATCTCCAAGATCGGCGAGATCCTCGACCTCGGCGTCAAGGCAGGGATCGTGGAGAAATCGGGTAGCTGGTTCAGCTACGATTCGATCCGCATCGGCCAGGGCCGCGAGAACGCCAAGCAGTATCTCAAGGAAAATCCCGAAGTTTGCGACAAGTTGGAAGCCGCGATCCGCGGCCGGACCGATGAGGTCGCCGAGGAGATGATGACCGGCCCGGACGCGGACGACTGATCATCGCCTCAAGGGGGCGCGCGATCCCGCTATCGGGTGGCGCCCCGGAAAACGGAAAACCGGCGTGTGTGCCCGCAGCGGCCCGCGCCGGTTTTTCTTGGATACGGCGGTTTTCGCGCCATCCGCCATAAAATGCCCTCGGTGCACGATCGCCTGGCTCGCTCACTGCGCGCACGTTAATCGGCTTGTCGCACCGCGCCGCAGGAACTACCTGCGCAGGCATGCAGTCCACCAACGATATCCGCCGGTCCTTCATCGACTATTTCGCGCGCAATGGCCACGCGCCGGTGCCCAGCGCGCCGCTGGTGCCGTACAACGATCCCACGCTGATGTTTGTCAACGCGGGCATGGTGCCGTTCAAGAACGTGTTCACCGGGCTGGAAACGCCGCCTGCGCCGACTGCGGTCAGCAGCCAGAAATGCGTGCGCGCCGGCGGCAAGCACAACGATCTCGACAACGTCGGCTACACCGCGCGCCACCACACGTTCTTCGAAATGCTCGGCAACTTCTCGTTCGGCGAGTATTTCAAGGATCAGGCGATCGAGCACGCCTGGACCTTGCTCACTAAGGATTGGGGTCTCGCACCCGACCGCCTCACCGCCACCGTCTATCACACGGACGACGAGGCGTTCGACCTGTGGCGCAAGATTTCCGGCCTGCCCGAAGAGCGGATCATCCGCATCGCCACCAGCGACAACTTCTGGTCGATGGGCGACACCGGCCCGTGCGGCCCGTGCAGCGAGGTGTTCTACGACCACGGCGATCACATCCCCGGCGGCCCTCCGGGATCGCCCGACGAGGACGGCGACCGCTTCATCGAGATTTGGAACCTCGTGTTCATGCAGTTCGAGCAAGCGGCAGACGGGACCCGAACAGATCTGCCCAAGCCCAGCATCGACACCGGCATGGGGCTCGAGCGCATCTCCGCGATCATGCAGGGGGTGCACGACAACTACGACATCGATACCTTCAAGATCCTGATCGCGGCGAGCGAGGGGCTGACCGGCGTGCCCGCCGAAGGCGATCGCCGCGCGAGCCACCGGGTGATCGCCGATCACCTGCGGTCCAGCGGGTTCCTGATGGCCGACGGCGTGCTCCCCTCGAACGAAGGGCGCGGCTACGTCCTGCGCCGGATCATGCGTCGCGCGATGCGCCACGCGCACCTGCTGGGTGCCGAACAGCCGCTGATGCACCGCCTCGTGCCCACGCTCGTCGCCGAAATGGGCCAGGCCTATCCCGAACTCCAGCGCGGACAGGCGCTGATCGAGGAAGTGCTCGAGCGCGAGGAAACCCAGTTCCGCCGTACGCTCGACAAGGGGCTGCGCCTGCTCGACGAAGAGACGACCGGTCTTGCAGAGGGCGGCGAACTGCCCGGCGAGACCGCCTTCAAGCTCTACGACACCTATGGCTTTCCCTACGATCTGACCGAAGACGCTCTCCGCGCGCGCGGCATCGGGGTCGACCGCGAGGGGTTCGACGCCGCGATGGCGCGGCAGAAGGCCGCCGCGCGCGCCGCGTGGAAAGGCTCGGGCCAGGCCGCCGACGGCGAACTGTGGTTCGACGTGGCCGAACGCGAGGGTGGCACCGAATTCACCGGTTACTCCTCGACCGAGGGCGAAGGCCGGGTGGTCGCCATCGTGCGCGACGGCGCCGAAATCGAGCGCGCCGAGGTGGGCGACGAGGTCACGATCCTCACGAACCAGAGCCCGTTCTACGGCGAGAGCGGCGGCCAGTCGGGCGATGCCGGCAAGATCTGGACGCCCGAGGGCCTGCGCATCGCGGTCTCGGACACCGGCAAGCCGCTCGGCCGCCTCCACGCGCACCACGGTACTGTCGAGGAAGGCAGCGTGTCCGTCGGCGAGAGCGTGCACCTCACGGTCGATGCAACGCGCCGCGACATGATCCGCGCGAACCATTCGGCCACCCATCTGGTCCACGCCGCGCTGCGCAACCGGCTCGGTAGCCATGTGACGCAGAAGGGCTCGCTCGTCGCCGCCGACCGCTTCCGGTTCGACTTCTCGCACCCCAAGCCGCTGTCGGACGAGGACATCGCCGCGGTCGAGGCTGAGGTGAACGCCGAAATCCGCGCCAACGAGCAGGTCCAGACCCGGCTGATGAGCCCCGACGACGCGGTCGAAGCGGGTGCGCTGGCGCTGTTCGGCGAGAAATACGGCGACGAGGTCCGCGTATTGTCGATGGGCCGCAAGGGAGAAGGCGCGCGCAACTATTCGGTCGAGCTGTGCGGCGGCACGCATGTGAATGCCACCGGCGACATCGGCCTGTTCCGCATCGTGTCCGAAAGCGCGGTCTCCTCGGGCGTGCGCCGGATCGAGGCGCTGACCGGCGAGGCGGCGCGCCGCTGGCTGGTCGCGCGCGAGGACGCGTTGAAATCGGTCGCCGACACGCTGCGCACCGCACCCGACGAGGTCGAAGCGCGCGTCGCCGCACTGGTCGACGAACGCAAGCGGCTCGAACGCGAACTGGCCGACGCGAAGAAAGCGCTCGCGCTGGGCGGCGGTGGCGGCTCGGCCCCCGCCACGGCTGACGAAGATGTTGCTGGGGTGAAGTTCTCCGGCCAAGTGCTCGAAGGGCTCGATGCGAAGGAGCTGCGCGGCCTGCTCGACGAAGCGAAGGCCCGGCTCAGCTCGGGCGTCGCGGCGGCGGTCGCGGTCAACGGCGGACGCGCGGCGATCGCAGTCGCGGTCACCGACGACCTGATCGGCCGGTTCGATGCAATCGCGCTGGTGCGCCAGGGTGTCGAGGCGCTCGGCGGTAAGGGCGGCGGAGGGCGGCCCGACATGGCGCAGGGCGGCGGCCCCGATGGCGGCAAGGGCGCCGATGCGATCGCAGCGGTGAAGGCGGCAATGGCGGAGACCGTTTCCGCCTGACCTAGCCCGCTTCGACGGTGCCGGTGCGCAGCTTGGGCTTGTGCTCGAGCGCGCCGCCCTTGCGGATTTGCTCGCGAAATTCGTCGCGTTTTTCGTGGATCGAGGCGATCACGGGGCCAATAGCCACGCCGATGTCGCCGAGCACCGCTTCGGATAGCTGGAGCGAGCTTTCGAGTGTTTCGGGCACCGCATGGCTCGCCCCGGCGCGGTAGAGTTCGGCCGCGTGGATCGAATCGCGCGCGCGCGCCACGATCAGCAACTCGGGATATTGCTTCCGAAGCTTGGCGACGAGGCGCTGGGCGAGCACCGGTTCGTCCATCGTCAACACCACCGCCAGCGCATTGTCGAGGCCGAGGCGGTGGAGCGCGCCGCGCCGCGAGGCGTCGGCATAGAGCGCGTGATAGCCCTCGCGCTTGGCGCGCGCGATCAGGTCGGGGTTCGAATCGAGCGCGATATAGGGCTTCTCGTGGACCCGGAGCATGTCCGCCACGAGGCGTCCGACACGGCCCGCACCGACCACGATCACGCGCGGATCGTCGCTGTGTTCGGGCGGAAGCTCGGGCGCGGCCTCCACCCGGCGCGCGATCATCTGCCCGAGCTTGGCGAGGATCGGGGTCACCGTCAGCCCGATCGCGGTCACGATCTGCCAGAATTGCGCGGTGCCGGGTTGGATCAGCAACGCGGAACTGGCCGCGGCGAGCACGATCAGCGTGGTTTCCGAAGGGCTCGCCATCAGCATGCCGGTTTCCGCCGCGGTGCTTCGCCGCGCACCCATCAGGCGCAGCAATATCCCGGTGACGACCGCCTTGAAGGTCAGCACCAGCACCACCGCCAGCGCGATCGGGCCGAGATTGTCCCAGATCGTCGTCAGGTCGATGCTCATGCCCACGGTAATGAGGAACACGCCGAGCGCGAGACCCTTGAATGGCTCCATGATCGATTCGACCTCGCCGTGATATTCGGTTTCGGCGATCAGCAGCCCGGCGATCAGCGCGCCGACGATCGGCGACAGGCCGACGACGGCGGTAGCGAGGCTCGCGCCGATCACCACCAGCAGGCTCGCGGCGAGAAACAGTTCGGGGCTCTTGGTTCGCGCCGCCTGCGCGAACAGGCGGGGCAGGGCGATCCGCCCGACAACCAGCAGCGCGATGACCACCAGCCCACCCTGCCACAGCGTGTCGACGAGGCCTTCCCACCCTTCGGCCTGCGCGTTCGGCGCCATCGCGCCGAGCATGAAGATGATCGGCACGATGGCGATGTCCTCGAACAGCAGCATCGATAGCGCGGCGCGCCCGACCGGAGTGGTGGTGCCCGAAATCGGCAGCACGATCGCGGTGGAGGACAGCGCCAGCGCCAGCCCCAGCCCGAGCGCGCCGGTCCAGAATTGCCCCATCATCGACAGCGCGATGGCGAGGCAACTGCCGATGATGAGCAGTTCGAGCGCGCCGAGCCCGAAGACGAGCCTGCGCATCTGCCACAATCGATTGAACGACAGCTCGAGCCCGATCGAGAACAGCAACAGGATGATGCCGAATTCGGCGAACGGGGCCAGGCTCTCCGGATCGCTTATCGTAATGTGCCCGAGCCACGGGTACTCGAAGACCCATTCGCCGAGGCCGAAGGGGCCGACCGCGATGCCGATGAGGATGAAGCCGATGACCGGCGTAATGCGGAACCGGGTGAAGACCGGAATGACGATACCCGCCGCGCCGAGGATCACCAGCGCGTCGGACAGTGCGGGGGTTGGGGCGATCTCACCGGCCATGGCTTGCACCTAGCCACCGGTCGCACCAATGTCACGGCATGGCGCACGACAATGCCCGCGATATCGCGATCGTCGGTGGCGGACCGGCAGGCATGATGGCTGGCCTGCTGTTCGCGCGGGCCGGCCTGCGAGTGACCGTGCTGGAAAAGCATGCCGACTTCTTCCGCGATTTCCGCGGCGATACCGTCCATCCCTCGACGATGGAGGTGCTCGACGAACTCGGCATGCTCCGGCGCTTCCTGCAGCGGCCGCACGACCGGCTTGACCGGGCGGAAATTCGCGTGGCCGGGCGCGACTATGCCGTGGGCGACCTCTCGCACCTGCCGGTCGCGGCGCCCTTCATCGCGATGATGCCGCAATGGGAATTCCTCGATTTCCTGCGCGACGAGGCGGGCGCCTTCGCGGGTTTCTCGCTACGGATGGAGAGCCGGGCGGAAGCGCTGATCGAGGAGAGCGGCCGCACCGCCGGAGTGCGCCTGGCGGGCGGAGAGGAGCTTCGCGCGCGGCTCACCATCATGGCCGACGGGCGCGATTCGCTCGTGCGCACGCAGGGCCTGCTGCCGGTCGAAGCGCTCGGCGCGCCGATGGACGTGCTCTGGTTTCACCTCGGTCAGGGGGACAATCCGGGCGGCGCGCTGCGCGGTTCGGTCGACACGGGGCGTATGGTCATCCTGATCGACCGCGGATCGTATTGGCAGACGGCGTTGCTCGTGCCCAAGGGCGGTGCGGAGGCGGTCAAGGCGCGCGGCGTGCGCTGGGTGCGCGAGCAGGTCGCCGCCGCCTTTCCCGACATTCCGTTTCCCGAGCATGGGGAGCCCGACAGCATCGACGATCTCAAGCTGCTGTCGGTCGCGCTCGATCGGCTGACGCGCTGGCACCGGCCCGGCTTGCTGGCGATCGGCGACGCGGCCCACGCGATGAGCCCGATTGGCGGTATCGGGATCAACCTTGCGATCCAGGATGCGGTCGCGGCGGCGAACCTGCTTGCCGGGCCGATGGTGGCCGGGACCGATCCCGACCCGTTGCTCGCCAGCATCCAGGCGCGGCGGATGTTTCCCACCCGCGTCATCCAGGCCGCGCAGAAGGCGGCGCAGGATGCGATCATCGGGCGCGTGCTGTCGGGCGAGGCGATCACCCGCGCGCCGCTGCCCGTGCGGGTGCTCGACCGTTTTCCGCTGCTGCGGCGCGTTCCCGGCCGCGCGATCGGCCTCGGCGTGCGGCGCGAGCGGGTGCGCTCGCCCACCGTTTCCGGTTAACCGCCGCCGACGGTCGAGGGGCCGAGCGGTTCGCGCCGCGGCGGCGGCTTGCCGGGATGCGCGCCGGTCTCGTCCCATTCGATGCGATAGAGATCGAAACGGCGGTCCGCGAGGTTGCGCACCGTGCCTTCGGCGCGTGCCCAGCTAAGGTCCGCGAGGTTGATGTCGCTGATCGTCAGCGTCTCGACGTTCTCGCTCGCCTCGGCGGCGATGCCGTCGCGCGCGAAGGGGAAGTCGCACGGGGTCAGGATGCAGCTCTGCGCATACTGGATATCCATGTTGGCGACGTTGGGCAGGTTGCCGACATTGCCCGAGAGCACGACGTAGCACTGGTTCTCGATCGCGCGGGCCTGTGCACAATAGCGCACGCGCAGATACCCCTGCCGGCTGTCGGTGCAGAACGGCACGAAGATGATCCGCGCGCCTTCGTCGGCCAGCCGGCGGGTCAGTTCGGGGAACTCGCTGTCGTAGCAGATCTGCACCCCGATCGGGCCGCAATCGGTCTGGATCACGTCGATCTTGTCGCCGCCCTTGATGTTCCACCAATAGCGTTCGTTGGGCGTCGGGTGGATCTTCTCCTGCTCGTGGATCGCGCCGTCGCGCAGGCAGACGTAGGCGACGTTGTGGATGTCGCCGTCCTCCATCCGCGTCGGGTGCGATCCGGCGATGATGTTGATGTTGAACCGCATCGCCATGTCCGAAATGTCGGCCTTGAGGCGCGGGGTGTATTCGGACAGACGCTCGATCGCTTCGACCGGCGACAGTTCCTTTTCCTCGAAGCTCAGCAACATCAGCGTGAACAGTTCGGGAAAGACGATGAAGTCCGCCTCGTAATCGCTTGCGACATCGACGAAATAGCGGATCGCGCGCAGAAACTCGTCGTAGTCGGCGACCGCGCGCGCCTGCAATTGGCAGGTCGCGACGCGCACCGCCTCCACCCCGCGCGGCAGACGCTTCTTCACCGGCTGGTCGCGCTCTACGTAGGGGTTGCGCCAGACCATCATCACCGCGTTCGCCTCGGACTTCTTGTCCTCGGGCAGATAGTTCTTCATCACCCGCTCGGGCTCGAACCCGTTGGCGAGCTGGAAGCGCAGCACCGGATCGTGCAGCTTTCCGGCGATCACCTGTTCCAGATAATCGTCCGGGCCGTCCACCTTGCGCTTGTTGCGGCGATAGTTCGGCATCCGCCCGGCGAAGACGATCCCGGTCAGGTCGTTTTCCTCGGCCAGTGCGCGGCGTTCCTCGTAGAGCCGCCGCCCGATGCGCACGCCGCGCACCTTGGGGTCGACGCACATCTCGTAACCGTAGAGCCAGTCGCCGGTGGGATCGTGGCGGCTGCCGAAGCCGTTGCCGGTGATCTCGTCCCAGTCATGGTTCTGGAACGCCAGCGTCTCGGCGATCTGCATCGTCGCGCAATAGCCGACGACCTCCTCGTCGAGCAGCGCGACGAAGCAGCCTTCGGGGAAGTTGTTGATCTGTCCGCGGATTTCGCCGTGGGTGTAGGCGGGCATGTCGTCATAGACGCGCCGCACCAGCGCGGCGATCCCGCGGATGTCCTTCGCGCGCGCGTTGCGCACCTCGAGCCGGCGCTTGCCGAACTTCTCGGACGCCTTGCGGCGCGCGGGTTGCTGCTTTGTCGGTGTCTTAGCCACTGGAAATCGTGCCCCCTTGCGTCATCGAGTGTTCAATGACGCAAGAGGGCAGAGGTTTCACTTCCAGTTCGCCATCTCGGTTTCGAGGTTCTTCACGATCGCCTCGAAGAACTGCTCGGTGGTCAGCCAGTTCTGGTCCGGACCGATCAGCAGCGCGAGGTCCTTGGTCATCTGACCCTTCTCAACCGTGTTGATGCAGACCTTCTCCAGCGTCTCGGCGAAGCGGACCACGTCGGGGGTGTCGTCGAACTTGCCGCGATACATCAGGCCGCGGGTCCAGGCGAAGATGCTGGCGATCGGATTGGTGCTGGTCGCCTTGCCCTGCTGGTGCTGGCGATAGTGACGGGTAACGGTGCCGTGCGCGGCCTCGGCCTCCACGGTCTTGCCATCGGGCGTCATCAGCACGCTGGTCATCAGGCCGAGCGAGCCGAAGCCCTGCGCCACGGTATCGGACTGCACGTCGCCATCGTAGTTCTTGCAGGCCCACACGAACTTGCCGCTCCACTTGAGCGCGGCGGCGACCATGTCGTCGATCAGGCGGTGTTCGTAGGTGATGCCGGCGGCCTTGAACTTGTCGGCGAATTCGGCGTCGAACACTTCCTGGAACAGATCCTTGAAGCGGCCATCGTACTTCTTGAGGATGGTGTTCTTGGTCGAGAGATAGACCGGCCAGCCGCGATCGAGGCCGTAGTTCATGCTCGCGCGGGCGAAGTCGCGGATCGAATCGTCCAGGTTGTACATCGCCATCGCGACGCCGCTGGACTGGAATTCGAACACGTCGATATCGATGTTCTCGCCGTTTTCGCCTTCGAACACGAGGCGCAGCTTGCCAGCGCCGGGGATCAGCGTGTCTTTCGCGCGGTACTGGTCGCCGAAGGCGTGGCGGCCGACCACGATCGGGTCGGTCCAGCCGGGCACCAGCCGCGGCACGTTGTCGATCACGATCGGTTCGCGGAACACCACGCCGCCCAGGATGTTGCGGATCGTGCCGTTGGGGCTGACCCACATCTTCTTGAGGCCGAATTCCTCGACCCGCGCCTCGTCCGGGGTGATCGTGGCGCACTTCACGCCCACGCCGTGCTCCTTGATGGCGTTGGCGGCGTCGACGGTGATCTGGTCGTCGGTTTCGTCGCGCTTTTCGATCGACAGGTCGTAGTACTTCAGGTCGACATCGAGGTAGGGGAGGACGAGCCGCTCGCGGATCCATTCCCAGATGATGCGCGTCATTTCGTCGCCGTCGAGCTCGACGATCGGGTTCTTGACCTGGATTTTCTGCATGTCTGCCCTTGTCTGTCCTGAGGAGGTTTGCGGGCGCTTTAGCAGAGGGCGGGGAGGGCGCAAGGGAAGCGCCCATAAACGAAAAAGGCCCGCCTTCCGGCGAGCCTCTTATCGTCTGCGATGGTGGGCGTACCAAGGATTGAACTTGGGACCCCTACGATGTCAACATAGTGCTCTACCACTGAGCTATACGCCCCGGGCCATCGGCAGGCGGGCCATCTAGCGAGAGGCCGAGCCCCGCGCAAGCCCATTTGCGCAGGCCGTCAGACGGTCATCTGCAACTTGTCTTCGAATACGCGCTCCACCTCGAGCACGAGGTCGCGCAGATGGAAGGGCTTGGACAGCACCTTGGCCTGCGGCTGCTCGCGGCTGGCCTTGAGCGTGACGGCGGCGAAGCCGGTGATGAACATCACCTTGGTATGCGGGCTCACCTCGCCGCAACGCTGGGCGAGTTCGATCCCGTCCATCTCGGGCATCACGATATCGGACAGGAGGAGGTCGAAATCCTCCGCCTCGAGCAGTGGCACCGCCTCGGTCCCGCGATCCACGGCGACCACGTCGTAGCCGGCGTTTTCGAGTGCGCGCGCGAGATAACCGCGCATCGCCTCCTCGTCTTCGGCGATCAGGACCTTGAGACCATTGCTGTGCGTCATGCGGCGGCCTTAGCCGTGCCGGCTTAAGAAATCTTTCGCCTTGTCGATGTTGCCCTGCTTTGACACACCATGGTCAACGGTCCAGCAAGGATGGCGATGGACGAGCAGATGGCAGGGCCGGGGGGTGACGCGCCGCCGCGGGGGGCGATACCCGGCCACGGCGGACCGGCATTCACGCTGCACGTTCCGCGCGATACCCCGATCCCGGTGCTGGTCGCCGCCCCGCATGCCGGCCGCGACTATCCGCCTGCGGTGATCGAGGCGATGCGCAATGCGGATTACAGCGCGCTCAGGCTCGAGGATCGCTATGTCGACCTGCTCGCGCACGAAATCGCCGAGGCCACCGGAGCGGCGCTGCTGGTGGCACATGCCCCGCGCGCGATGCTCGATCTCAATCGCGCGTGCGAAGATATGGACTGGTCGATGGTCGAGGGCGGGGCGCCGAGGGAGGTGCGCAACTCGCTGGTCAACCGTCGTTCGCGCAGCGGGCTGGGGTTGATTCCGCGCCGCCTGGCCGGGGTGGGCGAGCTGTGGAAACGGTCGATTACGCGGGGCGAGCTCGAAGCGCGGATCGACGGTATCCACAAGCCCTATCACGCGGCGCTGGGGCAGGCGCTCGAAACCTTGCGCGACCGCTGGGGCGCAGCGCTGCTGATCGATCTCCATTCGATGCCGCCGCTGCGGCCCCGCTTCCCCGGCGACCGGCCGGCGGAATTCGTCATCGGCGACCGGTTCGGCGCTGCTTGCAACCCGGGGCTGGCGGCGCAGGGCTTCGCCTTTCTCGCGCGCCACGAACGGCGCGCGGCGCACAACCGTCCCTATGCCGGCGGTTATATCCTCGACCGGCACGCCGCCCCCGCGCGCGGGATCCATGCGATGCAGGTGGAGATTTGCCGCGCGACCTATCTCGACGCGCAGTTTGCCGAGCCATCGGCCCGAATGCCGGCGATGGCGAAGCTGCTCGGCGGGCTCGTGCGCGAGCTGGGGGACGTGGTCGCCGCGCTCGGTCGCGGAGGAACCCTGCCGCTGGCGGCCGAATGAAAAAACCACCTCGTGCAAGATGCACGAGGTGGCCAAGGTTCAGGGAGGAGGTGCACCGCAGCGCACCAATCGGAACCGGCCATGAGGGGATCGCCGGTCCGACACATTGCAGATAGGAAAGGGGTGTGGCCTTTACAAGCCCGGGCCGCCGCCCGGAAACCCCGCTCTGCCGTGCTTCAATTGACCGGAACTTCGGCCGGAGCCGGCGGCAGGGTGGGGCCCTTGCCCTGCTGCTGCTGGCGCGCGAAGATCGAGCGCATCAGTTCGAGCGAGAACAGGTGGCTGTAGATCATCGCGATCAGCCCGTTCTGGTTCCAGGTGCGCAGGACATCGCCCCGAACTTCGCGCAGCTTTTCCTGGTTCACCATGCGGAAGCCGCGGTAGATGTAGGGATTGTCGGGATTGTCGTTGGTGGTGATGGCAATCTCGCCATCCATCAGCAGATCGTGCTTCTTCAGTTCGTCGATGAAGTTCTTGGTCCGCTGGCCCGCTTCCTCGAAGTGCTGGCAGAATTCGAGCACGCGCTGGGTCGCCGCAGCGGGCTTGCCCTCGTCGTCGAACAGCGCCTCGCCTTCGGAGAACTCGCCGACCGCGTCGGTCGTCGGATCGAAGCACAGCGAGAGCTCGTCGGAATCCTGCTGGAGCTTGGCCAGCATGAACGGATAGCGGCGGACATACGCCGGCAGGTAGACCGGATCGGTGACCTTGCCGTTCTCGTCGACGAAAGTGTTCACGCCTTCGTTGAGGCCCATCAGCGCGAGCGGCAGCGGGTTCTCGCCCGAGGAGAACACGATCGGATAGTCGCGCTGCGCCTGCACGAATTCGTCGACCGTGAGCGGAATCGCGTGCTGGCCCGAAAGCCACTTGGCCGAATCGACCGATTTGCTGTGCCATTTGGCGTGATCGCGGCTGTTGAGCGGCATCAGGTCGTTGTAGAACAGGGGCAGGCTGGGCTGCGGCGCGCTGGCCATGGGAATCTCTCCGGATCGTCAGGAATGTCGCTTCGCGCAAGGCTCGCCCCGCGCGTGAAGGGCGCGCCTTACGGTGTGGCGGCAGGCTGTGCAAGTGGCACGAGCTTGCCCGGATTGAGCATGCCGTACGGATCGAGCGCCTGTTTCACCCGGCGCATCATATCGAGCGCGACCGGGTCGCCGAGCCGGCCCAGTTCGTCGCGCTTCATCTGGCCGATACCGTGTTCGGCGCTGATCGACCCGCCCCAGCGCGTGACGAGATCGTGGACGAAGGCGCTGATCGCCTTGCCCTCGTTCTCCTCCCACACGCCGCGCGCCGCGCCGCGCGGCGCGAGCACGTGGAAATGCACGTTGCCGTCGCCCAGATGGCCGAAGGCGACCGCGGTGGTGCCGGGGAAGCGTGCCTCGACCTCGGGCACTGCGCGGTCGACGAAATCGGCCATGCGCTCGACCGGCACCGAGATGTCGTGCTGCATCGCCGGGCCGATCGCGCGCTCCGCCGGGGAGATCGAATCGCGCAGCAGCCAGAACTGCTCGGCCTGCGCCTCGCTGGCGGCGATCGTCGCATCGGCGATGAGGCCCTGCTCGAACGCGCTCGCGAGCAAGGTTTCGGCCAGCGCGGGCAGGGCATCGGCTTGCCCATCTTCCGCGACCAACTCGATCAGCGCATGCCAGGCGTGCTCGCCCGAGACGGGGCTGCGGGCGTCGGGCAAGTGATCGAGCACCGAAGCGAGGCAGTGCGCGGGGATCACCTCGAACCCCTCCAGCCGGTCGCCGGCGCGCGCCTCGGCATGGAGCAGCAGGCGCCGCGCCGCGCCGATCGAATCCATTCCTGCCCACAGCACCGCGCGTCCGCCGATGGCGGGAAGCAGCCGCAGCGTCGCGGCGGTCACCACGCCCAGCGTCCCTTCCGAACCGATCAGCAATTGCTTGAGATCGAACCCGCGGTTGTCCTTCTTGAGCGGCGTCAGCGCATCGAACACGCTGCCGTCGGCCAGCACCGCCTCGATGCCGAGCACTTGCGCGCGCATCGTGCCGTGGCGCAGCACCTGCGTCCCGCCGGCGTTGGTCGAGATCAGTCCGCCGACCGTCGCCGAGCCCTTGCCGCCAAGCGTGAGCGGGAAGCGCAGGCGGTGATCGTGCGCCGCCTCGTGCAGCGTCTGCAGGATGACGCCCGCTTCGCACACCGCTTGCCGCGCATCGCTATCGAGTGTGCGGATGACGTTCATCCGGCGCAGCGAAAGCAGGAGCGCGCCGCCGGTTTCGTCGGGCGTCGCGCCGCCCGACATGCCGCTGTTGCCGCCCTGCGGGACGATCGGCACGCGATGCTGCGCGCACAGCTTCACCAGCGCCGCTGTCTCTTCGGTGCTCGCCGGAGAGGCCATCGCCAGCGCGCGGCCCGAATAGCGCCCGCGCCAGTCGGTCAGCCAGGGCGCGATCGTGTCGGCATCGCGGGAGAAGCCGCGTGCGCCGAGCAGGTCGGCCGCGGCGGCGAGGAAGGCGTCGGGATCGCGCATCTCGCGCCTATGGCACAGCAGCGGGCATATTCACCACCCGCGTCTTCGCAGCGCGGCAGGATTAAGCCTCCGTTCAAGCGTTTGCGCTATTGCGCCGCACGGCATAGAGTTGCCTCGATCGAGGCGACCGCACGGAGAAACTGACCAGCTTCGATGACCAGCCCCGCGGCCATCATTGCATCCCTGCTCGTTCTGTTCGGCTCGCCTGCGCCGGCCGGACCGTCGATCGTCGGGGACTCCGCACCGGCGGTTCCGCGCACGATCGGGGCCGAGGCCATGCAGCCGGGCTGGATCATGCTCGACGCGCTCCATGCCGACCCGGTCCAGCATCAGGTGCGGATCGAGCAGCGGGTCATCATCCGCGTCGCGCCGCATCGCACAAGCCCGCGCGAACCGAACCTGTCGTCGCTGGCGGAAGTGCGCCCCTCGCGGATACGCCCCGCTGAACGCGAGACCGAATGCCTGCCGGTCGCGGCGATCGGCGCGGTGCAGCCCGCGCGCGACAATCGCCTGATGCTCTACATGCGTGACCGGCGGATGTTCGCGGTGGAGCTGGAGCGGTCGTGCTCGGCACGGGATTTCTATTCGGGTTTCTATCTCGAGCGCCGGTCCGACGGGATGATGTGCGCCGATCGCGACAGGCTCCAGTCGCGCACCGGCTCGCGGTGCACGATCTCGGCACTCAACCAGATGGTCGCGGAACGCGATTGACCGGCCTCTCCGGCAATTCTTGACTTTTCCTCGCGTCCCGCGCAAAGGGCGCGGCGATTGTGCAGGTGCGAAGTGCCCTGCACGGCGGGCACCCCAGCCACAACCCGGATCCATCGGACACAGATGACTTTCGCCGACCTCGGCCTATCCCCTGAATTGCTCAAGGCCGTCGATGCCGCCGGCTATACCGAGCCGACTCCCATCCAGGCGCAGGCGATCCCGCCGGTCCTGATGATGAAGGACATCGTCGGCATCGCGCAGACCGGCACGGGCAAGACGGCAAGCTTCGTGCTGCCGATGATCGATATCCTCGCCAGTGGCCGCCGCCGCGCGCGCATGCCGCGCAGCCTGATTCTCGAGCCGACGCGCGAACTCGCGGCGCAGGTGGCGGAGAACTTCGAGAAGTACGGCACCAACCACGACCTCAGGATGGCACTGCTGATCGGCGGCGTGCAGATGGGCGACCAGGTCAAGGCGCTCGACGAAGGCGTCGACGTGCTGATCGCCACCCCGGGCCGGCTGATGGACCTGTTCGAGCGCGGCAAGATCCTGCTCAACGGCTGCGAACTGCTGGTGATCGACGAGGCCGACCGGATGCTCGACATGGGGTTCATCCCCGATATCGAGTTCATCTGCTCGAAGCTGCCCGAAACGCGCCAGACGATGCTGTTCAGCGCCACGATGCCGCC
Source organism: Pelagerythrobacter sp. (assembly GCF_041912895.1). NCBI lineage: Bacteria > Pseudomonadati > Pseudomonadota > Alphaproteobacteria > Sphingomonadales > Erythrobacteraceae > Pelagerythrobacter > Pelagerythrobacter sp. The sequence continues at coordinate 878,706 of NZ_JAYSGI010000001.1, read as the reverse complement.
GCCGATCGAAAAGCTGGCGAAGAAGTTCCTGACCGCGCCCAAGCGGATCGAGGTCAGCCGCCGCGCCTCCACCAACGAGAACATCACCGCGTTCAAGGTGCCGGTGAAGGCTCGCCAGAAGCGCGAGACGCTGCGCTGGTTGCTGCGCAACGATCTGGTCGAGACCGCGATCATCTTCGCCAACCGCAAGACCACCGTGCGCGAGCTCAACAAGAGCCTGCAGAGTCACGGCTTCGCCAGCGGCGAAATCCACGGCGACATGGACCAGACCAGCCGCTTGCGCGAACTCGACCGGTTCAAGCAGGGCGACGTCAACATCCTCGTCGCCAGCGACGTCGCCGCGCGCGGGCTCGACATCAAGGGCGTGAGCCACGTGTTCAATTTCGACACGCCGTGGCACCCGGACGACTACGTCCACCGCATCGGCCGCACCGGCCGCGCGGGCGCCAAGGGGCGTGCGTTCACCTTCGTCGCGGAAGACGACGCCGAGGCGATCGACAATGTCGAGAAGCTGACCGGCGCGGAAATCGCGGTGTTCGGCAAGAAGGACGTCCGCGTCGAGCTCAAGCCCGCGCCCGAACCGCGCGAGGAACGCCCTCACGAGAAGGAGGAACGGCCCCGCCGTTCGCGCCGCGATCGCGAGGACCGCGAAGATCGCGACCGGCAAAGCCGCAAGCCGCGCCGCGACAGCCCCTCGCGGCCCGACCGGGCGGAGCGCCCCGAGCGCCAGCGCCGCCGTCGCGACGAAGACGACGAACCGGTCCCCGCAGGCGAATGGAACGGGCCGAAGCCCGATTTCCTCGGCGTCGGTTTCAGCTGACGCGCGGGCGCTGCGGGCCGCGCGCTGTCGGTTGCCGCATGGCGCTCAGGCCCGCAGAATCTTCTCCATCGCCTTGCCCTTTGCCAGCTCGTCGACGAGCTTGTCGAGGTAGCGGACCTCGCGCATCAGCGGGTCCTCGACGTCTTCCACGCGCACGCCACAGACCGCGCCGGTTATCAGCGTGCGATCCGGGTTGAGCCTCGGAGCCTCGTCGAAGAACGTTTGGAAATCGGTTTCGCGGTCGATCTCGCGCTGCAGGCTCGCGCGGTCGTGACCGGTCAGCCAGCAGATGACCTGATCCACCTCGTCCTTCGTCCGCCCCTTCCTCTCGGCCTTCTGCCCGTACAGCGGATAGACCTTGGCGAACTTCATCGCCGCGATGTTCATTCGGCCCATCTCGCGCCTCCCTAGCGCCTTCACGCCACCGTTACGAAGCTGTCGATCACCCGCTTGGTGCCGGCCTGCTCGAATTCGATCTCCAGCCGGTTGCCTTCCTGATCGGTCACCGTGCCGTAGCCGAACTTGTCGTGGAACACGCGCGCGCCGATAGCGATGTCGGTGCGCGGCTTGGCGGCGAAGCTCGCCGCGCTGCGCGTGCTTTCCTTTACTCGCTTCGGGCTGGGATCGTAACCGGTGGTGAGCGCGCGCTGCCAGCCGGGGCCGCGTGTGGTGGTGCGGGCAGGCTGGGCCCGGGCGAGGTGGGCGAACGGATCGTCGTGCTCGCTCATCCCTGCGCGCCACAATGAGGCGCCACCGGTGAGCGTGGTTTCTTCCTCGATATGGTCGGCGGGCAGTTCGCCGACGAAACGGCTGGGGATGGAACTGGTCCACTGGCCGTAGATGCGCCGGTTCGCCGCGTGGACGATCGTGCAACGCCGCCGCGCGCGGGTGATCGCAACGTAGGCCAGGCGGCGCTCTTCCTCGAGGCTGGCGAGCCCGCCTTCGTCGAGCGCGCGCTGGCTCGGAAACACGCCTTCCTCCCACCCGGGCAGGAACACGTTGTCGAATTCCAGCCCTTTGGCGGCGTGGATGGTCATGATCGTGACCTTCTCGGTCGACTGGTCGGCGTCGTTGTCCATCACCAGGCTGACGTGTTCGAGGAAATCGCCGAGCGTGTCGTATTCCTCCATCGCGCGCGCGAGTTCGGACAGGTTTTCCAGCCGTCCCGCCGCCTCGGCGGTCTTTTCCGCCTGGAGCATCGCCTCGTAGCCGCTCTCGGTCAGCACCGTGCGCAGCAGTTCGGCGGGTGTCACTTTGTCTGCCTGCTCGCGCCACACGAGGAACTGGCGCATCAGCGCGGCGATCGTGCCGCCTGCGCGCGCGGGCAGTTCGTCGCTGTCGGCCAGTTGCAGCGAGGCGGCGGCGAGCGGCAGGCCGGTGGCGCGCGCATGCTGGTGCATCTTCTCGAGCGTCTTGGCGCCGAGCCCGCGCTTGGGCTGGTTGTAGATCCGTTCGAACGCCAGATCGTCGGCGGGCTGGGCGATCACCCGCAGGTACGCGAGCGCGTCACGAATCTCGGCGCGTTCGTAGAAGCGGAAACCGCCGACGATGCGATAGGCGAGGCCGATCTGGATGAAGCGGTCCTCGAACTCGCGCGTCTGGTATTGCGCGCGCACCAGGATGGCGATCCGGTCGAGCGGCGCGCCTTCGCGCTCCAGCCGTTCGATCTCCTCGCCTACGCGGCGCGCTTCCTCGGGCGCGTCCCACACGCCGATCACGCGCACCTTGTCGCCGCCGTCGGCCTCGGTCCACAGCGTCTTGCCGAGCCGCTGGCTGTTGGCATTTATTAGGCCCGAGGCGGCGCCGAGGATGTGCGGGGTGGAGCGATAGTTCTGCTCCAGCTTGATGACCGCCGCGCCGGGAAAATCCTTCTCGAACTTGAGGATATTGGCGACCTCGGCCCCGCGCCAGGAATAGATCGACTGATCGTCGTCCCCCACCACGCAGATATTCTTGCGCTCCTGCGCGAGCAGGCGGAGCCAGAGATACTGGACCTGATTGGTGTCCTGATACTCGTCGACGAGGATGTATTTGAAGCGCTGCTGATACTGCGCCAGCACCTCGCGCTCGCGGCGGAAGATGTTGAGCATGTGCAGCAGCAGATCGCCGAAATCGCAGGCGTTCAGCGCCTTCAGCCGATCCTGATAGAGCCTATAGAACTGCTGGCCGCGGCCGTTGGCGTAGGCCTCGTTCTCGACCGCATCGAGATCCTCGGGGTTGAGCCCGCGGTTCTTCCATCGGTCGATCAGGCCGGCAAGCTGGCGCGCGGGCCAGCGCTTCTCGTCGAGGTCGTTCTGCTGGATCAGCTGCTTGAGCAGGCGCGACTGGTCGTCGGTATCGATGATCGTGTAATTCGATTGCAGTCCCACCAGTTCGGCATGGCGTCGCAACATCTTCGCGCCAATCGAATGGAACGTGCCGAGCCACGGCATTCCTTCCACCGCAGGGCCGATATGCCGGCCAACCCGTTCGCGCATCTCGCGCGCGGCCTTGTTGGTGAAAGTGACGCAGAGGATTTCGCTCGGCCAGGCGCGCCGGGTTGCGACGAGATGTGCCAGACGTGCGGTGAGCGCCGAGGTCTTGCCCGTTCCGGCCCCGGCGAGCATCAGCACGGGCCCCTCGGTCGTCAGCACGGCCTCGCGCTGGGGCGCGTTAAGCTGCTCTGCATAAAGCGGAATCTCGCTCGATGGTGGGCGAGCGGCGGCGGATTCGGCGAGGTCGGTCACGACGCGAACAGTTAGAGAACGCAAGGTGCCGGCGCAAGGGCGCGGCGGAACCGAGCCCGGCGTGCGGCGTAGAGCCAGCTATACAACCGACAATGGAGAAAGCTGCAATGCGTACCATGATGCTTGCTGGTGCCGCCGCGCTGGCGCTGGCCGTACCCGCTGCTGCCCAGGATGCCACCGCCCCCGAAGATACCGCGACGGCAGCGCAGGCGCCCGCCGATATGGCGACCGACGCCGCGTTTTCGATGAACGCGACGCAGCAGACCGCTTACGACGCATGGCCCGCCGACCGGCAGGCTTCCTACGATGGCTGGCCGGGCGGAGTTCAGGAGTATTACTGGACCTTGACCCCCGAACAGCAGACCGGCTGGTGGGCGCTGACCGATGAACAGCGGGTGCAGGTGTTCCAGATGACGCCCGCCCAGCGGACTCAGGCTTGGGCGCAGATTTCCGCGCAACTCAACGGTGCGCCCCCTCCGGGCGCTGCTGCACCCGCGGCCCCTGCGGCTGCTCCCGCATCCAGCATGCCCGCGACGCCGTCGACTTCCGGCACTGCGCCGCCCCCGCCGGCGCCCGCTGCCACCTCCGCGCCGATGACGTCGACCGCTCCGGCCACGCCGCGGTCGCCGGCTGGCGCGCAGGCAGGCTCGGGCAATATGCAGTTCGTCGCGAGCGAGACCGTGCAGAGTGCACCCGCGCCGAAGACCGACTATCCGATCTGCGAGGACGGGGTCACCGACGGCTGCGTCAATCCGCGTGAGGCGGGCAAGAATTACGGCAATCGTCCGCTAAACTATTGGCCGGGTCGCCCGGCGAGCGAAATCGACGAGCCGCTGCCCGCCGAACAGCCGGCCACGCCGGTGGCCGAGGAAGAGCCCGAGGCCTGACGGTTTTTTCGGCGCGCCTCTCTGGACACGGATGAGCGCACAGGCCGAAAAGGGGCGGAGCTGCCATGGCGGCTCCGCCCTTACTTTATGTTGATTGGCAATTTTGGCCAGCGACGTGCTGAAAAATTTCGGAAATTTGTTGATCTGCGTTTTGCCGCGATTCGGCCACATTTACCGCTGAAGCGTTCTCCAGAAGCGATTTGGCCAAGCCGGAAACCTTGTTTCAGGCCCTCTTGATGGCCACGATAATAGGTAATCCTGACAGGGGGACTGCTGTCGGGAATTGGTTCGCGTTCGTTGCATGGGATTTTTGCAAAGGAGATTTCCCAATGCGTATTGTTACTCTTATCCCCGCCGCGGCTGCCGCCGCTCTCATCGCTTTCCCCGCGCTTGCGCAGGACGAAGCCGCATCCGCGCCGCCGGTCGAAGCGACCGCCACCAGTTCGCTCGATGCCCAGCAGCAAGCGAGCTACGATGCGTGGCCCGCGGCCCAGCAGGCCCAGTACGATGCCTGGCCGGCCGACACCCAGACCTATTTCTGGGCGCTGACGCCTGATCGTCAGGAACTGTTCTGGCGCATCTCGGACTCGAACAAGGTGACGCTCTCGGGCCTTCCGGCCGAGCAGCAGGAGCAGGCTTGGGCGCAGATCGAAAGCCAGGCCGCCGCGATGGCGAGTGGCGCCACCACGGCTGCTCCGACCGAGGCCCCTCCGGCTGACATGGCGGCTGAGCCGACCACCGATCCGACGCCAGAAGACCCGGCGGTGACCGAGGAGGAACCGACGCAGGAACCGATGTAATCGGTGCGTTGAACCTCTAAATCTGCGCGGCAAGGCGGAGCAAAGTCAACTTCGCCTTGCCGACGCGTCTTTCGGCCTCGATTTCGAGGCCTTTTACTTGCACCGCCTCGTCGGCCCGCGTCTCCAGCGCCGCCCACGTGGCTTCCCCCATCCAGCCCAGTCGCAGCAGCCTGTCGAGCGCGACCGCGCCCGCGCCGGTGCCGTAGGGCGGATCGAGCAGAATCAGATCGAGCGCCGTTTTCGCCGGCCCCAGCGACAGCACCGAAGCCGCGCTGATCTCGCAGCGGGCGCGCGCATCCAGGCTTGCGATGTTTGTACGCAACGCGGTCAGCGCGGCGCTGTCCTGCTCGACGAACAGGCACCGCGCCGCGCCGCGCGATAGCGCCTCCAGCCCGAGCGCGCCCGAGCCCGCGAACAGGTCCACCACCGCCAGCCCCTCGAAACTGCCCAGCCTGCTCGCCAGCATGGAAAATAGCGTTTCGCGCGTGCGGTCGGCGGTGGGCCGCGTCGCCTCGCCCTTGGGCGCGACGAGTTTGCGCCCGCGCCATTCGCCCGCGACGATCCTCACGAGCGCTTCTTCAAACCACTACGGAATCGCTCGATCTGCTGCTTGGGGATTTCGACCGCCTGCCCGCGCGCCAGTTCGCCGATTGCGAACGGGCCGTAGCCGGTGCGGATCAGGCGGCTGACCTGTAGCCCGAGGTGTTCGAGCACGCGGCGAATCTCGCGGTTCTTGCCTTCGGTGATCGTCAGCTCGATCCACTGGTTGCGCCCGGTGCGCCGCTCCATGTTGGCGTCGATCCGGCCGTAATGCATCCCGTCGATGGTCACACCGTCGATCAGATCCTCGAGCTGCTGCTGGCTTATCTCGCCGAACGTGCGCGCGCGGTAGGTGCGCGGGATGCCGCTCGCGGGCAGTTCCATCTGCCGCTTCAGTTCGCCGTCGTTGGTGAGTAGCAGCAGCCCTTCTGTGTTGAGGTCGAGCCGGCCGATCGGCATGACCCGTCCGGCGTCGCGCGGCAGGGCGTTGCGCAGCGCGGTGTAGATGGTCGGGCGGCGCTTGGGATCGCGTTCGGCGGTGATGAGGCCGGTCGGCTTGTGGAACGCGAACAGCCGCGTGCGGTCCGCCGCCGCGACCGGCTTGCCGTCCACCGTCACGCCGCGCAGGTGCGGCAGGATCGTCGCCGGGGTCTCGAGCACCTTGCCGCCGACCGCCACGCGCCCGTCGGCGATCATCCGCTCGACCTCGCGCCGGCTGGCCACGCCCGCGCGTGCGAGCAGCTTGGCGATACGTTCGCCTTCTGGTCTGGGTTGCTGCGCCATCGCGCGCGCCTACGCGTTCAATTGGCGGCGCGCAACGCTTCCTCGACCGTCTCGTGGAAGCGCCGAATACCGCCTTCGAGCGTGCCGAGCGTGAGCAAGGGGATCGCGCCGGTAGAGAGGCCCTGCTGCCCCAGTTCGGCCGCGCGGAAATCCTCGCTTGCGAACACCCCGCCGTCGAGCAGTGCCCAGCTTCGCTCCCAATGGTCGCGCGCCTTGTCTGTCGCGGGATGCTCGGGGATCAGCATGAAATCCTCCACCAGCGTGCGGTCGTGCGCCTGCGGCATCATCGTCATCACGTTGATGTAGTCGGGGCTGGGGATGATGAGCGCGCCGGGCAGGAGCTGATAGGCGAAAGTGATCACGCGGCGCAGTGCGGCCATGTCGTTGAGGTCGATCCGCTCCATATCCTCCAGCCGCCCCACAGCGCTGCGCGCGTGCGGGCCGATCATGTCGCCCGAGGTCACTCCGTCCTTGAAGAACGGCCCGATCGTTTGCGCGTGGAGCCGGGTGACGTGATAGCTTTCGAGGAAGGCGTCCATGATGAGCTTCCAGTTCGCCGCCACATCGTGCGTCTTGCGGCGAAACAGCACGTGTTCGCCCATGCCCAGCGCGTCGAAATCCTCGCCCAGTGTCTCGGCATGGGTGAAGTCCGCGGCACCCTCCTGCGGGCAGAACCAGATCAACCCACCCGTCTCGCGGCTGTGCAATTCGATCAACCCCTTCGCGCTCTTGTCGAGACCGGGAAAGGTATCGGGGCGGGGCAGGGCGAGCAGGCGCCCGTCCACCGAATAGGTCCAGGCGTGGTAAGGGCACACGAGCCGCTTCTGGCACACCGGCTCGCTGCCCTCGACCAGCCGCGTGCCGCGATGGCGGCAGACGTTGAGGAACACGTGCGCCTTGCCCTCGCCGTCACGCGTGACGAGCAGCGGACGCCCGGTCGCATCGTGCGGCACCGCCATGCCCGGATCGGGCAGCAGCGCGGACGGGGCGAGGATCTGCGGCATCCGCTGGTAGATTGCCCGCTGCTCGCGCGCGAAGTAGTCTGGGTCGGTATAGACGCTAGCGGGCACCTCGCTCACGCCCGCCTCGGCCCGGCCTTCGCCCCCGGCGATGGCCTGCGCCAGCGCCAGCATGCCGCCGGTCGGGCCACGCGTGGGATGCTCGGTGCGGGTAGCGCTCATGACGCCTGTTCCTCGTCCTCTCTCCCGGCTAGTGTCGCACCAAAGCGGGCGAAACGGAAGGACGCTAGGGAATGGCCGAAACGATCGATGCGGGCGGGGATGAGCGCCGCAGCACCTGGGAATCGATCAAGCCCTATCTCGAGAAGGAATCGCTCGCCTCGTTCTTCCTCGGCGTGTCGTCGGGATTTCCCTTCGCGCTGCTGGCCGCGACGCTGACCACCCGCCTGGCGCAGGACGGGATCGAGAAATCGACCGTCACCGCCTTCACGCTCGCCTTCCTCGTCTACAACCTCAAGTTCCTCTGGGCCTGGGTGATCGACGGGGTGCGCCTGCCGGTGATCGGGCGGCTCGGCCAGCGCGTGTCGTGGATGATCGTGGTCGGGCTGCTGGTGATGGCCGCGACGGTCAACCTCGCGCTGGTCGATCCGAGCGCGGACATCGTCTGGACCGCGACCTCCGCCGTGCTGCTCGGCCTGGCGGGGGCAACCTTCGACATCGTGATCGACGCTTACCGGATCGAGACGCTCAAACCCTATCAGCTCGGCACCGGCTCGGGCATGAGCCAGTACGGCTGGCGCATCGGTGCCGCTGCCGCCGGCGCGCTGGCGCTGGTCGTCGCCGCACGGATGGGCTGGGAAGCGGCCTATATCGCCTGCGCGGTGTTCGCGCTGCCCGCGATGCTGACCGCGCTGATCCTGGGCGAGCCCGCGCGGCGCAAGGTCGTGGCCGCGCGGCGCGGCATGGGCGAGATGTGGCAATCGATCTCCGGCCCGTTCGTCGAATTCTTCCGCCGCAACGGCGCATGGCTGGTGCTGCTGTTCATCCTCGTCCACAAGATCGGCGATACGCTGGCGAACCTCACCTTCCGCCTGCTGTTCGACGATCTCGGCTTCACCAACGACGAGATCGCGATCTACGACATCGGCGTCGGCTTCTGGGCGCTGATCGTGGGCGTGTTCGTGGGCGGCATTCTTTACGCCCGGCTCGGCCTCAAGCGATCGGTGCTGATCGCGCTGATCCTGATGGCAATCTCCAACCTCAGCTTCGCCGGGCTCGCCGCGATCGGCAAGAGCAACCTCGGCATGGCGGGCGCGATCGGCTTCGAGAACTTCGCCAGCGGCTATGGCGGGGTGGTCGTGGTCGCCTATTTCTCGGCGCTGTGCGATCTGCGCTTCACCGCCGCGCAATACGCGCTCATCAGTGCGGGGGCGAGCATCGTCGGGCGGTTGCTGACCGGCACCACCGCGGGCAGCTTGATCGAGACGTTCGGCTATGTCGATTTCTACCTGCTGACCACCGTGCTCGCGCTGCCGGGCATCGTGCTGTTCTGGTGGATGATGCGCACCGGGCTGGTCGACGCTGCGATGGGCACCGCCGGCGAAGTGGGTGAGGGCGATGCGCGGGCTGACCCGCCGGTCTAGTCCGGCATTTCCCCATTGAGCCGCAGCACCTCGCCCGCGAGGTAGAGCGAACCCGCGATCAGCACCGGCAGGCCATCGCCCGGCAGCGCGGCGAGTGCAGCGGGGACATTGGGTGCCGCGATCGTCTCGGGGCCAAACGCCTCCGCCGGGAAGCAGTCGTGCGCGGGCACCGGCACCACCGTCAGGCTCGCGATGCTCCCGGCGAGCGGCGCGGTCAGCGCCGCCGGGTCCTTGCCCGCGATCATCCCCAGCACGAGGTGAAGCCGCTGCCCGGCGAAATGCCGCGCGAGGATCGCCCCGGCGCTGGGATTGTGCCCGCCGTCGAGCCATACTTCGCGTGCATCGGTGAGCGGGCCCGGGGCGAGACGCTGGAGGCGTGCGGGCCAGTTGGCGCTGCGGATACCCTCTGCCATCGCCTCGGGCGTAACAGCCAGCGCGCTCTGGTGTCGCAACATGGCGACGGCGAGCGCGGCGTTCTCGGGCTGGTGCGGGCCGGGCAGGGCGGGCAGCGGCAGGTCGAGCGCGCCGTTGTTGTCGGAATAGCGCAGCGCTTCGCCATCGACCTCGCCGTGCCATTCACGCCCACGCATTGCGAGCGGTGCACCCATGCGCTCGGCGGCGTGTTCGACTTCCTGAGCGGCACCTTCCGGATACGACTGCGTCACCAGCGGCACGCCCGGCTTGGCGATGCCCGCCTTCTCGAACGCGATGCGCGCCAGCGGCTCGCTCGGCGTGCCTTCTTCGGGCGCGAGCAGAAAGCGCTCGTGGTCGATCCCCAGCGCGGCGATCCCGCATACGGCGGGGCGCGGGATCACGTTGGTCGCATCAAACCGCCCGCCGAGCCCGACCTCGACCACGCAGGCATCGGCGGGAACGCGCGCGAATTCCGCGAAGGCGGCGGCGATGGTGACTTCGAAGAAGCTCGGCCCGAGGTCCGCCCCCGCGTCGAGCACTTGCGCTAGCAGTGCCGCCAGCCGGGCGTCGGAGATCAGTTCCCCCGCCACGCGAATCCGCTCGTTGTAGCGCACCAGGTGCGGGCTGGTGGTCGCGTGGACGCGGTGGCCCTCAGCCTCGAGCATCGCGCGCAGGAAGGCGCAAATCGAGCCTTTGCCGTTGGTCCCCGCGACGTGAAACACCGGCGGCAGCGACAGGTGTGGATCGCCGAGCCGAGCCAGCAGCGCGCGGATCGTGTCGAGGCCGAGCCGCCCCTGCGGCACCGAAAGCGTGGCCAGCCGGTCGAGTTGTGCCTGCACCGCCGGGTCGGAGGATGTGCCGAAGTCTTTCATATCCTCCCCGAGCGGGGGAGGGGTGCAGGGGCACATGCCGCGCTCCGCACCTTGGCTGTGACGAGCCTTTGCGACCTGCCCCTCCACCAGCCTGCGGCTGGTCCCCCTCCCCGTGCCGGGGAGGATGCTTGGCTCACGCCGCCTTCGCGGGCTGCAAGTAATCCAGCACGTTCGCCAGCGTCGCGCGCAGATCGTGGCGGTCGACCACCATGTCGACCATGCCGTGCTGGTGCAGGTATTCCGCGCGCTGGAAGCCTTCGGGAAGCTTCTCGCGGATCGTATCCTGGATCACGCGCTGGCCCGCGAAGCCGATCAGCGCGCCCGGCTCGGCGATCTGCACGTCGCCCAGCATCGCGTAGCTGGCGGTGACGCCGCCGGTGGTGGGGTCGGTCAGCACGACGATATAGGGCAGGCCGGCCTCTCTCAGGCGGCGCGTCATCACGGTCGCCTTGGGCATCTGCATCAGGCTGAGAATGCCTTCCTGCATCCGCGCGCCGCCCGCCGCGGTGACGACGATATAGCCGCACCCGCGCTCCAGCGCGCGCTCGGCGCCCTGCACGAAGGCGGTGCCCACCGCCATGCCCATGCTGCCGCCCATGAAACCAAAATCCTGCACCCCGACGACCGCCGGGTGCCCCTCGATCGTGCCCGAACCGACCGAGAACGCATCCTTGTGCGGGTTCTTCGCGCGCGCCTGCTTCAGCCGGTCGGGATACTTTTTGGTATCGCGGAACTTGAGCGGGTCTTCGGCCACCTCGGGCTGCTTGAGCAGGTCGAACCCGTCGTCGAGCACCTGGCTCAGCCGCTCGTCCGCGCCGATCCGGCCGTGATGGCCGCAGCGCGGGCAGACCTTGAGGTTTTCCTCGTATTCCTTGGTGAACAGCATTTCGGAACAGCCGGGGCACTTGACCCACAGCGTTTCCTCGGTGGTGCGCTTGGCCACGAAGGGCAGCGAATTGCGGACGCGGGTGAACCAGTTCATGCCAGATACCTATTCATGGTCGGCCCTTGCCGCCGAATGCACCGCCTTGGCAAGTTTTTCGGTCAGGTCGCGCAAGTGACGCGGCGCATCGCCGCCATGCTCGCCGACCAGTTCGACCAGCGCGGAGCCGACCACCACGCCGTCCGCCACGCGGGCGATTGCGGCCGCCTGTTCGGGCGTGCGCACGCCGAAGCCGACCGCTACGGGCAGCTCGGTCGCGGCCTTGAGCCGTGCCACCGCCTCGTCGATCGAGCCCTGCACGGCCTGCTGCTTGCCGGTGATCCCCGCGACCGAGACGTAGTAGAGGAACCCGTCCGAGCCTTCGAGCACCTGCGGCAGGCGCTTCGCATCGGTGGTGGGCGTGGCGAGACGGATCGGGGCGATCCCGGCGGCGCGCAGCGCGGGGCCGAGCGCCTCGTCCTCCTCGGGAGGAATGTCGACACAGATCACTCCATCGACGCCCGCGTCCTTCGCGGCGGTGGCGAACCACTCCGCCCCACGCCGCACCATCGGGTTGGCATAGCCCATCAGCACCAGCGGCACGTCGGGGTGGCGCTCGCGGAACCCGGCGGCGATCCGCAGCACCTCGGCGGTGGTCGTTCCCGCGCCGAGCGAACGGATATTCGCTTGCTGGATCGCGGGGCCATCGGCCATCGGATCTGTAAATGGCATCCCCAACTCGATCACATCCGCGCCGCCCGCGACGAGCGCGTCGAGATTGGCCGCGGTGTCGCCGTCGCCCGCGGTGATGAACGCGACGAGAGCGGGGTGGGGCTTGGCGAAGGCGGTGGAGACGCGATCAGTCATGGTTAGCACGACGCCATCCCAACACACCAAAAATGAGCGCAAAGACCAGCGAGCGAGCCATTTCCTTGTTCGGATCGATTGCAGCTTCTGACATATATGCGAATGCAATACTCAGTATGAAGACGAGGACTGCAGCCAGCAATCCGGACTCTATCCCCTGTCGGACTGGTGGACTCACATCTCCACTCCTAGCTTTTCAGCCACGGTGAAGATGTCCTTGTCGCCCCGCCCGCAGAGGTTGGCGAGGATGATCTGATCGCGGTTCATCTCCTTCGCGCGTTTCGCCACCGCCGCGATGGCGTGGCTCGGTTCGAGTGCGGGGATGATGCCCTCGGTGCGGCACAGGAGTTGGAAAGCCTCCAGCGCCTCGTCGTCGGTCACGGCGGTGTATTCGACCCGGCCCGTGTCCTTCAGCCACGCGTGTTCCGGCCCGATTCCGGGATAGTCCAGCCCAGCGCTGATCGAGTGGCCCTCGGTGATCTGGCCGTCCTCATCCTGCAACAGATAGGTCCTGTTGCCGTGGAGCACGCCGGGGAAGCCGCCGAGCAGGCTGGCCGCGTGCTCGTTGCCGTCGAGACCGTGGCCTGCCGCCTCGACGCCGAGCATCTTCACGTCCGCATCGTCGAGGAAGGGGTGGAACAGCCCCAGCGCGTTCGATCCGCCGCCGATCGCCGCCACCAGCAGGTCGGGCAGGCGGCCGGTGCGGCCGAGCATCTGTTCGCGCGCTTCCTTGCCGATCACGCTCTGGAAATCGCGCACCAGTTCCGGGTAGGGATGCGGGCCCGCCGCGGTGCCGATTATGTAGAAGGTGTCGTGGACGTTCGCGACCCAGTCGCGCAGCGCCTCGTTCATCGCGTCCTTGAGCGTACCGCGCCCGGCGGTGACGGGACGGACTTCGGCGCCGAGCAGCTTCATGCGGAACACGTTGGGCGATTGCCGCCGCACGTCCTCCGCGCCCATGAACACCGTGCACGGGAGGCCGAAGCGCGCGCAGACGGTGGCGGTGGCGACGCCGTGCTGGCCTGCGCCGGTCTCGGCGATGATCCGGGTCTTGCCCATGCGGATCGCGAGCAGGATCTGCCCGATGCAGTTGTTGATCTTGTGCGCGCCGGTGTGGTTCAGTTCGTCGCGCTTGAACCACACCTGTGCGCCGCCGAGTGCCTCGGTCAGCCGCTCGGCGAAATAGAGCGGGCTGGGGCGGCCGACGTAATGCTCCAGCAGGTCGTCGAATTCCGCCTTGAACGCCGGATCGGCCTGCGCGGCGCGGTATTCGCGCTCCAGATCGAGCACCAGCGGCATCAGCGTCTCGGCCACGAAGCGGCCGCCATAGTCGCCGAAGTGCCCGCGCTCGTCGGGCTGGGTGCGGTAGGAATTGGGGTTGCTCGTCATCGCGCCCCCAATGCCGGTCGAGCCGCGCGGAGTCGAGACACGATAGGTTTGGTGGCGCGCATCGCGCCTTGGCTCAGGCGCGCGCGGCGGCGCAGAACGCGGCGATCTTGCCCAGGTCCTTGATCCCCGGCGCGCGTTCAACGCCCGACGAGGTATCGACCAGTGGCGCGCCGGTGAGCGCCACCGCCTGGGCGACATTTTCGGGCGTCAGCCCACCGGCGAGCCCCCACGGCAGCGCGCCGCGATAGGCCGCAAGCAACGACCAGTCGAAGCGCAAGCCCATGCCGCCGGGACGATCCGCGCCTTTCGGCGTGCGCGCGTCGAACAGGATCGTGTCCACCGCGCCGCGATACAGTTCCGCGCGGGCGACATCAGCGGCGGAGGAGACCGCGATCACCTTCCACACCGGTAAGGCGAAGCGGGTGCGCACTTGCGCCGCGCGCGCGGGCGTCTCGTCACCGTGGAGCTGGATCGCGTCGAGCGCGCCTGCCGCCACTCCCTCGGCCAGCAGCGCATCGGCAGGATCGACGAACAGCCCGACCTTGCCGATCCGCCGCCCCGCCTGCCCCGCCAGAGCGCGCGCGTCTGAAGGCGCGAGATTGCGCGGCGAGGGCGGGAAGAACACCAGCCCGCACCAGTCCGCCCGCGCGGCGATCGCCGCCTCGAGCGCGTCGGGAGCCGTGATCCCGCAGATCTTGATCTTCGTCGCGGCCATTGGCGGCACTTAGGGCGCGGCGAGCGGCTTTTCCAGCACCGCGAAAGTGAGCGGAGGGTCGCGCAGCACGGGGAACGGGCGCGCCTCGCCGGTGCGCGAGTAGCCGCGTCGCTCGTACCATGCGATCAGCGTGTCGCGGCTGTCGATGACGGTCATTTCCATCGCCGAGATGCCGCGGCTGCGGGCGCTTTCTTCCGCTGCGTCGAGCAGGCGTCGTCCGAGACCGGTGGACTGTAATTCAGGCTCGACGCACAGCATGCCGAGATAGGCCAATGCGGCCTCCTTGCGGGTGACCGCGACGCAGCCGACGATGGCGCCCTCGCCGCGTGCAACGAGCATGGTGGCCTGCGGGTCCGCGAGCAGCCCTGCGACCTCATCGGGCGTTACCCGCTCGTCGTCGAGGATGTCGGCTTCATGGTTCCACCCGCGGCGGGCCGAATCGCCGCGATAGGCCGCTTCGAGCATGCGCTTGAGGGCAGGGGCATCGCCGGGCGATGCCGTTTCGATAGATATCAAAGCGTCGCCTCGATCGCGCGCGCCGCTGCCACCGGGTCTTCCGCGCGGCTGATCGGGCGGCCGACGACGAGCACGCTCGCCCCGTCGTCGCGCGCCTGGCGCGGGGTGACGACGCGCTTCTGATCGCCGTTCGCGTTGTTCTCGCCATTGCCCGGCAGGCGCAGGCCGGGGACGACGAAGAAGCCTTCCTTCCACTGCTTGCGCACCGCGCCGACCTCCTGCCCCGAGCAGACGATCCCGTCGAGCCCGGCGGCTTCGGCCAACTCGGCCAGCCGCATGACCTGTTCGTGCGCATTGCCCTTCACACCGGTGCGGTCGAGATCGCGGTCGTCCATGCTGGTCAGCATCGTCACCGCCACGACTTTCGTGCCGTTCGAGGCGGCGGCCTTGGCATCCTCCATCATCGCGCGTCCGCCGCTGGCGTGGACGGTGACGATCGCGGGTTCGAGCACGTGGATCGCCTGCATCGCTCCGGCGACGGTGTTCGGGATGTCGTGCAGCTTGAGGTCGAGGAACACCGGCAGGCCGAGGTGCGCGATCTCGTGCACCCCGTGGTGCCCGTGCGCGCAAAAGAATTCGAGCCCCAGCTTGATCCCGCCGACGTGCGATTTGACCCTTCCGGCCAGCGCCTTGGCCGCATCGAGCTGCGGCAGGTCGAGAGCGAGATAGACGGGATTGGTCACAGGCGGTCTTTGGGATCGCGCGGATCGCCCGGCGGGATGTCCGACGCGGCAGGGGCCGGGTGTGGCACAGCGGCCGGTGGCGGAGCCGGATCGACCGCGAAGCCGCTGTCGACTTCCGCCGGGGTCGCTGCAGCAGTGGTGCCAGGCGTGGTCACCGCATCGTGCCGGTCGGCGTTGGCCACCGCGGTGCGGTGCGCGGTCTCGAGCGAGCCGATCCGCCGCTTCAGCCGCCAGCGCGTGCCCTGATGCAGCAACCACATCGGCACCAGCCCGAGCAGGAATGAGACGATCACCAGCGCGGGGATCTTGGTCTCCAGCACCAGATTGGTCCAGATCTTCACTTCCACCGGCGTCCAGTTGAACGCGGAGAACACCAGCAGCGCCGCCAGCAGCAGCACCCAGACGATCGTTCTTACGACTTGCATGTTTCGCCTCGTTCCCCGGTTTTCGACTGCGCGATGCTAGTCGCCTTGGCAATCCAAGGGAAGAACCTAACCGAACACCCGGTCGAACACGCGATCGACTTCCTTGAAGTGGTATTCGAGATCGAACTTCTCTTCCAACTCGGTTTGGCTGAGCGCCGCAGTGACTTCCTCGTCGGCCTTGAGCAGATCGAGCAGCGACAGCTTGCCATCCGATTCCCACACTTTCATCGCGTTGCGCTGCACCAGCCGGTAAGCGTCCTCCCGGCTCACGCCCGCCTGCGTCAGCGCCAGCAGTACGCGCTGCGAATGAACGAGGCCGCCCATCCGGTCGAGATTCGCCTGCATCCGCTCGGGATAGACCAGCAGTTTGTCGATCACCCCGGTCAGCCGCGCGAGCGCGAAATCGAGCGTGATCGTCGCGTCCGGGCCGATGAAGCGTTCGACCGAGGAATGGCTGATGTCGCGCTCGTGCCACAGCGCGACGTTCTCCAGCGCGGGCAGGGCGTAGGCGCGGATCATGCGCGCCTGCCCGGTGAGGTTTTCGGTCAGAATCGGGTTGCGCTTGTGCGGCATCGCCGAGCTGCCCTTCTGCCCGGGCGAGAAGTATTCTTCCGCTTCCAGCACTTCGGTGCGCTGCAAGTGGCGCACCTCGACCGCGACGCGCTCGATCGAGCCCGCGATCACCGCCAGCGTAGCGAAGAACATCGCGTGCCGGTCGCGCGGGATGACCTGGGTGGAGATCGGCTCGACCGCGAGGCCGAGGCGCTCGGCGACGTGCTCCTCCACCGCCGGATCGACATTGGCGAACGTGCCCACCGCGCCCGAGATCGCGCAGGTGGCGATTTCCGCCCGTGCGGCGACGAGCCGCTGGCGGCACCGGGTGAACTCGGCATAGGCTTGCGCGAGCTTGAGGCCGAAGGTCACCGGCTCGGCGTGGATGCCGTGACTGCGGCCGATCGTGGGGGTGTACTTGTGTTCCTCCGCCCGGCGCCGGATCGCGGCGAGCAGCAGGTCGAGGTCTTCCAGCAAAATGTCGCTGGCGCGCGCGAGTTGCACGCCCAGCGTGGTGTCGAGCACGTCGGAGCTGGTCATGCCCTGATGCATGAAGCGCGCCTCCTCGCCCACCTGCTCGGCAACCCAGGTGAGGAAGGCGATCACGTCGTGCTTGGTTACCGCCTCGATCGCATCGATCGCGGGCACGTCGATCTTCGGATCGGTCGCCCACCAGTCCCACAGCGCCTTCGCCGCGCTCTCGGGCACCACGCCGAGTTCGCCCAGCTTCTCGGTCGCGTGCGCCTCGATCTCGAACCAGATGCGATAGCGCGCCTCCGGCTCCCAGATCGCGGACATGTCGGGGCGGGCATAGCGGGGGACCATCATCGACTCCATCGGGGCAAGGATGCGCCGCCGCTAGGGCGCGCGCCGCGCGAAGGCAAGCCGGAGAGGCGGCGCGCGCTAGATCAGTCCTTTCGCCTTCAGGCTCGTATGCCCCTCGCGCCCCACGATCACATGATCGTGGACGACGATGCCGAGCAGCCGCCCCGCCTCGGCGATGCGGCGGGTAATCGCGATGTCGGCGCGGCTCGGTTCGGGATTGCCGCTCGGGTGGTTGTGGACGAGGATCAGCGCGCTCGCACCGAGGTCGAGCGCCTTGCGCACGACCTCGCGCGGATGGATCGCCGCTTCGTCCACCGAGCCGTCGCCGACGTGGTGGTCCATGATCAGCCGGTTGCGCGTGTCGAGATAGAGCACGCGTACGCGCTCAACCGTGAGATGCGCCATGTCGATCGTCAGGTAATCGATCAGCGCCTGCCAACTGCCCAGCACCGGCTTTTGCTGCACTTCGCCGCGCGCCATGCGCCGGGTGGCGAGTGCGACCGCCTTTAGAGCCGCGGCACCCGTCTCGCCCATACCGGAAACCTGCCGCAACGCGCCGGCTTCCGCGTTGAGCACCGCTGCGAGCGAGCCGAACCGCGCGAGCAGCGCCTTGGCGAGCGGCTTCGTGTCGCCGCGCGGATTGGCGGCGAACAGCAGATATTCGAGCAGTTCGTAGTCCGCCAACGCCTCCGCCCCGCCGGTCAGCAGCCGCTGGCGCAATCGCGCGCGATGGCCCGTGTGGCCCGGATTTTCCTTGTCCTGCGGCAACCTTCCCCCCGCCGTCGCGTTCGACAACCGATGCATTGCCTTTGCCCGGCGATGCGCGCAAGTGTGAGGCGATGGCGCTGGCCGAAGACAACGATAATGCTGACGAGGCCGTAACCGTAGCGCCGCGCCGCCGCCTGACGAAATGGCGCTGGCGCGTCTCGCTCGCGCTGCTGCTGTTGATCGTCGCTGGGCTCGCGATCGCATGGTTCACGCGCGAGCGTATCGCAGGGAATGTAATCGCCGAGCTGCTCGAGGATTACGACCTTCCCGCGCGATACGAGATCGAGAGCATCGGCCCCGGCCAGCAGGTGCTGCGCGACGTGGTGATCGGCGATCCGCTGCTGCCCGACCTGACGGTGGAGCGGGTCGTGGTGCATATGCGCTACGGCTTCGGTACCCCCGAGATCGGCCGGATCGAGCTCGAACGGCCGCGTCTGTTCGGTAGCTGGCGCGATGGGGCGCTGAGCTTCGGCTCGCTCGACCGCGTATTGTTTCGCGACACCGACGAGCCGCCGGGACTGCCCGAATTCGACATCGCGCTGACCGACGGACGCGCGCTGTTGGAGACCGCCTACGGTCCGGTCGGCTTCAAGGCCGAGGGCGCGGGCAGGCTCGACAGCGGGTTCGCCGGCGTGCTCGCGGCGGTGGCGCCCGAGATCAACGGCGGCGGATGCGAGGGCGCCGGAGCGAGCGCTTATGGCCGCGTGACGACCGAGGCCGGCAAGCTGCGTTTCGCCGGTCCGCTGCGGCTCGCCGGGTTCGCCTGTCCGGCTGGCGGCATCAGACTAGCCGACGCGGCGCTGACGCTCGACGCCACCGCCGATGCGGATTTCGCGGGTGTCGAGGGCAGGGCCTCGCTCGCGAGCGGCGCGCTTGCTGCGGGCGAGACGCGCGCGAGCGGCGTCAACGGCACGATGCGCGCTGCCTGGCGCGACGGCCAGCTCAATGCCCGCTACACGCTCGCCGGGCGCGGGATCGCCCATCCGCAGGGACGGCTGGCGGTGCTGACCGCGCGCGGCGCATTGCGCGCGCGCGATGGGTTTCAAAGGATCGCGCTGCAAGGCGACCTCGAAGGCAACGACCTGCGCTTCGGCGATCGCCTGACCGGCCGGATTCGCGAGCTCGGCACCGCGGGGCAGGGCACGCTGCTTGCCCCGCTGCTCGAGCGCGCCGCTGGCGGTCTCGTGCGCGAATCGCGCGGCAGCCGGATCGCGGCCAGCGTCACTGCGCGCGTGCGCGGCGATTCGCTGTCGCTGCTCGTACCGAACGCGACCCTGCGCGGGGGCAGCGGGGCGACGCTGCTGGCGCTCTCGCGCGGGCAGTTCAGCCGTGCTGGCGGCGCCGCGCCGCGTATCGCGGGCAACTTCAGCACCGGCGGCGAAGGGCTGCCGCAAATCACCGGACGCATGGAGCGCCTGCCGGGCCGCGATCCGTTGCTGCGCTTGCGGATGGCCGAATACACCGCCGGCGATTCGCGCCTCGCGATACCCGAGCTTACGATCGCGCAGGGAACCGGCGGGCGCTTCGGGTTCTCGGGCCGGGCGATCGCGTCGGGCGCGTTGCCCGGCGGTTCCGCACGCGAACTGGAGGTTCCGCTCGAAGGCGGCTGGTCGCGCGCGGGCGGGCTGGCGATGTGGCGCGAATGCACCGATTTCCGCTTCGCCGGGCTGGCGCTGGCCGAGCTGGTGTTCGAGCGGCGTACGCTGACGCTGTGCCCCGCCAGAGGCGCGCCGATCCTCGCCTACGGTCCGCGCGGTTTGCGGATCGCCGCTGGGGCGCCGTCGCTCGATCTCGCCGGCCGGCTCGCCGGAACGCCGATCGTGCTCGCCTCGGGTCCGATCGGGTTCGCCTGGCCCGGCAATCTTTCGGCGCGCGACGTCACCGTGGCGCTCGGCCCGCCCGACGCGGCGAGCCGCTTCAGCGTCAGCAATCTCGCCGCGACGCTGGGCCGCGAGATCGCCGGCACGTTCGACGATGCCGACGTCTCGCTGTTCGTCGTCCCGCTCGACTTGCGCGAAACCTCGGGGACGTGGCGCTACGCGGGCGGCGTGCTCTCGCTCGCCGAAGGCCGCTTCACGCTTGAGGACCGGGCCGAGACCGACCGCTTCAATCCGCTGATGGCGCGCGATGCCACGCTGACGCTGGCCGACAACGTGATCCGCGCCGACACCGTGCTGCGCGAACCGACCAGCGAGCGCGAGGTCACGCGGGTCGCGATCGTCCACGATCTGGGCAGCGGCACCGGGCGCGCCGATCTCACCGTCGCCGGCCTGCTGTTCGACGAATCGCTCCAGCCCGTGATGCTCACCCCGCGCGCGTTGGGCGTGATCGCCAATGCACGCGGCGTGGTCACCGGCAGCGGGCGGATCGACTGGAATGCAGATGGTGTGACCAGCTCGGGCCGGTTCACCAGCGAAGGGCTCGATTTCGCTGCCGCCTTCGGCCCGGTGCGCGGCGCGGCGGGCACGATCGTGTTCGACGACCTGATCGCGCTGACCACCGCGCCGCGGCAGCAGATCCGGGTCGGCTCGGTCAATCCGGGGATCGAGGTTACCGACGGAACGGTCGAATTCGCGCTGCGCGAGGGACAGTTCCTGGGTGTCGCGGGCGGCACCTGGCCGTTCATGGGCGGCACGCTGCGGCTGCGCCCGGTCGATCTCAATCTCGGCATCAGCGAGCGGCGCGCCTACGTGTTCGAGATCGAGGGGCTGGATGCCGCTGCCTTCGTCCAGAACATGGAGCTGGGCAACATCAGCGCCACGGGCATTTTCGACGGCACCGTGCCGATCGTGTTCGACGAGCAGGGGTACGGCAGGATCGACGGCGGATTGCTGACGTCGCGCCCGCCCGGCGGCAACGTGTCATATGTCGGCGAGCTGACCTACGAGGATCTTTCGCCGATCGCCAACTACGCGTTCGAGGCGCTGCGCTCGCTCGATTACCGGCGCATGACGGTGGGCATGAACGGCAGCCTTTCGGGCGAGATCATCACCGAGGTCCGCTTCGAGGGGGTCAGCCAGGGCGAGGGGACGAGCAGCAACTTCGTGACCCGGCAGATTGCCGGGCTGCCGCTCGAATTTCGGGTCAACATCCGCGCTGCCTTCGCGCAGCTGCTGACCAACCTGCGTTCGCTTTACGATCCCGCTTTCGTGCGCGACCCGCGCGAACTGGGGCTGCTGCGCGACGACGGCGTGCAGTTCCAGGTTCCCGAAGGGCAGCCCGCGCCGGCAACTCCATCCGAAGGCGCCGAGCCTGGGACCGGGCTCGAGATCATTCGGCCCGACGATCCCGAAGCCGACGACGACCAATCCGTTCAGACCCAGGAAAGCGAGACTATGCCATGAAGCCAGTCGAATTGACGGCCCGCCCCGGCGCTGCGAAAACCTTGCCCATGCGGGGAAAGGCACAACGGGCGTGGGCCAGGGGTTCGCTGCCGCTGGTGGTGGCGGGCTCGCTCGCGCTGGGCGGGTGCATCTCGGTCGAGGCGCCCGACAAGCCCATCGTGATCGAGCTCAACATCAACATCCGGCAGGAAGTGATCTACCGGCTCGCGGAAGACGCGGGCAACACGATCGAGAACAATGCGGATATCTTCTGATGGAGATTGAGATGAACAGGGATTTCGTGCGCAAGGCAGCTTTCGCCGCAGCCGGTTTCGCGCTCGCCGTGGGCGGGCTCGCCGGTGCGGCCCACGCCCAGCGCGATCCGGCCTACGAACAGGCGCGCGCGGCGGGCACCGTGGGCGAAAAGATGGATGGCTACCTCGGCATCGTCGGCGGAGGCTCGGCCGAACTGCGCCGGATGGTCAACGACATCAACATCAAGCGCCGGGCGATCTACGCGCAGAAGGCGCAGGCGGCCAACGCCACGCTGGAGGAATATGCGCTGACGGCGGGCTGCATCGCCATCTCCAAGACCTCGCCGGGCGAGAAATACCAGGCGCCCGACGGCTCGTGGCAGACGCGCGGCAGTGGCGCCCCCCAGCGCGACAGCCGCTGTCCGGGCTGACCCGCATCGATCGCGGGCGCCAGAGTTCGCCCGTGCCCGCTTGGGGGCAAGTTCTCCCGCAATGCAGCAACCCGCCGATTGACTTGCCTATGACCGCCGCCTAAGGGGGCGGCGCCTTCGGCGGGCAACCGTTGCCTGTGCCGCGCATTCCCCTAACAAGGAGCATGGCATGAGCGACGATAAGCCCGCACGAGAACCGATTGCCGAGGATGCGCGGATCGATGCGCTCGAACAGCGGCTGAAGGCCGCGAAAGAGCGTGAAGAACAGCGCAACCGGCCGCAGGCGACCGGCTCCGATGCGAACTATCGCAGCGGAAACCGGGTGCTCGCGGATCTCCTCGGCGGTATTCTCGGCGGTCTCGTGCTCGGTTGGTTGGTCGATACCTTCGCCGGCACGTCGCCCTGGGGTCTGTTGGTCGGCCTGTTCCTCGGGATAGTGGTGGCCTTCAGGAACATTTTTAGGATGGCGAACACGCGCTCCGACGACTCCTCTCCGGAGGGGTAGCCGCGAGCGCGGATGTTCATGAGGTAGGGACGTAGAACGCCGTGGCAGCCGAACCGGCCAAGGTCGATCCGATGTACCAGTTCACCATCGAGCCGCTGTTCGGCTCGGCGAACTGGGAAATTGCGGGCTACAACATCGCCTTCACCAACAGCGCGATGTGGATGCTGATCACCACCGTGGTGCTCGCCGCCTTCGTGTGGGGTGGCATGAAGCGCCAGTTGGTGCCGGGCCGCTGGCAGATGGCGGTCGAAACCTTCACCGGCTTCGTCGACAACATGCTGGAGGCGAACATCGGCAAGGCGGGGCGCAAGTACGTACCCTACGTGTTCTCGCTGTTCATGTTCATCCTCTTCGCCAACATCCTCGGCTTGCTGCCGCTCGGCCTGATCGGCCTGCACCCGTTCACCTTCACCAGCCACTTCACGATCACCGGCGTGCTGGCGGCGATCAGCTTCGCGATCGTGCTGGTCGTGGGCTTCTGGAAACACGGGTTCCATTTCTTCAGCCTGTTCGTGCCGCACGGCACGCCGCTGCCGATGATCCCGGCGATCTTCCTGATCGAGCTCGTCAGCTTCGCGGTGCGCCCGTTCAGCCTCGCGCTGCGGCTGTTCGTGGCGATGATGGCGGGGCACGTCCTGCTCGAGGTTCTGTCGAGTTTCGTGATCGACGGCACCAATGCGGGGACCCATTTCGGCCTGCTCGTCGGCCTGCCCAGCTTCGTGCTGATGATCGGCATCTGCGCCTTGGAAATCCTGGTCGCGGGCATCCAGGCCTACGTGTTCGCTCTCCTGACGTCGCTCTACATCAACGACGCCGAGAACCTTCACTAAAGTTTCAACAACCCGAATCAATTCATTCGTTTCAAAGGAGTTTTTGACATGGACGTAGAAGCTGCAAAGCTGGTTGGTGCCGGTCTCGCCGCGATCGGCGCGGGTATGGCCGCGATCGGCGTGGGTAACGTGTTCGGCTCGTTCCTCGAGAGCGCGCTGCGCAACCCCGGCGCCGCCGACGGCCAGCAGGGCCGTCTGTTCATCGGCTTCGCCGCCGCCGAGCTTCTCGGCCTGCTGGCGTTCGTCGTCGCGATGATCCTGATCTTCGTCGCCTGATCGACTTCTGCAATCGTCGCCGGCCGGGTCAGCCCGGCCGGCGCGCCTGTTCTCGCCTGACTTCCGGGACGTGATTCGATGCCCCAGATAGCCCAGCTCGCAGAAACCTACTCCAGCCAGATTTTCTGGCTGCTGGTGTTCTTCGGGATCGTCTTCTTCGTGATCGGCCGGGGCATGGTCCCCAAGGTCATGGACACCGTCTCCCAGCGCGACGGTCAGATTGCCGCCGATCTCGCCGCCGCCGATGCTGCGCGCACGCAGGCAGACGAGGAAGAGGAGGCCTGGCGCAAGCGGGAAAACGAAAACCGCGCCGCCGCGCAGACGCTCGTCGCCAAGGCCAAGGCCGATGCGGCCGCGGCCAACGAGAAGAAGCTGGCGGCCGCGCAGAAGCGGCTCGACACCAAGCTCGCCGATGCCGAGGCCTCGATCGCCGCGGCGCGCACTTCGGCGCTGGCCGAAGTCGAAGGCGTGGCCGCCGAAGCGGCGCAGGACATCGTCCAGCGTCTCGCCGGGGTCAGCGTCACCGCCGCCAATGCGAAGAAGGCCGTGAAGGAGGCCATGGCTCATGGCTAACGCGCCCGAACTCTTCACCGCCGACGAGGCGCAGACCGAAGCGGTGGTCGAACACGGCTCGGCGGTTCACGTCGAGCCCGAGCTTTTCGGCCTCGCGCCGTTCCAGGTCGTCGCCGTCGCGATGACGGTGCTGATCCTGATCGCGATCTGGAAGAAGGTCCCCGGCATGATCGTCGGCGGGCTCGACAACAAGATCGCCGCGATCCGCCAGCAACTCGACGAAGCCAAGGCCCTGCGTGCCGAGGCCGAGACGCTGCGCGACGAATATCGCCGCAAGGTCTCGAACGCCGAAAAGGACGCCGAGGCGATGCTGAGCAATGCCCAGCGCGAAGCCGACGCCATCCTCACGAAGGCCGAAGACGACGGCAAGGCGATGGTCGAACGCCGCAAGCGCATGGCCGAAGACAAGATCGCCGCCGCCGAGCGCGAGGCGGTGGACGACGTCCGCGCCCGCGCCGCCAGCGCCGCCGCGACAGCATCGCGCAAGCTGATCGCCGATAAGCACGACGCCGAGGCCGACCGCAGGCTGGCCGACGAGCTGATCTCGAGCATCTGACCCGCGGCACATTGCGGAACGATCGAAGGGCCGTGCGCTTCTTCCTGTAACAACAGGAGAAATCGCATGGCCCTTTCCGCAATCGCGCTCAACTGCTCGCTCAAGCGCTCGGGCGGGGAGGCCAGTTCGACCGATGCGATGATCGGCGTGCTGGAAGAAGCCTTCGCCAAGCACGACGTAACGCTCGCCGAAACGCTGCGGATCGCCGACTATAATGTATTGCCCGGCGTGACCTCGGACGAGGGGAAGGGCGACGAGTGGCCCGGACTGCGCGAGAAAATCCTCGCGCATGATATCCTGATCTTCGGCGGTCCGATCTGGATGGGCCAGATCGGCTCGATCGCCAAGCGCGTGCTCGAACGGATGGACGCCTTCCTGTCCGAAACCGACGATGCGGGCCGGATGCCGAGCTATTCCAAGGTCGCGGTCGCGGCGATCGTCGGCAACGAGGACGGAGCGCACTGGTCGAGCGCGCAACTGTTCCAGAGCCTCAACGACACCGGCTGGACGATCCCCGCGGTCGCCGCCTGTTACTGGGTGGGCGAAGCGATGGGCAGCGTCGACTTCAAAGACCTGGAACATCGTCCGCAGAAGGTGACACAGACCGCGAAGATGGTCGCCGCCAACGCCGCCCACCTGGCGAAGCTGCTTAAGGCGGACCCTTATCCGGGGTAGGAACGTGGCCGGGCGACGGCAGTTGCCGGTGCGAAGTCGCCAATCCGGAGTTTCCGTATGAGCAAGCGTCCGCGCGAGAGCATGCCGGCCGATGTCGAGCGCGCGCTGCACGACGCGGGTCAGGCCAAGGCCTATGCGGCGCGGCCGCCGTATCAGCGCAACGACTACCTGATCTGGATCGGGCGGGCGAAGCGCGACGAGACCCGCGGCAAGCGCGTCGCACAGATGATCGCCGAACTGAAGGCCGGCGATACCTACAGGGGCATGGACTGGACGGGCGCCGAGAAGGGCTAGAACGCGTCCTTGGCCGCCCGCAGCGCCGCGAACGTCTCGTGCGGCTGGCCGCCGCCCCAGCGGTTGCGCAGGCCTTCCTTGTCGGCGCGCAGGAAGGGGTTGGTTTCGAGTTCGCGCGAAAGTTGCGTCGGCACGGTCGGCTCGCCGTGTTCGCGCTTGCGGTCGATTTCCTGCGCGTAGAGTTGCAGTTCGACGTTGTCGGGATCGGCATGGAGCGCGAACTTCGCGTTCGCCTGCGTGTATTCGTGCGCGCAGTAGAGGGTGGTTTCGCCCGGCAACGCCTTGATCCGCTCGATACTGCCCCAGAACTGCTCGGGCGTGCCCTCGAACATGCGCCCGCAGCCCAGCGCGAACACGCTGTCGCCGACGAAGGCCATGTCCGCATCCTCGATGTAATAGGCGATATGCCCGTCGGTGTGCCCGCCGACGTCGATCACCCGCGCTTCGTAGCCGCCGAGCGAAACCATATCGCCGTTGCCGACCAACCGGTCGATCGGCGACAGCTTCTCGACCTCCTTCGGGGCAACGACCTTCGCCCCGGTCGCCTCGACGATCGCAGTGTTGCCGCCCGCGTGATCGGGGTGCCAGTGGGTGTTCCAGATCTGCGTGATCCGCCACCCCTTGGCCTGCGCCTGCTTCAGATATTCGGCGCCGTCGGGCGTATCGATGCACGCCGTTTCGCCGCTGTCCGGATCGTGCAGCAGGAAACCGTAGTTGTCGGACAGGCAGGGGAACTGGTGGACTTCGAGCATGGCGTTTTTTGTATGCCCTATCGCTTCGCTTCTTGAGGGTGCGCATCTTACGCAGCGGGGCCGATGTAGGAAAGGCCCGCCTGCCGGGTGGCAGACGGGCCTTTCTTCAACCCTGACGGGCGTGAAGGCGGAAGGGTCAGTCCTTCTTCTTCAGCGCTTCGCCGAGGATGTCGCCGAGCGAGGCGCCCGAGTCGGACGAACCGAACTGCGCCACCGCTTCCTTCTCTTCGGCGATCTGACGCGCCTTGATCGAGAAGTTCGGCTTCTTCGAACGGTCGAAGCCGGCGACCAGCGCGTCGACCTTCTGGCCGGCCTGGAAGCGGTCGGGACGCTGCTCGTCGCGGTCGCGGCCGAGGTCAGAACGCTTGATGAAGCCGGTCGCGCCGTCTTCGCCGACCTGCACTTCGAGCCCGCCGTCGCGAACCTCGAGCACGGTTACGGTCACGGTCTCGCCGCGGCGCAGGCTGCCCGAAGCGCCCGCTTCGGTCGGCGCGCCCTTCTCGAGCTGCTTCATGCCGAGGCTGATGCGCTCCTTGTCGGTGTCGACGTCGAGCACGACGGCTTCGACCTCTTCACCCTTGCGGTGCAGCGCCAGCGCGTCCTCGCCCGAGATGCCCCAGGCGATGTCCGACATGTGGACCATGCCGTCCACGTCGCCGTCGAGGCCCACGAACAGGCCGAACTCGGTCGCGTTCTTGACTTCGCCGGTGACCTTCGAGCCGACCGGGTGCTTCTCGGCGAACTCTTCCCACGGATTGCGCTGGGCCTGCTTGAGGCCGAGCGAGATGCGGCGCTTCTCGCTGTCCACTTCCAGCACCATCACTTCGACTTCCTGCGAGGTCGAGACGATCTTGCCCGGGTGCACGTTCTTCTTGGTCCAGCTCATCTCGGAAACGTGAACGAGGCCTTCGATGCCCGGCTCCAGCTCCACGAAGGCGCCGTATTCGGTGATGTTGGTGACGGTGCCGGTCATCTTCGCGCCGACCGGGTACTTCGCACCCACGCCGTCCCACGGATCGCTTTCCAGCTGCTTCATGCCGAGGCTGATGCGCTGGGTTTCCTCGTTGATGCGGACGATCTGCACGGTCACGGTCTGGCCGATCTCGATGATCTCGCTCGGGTGGTTGACCCGCTTGTAGCTCATGTCGGTGACGTGGAGCAGGCCGTCGATGCCGCCCAGGTCCACGAACGCACCGTAATCGGTGATGTTCTTGACGACGCCGTCGATCACCTGGCCTTCGGAGAGCTTGTCGATCAGCTCGCTGCGCTGTTCGGCGCGGGTTTCTTCCAGCACCGCGCGGCGCGAAACGACGATGTTGCCGCGGCGGCGATCCATCTTCAGGATCTGGAACGGCTGCGGCATGTCCATCAGCGGGGTGACGTCGCGCACGGGGCGGATATCGACTTGCGAACCGGGCAGGAACGCCACGGCGCCGTCGAGGTCGACGGTGAAGCCGCCCTTGACGCGACCGAAGATGCGGCCCTCGACGCGCTTGCCTTCACCGAATTCGCTTTCCAGCTTGTCCCAGGCGGCTTCGCGGCGGGCGCGGTCGCGGCTGAGCATCGCTTCGCCGTCGGCGTTCTCGACGCGGTCGACGAAAACTTCGACTTCGCTGCCGACTTCGAGCCCGTGCTCGTCGTCGACGCGCATGAATTCCTTGAGGTTGACGCGGCCTTCGCTCTTCAGGCCGACGTCGATCACGGCCATGCCGGCCTCGATCGCGGTGACGGTGCCCTTGACGACGCGGCCTTCGAAGCCTTCGTCGCCGGCGCCGCCGAGCTGTTCGTTGAGCAGCGCTTCGAAATCGTCGCGCGTGGGATTGGCGGAAGTTGCCATGTGTGCGGTATTCCTGTTCACGTTTTGCTACCGGCCGCCGGTTCTACCGGGGTCTTTCACCGCTGCCCGCGCACCATTGCGAAGGCTGACGGGGCAAGAGGGCCGTATTCTCCGCGTGGCCGAGTGCCGTGCGCGAAGGTTCGTCTCAATCTGGCGATTGCTAGAACGGGCGCGCGACTAGGCGAAGCGGTGCGAAAAGGCAAGCAAAAGGCACGCGCTGCGCGTTACGCTCCGGCCGGATGGAGAAAGTGTGACTTTCGCCCGTTCGCCCTCGGTGGAAGGGGCAATCGCGGTGCGCGTGGTGTGGACTTCGATCCGGGTTGTAACGGTGGACGGGGATTTGCGGCACCGCCGAGTGGTGGCACAAGCAGAGCCATGTAGGAAAACGGTATCTCGTGCCGGGGTGCGTGAATCGATCGGATGCGCCCATCCGGCGCTCCATCGCGTCTCGACTTCGCGCGATGCGAAGCGTTAAGGGGTCTGCCATGAACGACAAGAACGACGCACCCACCCCCGCCGACTGGCAGGCCGCCGCCGACAAGGAAGTAAAGGGCCGCGACCTCACCTGGCACACGCCAGAGGGGATCGCTGTCAAGCCGCTCTATACCGCCGAGGATACCGCCGATCTCGATCCGGGCCTGCCCGGCTTCGCGCCGTTTACGCGCGGCCCCTACGCCAGCATGTACACCGGCCGCCCGTGGACCATCCGCCAGTACGCGGGCTTCTCCACCGCCGAGGAATCGAACGCGTTCTATCGCCGCAACCTCGCCGCCGGGCAGAAGGGGTTGTCGGTCGCATTCGATCTCGCCACCCATCGCGGCTACGACAGCGACCATTCGCGCGTAACGGGCGACGTCGGCAAGGCGGGCGTCGCGATCGACACCGTGCGCGACATGGAGATCCTGTTCGGCGATATTCCGCTCGACCAGATGAGCGTCTCCATGACGATGAACGGCGCGGTGATCCCAGTGTTGGCGTTCTACATCGTCGCGGCGGAACGTTCGGGCGTGTCGCAAGACAAGCTTTCGGGCACGATCCAGAACGACATCCTCAAGGAGTTCATGGTCCGCAACACCTACATCTACCCGCCCGAGCCGAGCATGCGGATCATCTCGGACATCATCGGCTACACCAGCGAGCACATGCCGCGGTTCAACTCGATCTCGATCTCGGGCTATCACATGCACGAGGCCGGGGCGACGGCGGTGCAGGAGCTCGCCTTCACCATCGCCGACGGCAAGGAATACGCGAAGCGCGCGATGGCCACCGGGCTCGACCTCGACGCCTTCGCCCCGCGCCTCAGCTTCTTCTGGGGCATCGGGATGAATCTGTTCATGGAAGTCGCCAAGATGCGCGCGGGCCGCGCGCTGTGGCACGACGTGATGGAGGGGCTGGGGGCGAAGAATCCCAAGTCGAAGATGCTGCGTACGCACTGCCAGACGAGCGGCGTCTCGCTGCAGGAGCAGGATCCGTACAACAACGTGATCCGCACCACGATCGAGGCGATGGCCGCGGTGCTGGGCGGCACGCAGAGCCTGCACACCAACGCGCTCGACGAAGCGATCGCGCTGCCGACCGATTTCTCCGCCCGCATCGCGCGTAATACGCAGCTGGTGATCGAGGAGGAAAGCGGGATGACCAACGTCGCCGATCCGCTCGGCGGATCGTATTACGTCGAGGCGCTGACGGCCAAGCTGGTGGAGCAGGCGGGCGCGCTGATCGACGAGGTCGACGCGGCGGGCGGGATGACCGCCTACGTCGCGACCGGCAAGCCCAAGGCGCAGATCGAGGAAGCCGCCGCGCGCAAGCAGGCG
This sequence comes from Pelagerythrobacter sp., assembly GCF_041912895.1. Classification (NCBI taxonomy): domain Bacteria; kingdom Pseudomonadati; phylum Pseudomonadota; class Alphaproteobacteria; order Sphingomonadales; family Erythrobacteraceae; genus Pelagerythrobacter; species Pelagerythrobacter sp. The sequence continues at coordinate 848,480 of NZ_JAYSGI010000001.1, read as the reverse complement.
ATGGTCGATCGCGGCGAGACGGTGATCGTGGGCGTGAACAAGTATCGCCTGCCCGAAGAGGCCGAGATCGAGACGCTCGACATCGACAACCACAAGGTCCGCGCCAGCCAGATCGCGCGCATCGAGCGCGTGCGGTCGGAACGGGACGAAGCCGCTTGCCGCGCCGCGCTGGAGGCGCTGACCGAAGGGTCTAACGGCGGCGGCAACCTGCTCGGGCTGGCCGTCGAAGCAGCCCGCCACGATGCGACGCTGGGCGAGATTTCGTCCGCGATGGAGGACGCGTTCGGCCGCTACGACACGATGCCGACGCCGGTGAAGGGCGTCTATGCCAGCGCCTACGAGGGCGACGAGCGCTATGGCCAGATCGTGCGCGGGGTCGAGGCGGTGGCGCGCCGGCTGGGGCGCAAGCCGCGCGTAATGGTCGCCAAAATGGGCCAGGACGGGCACGATCGCGGGGCCAACGTGATCGCCAGCGCGTTTGCCGACATGGGCTTCGAAGTGCTGAGCGGCCCGCTGTTCCAGACCCCCCGCGAAACCGCCGCGATGGCGCTGGAAAACGACGTCGACGCGATCGGCGCGTCGAGCCTCGCCGCCGGACACAAGACGCTGATCCCCGAACTGATCGAGCTGCTGCGCGAAGCGGGCCGCGCCGACGTGAAGGTCGTCGCGGGCGGGGTGATCCCGGCCAAGGACTACGAATTCCTGCGCGAGGCGGGGGTGCAGGGCATCTACGGCCCCGGCTCGAACGTGGTCGAATGCGCGGCCGACATGCTGCGCCTGCTGGGCCACAATATGCCCCCGCCGGGCGAGGATGTCGGCGACGAGGACATGAGCGAGGCGGCGGAATGATGGACGAGGATGGCGAGCTCGGGGCCGATCTGGATGTTCCGTTCGGACGGTCCTACGATTTCTTCAAGCACACCACCGGCATATCGCTCGTTTCGCTCGGTGGTGTATTCGCGTTCGCCGACGGTCAGGGAACTGAATTCGATCCCAAGCAACTCATCGTCGTGCTGGTCTTTATAGGCCTGGCCGGGGTGACGAGCTTGCTCGTCGCTTCGTATCTCGCCAGCCTCGAAGTCACGCCGCATTCGCGCGACAAGGTCGCGCGGGTCATTCGGATCGCTCAAGCCATGGTGAGCACGCTGCTCTCGGGCGGGGTTGGCGCTTTCCTGTACAATTTCACACCCACGGTGCTGACATGATACCGACCAGTCGCAGCGAAGAGACAATCGCGGACGACCCCGAGGCGTCCGAGCGCGCATTCGCTTCGATGCTCGGCGTCGAGGATGCTCAGGCCGAGCCAGCAGAATGAGTAACGCGCAATCGGGACCCTTCTTGCCGATCGCCGCGATGATGTTCGCAGCGGGTATCGGTATTCCGGTGTTTGCCGCTTTCAACTCGGCACTCGGCAAGCAGCTCGGCGGGGCTGTCGCGGCGACGATGGTGAGTTTCGCGATCGGGCTGGTTATCGCCATCGCCTTGCTTGCGGTAACGGGCTTGCCGCAAAGGCACGCCATCAGCTTCGAGGCGCCGCATATCTGGTTCGGCGCGGTGTTCATCATTTTCTACGCTGTTTCGGTCACGTTCGCCGCGCCGCGCATCGGGCTCGGAAACGCGATCTTCTTCGTGCTGCTCGGCCAAATCGTGGCCGCGGCGGCGATCGACCACTTCGGATGGCTCGGCGCGATCCAGACCGCGATGACGCCCAGGCGCGCCATCGGTATCGCGGTTATGGCGGTGGGTCTTTATCTTGCGCGAAAGCCCGCGTGACACTCGGCTTCTCCGTCGACGAACTGCTGCCCAAGGCGCGCGGGGGCGGCGTGCTGAAGATGGGGCTCGCCGCGCTGGCGGACGACGAGTGGTTGCAGCCCGAGCCCGATCTCGCCGCGCGCGAGGAGGGTTTTGCGGCCTTTCCCGAAGGCGTCCAACTCGACCCGGAGGCCGAGGCGCCGGGGCGCGAGCTGGCGGCGATGCTCGGGGTCGCGGGTGGATTGCCCGAGGCGGCTACGGCGCGGTGGGAGGACATGTGCCTGCTGACCAAACGGGAAGAGGAGGACTTTTACCGCCTCGTCGGCGCGGCGGTGGCATTCCCGAGCGACTGGCGTCCGGCGGAGAAGATGGGGCTGCCGCTGGCCGCGATGCACGCGCCGATCCAGGGCTTTGCCGAACAGCTTGCGAGCGGTGTCGACCACTTCATGCTGAAACTGAGGCCCGGACGGATTTTCGGGCGCTGCAACTGGTTTATCGCCGCGACGCCCGAGTTGCGCTGGATCGCGCGGCCCGACGCCTTCGCGCATGTCACGCCCGACAACGCGGGCGAGACGCTGTTCGTCCGCTCCGAGCGCCAGACGTTGCGCCGCCTGCCCGAAACCGGCGCGATTTTGTTCACTATCGGCGTCTACGTTTCGCCGCTGGCCGAGTTGTCGGACGCGAACGTCGCGCGGCTCGCGGGCGCAATGGCGGGCCTGCTCTCGGGCGAGGGCGACCGTCGGGGGGCGCCGCACTATGCCGCCGCGCTGCAAGGGTTTGCGCAATCGCGCGGGGCCGCTATCGGACATTCGACATGACAGACATCCGCACCGACTGGACGCGCGAGGAAATCGCCGCGCTGTTCGACCTTCCCTTCACCGAACTGCTGTTCCGCGCCGCCAGCGTGCATCGCGACCACCACCCGCCCGAACAGGTCCAGCTCTGCACGCTGCTCAGCATCAAGACCGGCGGTTGCCCGGAAGACTGCGGCTATTGCAGCCAGTCGGTCAAGGCCGACAGCGGGGTCGAGGCGACCAAGCTGATGGACGTGCAGGCCGTGCTCCAGCGCGCGGCGCAGGCGAAGGACGCGGGGAGCCAGCGCTTCTGCATGGGTGCCGCCTGGCGCAACCCGAAGGATCGCGACATGCCCGCGATCGTCAAGATCGTGCAAGGGGTGCGCGAGATGGGGCTGGAAACCTGCATGACGCTGGGCATGCTGACGCCGACACAGGCGGAAATGCTCGCCGAAGCCGGGCTCGACTATTACAATCACAATATCGACAGTAGCCCCGAATATTACGAGCGCGTCATCACCACGCGCTCGATGGACGAGCGGCTTGAGACGCTGGCGAACGTGCGCGCGTCGGGGATCAACGTGTGCAGCGGCGGGATCGTCGGCATGGGCGAAACGCGCGCGGACCGCGTGGGCTTCGTCCACACGCTGGCGACGCTGGAACAGCATCCCGAGAGCGTGCCGGTCAACGCGCTGGTGCCGGTGAAGGGCACGGTGTTGGGCGACATGCTGGCCGACACGCCGCTCGCCAAGATCGACGACATTGAGTTCGTGCGCACCGTGGCGGTGGCGCGGATCACGATGCCGCTGTCGATGGTGCGCTTGAGCGCAGGCCGCGAGAGCATGTCCGAGGCAACGCAGGCCCTGTGCTTCCTCGCCGGCGCGAATTCGATCTTCACCGGCGACAAGCTGCTGACCGCGCCGAACGCTGGCGACGACAGCGACGGCGCACTGTTCGCCAAGCTGGGGCTGACGGCGCTGCAAGGCGAGGAGCCGTTGCGGGCTTCTGGCCGGGCGTGCAAGGCGGTGGAGGACGCCTGACCGGTGCCGACAGTCCTGCGCATCGGACCTTTGCGGTTCTATTTCTACAGCCACGAGCCGAACGAGCCGCCGCATATCCACGTCGACCGCGGCGAGGCGACGATCAAGGTCTGGCTCGACAGCGGCGAGGTGGCGAAGAGCCGGGGCTTTCGCGCGCACGAGATTAATGACATTGCTAAGCTGGTTGACGAACACCGCGTCAGGCTGCTGGAGGCGTGGCATGAATATTTCGGCTAGAGTGACCGACGAGCGCGTCCTCGACGTGCGCTTCGACGAAGCGAGCCTGATCGTCGATCTGATGGACGGTCGCACGATCTCGGCCCCGCTCGCCTGGTATCCCCGCCTTCTCCGCGCGACGTCCAAGCAACGGGCGAAGTGGGAGAAGGCCGGCGCTGGCTACGGTATCCACTGGCCCGAAATCGACGAAGACCTGAGCACCGAGGGGCTGCTGCGCGGCGCTCCGGCACCCAAGGCAGCCTGATAGGAAATCCATGTTCTCCAAAATCCTCATCGCCAATCGCGGCGAAATTGCCTGCCGGGTCATCACCACCGCGCGGCGGATGGGTATCGCCACGGTGGCGGTCTATTCGGATGCCGATGCGCGCGCGCCGTTCGTGCGGATGGCGGACGAGGCGGTGCATATCGGCCCGCCGCCCGCCGCCGAGAGCTACCTGCTCGCGGACAAGATCATCGCCGCGTGCAAGCAGACCGGGGCCGAGGCGGTGCATCCGGGCTACGGCTTCCTGTCCGAACGGGCGAGTTTCGTCGAGGCGCTGGAGGCAGAGGGCATCGCCTTCATCGGCCCGCCCGCACCTGCAATCGCGGCGATGGGCGACAAGATCGCATCGAAGAAGCTGGCCAAGGAGGCCGGGGTCAACACCGTGCCCGGCTCGCCCGATGCGATCGACACCACCGATGATGCGCTCAAGTGGGCGAACGACATCGGTTATCCGGTGATGATGAAGGCCAGCGCGGGCGGCGGCGGCAAGGGCATGCGGCTGGCATGGAACGACACCGACGTGCGCGAAGGGTTCGAGGCGACCCAGCGCGAAGGCAAGAACTCGTTCGGCGATGACCGCGTGTTCATCGAGAAGTTCATCGAGGACCCGCGCCACATCGAGATCCAGGTGCTCGGCGACAAGCACGGTAACATCGTCTATCTGAACGAGCGCGAATGCTCGATCCAGCGCCGCCACCAGAAGGTGGTGGAGGAAGCGCCGTCGCCCTTCGTCAGCCCCGAAATGCGCAAGGCGATGGGCGAACAGAGCGTCGCGCTGGCGCGCGCGGTCGGTTATCACAGCGCGGGCACGGTCGAATTGATCGTCAGCGGCGCGGACCCGACGGGTGAGAGCTTCTACTTCCTCGAGATGAACACCCGGCTCCAGGTCGAACACCCGGTGACCGAGGCGATCACCGGGATCGATCTTGTCGAGCAGATGATCCGCGTCGCGGCGGGCGAAAAGCTGCCGTTCGCGCAAGGCGACATCGGCATCGACGGCTGGGCGATCGAGAATCGCGTCTATGCCGAAGACCCCTATCGCGGCTTCCTGCCCAGCATCGGGCGGCTGGTGCGCTACCGCCCGCCGGTCGAAGGCTGGACCGACGACGGCGCGGAGAACGCCGAAAACCCGAATGGGCGGCGCGGCGTCGATGGCGTGCGGGTGGACGACGGCGTGTTCGAGGGCGGCGAGGTCTCGATGTTCTACGACCCCATGATCGCCAAGCTGGTGACCTGGGGCAAGACACGCGACGAGGCGGCCGACCTGCAGGTGCGCGCGCTCGACGCATTCCAGCTCGAAGGGCTGGGGCACAACGTCGATTTCCTCAGCGCGATCATGCAGCACCCGCGCTTCCGCTCGGGCGATCTCACCACCGGCTTTATCGCCGAGGAGTATCCCGAGGGGTTCGCGGGAGCGGAACCTTCCGCCGAGCTGAAGCGCGCGCTGGCGGCGGTCGGCGGCGCGATCGCCACGGCCGATGCGGATCGCGCGCGGCGGATCGCGGGCCAGCTCGATCCCGCGCTCGCCGCGCCGGGGGACTGGTCGATCACCGTGGGGGGCACCGACCACGCGGTGAGCCTGGAGGAGCGCGCGATCACGGTGGACGGCGATCCGGTGGAGCTGGCGATGGAATACACGCCCGGCGCGCGGTTCGTGGAGGTCGCGCTCTACGCCCCGGGCGCGGACGAGGACGCAGAACCCGTCGATCGCCTCGGCCTGCGACTTTCGCCCACGCGCACCGGCTATGCAATCACCACGCGCGGCGCTCGGCACGATCTGCGCATTCTGCCAGCGCACGTCGCGCACCTGACGCAGCATATGATCGAGAAGGTGCCGCCCGATCTCTCCAAGATGCTGATCTGCCCCATGCCAGGCCTGCTGGTGAAGCTGCACGTAGCCGAGGGCGACGAGGTCCAGCCCGGCCAGCCGCTCGCCACGGTGGAGGCGATGAAGATGGAAAACATCCTCCGCGCGGAGAAATCCGCTACCGTGGGCAAGATCAACGCGGGCGAGGGCGACAGCCTGGCGGTCGACGAGGTGATTCTGGAACTCGAATGAGTATCGCGCTCGCCCTCCTTTCGCTGGTCGCTGCCGAGCCGGTGGCGGTCAATGCCGCGCTGCTGGAAGGCTTGCCGGTGGTCGAGGCGCGGCTGGAGGCGCATGGTGAGGTGTCGGCCTGCACCGGTCCGACGCTCGCCAGCGTGGTCGCGCGGATGGGCGCGGCGAGCGGGCGTGAGGTGCGCGGCGAGGCGTTGCGGACCGCGGTGCTGGCCCGCGCGCGTGATGGCTACGCGGTGCTGTTCAGCCTCGGCGAGATCGAGCCGCTGCTGGGTGATGCGCCGATCATCGTCGCGACTCGCTGCGACGACGCCCCGCTGGACGACGAGGTCGGGCCTTACCGGCTGGTGGCGGAAGGCGAGGCGCGCGCGGCCCGATCGGTCCGCCAACTCGAGAGCCTGGCCATGATCGTGGCGGAGTGACCGGCCAATGCACCTGCACCATGCGCCCGATGCACCCGCCGCCGAGCGGACCGACTTCGAGACCTTCCTGAAGGCCGACATCCGCGTGGGCACGATCGTTTCGGCGGAGGCGTTTCCCGAAGCGCGCAAGCCGAGTTACCGCTTGCTGATAGATTTCGGCCCGGCGATCGGCCGGAAGAAGAGCTGCGCGCAGATCGCCGCGAACTATGCGCTCGACGCGTTGCCGGGGCGGCAGGTGGCGGCGGTGGTCAACTTCCCGCCGCGCCAGATCGGCCCGGCTATGTCCGAAGTGCTGACGCTCGGCTTCGCCGACGCGGCGGGCGAGGTCGTGCTGTTCGCGCCCGATACGCCGGTGCCGGACGGATCGCGGCTTTTTTGACGCAAGATACTGTGGCGCGCACGCCACGTTGGAAAGCAAATCGTTTCCCTGGCACTGTGCCATGGTTAATAATCTTGCGCCCGGTGCGCGCACTGCGATATTTTCAAGCCATAGAGCAGCGAGCCGTGTGCCGAGCGTGGCAAGGGCGAATGCGCTGCCGTCAGCCGGGTCCGATCACGATTGGAGACAGGCCATGGCGCACAAGGGAATGGGTTTTTTCGACAACCGGGGCCACTATTTCAAGTCGCCCGAAGAAGCGACGATCAGCGACCTTTCGGTCATGCTCGGGCGGATTGGCGACCGCGACAGCTTAGCGCCCGGCATTGCCAACATGCTGCTCGAACGGCGCACCGAGCTCGAGCGGATTTTCGTCGAGCACGACGAGATGATGCTCGCCAAGGCGGCGGCTCTGCCGAAGAACGTCACTTCGCTGACCGAGAAGCTTGAGGCCAAAGCGAACTGATCCACGCAGTCGGGGGCCGTAGCATCATGCCAGCGCGGCATCCTCGGGCTCGGCGTCGTGCATCAACCGCCTGGCGAGCAGGAGCTTGAACGCCACGAAGGCGAGCCCCGCCGCCGCGGCGAACCCCATGTGCATCAGCCAGAAGCTCGTCACCGGCATCGTCTCGAACCAGCCCCCGACCCAGCCGACGATCGAATTGCCCGCGAAGAAGGCGAGATAGTACAGCCCGATCACCGTCGCGTTGATCTGGCTGGGGGCGAGCCGCGCGAACAGCGCCAGGCTGACCGGCAGCATGTGCGCGAAGCCGATCGAGTTCACGACGTGGAACATGACCGGCCAGAACAGGCCGATCTTTTCGCCCGGCCCGGTGGTGGCCGCGGCCATGTAGAGGCAGGCCATGCCACCGATCGAGAAGGCCGATCCGATGATGATCTTGGTCAGTTCGTCTGGCTCGCGCCAATGCTTGCCGTACCAGCGGTAGAACAGCGCGACGATGGCGAGGAAGCTGACCGACACGATCGCGTCGAGCGTGACCAGCCAGCCGGTGGGCAGGGTGGTGCCGAAGAACTGAAGGTCGAACGAGCGGTCGCCCCAGACGAGGTAGGCGTTGAAGATCTGGTTGTTGGGCACGATCGCCAGCGCCATCACCGGGATGAGTAGGAGCAGCGCGGCGGTGGCGAGCCAGTCCCTTCGGGTCATCGGTGCCTTGGGTTCGGCGGCCGCCCTCGCTCCGCGCGCCGGCACGTCGAAATGCTCGCGCGGGAGGTGCTTCTGGCCGGCGACGTAGATCGCGAGGCCGATCAGCATTCCGACGCCCGCCGCACCGAAACCCCAGTGCCAGCCGACCTTCTCGCCCAGTGTGCTCACGATCAGCGGACTGGCGATCACCCCCGCGTTGATGCCGAGGTAGAAAATCTGAAACGCGTCGGCACGGCGCAGGTCGCCGGGCCTGTAGAGGCTGCCCACTTGGCTCGCGATGTTGCCCTTGAACAGTCCCGAACCGACGATCAGGCACAGCAGCGCGAACAGGAACGTGACGTCGAAAGCCATCAGGAAATGGCCCGCCGCCATCACCACCGCGCCGATCAGCACCGTGCGCCGCTTGCCCAGCAGCCGATCGGCGATCCATCCGCCCAGGATCGGCGTCAGATAGACGCTTGCCGCATAGGTGCCGAAGATCGCGGAGGCGAACGCCTGCCCGTCGAGCCCGCCGTAAAGCGCGCGCAATCGTTCGATCCCGGCGACGTTCTCGACATTGCCGGGCAGCAGCAGGTTGTTGACCATGTACAGTACCAGCAGCGTCTGCATGCCGTAGAAGCTGAAGCGCTCCCATGCCTCGGTGAAGGCAAGGTAGGCCAGGCCCTTGGGATGACCAAGAAACGCGCGGTCGTCCGGGCCGAGGGCGAGTTCGGGAGTGGCTTCGGCAGTGGTCATCGTCGGCGTCCCCGCAATTGCTTCTTTTGCAAGGGAGTTAGCCGCTGGCGAAGGCGCTGTCGCGCGAAAGTCAGCGCGAACGAAGTTGTTCGTCGAGGAATGTCGCCACATCGGCGAGTTTCACGTCGCGTGCGACGAAGGCTTCGCCGATTCCGCGCAGCAGGACGAAGGGGAGGGTGCCCGCGTCCATCTTCTTGTCGTGCAACATGTGGTCCGCCAGGCGCGCACCGTCAGCATTGAGACCCAGCGCGGCAATTTCGGCGGGCAGCCCGGCGGCGTCGACCGCGCGGGTGACGCGCGCCGCGTCGTCTTCCCCGATCAGGCCGAGCCGGGCGGAATAACGCGCGGCGAGGACCATGCCCAGCGCGACGCCTTCGCCATGCAGCAGGCGGTCGGAAAAGTCGGTTTCCGCCTCCAGCGCATGGCCGAAGGTGTGGCCCAAGTTGAGCAGCGCGCGGCGGTCGGCGGTTTCGCGCTCGTCCTCCGCCACGATCCGCGCCTTGGCCGCGACGCTGGCGGCGACAGCGCGTTCGAGCGGTTCGTCCTCGCGCGCGAGGACCGCGCCGCAGTTCGCCGCCAGCCAATCGAAGAATTCCGCATCGCCCAGCACGCCGTATTTCAGCACTTCGGCATAGCCGGCTCGCATCTCGCGCTCGGGCAGAGTGGCGAGCGCGTCGAGATCGGCGAGCACCAGCGAGGGTTGGTGGAACGCGCCGACGAGGTTCTTGCCCGCAGTGGTGTTGATCGCCGTCTTGCCGCCGACCGAGCTGTCGACTTGCGCCAGCAGCGTGGTTGGCAACGGGATGAACCGGCATCCGCGCTTGAGGATCGCCGAGGCGAAGCCAACGAGATCGCCGATCACGCCGCCGCCGAGCGCCAGCACGTGATCGCCGCGCTCGACCTGCTCGGCCAGCAGCCAGTCGGTTACGCGCGCCAGCGTGTCCCACCCCTTGCTGGCCTCGCCGGGCGAAAGCACCAGCCAGCGTGGCTCGATCCCCTGTGCGATGAACGAGACGGAGACGGTCGCCTGCCATTCGCGTGCGACGTTAGCGTCGGTCACGATCGGCACGGTCTGCTTGCGCAAGAGCGGTGCGCAGTGCCGCCCGGCCTCGCGCAGCAGCCCGCGCGCGACGTGGACGCGATAGGACCGTCCGCCCAATTTGACCGGGACTACCGCCATCGGTCGATCGCCTCGATGATCGCCATCGCGGTGTCCAGGTGCGGCCCGTCCTCGCCCCCGATGCGGATCGGCGCCTGCGCGTAGAATGGTTCGCGCTCGCGGCTGAGCCGGGAGAGGATCTCATGCGGATCGCCCCCTTGCAGGAGCGGGCGGCTGTTGCGCCGCGCGGTGCGCTCGACCAGCGTTTCGACCTTGCAGTCGATCCATACCGCGATCCCGCGATCGAGGATCAGCTTGCGGGTCTCGTCGCTCACGAACGCGCCGCCGCCGGTGGCGATCACGCCGCGGTTTTCCTCCATCAGTCGCGCGATCACGCGCCGCTCGCCATCGCGGAAATAGCCTTCGCCGAAACGGTCGAAGATTTCCGCCACGCTCATCTGCGCGGCCTGTTCGATCGCGTCGTCGGCGTCGGTGAAGTCCTTGCCCAGCAGCGTGGCGAGCTTGCGCCCGACGGTGGACTTGCCCGCGCCCATCAGCCCGACGAGCACGACCGGTCGGTCGATCCGGCGCGCGATGCGGGCGATTTCGGCGTCGCTGAGCGTTTCGGCCTGCTGGGTCATTGCCGCATCGCCTATAGATGGGCTAGGTGGCGCGCAACTGTGAGAAGGGTCATCGGGACTTGGCAATTACCGGCAAGCGTATCGCGTGGGCGGCGGCGGCAGTGATCGCCGTCCTGCTGCTCTACGCCTGGATCGACGGCGGGGAGGAACCGCTGCGGCCGATCGCGCAGCCGGTCGACCTGCCGGAGACGCCAGCATGAGGACCGCGCTGCTCGCTAGCGGTGCCGCGTTGGCGCTGTGTTCGACGCTCGTGGTGGCGCAGAGTTCGCCCGAGTCGTTGCTGCCGCCCGGGTTCGACGACCCGGCGCCCGCGCCGAGCCCGACGCCCGCGCCCCGCCCAACCTCCGCCGCCACGAGCGCCCCTGCACCCTCGGCAACCAGTGTGCCGGTGATCCAGGACATTCCCGGCACGACCGGAAGCGATCCGCTCGCCGGCATCGATCTGCCCTACGATCTTCCCTCGCTCGAGGAACTGGAGGCGATGGACACCGACGAGCTCGACGAACTGCTCGGGCTCAAGCCCCGGTCCGACATTCCGCCTGCCGCGCGTCGCTCGCTCGCCGAAGTCGGCGTGCTCGGCCCGGAGGAGGGCGGTTTCGCGACCGCGTCGCTCGCAGCGCAGCCCGCTGCGCTGGTCCGTGCAGCGCTCGCGGGCACCCGCGGTCCGCTCGTGTCGCGTTGGGGGCATATCCTGCTGCGCCGCGCGCTCGCCAGCCGTCTCGCCGCGCCCGAGGGAATGGACCCGGTCGATTTTGCCGCTTTGCGGGCAGGCACGCTGAACGCGATCGGCGAATACACCGCCGCGCGTGCGATCGTGCAGGATGTCGACACCAGCAACTGGAACCGCGCGCTGACCGACGTAGCGCTGGATGCCTATGTCGCCACCGCCGACATTACCGGCGCGTGCCCCGCGATCCAGCTCCAGGGCAGCGACCGCGACGAGGCGCGCTGGCAGCTCTGGCGCTCGATCTGCGCGGCGTTCGCCGGGCAGGGCGTGCGCGCCGGAACCGATCTCAACCGCGCGCTGTCGCGCGGCACAGCGCCGGCGATCGACGTGCTGCTGGCGCAGCGCTATGCCGGGGCTGCGGGCAGCGGGCGGCGCGCCGTCACGCTGGAATGGGACGCGGTCGAGGAAATTACCCCGTGGCGCTACGCGCTGGCAACCGCACTCGGGGCGGAAATTCCCGACAACCTGCTCGCCGACCCCGAGCCCTATTACCAGCGCGTCTCTGCGATCTCGCCCGCGCTTGCGCCCGCCGTGCGCGCCCCAGGCGCGGATTGGGCGGGGCGCGAGGGCATCCTGTCGTCCGCCGCGATGGTCGATCTCTACGGTCAGCTCTACACGGTCGAGGGCGCCGAAGGCCCGGCGGCGGCGACCGCGGCCAGTTTGCGCAACGCCTATGTCGGCGATGCGCCCGCCGCACGGCTGGCCGCGATGGAGGAAATCTGGGGCGGGGGCGCAGCGGGCTACGGCCGCATGGTGCTGACCGCCTATGCCGCCGCGCGCATTCCGCCGCGCGACGAATTCGTCGACGCCGCGCCGCGGTTGATCGCCTCGATGCTGGCCGCCGGGCTGGATCGCGACGCGATGGAATGGGCCGAGGTCGTGCCGCAGGGCAGCCAGGGATGGGCGCTGCTCGCGCTGGCGCAGCAGAACCGGCAGAACCCGGTCTCGGGCGGGCAGATCGGCAGCTTCGTCGAGAGCGACGAGAGCGCGGGCAAGCGCAAGTCGCGCTTCCTGCTCGCCGGGCTCGCGGGGCTTGGGCGGATCGACGAGGGCACGCTCGGCAGTTATTCGGACGAAGTCGGGATCGACCTTTCGGGCCAGACGAAATGGACCCGCACGATCGAGCGCGCGGCCGAGGTCGACAATGCCGCGCTGGTCGCATTGCTCGCCGGGCTGGGGATGCAGGGCGAGGGATGGGAGCGGATGACCGCGCGGCATCTCTACCACATCGTCTCCGCGCTGAACCGCGTCGGGCTGTCAGCCGAAGCGCGAATGATCGCGGCGGAGGCCGTGGCCCGCGGCTGATGTCCGCGATCGAGGATTTCCTCGCCATGCTCGCCGCAGAGCGCGGCGCGGCGGCGAACACGCTGGCCGCCTATCGCCGAGATCTCGAAGGTGCGGAAGACGTGGTCGGCGCGCTGGAGAGCGCGGAACGCGGCGATCTGGAGCGGTTGGGGCAAGCTTGGGCTTCGCTCGCGCCCGCCACCGTCGCGCGCAAGGCGTCGGCGCTGCGTCAGTTCTACGGATTCCTGGTGGACGAAGGCGTACGGGCCGACGATCCCTCGCCCGCGCTGCTGCGCCCGGCGACCCGCCGTCCGCTGCCCAAGATCCTGAGCCACACCGATATCGAAGCACTGTTCGCCCGCGCCGAACAGGAGGCGGACGGCGACGATCCGCGCGCGGTGCGCCTGCTGGCGCTGTTGGAAATGCTCTACGGATCGGGCCTGCGCGCGACCGAGCTCGTTTCGCTGCCGCTCGCGGCGGTGCCGCGCGATGCGCCATTCATCACCGTGACGGGCAAAGGCGGGCAGGCGCGCATGGTGCCCGTCAGCGGGCGGGCGAAGGCGGCACTGTCACGCTGGCTGGTGCTGCGCCCGGCGGAGGGCAGGCACCTGTTTCCCTCGCGCGGAGGCAAGCACCTGACACGGGTGCGGCTGTTCCAGCTGCTGAAGGATCTCGCCATGCGCGCGGGACTCGCGCCCGAAAAAGTCAGCCCGCATGTCCTGCGCCATGCCTTCGCCACGCATCTGCTGGAGGGCGGGGCGGACCTGCGCGTGCTCCAAACCCTGCTCGGCCATGCCGATATCGCGACCACGCAGATCTACACCCACGTCGACAGCGCGCGGCTGGTCGCGCTGGTCAACGACCGGCACCCCCTTGCCCATCGCGCCCTTGCTCATCGCGCAAAGCCGGACTAGCGGAGCGCGATGATTTCCTACCTCGAATTCGAGAAGCCCGTCGCACAGCTCGAAGCGCGCATCGCCGAACTGCGCGCCGCCGCCGACAGCGACGATGTCGACATTTCCGGCGAACTCGCCCGGCTGGAGCAGAAGAGCGCCGACCTGCTGGCCAGCACTTATGCCGCGTTGACCCCGTGGCAGAAGACGCAGGTCGCCCGCCATCCTGCACGCCCGCACTTCCGCGATTTCGTCGCCCATGCCTTCGACGAGTTTGTCCCGCTCGGCGGCGACCGGACGTATGGCGAGGACGAGGCGATCCTGGGAGGCTTCGCGCGGCTCGGCGGACGGCGCGTGATGCTGATCGGGCACGAGAAGGGGCACGACACCGAAACCCGGCTGCGCCACAACTTCGGCATGGGCAAGCCCGAGGGCTATCGCAAGGCGATCCGCCTGATGGAGATGGCCGGGCGCTTCGGCCTGCCGGTGGTGACGCTGGTCGATACCTCGGGTGCGTTCCCCGGCGTGGAGGCGGAGGAGCGCGGCCAGGCCGAGGCGATCGCCCGCTCCACCGAGGCGTGCCTCGCGCTGCCGACCCCGATGGTCGCGACGATCGTAGGCGAGGGCGGTTCGGGCGGCGCGGTCGCGCTGGCGAGTGCCGAGCGCGTGCTGATGCTCGAACACGCGGTCTATTCGGTGATCTCGCCCGAAGGCTGCGCCTCGATCCTGTGGCGCACCGCGGACAAGGCTCCGGACGCGGCCGAGGCGATGAAAGTGACGGCGCAGCATCTGGAAAAGCTGGGTGTGATCGACCGCATCGTGCGCGAGCCGGTCGGCGGCGCGCAACGCGACCCCGAAGGCACGGCGAAGGCGCTGGGCGCCGCGATCGGCGAGGAGTTGGACGCGCTCGCCGCACTGCCGGCCGAACGGATCCGCCGGATGCGCGAGGATCGCTTCCTGCAGATCGGCTGCGCCTGACGCGGGAACCGAGCCGGCACGCGCCGGGTTCACCCTCACAGGAACAAACGCAGCGGCGGGTGGAGCGCCGCGCATGCCTGGAGGAGACATCGCAATGCCCCACTTGAAGAAACTCGCCCTCGGTTCAACCGCAATTCTCTCGCTCGCGCTGACTTCGTGCACCGCGATGGGCGGAGGCAACATCCCCAGCGCCTCGACTCCGATCACCCAGTCCGAAGCGCAGATGGGCGCGGAAGCGCATCCGCAACTGCTCGCCGAATTCGGCGGCGCGATGACGGGGCCGCAGGCGCAATACGTCGAGCAGGTCGGCAAGAATATCGCCGTACAGTCCGGCCTCGGCAACGCGCAGTCCGATTTCACCGTCACGCTGCTCAACAGCTCGGTGAACAACGCCTTCGCGATCCCCGGCGGCTACGTCTACACCACGCGCCAACTCGTCGCGCTGATGAACAACGAGGCCGAGCTCGCGGGTGTGCTCGGGCACGAGGTCGGTCACGTCGCCGCGCGCCATTCGCAGCGGCGGCAGGCCGCGGCGCAGCAGAATTCGCTGCTCGGCGCGGCGGGGGCGATCCTGTCGGGCATCCTGCTGGGCGACAGCAGCATCGGACAGCAGGTGTCACAAGGGCTCCTGCAGGGCTCACAACTGCTCACGCTGCGCTTCTCGCGCGACCAGGAGTTGCAGGCGGACGATCTCGGTATCCAGTATCTCCATCGCGCCGGCTACGATCCGCGCGCGATGGCCACCGTTCTGCAAAGCCTCGCATCGCAGAACGCGCTCGACGCCTCGCTGGCCGGGCGCGGCGACGCGACGGTGCCCGAATGGGCCTCGACCCACCCCGATCCGGCGAGCCGCGTGCAGTCCGCGCTTCAGCGGGCGAGCGCCACCGCCGGGGCGGGCGGCGTGACCAATCGCGACACTTTCCTCACGCGGATCGACGGTCTCGTCTACGGCGACGATCCGGCTCAGGGGATTATCGATGGGCGGCAGTTCATCCACCCGGTCTTCCGCCTGTCGTTCACTGCGCCTCAGGGGTTTTACATGGTCAACGGCACCAGCGCGGTGTCGATCAACGGGCAGAGCGGGCAAGCGCAATTGAGTACCGGCCCCTACAACGGCAACCTTGAGGCCTATGTGCGCAGCGTATTCCAGGCGCTCGGCGGACAGCAGCAGACTCTCGCACCCGCCGCGCTCCAGCGGACCACGGTGAACGGAATTCCCGCCGCCTACGGCACCGCGCGCGTCAACAGCGGCAATGGACAGGTGGACGTGGTGGTGTTTGCCTACGAGTTCTCGAACAGCCAGGCGTTCCACTTCGCCACGATCAGCCAGTCGGGCCGTTCGGGCACGTTCACGCCGATGTTCAATTCGATGCGCCGGATCACCCAGGCCGAAGCGAGCCAGGTGGTGCCGCGGCGGCTTGAGGTGGTGACGGTGCGCAGCGGCGACACGGTGTCGGGGCTGGCGAACCGGATGGCTTATGACGATGCGAAGGAACAGCGCTTCCGCGTGCTCAATGGCTTGGGTTCGAGCGACCAGCTGCAGGCCGGGCAGAAGGTCAAGATCGTGGTGCGCGGCAGCTAGGCTCCGAGCATGAAAAAGGCGGCAGGATCGTTCCTGCCGCCTTCTTCTTCCGGTAGAGTGGAATCAGCCCGAAACGGTGTTGTTCGCGCCAAGCTGGCTCGACACGGTCGAGAACGTTTCGGTGAGCTCGGTGCCCAGCGTGCTCATGGCGGTGATCGCGGCGACCGCGATCAGGGCGGCGATCAGGCCGTATTCGATGGCGGTGGCGCCCTGCTCGTCGCGGAGCAGCTTGGTGATGAACTTCATGTCTAGTCTCCTGGTTCAGTCTTCGATACCCGAACTCTTTCCTGCAACGCGGGAACGAGCAATCTGCGGAAATAGAGGGGAGGGGTTGAAAAAGTGCTAAAGCGCCGATCGAGCGCCGACCCCTACTCCATCGCCGCTGCGGCCTCAGTCGAGATGGTACTCCACATCTCTATCGTTTCGCCGGCGACGCCTTGAATTGCGACGATGCAGGCGATGACGACCAAGGACACGATCAGGCCGTATTCGACGGCGGTCGCACCGCTGGTGTCGTTCCCGATACGATTCAGGAATTTCCTCAGCACTGGGATGCCCCCCGATACGGTCCTGACGATCGCTTCTGCCCAGGTTGGGTTAAGGATTGGTTCCGCCGAATGGTTGACGTGACAGGAAATCCGACATGGATCGCGGTCGCGGCGCTCGCGCTCGCGCGTGAGGACGGGCGCTGGCTCATGCACCGGCGCCCTCCAGACAAGCATCATGGCGGGCTGTGGGAATTTCCCGGCGGGAAGGTCGAGGCGGGGGAAATGCCTGATTTCGCTCTGGAAAGGGAGATTCGCGAGGAGCTCGGCATCGGCCTCGACCGCGACCACCTGCAACCGGCAGGCTTCGCCCAGTGCGGGCCGGAAGCGGGCGCGCCGGGCATTGTCATCCTGCTTTACACATCGGCCTGCTGGACGGGTGCGCCCCAAGCGCTCGAAGGCGGTGAGATCGACTGGTTCGCGCCGCACGACATCCCGCGACTCGCGATGCCACCGCTCGACGTGGCGCTCGTCCGCGACTTTTTCGGCGCATCCCCGATTTGCACCCGATAGGGATTGCCAAGCGCAAACGCCGCCCCTATGTGGCCCCCTCCAAGCGCGCCCGTAGCTCAGCTGGATAGAGCACCAGACTACGAATCTGGGGGTCAGAGGTTCGAATCCTTTCGGGCGCGCCATCAAACGGCCCGTCTCCGCAAATGCGGGGGCGGGCCGTTTGGCGTCTGGTTCAGGACCGTTCCGACTTAAGTGCCGTGCGGCGGACGAGGTTTGTTGAGGCGCCTTCCCGGGGGTTTTACGTAAACCCTATTGCCTGCCGCGCCTGCGCGGGTAGATTTGCCCCATGGGGCCCGACGACAGGGAAATCCGGCGCGAGGATCGCCACGGTATTGCGGTCGAGGGCCGCTATCGCACCGGCACCGGCGTGCCCAAGGACGTCAGCGTGCTCGACATCTCCGAAGGCGGCTGCCGGTTTTTCGACAAGTTCGGCCGGTTGAGCCCCGGCGCGCAGATCACCATCCGGGTCGGCGCCATCGGACCGATCGCGGCGACGGTGCGGTGGTGCGAGGGTCAGGTGGTCGGGGTGGAGTTCGAGAATCCGATCTACGGGCCGGTGCTCGACCATATCCGCAGTCAGCTTGCTCAGGGCGATCAGTCGACCTGATCTTCCAGCCAGTGCATCTCGTCATCGGAAAAGCCGAAGTGATGCCCGGCCTCGTGGATCACCACGTGGCGCACGAGATCGCCGAAATCGACCCCCGTCTCGCGCCATTCGCGCACCAGCGGCTGACGGAACAGGCTGATGACCGGCGGCAGGTCGCCCGGATCCCAGATCGACTGTTCGTCGAGCGGGCGGCCTTCGTAGAGCCCGGTCAGGTTCCACTTGCTGCGGATGTCGACCGCGTCGAGCTGCTCGCGCGTGGCGAATTCCTCGACCCGCACCACCACCTTGCGCAGCGGATCGCGGAATTCATCGGGCAGAGATTCGACGACGTCGCGCACCATGCGCTCCATGTCCTCGGCGGTGGGCGGGGCTTGGCGAAATACGTCCATTGCTGCAATATGGTGCGCGAACCGCGCCGCGTCACCCCCGCCGCGACGTGCGGAACAATGCCGTGCTTCGCCCATTCTGCCGGGGTACACCTCCACCGAACAGGGATACCCATCGCATGACCGCCGAAACGATCTTCGCGCGTCTGAAGCAGGATCACGACCGCCACCGCTCGCTGCTCGATCGCATTCTCGAAACCCATGGCGAGAGCGACGAACGCGAAACGTTGTTCACCGAACTCACCAAAGAACTGAAGAGCCACGCCGCCGCGGAGGAACAGGCGCTCTATTCCACCATGCTGCGCAAGCCCGAGACGACCGGCGAAACGCGCCATTCGGTCGCCGAGCACCACGAGATCGAGGAAGCGCTCAACGATCTCGCTGCAACCGACATGGCGACGGGCGGCTGGCTGACGAAGTTCAAGAGCTTCGATCATCAGTACCGGCACCATATCGACGAGGAGGAGGAAGATCACTTCCCAGACTTCGAGAATTATCTCACCGAAGCGGACGAGGAACACATGGAATCGGTCTTCGAGCGCCGCAAGCGCGAGGAGAAGACCGAGGCCGAGGTGACCCCGGAAAAGAAGGAAGACGCCAAGGAATAGAAAGGGCGAGGGAGGGGTGAGCAAGACCGAGGCGGGCGCGACCGAGCCCGAGTTCAACGACGAATCCGAAGAACCAGGCGTCTGGCGCTACGCCCGTGTCGAGCGCGCGAGCGTGATCGTCGACGCGGCCGACTATTTCGCGCTGATGCAGCAGGCGATGCTCAAGGCGCGGCGGCGGATCATGCTGGTCGGATGGGATTTCGACACCCGCATCCACTTGGCGGTCGGTCGGCGCTGGTTCTCGCGCATTCTGCGTCGCGACTGTCCCCGGCGGCTGGGCAGCTTCCTGATGTGGCTGGCGCGCCACCGCAAGGGTCTGGAAATCCGCGTGCTCAAGTGGAACTACGGCGTGCTCAAGTTCGCGCTCCGCGGATACATGGCGGTCGACATCCTGCGCATGGCGTCGCACCGCGCGATCACCTTCAAGTTCGACACGCACCATCCGGTCGGCTGTTCGCACCACCAGAAGATCGCGGTGCTCGACGACAAGCTGGCGGTCTGCGGCGGGATCGACATGACGCAGGATCGGTGGGACACGCGCGATCATATCGAGCGCGACCGCCGTCGCCGTCGTCCGCGCGGCCGCCGCTACGGCCCGTGGCACGATGCGACGATGATGTTCGAAGGCGAGGCCGCGCGCGTGCTCGGTATGTACAGCCGCGAACGGTGGGAGCGCGCCGGCGGCAAGGATCTGCACCAGGTCGATATTCCCGACGACAGCCTGTGGCCCGATGGCCTGACTGCCCAGTTCGAGAACGTCGAGATCGGCATCGCCCGCACCCGCGCGAAGTACGATGGCCTGCCGCAGGTCGACGAGATCGAGCGCCTCCTGCTCGACCAGATCGCGCGCGCGAAGCGGTTCATCTATTCGGAAAACCAATACTTCACCTCGCGCAAGATCGCCGAAGCGATCGCGCGGCGGTTGAAGGAGGACGATCCGCCCGAGATCGTGATGGTCCAGCCGATCACCGCCGAAGGCTGGCTGGAGCAGCAGGCGATGGACTATGCCCGCGCCGGCTTGCTGCACGGACTGGCCGAAATCGACCATCGGCAACGCTTCAAGGTCTACGTGCCGCACACCGGCGAGACGCCGATCTACGTCCACGCCAAGCTGACCATCGTCGACGACCGCGTTCTGAGGATCGGGTCGGCGAACTTCAACAACCGCTCGATGGGTCTCGATTCCGAGTGCGACGTGTTCATCGATTGCGATCGGCCGGGCAACGGCCATGCCTGCGAGGGGATCGGCGCGCTGCGCCGTTCGCTGCTTGCCGAACATTGCGGGTTGGAGGAGGACGAGGTCGCGCGGCTGCTGGAAGCGGCCGGTTCGATGCATCGCCTGATCGCCGATCATGGGCAGGCCGAGGGTCGTTCGCTGCGGCCCTACGATGTGCCCGAACTCAGCGAGACGGAAGAGAAGCTGGCCGATTCGACGCTGCTCGATCCCGAACGGCCCGACGACATGTTCGAGCCGTTTGCCAAGGGCGGGCTTTTCCGCAAGGGAAGCCTGATCGGCCGCGCCTATCGCGGCGCGAAGAGGAAGGTCAAACGATGAGCAGCCTGGTCGGGCCCGACGAAGACGTGGCGGATGGCAAGCCTCCGGTCCCTGACGAGGTGCAGGACGCGATCCGCACGCTGATCCGCTGGGCGGGCGACGATCCGGCGCGCGAAGGCCTGCTCGATACGCCCAAGCGCGTCGCGCGCGCGTGGAAGGAGTACTGCCTCGGCTACGGCGAGGATCCGGCGGTGCATCTTTCTCGCGTGTTCGAGGAAGTCGGCGGTTACGACGAGATCGTGCTCTTGAAGGACATCCCGTTCCAGAGCCACTGCGAACACCACATGGCCCCGATCATCGGCAAGGCGGCGATCGCCTACCTGCCGACCGATCGCGTGGTCGGCATATCGAAGCTCGCCCGCGTGCTCCACGGCTTCGCGCGCCGTCTGCAGGTGCAGGAACGCCTGACGGCGGAGGTCGCCGACTGCATCTGGCACCACCTCCAGCCGCAAGGCGTCGCGGTGGTGATCGAGGCGAGCCATTCGTGCATGACCGCGCGCGGCGTCCGCACTCCGGGCGTCGGGATGATCACCAGCCGCATGATGGGCACGTTCCGCGACGATCCGCGCAGCCGCGAAGAAGTGCTCAAGCTGATGGGGTATTGAGCGCGGGGCTCAATCCCCGCGCGAGATCAACCGGCCTGTTCGGCGGCGCGGCGGAGGGCCCGTTCGCGCTCGGCCGCTTCGCGATCGACCATGACCTTCTGCGCCTGATCGGCCAGCCCTCGCCAGGTCTTCTCGGCCCGCAGGTTGCGGTCGCGAACGTTGTCGAGCGTCGCATTGCTGGCCGCAGTCGCGGCCTCCTTCGCACGGGCATCGTAAAATTCGAACGTCTGGCTCACCGCCGGCTCCTCGGATCGTGGAAGGAAGCTGCCCCTCCCGCATCGGCGGAAGGGGCAGTTCGAAAAAGGAAATTCAGTCGGCGGCGGAAAGGTTTACCGCGCTCTCCTTGCCGTTGCGGCCCTGCTCGACTTCGTAGTTCAGGCGCTGTTCCTTCTGCAGCGTCTGCATGCCGGCAGCCTGTACGGCGGAAATGTGGACGAAGCTGTCGGGCGAACCGTCATCAGGCTGGATGAAGCCATAACCCTTGTCTTCGTTGAAAAACTTTACAGTGCCGATCTTGGCCATGGGATGTCCTTTCCAGAACGTAAGGTGACCCGCGGCGAAATGCCTTGGGGTTGTCGCGTCAAATCGTCCGATGAAAGGAAGTCGTCGTCTGGTTTACGCCGGGGCTATCAAGAGCAAGCGGCGGAGCGCAAAGTTCGAAGTCCGTCGCAAATTTCGACGTCAGCGCGCTGTTCCTAGCACGTGCGGCCCGCATCGCCTAATTATGCGTGCGCTTCGCGTGAAACGGTCAAGCCGGCCGCAAAGCGCCACGGCCCGACTGTTTCCGCAACATACGTCTCAGTCTGGCAGAGCTCGCGGGTTTTATTCGAGTTGGCGCGCAGATCAGGCCGGCGTGCCCAGCGGCACGCAAGCCCTACCGATCACGCTCGTGCACGCCGATGCGATTCACGAATAAATGGTCAGCATGATCTGCCGCCCGTCGTTCAATTCCATTATCCCGGCCATGTAGACAGCCTCACCATATGGCCCGAAGCAGCTTCCGCGCAGGACAGCCGTGGCCCCTGACACCGAATCGGTAACCTGTGCGACCAGCGAAGCATCGCTGCGGGTAAGCGTGCCGGTCAACGACAGGGAAAGCGTGAGGGAACCGGCATTTTCGCCCAGATCGAACCGAAGCGGGTCCGCCGCGAATTTGTCGCTGGCGAAATCGAATTCGATCGAAACGTCATTGCTGTCCAACCCTCCTGAAAGGGTTTCCGTTTCGAGGACCTGCGCCGAAAAAGCGAACGACCGTTCATCGTAGCCACGAGGGGGGAAATCGTCCGGTCGGGTCCGTGGCCCCCCTGCGAAAGCCTGCACGGTTTCGGAACGATCCTCATTTTGGAACGTGTTCGAGGCATAAGCGATATAGGGCGACGTTGGCCCCTGGGTCCCGACAAAAGAAATATTATAGGGATCATCCGCAAAAGGATCATACCATAACAGTTGGTAGTTGCCGTAACTGGTCAGGTTTTGCCCATCATCTACTGCCGTGGTGACTACGCCATCATACTGGAAAAACGCCGAACGTTGTACTGCGTCGTATTCGAAAAGGCCATTGGGACGATCGGAGAAAGTCGCCTTTGCAATATGGGCACGTGACCCGTCCGGTCTGATGGACCCGGTCCGAATCGTCACCGTCTCGTAACCGATGCCGGAAATAGAGCGAGATTCTTCCATCGAGAAAGCCGTTGGATATACGTGCGTGGATGTCCTCGCAGGAATGCCCTCGGGTGCGACTGTCGGTGGTGGCCCCGAATCCACGGGTCCGGAAGGTGCCCCGTCGTCCCCGCCGCAGGCAGACACCAATAGGCATGCTCCGAGAGCTGCCAACACGCGAGAATAGTTCATTATTTTGCCCCCTGGACCTCAGCCTGCTGAGATCTGGCCGCGCCTATAGCAGGCACGCTGCTTACCAAGCTAGAGCATTCTATGAAAAACGAGAGGCTGCTCGCGGGCGCCGATACGAGGCAATTCCGGCGAGCTTCGAAGCCGAGAGCGCTAACGACTTCGAAGCCCGGCGGATGCCTTGATCAGCCCAGCTGCCCGAGCATGTGCTCGGCGCTCGAAATCGAGAAATCGCCCGGCTGCTCGACATTGAGTTCGGTCACCACGCCATCATCGACGATCATCGAGTAGCGCTGGCCGCGCTGGCCCAGGCCGAAGCCGCTGCCGTCCATCGTCAGGCCGGTCGCCTGGGCGAATTCGCCGTTGCCGTCGGCCAGCATGGTGATGTCGGACGAGCCCGCATCCTTGTTCCAAGCGCCCATCACAAAGGCGTCGTTCACCGCGGTGCAGGCGATCTCGTCCACGCCCTTGGCCTTGAGGTCGCCCGCCTTCTCGACATAGCCGGGCAGGTGGCGTGCCGAGCACGTCGGCGTGAAGGCGCCGGGCACCGAGAACAGCGCGACCTTGCGGCCCTTGAAATAGTCGCCCGACTGAACCTGCTCGGGCCCGTTTTCGGTCGCCTTGACCAGTTTCACATCGGGAATGGTGTCGCCAACGGCAATCGTCATGTCGCAATATCCTTTCGTCGTCCCGTCCGTTCGCATGCCGATATAGGGCGCCTGCGTTACGCGGCAACGGCAAAGGATATAAAGATCGCTTTATATTTGCTTCGCGGCGGGCCGCTCGCTACATGCGCCTGCGATCCGACAGGCGCCCGCGCGGCGCCGTGACACAGCCGATTTCAGGAGATTTTCGTGGCCGACGCCAAGCAGGATTACATCATCAAGGACATCGCGCTCGCCGAATACGGGCGCGACGAGATCGCCATCGCCGAAACCGAGATGCCGGGCCTGATGGCGCTGCGCGAGGAATATGGCAGCGCGCAGCCGCTGAAGGGCGCGCGGATCACCGGCAGCCTGCACATGACGATCCAGACCGCGGTGCTGATCGAGACGCTGGTGGCGCTGGGTGCCGATGTTCGCTGGGCGACCTGCAACGTGTTTTCCACACAGGACCACGCCGCCGCCGCGATCGCCGACCAGGGTATCCCCGTGTTCGCAATCAAGGGCGAGAGCCTGGCCGATTACTGGGACTATGTCGGCAAGATCTTCGACTGGTCCACCGGCGATGATGCCGACCGCACCGCCAACATGATCCTCGACGATGGCGGCGACGCTACGATGTTCGCGCTGTGGGGCGCGCGGATCGAAGCCGGCGAGGAACTGCCAGAGCCGCAGAACGCCGAGGAAATCGAATTCCAGCGCTCGCTCAAGACGTTCGTGAAGGCGAAGCCGGGCTACCTCACCAAGTCGGTCGAGGCGATCCAGGGCGTTTCGGAAGAGACGACCACCGGGGTCATGCGGCTCTACCAGATCGCCAAGAAGGGCAAGCTGCCGTTCCCCGCGATCAACGTGAACGACAGCGTCACCAAGTCGAAGTTCGACAACCTCTACGGCTGCAAGGAATCGCTGGTCGACGCCATCCGCCGTGCGACCGACGTGATGCTGGCCGGCAAGGTCGCCTGCGTCGCGGGCTACGGCGACGTCGGCAAGGGTTCGGCCGCTTCGCTGCGTGACGGCGGAGCGCGCGTGATGGTGACCGAGATCGACCCGATTTGCGCGCTGCAGGCGGCGATGGACGGGTTTGAAGTGGTGACGATGGACGAGGCGACCAAGCGCTGCGACATCTTCGTCACCGCCACCGGCAACGAGGACGTGATCACCGCCGAGCACATGAAGGCGATGAAGCACATGGCGATCGTGTGCAACATCGGCCACTTCGACAGCGAGATCCAGATCTCGGCGCTCGACAACTATACGTGGAAGGAAATCAAGCCGGGCACCGACCTGGTCACTTTCCCCGACGACAAGTCGATCCTCGTGCTTGCCAAGGGCCGTCTGGTGAACCTCGGCTGCGCCACCGGCCACCCGAGCTTCGTGATGAGCAGCAGCTTCACCAACCAGACACTGGCGCAGATCGAGCTGTTCACCAAGGCGGACGAATACAAGAACGACGTTTACGTCCTGCCCAAGCACTTGGACGAAAAGGTCGCCGCGCTGCATCTCGACAAGCTGGGCGTCACCCTGACTCAGCTCAGCAAGAAGCAGGCCGACTACATCGGCGTCCCGCAGGAAGGGCCGTTCAAGCCGGATCATTATCGGTATTGATCATGGGCGAGCCTTCGCGTCGGCGAAGGCTCGCACCATTGCGTGTTAAATGGCCAATTGCCGTTGCATCCGCTCGGCTGCCCGCATAGCTGGCAGGGATGGACCTTTCCCCCACCGCGCTGGCGCTGATCGGGCTGCTGCTCGCCGCGTGGACGGTGGGCGCGGCGTGGTTGATGATCGCGGCGGCCGCCAAGGCGCGCGGAGCCGAAGTGAGCCGCAAGGTGGCGCGGCGCATGGCGCGGATGATCGACGAGGCCCCGGCGATCCCGCTGCTGGTGCGCGCCGACATGCGGATCGAAGCGGCCGAGCGGCTGGCGGGCTGGCTCGGCCTTGGCAAGCTGCCCGCGTACCTTAGCGAATTGACCGGCACGAAGGGTGAAGGACTGTCGGACGCGCAGCTTGCCGAACTGACCGAGCACGTCCGCCGCGCGCAAAAGACCGCCGCGCCCTTCCGCATGGCGCTGACCCCGCCCGGATCGCGCCGCAGCCTCGCGCTGCGTGGCACATTGGCCGATCCGCAGGTATCGCCCGGCGGCGCGGCGCTGGTGTGGGTGTTCGATTTCAGCGAGAGCGAGAGCGAGCTTGCCCGCCTGCGTGACGATGCCGCGCGCGCGCAGGGCGATTTCGCCGCGCTCGTCGGCCTGATCGAAGCCGCGCCGATGCCGATGTGGTTTCGCGGCACCGACGCGCGCCTGCGGCTGGTCAACGCCGCCTATGTCGAGGCGGTGGGTGCCGGCAGCGCGGCCGAAGCGGTCGATCGCCAGCTCGAACTGGTCGAGACGGTCGACGGGCTCAGCGCCGCGCAGGTCGCGCTGCAGGCCGCCGGGCAGAAGACGCCGGTCGAACGGATCGTGGCCGCGACCGTGGGCGGCGAGCGGCGCTCGCTTCGGGTCAACGACCTGCCGCTGGGGCGCGAGGGGATCGCGGGCTACGCGGTCGACATCGAGGAACTGGAGCAGCTCGGCCGCGAATTTCGCGCCTTCCGCGAAGCGCAGCGCTCGATCCTCGACCAGCTTTCGGTCGGCGTCGCGCAGTTCGACACGGCCCGCAGGCTGACCTTCGCCAATCAGCCGTTCCGCCGCATCTTCGGCGTCGCGCCCGGCTCGGTCGCCGCTGGCCTCGATTTCAAGCGGTTCCTCAGCGACGCGCGCGATGCGGGCAAGACTCCCGTGGTGCGCGATTTCCCTGCCTGGCGGCGCGAACACGCCGACTGGTTCAGTGCAGGCGCGCCGCAGGAGGAGGCCTGGCCTTTGGCCGACAAGACGCACCTGCGCGTCGTGGCGACGCCCATGCCCGACGGCGGGCTGGTACTGGTGGCGGAGGATCGGACCGAACAACTCGCGCTCTCGGCCACCCGCGACACGCTGCTGCGCACCCGCACCGCCACGTTCGACAGCCTGTTCGAGGCGCTGGCGGTGTTCGCCCCCGATGGCCACCTGCAATTGTGGAACCGCAGCTTCGCGGGCGTCTGGGGTCTCGATCCCGAGCTGATGGATGCGCATCCTGCCGCCGATGCGCTGCTGGAGGCGCTCGCGCCGAACCTGGCGAAGCCCAAGCAGGCGAAGCTGGTCGGTGAAGTGATCCGCGCCGCCACGCTCGACCGGAAGGAGCAGGGCGGGCGCATTCAGCTTGCCGACGGGCGCACGCTGGAATTTGCGGGCGTCCCGCTGCCCGACGGCAACGGCCTGCTGACCGTGCTCGACATCACCGATTCGCAGAAGGCGGAAGAGGCGCTGCGCGAACGCAACATGGCGCTGGAGGAGGCCGATCAGGTCAAGACCCGCTTCCTCGCCAACATGAGCTACGAATTCCGCACCCCGCTCACCTCGATCGGCGGGTTCGCCGAATTGCTGGAAAGCGGGGTGGCGGGCGACCTTTCGGATCAAGCGAAGGACTATGTCCGCGCGATCCTCGATTCGGTCGCGCGGCTCGGCGATCAGGTGGAGGACGTGCTCGACCTGTCGCAGAGCGAGGCGGGCCTGCTGCCGGTGGCGAAGGAGCGGATCGCGCTGATGCCGCTGGTGACGCAAGTGGTGCGTGACCGCGAGCAAGCGATCGTCGCCGGCGGCCTCAGCCTCGATCTGCGCGGCAGTTCGGTGGGCAAGGTCGATGCCGACCCACGCCAGTTCGCGCGCGCGATCGGTCACCTGCTCGACAACGCGATCGCCGCGACGGGTGAGGGCGGGCGGATACTGGTCGACCTGCAACGCAGGCCCGATGGCGCGCGCGTGACGATTTCCGACAACGGCCGGGGGATGACGGCGCGCGAACTGGCCCACGCGCTCGACGGGCTTCGCCGGACACAGGACGGCGGGGGACTGGAGCGGCGGCACGGCCTCGGCATCCCTCTCGCGCGCCAGCTGATCGAGGCGCAGGGTGGGACGCTGGACATCGTCTCGCGCAAGAACGCGGGCACCACCGCCACCGTTCACCTGCCGTGAGGGTGGAACTGCCCGATCTCGCCGCGATGGCAGCGTTCGGTGCGCGGATCGCCGCGCGGTTGCGGGCGGGCGACGTGGTCGCGCTGTCGGGTGGGTTGGGGGCAGGCAAGACGACGCTGGCGCGCGCGATCGTCGCCGCGCTCGGGCATCGCGGCGAGGTGCCGTCGCCCACCTTCACCATCGTCGAGACGTACGACATGCTCGATCCGCCGCTGGTCCATGCCGATTTCTACCGCCTCGACCGGCCCGAAGAAGCCGAGGAGATCGGGCTGGACGATTACCGCGAGGGCGCGGCGCTGATCGCCGAGTGGCCCGAAAAGGCAGGCGGTTTCGCGCACGAGCCGGGCTGCCTCGCGATCACGCTGGAAACTGTGGGGCAGGGGCGGATTGCGATTGCCGCGCCGGGGGCGGATTGGCTAACCCGCCTGCCATGAGCGAGCTTCCAGACGGCCTGACCCGTTTCCTCGACCGTGCCGGATGGGCGGGGGCCGCGATCGACCCGATCCCGGGTGACGCCTCGTTCCGCCGCTATTTTCGTGTCGCCGAAGGTGGGCGCAAGGCGATGCTGATGCACGCCCCCCCGCCGCACGAAGACCCGCAGCCGTTCCTCGACGTGGCGCACTGGCTCGCCGCGCACGGCCAGCGCGCGCCCGAGATCGTCGCCGAGGATGCCGCCGCAGGCTGGATCCTGCTGGAGGATTTCGGGCACGACCGGATGCGCGACTGGCTCGACGAAAATCCCGGCGGCGAAGCCGGCGCCTATGCGGCCGCGATCGACGCGCTGGCCGATCTGCACCGCAAGCCGCCCGGCCCCTTCGCGCCCTACGACATGGCGACTTATCAGCGCGAAGTGGCGCTGCTGACCGAATGGTATTGCCCGGCGATGGGGCTGACGGTGGACGAGGCCGGGTACGCCGCGGCGTGGGAGGAGACGCTCGCGCCGCTGCTGGAGCGGCAGACCCCCGGCGTTACCGTGCTGCGCGACTATCATGCGGAAAACATCATGCTGCTGGGCCCGGCGGCGGACGGCAGCGGTCCGCAGGGGCTGATCGATTTCCAGGATGCGCTGGTCGGCCATCCGGCTTACGATCTGGTCTCGCTGCTGCAGGATGCGCGGCGCGACGTATTGGTCGAACTGGAGCAGGCGATGCTCGATCGCTACATCGCCGCCGCTGCGCCCGGTGCGCATTTCGAAGCCGACTATGCCCGGCTCGGCGCGCAGCGCAATGCCAAGATCGTCGGCATCTTCACCCGCCTGTGGAAGCGCGATCACAAGGCCCGCTACCTCGCGATGGTGCCGCGCGTGTGGGAAGCGATGGAACGCGATCTCGCGCACCCCGCGCTTGCCCCGGTGGCGCGCTGGTTCGACGCGAACATTCCGCGCAATATCCGCGACAACTTCGGCGGGGAAATCCAGTGACGTCCGAAAGTGCTGGGCTCGCCTCCGACACCGCGATGATCATGGCGGCCGGGCTGGGGAAGCGGATGCGGCCGCTCACCGCCAGCCAGCCCAAGCCGATGGTGCGCGTCGCGGGCAAGCCGCTGATCGACCACGCGCTCGACCGGCTGGCGGAGGCGGGCGTGGCGAAGGCGGTGGTCAACGTCCACTATTACGCCGACACGCTGGAAGCGCATCTGAAAGAGCGCAAGGCCCCGGCAGTCGCTATCTCAGACGAGCGCGACCTCCTGCTGGAGACGGGCGGTGGGATGGTGAAGGCGCTGCCGCAACTGCCCGACCCGTTCTTCTGCCTCAACGCCGACAACATCTGGCTGGACGGGCCGCGTGACGCCTTCGCGGACCTCTCGGCACGCTGGGACGCCGACGCGATGGACGCGCTGCTGCTCGTCGTGCCGCACGCGCGGGCGAGCAACTTTCGCGGGCAGGGCGATTTCCACATGGACCCGGTGGGGCGGCTGAAGCGGCGGCTGCCGGGCCGTGTCGCGCCGTTCATCTACACCGGCATCCAACTCGTCTCGCACCGCCTGCTGCGCGATGCCCCGGAGGGGCCGTTCGGCACGATGGTGCTGTGGGAACGCGCGATCGCCGAAGGGCGGCTTTATGGTGCGAACTTCACCGGGCAATGGTTCGAGGTCGGCACGCCGCAGGCGATCGCGCCGACTGAAGAAGCGCTGAAAAGTGGCTGAGCGGCCCGGTCCAAGCGTCTATTCGATCGCCGCGCATCGCGGCTTCGCCGATGCGCTGGTGGCGGGGCTGGCGCCGCGCTACGCCGAACCCGAGATCGGCCTCGCGCGCCTGACTTTGCTGCTGCCGAGCACCCGCGCGGTGCGCACGGTGACCGAGGCGTTCATCCGCCACTTCGGGGCGGAAGCGCAGGCTGGAATGCTGATGCCGCGCATGACGGTGGTCGGCGACCTCGACCTCGACGAGACGCTGGGCGCGCTGCTCGATCCGTTGGGGGCGAGCGACATTCCTCCCGCTGTGGAGCCGACGCGCCGCTGGCTGACGCTGGCGAGCCTGCTCGACCAGGCGATGGCCGCGCTCGGGCGCGATCCGCGCCCCACCGCCGCCGGGCGGCTGCGGCTGGCGCACGAGATCGGCCAGACGATGGACCGCCTGCTGGTCGAAGGCGTCGCGCCTGATGCGCTGTGGGAAGAACCGGTGATGCAGGCGCTGGCCGAAGTCGCAACGCACTGGAGCGACAACACCAGGCTGTTCTACACCGTCCAGGCGATGTGGCGCGCCGAACTGGAAGCGCTCGGCATGGTTGACGCTGCCGCCCGGCGGAACCTGCTGTTCGCGCGCGCCGCGAAGCACTGGCGCGCCGATCCGCCCGCGACCCCGATCGTCGCGGCGGGCGTCACCAGCGCCGCGCCCGAACTCGCCCGCCTGCTGCGCGTCGTGGCCGACCTGCCCAATGGCGCGGTCGTGCTGCCCGATTTCGACCTCGCGCTGGACGATGCGGTATGGGACGAACTGGGCCGTGCCGGGATCGGCGGCGATCCTGCCGATACCGCCTTCGCGCGCGGCGATGCCGTCACCCATCCGCAATACCATCTTAAGCTGCTGCTGAATCGCATGGGCGTGGCGCGGGGCGAGGTGAAGCCGTGGCACCGGCGCGGGATCGGCGCGGCCGAGCCCGAACGCAGCCATGCGATCTCCAGCCTGTTCCTGCCCCCGCAGGCGAGCACCGGCTGGGTCGACCTGCCGCCCGAGAAGCGCCGACTGGCGGGCGTGCGGATCATGGAAAGCGCCAACCCGGAAGAGGAGGCGCAGGCGATCGGCTTGCTGGTGCGGCAGGCGCTCGAAACACCTGAGAAGCGCGTGGCGGTCGTCACGCCCGATCGCGGGCTCGCGGCGCGGGTCGCGGCGCATCTGCGGCGGTGGAATATCGAGGCGGATGATTCGGCGGGGCGACCGCTGTCGCAGACGGCGGCAGGACGGCTCTTGCTATTGCTGGCGGAGGTCGCGGCCGAGGATGCCGCGCCGGTCGCGCTGCTCGCGCTGCTCGAACATCCGCTGGCGGGCGAACCGCTCGGCCGTGCCGACTGGCTCGACCATGCGCGCGCGCTGGAACTCGCGCTGCGCGGCCCGCGCCCGGCGCCCGGCTTGGGGCCGCTGCGGGCGGTTGTCGCCGAGAGCAAGGCGCGCGGAATCGGTGACTGGTGGGATACGGTCGAAAGCATCCTCGCCCCGTTGCTGATGGGCGGCGACGAGCGGCCGTTCGGCGAACAGGTCGATTCGCTGGCAGCGGCGGGCGAGGCGCTGTGCGGCGAACATCTGTGGGCGCGCGAGGACGGGCGAGCGCTCTCCGCTTTCGTCGACGACTTGCGGCTCCATGCGCGCGATACGGCGCTCGACCTCGCGCCCGCCGACCTACCCGCCGTGCTGCGCGAGGCGATGGAGCGCGTCGCGGTTAGGCCCCCTTATGGCGGGCACCCGCGCGTGGCGATCTACGGCTTGCTCGAATCGCGCATGGGCCGGGCCGACCTGGTGATCTGCGGCGGGTTGAACGAAGGTAGCTGGCCGCCGCGCCCCGCGCCCGATCCGCTGCTCGCGCCGCCGGTGATGCGCGCGCTGGGCGTGCCCGGCGCGGACTTCCGCATCGGGCTGTCGGCGCACGATCTCGCGGGAGCGCTCGGTGCGCCAGAGGTCGTGCTCAGCCGCGCGGCGCGCGACGAGGGCGGCCCGGCGATCCCCTCGCGCTTCCTGCTGCGGGTCAAGGCGCTGCTGGGCGAGAAGCTGCTCGAAACGCATCGCGAGACCGCGGCGGTCGAACTGGCGCGCGCGCTCGACGCCACGCCGGGCGAGCCGTCCGCCTATCCGCGCCCCGCGCCGCGCCCGAGCGCCGCGCAGCGCGACGTGCCGATCGCGGTGACCGCGCTCGACCGCCTGCTCGGTGACCCATATCAGTTCTACGCCGGGGCGATCCTCGGCCTACGCAGCCTCGACGCGCTCGACGCCGAGCCCTCCGCCGCATGGCAGGGCACAGCGGCACACAAGATACTCGAGACGTGGCACGAGGCGCGCGAAGACAACCCTACCGCTGCCCTCGCGCCGATCGCCGAGACGGTGCTGACCGAAATGAACATGCACCCGCTGATGCGCGGGCTGTGGCGTCCGCGCCTGATGGCGGCGCTCGAATGGGTCGAGGAGGCGATCGCCGCCGAGCCGGAGCGCGCGGCGATCGCGGTCGAGGCGAAGGGCGCGATGGAGATCGACGGCGTGCGCATCCACGGCCGCGCCGACCGGATCGACCGGCTGCCCGGCGGCGAACTCGTGATCGTCGATTACAAGACCGGCAAGCCGCCCGGCTGGGCGATGGTCGAACAGGGCTTCGCGCTCCAGCTCGGGCTGATTGGGATGATGGCGCAGCGCGGCGGGATCGACGGCGTGGCGGGTGAACCCGCGGCGTTCGAATACTGGTCGCTTGCCAAGAACCGTGACGGCGGCTTCGGCTATGTCGAAACCCCGCTGAAGATCGGCAGCAAGCGTTCCGGCATCGAGCCCGAGCGGTTCATGCCGCTGACCGAAACGAAGCTGCGCGAAGCGATCGGCGATTACATCAAAGGCGACAAGCCGTTCACCGCGCGGCTGAACCCCGACTATCCGGGCTATGCGGATTACGACCAGTTGATGCGGCTCGACGAATGGCAGGCGCGGCTCGACGACGATGAGGGTGGCGCATGAGCGGCAAGGTTTATCCGCTCGCCGGCAGCCAGCGCGACGCGGTCGATCCGCAAGAGAGCGTGTGGCTGTCCGCCTCGGCGGGCACGGGCAAAACGCAGGTCCTCTCCGCGCGCGTGCTGCGCCTGCTGCTCCAGCCCGATACCGATCCCTCGCAGATCCTGTGCCTGACCTTCACCAAGGCGGGTGCGGCGGAAATGGCGGTGCGCGTCAACGACGTGCTCGCGCGCTGGGTGCGGATGGACGCGGCGGCGCTCGCGGGCGAGCTGAAGGCCATCGGCGCGCCGTTCGATCCGGCTACGCAGGCGCGCGCGCGCACGCTGTTCGCCAGCGTGCTCGACACGCCGGGCGGGGGCCTCAGGATCGATACGATCCATGCCTTTGCCCAGTGGCTGCTCGCGACGTTCCCCGAAGAGGCGCGGATCGTCCCCGGATCGCGCCCGATGGAAGACCGCGAGCGCGAGCTGCTCTCGCGCGAGGTGCTGGCCGACATGCTGCTTGCCGCCGAGCGCGACGGTGATGGCGCGACGCTGGAGGCGATCGGACAGCTGAGCCGCGACAAGGGGCCGGACGGCGTGCGCGCCTGGCTGATGCGCTGCGCGGGCGCGAGCGAGCTGTGGTTCGGCCCCGGCGCATGGCAGCCGCCGATGCGCCCGCGCGTCAATCGCCTGCTGGGGCTGGAGGCCGACGCGCGCGCGGAAGACGCCGCGGCGCTGTGTGGCGACGGGGTGTTCGACACCGCGGCGCTGCGCCAGTGCCTCGCCGACTATCGCGAGTGGAAGGGCAAGATGGGCCGCGCCGCGGTCGAGGCGATCGGCGCTTGGCTCGGCGGCGACGAGACCGCGCGCGCCGGAGGCATCGACGCGCTCGCCGACGCGCTGTTCTACAAGAACGGCAATCCCAAGCTGCCCAAGAACGCCGAACCCGCCTTCGCCGAGGCGAGCGAGCGCGCTGGCGCCTGCATCGGAAAGGTTCGCGAATTTCTCGGCGTCGTCGCGCTGGCCGAGGGGATCGCGCCGCAGCTCGAGCTCGGTCGCAAGTTCGCGCTGTTGTGGGATGCGGCCAAGGCGCGCGAGGGGCTGGTCGATTTCGACGACCAGATCCGCCGCGCCGCCGAACTGCTCGGCCGGTCGGAGATGGCGGCGTGGGTCCGCTACAAGATGGACCGCCGGTTCGATCACGTGCTGATCGACGAGGCGCAGGACACCAACGCCGCGCAATGGGCGATCGTCTTCGCGCTGATCGACGATTTCTTCTCAGGCGCTGGCGCGCACGACGGCAAGCTGCGCACGATCTTCACGGTGGGCGACTACAAGCAGGCAATCTTCCGCTTCCAGGGCACCAGCCCGGAGAATTTCGAGGCCGCGCGCGAGCGGGTGAAGGCGGCGATGGACGCGCTGGCCGATGGCGATCTGCCGCCGCCCGGCGCGCCTCCCGCCCGCCGCTTGCGCGAATATGGGCTGGGCCAGTCGTTCCGCACCGGGCAGCCGGTGCTCGATTTCGTCGATCGCGCGATCGCGGCGGTGGGGCATGGGGAACTCGGCCTGCGCACGGAGCCGGAGGCGCATCTGGGGCAAGAGCGGCCCGGCCTCGTCACGCTGTGGCATCCGGTTTCGGGCGAGGCCGAGGGCGAGGACGATGAGGGCGAGGAAGGCTGGCTCTCGCGCCACGACCGCCAGATGGCCGACCGCATCGCGCGGCAGGTGAAGGCATGGCTGGACGAGGGCTTCCCGCTCGCCAAGGGCACACCGCGCAACGCCGGGCCGGGCGACGTGATGGTGCTGGTGAGGAAGCGCAAGGAGCTTGCCGGGCTGATCGTCGCGCGACTCCACGCGGCGGGCGTGCCGGTGGCGGGGGTGGACCGCCTGCGGCTCGGCGCGCCGCTCGGCGTGAAGGACCTGATGGCAGCGCTGCGCTTCGCCGCGCAGCCGTTCGACGATCTCAACCTCGCCAACCTGCTCGTTTCGCCGCTGGGCGGATGGAACCAGGACGACTTGCTCGAACACGGCTATCGCGAGAAGGGCGTGCGGCTGTGGGCGCACCTGCGCATGTCGCGCGCGCCGCTGGTGGCGGAAACGCTCGAGCGGTTCGGCGCGCTGCTCTCGCGGGCGGATTTCGAACTGCCGCAGGCGTTGCTGCACTGGATCCTGGTCGGCCCGTGGCAGGGGCGGCGCAAGCTGATCGCGCGGTTGGGGCGCGAGGCGAACGACCCGATCGACGAATTGCTCAACGCCGCGCACGCCTATGCCGCCGCGCATCCGGCGAGTCTGCAGGGCTTCATCCAGTGGTTCGACGCGGGCGAGGGCGAACTGAAGCGCGAGGCGGGTGAGGGCGGCGATCTGGTGCGGGTGATGACCGCGCACGGATCGAAGGGCTTGCAGGCGCCGATCGTGATCCTTGCCGACGCCACCGGCACCCCGCCGGGCGGCGGCGCGCTGACGCTGGCGGAGGACGTGCCGGGCGGAGAGGCTGGGCGCAGCGTGCCGATTCCCGGCCTTTCAAAAGACCAGCGGCTCGGCCCGATCGCCGATGCCCACGCCGCCGCGCTGGCCGAGGAAATGCGCGAGCACTGGCGGCTGCTCTACGTCGCGATGACGCGAGCGGAAGAGGCGCTGTTCATCGGCGGCTCGCTCGGCCCGCGCGAGAAGGGCGTGCCGCACGCCGATAGCTGGTATGCCCGGCTCGCCCCGCTGTTTGAAAGCGACGGGCTGGCGGACGACCTGTGGGGTGCGCGGTGGGAACTCGGCTCGCGTGCGCCGAAGCTGCCGGTGGACGAGCCACAGGCGGCGTCGGCGGCACCAACGCTCCCGGCATGGGCGACCACGCCGATTGGCCCTGAGCCGCGTCCGCCACGCCCGCTTGCGCCGTCCTCCGCGGGCGAGGACAGCGGCGCCGATCCGCCGCTGCCGCCCGAGATGCTGCGCGAAGCGGCGCTGCGCGGCACGCTGACGCACAGGCTGCTCGAACGCTTGCCCGACGTGGCACCGCAAGCGCGCGGGGAAATCGCCGGTGCGTGGCTGGAGCGGCAGGGGCAGGGCCTTTCGCCCGAGGCGCGCGGCGAGGTGCTGTCATCCTCGCTCGCGGTGCTGGCCGATCCCTCCTTCGCGCATGTGTTCGCACCGGGCGCGCTGGCCGAAGTGCCGCTGGCGGCCATCGTCGACGGGCAGGTCGTGGCGGGCACCGCGGACCGGTTGCTGGTCGAGCCGGAGCGGGTGACGGTGGTTGATTTCAAGACCGCCCGCCGCCCGCCGCAATCGCTCGATCAGATGCCGCGATCCACCCTGCGCCAGATGGCCGCCTATGCCGCCGCGCTGGCCGAAATCTACCCGGGCCGCACGATCGAAGCGGCGGTTCTCTACACGCAGGCGCCGCGCCTGATCGCCATTCCGGCGGAAGTTCTGGCCGCGCAGAAAGCCGCCTTGTCCACAGCGCAGGAAAGGTTTGACGCACCGCCCGTTGAGTGACCACGTCCACAGCCTAAATAGAGCCCAACACAACAAGGAGATTTTCCATGGCGACCGTCAACGTCACCGATGCCAGCTTCCAGTCCGATGTCCTCGACAGCGAGAAGCCCGTGCTGGTCGATTTCTGGGCCGACTGGTGCGGCCCGTGCAAGATGATCGCGCCCGCGCTGGAGGAAATCAGCGAGGAGCTGGCCGACAAGGTGACGATCGCCAAGATGGACATCATGGAGAACACCGGCGTCCCCGGCCAGATCGGCGTGCAGTCGATTCCGCTGATGGTGCTGTTCAAGGATGGCAAGCCTGTCGCGCAGAAACTCGGCGCCGCGCCGAAGGGTCAGCTCAAGGGCTGGCTCGAAGGCGAGCTTTAAGGACCCTTGGCGTAGAGCGCGGCGAGGTCATCCCACAGCGCTGGGCTCGCCGCGCCTAGAAGTCCGGGCCGGTCCCACTCGTCGACCCGATAGGCGGAACCATCGGGCCGCGCGGCCTTGCCACCGGCTTCGTTGAGCCACAGCACGCCCGCCGCGTGGTCCCACGCCAGCGTTCGCTCGAAGATCGACACGTCGTTCGTGCCGAGCGCGAGGCGCGGGTACTGCTCGGCGGCGCAATAGGGGATGTCGGTCAGGCGGTAATGCGGGGCGACATGGCGCTTCACCGCCTCGCGCCGCGCCTCTTCCATGAACACCAGTGAGATCGCGGCGAGCGGCGGCGTCTCGCCGGTGCCGCGCGCCGTGATCCGCTCGCCGTCAACAAACGCGCCCTGGCCTTCGTGTGCGGCGCAGAACCGGCCGCTCAAGCAATCGTAGATCCAGCCCGAGCGCGCCACGCCGCCCTCGGCGCGCGCGATCAGCACGCCGAACGGCGGCTCGCCGCGGGCGAAATTGCGCGTGCCGTCGAGCGGATCGACGATCCAGCAGTCGCCCGCCAGCGCGCTCTGCGTGGAAGGATCGGCGTGGGCGGCCTCCTCGCCGACGACCGGCAGCGCGGGCTCGAACGCGGCGAGCGCCTCGGTCAGCATCGCTTCGGCGGCGCGGTCGGCCACCGTCACCACGTCGCCCGGCGCTTTCGCCTCGATCTGCGTATCGTCGAGCACGCGGTAGAGCGGCAGGATCGCCTCCTCGCTTACCCGCCGCACCAGCGCGAGGATTTCGCGGTCGAGCACGCTCACGACCTGTAATCCGCGTTGATCGCGATGTAGCCGTGGGTGAGATCGCAGGTCCACACCGTGGCGCCGCCGTCACCCAGGCCGAGATCGACCTCGATCCTGATTTCGCTGCCCTTCAGGTGCTGGGTGACCGGCGCTTCGTCGTAGTCGGCCAGCGGCAGGCCCTCGCGCGCGGCCCAGTGGCCGCCGAAGCCGATCGAGAGCCTGTCGCGGTCGGCCGGTTCGCCCGCCTTGCCCACCGCCATCACCACGCGGCCCCAGTTGGCGTCCTCGCCCGCGATCGCAGTCTTCACCAGCGGCGAGTTGGCGACCGCCAGGCCGACCTTGCGCGCGCTGTCATCCGAAACGGCACCCGTCACCGCGATCTCGATGAACTTGCGTGCCCCTTCGCCATCGCGGACGACAAGGTGCGCGAGCTGACGGCAGACGTCGTGCAGCGCGGCGGCGAAGGCGTCGGCGCCCGGATCGTCGAACGACGCCAGCGGCGCGTTGCCCGCCTTGCCGGTGGCGAACGCGAGCACGGTGTCGCTGGTCGAGGTATCGCTGTCCACCGTGATGCAGTTGAACGTACTGGAGTTCGCCGCGGAGATCAGCTCTTGAAGAAAGCCCGGCTCCACCGCCGCGTCGGTGAACACGTAGCCCAGCATCGTCGCCATGTCGGGCGCGATCATGCCGCTGCCCTTGATGATCGCGCACAAGGTGACGGTGGTGTCGCCAATCACCGCCTGCGCTGTCGCACCCTTGGGAAAAGTGTCGGTCGTTCCGATGGTTGCGGCCGCATCTTCCCACGAACACTGATCCGCATCGAGTGCGGCCGCAACCCCGGCGCGGGCCTTGTCCTGCGGCAGCGGCACGCCGATCACGCCGGTGGAGGAGACGAACACCTCGCCCGGCTCGCACCCCAGATGCCCCGCCACCTGCGCCATGATCGCCTCGACCGCCTCGCGCCCGCGATAGCCGGTGAAAGCGTTGGAGTTGCCCGCGTTGACCACGAGCGCCCGCGCACGGCCCGCCGCCGCCTGTTCGCGGCCCAGCTCGACCTCGCTCGAACAGCACACGTTGCGCGTGAACACTCCGGCGACCGCAGTGCCCTCCGCCAACTCGACGTAAGTGAGGTCGCAACGGCCCCAGTCCTTGTATCCGGCACGCGCCACGCGCAGCGTGACACCCGCGATCGGCGGCATGTCGGGGAAGGGCGCGGCGAGCGGCGAGCGTTCGAGATCCATGCCGCGGCTACTAGCCGCCGCGCCCGCGGGGGTAAATGCGGCTTTCGAGGTGGACGATTCGACGAAAAGCACTTATCTTGCGCCGAGATGCTGACCCGCCTTCTCGCCTGCCTTGCGCTCATCACCGGACTTGCCGCCGCCGGCACGCCGGCGAGTGCTGCCTATGCGCAGGCGTTGAGCGCACAGGTCGGCGACAGTGCGACCGAAACTCAGCCGGGCAAGGCTCAGCGTTGTGATGCGGCCGCACGCAAGGGTCGGGTTCCCGCCAAGGCCGATCCGGCGCGCGAGTGCCGGCCACGCAAGCCGGTCGTGATCTATATCCCGACCGTGCAGTTCGGACCCGACCGCGCCTTCGAATAGGCAGGTTCCCGCATTCCCGACCTTCTTCGCCGCTCCGTGCGTGACGCACGCGGGCGGCGCCTATCCATTTCCAGTCCTGACAGGGCCCATCCATGTTTCAAGCCATCGCCAAATCCATCTTCGGCTCGTCGAACGACCGCTACGTCCATTCGCTCGGCAAGATCGTAAGCCAGATCAACGCGCTCGAAGAGCAGATCCAGTCCTTCTCCGACGAGGAGCTGCAGGCGCAAACCGCCAAGTTCCGCATCCAGCTGGAAGAAGGCAAGACGCTCGACGACATCCTGCCCGAAGCGTTCGCCACGGTGCGCGAGGCCTCGATCCGCGTTCTCGGCATGCGCCATTTCGACGTGCAGATGATCGGCGGTATCGTGCTCCACCGCGGCGAGATTTCCGAGATGCGGACCGGCGAGGGCAAGACCCTGGTCGCCACGCTCGCGACATACCTCAACGCGATCGAAGGCAAGGGCGTCCACGTCGTCACCGTCAACGACTACCTCGCCAGCCGCGACGCCGAGTGGATGGGGCAGATTTACCGCTGGCTCGGGCTCACGGTCGGGGTGATCGTGCCCAATCTCGGCGAACAACAGCGCCGCGATGCCTACGCCGCGGACATCACCTACGGCACCAACAACGAGTTCGGCTTCGACTACCTGCGCGACAACATGAAGCACGAGCGGCGCCAGATGGTGCAGCGCCCCTTCAACTACGCGATCGTCGACGAGGTCGATTCGATCCTGATCGACGAGGCACGCACCCCGCTGATCATTTCCGGCCCGACCGAGGACAAGAGCGAACTTTACACCACCGTCGACGCGATCGTGAAGACGATCGACGAAAGCTTCTACGAGGCCGACGAGAAGACCAAGAACATCACCTGGACCGAGGACGGGATCGAACGGGTCGAGGCGATGCTGGCCGAAGCCGGCATGCTCGAGACCGAGAATCTCTACGACGTCGAGAACACCCAGGTCGTTCACCATCTCGACCAGGCGCTCAAGGCGAACAAGATGTTCAAGCGCGACATCGACTATATCGTGAAGGACGAGAAGGTCGTCATCATCGACGAGTTCACCGGTCGCATGATGGACGGCCGCCGCTGGTCGAACGGTCTGCACCAGGCGGTCGAGGCCAAGGAGGGCGTCAAGATCGAGCCCGAGAACCAGACGATGGCTTCGATCACCTTCCAGAACTACTTCCGCATGTACCCCAAGCTTTCGGGCATGACCGGCACCGCCGCGACCGAAGCGAGCGAGTTCTGGGACATCTACAAGATGAACGTGGTCGAGATCCCGACCAACGTGCCGGTCCAGCGGATCGACGAGGAAGACGAGTTCTACAAGAACACGGTCGACAAGTTCAAAGCCATCGCCAGGGCCATCCGCGAAAAGAGCGAGATCGGGCAGCCGACCCTGGTCGGCACGGTTTCGATCGAGAAGAGCGAGATGCTGTCGAAGTTCCTCGACGAGGAAGGCGTCAAGCACGCGGTGCTCAATGCGCGCTTCCACGAGATGGAGGCGCATATCGTGGCGCAGGCCGGCCGCCTCGGCGCGGTGACGATCGCCACCAACATGGCCGGCCGCGGGACCGACATCCAGCTCGGCGGCAACCTCGAATTTCGCACCGAGGACGAACTCGGCGAGATGGAGGACGGGCCCGAGAAGGACGCGGCGGTCGCCCGGATCAAGGAAGAGATCGCCGCCGAGAAGCAACAGGTGCTCGAAGCGGGCGGCCTGTTCGTGCTCGGCACGGAGCGGCACGAATCGCGCCGGATCGACAACCAGCTGCGCGGCCGTTCGGGCCGTCAGGGCGATCCGGGCCTGAGCCGCTTCTACCTCTGCCTCGAGGACGATCTGCTGCGCATCTTCGGGCCCGACACGCTGTTCGCGCGGATGATGAATTCGAACCTCGAGGACGGCGAGGCGATCGGTTCGCGCTGGCTCTCTAAGGCGATCGAGACCGCGCAGAAGAAGGTCGAGGCGCGCAACTACGACATCCGCAAGCAGGTCGTCGAATACGATGACGTGATGAACGACCAGCGCAAGGTGATCTACGAGCAGCGCTCCGAGATCATGGACAGCGAACAGGTCGACGACGTGGTGGTGGACATGCGCCACGATACCGTCGCGGGCATCGTGACCGCCGCCTGCCCGCCCGGCTCCTATCCCGAGCAGTGGGACATCGCGGGGCTGCGCGAACGCCTCGACGATGTGCTCGGCATCCAGCCGCCGCTCGACGCCTGGCTGCAGGAAGACACCGTGGAGCCGGAGATCATCGAGGAGCGCGTGCGCGCCGAAGTCGATGCGGTGATGGAGAAGAAGATCGGCGAGAACGATCCGTCGATCTGGCGCCAGGTCGAAAAGTCGATCCTGCTCGAGCGTCTCGACTATCACTGGAAGGAGCACCTCGCGACGCTCGACGCGCTGCGCCAGGTGGTGTTCCTGCGCGCCTATGCGCAAAAGCAGCCGATCAACGAGTACAAGCAGGAAGCCTTCGGGCTGTTCGAATCGATGCTCGACAAGCTGCGCGAGGACATCACCTCGATCCTGCTCAAGAGCCAGCTTCGCGTGGCTCCGCCGCCGCAGCAGTCGCTGCCGGACCTGCCCGATTTCCTGACCGGCCACATCGACCCGCTGACGGGGATCGAAAATTCGAACGACGGCGACGGCTCGGCGGATCGCGCCGCGTTGTTCGGCTCGCTCGCCGGGAGCCCGCGCGCCGCGGCGAGCCCGGGCGGCGCTTCGACCGACAACCCCTATGCCGGGATGGACATCAGCCGCAACGCGCCGTGTCCGTGCGGTTCGGGCAGCAAGTACAAGCACTGCCACGGCGCCGGCTGACCCGGGCCAGGCACCGAATGCGAAAAGGGCGCGGCGGGAAATCCCGTCGCGCCCTTTTTCATACCCGCCGCCGAGTGGCTCCCCGAGTTGGATTCGAACCAACGGCCAAGTGATTAACAGTCACCTACTCTACCGCTGAGCTATCGGGGAACAGCCCCCGGCGGCGGGCAGGGGTGCGCCTATATGGGCGGCATTCGGGTTTGGCAAGCCTGACGTGCGCGCATTCGCAGCCGATCGGCGATCAGGCGATGAACTGTTCGGCGACGATCCGCTCGTCGAGCGCGTGGCCCGGATCGAACAGCAGCGTCAGCTCCGATTCGCGGGCGATCTCCAGCGTCACTTCGGCCACGTCGCGCAGTTCCTTCTGATCGGCGACGACCGACACCGGGCGCTTGTTCGGTTCGCGCACGCGCAGCTGGATGCGGCTGCGGTCGGGCAGGATGGCGCCGTGCCAGCGGCGCGGGCGGAACGGGCTGATCGGCGTGAGCGCGAGGAGGTTCGAATCGAGCGGCAGGATCGGGCCGTTGGCCGAGAGGTTGTAGGCGGTCGATCCCGCGGGAGTCGCGACGAGCACGCCGTCGCACACCAGCTCCTCGATCCGCACCCGGTCGTCGACCGAAACCTCGATCTTGGCCGTCTGGCGCGTCTCACGCAGCAGCGAGACCTCGTTGATCGCGCAGAACGTCGTCGTCGCCCCGTCCTGACCGACCGCGTCCATCCGCAGCGGAGCGATGCCGATGGTGCGCGCGCGATTGACCTTGTCGATCAGCTTGCCGGCCTTGCGGTGGCGATTCATCAGGAAGCCGACGGTGCCGAGATTGACGCCATAGACCGGCTTCACCGCATCGCGATCGAGCATCTGGTGCAGCATCTGCAGCATGAAGCCGTCACCGCCGATCACCGCGATCGCCTCGGCCTCGTCGATCGGGCAGAAATCCTGCGTCTGGCGCAGTTCGTGCGCGGCTTCCTGCGCGCGCTCGGTGTCGGAGGCCAGCATGGCCAGCCGCGTATATCCGTTGGAAACGGTCATGCAGAAAAGGCTCCGTCCATGCCTGCGGCGCAACCTATTGGCGGCCGTCCCGATTTGCAACGCGCGCGGCGCACGGGCAGACGGATACGACGGACTGGGCCAGTGCGCGGAGATGCAGGGGATGACATCGATCAACGAGCGCCGCTTGTCCGCCGACCGCCGCACGCGGCAGGGCGGCCTGGCGCGGGATCTCGCCGCCGCGCTCGATCGCGGCGAGATCGAGGTGCTGTTCCAGCCGCAGTTCGCGTGCGCCGACGGAACGCTCGCGGGCGCGGAGGCGCTGGTGCGGTGGAACCATCCGCGACGCGGGCAGATCGGCGCCGAGGCGATGTTCGCGATCGCGAGCCGCGCGGGGACCGCCGAAGCGCTGACCCGGCACATCGGCATGCGGGCGTTGGCCGATGCCGGTCTATGGCCGGCGGACCTGCGCCTGTCGATCAACGTCACCGCCACCGACCTCGCGGCCGACGATTTCGCCGAATCGATGATCGCGATGATCGAAGCCGCCGGCTTCCCGCCGGGCCGGCTGACGCTCGAGATCACCGAGCAGGCGCTGGTGAGCGACGTGGAGCGCAGCGCGGCGCAGCTCGCGCTGCTGGCGGCGCGCGGTATCCGCCTTGCGCTCGACGATTTCGGCGCGGGGTTCTGCAACTTCCGCTATCTGAAGATCCTGCCGCTCGATTATCTCAAGCTCGACCGCACGATGGTCGAGGGCATCGTGTCGGACGCGCGCGATCTGGCCGTCCTGCGCGCGATCGTGGCGATGGCGAGCGCGCTCGATCTGGCGGTGATCGCCGAGGGGATCGAAAGCGAGGACCAGCTCGCCAGCGTGCGCAAGGAAGGCTGCGCGGTGTTCCAGGGCTTCCTGCGCGCGAAACCGATGACGGCCGATGCCTTCGCCGCACTCGCGCGGGGCGACTCCTAGGCGGGCGTCTTTTCCCGCCGCTCAGCCTTGCGGGCGACCCCGCTCAGCCCCTTGGTGAGCTGGAACAACCCGTTGAGGCGCGACTTCGGGTCGCCCCACGCCCGGTTGATGACCAGCTTCATATCCGGCCGTAGCTTGGCCGTGCCCTGCAGCCGGTCGACGTAGGCGAGCAGCCCGGCGGGATCGGGGAAATCGTCGTTGTGGAACGTCACCAGTGTGCCGCGCGCTCCGACATCGATCTTGGCGATGTTGGCGGCGATCGCCTGGTGCTTGATCTCGATCAGCCGCACGAGGTTGGCGGTGGCGTCGGGCAGGGGGCCGAAGCGGTCGATCATCTCGGCCGCCATCGCCTCGATCTCGGCTTTGTCCTTCGCGTCGTTGAGGCGGCGGTAGAGCGCCATGCGCACCGCGAGATCGGGCACGTAATCGTCGGGGATCATGATCGGCGCATCGACGGTGATCTGCGGGCTCAGCCCTTCGCTGTCGCGCTCCAGCCCGGCGTCGCCCGCCTTGGCGGCGAGGATCGCATCCTCCAGCATCGACTGATAGAGCTCGAAGCCGACCTCGCGGATATGACCCGATTGCTCGTCGCCCAGCAGGTTGCCCGCGCCGCGAATGTCGAGATCGTGGCTGGCGAGCTGGAACC
Source organism: Pelagerythrobacter sp. (assembly GCF_041912895.1). Taxonomy (NCBI): domain Bacteria; kingdom Pseudomonadati; phylum Pseudomonadota; class Alphaproteobacteria; order Sphingomonadales; family Erythrobacteraceae; genus Pelagerythrobacter; species Pelagerythrobacter sp. The sequence continues at coordinate 804,263 of NZ_JAYSGI010000001.1, read as the reverse complement.
CCGCGCCGAGGCTGTCGAGATCGCCGAGCACCTTGAGGCGCTTTTCCGCCACTTCCGACAGCGCGGTGTCGGCGCCGTAGGTCAGATAGGCGTAGGCGCGCAGTTTCGAGCGGCCGACCCGCCCGCGCAGCTGATAGAGCTGCGCGAGGCCGAAGATGTCGGCGCGGTGGATGATGATCGTGTTCGCGCTCGGCAGGTCGAGCCCGCTTTCGACGATCGTGGTCGCCAGCAGCACGTCGTACTTGCGCTCGTAGAACGCGCTCATCCGCTCCTCGATCTCGGTCGCGCCCATCTGGCCGTGCGCGGCGACGAACTTCACTTCGGGCACGTGCTCGTGCAGCCAGTCGGACACGCCCTCCATGTCGGAGATCCGGGGCACGACGATGAAGCTTTGCCCGCCTCGATGATGTTCGCGCAGCAGCGCCTCGCGCATCACCATGTCGTCCCATTCCATCACGTAGGTCCGCACCGCGAGGCGGTCGACCGGCGGAGTCTGGATCGTGGAAAGCTCGCGCAGCCCGCTCATCGCCATCTGCAAGGTGCGCGGGATCGGCGTGGCAGTGAGGGTGAGGACGTGGACGTCCGCGCGAAGCTGCTTGAGCTTTTCCTTGTGGGTGACGCCGAAGCGCTGTTCCTCGTCCACGATCACCAGGCCGAGATCGCGAAACTTCGTGTTCTTCGACAGGATCGCGTGGGTGCCGATCACGATATCGACGGTGCCTGCTGTCAGCCCCTCGCGCGTCTCGGTCATCTCCTTCGCCGGGACGAGTCGCGAAAGGCGCGCGACCTTGAGCGGGAAGCCCGCGAACCGCTCGACGAAATTGGCGTAGTGCTGGCGCGCGAGCAGCGTCGTCGGCGCGACCACCGCGACCTGCTGTCCCGCCATCGCAGCAACGAACGCGGCGCGCAGCGCGACCTCGGTCTTGCCGAAGCCGACATCGCCGCACACCAGCCGGTCCATCGGCTTGCCTTCGGCGAGGTCGCCGAGCACGTCCTCGATCGCGCGGTCCTGATCGTCGGTTTCCTGCCACGGGAAGCGTTCGGCGAACTGGTTGTAGCTCGCCTCCTCGGCCTCCAGCACCGGCGCCTTGCGGAGTGCGCGGCGTGCGGCGACCTGCATCAGCTCGCCCGCGATCTCGCGGATGCGCTCTTTCAGCCGCGCGCGGCGCTTCTGCCATGCCTCGCCGCCGAGCCGGTCGAGCATGACCGCCTCCTCGCTGCTGCCGTAACGGCTGAGCACGTCGATGTTCTCGACGGGGATGTAGAGCTTGTCGCCGCCGCGATACTCCAGCATCACGCAGTCGTGCTGGCTCTTGCCGACCGCGATCGGCTCCAGCCCCAGGTACTTGCCGATCCCGTGATCGACATGGACCACCAGATCGCCGCGATTGAGCGCCTGGAGTTCGGCCAGGAAGGCGTCGGAATCCTTGCGCTTCTTCTTGCGGCGGACCAGCCGATCGCCGAGCACGTCCTGTTCGGTCAGCAGTTCAAGATCGTCGTTCGCGAAGCCGGTCTCGAGCGGCAGGACGAGCGCGACGGGCTTCCCCTTCGCCGCCAGCCCGAGCGCTTCCTGCCACGTTTCGGCAAGTTGCGTCTGGGCTCCGGCTTCCGATAGGATCGAGGCGATCCGCGCGCGGCTGCCGGGCGTATAGGCGGCAAACAACGCCTTCTTTCCCGCCTTGCCGAGCGCACCGAGGTGCGCGGCCGCCGCTTCGTAGATGTTGTCGCCCCGCGCGCGCTCGGGCGCGAAATCGCGGGCTGAAGTGAAGCCGAAGTCCACCACCCGCTCGCTCTCGGGTTCGGCGAAGATCGTGGTGCGGTGGGCGGGCGCGGCGTCGAGCGCGGCGGAAAACTCGGCTTCGCCCAGATAGAGCGCATCGGCGGCGAGCGGGCGATAGCTGCCCTTGGCCTGCCCCGCGGTGCTGATGCGCTGGTCGTGGTAATCCGAAATATCGCCGAGCCGTTCCTCGGCCGCCTGCAAGGCCGCCGAATCGATCGCCACCAGATCGCCGCCGTCCAGATGGTCGAACAGCGTCGCCATGCGGTCCTCGAACAGGGGTAGCCAGTGCTCCATCCCGGCAAGGCGGCGGCCTTCGCTGACGGCTTCGTAGAGCGGGTCCTGCGTGGCGTTTGCGCCGAACATCTCGCGGTATCGGCTGCGGAAGCGCTTGATGCTGTCGTCGTCGAGCAGCGCCTCGCTCGCGGGCAGCAGCAAGTGCGATTTCAGCACGCCGGTGCTCATCTGCGTGGCGGGATCGAAGCTGCGCAGGCTTTCCAGCTCATCGCCGAAGAAATCGAGCCGCAGGCCCGCCTCGAGGCCCGAGGGAAACACATCGACGATCGAGCCGCGCACGGCGTATTCACCCTTGTCCACCACGGTATCGGTGCGGCTGTAGCCCTGCCGCTGGAGCAATGCGGCAAGGCTCTCGCGCCCGATCTCCACGCCCGGCTTGAATTCGCGCACGCTCTCGCGGATGCGGAACGGGGTGAGGACGCGCTGGAGCACGGCGTTTGCGGTGGTGACCAGCAGTTGCGCACTATCTTTGCCGGCCTGCAACCGATGCAATGCGGCGAGCCGCCGGGCGCTGACCGAAAGCGCGGGGCTCGCGCGGTCGTAGGGTAGGCAATCCCACGCCGGGAATTCCAGCACCTCCAGTTCGGGCGCGAAATACTGCGCCGCCTCGGCCACCGAATGCATCGCCGCATCGTCCGCCGCGATGAACACCGCGCGGCCTTTCGCGGCCCGCGCGAGATCGGCCATGACCAGCGGCTGCGCCCCGCGTGCGACCGAGGCGAGGGTCAGCGGGCGGTCGGCGGTGAGGATGCGGCGGATATCGGGCATGGCGTTTTTCCAGGTCGGATGCGCGGGGCGGGCACGCGCGAAAACCCGCCCGATGGGTTCGGACGGGGTAGCTGTCGGCGCTTCACATAGAGACTTGGCGGGAAATTCCCACCCGCAATCAGATGGTAACGTAGTCGAGCTTCTGCATCATCGCCATCCGGGCACCCGCGAACTGGTCCGGCACCGCCTGCGTCCCGAGCGCCCAGGCCATGACGTCGACGTCGTCTTCCTCCAGCAGCGCTTCGAACCACACGAGGTCGGGCTCGGCCCAGCTCTGGTGGTAGCGGTCGAAGAAACCGCCGATCATGTAGTCGGCCTCGCGCGTGCCGCGGTGCCAGGCGCGAAAGCGGGCGCGGGAAAGGCGGGTGGGATCGGGCATGGCGCGCGCCTATCGTTCGCGTCATCCCGGCGCAAGCCGGGATCGCTTTCCACCGGCGCGTTCCAACTGCACGCGATCCCGGCTTTCGCCGAGATGACGATAGAGGTTAAGAGCGTCGTCATGCGCCCCGAAATCCTCAACCCGCTGTTCGCCGAGACCGCGACGCTCGACGGCGTGGGGCCCAAGCTGGGCAAGCCGCTCGACAAGCTGGGGCTGACGCGGGTGAAGGACGTTGCTTACCACCTGCCCGAACGGTTCGTGACGCGGCGGCCGGTCGACAATCTCGATGCCGCGAGCGAGGGCGAACAGATCGTCATCGCGCTGACCCCGACCGAGCATCGCGCAGCGCGCAGCGGGCGCGGCCCCTATCGCGTGCTGGCGGAGGACGCAGTCGGCAACGTCTGCGCGCTGACCTATTTCGGTCGCGCGTCCTACACCGCGAAAAAGCAGCTTCCGGTGGGCGAGCGGCGCTGGATCGCCGGGCGGCTCGACCGCTACGGCGACATGCTCCAGATCGTCCATCCCGATCACGTCTCCGAAGAAGGCGGCGATGCGCTGGGGCGGTTATGCGAGCCGGTCTATGCCTTGTCCGAAGGGCTGACGCAGCCGAAGCTTGCGGGGCTGGTGACGCAGGCGCTGGCACGGCTTCCTGCGTTGTCCGAATGGATCGAGCCGGGCCAGCTCGCGCGGCAGGACTGGCCTGCCTGGGCCGACGCGCTGAAGCTGGCGCACAAGGACGAACACGCCGCCGCGCGCGAACGCCTCGCCTACGACGAATTGCTGGCCAACAGCCTCGCGCTCATGCTGGTGCGCGCGGACAACCGCCGTCGCAAAGGGCAGCCGCTGCAAGGCGACGGCCGTTTGCGCGCCAAGCTCGAGCTGCCGTTCCCGCTCACCGGCGCGCAGACTCGCTCGATCGGCGAGATCGAAGGCGATCTGGCCCAGGAAACGCCGATGCTGCGGCTGCTGCAAGGCGATGTCGGCGCGGGCAAGACGGTGGTCGCGCTGGAAGCGATGCTGATCGCGGTCGAGGCCGGAAAGCAGGCCGCGCTGCTCGCGCCGACCGAAATCCTCGCCCGCCAGCATTTCGAAACCTTGCGCGCGATGGCGCGGCCCACGGGCGCCGAGGTCGCGCTGCTGACGGGGCGCGACAAGGGCAGGGCGCGCGAATCGATCCTGATGGGGCTGATGGACGGATCGATCGACATCGTCGTCGGCACCCATGCGATCTTTCAGGAGAGCGTCGCCTACCGCGATCTCGCGCTGGTGGTGATCGACGAACAGCACCGCTTCGGCGTCGCCCAGCGGCTGCAACTAGCGGGCAAGGGGCGCCGCACGCCGCACACGCTGGCGATGACCGCCACCCCGATCCCGCGCACGCTGACGCTGGCACAGCACGGCGAGATGGACGTCAGCCGGCTCGACGAGATGCCGCCGGGCCGGCAGGCGATCGACACCCGCGTGGTCGCGCAGGAGAGGCTGGCGGATGTGGTCGAGGCGGTCGGGCGGCATATCGCGGGCGGGCAGCAGGCCTATTGGGTCTGCCCGATGGTGCGCGAGCTGGAGAGCGAGGACATCGCCGCGGCCGAAGCGCGCTACGCCATGCTGAAGGAGCGCTTCGGCGAAGCCGTCGTGCTCGTCCACGGCCAGCTCCGGCCCGAACTGAAGGATGCCGCGATGGAGCGGTTTGCGGGCGGCGATGCGAAACTGCTGGTCGCGACCACGGTGATCGAGGTCGGGGTCGACGTGCCCGCGGCCACGCTGATGGTGATCGAACAGGCCGAGCGCTTCGGCCTCGCCCAGCTCCACCAGCTTCGCGGCCGGGTGGGGCGGGGCAGCGAGAAATCCACCTGCCTGCTGCTGCGCGGCGATGCTTTGTCGGAAACCGGGCGCGAGCGGCTCGCCCTGATGCGCGAAACGCAGGACGGGTTCCGGCTGGCGGAAGAAGACCTGCGCCTGCGCGGCGGCGGCGAACTGCTCGGCACGCGCCAGTCGGGCGACACGCCGTTCCGCGTGGCGACGCTGGAACAGATCCAGCGCCTTTTGCCGCTGGCGCACGACGACGCGCGGCTACTGATCGAGCGCGATGGCGGGCTGGAGGGCGAACGCGGCGCGGCGGCGCGCATCCTGCTCTACCTGTTCGAGCGTGACTGGGGTGTGCAACTGCTCCGAGGGGGCTAGGTCAGGCGACCTTGCGCGACGGCGCGGCGCCGCTTGCACAGAGCGCCTCGGCCGCATCGAATTCGAGCGGTTCGGAAAAATAGTACCCTTGCGCCTGATCGCAGCCGAGCAGGCGCAGCGCCTCGATATGCTCCTCGGTCTCGGTCCCTTCGGCCACGATCGACACGCCGAGCCCACGCGCGAGTTCGATGATCGCCCTGACGATGTCGACCCCCGCTTGCCCCTCCGAGATCGCGCTCACGAACGAGCGGTCGATCTTGAGCGTCTCAAACGGGAATTTCTGGAGGTAGGAGAACGTCGAATACCCGGTGCCGAAATCGTCGATGCTGAGCGAGAGGCCGAGCGCGCGCAACTCGGCGATGACCGCGGCCGTCTCTTCGTCCTCTCCCAGCGCCACGCCCTCGGTCACCTCGAGGCTGATGCTGCCTGGCGCCACGCCGTGCCGTGCGATCAGGTCCGCGACCTGTTGCGGAAACGCCCGGCGCAGTTGCAGCGGCGAGACGTTGATGCTCATCCTGAGCGGCGCCTGCGCGCCGCGTCGCGCGTTCATCCGCGCCAGCGCCGCGAGCGCGCGGTCGAGCACCCAGTGGCCGAGCTCGTCGATCAGCTCGTTGTCCTCGATCAGCGGAATGAATTCCGATGGCGGAACGCTCTCGCCTTCGGGGCTCGACCAGCGGGCGAGCGCTTCGAATCCGTTGATCGCGCCATCGGCCAGCGCGACGATCGGCTGATAGGCGATCGAGAAACCGGTAAACCCGCCCGCGATACCTTCCGCGAGCTGTTGCAGCAGCCGATCGCGGCGTGCGGTTTCCTGGCGCCGCACCTCGTCGTGGACCATCACGCGTGACCGGCCCGCGGCCTTGGCCGCATACATCGCGTCGTCGGCGTCGCGGACGATCATCTCGCCATCGCGCGCACCATCGCCCGACTTGGCGAGCCCGACCGACACGCCGATCCGCACTGTGTGGCGGCCCAGCGCCAGCGGCGCGCCGACGGTTTGCACGATCCGGTGCGCGACCGCCTCCGCCACCGCATCGACGGTGACGGCATCGTCTTCGATCAGGATGCAGAATTCGTCGCCGCCCATGCGCGCTATCGTGGTCTGCGCACGCGCCGCGTCGCGCTCCACGCATTGCGCGAGCATTCCCGCGACCTCGACCAGCGCGGCATCGCCGATGGCGTGGCCGAAGCCGTCGTTGACCGCCTTGAACCGGTCGAGATCCAGGAACAGGACGCAATAGCCGGTGCCGGCGCGGGCCTGCATCTGCGCCGCGCGCTTGAGCCGGTCGGAGAAGAGCTGGCGGTTGGGCAAGCCGGTCAACGGATCGTGCAGCGCGTCGTGCGACAGGCGCTCGGCCATCTCGACCCGCTCGTGCATCCGCGCGACCTGCGCGGAGACCTGCATCAGCAGATCGAGCAGCCCTTCGCGCGGGGCGCTGTCCATCGGGGTCATGAACTCCATCACCGCGACCACCCGTTCGCCGCAGAGCACGGGTATCGCGATCGCGCAGCGCATGCCGCATTTCATCGCCACCAGCCGGCGAGCGAACGCCATGGCCGACTGGCCGATCGAATCCTCGACCACGGGTATCCGGCTGGCGATCGCTCGGGCGACCGGATCGTGGTTGCCCGCGATCGAGATCAATGCCTGTCTGGCGAAATGGCAGAGCGAGGCCGCATCCTCCCCGGTCGCCCGGGTTACGGCCGCCGGCTGCAGCGATTGCCCATCTTCGGCGAGAAAGAACACGCTGCCGAACGGCCAGCCCGTCCGCTCAAGCACGCCATCTACCGTTGCGACCAGCACCTCGTCGAGATTGCGCGCGTTGTTGGCGTGGGCCGCGACTTTGCCGAGCAGTTCGGCGTCGAGCTTGTGTTCGTAGAGGGCGCGCAAGCCGTCCTCAGCCGTGCGTTCGGCCTCGGCGCGCGCGGACCGTTCGCGCGCCAGCCGCGTTTCCAGCCGGTCGATCCTGTCCGCACAAGACGTGCAGACCGCGGCGGCCTGGTTCATCGCGTCCAGCTCGCGTCGAGCCGATCCGATGCGCCGCCCGGCTTCTCGACCGCGACCTTGTCGCCGTAGACCACCGCCGCGCCGTCGAGAAAGCCGTGGGCGAGATCGATCATGTCGCGCTGCGATTCGTATTGCAGGCTCACCGCGTTGTCGCCGTTGCGGCGCACGTGGAAGAACGGGCACACCGCATCAGGGTAGAGCTTGCGCACTTCGGGATGGATCATCTCGTTCACCGAGAGCACGAAATCCTGCGAAGTGGCGTGCGGATCGAACAGCGAAGGGTAGAGCTCGCGCAGCAGCGGCATGGCGTGCACGCCGAACCAGTGGAGCACTTGCGCGCGTGTCTGTCCGGTCTTCGCTGCGGCGGCGGCGACCAGCGCCTCGATATCTTCGTCGGCATAGTTGCCGAGCGAGCTGTACGCGCCGCTTACCCCGGCTTCGTCGATCAGGTCGTCCCAGATATCGGCGCCGAATTCGTCGGTTACGACCCGTTCCAGCAGGTTGAAAATCACGCCCTTCACGCCGGTGCTCCCCTTGGCTCGCCGGGCCTGAATACGGAGTCGAGGTTAGCGATATGCTAACGATGTCGCGGCTTCGGGCGAGCTTCTCACCGCGGAACCGGCAGGCGAATTGACCCGCCCGCATAAACCCTCGCCGAACCGGATTTTCGCCAGGCCGCACCAACAGCCCTTGTCATTGAGTGATCGCCAGATTCGCCGAACCGGAGGTTCCGATTTCCCGTCTGAGAGGGACACGCGGAAATTTCGGGTTGCAAATGGCAATCACTTGCCTAGGAGCAACTGCGATTGCTTCTCAATAGCCGCTATTTGCAATCCGGCGAAACAGGGCAGGATAATGAAATCAGCATTTGCAGCATTTTACGGCGTTTCGATACTCGCCATCGCGCAAGCCACTCCGGCGATCGCGCAGGATGAGGGCACTCCGCCCGCAGAGATCGAAGACGATCAGGTCGCGGTCGGCGATACGGTTCGCGCCGACGACGGCCAGATCGTGGTGACCGCCGAACGCCAGGCCGTTCAGGCGTTAGGCTCGACCACGATCTCCTCCGAAATGCTTGCCGAGCAGCCGCCCGTGAACGATCTGGCGGACATCATCCGCCGGCAGCCGGGCATCAACCTTACCGGCGCGGGCTCGGCCGGTACCTACGGTAACAACCGCCAGATCGATATTCGCGGCATGGGCCCGGAAAACACGCTGATCCTGGTCGACGGCAAACCCGTGTCGTCGCGCAATTCGGTGCGCATGGGCCGCGACGGCGAGCGCAATTCGCGCGGCGACACCAACTGGGTGCCGGCCGAAGAGGTCGAGCGGATCGAGATTCTGCGCGGCCCGGCTGCGGCCCGCTACGGCTCGGGGGCGGCCGGCGGCGTCATCAACATCATCACCAAGAGCCCGGCAGACGAATTTCGCGGTTCGGTCAGTGGGTTCGTGCTGGTCCCCGAGGACACGCGCGAGAGCAATACGAAGCGGGCCAACTTTTCGGTCGCCGGGCCGATCGCCACTGGGCTCGGCTTCAGGGTCTTCGGCAATTACAGCAAGACGACCGCCGACGATCCGTTCATCAACGCCGAGGCGGCCGATATCGAGGACGGGCTGGTTCCGCCCGGCGGCAGGGAAGGGGTCGAGAACAAGGACATCAACGGCCTGCTCAGGTGGGAGCCGAACGAGGTCCACCGCTTCGATATCGAAGGCGGATTCAGCCGTCAGGGCAGCGAGTACTCCGGTGAATACCGCCTCGGCAGCGGTGCATCGAGCCCGATCACCGAAGCGCTGATCGGCGAGGAAACGAACGTCCTCAAGCGCTACACCGGCAGCGGCGGATATCGCGGCAATTTCGATTTCGGCGAGTTCGAAGCACTGGTGCAATTCGAGGAAACGAAGAACCGCCGCCTGAACGAAGGCCTCGCCGGCGGCGGCGAAGGCACGATCAACACCGAAACCGAATTCTCCACCTCGACCCTGCGCAACTGGTTCACGCAAGGCACGCTGGACGTGCCGTTCGCGACCGGAGCGGCGCAGCACGTGATGACGTTCGGCGTCGAATATCGCTACGAATACCTCGACGATCCCTACGCCGTGTCGAACAGCCAGGGTATCGACCTGCCCGGCATCGACAACCCCGACATGCGCGATACCGAATCCGATGCGGACACGGTCGCGGCCTATGTGGAAGACAACGTCGTGCTGGGCCGGTTGACGCTGACGCCGGGCGTGCGGTTCGACCATCACTCCACCTTCGGCAGCAACTGGTCGCCCAGCTTCTCCGCATCGTATCAGGTGACGCCCACAGTCGTCATCAAGGGCGGGATCGCCAAGGCGTTCAAGGCGCCGAACCTCTACCAGTCGAACCCGAACTATCTCTACTACACCCGTGGCAACGGCTGCCCGGACAACTTCCCGAGCCTTGGCGGTGGCTGCTTCATCCAGGGCGACGAGAACCTGGAGCCGGAAACCAGCGTCAACAAGGAAGTCGGCATCGCCTTCCGCCCCGGCGGGTGGAACTTCAGCGCGACCTATTTCCGCAACGACTACGACCAGAAGATCATCGCCAACAACGTTCCGATCGGCACCGCGCCCTACAACGGCAGCCCGGCGCGAATCTTCCAGTGGTACAACACCGGCAAGGCGATCGTCGAAGGGCTGGAGGGCAACGTGCTGATCCCGTTCGCGCGCAATCTCGTGCTCAGCACCAACGTCACCTACATGATCCGCAACGAGGACCGCGAGACGGGCCGGCTGCTGTCGGTCATTCCCGAATACACGATCAACTCGACGCTGGACTGGGAGATCACCGACGACATCAAGTTCATCGGCACCTTCACCCGCTACGGCAAGCAGACGCCCAACGCGATCCTCTACAGCGGCGACGAACCGAGCGACGAGCAGTTGCTCCCGCGCGACCCCTACAACCTCGTATCCGCGAACCTGATCTTCGAGGCTACCGAAGCGCTGCGGTTCAGCATGGGGGTCAACAACCTGTTCGACGAACGGCTGTTCCGCGCCAGTTCGAACAATGGCGCGGGCGCGAACAACTACAACGAACCCGGCCGAGCGTTCTTCGTCCAAACGAATATGCGCTTCTGATCCGGCAAGCCCGACCCCGCCCCCCACGCCGAGTGAACCGGGGTGCGGGGCTTTCTATGCCCGCTTGAATCCGGCGCGCGCACCGATCGCGGCGACGGCAAGGCCCGCCGCGCAGAGTGCGTAGGGCAGCGCCGGGAAGACCGCATAGGCGGCCGTGCCGACCAGCGGCCCGATCACTACGCCCATGCCCTGCGCCATCGCCACCGATCCGGCGGCCGCGCCCTGCTCCCCCGCCTCCACGCAGTTCGCGGCGAGCGCCGGAACTGCGGGATAGATCATGCCCATCCCGCATGCGACGACGGCGTATCCCGCCCACACCAGCGGCACGCTCGCCGCCAGGGCGGTGACGGCAAAACCCGCTGCCGCGACGAGCGAACCGATCGCGATCAGCCTGATGGGCGGCCAGTCCACCTTCTGGATCGACGTCTGCGTCGCGACCAGCGCGACGCCGACGATCGCCAGAGCGCCCCCCGCCACCTCGGCGGCGGCGAAGGGATCGAGCGCGAGGCGATCGATCACGTAAAACCCGATCACGATCTGCGCGATTGCGACACAGAAGGCGGCGGCGAAACCGAACGCCATGGCGGGGTGCAGGCGGCGGTCGGAAAGCCGGGGCGCGGGCTTGGGTGCTCGCACCACCGGCGGGTCGCCCGGCAGGCGGGACCACAGCAGCACCAGCGCGGCGATCGGCAAGAGCGCGGTGATATAGAGCGGCAGCACGAGGCTCCATTCGCCCATCAATCCGGCAAGTCCCGGGCCGACGACCATGCCCGCCGAACTCGCCGCCCCGATCGCGGCCATGCTCTTCGCACGTCGCGCCGGTGCGACGGTATCGGCCACCACGGCGGCGGCGACCACCGGCACGGCGGCGTAGAACGTGCCCATGACTGCTCGGCCCACGACCAGTCCGGCGAAGGACAGCATCGCAGGGAAGGCGAACTGCCGCGCCGCATCGACGAACAGGGCCAGCGACAGGTAGGCCAAGGCGAAGCCGCCGAGACTGAGGAGCAGCACGGGCCGCCTGCCCACCCGGTCGCTCCTGACGCCCCAGACGCGCGACATCAGGATCCACGCGACCCCTGCTATCGCCATCGCGGAGCCGAGATGCCATGGCGCCAGCGAAAGGATGTGCGCCAGCGGCCCGGCAACGGCGACGAACGCCATCATCGCCATCGATCCGGTAAAGGCGGCCAGCATGAGCGGCGCGAGGGACAGGGCCGGGCCGCTCTTGCCATGGCCGGTGTCGGCTCCGGCCCTATCCATCTTGCATCGTTTTGTAATTTTCTGCCATCTTGCCGTTGCAATAGACCATCGAACCCGACAAAGGAACACAGGATCGCTATTGCGAGGCAATCGCTATATCGTGTCGCTTCTCGCGCTCATCGAAGGGGCTTTTTACAGTGTTCATTCTGCGGCGTGACGGCAAAGAATTGCGCGCGTTGGGCCTCCTGCGTCTGGTTCCGCCCGGTGCGCGCGGCGATCTCGAAAGCCGCTTGCGCAGTGTGTTCGCGCAGATGGCTGCCGAAGAGCCCCGCATCCTCGTCGGCGCACTGCCGTTCGATCCGCAGGGGGAGGAACTGCTCTACCAGCCGGCATCCCTGCGCTCGGCCCGTTTTACAGCGCCCGACGCGGTGGCCGGTGCCGGGCCTTTTGACCAGAAAGATATGTGTGAGGTTCCCGCGGCGCCTGAATACGCCGTCATGGTCTCCCGTGCACTGCACATGATCGGCGCGCCGGACCAAGCGCCGCTGCGCAAGGTCGTGCTGTCACGGCGCGTGGTGCTCGAACATGCTGACCGGCCGGACTATGATCGCCTTCTTTCCGTCCTTTCGGCCGACCCGGATGTCACGACCTACCGCGTCGATCTCGACCCCGCCGGAACCGGCGACGACCACCTGCTGATGGGCGCGACGCCGGAACTGCTGGTATCGCGCGACGGCGACCGGGTGGTCTCCGAGCCGCTGGCCGGCTCGCTGCCGCGCGGGCGCGATCCGGTGCAGGACCGCGAACGCGCCGCGGCGCTTCTGGCCTCGGACAAGGACCGGCGCGAGCACCGCATCACGGTCGAATACATCCTCGACCTGCTCGCTCCGCTGTGCAGCGACCTGCGCACGCCGGGTGGCATGGGCCTGCGCTCCACCATGACGATGTGGCACCTCGGCACGCGGATCGAGGGCACGCTGAAGCAAGACGCCCCCTCGGCGGTCGCGCTTGCCGCCATGCTCCACCCGACACCCGCGGTCGGCGGCCATCCGCGCGAGGCCGCGCTGGAAGCGATCCGCGAACTGGAGCCGCACGACCGCGGGTTCTATGCGGGCGCGGTCGGCCACGTCGACGAGCGCGGCGACGGTGAATGGCACGTCGCCCTCCGGTGCGCGCAGGTCGGAGGATCGCGCATCACGCTGCACGCGGGGGCGGGCATCGTCGAAGGTTCGGTGCCCGAAAGCGAGGTGCACGAGACGGCGGCGAAATTCCGTGCCATGCTGCGCGCTCTCGGAAGCCAGGACGCGCCGCGCCGCGCGAAAGCCTCGTAGATGAAACCGCTCGCCCAGCACTGGCCCCAACCGTTCGCCGCGCGCTACCGCGACGCCGGATACTGGACCGGTGAGACATTCGCCGACCTGCCCGCCCGCATGGCCGACAGCCACGGCGAGCGCACCGCGGTCGTCTGCGGCGAGCGGCGCTGGAGCTATACCCAATTGGCCGAACGGGCGGAGGTCGCCGCTGCCGGATTTCTCGCTCTCGGTTTTAAACCCGGCGCGCGGGTGCTGGTGCAACTGCCCAACGTGGCGGAATTCCTCTCGGTGGTGTTCGGCCTGTTTCGCGCCGGGATGATCCCGGTTTTCGCGCTGCCCGCGCACCGGCTGACCGAGGTCGCGCATTTCGCGCGCAAGTCCGAAGCCAAGGCGATCGTGGTGGCCGCCCGGCACGATGGGTTCGACTATCGCGCGCTCGCCGATCAGGTGATGGTGGAAGTGCCGGCGGTTCGCCACGCGGTGGTGGTCGGCGATCCCGGCCGCCACGTCGCCTTCGCCGACTTCGGCAACGGTGCCGAGCCGCCGACCCGTCCGAAGGTATCGTCAAGCGACGTCGCGCTGGTGCAGATTTCCGGCGGCAGCACCGGGCTTTCCAAGCTGATCCCGCGCACGCACGACGACTATCTCTATTCGATCCGCGCGAGCAACGCGATCTGCAGGATGATAGCCGACAGCGTCTACCTCGCGGCGCTGCCTGTGGCGCACAATTTCCCGATGAGTTCGCCCGGTATCTTCGGCGCGATCCGTGCCGGGGCGACCGTCGTCATGGCGACGAACCCTGCGCCCGAAGTCGCCTTTCCGTTGATCGCGCGCGAAGGCGTGACGATCACCGGCCTCGTTCCTCCGCTCGCGCTGCTGTGGCTGCGCGCCGCCGCGAAGACGCCGCACGACATCTCCAGTCTGGAGGTGCTGCAAGCGGGTGGCGCCAAGTTCATGCCCGAGGCGGCCCGGCGGGTACGGCCCGAACTCGGCTGCACCCTGCAACAGGTGTTCGGCATGGCGGAAGGGCTGGTCAACTACACCCGGCTCGACGACCCCGAAGACGTGATCGTGGAAACGCAGGGCCGCCCGATTTCGCCCGACGACGAAGTGCTGATCGTCGACGATGCTGGAGAGCCGGTGGCAGACGGCGAACCGGGCAACCTGCTCACCCGTGGCCCCTACACGATCCGCGCCTATCACGACGATCCGGCGGCCAACGCGCGCGCCTTTACCGACGACGGTTTCTACCGCACCGGCGACGTGGTGAAGCGCGTCCACGGCGGCAATCTGGTGGTGCAGGGCCGGGCGACCGATCACATCAACCGCGCGGGCGAAAAGATTTCCGCCGAGGAAGTCGAGGATCACCTGCTCGCGCACGAAAACGTGTTCGACGCGGCAGTTGTCTCGCTGCCCGACCGTTTCCTCGGCGAACGCATCTGCGCCTTCGTCGTCCCCGATGGCGTGCCGCCCGCGCCCGGCGAGATCAAGGCGTGGATGCGCGGGCGCGACATCGCTGCGTTCAAGGTGCCGGACCAGATCGTCTTCGTCGAGAGCTTCGCCACCACGGCGGTCGGCAAGATCAGCCGTAAGGAACTGCGCGCGCAGCTTCGTGAGCGGTTGCTGGCGGAAGGCGCCAGTGCGTGAGCGAGCCGCGCCGCCTGCCCACCGTCGCGCCCTACGACCTGCCGCGCGAGGCCGACCTGCCGCCATCGCGCGCCGACTGGTCGCTCGATATGTCGCGCGCCGCGCTGCTGGTGCACGACATGCAGGACTATTTCCTCGCCGCATTCGAACCGGGCAAGGCGCCGCTTGAGTCGCTGGTGGCCAATGTCGCCGCGCTGCTCGATCACTGCCGCGCGGCGGGCGTGCCGGTGTTCCACACCGCGCAGAAGGGCGCGCAGGACCGGCGCGACCGGGGGCTTCAGGGCGATCTGTGGGGGCCGGGAATGCGCGCCATTGCCGAACACGAGGCCGTCGCCGCGGCGGTGACCCCTGGGCCTGACGATATCGTGCTGGTCAAGCATCGCTACAGCGCGTTTCAGCGCAGC
The DNA here is from genome assembly GCF_041912895.1 of Pelagerythrobacter sp. NCBI lineage: Bacteria > Pseudomonadati > Pseudomonadota > Alphaproteobacteria > Sphingomonadales > Erythrobacteraceae > Pelagerythrobacter > Pelagerythrobacter sp. The sequence goes on along the minus strand of NZ_JAYSGI010000001.1, from coordinate 789,181 downwards.
AACCTGGAAACCCTGGTGCACGCGCGCGGGCGGGACCAGTTGATGATCTGCGGCGTCTATGCCCACATCGGCTGTCAGGCGACCGCATACGAGGCGTTCCAGCGCGATGTGCATCCCTTTTTCATCGCCGATGCGCTGGCCGATTTCTCGCGCGAGTGGCACGATCTGGCGCTGCGGGCGGTTGCCGATTGCAGCGGCGTCGTACTGAGCACGCGGCAGGTTCTGGAGACTTTGAAATGACTGACACGTTGCGTGCCGACGTGGCTGAAATCCTCGAGATCGCGCCGGGCGACCTCGACGCCGATGCCAACCTGATGGATGCGGGGCTGGATTCGATACGCGCGATGAACCTCGCCTCATTGTGGGAAGAGCGCGGGTTACCGCTCGACTTTGCCGACCTGGGCGAAGCGCAGACCCTGGCGGAGCTTCAAGTTTTGCTGGAGCAAAGGCAGGCTGGGGTTTGATCGGCACACCCCGTCCCCTCACCGAAGCGCAATCGGGCCTGTGGTATTCGCAGGCGCTCGATCCGGCCAATCCGATCTTCAACACCGGGCAATATATCGACCTTTCCGGGCCGCTTGACGCTGCCGCGTTCCAGCGCGCCGTCGAGCAGGCGAGCCACGAGGCCGAGGCGCTGGCGCTGACGTTCCACGCCGGGGAGAACGGGCCGGAGCAGACGCTGGCCGGCGCCGCGCCGCGCCTTGTCGTGATCGACCTCTCCGATCGCCCCGATCCCGAGGGCGAGGCGCTCGCCGCAATACGCACGGCGATGGAAACGCCGGTCGATCTCGCAACCGGCCCGATCGGCTTCCAGACGCTCTATCGCCTCGCGCCCGAGCAGCACCTGTGGGCGCAGCAGGTCCACCACCTCGCCAACGACGGGTTCGGTATGGTCATGCTGACCAAGCGCGTAGCCGAACTTTATGCCGCGTTCCGCGAAGGCAAGGACGGCGCGGGCCGCCCGTTCGCTTCCCTCACCAGACTATGGGAGGAGGATGTCGCTTATCGCGCCAGCGAGGCGCGCGAAGACGACTGCGCATGGTGGCGCGATCATCTCGGCGGCCTCGACGACATCGCCGGAATGGCGCCGGGCCGCGCCATCTCGGCGCACCGCTTCCTGCGCCACGAACAGCCGATGGCGGAGGCGGCGCGCGGCGCGGTCGCCGCACTAGCCAAGGCGTCGGGCGCAAGTTGGCCCGACGTGCTGACCGCGCTCGTCGCCGCCTATTGCGATCGCTTCGTGGACGGCGACGGGATCGTGATCGGGATGCCGCACATGGGCCGCTTCGGCAGCGCGGCGGCGCGCGTACCCGCGATGGTGATGAACGTGCTGCCGCTGCACGTGGTGCCCGACGAGGACATGCCGCTAGCTGAGTGGCTCCGGCAGGCGAGCGCCACAATGCAGGAGGCGCGCCGCCACGGCCGCTATCGCAGCGAGCAGGTGCGGCGCGATCTCGGGCTGATCGGCGGCGAGCGGCGGCTGCATGGCCCGCTGGTCAACGTCCAGCCCTACGACCGACCGCCGCGCTTCGCCGGTCTCGATGCAACGCTCCACGTCACCGGCACCGGGCCGGTGGAAGACATCGCGTTCACGTTCCGCGGCGATCTGGCGAGTGCGATCACGCTCGAAGTCGACGCCAACCCCGATCTCTACGGCGATTCCGAAATCGCGGCCCATGCCGCGCGGCTCGAAACCTTCCTCTCCGCCGCCACCGATGCGGTGCGCCTCGCCGACATCCCGACCGCCACGCCCGACGAGGCGCGGCGCGAGATCGAGGCGTTCAACGCCACCGATCACCCGCTGTCCGACGCGTCGCTCGCCGAACTGATCGAGCGCGCGATGGTGGCCCACCCCGATGCCGAGGCCGTGCGCTTCGAAGGCCGCGCGCTGACCTATGCCGAGCTGGACCAGCGCACCGCCGCGCTGGCCGGACAACTGCGCGATCGGGGCGTGACGGCGGAAACGATCGTCGCGGTCGCGCTGACCCGATCGCTTGAGCTGGTGGTCGCGCTGGTCGCGGTGCTGCGCGCGGGCGGCGCCTATCTGCCGCTCGATCTCGAGCATCCGGCGGCGCGGGTCGCTGCGATCCTCGATAGCGCCGCGCCTGCCGCCGTGCTGGCCGACAGCGATCCGCACGACCTCTACGGCGAGCGCCTGCTGCGCCCCGCCGATTGGGGCGACACCGCGCCGCACGATCTGCCGCTGCCAGACCATGCCGCCTACGTGATCTACACCTCAGGCTCGACCGGTGATCCCAAGGGTGTTGTCGTTACCCACCGGGCGATCGTGAACCGGCTGGCGTGGATGGGCGCGCATTACGGTTTCAACGCTAGCGACCGCATCCTGCAAAAGACCCCGGCGACGTTCGACGTGTCGGTGTGGGAGTTCTTCCTCCCGCTCACGCTCGGCGCCACGCTGGTCGTCGCGCCGCCGGGTGCGCACCGCGATCCCGCCGCCATCGCCGCACTGATCCGCGACGAAGCGATCACGACGCTGCATTTCGTGCCCTCAATGCTCGCCGCCTTCCTCGACGCGCCCGACAGCGAAGGGCTGTCGCTCGCACGTGTATTCTGCAGCGGCGAGGAACTGCCGGCCGACTTGCGCGACCGCTTCCACCGGCGGATCGGCGCGCAGTTGCACAACCTTTACGGCCCGACCGAGGCGGCGGTGGACGTCAGCTACTGGCGCGCCGGACTGGAGGATGACGCGCGCCCCGTGCCGATCGGCTGGCCGGTGTGGAACACGCGTCTGCTAATCCTCGATGCGCGGATGCGCCCGGTGCCGCCGGGAGGGGCGGGGGAACTCCACCTCGGCGGCGTGCAACTGGCGCGCGGCTATCTCGGCCGCGACGATCTGACCGCCGAGCGCTTCGTGCCCGACCCGTTCCACCCCGGCGAGCGTCTGTACCGGACCGGCGATCTCGCGCGGCGCAGGGCGGACGGGGCGGTGATCTTCCTCGGCCGCAACGATCATCAGGTGAAGATCCGCGGCCTGCGGATCGAACTGGGCGAGATCGAGGCGGCGATCGCCGCGTCCGGCCTTACCCGCGCCGCGACCGTGCAGGCGGTGGACGGGCGGATCGTTGCCTATGTCGTCTCGCGGGATGGCTTCGACGAAGCGGCCCTGCGCGATGCGCTCGCCGCGCACCTTCCGGCCTACATGGTCCCGGCGGCTTTCGTGCCGCTCGACGCGCTGCCGGTGACGGCCAACGGCAAGCTCGACCGCAGTGCGCTGCCCGTGCCTGCCTTCGCCAGCGCCGGAGGATCGGCGCCGCAGGGCCACGACGAGGAGAGGCTGGCGGCGCTCTATGCCGAAGTGCTCGAAATCGACGGGCCGATCGGGCGCGAAGACGATTTTTTCGCGCTCGGCGGGGATTCGCTGTCGGCGGTGCGGTTGATGCTGCGCGTTGCCGAGGAATGGGGCCATGACCCCGGTTTTGGCGCACTGTTCGAGACGCCCGACATCGCCGGGCTAGCCGCGCGGATCGCCGCCGGGCCAGCGATCCGCGACGAGGGGCTCGCGCCGCTCGTCACCTTCGCGCGCGGCGACGATAACGACCTGCCGCCACTGTTCCTGATCCACCCGGCGGGCGGGATCGGCTGGGGCTACCGCACGCTGGCGAGTGCGCTGTCGCCGCGGCGAACTGTCCATGCCTTGCAGTCGCCCGCGCTCGATCTGGCGAATCCCCTGCCCGACAGCATCGAGGCGCTGGCGGCGGATTACGCCGCACGGATCGTCGAGGCCCATCCGCGCGGTCCATGCCATATCGGCGGCTGGTCGGTCGGCGGCCTGATCGCGCAGGCGGTGGCAGCCGAACTGGAGGCGCAGGCGCGCGAGGTCGGGCTGGTCGCCTTGCTCGACGCCTATCCCGCCGAATGCTGGCGCGCCGAACCCCAGCCGACCGAGGCCGAGGCGCTGCGCGCCCTACTGGCCATCGCGGGCTACGATCCGGAGGGATATCCTCAGCTCGACACGCGCACCAAAGTTCTCGCCTTTCTGCGTGCGGGCGACAGCGCGCTCGGCAATCTGCCCGATGCTGTGCAGGACGGGGTGATCCGCACCGTACTCGACACCAATCGGTTGGTGCGCGCGCATTACCATCGGCCGTTCGGCGGCACGCTGACCCATATCCGCGCCGATGCCGATCACGCGGCGCGACCCGATCTGCAGGCCGATCTGTGGCGTCCCCATTGCGGCGCGCTCGACGCCATCGGCGTGCCGTTCCTCCACCCCGAACTGCCCGGCGCGCAGGCCAGCGCGCTGATCGCGCCTGCACTATCGCAACGGATGCTGGCCCACGAGAGGATCGACGCATGAGCCGCCCCACCGGCCTCGCAGGCCGCATCGCCCTCGTCACCGGCGCGGGCGGCGGGATCGGCGCTGCCGTCGCCCGCCTGTTGCGTGAGGAAGGCGCGCGGGTGATCGCGACCGAGATCGCCGCCGCCGATGGTGTCGAACCGCTCGATGTGGCCGACAGCGCCGCCGTCGATGCCCTCGTCGCGCGGGTGGAAGACGAGGCCGGGCCGGTCGACCTCGGGGTCAACGTCGCGGGCGTGCTGTCGAACCTGCCGGTGTGGGACACGGACGACGCGGAATGGCGGCGCGTCTTCGCGGTCAACACCGACGGCGTGTTCCACGTCTGCCGCGCGCTCGCCCGGCGGATGAAGGAGCGGCGGCGCGGCAGCATCGTCACGGTCGGATCGAACGCGGCGGGCGTGCCGCGCCACGCGATGGCCGCTTATGCCGCGTCGAAGGCGGCGAGCCACATGTTCATGCGCTGCCTGGGGCTGGAGCTCGGCGAATACGGCGTGCGCTGCAACACCGTCGCCCCCGGATCGACGCTGACGCCGATGCAGACCGGCATGTGGGCCGACGAAAGCGGGGCCGAGCGCGTGATCGCGGGCCTTCCCGGAGCGTACAAGACGGGCATTCCGCTCGGCAAACTGGCGAGCCCGGAAGACGTGGCCGAGGCGGTGATCTTCCTGCTGAGCGAGCGGGCGGGGCACATCACGATGGCCGATCTCTACGTCGATGGCGGGGCGACGCTGCGGGCATGACGATGCGCGCCCTCGTGTCCACCGCACTCGTGTGCCTGTTGGCGGCGCTCGCTTTTCCCGCCGCTGCGCAGCCGCGCATGGACCTGACCGCGCCTGAAACGATCGCCGATCGCGGTGCACCGGGCTATCGCTTCGAAACCCTGCATATCGCGAGCGAGGACGGCGAGCGGCGATACCGCGTGACTGTGGGCATTCCCGAAGGCGCGCTGCCTGCCACTGGCCGCCCGGCGCTATGGATGCTCGATGGCAAGGCAGCGCTCGCCCATATCGACGAAGCGCTGCTGGCCGAAGTCGATGCAAACGCACGCCCGGTGCTCGTCGCGATCGGTCACGACACGCCACTGCGCCTCGACGCGGCGGAGCGGTATCGCGACTACACGCCGAGCGCCGGAACGCACAATTCGCGCGGGCGACAGGGCGGCGGCGCGAATGCGTTTCTCGACACCATCGAACACCGCATCCGGCCCGAGGTGGCGAAGCTGACTCGGCTCGATCCCGAGCGGCAGGCGCTATGGGGCCACAGCCTCGGCGGCCTGTTCGTGCTGCACACGCTGTTCGAACGGCCCGATGCCTTCTCGCACTATTTCGCGACCAGTCCCTCGCTGTGGTGGGACGAAGGCGTGATCGTCGAGGCCGGACGTGCATTCGCCGGCGCGGCGGACAAGCACGTCGTGATCGCGACCGGATCGGACGGCGGATCGCCCCGGCGGCGCGAAGCACGCAGCCGTTTCGCAGGCCCGACGACGGACGAATTCGTCGAAGCACTGGCGAACAAGCCCGGCCTCGACGTGCGCCGCATCACTTATCCCGGCCTCGGCCACGGGGGAACGCTGCGGGCCAGCATTCCCGACGCTCTGCGCGCGGCGATCCGATCGGAGCCTACGCCCTAGGATCGCCCGCCATGCGCGCCAGCGTGTCGTCGCGCCACCAGAAGCGGTGGATGGCGACCATCGCGACATGACCGACGATCAGCGCCAGCAGCAGCCAGGCCAGGGTGCTATGGGCGAAATTGGCGGGCGCCGTCATCCATTCGATCTCGCCGCCCGTCGCCCCGCGCAACTGCACGCCGAACACCGAGACCGGATCCTCGCTGCCGAACAGGCGCAGCACGGCGAGCGAGGGCACGATCACCATCAGCGCGTAGAGCGCGAAGTGGCCGACCTTCGCCAGCGCGCCGACCACGCCGGGATGGTCGGGCCTGGCCTTGCGCTGGCTCAAGGCCCAGACCGCGCGCACCAGGATCAGCACGAACAGCAGCGACCCGATCGATACGTGCGATCCGACCCAGAAACCCGTCAACGGGGTGCGCCCGACGATTTCCTTCGCGAGCATGCCGCCCAATTGCCAAGCGAGAAGCGCGGCGATGCCCCAGTGCAGCAGCCGGGTGACGGTACCGTAGCGGATCTTCGTGTCGTTCAGCGGCAAGCGGGCTATCCTTTCGAAAGTATTGCGACGGCAGGGGAGGGCGGTTTCAGCTTGCGGTCAAGCCCAGCCGGTCAGTTACTAGTTGGACGAAGATGCCCGCCGCGACCGGCAGCAACGCATCGTCGAAATCGTATTCGGGGTTGTGGCACATCACGCTGTCCTGCCCGAGGAACAGGTACGCGCCCGGCGCGGCGTTGAGCAGCAGTGCCATATCGTCGGTGAATGGATAAGCCGGGTGGTCCGCGACGATGCCGCCATCGCCTACCACGGCGGCGCAGGCGTGCGTGGCATGGGCGGCGGCCTCCGGCGCGTTGACGCATGGCGGAACCTCGGCGAGCTTCTCGCACGCCACTTCGCATCCCGTCATCGCGGCGATCCCGGCGCAGGCCCGCTCGAGCCGCTCGAACAGCAGCGCCTGCACCTCGGGCTTGAGCGCGCGCAGGGTGCCCGAAAGGCTCGCGCTGTCAGCGATGATGTTATGGTTGGTCCCGGCCTGGAGCGAGGCGACGTTGATCAGCGCGGCCTCCGCCGGATCGACATAGCGCCCGACGATCGAGGAAATCTCCACCGCCAGCCGCGCCGCCGCCTGCAATGGATCGACCGCCTTGTAGAACGCGGCGCCATGCCCGCCGACCCCCGTCACCGCGATGCGCCAAACGATATAGCCGTTCAGCACCGGCCCGGCGCGCACGCCCGCCTGCCCCGGATCGAGCAGCGGCATGTTGTGGAAGCCGTAGACCTCGTCGAACGCGAACCGTTCGAGCAGGCCGTCGTCGATCATCGCGCGCGCGCCCTTGCCGTTCTCCTCCGCCGGCTGGAAGATCAGCACCACACGGCCCGTGCGCGGCGGATGGGCGGCGAGGTGCCGCGCGGTGCCCAGAAGTGCCGCTGTGTGCCCGTCGTGCCCGCAGGCATGGGCGACGCCCGCATGGCGCGAGGCGTAGTCGCGTCCGCTGCGGTCGTCCATCGGCAGCGCGTCGATATCGGCGCGCAGCGCGACCGAGGGGCCGGGCTGCCCGCTGTCGATCACCGCGACCACGCCCGTGCCGCCGACCGCCACCGGATCGAGGCCGAATTCGCGCAGCCTCGCGTGCACGAAATCCGCCGTCCAGCGCTCTTCGTGCGCGAGTTCGGGATGCTGGTGCAGTTCGCGCCGCCAGCCGGTCATCGCGTCGGCGAGACCGGGGGTAAGTACGGGGGCGGACGACATATCGTTCATGGGCATTCCGGATGCTGGTGAGAGATTTATGGTAGGCAAGGACAGATGCTAATGCGAGTCCTTCGCTTGACTTGCCATGGCCCGTTCGCCAACCGCTTTGCCAGAAATCGCCGGGGTTTCCAGCCCCTGCCGTATCCTCCCGGGAGACCGAAGCTGGGTTCCGCTCCGTTTTCAGAACGCGACACGCGCGCCGCCACGATCGGCGCTTACACCCGCCTCGTGCGCAAGCGCGTGCTGTTGCTCGTCGTGCTGCTGGCGGCGAGCCTGTTCGCGCTCGCGCTCGATATCTCGACCGGCCCTTCGGCCCTGCCTCTGCGTGACGTGTTCAACGGGTTGTTCTTCCCTGGCGCGCTCGATCTCCCCGCCGTCACCATCATCCGCGAGGTGCGCCTGCCGATGGCGCTGATGGCGCTGCTCGTCGGCGCGGCACTCTCGCTGGCGGGGGCCGAGATGCAGACGATCCTCGACAATCCGCTGGCCAGCCCGTTCACCCTCGGCGTCTCATCCGCTGCGTCGTTCGGCGCGGCGCTGGGCATTGTGCTCGGCTTCGGTTTGCCGGGGCTGACGAACGATTGGATCGTGCCGGTCAACGCCTTCATCTTCGCGTTCGGATCGGTGCTGCTGCTGGAGGCGCTGGCGCGCAGCCGCGCGGCGGGCACGCAAGGGGTGATCCTGTTCGGCATCGCGCTCGTCTTCACCTTCAACGCGGCGGTGGCTCTGCTGCAGTTCGTCGCCTCGCAGGAGGCGTTGTCGCAACTCGTATTCTGGACGATGGGCGCGCTGGGCCGCGCGACGTGGGACAGCGTGGCCGTCCTCGCGGTGGTGTGCGCGGTGACCTTCCCTTTCTCGCTGCGGGCGGCCAATGCGATGACGGCGATGCGGCTGGGCGAAGACCGCGCGCGCAGCTTCGGGATCGACGTGCGGCGGCTGCGGTTCTTCTCGCTACTGCGCATCAGCGCCCTGGCGGGCACGTCGGTCGCGTTCGTCGGCACGATCGGTTTCGTCGGCCTCGTCGGCCCGCATATCGCGCGGCTCTTGCTGGGGGAAGATCACCGCTTTCTGCTACCCGCCTCGATCCTCACCGGCGCGCTCATCATGTCGCTCGCCTCGGTCGCCAGCAAGCTGCTGGTGCCCGGCGTGCTGCTGCCGGTGGGCATCGTGACCTCGATGATCGGCGTGCCGATCTTCCTCGCGCTGATCCTGCGCCGGCCGGACCGGGTATGACCGAAAGCGGGAAACTTGCCGTTCACGGCCTCTCCGCCGGGTATGGCGGCAAGGTGGTGGTCGATGGCGTCGATCTCGGGCCGGTGGCGCCGGGGCGGATCATCTCGCTGCTTGGACCCAACGCGGCGGGCAAGACCACGCTGCTGCGCGCGCTGGCCGGGCTTCAGCCCGCGCAGGGCTCGGTGCGGCTCGGCGACGTCGAACTGCTGGGCCTGCCGCTGGCCGATCATGCCGAGCTGGTCGGCTACATGCCGCAGAACCTGCCCCAGCGCATCGGGTTGAGCGTGATCGAAGCGACGATCAGCGCGCTTCGCGCCTCGTCCAGCGATCACGCGGGCGCTTCGGTGCAGCGGCTGGCCGAAGCCGCGCTGGAGACGCTGGACCGGGTCGGTATCGGCCACCTCGCGATGCGCGAACTCGGCCACCTGTCGGGCGGGCAGCGCCAGCTTGCCTCGCTCGCGCAGGCGCTCGTTCGCGCGCCCCGCGTTCTGCTGCTGGACGAGCCGATCAGCGCGCTCGACCTGCATTACCAGCTTCGCGTGATGAAGCTGGTCCGCGAAATCGCCGAGGGCAGCGGGATGATCGTCATCATGGTGCTGCACGATCTGGCGATGGCGGCGCGCTGGTCGGACAGCGTGGTGCTGCTGTCCGGCGGACGCGTGGCGGCGGAGGGGCCGCCTGCCGAGGCGATTACAGCCGAGCGGCTGGCCGAGGTCTATCAGGTTTCCGCTCGGGTCGAACCCGCGGGGCGAGGCCTCAACATCGCGATCGACGATATTCTCGAAACCCCGAACTGAACGAAAAAGGGCGACCCGCGCGGGGCCGCCCTTTCGGTTTCATTCGTCTGCGCGCGTCAGTTCGCGGGGACGATCCGCAGAAGCTGGTCGGACTCCGCGTCACGCGTGCCGGCGGACTTGTCGACCGCGATCACCGATCCGTTCGGCCCCAGCGCGACGTGGTTGGCGCGCGGCGCGGGGCCGAGGTTGGCGACGATCTTGCCGTCGGCATCGGTCACGGTCACCGTGTTCGACCCGCGGTTGGCGACGAAGGCCTGCCGCGATGCCGGGTCGAACACCACGTTCAGCGCCCCTGCACCGACCGGGGTGTCGGCGATCACCGCGCCCGTCTCGCCATCGAGCACCACCAGGTTGTCGCTGCCCTGCGAGGCGACGTAGATGCGTCCCGTCTGCGGATCATGCGAGACGCCGATCGTGCCGCGCGCGCCGGGCACCGGGAAGACGTGCAGCACTTCGTCGGTATTGGTGTCGATCACCGCGACCTCGGACGTGCCGAGGCCCGCGACGTAGAGCTTGTGCGCTTCGGGATCGAGCGAAAGGCTCGCGACGCCGAATTCCTCGCGCCGCTTGTTCGAAGCGATCGTGATCCGCTTGGCTTCGGTGTTGTCAGCGGTGTTGAACACCACGACTTCAGGCGTGAAGGTGGCGGTGGCGTAGGCCTTGCCCAGTTCCTCGTCCACGCGAACGTCACGCGAGTGGGCGACGGTGCCCGGGGCGAACTGCTTGATCAGGCCGAGGTCCGATTGGCGATAGACCGCCACCGTATCCTGCCGCGTATTCGTGACCCACACGGTATCCTTGCTGTCGTCCACCGCGATCCCGTAGACCGCGAACAGCCCGCCATCGCCCATTGTTCCGTCGCGGCCCTGGCGCTGCGGCGCGGCGGCGGGGCTGACCCGCGCCAGCACTTTCAGCGTATCGGCGTCCAGCTTGACGATTTCAGACTGCTTGACCGGCGGGCGGCCCACCGCAGACGCGGCATAGATCGCCCCGCTCTTCGGGCTGTAGACCGTCTGGTAGAGGCCGCGCGCGGGCTCGGACACGGTCAGATCGAACGCATCTTCGCCCGACAGCGGGATATCGGGCGAGACCTTCAGCTCCGCGATGGTGGCGTAATAGGGCGCGCCGGTCGTGACCACGATCGGGTGGACGCCCACGACGGCATCGGCCGGGAGCGCGAAGGCGCCGGTCACCGCGCCTTCGGTATCGGCCGTCAGCGGCTGCGCGGTCAGCGTCGTCGGCCCGTAGGCGAGGGTGACCTGCTGCCCCGGCTGGAACCCGCTGCCCGACACCTCGACCTGGCTACCGGCCACGATCGGTGCGCCGTCCTCAGCGGAATCGAAGGAGACGCTCGCATCCGCGGCCTTGGCGACTTCGCCGAATGCCTGCTGCGCGGCGGCGCTGCCGACCGCGATCGGCGAGGCGGCGAGCATCAGGCCCATCAGGACAGCGGCGGAACTCGATCGGGTAATGCGCACGATAATCTCCTGTTTTGACGAACTATTCTTTCAGCGAAACCCAGTATGCCCCGTCGTAGGGGACGGCGAGGAAGCGCGAATTGAGGGTGGCGAGTGTCTGGTCGGGCGCCAGATCGGCGAACACTTGCGGATGCAGCCACTTCGCGAACGTCTCGATCGCGACGATATCGAGCGGCGAATTGAGCAATTGGTGCGAAAAACCGTAGATGCGGCCTTCGCGCACCGCCGTCAGATCGGCGATCCCGCGCCGTGCCGCCACCTTGCGCAGGGATTCACGCGCATCCTGCTCGCTGTAGCCCGGGCCGACCACGAACCCGCCGCGCGCCGCGAGATGCGGACCGCCCGTCGCGATATAGACGGCGGGATCGCGCGAGATGACGTATTCGAGATTGAGCTTGCCCGACGATTGCGACAGCGCGTCCGCCCCGATGTTGTGGCCACCCACGAATTGCAGATAATCGCTGGCGTTGCCGCGCCCGGGCGAATTGCAGCAATCCGGGCTGCTCCCGGCGTGCGCCTCGAGGAAGACGAGCGTGCGCTCCGCTTCGGGAAGCTCGGCGACGCGGCGCGCGATGGCGTCCATCCGCTGCTTGCGGAACGCGAGGAATTCGCGCGCCTGTTCCTCGCGGCCGACCAACTTGCCGAGGATTTCGAGGCTCGGCGCGAGATCGTCGAGCGGATCGGCGAAGAAATCGAGCACCACCACGGGGATGCCGGCGCCCTCGACCCGCTCGATCTGCGCGTCGGTCACTCCGCTTTCGACCGACAGAACCGCCACGTCGGGGCGCGCGGCGATGATGGATTCGACGTCGAAGTTTTCCGCCGAGCTCGCGATCCTGGGCAGGTCCGCGAGTTCCGGCGACGCTTTCAGGAACTGCGCGTAACCTTCCGCGCCGAGGCGGTTGTCGTCGTGCGCCCAGGCGGAAAGCAAGGACACCGGATCAGGATGGATCAGCGACAGCGCGACGAGATAGCGGCTGTCGTCGATCGCGATTTTCGACACCGGACCGGGCACCGAGACGGTGCGCCCCTTTATGTCGGTCAGTTGCAGCGCCGACTGCTGCGCAACCGTGCCGTCACGCCGGTCGCAAGCCGCGAGCGTCACCATCGCGAATGCGAGAGCGCAATACAGGATCACGCGCCAAAGGCTGGCGGCTCGATCACGGCTTTGAGAACTCGCATTTGCTCCGAACACCGGAATCGCTATCCATTCATCTCGTGGAACGCGGGCAGCCTTCGGCTAATTGCGAATGATTGTAAAGTGCAATAGGATATTTGACGATGCAAGCGGCCCGATCCGATAACGGCACACCGTTCGAGATCGCCGGGTGCAGGGTGATGACCCTGGACAGCCACCATGTCGGCGACCGATATCGCGTCCACATCGCGCGGCCGGAGGGCGAACCGCCCGCGGATGGCTGGCCGCTTCTCGTCTTGCTCGACAGCGATACGTGCTTCGCGACATGCGTGGAAACGATGCGGCGCATGGCGCGGCGGACGGATGCCACCGGCGCCCGCGAGATCGCGATCGTCGGCGTGTCCTCGGCGAACGGATCGGACGTCGATACCCGCAAGCGCGACTACACCACGCCGCTAGGCGAGGGCGGAAACACGACCGAGCACGGCGCGGGACGGTTCCTCGATTTTCTGGCGGAGGAATTGCTGCCCTTCGCGCATGACCTGATGCGGGTGAACCAGGATCGGCAGATGCTGCTCGGGCATTCGCTGGCAGGGTATTTCGCGCTGTGGACGATGTGCAGCCGCCCCGGTCTGTTCGACCGCCACATCGCGCTCAGCCCGTCGCTATGGTGGGACGGGTTCAGCCTTCTCGAAACCTTCCGTGGGGCCGAAGCGATCGATCCCCGCACCCTGCTGTGCGTCGGAGAATGGGAGGAAGCGCTGGCGCCGCGGCAATTCCACGATCCCGGTCGCGATCGAATACTCGAGCGTAGGCGATCTCGCCGAATGATCGGCAGCGCGGTCGAACTGGGCGAAATTCTCAATCGACGGGAAGGTGGTCGCGGGGCCGAGGTCCATGTGCTCGATGGAGAGGATCACGCCTCGATCGTCACCGCGGCGATGCCGCGGGTTCTCAGGTTCGTTTCCTAGTCTCCGGCGGAGCCGGGCGCGCCTTGTCGCTCGCACGAGTGCCTTCGGCGGGTGCTCCTGCCGGATCGGCCAGTTCCCGATCGATCTCCCGGGCGGTTTCGCGAATATCCTGTTCGGCCTTGTCGTAACGCTCCTCGAAGGTCGGCTCGCGCTTGCATCCGGTGAGAGCGACACAGATCGACAGCGCGAGCACGGCGCCGCGCATCAGTAGTTCTTCCGATAGCGGACGTTGACGTTGGTGGTGCCCGAACCGCCGGCCTGGCTCAGGATCGACAGCGCCGGCGTGAGGCTGACTTCGAGTTGCGTGGCGGTGAAGCCGCGCGCATCGGTAATGAACTCCACGTAGATGTCGTCAGTGAGGTACTGGCCCGCGGCAAGCGCGGTGCCTCTGCCCTGCGTCTCGTCGGAACCCAGAATGCGAAGCCGGTCGACCCCCGTTGCCGAGCGCAGCTTGCCGAGCGGGTTGAGCCCGCCGCCCGATCCGCGCAGCGAATTCAGCGACGCGGCGAGCTGGACCGCCTGCAGCGTCGACAGGTTGCCGATCGAGCTGCCGAACAGGATGCGCGCGAGGATTTCGTCCTGCGGGAGGCCCGGCACGCTGGAGAACGCGATCTGCGGGTCCATCGCCCGGCCGGATACGTTCACGTTGACGGTAACGTCCTCGATATCCTCGGTGGCGACCATCGTGATGACCGGATCGATCGTCGCCCCTCCGGTGAAGCGCACGAGCCCCTCTGTCAGTTCGAACGAGCGCCCGGCGAAGCCCAGCGTGCCGCGGACGAGTTCTACACTGCCCGTCACCCGCGGCGCGGCGCTCGTGCCTGCCAGCCTCAAGTCGGCGCTCCATTCGCTCTCCAGCCCCATGCCGGAAACGTAGAGCTGTTCGGGCGAATCGAGCGATATGTCGAGCCGCACGAGTTCGAACAGGCCCGCCGACGCCTGAACCGGCTCGTCGCCCGTTATACGCTGGGGCCCCACGGGCGGCTTGAAGCGGACACCCGACAGTTCGGGCACTTCGGCCGCGCCCTGGCGGATGATCTGGTAGCGCGTCTCCGGCAGTTGAAGTTGCCCGGACAGCAGCGCCGTTTCGCCCGCGGCCTTGCTCAACCGCAGCTGGCCGGTGGCGGTCGCCGCGAGCGCGTCGCTTTGCGCCAGGTTCGCATCGTCGAGTTCGACCGAGAGGTCCATCGGGTAGCCGCGATCCGAAGCGAGGCTGACGAAGCCCTGCGCGCCGACGGTGCCGTCGCCCGCCGTCGCGGTCAGGCGCTCGAGTTCCAGCCTGTCGCCGGTGAACTGTCCGCGGATCGCCATGTTGGACAGGCGCGTGCCGAAGGTCTGGTTCTCGTAGGTGAGATCGTTCGCCCGGATCACGCCGTTGAGCTGCGGTTGCTGCACCCGCCCGGAAAAGTCGGCGGCAAGGCCGATCTGGCCCGACAGCCGCTGATCGGGCTGCCCCGCGAACGAGAACAGCGTGTCGGCCGGGCCATTGTAGCGGATGCCGCCCGACAGCGGCGCGGCGAGCATGCGTGTGGTCCATGAGCCGGAACGCGCGGGAAGCGGGCGGAGCGATGCCGTCATCCGGCCGATCACCGTGCCGCGCCGGCGCATCACTGCGCGCGCCTCGCCGCCGTCGGCCAGCAGCTTGCCGACGAAGTTGATGTCGATCGGTTGGCTGACCGACACCGCCGTGGTGCGGGTGAAGTTGTCGATGCGCATGCGGGCGTCGGCGCGGGGGAAGACTGCGGGATTCGCCTGCGCGAAATCGAAACTGCCGCTGGCGCTGCCGCCTACGCCGAGGCCGGGCACGAAGGCGTTCATCAGCGCGACGTCGACATTGTCCAGCCGGCTCTGCAACCGCATGCCATCGCCATAGGTGCCCGCGAGCCGGATATTGCCCTGGCCGAAATCGATCCGCGTGGGGAGCAGTTCGTAGCCCTCGTCGCCGGGCACGATCCGCGCCGGGCTGGTCGTCCTGAAGGCGATTCCCCGCGCCCGGCCTTGCAGCGAGACCCGCCACAGATCGGGGGTCAGCCGGGCATTGGCGGCGACGCGGAAGGGCACGCCGCTCACACCTTCGGCCAGCACCTTGGCTTGCCCCTGGCCATCGCGGTAATCGACCACCGCACGCGCCGCGGTCAGGTTCAGGCTGCCCATGCGCAGCTGCGATACCTGCGCGTCGGCGACCACGTAGGGGGTGTCGTAGAGAACGACCCGCGCATCGACGATCGCCGATCCGATCGACAGCTGGGCGGGGCCGGGCAATACGGTGTTGCGCGCGCGTAGATTGACCAGCGCCTGCTGATATTGCCCCTCGGCATCGAGGCGCACGACGCCGCCCATGCCCTGGCCGTTGGCGGTGAGGCGACCGGCGAACGGCCCGGCGCTCGTCTGCCGCAGCGAACCGGCGAAATCGATGCCCGCCAGGTTCGCGCTGTTGATATCGAGCGTGAGCTGATCCCCCATGCCCAGCACGACGTCGGCGGTCAGCGGGCCGTAGTCGGTATCGCCGGTGGCTTCGAGCCGGTAGCCGTTCGGCGCTCCGGTGATACCGGCCCGCAAATTGGCGAGGCCGATGCCGAGATCGGGGCGCTCGGCGGTTATCGTCGCGCGCGGATCGGCGATCGTGCCCGCCACGCGCACGCCGACCGCGCCGTATTGCTCGGTCACCCCATCGGCATTGAAAGCGATGTTTCCGTTGGGCGCATAGCTGCCCGATCCGCCGGTGATCCGCACCAGTGGCGCCCTCAGGCGGAGGTTGCGGAAGCGCGCGACGCCATCGCCGCCGTAGCCGACATCGGCCGAGGCGACGAGATTGCCGCCGAGGAAATCGCGCACCCCTTCGTTGAACAAGCTCGTCGATCGCGCGCTGACACGTCCGACCAGCGCGAAGCCGGATCGCTCGGTTTCCAGATCGATATCGGTTTCGACGTCGAAGATCCCGACGCTCTCGACCCGGTAGTTGTCGATCCGCCCGTCGATCGCACCGGTGTAAAGGCCGGTGGAGGTGTCGGCGAGAAGGACCACGTTGGCATTGATGCGATCGGAACGGATACGCATGTTGTCCGAGAGAATCCGCGGGCCCTCGATCGCGATATCGCCGTTCAACCGAACGTTCGCCAGCGAACCGCCGGCCACCGTGTCGAGCCCGGTAATGCGCCCCACGCGGGCCTGGACCGGAACGAGGATGCGCTCGGCGTCGACTTCCGCCGCACCGCTGACCGACAGATCCTGCAGCCCCATGTCGTTCATCGTCAGGCGGTCGGCGTTGAGCGTGTAGGCAACGCCGGGCGTGGCGAAGTCTCCGTCGATCGTAAGTTGCCCGCGCAGGCCGCTGCCGGAGAGGTTCTCCGCCAGTGCCGAGGGGCGCAGGAGCACGAAGCCGAGCCGCAGGTCGTCGAAGGCGCTCTCGCCCAGATCGACGACGCCTTCGGTATCGAGCCGGAAGGCGTCGCTCGACAGCCCGCCTTGCAGGACGGCCCGACGCTCGTCCAGCCGGGCGGTCATATCGATGTCGAGCACCGGGCCGAGCAAGGCCGCGGTCGGCCCTTCGAACATGCGCGCGACCCGGGTGGGGCCGCGAACCGTGAAGGCGCCGTCGCGCGCCGCGATCCGCAGGCGAGCGAATTCGCTTCCCGCGAGGTTTGCGTTCAGCCCCCCGTTCCACGCGGCCCAATCGCCGACGCCCTTGAGGCGCACCAACAGCGGATCGGTGAGCCCGGCCATGGCGGCGATCACCCCGTCGCCCGGCGCATCGAGTTCGAGATCGAGATCGAGGCGGTTGTCCTCCGGCACCGCGTCGAGCGTGAGCGCGATACGGTCGCCGCCCGCCTGGCCCCGGCCGGATATCGTCCGGCCGTTCAACGCCACCTGCGCCCGGCGATCGGCGATATGCGCGTTCCCGGCGAAGCTGACCACGCGCCGTTCGCCGCTGACCGCAGCCTCGACCACGAAATCGTTGATGCGGAATTCGTCGACGTCGATGTCGAGATCGGGCAGCAGCGGCTCGTTGGACGGCGGGGTCTCGTTGAATTCGGGCAGCCGCAACAAGGTCGCCCGCTCGGCTGTCAACGAACGGATGTCGAGGTGGCTGCCGATGAAGGCGAAGGGGCGCCAGTCGAGGCGAATTTCCGGGGCGGTCAGGAACCGGCCGCGCGGATCGGCAATGCTGAGATCGCGGATCACCATCTCGCCATATATCGAGCCGTCGATCCGGCCGACGCCGATCGCCATGCCGTTTTCGAATTCGAGCGCTTCAATCTGATTGGCGACGAAGCGATGGCCGGGGCCCGTATCGAGAAGGAGCAGTGCGGCCCCGATGAGCAGGACGATCCCGCCCACGACACCCGCACCCCATTTCCCCAGCTTTCGGCCAAGGTGCCGCCGCGGTTCGTCGATATGCGACGGCTCGTGTTCGAAGCCCTCCACCGGCGTCGTCTCGGGTTCCTCGGCCATCAGAACGCCTGGCCGATCGAAACGTAGACCGCGAAGCGGCTCTCGCCCGGCTGGCGATCGAGCGGCATCGCAAGGTCGAGCCGCAAGGGCCCGAAATTGGTATAGAAGCGGCCACCGATGCCTGCGCCGAAGCGGATGTCGGAAAATTGCGGCAGGCTGTCTTCATAAACCTGGCCGGCATCGACGAAACCGACCACCCCGAAATTGCCGAAGCGATAGCGGATCTCGGCCGCGGCTTCGTTGAGGCTGCGGCCGCCGATCGGGCGGAAGATGAACGGATCGTCTTCCTCTTCGGGATCGGTCGGGTCGAAATCGGGATTGTCGAGTTGCACCTTCGGCCCGAGTTCCTGATAGCCGAAGCCGCGCACCGATCCGCCGCCGCCGGCGTAGAACCGGCGGGAAGGGGCCAGGTCGAAGCGGTCGATACCCTGGATCGTCCCCAGCCTGACCCTGCCGGCGAGCACGATCGAATCGGTCGGCGAGAAATACGCCGAACCGTCCAGTCGCGCGCGGACATAGGGGGTGAACCCGTCTTGCAGCGAACCTTCGGGTTCGATCAGTGCCGTCAGGCGGAAACCCTTGGTCGCATCGAGCAGACTGTCGGTCTGGTCCAGCCCGATCTGGCCCGTCAGTCCGCCGATGAAGAACGTCCGCCGATCGAGTTCTTCGGTGGCGAAATCGTAATCCTGCTCGTTCGTGCCGATCAGCCGGACGCCGTAGGCATAGGTGATCGGCTTCTGCCAGATCGGCGTCGAATCGTAGCTGATGAGGGCGGAAATCTGCCCGGTGAACGCCTCGTAGGCATCGTAATCCGAGTGCAAGGCCTCCGCGCGCAGCTGGAACGTGCGATCGCGCTGACCCGCGTTCGACCGGCGGAAGGTCACGCCGGCGCCCTGTTCCTGCGTCCCCGCGATGGCGTGGCCGATCAGCGCGCCTTCGGGTGGGAAGAGATTGCGATGCGTCCAGCTTCCTTCCACGCGGAAGCCCTGACCGGTGCCGTATCCGGCGCTGCCTGCGATGGTACGCGGCGGCCCGGCTTCCTGCTCCACCAGAATGGTCGCATATTCGGTGCCGTCGCCCGCCGGTTCGCCGCTCGGCTGCGGCGTCACCGAAACGGTGTTGAACAATCCCGTCGCGACCAGCGCCTGGCGAAGATCGTCGACATCGCGGCTGTCGTAGAGCTCGCCGCGCTCGAAGCGGGAGAGCACCTCGACGTGTTCGGCATCGAACGCCAGGTCGCCGGTGGTCTCGATCGCGCCGAAGCGCGAACGCGGCCCCGTTTCGATCGGCAGCGTATAGATACCGTCGCCGCTGTCCTGATCGAGCAGGATATCGCGCTGGCCGACCTCGGCGAAAGGATAACCGTTTTCCGGCAATGTAACGGCGACGCGCGCCTCGGCGCCTTGCACCCGTTCGGCAACGATCGGCTCGCCGACCTGCAGCGCGAGGTTGTCGCGGATGAGGCCAGGCGGCTCGGTCGGATCGGCATCGATGACGATGCCGGAGAACACGAACCGCTGCCCCGGCACGACGTCGAGCACGGCGGTCAGCGGCTGCCCGCCTTCGCCTTCCGAACGGTCAATCCGGGTAGCGACACTCGCTTGATACCAGCCTTCCGCGGCGAGAATGCGCTGCAACAGCGCGCTGTCTTCGGTCAGCCGCGCGGCGACTTGCGCCACATTGGCCGCCTCGCCATCGCCTTCGCCGAGCGCCGAAAGGTCGTCGAACATGTCGGCGAGGGCGGTATCCGCCTCCTCGTCCACTTCGTCGAGCCCGTTGACCTGGACGGTATAGGCGACCTCGACCGCTTCCTGATCGTCCGCCTGCTCCGCGAATTCGACCGGCTCGACATCGAATTCGCCCAGCGGCGGAAGTGGGGCGGCAAGCTCGGCATCGCGGACCGGCGCGTCGCCGATCTCCTCGGCCGTGTCGCCATCGGCCAGCGCCGGATCGCCGAGCGGCGGTGCCTGATCTTCGGTGGGCAGGGCATCGCCCTGCTCGGCGGCTATGCGGCGTTCGAAATCGGCGATCGATTCGAGCGGCCCTTCAAGCGCCGGGTCGTCTTCGACATCGATCTCGGGGATCGCTTCGTCGAACTCCTCGTCGGTGATCACGGGTTCGACCTCGGGAAGATCGATGTCGGTGGGTGGCGCCGGCACCTGCACTTCGGCCGTTGGTTCCTGCGTGCCCGTTTCCTCGACCGTCTGCGCAAGCGCGGCATGCGACATCGTCACCAGCCAGAGCGCGGTGCCAGCACCGAGCGCTCGCCAGTGAACGGCACCAAAGCCGGGCTTGCCCGTTAGTTTCGAAACCGACCCCATTGCGCCAAAATCCAAAGGAAGCCCCCTTGGCCCCGCACGATACCGCAATCGACCAGAAAACCAGCGAAGAGCAGAATTCCGCTGAAATTCCAGAAGCCAAGGCTATTTCATCGCCGATCGCGGCGCCCGGCGCAACTGCCAATTCACCGCTGGCCATGCCGCTCGGCGCGTGGAAGGTGATCCTGAAGCGCGCCTACACCATGTGGGGCTTCCACAACCTCTCGCTGCTGGGGGCAGGGGTGGCCTTCTTCGTCTTCCTGGCGCTCACGCCGCTCATCGCGGCCACGGTGATGATATACGGCCTGATCGGCGATGTGGAGATGGTGCAGCGGCAGATCGTGGCCTTGACCACGGTTCTCCCGCTCGAAGCGCGCTCGTTGATCGAGGAGCAGTTGATCGCGGTCGTCACCACCAATTCGGGCGTGACGGGATTTGCGCTGATCGTCGCGCTGTTCTTTGCGATCTACGGCGGGATGCGCGCGGCGAACGGGCTCATCGGGGCACTCAATGTAATCAATGAAGAGCACGAATCGCGCGGCTTCGTGGCGCTGACGCTGCGCGCGGCGGCGCTTACCGTGGCCGCGATCGGGATTGCCCT
Organism: Pelagerythrobacter sp.; assembly: GCF_041912895.1. Classification (NCBI taxonomy): domain Bacteria; kingdom Pseudomonadati; phylum Pseudomonadota; class Alphaproteobacteria; order Sphingomonadales; family Erythrobacteraceae; genus Pelagerythrobacter; species Pelagerythrobacter sp. The sequence continues at coordinate 768,500 of NZ_JAYSGI010000001.1, read as the reverse complement.
AGTCGGTATCGGCGGAGCCGGCGCATTCGCGTGGTTGCAGGTCCAGACGCAGAGCGTGGTGGGCCCCGGCACCGAACTGCTTTTCAAGTGCCTGACGTGGATCGCCACGATCCTTATCGGCAGCTTCGGTTTCGCGCTGATCATGCGCTACGGCCCGGATCGCCGCCCGGCGCGGTGGCGCTGGCTCGCGCCGGGCGCGCTGCTGGCGACAGTGCTGTGGATTGCGATCAGCTTCGGCTTCTCGCTCTATGTTGCATACATCAGCGACTACAGCGCAACCTATGGCTCGCTGTCGGCGATAGTGGTCTTCCTCATGTGGCTCTTCCTGAGCGCCTACGGAATTCTCGCAGGCGCTCTCCTGAACGCGGAGGTCGAGCGGCAGACGACGGTCGATTCCACCACCGGGCCACCGCTTCCCGCAGGCGAACGCGGCGCGGTGCTCGCGGACCTGGCGGAAGGCAACCTGACGCTCGAACAGTGGCTTCAGAAAAGCCAGCATCGGGCCGCGCGACGCGCCATGCATAAACTGCGCTAAAGGCGCGTATAGACCGCTGGTTCAACGCGAAAATTGGTCGGGGAGAGAGGATTCGAACCTCCGGCCCCTGCCTCCCGAAGACAGTGCTCTACCAGGCTGAGCTACTCCCCGACCGTGTCGGTCCCGCGCGGGCAAAGTGCCGTGCGGGTCGAGGCAAGGCGGGCCCTATAGGCAGCACGGCGCGGGGTGGCAAGCGGGCATTTGCGCGGCTAGGGAAGTGGCATGGCCAGCGCCGCGATTCCCGCCCTCTCGACCGACCGCGACCACCCGGAGTGGCAGTATCTCGACTTGATGCGGCGCATCTGGGCGGAGGGCAGCGAGCGCGTCGATCGCACCGGCGTCGGCACGCGTTCGGTATTCGGCGCGATGCTGCGATTCGATCTGGCGGACGGTGCTATGCCGCTGCTCACCACCAAGCGGATCTACTGGAAGACCGCCACCCGCGAGATGCTGTGGTTCCTGACCGGCGAGACCAATATCCGCCCGCTGGTGCTGCAGGGGGTGAAGATCTGGAACGAGTGGCCGCACGCGCACTACGTGAAGGAAACCGGCGAGAACATCTCGCTCGATGCCTTCGTCCAGCGGATCGCCGAGGACGAGGCGTTTGCCGAGCGGTGGGGGGACCTTGGGCCGGTCTATGGCAAACAATGGGTCGACTGGCCCACCTATCGCTACCGCAAGGATGGGCTGTTCGAGCCGGGGCCGGGGATCAACCAGGTGGCCGAGGTGGTCGAATCGCTGCGCACCAATCCGGGCAGCCGGCGGCACATCATCGAAGGGTGGAACGTCGCCGAGCTCGACCGCATGGCGCTGCCGCCGTGTCACAAGACGTATCAGTTCCATGTCGCGGATGGGCACCTCAATTGCGCGCTCTACCAGCGTAGCTGCGACGTGGCGCTGGGGCTGCCATTCAACCTGTGGTCGGGCGCGCTGCTCCAGCGGATGATCGCGCAGCAGGTCGATCTGGAACCGGGCGAGTTCGTGTGGATGGGGGGCGACGTGCATCTCTATCTCAATCACACGCATCTGATCGAGGAACAGCTCGGCAGGGAACCGCAAGGCCACCCGCGGCTTGGGATAACGCGAAAGCCGGAGACGGTGTTCGGCTATCGGATCGAGGATTTCGCCGTCCACGATTACGCCCCGCAGGCTCCGATCAAGGCGCCGGTCGCGGTGTGAAGACAGCGAAGCCTTGACCCCTTTCGCGGTGTGAAATAAAATATCGCACACGTATAAGATTGCGTCTCACGCTCTGGGAGATACCGATATGGCCGACAGGCCCGACGGGAGCGATACGGCGGGCACCAACAAGCCCGCGCTCAAGCTCCACGTCCCCGAACCCAAGTTCCGCCCCGGCGACACGGTCGATTTCAGCCATATCGGCGTGACCGAGCCCGGCAAACAGCCGCGGCCGGACGAGGCCTGCGAGGCGAAGGAAACCGCGCCGCTGTGCCACGATCTGATCCGCGTGCTGGGCGACGACGACCAGGCGCACGGGCCGTGGGACCCGAAGCTCGACCCCGAAACGCTGCGCACGATGCTCGGCCATTTCGCGCTGGTGCGCGCATTCGACGAACGGATGTTCCGCGGCCAGCGGCAGGGCAAGACCAGCTTCTACATGAAGTGCACCGGCGAGGAGGCGACCAGCGTCGCTGCCGCAATGGCGCTCGCCAGCGACGACATGGTCTTCCCCAGCTATCGGCAGCAGGGCGTGCTGATCGCGCGCGGCTACGACTTGGTCGAGATGATCAACCAGATTTACTCGAACAAGGGCGACAAGCTGAAGGGGCGCCAGCTCCCGATCATGTATTCGAGCCGCGAGCACAGCTTCTTCTCGATTTCCGGCAACCTCGCCACGCAGACCCCGCAGGCGGTGGGCTGGGCGATGGCGAGCGCAATCAAGGGCGACAGCCGGATCGCCGCGACCTGGGTGGGCGAAGGCAGCACGGCAGAGGGCGACTTCCATTCGGCCTGCACCTTCGCCACGGTTTACAATGCACCGGTTATCCTCAACGTTATCAACAACCAGTGGGCGATCTCGAGCTTCTCGGGTTTCGCCGGGGCGGAACGGACCACGTTCGCCGCGCGCGCGCTGGGTTATGGGCTCGCGGGTCTGAGGGTCGATGGCAACGATGCGCTGGCGGTTTACGCGGCGCAGCGCTGGGCCGCGAACCGCGCACGGGCCAACGCCGGGCCGACGCTGATCGAATATTTCACCTACCGCGCCGAAGGGCATTCGACCTCGGACGACCCGACCGGCTACCGCAGCGCGCAGGAGCGTACCGAATGGCCGCTCGGCGATCCGGTAACGCGCCTTAGGGACCACCTGATCGCGCTCGGCGAATGGGACGAGGACCGGCAGGCCGAAATGGACCGCAAGGCGGCCGAACGCGTCAAGGCGGCGACCAAGGAGGCCGAGAAGAACGGCATCCTCGGCCACGGTATGCATCAGCCGTTCCGCACGATGTTCGAAGACGTGTTCGAGGAATTGCCCTGGCACCTCAAGGAACAGGCCGAGCAGGCGACGCGCGAGCGCAAGATCAAGTTCGACGGGGGGCGCCCGCAATGAGCACCGAAACCAAGGAGCGCCAAGCGGCACAGCGGGGCACCGAACGTCGCCTCAACATGATCGAGGCGATCAACGACGCGCTCGACATCATGCTGGATCGCGACCCCGACGTGATCGTGCTGGGCGAGGACGTCGGCTATTTTGGCGGCGTGTTCCGGGCGACCGCCGGCTTGCAGGAAAAGCATGGCAAGACGCGGGTGTTCGATACGCCGATCTCCGAATGCGGGATCATCGGCGTCGCCGTGGGGATGGGGGCCTATGGCCTGCGCCCGGTGCCCGAAATCCAGTTCGCCGATTACATCTATCCGGGGCTCGACCAGCTGATCTCGGAAGCGGCGCGGCTGCGCTATCGCTCGGCGACCGAATATATCGCGCCGCTGACGGTGCGTTCGCCCTTCGGCGGGGGCATCTTCGGCGGGCAGACGCACAGCCAGAGCCCCGAGGCGATCTTCACCCATGTCTCCGGCCTCAAGACGGTGATCCCCTCGACGCCCTACGACGCGAAGGGCCTGCTGATCTCGTGCATCGAGGACAACGACCCGGTAATCTTCTTCGAGCCGAAGCGGATCTACAACGGGCCGTTCAGCGGCTACTACGACAAGCCCGCCGAACCGTGGAAGCGGCATCCGCAGAGCGCGGTGCCGGAAGGTTACTACAAGATCCCGCTCGGCAAGGCGCGCACGGTGACCGAGGGCGATGCGATGACCATCCTCGCCTACGGCACGATGGTCCACGTGGTCGAATCAGTCTGCTGCGAGAAGGGCGTCGAGGCCGAAATCCTCGATCTGCGCACATTGGTGCCGCTCGATATCGAGGCGATCGAAGCGTCGGTCGAGCGCACCGGCAAGTGCCTGATCGTGCACGAGGCGACCCGCACCTCGGGCTTCGGCGCGGAGCTTTCCGCGCTGGTCACCGAACGCTGCTTTTATCACCTCGAAGCCCCGGTCGAGCGCGTGACCGGTTTCGACACCCCGTATCCGCACAGCCTCGAATGGGCCTATTTCCCCGGCCCGGTTCGCATCGGCGAAGCGATCGACAAGCTCCTCAAGGACTGACCTCATGGCGAAATTCACCTTCAACCTGCCCGACATCGGCGAAGGCATCGCCGAGGCGGAGATCGTCGACTGGCACGTCAAGGTCGGCGATACCGTGGACGAGGACGACCGGCTGGCCGACATGATGACCGACAAGGCGACGGTCGAGATGGAAAGCCCGGTCGCGGGCAAGGTGATCGAAGTCGCAGGCGAAGTCGGCGACACGATCGCGATCGGTTCGATGCTGGTGGTGATCGAGGTCGCAGGCGAGATTCCCGACGAGGTGATCGAGGAAAACGAGGCTGCGGCCGACGCCGCGCCCACGCCCAAAACGGAGGGGGTCGAGGAGCGGATCGAGGTCGAGAACCCGGACGCGAGCGACGCCGACGATGCGATCGCGGCGGAAAAGCAGCGCGAGCGTCCTTCGACAGGCTCAGGACGAGCGGATGTTGCGCGAACCGAAGACTCGCAAAGCCAAAGTTCGCCAACCGAAAAAGCCTCCGCTCAGCCTGAGCCTTTCGAAGGCCCCGGCACCACATCCGCCAAGGTCCTCGCCTCCCCCGCGGTGCGCAAGCGCGCGAAGGATCTGGGCATCGATCTCGGCGAAGTGAAACCTGCCGAGGACGGCCGTCTGCGCCACGCCGATCTCGACGCCTTCCTGACCTATAGCGGCAGCGGCGGGTTCAGTCCGGCGGGCCGCGCGCGAGGAGACGAGCAGGTCAAGGTCGTCGGCCTGCGCAAGCGGATCGCGCAGAACATGGCCGAGGCGAAGCGCAATATCCCGCATTTCTCGTACGTCGAGGAATGCGACGTCACCGAACTGGAGCGGCTGCGCGCCGATCTCAACGCTAATCGCGGCGACAAGCCGAAGCTGACGATGCTGCCGCTGCTCATCACCGCGATCTGCAAGACGTTGCCCGATTTCCCGATGATCAACGCGCGCTTCGACGATGAAGCGGGCGTGGTCACGCGCCACGGCGCGGTGCATCTCGGCATGGCGGCGCAGACCGACAAGGGCCTGATGGTCCCGGTGATCCGCGATGCGCAGGCGAAGAACCTGTGGCAGCTCGCGCGCGAGATCGTGCGCCTGGCCGATGCGGCGCGCGATGGTTCGGCCAAGTCCGAGGAGCTTTCGGGCTCGACGCTTACCGTTACGTCGCTCGGCCCGCTTGGTGGTGTGGCCACCACGCCGGTCATCAACCGGCCCGAGGTCGCGATCATCGGCCCCAACCGCATCGTCGAACGGCCGATGTTCGTCCCCGACGGGATGGGCGGCGAACGGATCGAGAAGCGCAAGCTGATGAACGTATCGATCAGCTGCGATCACCGCGTGGTCGACGGGTGGGACGCGGCGAGCTTCGTCCAGGCGCTGAAGAAGCTGATCGAGAAGCCGGTTCTGCTGCTGGCGGATTGACGCCGCGTCAACGCACGATCGCGCTATAGGTCAGCCGGGTCGCGCCGGTGGCGCTCCGCCAGCGCAGGTGCGTGACGTCTTCGGGTGAGGCGAGGCGGCGTCCGTCGCGGTCGTCCACCCGCATCGCGCCGATCCGACCCCAGTTGCGCCCGCCGTCGACCGATACCTCGACCGCATCGGAACTCGCCTGCTGGAAGGCCAGCGGGCGGGGCACCGCGCTGGAGACGATCACCGGCTCGCCGCGGCTTGTGCCGCGCCATTCCACGACCAGCACCACCGTGTCGCCGCGCCGCAGCGCACGCGCCGGTTCGATCGTACGAACACTCTCGCCGCCCGGTGCCGTGGCGATCCGTTCGACGTAGACCGCGCGCGAAATTCCGCGCGTGTCCTGCGCCGCAAGCCCGCTGGCAGCGGTGCAGGCAAGCGCGCCGATAATCCATCCGATCCGCATGAAAACCGCCCCTTCCGTGTCGCTGACGGGATGACGGCGAGAGGCGAAAATATGGTTAACGAAAGCGACTTTCCCCTGCCGCGAAAAAGTCTTGCGGGAGGCCGTTGACAGCCTTGCGAGGCTGGCCTAGTGGCGCTGCTCCCCAAGCGGCACGCGGGTGTAGCTCAGTTGGTTAGAGTGCCGGCCTGTCACGCCGGAGGTCGCGGGTTCGAGCCCCGTCACTCGCGCCACTTGGGGACTTTTCCTTCCATCGAAATCGCTCTCTCACCCCTTTCCGGGGGCACCCGAAGCGCAGCATTTCGATCAGCCCCAGCGGCCGGTTTCCATCCAGATCAGGAAACGGCGCAGCGGCAGCAGCCAGATCACCCCGAGCACGAGATAGACCGGCGTCTGCGCCCAAGCGGGCCAGCCGCCGATGAGATCGGGCATGTAGCGCGCGATCAGCACGCCATAGACGGTCAGCGCCGCCAGCAATGCCAGGATGCCGACAGGCAGCCGCCAGCTCGGTTCCTGCCGCATCAGAACGGCCCGTAGAGGCGGGTGGGGGTGACCACGGCGTCGAGCGGCGCGTCGTGCGGCTCCACCGGCAGATCGTCGATCAGTTGCCCGTCCCACGCCATGCCGATGCGGATGGTGTCGGGATGGTCGCCCAGCCAGCGGTCGTAATGCCCGCCGCCCTGGCCCAGCCGGTCGCCGCGTATGGTGAACCCGATCAGCGGCAAGAACAGCACCTGCGGCACCACCGTCTCGGCCTCGGCGGTGGGTTGCGCCATGCCGAAGGGCCCTTCGGCCAAATCGCTCTCGTCGAACGGATCGGTATGCAGGGCGAATTCCATCGGCGCGGTGCGGTCCGCGAAGCGGGGGAGGGCGAGCGGATGACCGCGCTCCGAGAAGAACCGCGCGTACGATGCCGCCGGAGCCTCGCTGCCGCGGGCGGCATAGAGGCCGATCGTCGTGCCTTCCGGCACGCGCTCCAGCAGCGGTGCGGGCGGGCGGTGAAATACCAGCGCGCGCACCTGCGGCGGCAGCGCCGCGACTTCCGCACGCCGCGCTTCGCGCAGTCTCTTTCGCAATTCGGGCTTGGTCATCGGCTTATGTGTTAGGGTCGAAAGGAAAGTGGCGGAACCACCATGGGTCGTTCTCCCAGGAAATCCACTGACGCCTAAGGGTCAGGTGGGCGCCGTATGCCCCAGCCCCCAGGACGAACCCGTGGACCGAAGCAGGGACAGCTCCCGTGGATTGCTTATAGCCCCAGGGATTTTCGTATGGGCGCGTGCCGGGCAGTCCCGCCACCGCCTATCTAGGATGCTGGGGGCTTTCCCTCAAGCTTGTCGGCGCAGTTCTCGAGCAGTTCGGCGAATCGTTCGAGCGACGGGGCGAGGCCCGGATCGTCGAACGCGGTCGCCGATCGCGCGCTGTCGCGTTCGATCCGGAGGTTTTCGAGCTCGGTGCGCAGCGCCGTTTCGCTCGCACGCGCGGTTTCGACATCGGCGCGCAAGGTCTCGATCTCGCTGCCGGCGGCCGAACGGCCGAGTTCGGCCTCTTCGAGCGCGGACCGCAGTCGCTCGAGCTCGGCATCCAGCGCGGCCGGCGATGTCTGCGCGCCGGTGGTTTCCTCGCGCCTTTCGTGAAGTTCGTCGGCGAGCAGGAGCGCCGCGAACAGCAGGTTCTCCGCTTCCTTGTTCGAGAGACCGCTGCCGAGTTGCTGCAACTTGCCGTCGATCGCCTCGCCGAGCCGTGCGACGTGCGCTTCTTCGCCTTCGGCGCAAGCGACCGAATAGTCGCGCCCGCCGACCGATAGCCGGACCTCGCTCATCGCTCGAGCTCGTCGATCAGGCCGTCGAGTTCGCGCAGCGCCTCCGCAGTCGTCTGACGCAGTCGCCGATGCGCGCCGACCATGCCGGTGACCGACGGCGGCGCAGGGCGATAGCCGTCGGCCGCCACCGCGATCCGTGCCAGCGCGGCTTCGATGCGCTGCACCGCGTGTTCGATACGCTCGCCATCCATGCGCGCAAAATATCGCAAATCCGTGTCGGCGCAAAGCCTTGGAGGCGCCTGTTGATAACTTGCATTTGCTCGCACGCGGGGGACGCCCGGTCGCACGCTGTTGACCTGCGCCTGCGCGTCCGCAAAGGCTTCGCGCGCCCGAATCGCGCAAGCCCTAGCGCGCATCGAACCACCGGCAGGAGCGACCCCGCGCATGAGTCTCGACCCCACCCGTCTCGCCCCCATGGCCAACGCCATCCGGGCGCTTTCGATGGATGCGGTGCAAGCGGCGAACTCGGGCCATCCCGGCATGCCGATGGGAATGGCCGACGTCGCGACCGTGCTGTTCGCGAACCATCTCAAGTTCGACCCCGCCGCGCCTGACTGGGCCGACCGCGACCGCTTCGTATTGAGCGCCGGGCACGGCTCGATGCTGATCTACTCGCTGCTCCACCTCTCGGGCTACGCGCACCCGACGATGGAGGAGATCGCCAACTTCCGCCAGCTCGGCAGCCCGTGCGCGGGCCACCCGGAAAACTTCCTGCTCGACGGCGTCGAATGCACCACCGGACCGCTCGGGCAGGGCCTCGCCATGGCCGTGGGCATGGCGATCGCCGAACGGCACCTCAACGCCGAATTCGGCGACAATCTGGTCGATCACCGCACCTGGGTCGTCGCAGGCGACGGGTGCCTGATGGAAGGGATCAACCACGAGGCGATCGGGATCGCCGGGCATCTCAAGCTCGGCCGGATGATCGTGCTGTGGGACGACAACACGATCACCATCGACGGTTCGACCGATCTTTCGACCAGCGAGGACATCCGCGCCCGCTACGAAGCCACGGGCTGGCACGTCGTCTCGTGCGACGGGCACGACGGCGCGGATATCGAACGCGCGATCGAGGAGGCCATCGCCGACGAGCGCCCCTCGCTCGTCGCCTGCCGCACGGTGATCGGCAAGGGCGCGCCCAACAAGCAGGGCACCAGCGCGACCCACGGCGCGGCGCTCGGCGCGGACGAAGTCGCCGCTGCGCGCGAGGAACTGGGCTGGAGCGCGGCGGCGTTCGAGATACCCGACGATATCCTCGCCGACTGGCGCGCGCTCGGCCAGCACGGCGCCGACATGCACGGCGAATGGCGCGAGCGCCTCGGCGCATCGGAGCACAAGGCCGAGTTCGAGCGGCGCATGGCGGGCGAGTTGCCGCAGGGCGACAAGGCCGCACAGGCGTTCGCCGACTGGCTCGGCAAGGACCAGAAGGTCGCCACGCGCAAAGCGTCGGAAATGGCGCTCGACGTGCTGACGCCGCTGTTGCCCGAAATGATCGGCGGCTCGGCCGACCTCACCGGCTCCAACAACACCAAGGCGAAGGGGATGGAGCCACTGACCGCCGACAACTACGGCGGCCGTTATCTCTATTACGGCATTCGCGAATTCGGCATGGCCGCGGCGATGAACGGCATGGCGCTGCACGGCGGCGTGATCCCCTACGGCGGCACGTTCCTGATCTTCAGCGACTACTGCCGCAACGCGGTGCGCCTCTCGGCCCTGCAGCAGACGCGCGCGATCTACGTCTTCACACACGATTCGATCGGGCTGGGCGAGGACGGGCCGACGCACCAGCCGGTCGAGCAGCTGATGAGCCTGCGGCTCATCCCGAACCTTTACGTGTTCCGCCCGGCCGACGTGATCGAGACCGCCGAGTGCTGGAACCTCGCCTTGCAGGCCAAGGGCACGCCGTCGGTCCTCGCGCTCAGCCGCCAGAACCTGCCGCAGCTTCGCCATGCCGACGATCCCGAGGGCGAGATGCTGAGCGGGAAGGGCGCCTATCGCCTGCGCGCCGCCACGGGGACGCGCAAGGTTGTGCTCATCGCCACCGGGTCGGAAGTCGAGCTCGCCTGCGCCGCCGCCGATGCGCTGGAGGCGGACGGCATCGGCGTGGACGTCGTCTCGATGCCGTGCATGGAACTGTTCGCCGAGCAGGACGAGGCCTATCTCACCGACCTGCTGCCCGCCGATGCACTCAAGGTCTCGATCGAGGCCGGCGCGACGCTGGGCTGGGAACGCTACACCGGGACGGACGGATTGCAGATCGGCCTCGACCGCTTCGGCGCTTCGGCCCCGGCGGGCGACCTGTTCGAGAAATTCGGCTTCACCGCCGAGGCCATCGTGCCGAAAATCAAAGCCAAGCTGGGTATTTAACAGGAGTTCTTCACATGGCGACCAAGGTTGCGATCAACGGTTTCGGGCGTATCGGGCGGCTCGTGGCGCGCGCCATTCTGGAGCGGGACGATCACGATCTCGAGCTCGTCTCGATCAACGACCTCGCCGATACCGGCGCGAACGCGCTGCTGTTCCAGCACGACAGCACCCACGGCCGCTTCCCGGGCAAGGTCGAGACCGACGGCAACGACCTGGTCGTCAACGGCAAGCACATCCACGTCACCGCGGAGCGCGATCCGGGCAAGCTGCCGCACAAGGCCAACGGGATCGACATCGTGCTCGAATGCACGGGCTTCTTCCAGTCCGACGAGGCGGCGCGCCCGCATCTGGAAGCCGGCGCCAAGCGCGTGCTGATCTCCGCCCCCGCGACGGGCGTTTCGAAGACGATCGTGTTCGGCGTCAATCAGGATACCCTGACCGCCGAGGACGTGATCGTCTCGAACGCGAGCTGCACCACCAACTGCCTCGCCCCGGTCGCCAAGGTGCTGCACGACACGGTCGGCATCGAGCGCGGCTTCATGACCACGATCCACAGCTACACCAACGACCAGCGCATGCTCGACCAGATCCACAAGGATCTGCGCCGGGCGCGCGGCGGGGCGCAGAACATGATCCCGACCACCACCGGCGCGGCGCGCGCGGTGGGGCTGGTGCTGCCCGAGCTGAAGGGCAAGCTCGACGGGTCGTCGGTCCGCGTACCGACGCCGAACGTCAGCCTGATCGACCTCGTGTTCACCCCCGGCCGCGACACCACTGCCGAAGAGTTGAACGCCGCGCTCAAGGCCGCCGCCGAAGGCAAGATGAAGGGTGTGCTCGATTATACCGATCAGCCATTGGTTTCGAGCGATTTCAACCACTACCCGGCGTCTTCTACCGTCGATTCGCTGGAAACCGCGGTGCTCGAAGGCAAGCTCGCGCGCGTGGTCAGCTGGTACGACAACGAGTGGGGCTTCTCGAACCGCATGATCGATACCGCCGGGGTAATGGCGGGGCTGATCTGAGGATTCACGAATGGCCAAGTTCAAGACCCTCGACGATCTCGGGGAGATCGCTGGCAAGGTCGCGCTCGTCCGCGTCGATCTCAACCTGCCGATGAAGGACGGGCGGGCGACCGACGTCACCCGGGTTCAGGCGTCGATGCCGACGATCCTCGAACTCGCCGACGCCGGGGCCAAGGTACTGCTGCTGGCGCACTTCGGCCGCCCTAAGGGCGCGCGCCATTCGACGATGAGCACCAGCTTCGTGCAGGGCGACGTCGAGCGCGTGCTCGGGCGCGAGATCATGTTCATCCCCGAAGTCATGGGCCCGGTGGTCGAACAGTCGATCGGCATCCTGCGCGATGGCGATATCGGCCTGCTCGACAACGTTCGCTTCTGGCCGGGCGAGGAGGCGAACGATCCCGCATTCGCCAAGGGCATTGCGGCGCACGGCGATTTCTACGTCAACGACGCGTTCTCCGCCGCGCACCGCGCGCACGCCAGCACCGAGGGGCTCGCCCACCTGCTGCCCGCCTATGCCGGGCGCGCGATGGAGAAGGAACTGACCGCGCTCGACAAGGCGCTGGGCAATCCCGAGGCGCCGGTCGCCGCGGTGGTCGGCGGGGCGAAGGTTTCGACCAAGCTCGACGTGCTTGAGAACCTCGTCGGCCGAGTGCAGCACCTGATCATCGGCGGCGGCATGGCCAACACCTTCCTCGCCGCGCGCGGGGTCGATGTCGGCAAGAGCCTGTGCGAGCACGACCTCGCCGCCACCGCCAACGCGATCATGGACAAGGCCGACCACGCGGGCTGCACCGTGCACCTGCCCTACGACGTGGTGGTGGCGAAGGAATTCGCCGCCAATCCCCCCTCGTTGCGCACCTGCAACGTCCACGAGGTCGCCGAAGACGAGATGATCCTCGACATCGGCCCGCAGGCGACCGAGGCGCTGGCGGACGTGCTCAAGACCTGCCGCACGCTGGTATGGAACGGCCCGCTGGGTGCGTTCGAGACCGAACCGTTCGACACCGCCACCGTCGCGCTGGCCAAGACCGCCGCAGCCCTGACGCAGGACGGCTCGCTGACCTCGGTCGCGGGCGGCGGCGACACCGTCGCGGCGCTCAATCACGCGGGTGTGACGGAGGATTTTACTTACGTTTCAACCGCGGGCGGCGCTTTCCTCGAATGGATGGAAGGCAAGGAGCTGCCGGGGGTCGCGGCGCTGAGCGCATGAGCGAGGCCCCGTTCGTCGGCGCGTCGAGCGGCCCGGTGCGGGTGACAGAGGGCGAATGGGCCGGATGGTCGACCTGGCGCGACGACGCTTTCGAGGAGCGCGCGGGCCCGTTCTACGACAAGGTTCTCGAGGACGGCAGCACGCTCTGCGCCTTCCGCGCCGAGGCGCGGCACATGAACGGCGCGGGCTTCATGCACGGCGGTTGCCTGATGACCTTCGCCGATTCGGCGATCTTCGCGATCGCGCGCGCGGCGATGGACGGCAGTCATGGCGTCACGCTCCATCTGACGGGCGATTTCCTCGATCCGGTTCGCGAGGGGCAACTGGTCGAGGCGCGCGGCGAAGTCGTGCGCGCGGGCGGCCGGACGGTGTTCGTGCAGGGCCTCGTCACCGCCGACGGCGCACCCGTGCTGCGCTTCGACGCGATCATCCGCAAGGTATCGGGCAGACAGGCCTGAGGCGGGCTTGCTTGCGCCCGAGGTGCTGGCTATTGGCGCCGCGTGCATACGAATGCGCCGACAGCAAGGGATCGACGATGAACCGCCAGCAAATGACCGACCGCATCGCCAGTGGGCAGGGCTTCATCGCCGCGCTCGACCAGTCGGGCGGTTCGACTCCCAAGGCGCTGCGCGGTTACGGCATCGAGGAGGGCACCTGGAACGGCGACGACGAGATGTTCGCGCTGATCCATGCCATGCGCAGCCGCATCGTCGAGAGCCCGTGCTTCGGCAACGGCAAGGTGCTCGGCGCGATCCTGTTCGAGAAGACGATGGATGGGGAGAGCGGCGGCCGGCCGGTGCCCGACCGGCTCGCGGAACGCGGCATCGTGCCTTTCCTCAAGGTCGACAAGGGGTTGGAGGACGAAGCTGACGGCGTTCAGATGATGAAGCCGATGCCCGATCTCGAAAGCCTGCTCGCGCGGGCGAAGGACAAGGGCGTGTTCGGCACCAAGATGCGTTCGGTCATCAAGGCGAACGACACCGCGGGGATCAAGGCCATGGTCCACCAGCAGTTCGCCGAGGGCGCGCGCATCCTCGCCGCGGGGCTGATGCCGATCCTGGAACCCGAGTACGATATCACCGCCGCCGACCGCGCCGAGGGCGAGAAGGTCCTGCTCGAGGCGATCCTCGAAGGCCTCGATGCGCTGCCCGAAGGGCAGCAGGTCATGCTCAAGCTCTCGATCCCCGCCGAAGCCGGGCTCTATGCGGGGCTGGCGCGCCATCCCAAAGTGCTGCGCGTGGTCGCACTGTCGGGCGGCTACTCGACCGACGAGGCCTGCGAACTGCTGGCGCGGAACCCCGGCATGATTGCAAGCTTCAGCCGCGGGCTGCTGCAGGATCTCCGCTCGGGCCAGAGCGACGACGAGTTCGACGCCACGCTCGGCGCGGCGATCGACCGGATCCACGCCGCCAGCGTCGCGTAAAAAATCTTCTAAGCGGCGGCGCGTGCCGGCGCTGCGCGCCGCGGTCCCCCTCCCCGTACCGGGGAGGATTAGCGCATCTCGTAGACGAAGCGATACTGGCGCGGGTCGGTCTCGCGGTCGGCGCGCTTCTCGGGAATGCCCGAAACGAGGGCGATCACCCGGCCGTGCGTGCCGAAGGTTTCGCCCAGCGTGATATCGGTCGTGTCGCGCCAGCCGTCGCCGTCGATCCGTGTCTTGACGATCAGCCGCCCGGCCCAGACGCAGCGCGCGTTTTCGGGGCAGCGGCTGTCCTCGACCACCGCCTTGGGCGTCACCACCAGATCGCCCACCCGCACCGGCTGGTCGATCGGCACGGCGTAGCGCTCGGGCATCGGGGTGCGCGCGACGGCGGGGGCGTCGGGGACGACGGTGCAGGCTGCGAGCGGCAGCGCGGCGAGCGCCGGAGCGGCGAGGGCGAGAATGCGGTTCATCGGCGGAGTAACGCGCGAGCCCGCTTTCTCGGTCCTGAACGCGTGACGAATCCCCTCCGTCGCACTATCCCACCACACGATGACCGAACCAGCCACGCAACTCTATCTGATCTCCCCGCTCGACGTGGGCGGCGATTTCCCCGACCGGCTCGAACGCGTGCTCGCGGCGGGGCCGGTCGCCGCCTTCCAGTTTCGCGTGAAGGGGCTCGACCAGCACGAGGCCGCGCGGCTCGCTGCGCCGCTGCAGGAAATCTGCGCCGCGCGCGATTGCGCCTTCATCGTCAACGATTCGATCGCGCTCGCCAGGCGGCTTGAAGCGGACGGCATACATCTGGGGCAGGGCGACGGCTCCCCGGCGGAGGCGCGCGAGGCGCTGGGCCGCACTGCGCAAATCGGCGTCACCTGCCATGCATCGCGCCATCTCGCGATGGAAGCGGGCGAGGCAGGGGCGGACTACGTTGCGTTCGGCAGCTTCTTCCCCAGCGAAACCAAGGAAAGCGAGCACCGGCCCGAACCCGAGTTGCTCGCATGGTGGCAAGGCCTGTTCGAAATACCGTGCGTCGCGATCGGCGGGATCACCCCGGCCAACTGCGCGCCGCTGGTCGCGGCCGGCGCCGATTTCCTCGCGGTGAGCCACGCCGTCTGGGGCAGCGGAAACGAAGCCGAAGCGGTGCGCGAGTTTCACCGCGCGATCGGGCAGGCCTCCGCGCCGTAAGCCGGGCGGCGGACGGATACATTCCGGGCATGGCGCGTTTTCGCAGCGCAGGGGCGGGTCGCGTCCCGTATGTCCGGAGAACCCGATGCGCCACCTGATCGCCGCTGCTTCCCTGCTCGCCCTTTCTGCATGCGGGTTCAACGGGACCGATCCCGACGAGCCGGGTAGCGAGACCGCCGCCAGCGCGGAGAGGGCCGACGGCAATCTCGCCGATGCGATGGCCTCGCACGATCCGGGGCAGGGCGACTTCGTGGTGCCGGAAATCCGCGATACCGATGCGCGCCCGATGATGCAGGTTCAGGTCGTGCTCGATCGCCAGGGCTTCGGCCCGGGCGTGATCGACGGCCGGATCGGTCTCAGCACCGAGAATGCGTTGCGCGGGTTTCAGGAAGCCAACACGCTGGAAGTCACCGGCGAGCTCGACGACGACACCCGCCGCGCGCTCGCCAGGTGGGACAACATTCCGGCCACGCGTATCGTCCGCATTCCCGAATCGTGGGGCGCGCTGACCTTCGCCGAGATGCCCGAGGACCCGGCAGACCAAGCCGAACTCGACCGGCTGGGCTACGAAACTCTCGACGAGAAACTCGCGGAACGCTTCCATACGACCGTGGAGGTGCTACGCACGCTCAATCCGGGCGGAAGGCCCGCCGGCGCGGCGCCGCCGGATACGCCCGCTTCACCCACGCCGACACCGACCGCATCGGACACCGCCGATGCCGAACCGCGCTCGACATTCGCTGCTGGTCAGCTAATCCGCGTCCCCAATATCGGCGCCGACCGTATCCAGCCCGGCGCGATCGACAATCCCGACTGGCAGCGTACGCTGCAATCGCTCGGGGTCGGCAGCGAACAGCCCGAGGCCGCGCGGGTCGTGGTCAGCAAGTCGAAGGGCACGCTGCGCGCCTACAATGCGGACGACAAGCTCGTCGCGCTGTTCACCGTCACCTCGGGCTCGCAGCACGATCCGCTGCCGCTCGGCGAATGGGACGTGAACGGCATCTCGTTCAACCCCAAGTTCGCCTACGATCCGGCGCTGTTCTGGGACGTGCCCGATCACGAAGAGAAGCAACAGCTTCCCCCCGGCCCCAACAGCCCGGTCGGGGTGGTGTGGATCGATCTCTCGAAGGATCACTACGGTATCCACGGCACGCCCGAACCGCAGGCGATCGGGCGGACCCAGAGCCACGGCTGCGTGCGGCTGACCAACTGGGATGCGGCGCGGCTCGCGGAAATGGTGACGGGGCGCACGAACGTGCTATTCGAAGCCTGATATGGCGCTCAACGTTCTCGACCGGGTTCTGACGATAGTGGTCACGGCGACGCTGACCTCGGCGGTGTGGATCGTCGCGGGCGGCAGCTTTGTGCGCTACGCCGACAGCGAGGGCGAACGCGAGACCACGCAGCCGGCTGAAGCGGCGCCCAGCCCCGTCGCGACCGATACCGGCGCCGCGGCGGCGATCGATTCGCGCACGGCCGAGCGGCCTGCCGCTGCCGCCGCGAGGGATCTGCTGATCCCGGTGCTGAACATTCGCGCCGCCGACCTCACCGACACCTTCACCGACGAGCGCGGCGATGGCACCCGGCTGCACGAAGCGATCGACATCATGGCGCCGCGTGGCACCACGGTCGTCGCGGCGGCGCCGGGTCGGATCGAGAAGCTGTTCAAGTCGGGCGCGGGGGGCAACACGATCTATGTCCGCGGCCAGGACGGCGAAACGATCTATTACTACGCCCACCTCGATCGCTATGCGGAAGGGCTCAAGGACGGCCAGCGGATCCGCCGTGGCCAGCGGCTGGGGGCGGTCGGCAGCACCGGCAACGCTCCGCAGGATGCGCCACACCTTCACTTCGCGATCTTGCGCACGACCGCCGACGCCGACTGGTGGGAGCCGGCCAACGCGATCAATCCCTTTCCGCTGCTGACCGGGCGCCAGGGGGCGGGGCGCTAGCGCCCTTCGCGAACGCAGCGCATTCGGCCCGGAGCGCCGTCCTTGCCCATCTGGCGCAGCGTGGCGCTGCCGGTCTGGGTGAACCGTTCGCCCTTGAGCGGGCCGCGTGTGAAGACGAGTTTGGTCCCGGTGAGCAAATACGTCCCCGAACCGTTAGCAGTGCGATAAGTCGAGCCGGTGCCGATGGTGAAGCCTTCGTTGGCAATGTCCCGCCACGCCTTTCCGGCGGCATCGCCCGGCATCGAACATTGGTAACGCCCCTGGGGGATCGTCCCGAGCTTGCCCCCGGGCGCGGCCATCGCGCCCGCGGCTGCCAGCGCCGAAGCCAGCGCGATCGCATATCGGATGCCTGTCATGGGCCAGCCCCTATCATCGCGGGCACGCGCGCGCCAGCGACCTTGCCCGCGCGCGGCGGCTCGGCTAAGGCGCGGCGCGCGATCGCGGGCGGCCCTGATCGAGGTCCGCCCCTCAAACGAAGGCTCCTTGAACCATGAAGATCTCCGGCGTGGACATCCGTCCCGGCAACATCCTCGAATACGAAGGCGGCATCTGGAAGGTCGCCAAGATCCAGCACACCCAGCCCGGCAAGGGCGGCGCCTACATGCAGGTCGAAATGAAGAACCTGCAGGATGGCCGCAAGACGAACGTGCGCTTCCGCAGTGCCGACACGATCGAGCGCGTGCGGCTCGACACCAAAGAATTCCAGTTCCTCTACGAAGACGGCGACATGCTGGTATTCATGGACAACGACACGTATGAACAGATCAACCTGCCCAGCGACCTGCTCGGCGATGCGCGCCCGTTCCTGCAGGACGGGATGCAGGTGACGCTCGAACTGTGGGACGAGAAGCCGATTTCGGTCGCGCTGCCCGAACAGGTCGAGGCCGATATCGTCGAAGCCGATGCGGTGGTGAAGGGGCAGACGGCCTCGTCCAGCTACAAGCCGGCGGTGCTCGACAACGGCGTGCGCGTGATGGTGCCGCCGCATATCGAGAGCGGCACGCGCATCGTGGTCGACGTCTACGAGCGGACCTACGTCGGCAAGGCCGGCTGACCGTGAGCGCGGGCGGGCATCCCAGGCTGGACGGCATCGACCTGCCGACCAGCTATATCCTCGGCGTGATCTACGACGACGAGTCGCTCACGCTCGAAATGGACTTCCACCTGCTCGACGGGCATCCGCGCTACGCCGCGCCGGAAGACGGGGCCGAAGGCTGCTACCGCAAGGGCTTCGTCCGCTTCGCCGACCTCGACGACCTGCGGCTGCGCAAGGCGAAGCCCGAAGCCGGGCGCGATGTCGATTACTCCGATATCTACTCTGCCACAATCGAGGGCGATTACGCCAATATCTCGAGCGGCTGGGGCGAGATCGAACTGACCGCGCGATCGATCCAGATCGCGCTCGACTGATTACGGGATAGCACAAGCACCATGTCCATGTTCTCCGGCCTCGTTCGCGTGATGGAGCGCGCCGCGCGCAAGGCGGGCGGCCGTCTGCGGCGCGACTTCGGCGAAGTCGAACACCTCCAGGTCAGCCGCAAGGGGCCGTCCGACTTCGTCTCCAAGGCCGACCGGGTGGCCGAGCGCACGATCTACGACGAACTGCTCCACGCGCGTCCCGACTGGGGCTTCGTGATGGAAGAGGCCGGCACGATCGAAGGCGATCCGACCAAGCCGCGCTGGATCGTCGATCCGCTGGATGGCACGAGCAACTTCCTCCACGGCATCCCGCACTTCGCGGTTTCGATCGCGGCGCAGGAGCCGAAACCCGACGGCTCGGGTTGGGGAGATGTGGTCGCGGCGGTCGTCTACCAGCCGATCACCGACGAGACGTTCTGGGCCGAGAAGACCCGCGGCGCATGGCTGAAGGACGGGCGCCTGCGCGTATCCTCGCGCTCGCATCTGTCAGATGCGCTGATCGCCACCGGCATCCCCTACGGCGGCCGCGGCGATTTCGCCGAATGGAGCCGGATCTTCGCCGCGATCGGCCCGCAGGTCGCCGGCATCCGCCGCTTCGGCGCCGCCTCGCTCGATCTCGCCTGGCTCGCCGCTGGCCGCTTCGATGGCTTCTGGGAAAGCGACCTCGCGGACTGGGACACCGCCGCCGGTTGCCTGCTGGTGCGCGAGGCGGGCGGCTTCGTCAGCGACTATCGTGGCCGCTCGCAGTCGATCCATGCGAAGCAGGTTCTCGCCGCCAACGATGCGCTGCATTCGCGCCTGCACAAGCTGCTGGCAGGGGCGCTGAAGTAATTCCCGTTGATGAAGCGGCGGCGGCTGGCTAACGGCAACGCTCCCGCCCCGGAGCCCCTGTGGTGGAATTGGTAGACGCGCTCGACTCAAAATCGAGTTCCTCACGGAGTGCCGGTTCGAGTCCGGCCAGGGGCACCACACAAGACTGGGTACAGGCACTGCGTAATCGGTACCCGGCCGCCAGCGCGGTGCTGGCGGCCGGGTCGCGCGATCAGAAGGTTACGCGGGCACGCAAGCCATAGGTACGCACGTCGTTGAGGAAGCGGATGTTGAGCGCGGAGCCGACCAGCGCCTTCTGCGATGCCTCCTCGTTCAGGAAGTTGCTCGCCCACGCCTCCAGCCGGAAGTTGCCGACCGAATAGCCCGCGCCGAGGTTCAGCGTCACGAAGCCCTTCTGGCGGTCGGGGAAGCCGGCCTCCAGCGCGGTCTGCCGCGTGCCGTCGAGGAAGACGATGTCGTCTTCGTTGAACTGGCTGAGGAAAAACGACGAGCGGTAGTTGAGCAGCGCCTGCCAATCGAACCGGCCCGGCCCGATGTCGAACCACTGCGACAGACGCGCGCTGAGGTTCATTTTCGAGGCCAGCGGCAGGCGATTGCCCACCAGGCTGACCAGCGGCGATTCACCGCCCGCGTCGAAATCCTGCGCGCGGGCATCGGCCACCACACCTTCGGTCACCTTGGTGTCGAGGTAGGCGGCGTTGAGATCCAGCGCGTAATTCGCCGGCAGTTTCAGCCGCAGTTCGGCTTCCGCGCCGTAGATGCGCGAGGCGCCGATGTTGCGGTTCACCAGCGAATAGCCGTTGCAGACCGGCGGCGTCTGGGAATCGTCGAGGTTGATGCAGGTCAGATCCTGGAAGACCTGATCGGAATAGTCGTAGTAGAAACCGGTCAGGTTGAAGATCGCCCGCCGCCCGAAGGCATCGAACCCGTTGCGGCTGCCGATTTCGTAGACGACCAGCTTTTCGGGGCTGAACGTTTCCGGGATCGTCGATCCGTTGAAGCTGTCGTTGAAGCCGCCAGATTTGTGCCCGGTCGAAACCTTGGCGTAGAGCATGTTGTCCGGGCTGACATCGAATTCCAGGCCCGCACGCCAGTCCACGAAATCGAACTTCGATTGGCCGATCTGCTGATCGGGGATCGTCAGCTCGACGAAACTGAAGCCGCCGTCTGCCGGGCAATCGACGAAGCCGTTGTCGATATCTGGGCGGTCGATGCAGGTGCCGTTGGGGCTGGTGCCGTTGGCGATGGAGCCGATCTGGTCGATCAGCGTATCGCGCAGGCCCGGCATCTTGATCCCTTCGACCAGGAACTGCGCGCGGCCCTGCAGCGTGTCGATCCCGCTGACGTCGAAGTTCGGACGGTCGAGCAGGTTGGGCTTGAAGCCTTCGGTGCCGAGCCGGGTGCTGAAGCAGCAGGCGAAGCCTTCACCGCCCAGCGTCAGCGCCCAGTTGCCGCCGATGCCGTAGCGCGATTTCTTTTCCTCGGTGTAGCGGATGCCGGCGAGGAACCGCAGGCGGTCGGTCACGTCGTACGTTCCGTCGCCATAGAAGGCGAAGCTCTCACCGTCGACGTCGGGCATGGTGAACTCGGTGCCCGAGTAGCAGCAGTAGCCGCGGTCGGCCAAGGCGAGATAGCCGACGGCCTGATCCTCGGTGAAGTAGAACCCGCCCACGTTCCAGCGGAAGCGCTGATCGTCGTTGGCGAACAGGCGCGCCTCGTAGACCTGGCTCTTGGAGCGCGACTGCCAGAAGTTGTTCGAGAAGTTGTCGTACTGGAACCCGTCGAGGTCGCGGCCCGGATGGTCGATGCCTTCGCTGCTGGCGTTCGCCTGGTAGAAATCGACCGAGCGGTAGCTGCCGGTCACTTCACCGGTGAAGCTGCCGAAATCGTAATTGATCTTGCCCTGAACGCCCCACAGCTCGTTCTCCATATCGCCCTGCATTCCGCGATAGACGACATCCTTGAGGTCGAGCTTGTCGGGCCGCAGACCGGTGGCGATCACCGCACTGTAAATGTTCGCGCCCGGATAGCCGGTGCCGGTTTCCTTGCCGTAATCCCCGACGATCGAGACGCTGAGGCGGTCGTCGGGCTCCCACAGCAGCGAGAGACGCCCGGCGTAGTTCTCCTCCAGCCCGGCGGGCTTGAGGTTGCGCGCCTGCTCGCCGGTGGAGACGTTGCGGAAGCCGTAGTCGCGGTTGATGTAGTACCCGGCCGCGCGCATCGCGATCGTGTCGCCCAGCGGCACGTTCAGCGCGCCTTCCGCGCCGTATGACGAGCGGTTGGCGATCTCCGCCTGCGCATAGCCACCGAACTCGCCCAGCCGGGGCTTGGCAGTGATGATGTTCAGCGTGCCGGCCAGCGCGTTGCGGCCGTACAACGTGCCTTGCGGGCCCTTGTTCACTTCGACCCGTTCGAGGTCGTAGAACATCAGGCCGAGCCCGCGCGGCCGAGGGATGTAGGTGCCGTTGAGGTGCGGCGCGGCGCCCGGGTCGCCCAGCTCGGTGTTGTTCGCCGAACCCACGCCGCGGATGAAGATCTCGACGTTGCCTTCCTGGTTGGCGATGCTGAGACCGGGCACGGCGATCTGCAGCTGGCGCAGCTCGGATATCCCGTCCTGCCGCAGTTGCTCGGCATCGAGCGCCTGAACGACGCCGGAGACATCTTGCAGGTTTTCCTCGCGGCGGTTGGCGGTGACGATGATCACGCCATCGTCATCGTCCGCTTCCTGCGTCTCGGTTGCGGGATCGTTCGCCGGTGCGGTCTGCGCGTAGGCGGGAACGGCGGCGACCGAACACAGCAACATGGTGCCGAGCGCTCCGGCGAATTTGGTCTTGGTCATATTGTCCTCCCCTGCGATCGGCGCGATGCGATCGTTCACTGGCATGAAAGTTGGCCGCCCGACGGCGAGACGATGCGCGCCGACGAGAGGGTGATGTCGAGCTGGCCTTCGGTGACCAGCATCAGCGGCGTCTCGACACGGCTCATGTCGACACCCGCCTGTTCGAAGCAGCTCAGCGGCAGCGCGAAGCGCGTCCACTGGCCGGACTCGGCCGCGCTGGCGAGCACGCCGCGTAGCGGGAAGCCACCCGTGCAGCCTTCGCCGCACGCCATCAGCAGGCTGACGTCGGCGGTGGGGGCGGCATTGACCTTGAGCTCCAGCTCCAGCGCGAGATCGCCGTTGGTCTGGCGCGTCAGGTCGCTCGGGCCATCCTGCACGATCGCTGCGGCGGCGCGTCCCGCTCCGGTCCAGCGCAGGCGGACCGAATCCTCCTGCGCGTTGCGGTCGGCCCCTTCGGCCGTAATCAGCTCCGGCCCCGGATTGGTCGCCAGCGCGCCCGGCGCACCGATCAGCAATTGCCGCCCGGCGCCCGCGCGCCCGGCGGCGAACAGCACGTTGTCGTCTGCCGGGGCAGCCGTGGCGCGGTCTTCAGGCAGGGCTGCGAGATCGCCGGGTTGGTCTGCCGTCAGGCCGTAGCCGTAGGCGAACAGCGGATCGTAATCCGCATCGCCGACGTTCACCGCCGTCTGGTCGCTCGTCTTCGGCCAGCTGTAGGGCAGCTTGCCGGTGAATTCCGCTTCGCCGAACAGCACGTCCGCCACGCCGCCGCCTTCCGAGCCGGGCAGCCAGGCGGCGACGAAAGCGTCGGACGCGTTGATGAACGGGTTGGTCCACATCGCGCGGCCCGAGAGGAACACCGACACGGTCGGCACGCCGTCGGCCTGAAGCTTGCGCAGCAGGGCGAGGCTTTCCGCATCGTCGTAGCCGACATCGGGCCGGTCGCCCTGGAATTCGGCGTAAGGGTCTTCGCCGAACACGACGATCGCGACGTCCGGTTTTTCGGCGTAGGCACCATCAGGCGACAGCGTGGCGGTGCCGCCCGCTTCGCCGACCGCTTCCTCGATGCCTTCCCAGATCGTCTGGCCGTTGGGGAAATCGGCGCGCGTGGTGCCGGTGCCCTGCCAGCTCAGCGTCCAGCCGCCGGTCTGCTTGGTCATGCTGTCCGCCCCGCCGCCCGCGACGAGCACGTTCGCCCCGGCGTCGAGCGGCAACACGCCGCCCGCGTTCTTGAGCAGGACGAGCGACTTGCGCACCGCTTCGCGCGCCACCGCGCGGTGTTCGGCGCTGCCCAGCCGCTCGAACTCGCCGGCATAGGGGCGGGAAGACGGCTTGCCAGCCTCGAACAGCCCAGCGCGCAGCTTCACCCGCAGGATGCGGCGCACGGCCTCGTCCAGCTTGTCCGCGGGCAGCGTGCCGTCGCGCGCGTCCGCCAGCGTGGAGGCGTAGAGGCCTTTCCAGCTGTCGGGCGCCATGTACATGTCGAGCCCGGCGATCACCGACTGCGCGCAATCGGTGACCGTGCATCCTGCCACCTGCCCGTGGCCGTTCCAGTCGCCGACCAGGAACCCGTCGAAGTTCCAGCGATCCTTGACCACGCCTGTCAGCAGCGATTCGTTGCCGTGCATCTTCGCGCCGTTCCAGCTCGAGAAACTGACCATGATCGACTGGACCCCGGCCTCGATCGCGGGAAGATAGGGCGGGCTGAACAGGTCGCGCAGCCCGTCCTCGCCGATTCGGGCATCGCCCTGGTCCTTGCCGCCTGCGGTGCCGCCGTCGCCGAGGAAGTGCTTGGCGGTCGCGATGATGTGCGGGCCGCGCAGCCAGTCCTCGTCGCCGATTTTGCCTTGCAGCCCCTCGATCAGCGGCGCGGCGTAGGAGGCGGCGATTTCCGGCGTCTCGCCGAAGCCTTCGTAAGTGCGGCCCCAGCGGTCGTCGCGCACGACCGCCAGCGTGGGGGCGAACGTCCAGTCCAGCCCGGTGGTGCGCATCTCGATCGCGGTGACTTCGCCGATCCGGCGCAGCAGTTCCGGGTCGCGCGCCGCGCCGAGGCCGATGTTGTGCGGAAACAGCGTGGCGCCCACGATGTTGTTGTGCCCATGCACCGCGTCGCTGCCCCAGATCACCGGGATGCGCGGCAGGTCGCCATCGGGCTTCATCGACGCGGCGTAGAACGCGTCGGCCGCCTCCAGCCATTCGGGGGCGGGGGCGTTGTACTTATCGCTCGGCGTGGAATTGCCGCCGTTGAGGACGGAGCCGAGGTGATAGCGGTAGACATCTTCGGGCGTGACGCTGGCGATGTCGGCCTGGATGATCTGGCCGACCTTCTGCTCGAGCGACATCGCCGCGAGCAGCTCGTCGATTCGCCGCTCGATCGCCGGGTCGAGCGCCAGCGGCGCGGCCTGCGCGGACCACTGCTGCGGATCGGCGACGGCCGGCGGGTTCGGCTGCGCGGCCAGCGGCGCGGCGACCATTCCGGCGCACAACGCGGCCGACATTGCTCCGAACATGAGTGTGGCTCTGCGACGCAGCACTAACCTCTCCCTCCCTGAATACCTGACAACGTTTACCGTTGCATCTGACAGCGTTTACCGTGCGCCATCGACACAAGTCAAGAGAGGCGCTAACCAAGCGCGTCGGCAGGTGCCCGGCAGGCCGCGCGGGGGCGCATTTTCGGGGGAGAAACCGCCATTTCCAAGCGATCCACGATCGTCGACGTCGCCGATCTCGCCGGCGTTTCGATCAAGACCGTGTCGCGCGCGCTGAACGATGCGCCGCATGTCAGCGCTGACGCGCGCGAGCGGGTCAAGGCGGCTGCGGCGGCGCTGGACTATCACCCCAACATCGCCGCGCAGAGCCTGATCGCGCGGCGCAGCTATCTGATCGGGCTGACCTATGAGCGGCCGAGCCCAAGTTACGTCGTCGAATTGCAGAACGGCGCGCTCGCCCGGCTGGAGGATGCGCGCTATCGCCTCGTCGTGCTGCCGTTCCGCGACGTCGCCAGCCGCCCGGAAGAACTGGGTCGCCTGCTGTTGCGCGCTGGGCTGGACGGTGTGCTGCTGGCGCCGCCCGCTTGCGATCAGGACGATCTGCTGGCGATGCTCGACCGGCAGAAGCTGCCCTATGCGCGGATCACACCGCACCGCGCGATGGAGCGCGGCATCGTGATGGCGATGGACGAGGTCGCCGCAGGCCGCGCGATTGCCGCACACTTGCTGAGCTTGGGCCACCGGCGCATCGGTATCGTCATGGGCGATCCTTCGCACGCGGCCAGCGCGGCGCGAATGGAAGGCTATCGCCGCGCCTTCGCCGAGGCGGGTGCGGCGATCGACGACAACATGATCGGCACCGGCGATTTCACCTACGACGTCGGCTACACCGTCGCCGCCGACCTGCTGCGCCGCACGCCACGCCCGACCGCGATCCTGGCGCAGAACGACGACATGGCGGTGGCCGCGATGGCCGCGGTCCGCGATGCCGGGCTGTCGGTGCCGGGGGACGTGTCGGTTGCCGGGTTCGACGATTCGGAAGTCTCGCGCACCGCCTGGCCGCAGCTTACCACGGTGCGCCAGCCGGTCAGCGAAATGGCGTGGGACGCGGTGGACCGATTGATCGCCACGCTCGATGCCGGGGGCGGCGATGAAGGCGAAGCGCCCGCGACGCGCGGCGACCATCCACACGAATTGCTCGTGCGCGCCTCCACCGCGCCGCCGCCGCGCTAGTCGGCGGTCAGGGGCGGCTCGGCATAGCGGATCAGTTCGCGCGCCTGCGCGGCGAACCAGCCGCCCGCGCGCGGAGCTTCGACGCCGCGTTCCGGGTCCATCGGACCGGCGGTGCCGCGATAGCACTCGCCGTCCGATTCGCCGGGAATCTTGATCCACAGGAAGGCATCGACATAGGGATCGCCGCTATCGAGCGTCGGTCTGCGCCCCAACCCGCGATCGGGCGGATTGCACCAGACCTCCGCGTCGGAATACTTGCCTTCGGGTGGCGACCATGAACCCGTGCCGTTGCGGCTGCTATCGACGATCGCCCGCTTCTGCGAAGCCGGATCGCGCGCCAGCCCGGCTGCGGCGAACAGCGCATCGTAAGCGGCGTCGGTCGCGCCCCAGGTCGCGACGTCGGCGAAATCCGCCGGATCGTACTGGCTCGGGCATTCACGCGGACCGATCGCGCCTGCGGTGACGAGCGCCAGGCAGTCGCTGACCCAGCGCGCATAGTGCGTCACCCGCGCATCGCTTTCGAAGTTGGACACGTTGAGAAAGAACCCGTCGGCCTGGGCTATGTTGGCGCGCGCCAGCCGGTCGACCGTCTCCCCCGGCGCGAGCCAGCTGCTGCCGGTCCCGTCGAGATAGACGCGGGTTCGCGGCAGATCGGCGAGAATGCCGACCGCCGCGCCGAGCGAGGAAAATCGCTCGGCAGCCGCCTCGTCCGGCTCGGCGATGTCCGGACGGCAGGCTTCCGGTTCCCCCATGAGGGTGCGATGCCACGGGACGACGCCGATCGCGTCGGGTTCCAGCGCGACGATCGCCTCGCGCCCGCCGATGCCCGCCGCGAAGCCGCGGATCCACGCGACGTATTCGTCCGCCCCTTCGGCCCCGCCTGCCGAGTAGAGCGCGCAGTCGCGCAGCGGAATGTTGTAGGCGACGAGCACCGGCACCTGCCCCGCGGCATGCGCCGCATCGACCAGCCGCGCAACTTCCCGCTCGACCTCTTCAGGAGTGCCAGCGGTGAACCAGGTCGCCGAGGGGAAGCGGCTCAGCAGCAGAGCGTCGCGCCGCGCTTCGCCCTCCAGCCGATCGACCGCCTCGACCGTGCTGCTATCCGGATTGACGTACAGCGACTGCGCGCTCGCAGCCCCTGCGAGACAAAGGCCGATCGCAGCCGCCGCCACACACCTGATGGACAAGAAATCCGGCACCGAACTCCCCTCGAGTGACCGGAGGTCGTGTGGCAGGGTGCGGCGATCATGACAATCGCGGTGCCGAACGTGCCTCCCGCCGCGCGCTCAGTCGGTTTTGGTAGCCGCTATCGGCACGTCCTGCGCGAAAGTGTGCGTGACGTATGGGTAGGGAATTTCGATTTCGGCGGCGTCGAGCGCCTGCTTGATCGCGAACACGACGTCGTTGTGGACGGTGAACAGGCTGTTCTGCCGCGTATCGACCCACCAGCGGACCAGGAAATCGATCGAACTGGCGCCGAATTCCCGCGCGAACACGTCGACGCCCTTGTCTTCCATGAGCCCGTCAACGGAGGCTACGGCATCCCGGATCACCTGCTGCGACTGCGCGAGATCGGCGTCGTAGGATACCCCGACCATCAACTGAAAACGGCGCGTGCCGGGATCGGTGACGATCTTCACCGCGTTCTTGAAGATCATCGAGTTGGGCAGGATCGTCAGCTCACCCGAGAACTGCCTGACGTGCGTTTCGCGCAGGGTTATCTTCTCGACCGTCCCGTCGACGCCCTCGGCCTCGATCGTGTCGCCGATATGCATCTTTTCGCGCAGCATGATGAGCACGCCGGCGAGGAAGTTCTCGAAGATATCCTGAAAGGCGAACCCGATCGCCAGCGCGCCGATGCCCAGGCCCGCGACCATGCCGCCGAAGGTGAAGCCCGGGACGACGATCGTCATCACCAGCAATACGCCGATGATCCACACCAGCAGCTTGGTCAGCGTCTGGATCAGTTCCTTGAGATCGTTGCGGATGTGCGAGCGGCCGGTGAGGCCGCCGGTCAGCTTCACCGCGCCGCGCGCGACCATCGCGGTGACGAACAGCAGCACGACGCCGATCGCCAGGCTGGGCAGCATTTCGATCGCGGTGCGGCCCATGCCCATGAGCTGCCGTTCGAGAATTCCGATATAATTCAAAACGTCCCCCTAAAGTCGGTGTCGGGGAGGGGAACGGGGCAGGTCGGCGGAATGTTCCTCAGGAATTCGCCGCGTGCTCGGCCCGCGCGATCTCGTGCAGCCAGTCTGCGTGGCGCGGGGCCTTCTTGGTCCGGCTCCATTCCTCGAGCATCGGCATCGCGACGCGCTTCAACTCGGCATATTGCTCGTCGGTGCCGATGTCGGTGGCGAGTTCGACCCGGTGGCCGTTGGGGTCGAAGAAATAGATCGACTTGAAGATGCCGTGGTGCGTCGGGCCGAGCACGTCGATGCCGAGGCTTTCGACGTGTTCTTTCGCCGCGAGCAGTTCGTCCTCGCTGCCGACCTTGAACGCGAGGTGCTGGACCCAGGCCGGAGTGTTCTCGTCGCGACCCATGTCCTTCTGCGTGGGCAGCTCGAAGAAGGCGAGCACGTTGCCGTTACCGGCATCGAGGAACACGTGCATGTAAGGATCGTAGTCGCCGGTCGAGGGCACGTGGTCTTCGGAAAAGGCGCTGACATAGTCCATGCCGAGCACCTTTTCGTACCACTCGACCGTCTCCTTCGCGTCCTTACAGCGATAGGCGGCGTGGTGGACCCCGCCGAGCCTGATCGGATGTTCGGTCATTCCGCCGGCTCCACACTCTTGGCGTCCTCGACCTTGAGCGCACCGCGCTTGATCTGGTCGCGCTCCATGCTTTCGAACAGCGCCTTGAAGTTGCCTTCGCCGAAGCCTTCGTCGCCCTTGCGCTGGATGAATTCGAAGAACACCGGGCCGACCTGCGCCTCGGCGAAGATCTGCAGCAGCAGGCGGGGCTGGCCGCCTTCGGTGGTCCCGTCGAGCAGGATGCCGCGGGTCTTGAGTTCGCCGGCGTTCTCGCCGTGGCCGGGGAGGCGCTCGTCGAGCATCTCGTAATAGGTTTCGGGCGGGGCGGTCATGAACGGCACGCCGAACTGCTTGAGCCGGTCCCACGCCGCAACGAGATCGTCGCAGATCAGCGCGATGTGCTGAATGCCTTCGCCGTTGAATTCGCGCAGGTATTCCTCGATCTGGCCCTTGCCGCTGTCGCCTTCCTCGTTGAGCGGGATGCGGATTTTGCCATCGGGCGCGGTCAGCGCCTTGGAGGTCAGCCCGGTATATTCGCCCTTGATGTCGAAGTACCGGATTTCCTGGAAGTTGAAGAGCGTCTCGTAATAGTCCGCCCAGTATTTCATCCGACCGCCATAGACGTTGTGCGTCAGGTGATCGATCACGGTGAACCCGGCGCCCTCAGGGTGGCGGTCGACCCCCGGCAGGTATTCGAAATCGATGTCGTAGATCGACAGTTTCTCTTCCGAGCCGTCCGCATCGTAACGGTCGACGATGTAGAGGTTTGCGCCGCCGATGCCCTTGATGGCCGGGATGTTGAGCTCCATGGGACCGGTCTCGGTTTCGACCGGCTGCGCCCCGGCCTCCATCAGGTGTTCCCATGCCGCGGCGGCGTCGCGCACGCGGAAGGCCATGCCGCAGGCCGAGGGGCCGTGCTCGCGCGCGAAATACCACGCGGCGCTGTGCGGTTCGTAGTTGGTGACGAGGTTGATCCCGCCCTGGCGCCAGAGATGCACGTCCTTGCTACGGTGCGTCGCGACGTGGGTGAATCCCATCGTTTCGAAGACCGGCTCGAGCACGCCTTTTTCGGGCGCGCAGAATTCCACGAACTCGAAGCCATCGAGGCCGGCAGGATTGTCGAACAGATCGGGCATGAACGGGTCTCCTCTAATTGGTTTCAACTGTAACCAGTTCAGGCGAAAAATGCAAGCGGGTCGATAGGAAGGGAACGGGCGAAGCGCGCGCGCGGTCCCTATTGCCCAACAAATCGTCGCGGGTTCTTCAAATCATCGCACAAACCGCTTGAATCGCAGCGTTAACTGTGATTCTGTCGCCCTCGTGACGCGAGAGGGACACCGGATCACCCTGCCGAGGGAGCAGTTGACGCAAGGGCTTGCCCTGGCGTTGCTGCTGTTGCTCATGGGTCTCGCGATCGCCGGACCCAGCGGCCTGCTCGCGTGGGGCGAGAACGCGCGGTTGCTCGAGCAGCGCCAGGCGCGGATCGCCAAGCTGACCGAAGAGCGCGACGCGCTGAAGAACCGCGTCGCACTGGCGCATCCCGCTCATGCCGACCCGGATCTGGTTGGCGAGGAACTGCGCCGCAACTTCAACGTCGTCCATCCCGACGAACTCGTGTTGATGATCGACCCGCAGGGCGAATAGCCGCGCTCGACCGGCGCTTGCCGCTACGGAAATTTCGTATTCATCGGCGCGGCGAGACGTTGCACGCGCGCGCGCCTTGCGCCTATAGGCAAGCGATGCCGCGTGCCGCGGCGCACCTCCCCGGGTGATCGCGACAATCGAGGAAAGAGATTTGGCCAGAACCGCCAAGACCCGCAAGACGCCTGCCAAGAGCAAGAGCGCTGCCAAGGATGCCGACTTCGCGCTGCACAGTTTGCAGGATGCGTTTGAGAAGGCGAAGAGCTTCGACGCTTCCGAAGATCAGATGATGGAATTCTATCGGCAGATGCTGCTGATCCGCCGGTTCGAGGAAAAGGCGGGCCAGCTCTACGGCCTCGGCCTGATCGGCGGGTTCTGTCACCTCTATATCGGGCAGGAAGCGGTCGCCATCGGTCTCCAGAGCGCGCTCGACAACGATGTCGACAGCGTGATCACCGGCTATCGCGATCACGGCCACATGCTCGCCTACGGCATCGACCCCAAGGTCATCATGGCCGAGCTGACCGGACGCCAGGCCGGCATCTCGAAGGGGAAGGGCGGCTCGATGCACATGTTCAGCACCGAGCACAAATTCTACGGCGGGCACGGGATCGTCGGCGCGCAGGTCGCGCTTGGCGGCGGGCTGGCGCTGGCGCACCAGTACAACGAGGACGGCGGGCTGTGTCTCGCGTATTTCGGTGACGGCGCGGCGAACCAGGGCCAGGTCTACGAGACGATGAACATGGCAAGCCTGTGGAAACTGCCGATCGTGTTCGTGATCGAGAACAATCAGTACGCGATGGGCACCAGCACCGCACGGTCGAGCGCCGAGACCGAATTCCACCGGCGCGGCACGGCTTTCCGTATTCCCGGCATGGACGTGAACGGGATGGACGTGCTGGAGGTGCGCGCCGCAGCCGAGATCGCCTTCAAGCGCGTGCGCGAGGGCAACGGCCCGGTGCTGATGGAGCTGAACACCTATCGCTATCGCGGGCACTCGATGTCCGATCCGGCGAAATACCGCACGCGCGAGGAAGTGCAGGACGTGCGCGAGCACAAGGACCCGATCGAGGGGCTCAAGAAGGCGCTCGTCGAACAGGGCAAGAGCGAGGATGACTTGAAGGCGATCGACAAGGATATCCGCAAGATCGTGGCCGAAGCGGCCGATTTCGCGGAAAACTCGCCCGAGCCCGAGGCCGGCGAACTCTACACCGACGTTCTGGTGGAGGAGTACTGAGCCATGGCGATCGAACTCAAGATGCCCGCCCTTTCCCCGACGATGGAGGAAGGCACGCTCGCCAAGTGGCTGGTAAAAGAAGGCGACGAGGTCGCCTCGGGCGACATCCTCGCCGAGATCGAGACCGACAAGGCGACGATGGAATTCGAGGCGGTGGACGAGGGCACGGTCGGCAAGATCGTCGTTCCCGAAGGGACCGAGAACGTGAAGGTCGGTACCGTGATCGCCGTGCTCGCGGGCGAGGGCGAGGATGCGTCCGACGTCGAAGCGCCTGCGAAGGACGAGGCTGACAGCGACGACGAGAAGGACACGACGGCCGATTCCGAAGACGACGATTCCGGCAAGGAGAAGAAGTCGGAAAAGTCGGAGGACGAGCAGGAGTCGATCACACCCGACAAGCCCAAGTCGGAGCCTAAGTCCGATCCCGCCATTCCCGACGGTACCAACATGGCCAGCGTCACCGTGCGCGAGGCGCTGCGCGATGCAATGGCGGAAGAAATGCGCCGCGACGAGCGCGTGTTCGTGATGGGCGAGGAAGTCGCCGAGTATCAGGGCGCCTACAAGGTCACGCAGGGCCTGCTCGAGGAATTCGGGCCCAAGCGCGTGATCGACACGCCGATCACCGAATACGGTTTCGCCGGCATCGGCACCGGCGCGGCGATGGGCGGACTGCGCCCGATCGTCGAATTCATGACTTTCAACTTCGCGATGCAGGCGATCGACCACATCGTGAACTCGGCGGCCAAGACGAACTACATGTCGGGCGGCCAGATGCGCTGCCCGGTGGTGTTCCGCGGCCCCAACGGCGCGGCGAGCCGCGTCGGGGCGCAGCACAGCCAGAACTACGGCCCGTGGTACGCCAGCGTGCCCGGCCTGATCGTGATCGCACCTTATGACAGCTCGGACGCCAAGGGCCTGCTGAAAGCGGCGATCCGCAGCGAAGACCCGGTCGTGTTTCTCGAGAACGAGCTGGTCTACGGCAAGACTTTCGAACTGCCCGAACTCGACGAGCACGTCCTGCCGATCGGCAAGGCGCGCATCGTGCGCGAAGGCGCGGACGTGACGATCGTCAGCTATTCGATCGGCGTCGGTTTCTCGCTCGAAGCGGCCGAGAAGCTGGCCGAGGATGGGATCGAGGCCGAAGTCATCGACTTGCGCACGCTGCGCCCGCTCGACACGCAAACGATCCTCGAAAGTCTCGCCAAGACCAATCGCCTGGTGATCGCCGAGGAAGGCTGGCCGACCTGCTCGATCGCGTCGGAAGTGATCGCCGTTTGCATGGAGGAAGGCTTCGACCACCTCGATGCACCGGTCCTGCGCGTGTGCAACGAGGACGTGCCGCTGCCCTATGCGGCGAACCTCGAAAAGCTGGCGCTGATCGATGCCAAGCGGATCGTCGAGGCCGTGAAGAAGGTCTGCTACGTCTGAGCGGGCGCGGCGCGGTCAGCCGTTGATCGTCGCCACCCCGTCGTAAACGTTGCAATCCGCCACCGCGTCCGGGCTGCTCGGATCGCGCTGGTAGATCTGTGACAGGTCGCGATTGTCGCGCACGTTGAAGGCGGCGGTGGCGTGGATATCGTCGGCGTGGGTGAAAGCGTCGGAGATCAGCGGCTGATAGTCGTACACCACCTCGACGAACATCACCGCTTCATCTTTGAACGCGATGATCTCCTCGCCGGCCGGGCCCATGCCCGGAATGCCGCTGGCCGTGCCGTCGCCCTCGAAGCCATAGCCCGATGTCCGCATCAGTTCGCCCTTGCAGCGCTGCCAGTGGATGTATTGCTGATCCTCGGTATCGGGCACGACCTCCAAGCTGGAGAGTATCACCCGGCCATGCTTGTAGAGGTCGAACGCACGCCCGGTCTGCGCATGCGCGCCGTAGAGCACGTCGTTGACGTCCGTTTCGTAGAGCCTGGTCTCGCCCAGCAGCGAGTTCTCGCCGACGCGCGAGGCGTTGTCCGCGACGAGCACCGCGACCTGATTGACGCGCATCTGCACCACCGCGCGGTGCGCCGATTCCACGCCCCACAGGCCAGCGGTCATGACCAGCGGCGCGGCGAGGGCGAATTCGGTCAGCGCGGTGCCCGAGGCCGAGCGGCGCAACCGGCTCAGAAGGGTGCCTGCACGGCTCATGCGCAGCTGCCCACCGTTTGCGACAGGTTCTGGTCGCCGTAGGGTTGGTTGCGCAGCACCGTCGTCGCTTGCGTGGTGAGCGTGTCGGGCAGGCCGATCAGAGCGGTGACCCCGAACGGCCGACGATAGCTGACCGTCACGACGTAGAGCACCGCGTCGCGCGCGCCGCCCTGGCCTTCCGATCCGCGATCCTCGTCCCAGATGCCGTTGCCGTTGGCATCTTCGAACGGTTCGCCGCCGCTGCACACGCCGTTGCCGTCGATGTCGCTGTAGTCTTCGGGCCGCGCGACGTCGGTGAAGGTGGCGTACGACTTGCGCGAGAAATCGACCTCCGCCCCGGCGACGAGGTCGTGGACGGCCTTTTCCACGCGGCCGTCGATCTGCGGGATCGTCGCATGCGCGCCCTCGATACCCGAATCGCGCGCCGCCTTCTGGATCGCGCCCTGCAATTGTGACTGGATGTAATAGTTGTAGCCCATGTCGAACATGCCGAGCAGCAAAAGCAGCAGGACCGGCGCGACGAGCGCGAATTCGACCAGCGCCGCGCCCTCGCGGTCGCGCCCGAGATTGCGCAGCCGCCTCACCGGCTCACCCTCAGGTCGCTGAGGCTGTCGGCGATCGCGGCGAACGAGGCGTTGAGCTCGGCAGCGTCGGCTGCTTCGAAATAATGCCCTTCGCCCGCGCAATCCTTCATCACGTCGTTCAGCGTGACGCCGAAGCCGATGACCCAGATGGTGACGTTCTTGCGCCGCACCTCGCCGCAGGCGAAGGCGAAGCGGTTCTCCACCGTCTGCGTCAGCGAAAGCGTGGAGGCAGGAGACCAGCGACGGCGATCGAGCGGCTCGAACCCGTAGCTCGAATAGCTGAGATCGAGCGGGGCGGTCTCGCCATCGGTCAGGAAGATCAGGTGCCGGCTGGTCGTCGAACCGGGCCCGTCGGCGTTCTCGGCCGCGAACAGGCCGGTGGGCGAGATGAGCCGGCCGCCCCAGATCATCCCGATGTCGTGATAAGTGCTGCCTTCGGCGCGGAGTGTGCCGAGGTAGTCGGTCAGCTCTTCGGCGCTCATCTCGGAGAGCTTGCGCGCCGGCGCCGGGCACGCGGCGGAGGACAGTCCGACCGGCGTCACGTATTCGTCTCCGGTCTTCTTCTCCTTGGTGTCGAACTTGCCTTTGCCGTCCCATTTCAGTTGCCGACCGAAGATATAGGATGGCATCATCGGCCGCCATTGCGTGGCCGTGTCGCCAGGGGTCGGAACCCGATCGAGATCGAGATCGAGGGCGCGCGAGAGATCGACCGTGTCGTAACTGGCGATCTCGTAGGTGTCGCGTTCCTCGATACACCCGTTGCCCGTTGTCCGCCAGTCTGCCACGTCGTATTCGATCTGGTCGTAGCGCCACTGCTTTTTGCTGATGAGCGAGGGTTCCTCAATCTTCTTATAAGTGTCGACGTAGTCGTTATAGGTGTGCTGACGCACGATACAGGTTGTGTCGTTGAGAACCGTCGAATAGCTCGCGCCGTTGCGAGTGCGGATGTAGGTCCACTCCTTGCGTACCCCCTCCAGCGGTGTGACGATATTTTCTTCCTTGTATGCCGTCTCGTCTATTTGGGTGGTCACGTTGCTGCCCGGGGCTGAAGGGCAGTGATAGCCCTTGAGCTCAGTGAAGCTCGCCTTGTAATTTTCGTAGTCAACAGTCGTGATCGAGCCCGAGACGAGCGTCGCTCCGGTATTATAGGTGCGCTTGCTCGGATGTTTCGTATCCTCGGTCTGTTCGCGCGATTGATAGTTCCACATGTCGACGACCCATTCGTCGCGCAGCAGGTGGCCGACGTTGACATTGGTCGAGTAGGGCACGAAGCCGTAGCGGATCCGCGAACCGGCCTGCGCCGCGGCGCTGAGCTGGGCGTGGAACGTTTCGATCGTCCCCTTCATGGTGTCGAGCCGCGAGAGCGTGTCGCCGGCGTTGATCTGCGCCATCGACCCGGTGACGTCGAGCACCATCATCACGTCGGTATTAGCGAAGTTGAGCTGGGCTTCGCACTCGACGCGCACGGGAACGTTGTCGAACCCGAAGATCAGCATGATCGTGGTGGGCACATCGACGGTCGCGACGCCCGAGATCGCGAAGTCCTCCTCCAGCGTCATCACGAAATCGCGGTTCTCCGTGCCATAGGAGCCGGTGCGGAAGTTGATGTTGAAGAACCGCTGGCCGGTTTCGGCCACGTCGTCGGAGATTTCGCCGGTGACGGCGGCCTGCGAACCGAGCCGCTTGCGCGCGGCGAGAACGCCCGCGTCGCACGCCTGCTGCAGACGGCTCTGACTGAGGTACGAGCGGCCCATGTCGACCCCGCCGCCGACCATCGCCAGGATCGGCGCGATCGCCGCGGCGATGATCGCCAGCGTGTTGCCCGACCGGTCGCCCGCGAGGCGCGCGAGCCATCCGGCAAAGCGGCGGCCGATGTTCGAGGCGGAATGGTTTACCACGGCTCGGGCGATACGCGTTGCCACGTAAGCGCATCGCGAACTTACAGGGTTAATTTATTGACATTGTTCGTCGATCAGCAGGTGCTCTTGGTCGCCTTGGGAGACGGATTGAAGATGCCGTCATCCGAAAGATCGCGGTCGTCGCGAACGTACATCGCGGCGGTCTTGTAGATCGTCTGGTCCGGGATGAACCGGGCGAGCACGAGCGGCTGATAGTCGTAATAGACTTCGGCGTACATGATCGCGAAATTGGGTTCCGCCTGGACGTTGCGCGATCCGATCCCCATGCCCCCGAAGCCGCGGCCGGTGCGCCCGGTTCCCTCGTCGCCGTAGCGGGAGCGGTAGCTTTTCGCTCCGCCGCACCGCTGCCAGTGGATCCACTGGCCGCCCTGCTTGTTCACCTCGAGGCTGGAGAGAACCACGCGGCCGTGATCCGCGAGGTCGAGGTTGCCGCCCTGCAGTTGCGCGGCACGGATCGATTCGTTCGCGTCGAGCTCGCGGAAACGCGGGTTGCTGCCAATCACGTCCTGCTTGGCGCGCGACGCGTTGTCGGCGAGCGAGATCGCGATCTGGTTCACGCGAAGGTGCGCCGTGGTGTAGTTGACCAGTTCGAGCCCGCCCAACCCGAGCGCGACCATGATCGGCAGCGAATAGGCGAACTCGATCAGTGCCACGCCATCGCGTGCGCGGGCGAGGCAGCGTAGCGAGCGAAGAAGGCTTTGCTTCACGGGCATATGCGCACCGCCTCGCGCTCGGCCTGCTCGCCGAACGGCTGGTTGCGCATCACCGTGGTCGCCTGCGCGAGACCGCGGTGGGGCAGGCCGATCATGCTCCACAGCGGGAACAGTCGATCGTAACGCACGCCCACCTCGTAATACACGATGTCGTCCGCCCCGCCGAGGCCACCCGCACCGACGTCGGGATCCCACTGGCCGTTGTCGTTGCGATCGGTGAAACACTCGGTGTCGTCGTAGGTGTTGTTCCGATTGGTATCGTCGAAATCTTCCGGCGTCCCGACATCGCTGAAATTCTCGTAGTTCAGGCGCACGATATCGATATCGTCCTCTTCGACGAACGGCATGACGCCCTGGACGCTCAGCATCACGCGTTCGTCCAGCGCCGCCTGGTTGAGCCGGCCGCTCTCCAGTCCCGCTCCGCGTGCCGCGTCCTGCACCGCCCCCTGGAGTACCGATCGCAAGTAGAGGCCGTGGCCGATGTCGAAGATGCCGAAGATCAACAGGAACAGCACCGGGGCGACCAGCGCGAATTCGACGAGCGTCACACCCCCGGTATCGCGCGCGAGATTGCGGCGATACGTCACTGGGCAAGTCTCAGGTCCGCCACCTGCGATGCGATGTAGCGGAAGGTGGCGCGAAGTTCGTCGTTATCGTTCGAGAAATAGGCTCGGTGCCCAGTCGCGCAGGAGCGCATGGCGTCGGTGAGCGATTCGCCGAAGCCGATGACCCAGATCGTGTAGCCTTCGTCCTTCGCCCCGTCACAGGCGGCCAGGAATCGCTGGGTGTGGCGATCCGCCACCGCACCCGTGCTCGACCATGCAGGCGCGATACGGTTGTCGGTGTATTCGACGCCATATGCGGTGAACGACTGGATGTGCGGCTCCATCTTGCCGTCGGTCATGAAGATGAGGTGACGGCTGATGCTTTCTGCCCGTTCGGAGTCTTCGTTGACGTTGTCGGCCAGTATGCCGTTGGGGCTGGCGAGCCGTGCGCCCCAGATCATGCCGATATCGTGGTAGGTGTTACCGGTGGCGTTCAGATTCCTGAGATAGGTTTCGAGCCATCCGGGAACGGCCGTGGTCGAAAGGTCGATTGTCTGGAACGGCAGCATGGGCGCGGGGCAGGGGGCACTCGTGGTCTTAGTCCCTGAACTCGTGCGCGTGGTGCCAGGCGTGCGGTAATATGACGCGTCGGGCCATATCGGGCTCCAACTCGTAGCCGGGCTGTCGGGCGTCAGGTTGATATCGAGATCGTACGCGTCCGAAGGCACGGGATCGAAATCGTCGGTTTCGACGGTGTCCCGTTCCTGAATGCAACCGTTCCAGCGCGAACTCGATTTGCTCATTCCGCGGATCGAAAGCTTCGCCAGCGCATCTATAGCGTATTCGCCGCTGGTCGAGAGATAGGACATCTCCGGATCGAAGTCCGTCGCGATCTCGACGCTGTCGAAATCCTTGTAGTCGCTCGTGTTGAGGTTCCCTTGGCGATAGACCCAGCCGTTGAAATGATAGGCCTTTTTGTTTTCGTATGAATAACGGTAGGTTTCCCAGCGGACGCGGCAGCCAGAAAACCAGCCTCGGCTTTCCTCGCGGTAATACGTGACATTCACGTTATTCGGTTTCGTACCGGAAGAATTGGACCACGAATTATCGCAGCTGTAGCCGCTGGTATTGTACTGCCCGCTGTCAGTCAGTTTCTTTTCGCGAACGATATAGTCGTTGCGATTAAAGACGGCGAAGCGAGTCTGATAAGGTGTGCTGTCGCGGAAATAGGCCGAGGTGATTTCGCCCTCGTCGAGCAGTTCCTTTGCATTGACGGTAGTCGAATATGGCACGAACCCGTAGCGCACCCGGACGTCGTCGTCGGTCACTGCGGACGTAATGGTCTGGTGGAAATCCCTGACCGCCTGCCGCAAACCCGAGATGCGGCTGCCGCCCATCGATCCGGTCGTATCCAGCACGAACATGATGTCCGAATTGGTGATCTGCAGTTCGGCCATGCAATCGACCGAGAACGACAGGTCGTACTTGCCGAACAGCTTCATCAAGACGGTCGGAATGCGGGCGGAGGCGGTGCCGAACACGTCGCCCTCGTCGCCCGCTTCGGTGTCGAAGTTCACCCGGTCGGCGGTGACGATGTCCGAATCGAAATTCGCGTTGAACATCTGCGTCGCCTTGCCTGCTTCGGTATCGCCGTATTCGCCCGACTTCGCCATCGCGCGGCGCCCTGCCAGCACGCCCGCGTCGCACGCGTTCTGGAGTTGCGTCTTGGCGAGATAGCCGCGTGCGGCGTCCACGCCGCCGCCCACGATCGCGAGCAGTGGAACCAGCGAGGCAGCGAAAATCGGCAGGGAGTTGCCCCGCGCGTCGCGCCACAGCGAAGCCATAGATTTGACGATGCCCATACCCGTCACGAACGTCCGCAGTTGTTCAGCGCACGCTTTAGGAGAGCTGGATTAAAAAACTCCAAATGCCCGGGCGGAGGATGCTACCGCGGCAGGCATGACGCCCGATCCCCTTCCGCTGCCGCAAAAGCTTGCGCTCAACTATGCCCCGGCGGCCTCGCGCGACGCCACCGCTGCGCTGTTCGCGCTCGATACCCGCCTGTCCGAACTCGTGGCGAAGGCGAACGAGCCGCTGCTCGCGCAGTTGCGCCTTGCATGGTGGCGCGACGAACTCGGCAAGCCGGTGGATGCGCGCGCCGCCGGCGATCCCGTGCTCGATGCGATCGGGCAATGGTGGGGCGGTGAGGAGGTGGCACTTGCCGGGCTCGTCGAGGGGTGGGAGCAACTCGTCGGCGATGCGCCGCTTCCCGCCCGTGCGATCGAGACGTTCGCCGAGGGCCGTGCCGGTGCGTTCGCTGCGCTGGCGCGGCACACCGGAGAACCCGAGGCGGCGGCGGATGCGCGCGCGGCGGGGCGGCTCTGGGCGCTCGCCGATTTTGCCGCGCAGGCGACCGACGCGGAGGAGCGCGCCATCGCGCTGACCTTTGCCGAAGAAACCGAACGCCGCGCGCCGCGCGAACGGCGGCTGCGTCCGCTTGCCGTTCTGTACGGGCTGGCGCTACGGTCGCTCGCCGGGGGCGGCGCACCGCTGGTCGGGGGACGGCGCGACGTGCTTGCCGCGCTTCGGCTTGGCATGTTCGGGCGCTAGCCTCTATCGTCCGGGTCGAGGGGGATTTGCCATGAACCGGGTGGTGCTTGGAGGCGTCGTCACGCTGTTGCTGGTCGCGATCGGGCTGTTCTGGTGGCAAGGCCGGGCCGAGGTCGAACGCGGCGCGCCACCGCCGCTGCCCGAAGTCGCTGCGCCCGATTCGGAGAATCTGCCCGAAGTCGATCCGGGCGATCTCACCGGCCCCGCGCCACCCGAAGCGACCGAACTGACGCGCGAGGAGCGGCGCTTCTTCCGCTACGACCGCAACCGAGACCGCAGGATCACGCGGGTCGAGATGCTGTCGACGCGCACCGACGCCTTTCGCAAGCTCGACAAGGACGGCAACAACCTGCTGACGTTCGAGGAGTGGGCGGTGACGACCGCCGAGCGCTTCGACGGCGCCGACGCGAATGGCGACCGGGAGTTGAGCGAAGCCGAATTCGCGACGACCGCGCCCAAGCGGCGGGCGAAACCGGCCTGCCGCTGCTGAGGTTATGCCGGAACGCGGTCGAGCGTCGCCAGCCACGCCCCGAATTCGGCCTTCCCGCGCTCGGCGTAGGCTTCCTTGCGCGCCTTCTTCTTTATGTCGTGGAGAGGCGGGAAAAGGCCGAAATTGACGTTCATCGGCTGGAACGTCTCGGCCTCGGCATCGCCGGTGATGTGCGAAAGCAGCGCGCCCATCGCGGTGGAAGGCGGCGGCGCGGTCCAGGTTTCGCCGCCCAGTTCGGCGGCTGCCATCAGCCCCGCCATGATCCCCACCGCCGAGCTTTCGACGTAACCCTCGCATCCAGTGATCTGCCCGGCGAAGCGGACATGCTCGCCACCCTTCAGACGCAGCTGCCGGTCGAGCACCAGCGGCGAATTGAGGAAGGTGTTGCGGTGCAGCCCGCCGAGCCGCGCGAATTCCGCGTTCTCGAGGCCGGGGATCGTGCGGAACAGCTCGACCTGCGCGCCGTGCTTCAGCTTGGTCTGGAAGCCGACCATGTTCCACAGCGTGCCGAGCTTGTTGTCCTGCCGAAGCTGCACCACCGCATGGGGCCAGCGGCCTTGCGGGAATTCGGGCGTGGTATCGCGCGGATTGTCGAGCCCGACCGGCTTCATCGGGCCGAAGCGGAGCGTGTCGACCCCGCGGCTCGCCATGACCTCGATCGGCATGCAACCTTCGAAATAGGGTGTGTCGGCCTCCCATTCCTTGAACGCGATCTTCTCGCCGTCGATCAGGCCTTGGTGGAAGGCGAGATACTGCTCCTTGGTCATCGGGCAGTTGATGTAGTCCTTCCCGTCTCCCTTGTTCCACCGGCTCTGGAACCACGCCACGTCCATATCGATGCTGTCGCGGTGGACGATCGGCGCGATCGCGTCGAAGAAAGCGAGGCGGTCCTGCCCGGTCGCGCGCACCACGCTTTCGGCCAGTGCCTGGGCGGTCAGCGGGCCGGTGGATACGATCGTCATGCCCGCAGCGGGCAGCTCGTCGATCCGTTCGCGCACCACGGTCACGTTCGGGTGTTCGGCGAGCGCGCGCTCGACCCCCGCGGAGAACACGTCGCGGTCGACCGCCATCGCCGAGCCGGCGGGCACCCGTGCCGCTTCGCCCGCGCGCATCACAAGCGAATCAAGCCGCCGCATTTCGTGGTGCAGCAGGCCGACCGCGTTGCGCTCGTCATCGTCGGAGCGAAAGCTGTTCGAGCAGACGAGTTCGGCCAGCCCGTCGGTCTGGTGCGCGGGCGTCATGTCGCCGCTGCCGCGCATCTCCGACAGGCGCACGCGATAGCCATGCTGCGCGAGCTGCCATGCCGCTTCGCACCCGGCCAGGCCGCCGCCGATTATGTGGACGTCATAGGTCATGGCGTGGCACCTAGTGCTTGCCGGGCATCGGGTTCAAGTCCAAGCCGCCCGCGAGGAGAAACAAAGGGATGCCGAGGCGCGCACTTGTCGAACACCGGCCATGGCTGCTCGCCGCGATCGCGGCGGCGACGGTGTATTTCTTCGTGCGCGACTGGCCGATGGGCGAGCTGTGGCTGATCCTGCTGAAAGGCGCGGGGGTCGGCTTCCTCGCGATCTACGCGCTGGCGCGCCACGCGAGCGCCGACGGGCGGTTGCTGGCGCTCGTAATGGCGCTCTCGGCACTGGGCGACATGTTGCTGGAGCTCGATTTCCTGTGGGGCGGGGCGGCGTTCCTCGCTTCGCACGTTGCGGCGATGGCGCTGTATCTGCGCAACATGCGGCCTTCGACGGCGGCCAGCCAGAAGGCACTGGCCCTCGCGCTGCTGGCCGGAACGCCGCTCATCGCCTGGCTGCTGACGTACGACACCGGCGTCACGCTCTATGCGCTCGCGCTCGGCGCGATGGCCGCCTGCGCGTGGTTGAGTCGTTTTCCGCGATACCGGGTGGGAACGGGCGCGGTGCTGTTCGTATTCTCCGACCTGCTGATCTTCGCGCGGATGGGCCCGCTGGCGAGCAGCGCGCTCCCGGCGTTGCTCATCTGGCCGACCTATTTCGCCGGCCAGTTCCTGATCGCCACCGGCGTGATCCAGACGCTCCGCCGCCGCGCATAGGCGACGGCGGAGCCCGGCGGCGTCAGTCGCCGTCGGGCTCGCGCGTCATGTCGTCGTCCGAACGCGGCGTCGTTTCGGGTTGCGTCTCGACGCTGCCGCGCCCGACGATTTCCTCGACGATCGCTTCCTCTGCGTCGTTTTCCGGTGCTTCGTCCTCGTCGATCAGCGCCGCACCGACGACATGCTCGCCCTTCGCGACGTTGAAGATGCGCACGCCGGCCGAGCCACGGCCGATGATGCGGAAGCCGCCGTCATTGTCTTCGCCGAGCAAGTGCCGGAAATCGATCGGCAGGCGGATCAGCTTGGCCTGATCGGTCACCAGCATCAGCTGCGAGCCGTGCCGCACGGGGAAGCTCGCGACGACGGGGCCGTTGCGGCCGGGGTTGCTGTCCGGCGTGCCGATGTTGGTCAGCCCTTGTCCGCCGCGGCCGATGGTGCGGTATTCGTAGGCGGAGGATATCTTGCCGTATCCATTCGCGGTGATCGTCAGGACGAATTCCTCCGCCTCGGCCATTTCGCCGATCCGCTCGGCCGGCAAATCGCCCTCTGCAGGGCTTTCCTTCCAGGGTGCGGCGCGAAGGTAGGCATCGCGCGTTTCGGTGTCCGCCGTGTTCGGATCGAACACCGCCATCGACACGACCTTGGCGCCGCCCTTCAGCGCCATGCCGCGCACGCCGATGCCGGTGCGGCTCTTGGTTTCGCGGGCGTCGGTGGCGGCGAAGCGAATCGCCTTGCCGGCGTCGGAGGCGAGGAAGATTTCCTGCCGCTCGGTCAGGAGTTCCACGCCGATCAGCCGGTCGCCGCTGCCTTCGACGAAGCCCATCGCGTACTTGCCGTTTGACGGTACGTTGGTGAAGGCGTCCATCGAATTGCGCCGCACCATACCCTGTTCGGTGGCGAACACGATGTTGAGGCGACTCCACTCGTTCTCGTCTTCGGGCAGGGGCAGCACGTTGGTCACCCGCTCCTCGTCGCTCAGCGGGAGGAGGTTGACCATCGGGCGGCCCTTGGTGGTCGGCCCGCCTTCAGGCAGGCGCCAGACCTTCAGGCGATAGACGCGGCCGGTATTGGTGAAGAACAACACGGGGTTGTGTGTCGAAGTGACGAACATTTCGACCACCGCGTCCTCGTCCTTCGTCGCCATGCCGCTGCGGCCCTTGCCGCCGCGGTTCTGCGCGCGGAACGCCTGGAGGGGAGTGCGTTTGATGTAGCCGCCGTGGGTGACCGTCACGACCATCTCGTCGCGCTCGATCAGATCCTCATCCTCGATCCCGTCCCACGCGGGGGCGATTTCGGACAGGCGCGGGGTGGCGTAGAGCTCGCGGATCTCGGTCAGCTCTTCACGCATGACGCCGTAGAGCTTCACCCGGTCGGCCAGGATCGAGAGGTATTCCTCGATCGCGATCGACAGGTCCTTCAATTCGCCGCCGATCTCGTCGCGGCCCAGCGCCGTCAGGCGGTGGAGGCGCAGGTCGAGGATCGCCTTCACCTGCCGTTCGCTGAGGCGATAGGTGCCGCCTTCCTGCTCGGCGCTGGGCTCGATAGCCTCGACCAGCGCGATATATTGCGCGATGTCGCCGATCGGCCATTCCTTCGCCATCAGCTTGGCGCGCGCGTCGGCGGGGTTGGACGCACCGCGGATCATCGCCACGACCTCGTCGAGGTTGGAAACCGCGACCACGAGGCCGAGCAGGATATGGGCCCGCTCGCGCGCCTTGTTCAGTTCGAACTTGGTGCGCCGGGTGATGACCTGTTCGCGGAAGCTGACGAACGCCTGGATGAAATCGCGCAGATTGAGGACTTCGGGGCGCCCGCCGCGGATCGCCAGCATGTTCGCCGGGAAACTCGCCTGCGCCGGGGTGTAGCGCCAGATCTGGTTGAGCACGACCTCGGGCGAGGCGTCGCGCTTGAGATCCACGACCACGCGCACGCCTTCGCGGCTCGATTCGTCGCGGATGTCGGAAATGCCCTC
Source organism: Pelagerythrobacter sp. (assembly GCF_041912895.1). Taxonomy (NCBI): domain Bacteria; kingdom Pseudomonadati; phylum Pseudomonadota; class Alphaproteobacteria; order Sphingomonadales; family Erythrobacteraceae; genus Pelagerythrobacter; species Pelagerythrobacter sp. Next base: position 724,048 of record NZ_JAYSGI010000001.1, on the reverse strand, counting down.
GATCCGTTTGTCTTTAGCTGCCTCGGCGATCTTCTCGACTAACCCGGACTTGCCGACCTGATAGGGGATCGAGGTCAGTACGATCGACTGGCGGCCGTCTGCCCTCGCACCGCGTGTGCTCTCGATCTCGTGACGGCAGCGCATCAGGATCGAGCCGCGCCCGGTGGTGTAGGCGGCCTTCGCGCCCGACTGCCCGAGAATCAGCGGCGCGGTGGGGAAATCCGGGCCGGGAATGATCTCGATCAGTTCTTCGCTGCTGATCCCGGGGTTCTCGATGAAGGCGAGGCAGCCGTCGATCACTTCGCCCAGGTTGTGCGGCGGGATGTTGGTCGCCATGCCGACCGCGATGCCGCCCGCGCCGTTGACCAACAGGTTGGGGAAGCGCGCGGGCAGGACGGTCGGCTCGCGCCGCGAACCGTCGTAGTTGTCGGCGAAATCGACCGTGTCCTTGTCGAGATCGTCGAGCAGACTGTTGGCGACCTTCGCCAGCCGCGCTTCGGTATAGCGCATCGAGGCCGGCGGATCGGGATCCATCGAACCGAAGTTGCCCTGACCGTCGATCAGCGGCACGCGCATCGACCAGCTCTGCGTCAGGCGCGCGAGTGCATCGTAGATCGCGCTGTCGCCGTGCGGGTGGTAGTTGCCCATCACGTCGCCGACGATCTTGGCGCTTTTGCGATAGGGCCGCCCGGCGACGAAGCCGCCTTCCTGGCTGGCGAAAAGGATACGGCGGTGAACCGGCTTCAATCCGTCGCGCACGTCGGGGAGCGCGCGGCTCACGATCACGCTCATCGCGTAATCGAGATAGCTGGTCTTCATCTCGTCGACGATGTCGACGCGTTCGAATTCGCCCATCGGGGAGGGCGGGGCAAGGGTATCGGTATCGTCGCTCAACGGACTTCTTTTCGTTTCGTTCTGCTGCCTGGGAACTGTGCGGGAAGCCTAGGCGAGATGGCCGGGCACCGCCACTCGAACCGACGCTTAGATGGGCATTCCGACGCGCTTTTTCCACATTTTGCGTTTTTCGCACACGCGCGGAGCGCGAACCGCGCGTTCAAAGGCCGTTCAGCACGAATCCCCTACCAGTGATTGCAATGAAGCGGACGAGGCGGCACTAGCGCGCTCGTCGTGCGTTCCTAGCCCGCATACCCCAGCCTCTACGGCTCAGAATTCTGTAATGGGAGATACCCCAATGATGACTTTCGCTCGCAATCCGCAGCCGCGCACCAAGCGCTTCGGTTCGCATTTCGCTCTTGCCCTCGCGCTCGTCGCTGGCAGCACTTTCGGTGCGGTCGCGCTCGAAGCGCCCGCCGCTGCGCAGGAGGAAGGCGAGGCGCAGAAGAAGGATTACTCGGAAGGGTTCATCGCCGCCTATCAGCCGCTTGCTAAGCGGGTGGAAGCCAAGGAGGACCCCAACGCTCTCAAGGGCGCAATTCCGACCGTTGTGTCTGCTGCGCAGACCCCCGACGACAAGTTCGCCGCGGGCCAATTGGTCTATTCGATCGGATCGAACGCAAAGGATATCGCGGTCCAGCGCCAGGGCCTCGACATGATGCTCGACAGCGGCAAGACGCCGGCGGACCAGCAGGGACGCAACCTTTTTGCGGCCGGCCAACTCGCCTATCAGGCCGAGGACTGGGCCGCAGCACGCTCACGCTTCGAGGAGGCTGTCGCAGCCGGCTATCAGGACAGCAATGCGAAGGGCCTCATCGCCGAAGCCTATTTCAACGAAGAGAATTACGCCGCCGGGCTCGCCTCGCTCAAGCAGGCGATCGAAGCCAAGCAGCAGGCGGGCGAGCCGGTCGACGAGGCGTGGATCCGCCGCGGCTTCGCGGTCGCTTACAACAACGCGCTGGCCGACGATGCGGCGGCGTTCGCCAACCTTTATGTGGCGAATTACCCGTCGAGCGACGTCTGGGGCGATGCGATCGCGGTCCAGCGTAGCTTCTACGACTACGACGATCAGACGCTGCTCGACCTGATGCGCCTGGCCGATCGGACCGACAGCCTGCGCAACGGGCGCGACTATTCCGATTACATTCTTGCCGCCGATCCGCTTCGCCTGCCGGGCGAAGTGAGTCGAGTGCTGGCGGAAGGGCTCGCCGCCAACATGCTGAACGAAGGCGATGTGCTGGTGACCGAAGCCCGGACGACCTCCGAAGCGCAGATGGAATCGGCGCGTGCCGACCTTCCCGAGTTGGAGAGCGGTGCACGCGGTTCCGGCAGCGCGGTCGACGCCATGGCCGCGGGCGACATGTTCCTCAACTTCGAGCAGCCCGCGAAGGCCGCGGAAATGTACGAGCTCGCACTCACGAAGTCGGGCGTCGATACCGGTCGTGCGCTGACCCGCCTGGGCATCGCACAAGTCGATCAGGGCCAGTTCGCCGAGGCGAAAACCACGTTCGACAAGGTCGACGGCGCGCGCGCGCCGGTCGCCGATCTGTGGGGCCTCTATGCTGCCGGGCAGGTATCGGGCGGCGCCACTGCGGCGGCCCCGGCTGCCGAGGCGACGGCCACGGCGGCGCCGGCCCAAACTCCGGCGCAGTAAGTCTCCGGAAATTGTCGAAAGAGGCGCGGGCTCATGGTCCGCGCCTTTCTCATGCGCGTTAGCGGAGCCGCTTGACCCAGACCTGCCCACCCTCGCGGCGCTCGGTGGCGAAGTTGGGAATATCCTCGATCAGGTCGATCAGCCGCGCGTAACCGTAGTTGCGCGTGTCGAAGCTGGAGCGGTTGCCCGCCCGCTGGCCGACTTCGGACAGCTTGGCGAAGCCTTTCTCGTCGCGCTTGCTGGCGTTGTAGGCCTCGAACAGCAGGTGCAGCATCTCGTCGTCGAGTTCGCCCTTGGGGGCCTTCGCGCCCTTCGATCCGTTGGCGCGTTCTTCCTTCTCCGCGCGGATCAGCGCCTCCACGTCGATGAAACGCGTGCACGCTTGGCGGAACGCCTCGGGCGTCTTGGCGCTGCCGAAGCCGTAGACCGGGTAGCCGTCCTGCCGGATGCGCATGGCGAGCGGCATGAAGTCGCTGTCCGAGCTCATGATCCCGAACCCGTGCACGCGGCCGCGATACATCATGTCCATCGCATCGATCGTCATCTTCATGTCGGTCGCGTTCTTGCCCTTGGTCATGTCGAACTGCTGCTGCGGTTCGATGCCATAGCGGTGAACGAGATCGGCCCAGCTCTTGAGCGCGGGCTTGCGCCAGTTGCCGTAGGCACGGCGGATATTCACCTGCCCCAGTTCGGCCAGCACCGTCAGCACCGGGTCGATCCCGGACGGGCTGGCGTTGTCGGAATCGATCAGGAGGGCGATGTTGCGATGCTGAAGCTCGTCGGTCATGCGCGCCTACATGGCGGCGCGAACGAAGTGCGGCAAGCGCTTACTCGGCCGGGGCGAATTCGCCGCTGTCTTCATCGAGCAGGTGGAGCACGCCGTCCGAGATCGCGAAGAACGCGCCGTGCAAGGCGAGCGATCCGCTGGCTTCCTTTTCCTGAACGCAGGGGAACGTGCGCAGGTTGGCGAGGCTGACTCTCACCGCGGCATGTTCCATTGCCCGTTCCGCCTCGCGCCCCTCGGTCCCCAGCTTCGCCGCGATCGGATCGCGCACCTCGTCGAGCATCGCGATCCAGTTGGCGACGAAGCCGCCTTTGCCGGGCTCGGTGCCGTGGAGGTCCTGCGTCAGCGCCGCCTTGCACCCGCCGCACAGCCCGTGGCCCATCACGACGATCTCGCGCACCTTGAGGAACTGCACCGCGAATTCGAGCGCGGCGGACACGCCATGATTGCCCGGCGTCGTTTCGAACGGCGGAACCATCGCGGCGATGTTGCGCACCACGAAAATCTCGCCCGGATCGGCGTCGAAGATTTGCGCCGGATCGACCCGGCTGTCCGAACAGGCGATCACCATCACTCGCGGCGATTGCCCTTCGGCCAGTTCGCTCCACCGCTCGCGCTGGGTGGACCACGCGCCCTTGCGGAAATTGCGGTAGCCGGCGATCAGGTCTGCGAAGCTCTTCATGCCATGCCCCATGCCTCGCGGGGAAAGGGCTGGCAAGAGGCCCCCGTGGTGACTAGATGGGCCGCATGAACGACCTCTCCTCCGCACCCGCGCCCGAAGGCGCGCGCCCTGAGCGGCAGCGCAAGCCCGACTGGATTCGCGTGAAGGCACCCGTCAGCAAGGGCTATCACGAGACGCGCCAGTTGATGCGCGACCTGAACCTCAACACCGTGTGCGAGGAAGCCGCCTGCCCGAACATCGGCGAATGCTGGACCAAGAAGCACGCGACGGTGATGATCCTGGGCGACGTATGCACCCGCGCCTGCGCGTTCTGCAACGTCAAGACGGGGATGCCGCGCATCGTCGATCCGATGGAACCGGAAAACGTCGCCGTGGCGGCGGGCAAGATGGGCCTGCAACACATCGTCATCACCAGCGTCGACCGCGACGACCTGCCCGATGGCGGGGCGGGGCAGTTCGTGAAGGTCATCAAGGCGCTGCGGCGCGAGACGCCCGGCACGACGATCGAGATCCTGACCCCCGATTTCCGCGGCAAGATGCGCCCGGCGATCGAGGCGATCTGCGAGGCGGGGCCGGACGTGTTCAACCACAACCTCGAAACCGTGCCGCGGCTCTATCCCACGATCCGCCCCGGCGCGCGCTACTACGCCTCGCTGCGGCTGCTTGAGGAGGTGAAGTCGCACGATCCGCTGATCTTCACCAAGTCGGGTATCATGCTCGGGCTCGGCGAGCAGCGGCTCGAGGTCCATCAGGTGATGGACGACATGCGCAGCGCGGATGTCGATTTCATCACCATGGGCCAGTATCTCCAGCCCACGCCCAAGCACGCGAAGGTCGAGGATTTCGTGACGCCCAAGGCGTTCGCCGCGTTCGGCTCGATCGCGCGGGCCAAGGGCTTCCTGCAGGTCGCGGCGAGCCCGCTGACCCGCTCGAGCTATCACGCAGGCGACGATTTCGCCGAGATGAAGGCTGCACGCGAGGCGAAATTGGCCAAGCAGAAGGCCTGATGCCCGGCATCCGCGAAAGCCGCACGGTGCCGTACAGCGCCGAACAGATGTTCGACCTCGTGGCGGACGTCGCGCGCTACAAGGAGTTCCTGCCGTGGGTGATCGCTACCCGCGTACGCTCGGACAGCGAGACCGAGATGGTCGCCGACATGGTCGTGGGCTTCAAGAGCTTCCGCGAAAGCTTCACCTCGCGCGTGACCAAGCGCCGGCCCGAGATGATCGACGTGGTCTACGTCGACGGGCCGCTGCGCGATCTCGACAACGAATGGCATTTCACCGACTTGGGCGAAGGCGGCTGCAAGATCGACTTCGCGGTCGATTTCACGTTCAAGAACCGGGTGTTCGAGGCTCTAGCCGGCCAGTATTTCGACCGCGCCTTCCGCAAGCTCGTCTCCGCGTTCGAAACGCGGGCGGAAGAGCTCTACGGAAGCAGCAGTTCCAGCGCGCAGAGCGTCGCCTGACGGCGGATTTCGGCGCGCGTCTTGCCGTCGAAAGTGCGCAATTCACCCTCGGGCTCGCCGTTCTCGCCGCGCACCACGCGTGAGAACACGACCGTGCCGACCGGCTTGAGGTCGGTTCCCCCGTCCGGGCCTGCCACGCCGCTGATCGCCACGGAAACGTCGGCTTGGCTGCGCTCGATCGCGCCCTGCGCCATCGCCCAGACGCAGGCGATCGACACCGCGCCGAACGTCTCGATGATCTCGCTGGAGACACCGAGCATCTCCATCTTGGCGTCGTTCGAATAGGTGACGAAACCGCGATCGAGCACTTTCGACGATCCCGGAATCTCGGTGAGCGCCGCGGCGACGAGGCCGCCGGTGCAGCTTTCCGCCACCGCGACACGGCGGCACGCGGCGAGGTTTTCCTCGATGACGCGCTTCGCCAGTTCGGCGACGTCTTGAGGCAGGACGCTGTCGCTCATTTCGGCTGGTACGGACAGAGCGGCGGGTTCTTCACACCCGCGAAGTCGAGCAGCATCGCCACCAGTCCTCCGGTGTTTTCGGGCGGCAACGGTGAGAGAAGCTCGATCGCGCGCTCGACCTTGCCGCAATCTTGCAACTTGATGTCTTCGGCTAGCTTCTGCTGCACCAGCGCATCTACGAACGGACGCAGCGCCTCGTCGGGCATGGTGCCGAGCAGCGAGGATATCTCGCCGATCTCGCTCGATGCCTTTCCGCTGGAAGCGAACGTGTCGAGCAGGGCCTTCGCGCCCGGCCAGGCGGCGCTCTGCCTCTGCCGATAAGGCGCGATGAACGCCTCGCCCCGGGTTGCGATGAAGCCGTCGGTCGGCAGCGAGGCAGCGCATCTCGCGGTGAAGCCGGCGTAGAGCGAGGGCATCGCGTAGATCGCGGCCTGCTCGACATCGGCCTGGTTCACGCAATCGGCGGTCTGCGCCAGCGCCGGCTGCGCCAGCCCGGCCAGCGCCAGTGCCGAGGCGGCGGTTCGAACCCATGTCAGTCGCATCGGGCGATCAATCCCTTGCTTGAACGGTGGCGATCGCCTGAGCGGCGATGCCTTCGCCCCGGCCGGTGAGGCCGAGCCGCTCTGTGGTCGTGGCCTTCACGCTAACGGCCTGCGGCGCGATCGCCAAGAGTTCAGCGATCCGTGCGCGCATTGCGTCACGGTACGGGCCGATCTTGGGCGCTTCGCAGATGATCGTCACGTCGACGTTGGCAATGGCATAGCCTGCCGCCGTGACCAGTTCGGCGGCGCGTTCGACGAAGCGGGAGGAGGACGCGCCCTTCCATTGCGGATCGCTCGGCGGGAAGTGCGCGCCGATATCGCCTTCGCCTACCGCGCCGAGCAGGGCATCCACGAGCGCGTGAAGCGCCACATCGGCATCGCTGTGCCCCGACAGCCCGCGATCGTGCGGCACGTGGACGCCGCCGAGCCACAGTTCCCCGCCTGCCTCGAGCCGATGCACGTCGAAGCCCATTCCGGTGCGGACGATGGGACGATCGGTCATGAAATCCTCCGCGAACGTGAGCTTGCGCAGCGCCTCGTCCCCCTCGACCAGCGCGACCGTGCCACCCGCAGCGCGCAGAACCTGCGCATCGTCGCCCGCCGTGGCGCTTCCGGCCCATGCGCGGTGGGCGGCGAGGATATCGGCGAAGCGAAACGCCTGGGGCGTCTGCACCCGGCGCAAGTCCTCGCGCGGCGCCGATCCGGCCATCATGCCGCCATCGTCGCGGGCGAGCGAGTCGATCACCGGCAGTACCGGTATCGCGCCGGATTGACTGTCCAGCGCTCCGAGCAAACGGTCGATCACGGGGCGGGGAAGAATGGGGCGCGCCGCATCATGGATCAGCACATGGCTCGGAGAACGCCGTTCGAGTGCGCCGAGCGCGAGGCGAACCGATTCCTGCCGGGTCGCGCCGCCTGTGATAAACTCTACCGTAGCAATGCCGTCGAGCGCCGCCGTCGCGATTTCGTCGGCACCCTCGGGAATCGCCACCACGATCGGGTCCGCGCCCGCCGCCGCCAGCGCCTCGACCGAATAGCGCACCACCGGCTTGCCGCGCCAGTTGGCGAACTGCTTGGGCACCGGCTGGCCCGCGCGCAGGCCCTTGCCAGCGGCGACCACGATCGCGGCGAACGGGGGCAGGGCGGGGGCTTCCGACATTGCGGCAGCGCGCTAGCGGCTTGCGCGCACAGCGGCAATCCACTATGCGCTGCCCAAATTTTAGGCACAGCTTGCAGATGACTTCGCTTCCCACCCCTCCGGCGTTGAAGCCGATCCGCGTCGGCCCGGTCACGATCGATTGCCCGGTCGTGCTCGCGCCGATGACCGGCGTGACCGACATGCCGTTCCGCACTCTCGTGCGCCGCTACGGCTCGGGCCTCAACGTGACCGAGATGATCGCGAGCGAGGCTGCGATCCGCGAAACGCGTCAGTCGGTTCAGAAGGCGGCGTGGGACCCGGCGGAGGAACCGGTGTCGATGCAACTCGTCGGTTGTGATCCTCACTCGATGGGCGAGGCCGCGAAGCTCCAGGAAGGCAACGGGGCCGAGATCATCGACATCAACTTCGGCTGTCCGGTGAGGAAAGTCGTGGGCCAGCTCGCCGGTTCGGCGCTGATGCGCGAGGTGCCGCTGGCGACGAAGCTGATGGAAGCGACGGTCAAGGCCGTCGCAGTGCCGGTCACGGTCAAGATGCGCATGGGCTGGGATCATGACAGCCTGAACGCGCCCGAACTGGCGAAGATCGCCGAAGATCTGGGCGTGAGGATGATCACCGTCCACGGTCGCACGCGCAACCAGATGTACAAGGGCAATGCCGACTGGCGCTTCATCCGCAAGGTGAAGGACGCTGTCTCCATCCCTGTGATCGTCAATGGCGATATTTGCGGCATCGAGGATGCGGCGAATGCGCTCGACCAGTCGGGCGCGGACGGGCTGATGATCGGGCGCGGCGCCTATGGCAAGCCGTGGCTGCTGGGGCAGGTCATGCACTGGTGGCGCACGGGCCAGACGCTCGCGAGCCCGAGTTTCGACGAGCAGTACGACGTGCTGATCGAACATTACAACGCGATGCTCGATCACTACGGGCACGCGGTCGGCACCAAGATCGCGCGCAAGCATCTCGGTTGGTACACCAAGGGGATGCACGGCTCGGCCGAGTTCCGCAATCGCGCGAACTTCATCGACGATCCCGCTCAGGTGCTGGGCGAGATCGAACGGTTCTACGCCCCGTTCCTGCATCGCCGCGCCGCGTGAGCATGACGGCGGTGACGCTGGAGGCTCGCCCCGGCGCGGAAGCGCAGATCGCGGGCCTCATCTTCGCCGTTCTGCTGCTCGATCCCGACTTGGTGGTGCGCGAAGCCAATCCGGCCGCCGAGGATCTGCTGCATCGGAGCGCCAATCGCCTCGTCGGGGCGTGCCTGCTCGATGTGATCGAGGTCGACGACGAGCGCGTGGCGCATCGCCTCGCCGATTCCGAAGCGCGCCTGACGGTGCGCGGGATGACGATGCGCTGCGGCGAGCGCGCCGCGCAGGTGAACGTCACCGTGTCGCCGCTCGCTCCGCATCCCGGATGGCGCGTGATGACGCTGTCCGAGATCGGGCAGGGCGAACTCGGCGACGTCGGCCGTGACGAGACTGCGCTGCGTGCCCCGGCGATCCTCGCGCACGAGATCAAGAACCCGCTCGCGGCGATCCGCGGCGCCGGGCAACTCGTCGCGCGACGCCTGAGCGAACGGGACAAGCCGCTCGCCACGATGATCGCCGACGAGGTCGATCGCATCGCGCGCCTGATCGATCGGATGCAGCGGCTCGGCAGCGAGCGGATCGATCCCGTGGCGCCGATCAACCTCCATGCGGCGGTGCGCAGCGCGCTCGCCACGGTGCGCGCGGCGGATGCGGGCGAGGTGGAACTGGTCGAGGAATTCGACCCTTCGCTCCCGCCGGTGCTCGCGAGCCGCGACGCGCTCGAACAGGTACTGATCAACCTCATCTCCAACGCGCGCGACGCTTGCGCGGGCGCGGAGACGCCGCGCGTCGTCATCCGCACGCGGTTCGTCAGCGGGTTGGTTTCCAGCCTCGCGCTCGGGCGCGCGATACGGCTGCCGATCGAGATCGCGATCAGCGACAATGGCCCGGGCATCGATCCGGCGCTGCGCGATCACGTGTTCGAACCGTTCGTCACGTCGAAAGCGAGCGGGCAAGGCCTCGGTCTTGCGCTCGTGCGCAAGCTGGTGCGCGACATGAACGGGCGTATCGGCCATCAGCGCGACGAGGCGACCGGATGGACGACCTTCCGCATCCACCTGCCGGTGGCCAAGGCGGGAGAAGAGGCATGACGGGCCGCGTGCTCCTGGTCGAGGACGATGCCGCGATCGCGACCGTCATTCGTTCCGCGCTGGAGGACGAGGGCTTCTCGGTCGATCGCTGCGACAGCATCGCCGCGCGCGACCGCCTTATCGCCTCGGCGCGCTACGACGTGATGCTGACCGACGTAATGCTGGCCGACGGCGACGGGATCGCTTCGATCGGTACGGTCCGCGCGGCGTGCCCCGACATGCCGCTGATCGTCCTTTCGGCGCAGAACACGCTCGATACTGCGGTCCGGGCGAGCGACACCGGCGCGTTCGAGTACTTCCCCAAGCCGTTCGACCTCGAGGACCTGGTGCGTGCGGTGTCGCAGGCGGTCGGATCGAGCGAGCGGCGCGGGGAAGAAGCGCAGGCGGGCGAGGGGCTACCGCTGGTGGGCCGCAGCACGGCGATGCAGGCGGTCTATCGCATGATCACCCGCGTGTTGCGCAACGACCTGACGGTGCTGATCCTCGGCGAATCGGGCACCGGCAAGGAACTGGTGGCCGAAGCGATCCACGAACTCGGCCATCGCAAATCGGGCCCGTTCGTCGCGGTCAACGCCGCCGCGATCCCGGCCGACCTGATCGAGAGCGAGCTGTTCGGTCACGAAAAGGGCGCCTTCACCGGCGCGATCGCGCAGGCGATCGGCAAGTTCGAACAGGCGGCCGGCGGCACATTGTTCCTCGACGAGATCGGCGACATGCCGCTCGAGGCGCAGACCCGTCTGCTTCGCGCGCTCCAGTCGGGCCGCATCCGGCGCGTGGGCGGGCGGCAGGAGATCGCGGTCGACGTGCGCATCGTCGCGGCCACCAATCGCGACCTCAAGCCGATGATCGCCAGCGGGCGCTTTCGCGAAGACCTGTTCTACCGCCTCAACGTCGTGCCGATCCAGTTGCCGCCGCTGCGCGAGCGCGCCGAGGATATCGAGGCGCTGGTCAAGCACTTCCTCGGCCTCGCCGCGCGCGAGGGGCTGCCCGAGCGGCGGATCGATCGTGCCGCGATCGCGCTGCTGGAAGACCAGCGCTGGCGCGGTAACGTGCGCGAATTGCAGAACGCCGTCTATCGCCTCGCCCTGATGGCACGCGACGACGTGATCGATGCCGCGACGACGAAAGCCATTCTCGGCGAGACCGCCGCGCATGCGCCGGATGGCGACGGCGACGACCTGAAGGGCGCGCTGTCGGGCTGGCTGACGCAACACGCTCCCCCGTCCGGCACGCTCTACCATCGCGCGCTGGCGGCGTTCGAGCGCCCGTTGTTCGAGCACGCCTTGCGAGAAACCGGGGGTAACCAGCTGCGCGCCGCCAAGCTGCTCGGCATCAACCGCAACACGTTGCGCAAAAAGCTCGCGGAACTCGATGTCCAGCCGGAGCGTTTTCTCCGCGCCGGCTGACATCTCGTCTGGGGAAAGCTTCGGTTCGGCGATTTCATTCTTGCAAACCCGCAACAGTGCAGTTGTAAGCCTGCAACTGTGGCGGATTCGACACTCTCGCTGACTCGGCGCAGCCCGCGCTGGTGGAGACGGTTCGTCGTCGCCTCGCGCCGCGCGAATTTCTTCCTCCTGCTCGAACTGGCCTCTGCACTCGCTCTGATCGCGATGGCGCTGACCACTTGGGCCACGTTCGCCAGCGCGCCGCCCGACGGGCAACTGGTTCCCGCCGGGCAAGTCGCGAGCCTGCTGATCGGCACGCTGCTTCCCGCAATGGCGCTGACCGTTCTGCTCGGCCGCCGGCTGGCATTGCGCCGGGCAGCCGGCAGCACCGCGCGGCTCCACGTGCGGCTGGTGTTCTTCTTCTCGCTCGTCGCCGCGATTCCGACGCTGCTGGTCGCCGCCTTCGCGGCGGTGCTGTTCCAGTCCGGGGTCGATTTCTGGTTCTCGGACAATTCGCGCGCGCTGGTCGAAAACTCGCGGGCGCTGGAGCAGGCGTATTACGAGGAAAACGAGGTCGATCTGGCCAATCACGCGAGCGCGATGGCGGGCGACGTGCTCTATTATGCCGAAGCGCTCGACAGCCTGAGCGCGGAGGATCTCGGCAGCCGCGCGTTCGCCGAGTTCATGACCTACCAGATGGGCCCGCGCGACATCAGCGAAAGCGTCATCCTGCAGGACGTGGGCGACGGGAAGCTGCGCACGGCTGCATCCTACAACCTTACCGCCGGCAACGATCCCGCGCAGTTCGGCGCGCGGGCGCTGGCGGTGCTCCAGCGGGGCGAGAACGTGTTCGTCTCGACCGATTCCTCGCGCATCGAGGCGCTCGCCCCGATCGACCGCGAGTCGGGCATCTACCTCTACGTCGCGCGCGACACCGATGCGCGGGCCTACCAGCAGTTCGAGCGCGCGCGAGCGCTGTCGCAGACCTACGAGGTGCTGACCCAGCGCGGCAGGGCCTTGCAGCTCCGCTTCAATCTCGCGCTGTTCTTCGTCTCGTTGGGGCTGCTCGGCTTCGCGGTGTGGTTCGCATTGCGGTTCGCCGACCGGCAGGTCGAGCCGCTGACCGATCTGGTCGGCGCCGCCCGGCGCGTCGGCGCGGGCAACTTCGCGCTGCGCGTCGAGGGGCGAACCGGGCCCGACGAGATCGGGCTGCTCAACCGCGCCTTCAACCGCATGACTGCGCAGATCGAGCGGCAGACCGACGCGCTGGTGAGCGCCAACCGCCAGCTCGAGAACCGCCGCGCGTTCATGGCGACGGTACTCGAATCGGTCACTTCGGGCGTGATCTCGGTCGATCAGGGCGGGCAGGTCCTGCTGATGAACGGTTCCGCACAGGCGCTGCTCATCGGGGACGCGGAAGCCACGCCGGCAGGGCTTGCGCTCGACCGCCTCTCGCCGCCGATCGCGGGCCTGGTGAAAGCCGGAATCGACCGCGGGATCGTCAATCAGACCGTCGGCGGCGAACTGCTCACGCTGGCGGTGAAGATCGCGCATTTCTCCGAGGGGCAGGTCATCACCTTCGAGGATATCACCCGCCAGCTGCTCGACCAGCGGCAGGCGGCATGGTCGGACGTGGCGCGGCGGATCGCGCACGAGATCAAGAACCCTCTCACCCCGATCCAGCTCGCGACCGAGCGCCTCAAGCGGCGCTATCGCAAGCAGATCGAAAGCGACGGCGAACTGTTCGACGAACTGACCAGCACGATCGTGCGCCAGGTCGGCGATCTCAAGAAGATGGTAGACGAATTCTCCTCGTTCGCGCGGCTGCCCAAGCCCGTGTTCCGGCAGGAGGACGCGCTCGATCTGGTGCGGCAGGCGCTGTTCCTGCAGGAAGTCGCGCATCCCGAGGTGGACTTCCGCTTCGTCCACGATGGCGACGGACCGGTCGCGCTCGCCTGCGATCGCCACCAGATCGGCCAAGCCATGACCAACGTGCTCAAGAACGCGGTCGAGGCGGTCGAGGCCAGGGCCCGCGATGCCGAACCGGATTTCCGCGGCCGAATATCGGTGTCGATCGAGCAAGGTCCCGGCGACGTGACGATCATGGTCGAGGACAACGGCGTGGGCCTGCCGCAAGACCGGGACCGGATCGTGGAGCCATACGTGACCACGCGCGAGAAAGGCACCGGGCTCGGGCTCGCGATCGTCAACAAGATCGTCGAGGAACACGGCGGGGAAATGGCCTTCGCCACCGCGCCGGCGGGCGGTACCCGCGTGACGCTGCGCCTGGCGCGAGAGCCCGCGATGCAGGGCGGCGAGGGCACCGAATGATGGACAGCAAGGAGATCGCCCCATGGCGCTAGACATTCTCGTCGTCGACGACGAGCGCGATATCCGCGAGCTCGTGTCGGGCGTGCTGAGCGACGAAGGCTACGAATGCCGCACGGCAGGCGATAGCAGCGCCGCACTCGCCGCGATCGACCAGCGCCGCCCGAGCCTCGTCCTGCTCGATGTCTGGCTGCACGGCAGCGCGATGGACGGGCTCGAAGTGCTCGACGAAATCAAGAAGCGCGAGCCCGAGTTGCCGGTGATCATCTTCTCGGGCCACGGCAACATCGACACCGCCGTCTCGGCCGTGAGCCGCGGCGCCATGGATTTCATCGAGAAGCCGTTCGAAGCCGAGCGCCTGCTGCATCTCGTCGGCCGCGCGACCGAGACCGAACGTCTGCGGCGGGAGAACGTGCGGCTTCGACAGGGGCATTCACAGGGTGAGGAGTTCACCGGCAACTCGACCGTGATCAATCAGGTCCGCGCCACGCTGAAGCGAGTCGCCAACACGGGCAGCCGCGTACTCATCGACGGGCCGGCCGGCGCGGGCAAGGAAGTCGCCGCGCGGCTGCTCCATAGCTGGAGCGCGCGGGCCGACAGCGCCTTCGTGATCGTCAATTCCGCCCGCATCACCCCCGAACGCTTCGAACAGGAACTGTTCGGCGAAGAGACCGACGGTCAGCTCGTCCGACCGGGTCTGCTGGAGACCGCCGATGGCGGCACGCTCTACCTCGATGAAGTCGCCGACATGCCGCTTTCGACCCAGGCGCGCATCCTGCGCGTGCTGACCGAGCAGAGCTTCGTTCGCGTGGGCGGCAACCGGCAGATCGGGGTCGACGTTCGCGTCGTGTCCTCCACCTCGCGCGATCTGACGGAGGAGATGGAGGAAAAGCGCTTCCGCGAAGACCTGTTCTACCGGCTCAATGTCGTGCCCGTCGCCATCCCCTCGCTGGCCGAGCGGCGCGACGACATTCCCGCGCTCGCGCAGCACTTCTTCACCCGCTACGCCGCCGAACAGGGCATTCCCTCGCCCGAGATATCGGAGGAGGCGATGGCGGCGCTCCAGGCCTACGACTGGCCGGGCAACGTGCGCCAGCTGCGCAACGTGGTCGAGCGCACGGTGATCCTGTCCCCGCGCGAGGAATTGCGCGTGGTCGAGGCCGAAATGCTCCCGAGCGAGGTGACCGGCGGCAAGCTGGGCGGCACCAACGGGCTATCGACGCTGATGGGCGCCCCGTTGCGCGAAGCGCGCGAGACTTTCGAACGCGAGTATCTGACCATCCAGATCAGGCGCTTTTCAGGCAATATCTCGAAGACTGCGAGCTTCATCGGCATGGAACGCTCCGCGCTGCACCGCAAGCTCAAGCTGCTCGGCATGAGCGAGCGCGGCACGGCGGACCGCAAGAGCTGAACCTTCGCGCGGGCAAGCACCAACCCAAACAATATGGGAATTGCCCGCGGGCACCAATCGCTGCATAATCGGTTGCCTCAGCGGCCGGCGGATTTTTTCGCTCGCCAGAATGCGGACCGCAAGGGCGGCCGCCAACAAGAAGGAAGACCCTCGATGTCCACCGGAAAGACGCTTTCCGCGCGCCCCAAGCCGAAGCCCGCCGAAAGCGAGATGGCCAAGGGCGAACACAAGCCCGCGCGCCAGCCGAACCTGCAGGATGCGTTTCTCAATATCCTGCGCAAGAACAAGACCCCGGTGACCATGTTCCTGGTCAAGGGCGTCAAGCTGCAGGGCATCGTCACCTGGTTCGATAACTTCTCGATCCTGCTGCGCCGCGACGGGCAGTCGCAGCTGGTCTACAAGCACGCGATCTCGACGATCATGCCCGCGCAGCCGATGGACGCCGCGCAGTTCGCCAGCCAGGATTCGAGCAAGAAGCAGCGCCTGTTGCAGGACGTGTTCCTTTCACGCGTGCGCGACGCCGAGGCCCAGGTCACGATGTTCCTCGTCAACGGGGTGATGCTGCAGGGCGCGATCGCGGCCTACGACCTGTTCTGCATGCTGCTGGAACGTGAAGGCTACGTCCAGCTCGCCTACAAACACGCCGTGTCGACGATCCAGCCGGCCACCCCGGTCGACCTGACCGACGATTGGGAAGGCGAAGAAGACTGAGCTTCGACGACAACCTGCTGGGCGAAGTCTCGCGCGGGGCGCGGGCGCTCGTCGTCTGTCCCGATATCCGCGGCCAGCAGCACGACCTCGACGCCGAGGCGCGGCTTGCGGAGGCGTGCGGCCTCGCTCTCGCGATCGGCATCGTCGTCGCCGAGAGCGTGGTTCTGCCGGTGCGGCAGGTGCGACCGGGCACGCTGTTCGGCGCGGGTCAGGTCGAGAATATCGGCGTCGCCTGCGAGCAGCATGAAGCCGAACTGGTGGTGGTCGACGGCGCGCTCTCGCCGATCCAGCAGCGCAATCTCGAGGAGACGCTGGGGCGCAAGGTGATCGACCGCACCGGGCTGATCCTCGAAATCTTCGGTGAGCGCGCGGCCACCGCCGAGGGACGCTTGCAGGTCGAGCTCGCGCACCTCGACTACCAGCAGAGCCGCCTCGTTCGCTCGTGGACTCACCTCGAGCGCCAGCGCGGCGGCTTCGGCTTCCTCGGTGGTCCCGGCGAGACGCAGATTGAGGCGGACCGGCGAATGATCCGCCAACGCATGGGCCGCCTGCGCAAGGAACTCGAGCAGGTCCGCAAGACCCGCGCGCTGCATCGTGAGCGGCGTGGGCGGGCGCCGTGGCCGGTGATCGCGCTGGTGGGCTATACCAACGCGGGCAAGTCGACGCTGTTCAACCGGCTCACGGGCGAGGACGTGATGGCGGAGGATCTGCTGTTCGCCACGCTCGATCCGACGATGCGCGCGATCCGCCTGCCCGGCGTGGAAAAGGCGATCCTGTCGGACACGGTCGGCTTTATTTCCGATCTGCCGACCCAGCTCGTCGCCGCATTCCGCGCCACGCTGGAAGAAGTCACCGGCGCGGACGTGATCGTGCACGTGCGCGACATGGCCAGCGATTCGGCCGGAGCACAGAAGGCACAAGTGCTGCAGGTGCTCGCCGAGCTCGGCATCGTCGAGGGAGAGGACGGCGGCAGCGCGATCCCGATCGTCGAAGCCTGGAACAAGATCGACCTGCTGGCGGCCGAGGCACGCGGCGAACTGCTTGCCACAGCTTCGGGCGACGCGGACATCGCCGCGATCTCGGCCGAGACCGGCGAAGGCGTCGAGGCGCTGCTCGACCGGCTCGATGCGATCCTGACGGCGGGCGCGAAAGTGCACGAAATCGTGCTGCCCTCGAGCGAGGGGCAGAAGATCGCCTGGCTCCACGCGCACGGCCAGGTGCTCGATGACCACGCCGAAGCCGGCGACAACGGGCCGATCCATCGAATGACGGTGCGCCTGACCCCGAAGGAACTCGGCCGCTTCGAAAGTCTCTAGATTTTCAGGAAAGTGGTGGTGGACGCACTAGGGCTCGAACCTAGGACCCGCTGATTAAGAGTCAGCTGCTCTACCAACTGAGCTATGCGTCCACATCCCGGCGGTCTGGCGGGTTGGCCGTGCGGCCGCCCCGACTCGGGAGGCGCTGCATATAGCGTCCCTCGCGCGCATGGAAAGGGGGGAATTTTCGCAGCACGCTAACCCAGCCGGCTGCGCGGCGCCTGGCGGTTCCACCGATTGACCATCATCAGCGTGCCGATGCAGATCATGTTGGTCATCATCGAGGAGCCGCCGTGGCTCATGAACGGCAGCGGGATGCCGACGACCGGCGCCAGCCCCATCACCATCAGCAGGTTGATCGCGACGTAGAAGAACATCGTCGCTACCATGCCGGAGGCGAGCAGCTTGGAGAACCGATCGGGCGACTGGCGCGCCACGCTCAGGCCCCAGCGCATGATCAGACCGTAGATCAGGATCACCGCGAGCCCGCCGAGCAGGCCCCATTCCTCCGCCATGGTCGCGAAGACGAAGTCGGTGTGCGGCTCGGGCAGGTAGTTGAGATGGCTCTGCGACCCTTCGTTGAAGCCCTTGCCGAACAGTCCGCCCGACCCGATCGCGATCTTGGACTGGGTAATGTGATAGCCGGAGCCGAGCGGATCGCTTTCAGGGTCGAGGAACGTTGTCACCCGGCGCTGCTGATAGTCGTGCAGGCCGAAGAAATAGGCGATCGGAGCGACGACCACCGCCGCCGCGCCGCCGAGCATGAACCAGCGCAGCGGCAGTCCGGCCAAAAACATTACAACGATTCCGCCGAAACCGATCGCCAGCGCGGTGCCGAGGTCCGGCTGCAGCAGCACGAGGCCCATCGGCAGCGCGACGAGCACCGCGGCGGGGATCAGCGCGCGCCAGGTCCCGGTCATTCCGGGGGGCAGCCCGCCGTAGAACTTGGCGAGGACGAGCACGACCGCCGGCTTCATGAACTCGGATGGCTGAAGGTGCAGAAAGCCGAGGTCGAGCCAGCGCTGGCTGCCGCCCCCGACGAAGCCGATCGTCTCCACCGCTACCAGCAGCAGGAGGATCACGCCATAGACCGGATAGGCCACAAACCGCACGAGGTCGCGTCCGAACAGGGTCATGACCGAAGCCATCGCGAGGAACACCCCGAAGCGCATCAGATGCGAAGTGGCGAAGGGTTGCCAATGCCCCCCGGCAGCCGAGAACAGCACCATCGCGCCGAAACCGACCAGCAGGATCAGCGGCGCGAGCATCGCCCAGGGCTGGCGCGCGACAGGGGCGGGGATCACCGAGTTCATTCCGGGCCGGCCGAACGGTTGATCGCCGCGTCGGTCGCCTGCGCCACCGGCACCATGGCCGCGGCGCGCGCCTCGGCATCGACGCGCGCGAAGATTTCTTCCTCGCGTTGCGGCACCGGCCCCACCTGTTCGCCCGCCTGCGCCGCATAGGCGGCATATTTTGCCGCCAGCCGCTCCTGCGCCGTGCCGCCCCATTGCTGCTCGAATCCGTGGAGGGCTTCCATCGCCTTGGCAGGGTCGAACAGGAAGGTCATCACGTCGCGCGCGATCGGGTAGGCCGCGCCCGAACCGCCGCCGTGCTCGATCACCACCGCGCCGGCATAGCGCGGGTTGTCGAACGGGGCGAAGAAGATGAACAGGCCGTGGTCGCGATATTTCCATGGGCCCGAGCGCCCGTTGGACACCGAGAGCGACACGACCTGCGCGGTGCCGGTCTTGCCGGCCATCAGCACGTTGTCGACCGGCAGGCGAGCACGACCGGCGGTGCCGGGGCCGTTGATCACGTCGCTCATCGCCTTGCGCACGAAGGCGACGTGTTCGTCGGAGAAGTCGGCGGCCGGGAACTGGCCCTTGGATTCGCCGAACAGCAGGTGCGGCTCGACGTGCCTGCCGCTGGCGAGCCGCGAGGCCATGACCGCGAGCTGCAGCGGGCTCGCGAGCATGTATCCCTGGCCGATGGTCGCATTGACGGTATCGTAGGCCTGCCATTGCTGGCCGTATTTCTCCAGCTTCCACGCCGGATCGGGCACCGTGCCGTAGAACTGGCTCAGCACCGGCAATTTGAATTCCTGCCCCATTCCGCACCGACGCGCCATCGCGGCGATCGGGTCCATCCCGATGCGCTGAGCGAGATGATAGAAATAGACGTCGCAGCTCTGATAAATGCCCTTGGCCATGTTGACCTGGCCGTGGCCCCGGCGCTGCCAGCAGTGGAACACGCGGTTGCCCACCCGCAGCCCGCCGCCGCAATAGACCGTCTCCTCGGGATCGATCCCTTCGCGCAGCAGCGCCATCGACACCATCGGCTTGACGGTGGAACCGGGCGGGTACAGCCCCTTGAGCACCTTGTTGCGCAGCGGCACGCGCTCGTCGTCGCGCAGCATGGAATACTCGACGCTGCCGATACCGTCGGAAAAGCTGTTCGGGTCGAAGCTCGGCATCGAGGCCATGCACAGGAGGTCGCCCGTGCGGCAATCCATCACTACGACCGAGCCCGACTCGAGCCCGATGCGGCGTGCGGCATAATCTTGCAGCGGCCCGTCGATGGTCAGCTTGATGGGCTTGCCCTGGATATCCTCGCGGGTCTCGAGATCGCGCACGATGCGGCCCGACGCGGTCACCTCCACCCGGCGCGCACCGGGCACGCCGCGCAGCCGTTGCTCGAACTGCTTTTCCATCCCGTCCTTGCCGATCTTGTAGCCGGGCGTGATCAGCAGCGGATTGCGGTCCTGCTCGTACTCCTCGGCAGAGGCGGGGCCGACGTAGCCGATCAGATGGCCGACGGTCGGGCCGGTGGGGTAGAAGCGCGAATAGCCGCGCTGCGGCACCACACCGGGGAGTTCGGGAAGGCGCACGCTCAGCGCAGCGAATTCGTCGTAGGTCAGTCCGCTCTCGACCTCGACCGGCTGGAAGCCGCGCGCGCGTGCAATCCGTTCGCGCAACTCGTGCGCCTGAGTCTGATCGAAGCCGAGCACTTCGCCGATCACCGCGATCTCGCGCTCGGGGTCGCTCATTCGCTCGGGGATCACGTCGACGCGAAAGTCGGCCCGATTGGAGGCCAGCGGCGCGCCGTTGCGGTCGAGAATCCATCCCCGGCGCGGCGGTATCAATGACAGGTTGACGCGGTTGCTCTCGGCTTCGGTCGCGTACTTCTCGTTCTCGGCGATCGCGATGTAGCCCATGCGCGCCGCGAGCAGCGTGCCCACGCCCACGCCGAGCCCCGCGACCACGAAACTGCGGCGATCGTAAGTATTCTCGAGCATGGCCTTGGTGGCCTGCACCGGAGGCCGCTTCCGCCACGCCATCAGCCCAGCACCCGCACGCGCAGGAGGCGGAACCGGTCGAGGGCGGAGATAAGGCGGGCGAGGATGGGGTAAAGCATCAGGGAGAGCAGGACTTGTGGAACGAGCGCGCCGAACAGCGGCGCCCCCAACTGCCCGCCGGAAAGCACGGCTGCGGCGGCGATATACGTGGCCAGTATCGCGGTCGCGATCAACCAGTCCTGAACGAAGCTCCGCCACGGAAACCGCGCTTCAACCGCTTCGATGGCCAGCATCGCGAGCGACCACAGCAGGATCGCGCTGCCGAACGGCTGACCGCTGAACAGGTCGTCGAACAGGCCCAGCGGAAACCCCGCCCAGACCGGCATCAGACCGGGGCGCACCAGCCGCCAGGCGACCAGTGTCATCAGGCCCAGCGGCGGCACTACCGGAGCGGCCGACGCGATGGGAAATGCCGGGAGCATACTGGCGAGCAGGATCGTCGCCCACGGCACGGCATAGGCGAGGGCGGGGGAGTGCGCCCGGTTAATTCGCGAGCCATAGGCATCGCGCCGCGATCGCGGATCGGCGCGATCCATTATTGCCCGTCCGCGGCGGGCGCGGGCTCGTTGCCGGTCTGGCTGTCCCCCACCGATTGTTCGACCGGCGTTGCCGCGGCGGCCACCGCACGGGGCTGCCAGACTTCTTGGACCGCGACGTAGTCGGTCGCCGCCGGGTCGCTGATGATCCGGGCCAGCGCGCCGTCCCCGGTCTTTTCGGCGACGATCGCGACTGCGATGCCGGGGCGGTAGTAACCGCCAGCGCCGCTGGTGACGAACACGTCGCCCGGTTTCAGCGGATTGATCCCGAGATTGACCAACCGGATGCGCAGCATGCTGTCGCCGCGCCCCTCGGCGAAGGCGACCACGTTGCTGCGGGCGAGCCGCACCGGCAGCACGCTCTGGCTGTCGGTGAGCAACAGCACGCGCGAGCTGTCGCGGCCGACCTCGAGCACGCGGCCGACCACGCCGCGCGGGCTACGCACCGGCATGCCCACCGCGACTCCGTCCGCGCTGCCCGCGCCGAGATAGGCGAAGCGCCGCGCGCTGGACGACGTCGAGCCGATCAGCCGCGCCACCGCCACCGCGCGGGTGCTGCCTTCGTCGAGCCCGAGCAGGCCTTTGAGCCGAGCGTTCTCGCGCTTGACCGCCTCGGCTTCGGCCAAACGGATGCGGGCGAGCTCGGCCTCCTCCTTGAGCGCGGCGTTCTGACTCCCCGCGCGCAGGTAGCCGCGGATGGCCTCGATCAGTCCCTGGCTTTCGGCTCGAACATCCGCGCTTGCCTCTCCCGCTGGAGCCACCGCGTCGTGCGCCACGGCACGCGGCGTTTCGAAGCTGGCCGGGCGCCAGAGCGACAGGGCGAGCAGGACGGCACCGATCAGCGCGCCGATGCCGGCGATTACATAGCCGGTGAAAACACCGTATTGCGCCCTACGCGAATAGCTCGAGCGCCGTGACGAAGGCGGCGCCATACGTCTCCCCTCAAGCGGTCATCAAGACGCCGCGGTAGATCGGATCTTCCATCGCGCGCCCGGTGCCGAGCGCGACGCAGGACAGCGGATCTTCCGCGATGCTGACGGGCAGGCCGGTTTCCTCTCGCAAGTGCTCGTCGAGGCCCTGGATCAGAGCGCCGCCGCCGGTGAGCACGATGCCCTGGTCGACGATGTCGGCGGCCAGTTCCGGCGCGGTGTTTTCCAGCGCGATGCGCACGCCTTCCACGATCGCGCCGATCGGTTCGGCCAGCGCTTCGGCGACATGCGCCTGGTTGATCGTGATTTCCTTTGGCACGCCGTTCACGAGGTCACGCCCCTTGAGAGTGATCGTCTCGCCCACGCCGTCTTCGGGAATCGTGGCGATGCCGTAATCCTTCTTGATCCGCTCGGCGGTGGATTCGCCGATCAGCAAGTTGTGGTGTCGGCGGACGTAACTGACGATCGCCTCGTCCATCTTGTCGCCGCCGGTGCGGACCGACGTGGTGTAGGCGAGCCCGCGCAGGCTCAGCACCGCGACTTCGGTCGTGCCGCCGCCAATGTCGACAACCATGGAACCGACCGGCTCGGTAACGGGCATGTCGGCGCCGATCGCTGCGGCCATCGGCTCGAGGATCAGATAGACCGCGCTCGCGCCCGCGTTCGACGCCGCGTCGCGGATCGCGCGCCGTTCGACCGAGGTCGAGCCCGAGGGGACGCAGATGGTGATCTCGGGATAGCGGAACAGGCTCTTCTTGCCGTGCACCTTGCGGATGAAGTGCTTGATCATCTCCTCCGCGATCTCGATGTCGGCGATCACGCCGTCGCGCAGGGGGCGGATCGCCTCGATGCTGTCGGGCGTCTTGCCCATCATCATCTTGGCGTCGTCACCCACGGCCTTGACGCGCTTGATGCCGTTGATCGTCTCGATCGCGACGACGGAGGGTTCGTTGAGGATGATGCCCTGGTCCTGCACGTAGACCAGCGTGTTCGCGGTTCCGAGGTCGATCGCCATGTTCTGCGAACCGAATTTGAACAGATTGGAAAAGAAGCTCATTGCCGTCGCGTATTTCCGTATATCTTTCGAGCACTTGCCGCAGCATCCTGCGACTGCCGTGACCCGCATCTGACAGGGATGGCGACCCCTTACCCAATGCCGGGGCAAAAGGCCAAAAAAATTATGACGAAACCCGCGGGCAATTTCACCGTCGGCCTCGAATTCGTGGCGCTTCGCCGCTAGGCAGGTTCTCCGATGCCCGCGATCCGCCGCCTGCCCGAAACGCTCGTCAACCGCATCGCCGCCGGCGAGGTGGTCGAACGGCCCGCCGCCGCACTGAAGGAACTGATCGAGAACGCGATCGATTCCGGCGCGACTCTCATCGCGGTGAAGATCGCTGAGGGCGGCCTCGCCCGGATCGAAGTGACCGACGACGGCTGCGGTATGGCGGCAGAGGAGATGGCGCTCGCGCTCGAACGCCACGCCACCTCGAAACTGCCCGATGACGCGATCGAGCAAGTCGCCACGCTGGGATTTCGGGGCGAGGCGCTGCCGTCGATCGCGAGCGTCGCGCGGTTGACGCTCGAAAGTCGCCCGCACGGTTCGGCCGAGGGCTGGAAGCGTGTGATCGATCACGGCGAATTGCGCGAGGAAGGGCCCGCCGCGCTGCCGCCGGGCACGCGGGTCCGGGTGGAAAACCTGTTCGGCAAGGTGCCCGCGCGGCGTAAGTTCCTGCGCACGCCGCGCAGCGAATACGCCGCATGTCACGACATCGTGCGCCGTCTGGCGATGGCGCGGCCCGACGTGGCCTTCACCTTCGAACATGGCGAGCGGCGCGTTTTCGGCTTGCAGGCGGGGCAGCCGCTCGATCGCCGCGTGTCGGAGATCGTCGCCCGCGAGCTGGCCGATAACGGCGTGGCGATCGATCTCGAGCGGGGCGACATGCGGCTCACCGGGATCGCGGGCCTGCCGACCTACAACCGCGGGGTCGCCGACCACCAGTACCTGTTCGTCAACGGCCGCCCGGTGAAGGACCGGCTGCTAACCGGCGCGGTGCGCGGCGCTTATGCCGACATGCTGGCGCGCGACCGGCATGCGGTGCTGGCGCTGTTCCTCGATCTCCCGCCCGAGGATGTCGACGTCAACGTGCATCCGGCCAAGACCGAAGTGCGCTTCCGCGATTCGGCGGCGGTGCGCGGGTTCATCGTCTCGGGGCTGCGGCAGGCGCTGGCGACGGGCGACCGGCGCAGCGCGCAGGCCCCCGATGCCGCGGCGATGGGGCGCTGGCAGGCCGAGCCCGCCGCTCCCGCGCTCGAATCGATCTTCTCTGGGCGGGATTGGTCGCAGCCTTCAACCTCCGTGCGCGAGCCTGCGCCAGCGTGGCGAGGGCAAGGCGGGGATGCCGAGCCGGTGCCGCAAGGCCGGGCCGAGCAGGCCGCGCCGCTGCCCGAAGACGCCGCCGAATACCCGCTCGGCATCGCCCGCGGGCAGGTCGCGAGTACCTATATCGTCGCCGAGGCGGCGGACGGGCTGGTGATCGTCGACCAGCACGCCGCGCACGAGCGGCTGGTGCTCGAACGGCTGCGCGCGGCGGGCGCGGGCGATTCGGTCGCGCGGGCGCAGGCGTTGCTGATTCCCGAGGTCGTCGAACTCGACGAGCCCGCCTGCGACCGGCTCGAGGATGCTGCGGAAAGGCTCGGTGAACTCGGCCTCGCGATCGAACGTTTCGGCCCCGCCGCGATGCTCGTGCGCAGCGTGCCGCATTCGCTGCGCAAGGGCGATCCCCAAAAGCTGCTGCAGGATATTGCCGACGACCTCGCGCTCAACGGGCCGACCGACGACCGTGGCTCGCTGCTGCTGGGCGAGAAGCTCGATCTCGTGCTCGCGACAATGGCGTGCCACGGCTCGGTGCGGGCGGGGCGCGTCCTCTCGGTCGCCGAGATGAATGCGCTGCTGCGCGAGATGGAGCGCACCCCGCGCTCGGGCCAGTGCAATCACGGGCGCCCGACATGGGTGAAGCTCAAGATGGAAGACGTCGAGAAACTTTTCGGGAGGCATTGATGCACAGGTTGTTCGCACCGCTGGTTCTGCTGTCGCTCGCCGCCTGCGGAGAGCCCGAACTGACTTCCGCCGAACAGGAGGCGGCCGATGATCGCGCGATCGCCGCGGTCGAGGCGGCGCAGGATATCCCGCCCGAGCCGGTCGAACCCGAAGCGATCGCGTTCTCCGATATCGAGCAGAACGACCTGTTCGGCGCGGGCTGTTCGTTCGTCGCGCAAGGGGAGGGCGACCGCGTGCTCGCGCTGGCGATGGAGCGGGGCGCCTACATCAAGGTCGAGGGGCGCATACGCCGGCTCGCACCCGATATCGGCAGCCCTGCGCTGCCGCTCGGCGCGCGCGGCCAGTATGCCGGCAAGGAATACGCGATGGTGCTCGATCTCGCCGAGGGGGAGGGCGAGCAGAGCGGCACCGAAACCGTCGACTACCCGAGCCGCCTCGAACTTCGCAACGGACGCGATCAGGTCGTGTTCGGCGCCAATGGCGTGGCGCAGTGCGGCAGTTGAGCTAGATCGGCGCGCCTGGCTCGCGCACGCGGATCAGGCCATTCGAGATCAGTTCGAGCACGACCGCATCGTCCTGGTTGAACACCTGGATGCGCGATTTGAACAGGCCCATCTCGGGCCGCGACTGGCTGCGCCGCTTGTCGATCACCTCGGTTTCGCAGCGCAGCGTGTCGCCGGGAAACACTGGGCGCTTCCACTTCAGTTCGTCCATTCCGGGCGAGCCGAGACCGGCCTGTTCGACGGTGGTCATGTTCTCGACCAGCATCCGCATCGTCATGGCGCAGGTGTGCCATCCGCTGGCCGAAAGCCGCCCGAAATGCGTCGCCGCCGCCGCCTCGTCGCTGAGATGGAAGGGCTGCGGATCGTACTTGGTGGCGAATTCGATCACCTCCTCGCGCGTTACCGCATAGCTGCCGAAGCTCTGCTTCGCGCCGATCTCGATATCCTCGAAATGAATCATCCCGGCCCCCTAGCAGCATCCGATCGCTATGGCCGGAAAATCATCCAGAGCGCCATGCCGATCATGAACAGGTTCTCGGTCAGCGAGACGAAGCCGAGCGGCACGTTGCTCGATCCGCCCACGCAGGCGCATTTGATATCGCGCTTCTGGATATAGACCGCGTAGAACACACTGGCCGCGCCTATCGTGCCGATGAACAGTGCCACCGGGATCGACAACCAGTTGAGCGCATGCGCTGCCATCAAGATACCCGCGCCCGCCTCGAGGAACGGGTAGGCATAGGCATACGGCACGAACCGGCGCGCCAGCAGGTCGTAACCGAGAAACATGGTCGAGAACTGTTCGACATCCTGCAGTTTCAGCATCGCGAGGATCGCCATGCTGAAGGCCACGAACCATTCGGCCGCGCGAATGGTGACGGCGTTCCCGAACGCGAAGTGGCTCACAGCCAGCGCCAGCCCGGCGGCGATGGCGAACACCGCGATTACCGGCTTATAACTGGTCGAATCCTTGTCCGGCAGCGGCTTGCCCAGAAACGCACGCAGCTCGGTATAGCCGCCGATCCGCTCGCCATCGATGAAAGTCTGCGGGGTCGTGGCGACATCGTGTTCGCGCTTGAAGGCGTCGGTCTGCTCACGCGTCGTCAGCCAGCGATCGTCCACCGTATAACCATGGCGTTCGAGCAGCCATTTCGACTTCGTGCCGTAAGGGCAGACGTGCTTTTCCATCACCATGCGGTGCAGTCGGGCGGTCTTGTTTGTGCTCATGTCCTACACCATACCCTCTGTACCATGGTACGGAGTCAAGCATGAACGCGATGCGCATTTCGGATCTCGCGCGGGCGGGCGGCGTCGGGGTCGAGACGGTCCGGTTTTACCAGCGCAAGGGCCTGCTGCTCGTTCCGCGCGGCGATGCACCGGGCGGGCGGCATTACGATGCGAGCGACGCGCGCCGCTTGCGCTTCGTCCGCCACGCGCAGGCGGCGGGCTTCACGCTCGCCGAAATCGCCGAACTGATCGACCTCGACCGCACCGACGATCGCCCGCGCGCCCGAACGATGGCGCGCGAACGCATCGCCTCGCTCGATGTGCAGATCGCCGAGTTGACCGCCGCGCGTGCTTCGCTGGCCAAGCTGGCGGCGGATTGCGCGCAGGGCGGGGCGGGGCCATGCCCCATCCTCGCCGCGTTCGACTAGAATTTCGGCTTCAGGCCCTCGATCCCCAGCTCGGGGATGATGCGGTAGCGCGCGACCACGAGGCTGAACGCGCCGAACAGGATCAGCCCGATCGCCACCAGCGTGTAGAGCGCGCCCATGTCGCGGAGCGAAAGCAGCGCTTCGCCGAGGCCCTTGATCTGGCCTTCCTGTGCCAGCCATGCGCCTTGCACCATCGACCAGCCGATCACCGCGAACACGACCGCGCGCGCCGCATGGCCGACCCGGCCCGCCGTGCGAATGCCCGAAGGCGCACCGGCCGAGACGCGTTTCATGAAGTCGCCGGTCCACGCGTTGTAGGCCTGCTTGCCCGCGGCAGCGAGGAAGCCGAGGCCGATCAGCCCGATCAGCACCGGGCCGAGATCCATCGCGAGCACCGATCCGGCCATCTGCTCGCCGCTCGATCCGCCGTCCGAAGTCTGCTTCGCGCCGCTCGCGAACTGGTAGCTGGCGTAGGCGAGGAACAGGTGCGCGACACCGCTGGCGGCATCGCCGACGCGCTTCACCGCGCCTTCCGTCCCGCTGCCGCGATGCTGGATGTCGCCGATCGCGGACATGAAGCGGAACGTGGCATAGCCGAGCAGCCCGAGTGCCATGACGTAGAGCAGCGGCACGCCCAGCGGCACGTCCTGCAGATAATCGAACACCGCCGATTGCCCATCGCGTGCCTCGCCAGCGGTGCCGAGCGCGAGGTAGCCGAACAGCAGGTAGACGATCCCGCGCGCGGCGAACCCGGCGCGCACGAGCCAGCGGAATTTCTCGGACGTGGCGGCCATCTTTGTCCCCGTTAACCTGTCAGCGCAACGGGCGGGGCCGGGATTGGTGCCCGTGGAGCGGCTCAGACGTTGAACTTGAACAACATTACGTCGCCGTCCTGCACGAGATATTCCTTGCCTTCCTGTCGCAGCTTGCCCGCCTCGCGCGCAGGTGCTTCGCCGCCCAGCGTGACGTAATCGTCGTAGGCGATGGTCTCGGCGCGGATGAAGCCGCGCTCGAAATCGGTGTGGATCTCGCCCGCCGCCTGCGGGGCCTTCGCACCGGCCGGGAAAGTCCACGCGCGCGATTCCTTCGGCCCGGCGGTGAAGAAGGTCTGCAGGCCGAGGAGCTTGTAGCCCGCGCGGATCACGCGGCTGAGGCCGCTTTCGGTGAGGCCGAGTTCGGCGAGGTACTCGGCGCGGTCCTCGGCGGGCATCGCCACCAGCTCGCTCTCGATCGCGGCGGACACGACCACCGCTTCGGCACCCTCGGCCTTGGCTTTCTCGAACACTTGGGCGCTCAGGGCATTGCCCTCGGCCGCGTCTTCCTCGGCCACGTTGCACACGTAGAGCACGGGCTTGGCGGTGAGGAGCTGCGCCTGCGCGAAGACGCGTGCCTCTTCGTCATCCTTCGGCTCGGTCAGCCGCGCGGGCTTGCCCTCGCGCAGCAGGTCGAGCGCCTGGCCGAGCACCGAGGCCATGATCTTCGCTTCCTTGTCGCCTCCGGTCGCCTTCTTGGCCGCGGCGGGGACGCGCTTCTCGAGGCTTTCGAGGTCGGACAGCATCAGTTCGGTCTCGACCACCTCGGCATCGGCGATCGGATCGACTTTGTTGCTGACGTGCTGGATATCATCGTCCTCGAAGCAGCGCAGCACGTGGACCACCGCGTCGACCTCGCGGATGTTGCCGAGAAACTGGTTGCCGAGCCCCTCGCCCTTGCTCGCGCCCTTCACGAGGCCCGCGATGTCAACGAAGGCGAGCTGGGTGGGGACGACCTTGGCGCTCTTGGCGATCGCCGCGATCTTCTCCAGCCGCTCGTCGGGCACCGCGACCTGGCCCACGTTGGGTTCGATCGTGCAGAACGGATAATTAGCCGCCTGCGCCGCCTGCGTCTCGGTCAGCGCATTGAACAGGGTGGACTTGCCGACATTGGGCAGCCCGACGATTCCGCAACGGAAACCCATCGAAAACTCCGGAAATATGAGGTGCCGCGGCCCCTAGCGGCACTCGCGCGGCAAAGCTAGTCGTGGACCGCCCGCACCAGCGGGCCCAGCCGTTCCGACCGCCCGAGCATGGCGAGCTGGGTTTGGGCGGCGACGCGGTTGATTTCGGTCTGCGGGATCGCGCTGCCGCTCACCGCGCGGCGCAGCGGGCGGGTGCCGGGCGGCATTGCGGCGATCTCGGCGATCGCGCGCGGCACGTCCATTGTGTCGGCGCTGCGACCCGATCCGTCCTCGGTCCCCATCGCGGCAACGACTTCGGGATAGCCCGCGGTGTGGATTTCCGCCGCGCGTTCCTTCAGCGCACCGGTATAAACGTTGCGGTTGACCCACACTTTCGTGGGGTAGCCGCCCGGCTCGATGATGGTGACGTCGATATTGTGCGGCACCAGTTCGTAGGCGAGCTGTTCGAACATCGCCTCGACCGCGAACTTGTTGGCCGAATACATCCCGCCGAACGGCACGATCACCCGGCCGAGCTGCGAGGACACGGCGAAGATCTGCCCCCTCTTGCGTGCCCGCATCGCCGGCAGCACCGCGCGCGCGAGGCGGTGGTAGCCGAAGACGTTGGTGTCGAACGCCAGCCGCACCGCCTCCATGTCGTGCACCTCGACCGGGCCGGAGATGCCGATCCCGGCATTGTTGACCAGCACGTCGAGCGCACCGCCCGCGAGCCGCTCCGCCTCGGCGACGGCGCGCGCCACCATGTCGTCGTCAAGCACGTCGAGCTCGATCACCGTGATGTCGAGATTCTCGTCGTGCGCTAGCGCTTCCAGTTCCTCCGCCTCGGGCCGCGGCAGATTGCGCATCGTCGCGAACACCTTGGCGCCGAGCCGCGCGTAGTGCTCGGCCCCCACGCGCCCGAAGCCCGACGAGCAGCCGGTAATGAGGATCGACTTGCCCGAAAGATCGGGCGCGGCGGCCACGGCATCGGGCTGCGCGCGGGTGACGGTGGCGGCGAGCGCGGTCGTCGCGGCGGCGCCTGCAAGCAGTGTGCGGCGGGTCAGGTCGATCATCGGCAGTCCTCCTCGCACCTATCGTGGCACGGGCTTGCCGCCGCGTCGAGCACGTTACGGATCAGACGCGGCCTCGTCCGCCTGCGCATCGTAGAACCCCATCCCATCGAGTTCGCGCTGGACGTACCATAGCGCGAACACGTCGTAGATCGCATGGCCGATCATCACCGCCAGCAAGCTGCCGGTCTGCCAATAGAGCCATCCGAAAAGGCAGCCGATCGCGAAGATCAGCGCCATCACCAGCGGGCGCGCCATGTGTATCGCGGTGAACAGGATCGAGGACAGCGCAATGGCGAGAGGCATGGGCACGTAGTCGCCTGCCAACGTTTGCAGGCCGCCGCGGAACAGCGCTTCCTCGCCGATCCCGGCACATAGGGAAATCACGATGATCGCGGTAAGCGAAAGGCGGCCGCCGAACAGCCCGAACAGCTTTTCCTGTGTGCGAACCAGCTTGCGTGAAAGTGTCGGCGATCCGAAGCAGATGGCCGCTGCGCTCGCGATCATCGCCGCGGCGATCGCCAGCCCGACGAGCACCTGTCCGCCGTCGACGGTGACGAAATCGGCCAGCGCGCGCCCCGACAGCGCCCAGATTCCCGCGCCGACCGCCGTGAACACCGCCGCCTGTGCGATCATCACCGCGAGCATCTTCGGCCGCGAAAGCTGCGCGGGGTCGCGACGTTCCTTCACTGCATTCGCAGCGCCACATCGCTCATGAACCGGGCGTCGTTACCCTGCGCGAGCCAGTCGGCTTCGGCGGAAATCGCGGCGAGCATGTCGGTGAGGTCTTCCATTTCCGCCTTGGCGTAGTTGCCGAGGACGTGGCCGGTCACGCGGTCCTTGTGGCCCGGATGGCCGATGCCGATGCGTACGCGGCGGAAGTCGGGGCCCAGATGCTGGTTGATCGAGCGCAGCCCGTTGTGCCCCGCCAGCCCGCCGCCGACGCGCGCCTTGACCTTGAACGGGGCGAGATCGAGTTCGTCGTGGAATACCGTGAGCGCATCGACGTCGAGCTTGTAGAAGCGCAGCGCCTCGCCCACGCTGCGGCCGCTCTCGTTCATGAAGGTCGCGGGCTTGAGCAGCAGCACCTTCTGGCTGCCGATGCGGCCTTCCTGCACCCAACCGCTGAATTTCTTCTGCACCGGGCCGAAATCGTGCATCTCCGCGATCACGTCGCAGGCCATGAAGCCGACGTTGTGGCGGTGGAGCGCGTATTGCGGTCCGGGATTACCGAGGCCTGCCCATATCTGCATGGGGGCGCTGTAGCGGTCAGGCGCGGGACGGCAACCCTCCACCCAATCCCCCGCGAAGGCGGCGGATCGTGTCAAGTCAGCGGTTCAGCCGTCCCTCGATCAGCGTATCCACGATCCCCGGGTCGGCCAGCGTCGAGGTGTCGCCCAATGCTCCCGTCTCGTTTTCGGCGATCTTGCGCAGGATGCGGCGCATGATCTTGCCGCTGCGGGTCTTGGGCAGGGCGGGGGTAAAGTGGAGGTGATCGGGCGTGGCGATCGGGCCGATTTCCTTGCGGACCCACTGGCGCAGTTCGGCGGCGAAGTCCTCCTCCGCCTCCTCGCCGGCGTTGAGCGTGACGTAGCAGTAAATGCCCTGGCCCTTGATGTCGTGCGGGAAGCCGACCACCGCCGCTTCCGCCACGCGCGGGTGGGCCACCAGCGCGCTTTCGACCTCGGCGGTGCCCATGCGGTGGCCGCTCACGTTGATCACGTCGTCCACCCGGCCGGTGATCCAGTAGTAATCATCCGCATCGCGGCGGCAGCCGTCGCCGGTGAAATACTTGCCCTTGTAGGTGCTGAAATAGGTTTGCACGAAGCGGTCGTGATCGCCGTAAACGGTCCGCGCCTGCCCCGGCCAGCTGCGCGTGACACACAGATTGCCGTTCGCCGCGCCTTCCAGCACTTGGCCGTCGCCATCGACCAGTTCGGGGCACACGCCGAAGAACGGCTTGCCTGCGCTGCCCGGCTTCATGTCGTGCGCGCCGGGGAGGGTGGTGATCATGATCCCGCCCGTCTCGGTCTGCCACCAGGTATCGACCACCGGGATCGCGCCGCCGCCCACGGTATCGTGATACCAGCGCCAGGCCTCGGGGTTGATCGGCTCGCCCACCGTGCCGAGCAGGCGCAGGCTGGAAAGATCATGCTTGGCGACATGCGCCTCGCCTTCGCGCATCAGCGCGCGGATCGCGGTGGGCGCGGTGTAGAACACATTCACGCCGTGCTTCTCGCACACCGCCCAGAAGCGGTCGTGATCGGGGTAATTCGGCACGCCTTCGAACATCAGCGCGGTCGCCCGGTTCAGCAGTGGGCCGTAGACGATATAGCTGTGCCCGGTGATCCAGCCGATGTCGGCGGTGCACCAGTAGACCTCGCCGGGCCGGTAATCGAACACGTGGCGGAAGGTCGTCTCGGTCCACACCGCGTAGCCGCCGGTGGTGTGCAGCACGCCCTTGGGCTTGCCGGTCGAGCCCGAGGTATAAAGGATGAACAGCGGGTCTTCCGCGGCCATCGGCGCGCACGGGCATTCGTCGCCGACATCCTGCGACAGCTCGTGATACCAGTGGTCGCGTCCCTCGCGCATCGTTACCTTGCCGCCCGTATGGCGGACCGTGAGCACGGCCTTGACCGAAACCTTCTCCAGCGCGGCATCGACGTTGGCCTTGAGCGGGATGGTCTTCGATCCGCGCAGGCCTTCGTCGGCGGTGATAACCCAGTCGCTCGCGCAATCCTTGATCCGCCCGGCGATCGCATCGGGGGAAAAGCCGCCGAAGATCACCGAATGCACCGCGCCGATGCGGGCGCAGGCGAGCATCGCGATCGCGCCCTCGGGGATCATCGGCATATAGATCGTGACCCGGTCGCCCTTGGCCACGCCCATCGCCTTGAGCGTGTTCGCCATGCGGATCGTCTCGCGGCGGAGGTCTGCATAGGTCAGCCGCCGGACCTCGCCCGCCGGATCGTCGGGCTCGAAGATCAGCGCGACGGTGTCGCCGTGGCCCGCTTCGACGTGGCGGTCCACCGCGTTGTGGCACAGGTTGAGCGTGCCGTCCTCGAACCACTTGATGTCGACCGGATCGAAACTCCAGTTCGCGATTTTTCCGGGCTTCTCGATCCAGTCGAGCCGTTCCGCCTGCTCGGCCCAGAACGCGTCGGGCTCGTCCAGGCTGCGGCGGTACAACTCTTCGTACTGTTCCAGCGTGCAGCCGGCGCGGGCTTTCACCTCGGCCGGAACGGGGACGGTATCGGTGTCGCTCAAGCTGATTTCTCCGGTGTCGTGCGGATCGCGCGATCGTATCGCCGGAGGAGAGATAGGCAAGCGAACGCACAAACACAAAGCGCCGGCCCATCGCTGGACCGGCGCCTCGATTGAAAGCCCGAACGGGACATGGGAGGATTACTCCTCGCCGGCGTCCTCTTCGCTCTCGCCTTCCTCGTCGCTCTGCTCGCTGGCAGGCACGTCGTCGGCGGCCACTTCCTCGCCTTCCTCGGCCTCCGAGCGCTTGAGCGCGGACGGGGCGACGACGGTGGCGATGGTGAAGTCGCGGTCGGTGATGGCGCTTTCCGAACCCTCGGGCAGCGTGACTTCGCTGATGTGGATCGAATCGCCGACTTCCTTGCCAGTGACGTCGATCGTGATCTCGCTCGGGATCTTGTCCGCGTCGCAGACCAGTTCCAGTTCGTGACGGACCACGTTGAGCACGCCACCCTTCTTGAGGCCGGGGCTCGCTTCCTCGTTCTCGAACACGACCGGCACGTTCACGTCCACCTTGGCGCCCTTCGCGAGGCGCAGGAAATCGACGTGCAGCGGGCGATCGCTGACGGGGTGCAGCGCGACGTCCTTGGGCAGGGTGCGCAGCTTCTTGCCGCCGAGCTCGATCTCGATGATCGAGTTCATGAAATGCCCGGTGCCGAGCTGCTTGACCAGCACGCGCTCCTCGACGTGGATCGGGGTGGGTTCTTCCTTGCCGCCATAGATCACGGCGGGGACACGGCCTTCGCGACGCAGTGCACGGGAGGCTCCCTTGCCCGCCCGATCGCGCGTCTCGGCCGGCAGGGTCAGAGCGTCGCTCATGTCACGTACCTTTCGAAATGCTTTTGAATACAGGTTTCCGCCACGCCTCCAGGGATGACCATGGTCGGAAGCGCGCGCCTATAGCGCAAGGCCGGGCGAATGCAAGCCTGCGGGGAATCGCGCTATTGAATGCGCCGCACGGTGTAGCCTTGCGCCGAAAGCAGCGCGGGCAGCCCATCCTCACCCGCCAGGTGCGCGCTGCCGACCGCGACCAGCGGCCGCGGATCGCGCCTCAGCAGCGCTGTGAGCCGCGTAGCCCAGGCGCGATTGCGGGCCGCGTAGAGCGCCTCGCGCAGTTCGGGATCGGCAAGCATCGCGCTGGTCTCGCGATCGGCGAGGTGGTCGATCCGCCCCTTGTACCAGTCTGCGGCGTGGACGGCCGGGCTTTCGCGGTTGCGCTCCATGTCCACGATCACCGCGGCGAGCAGGTCGCGCTGCTCGGTCTCGGGCAGGCGGTCGAATACGTCGAACTGCGCGTCCGCGCCCTCCAGCTCGACGACTTTCGCGCGCGGCATCTCGCGCAGCAGTGCGCGGTCGACCCCGTTCGCGGAATCGCCCGTCTCGGCATACTGCGCCAGCGTCAGCGCCGCGGCCCATGTCTCGATATCGGCGAAGGTATCGGGCGAGAGATCGTGCTCGGTGAGGATCGCTGCGAGATCGCCGCGCAGCCGGGGTGGAACCTTGTCCGCCAGCGGCGGCTGCCCGGCGGTGCGGGCTCGCGCCGCAAAGGCATCGCGCAACCCCGCCGCGTCGTCCAGATCGCGGACCTCGACCACCAGCAGGTCGGCCCGCGAAACAACATCGTCGAGCGGGCCAGTGCGCCATTCCACCCCGTCCGGCAGCGAATGGATCGTGCCGAAGAGCCAACCTTCCACCTCACCGTCCGCCGACGAAACCTCGAACAACGCGGGGGAGGGGGTGCCCTCGAATCCGGGAGGCGGACCGGCCTGCCCGCAGGCGGCGAGCGTCAGCAGCGCCGCCAGCAAGGCAGGCAGGCGCATCACTGGACGCGTTCGGTCTCGATCCCGAGATCCTCCAGCTTTTCCTGCACGCTGTTCTCGCCCGCGAGGTGGCCCGCGCCGACCGCGACGAACACCGTGCCCGGCGCTTCGAGCCGTTCGTCGATCCACTGCGCCCAGTTGGCGTTGCGGGCGTAGAGCAGCCGCTCGGCCAGCACCGGATCGTCCATCCCCTCGTTCATCAGGTCGGCCAGGGCGTCGGCGTCGCCTTCGGCCCATTCGGCGACCATCGCATCGAGCATTTCCTTGATGTCGTCGATGCCATCGACCGTTTCCATCAGGAACTCGACCTGCGCATCCTGCGGCAGACCATCGAACAGCTCGAGCTGTTCCTCGACGGTCTCGAGCGCGCCGCGCCCGATCGTCTCCCCGGCCTGCGCCTCGAGCACCTGTTCCGCCCCCGCGTCGAGCGAATAGCCCTGCTTCAGCAGCGGCAGCATCGCCAGCGTCATTGCGCCATACCAGGGCTCGAACCGGTCGAACGCGGCCACCGGCAGCTCCAGCTTCGTCATCGCTGCTTCGTAGGCCGCCCGCTGATCGTCATCGAGCAGGCCGCGCAATGTCTGGCCATCGGGCAGTATCGCCTTGGTCATCACGATCTGCTGCATCGTGGTCGCCGTTGCGGGCGTCATCTCGATCTCGGTGACGAGCGTGTCCGAGCCGCCCAGCGCGGTCGCGATCGGGCCGCGATACCATTCGATGGTCGTGGGCAGCGCGTGGACCGTCCCGAACAACCAGATCGTGGTGTCCTCGTCGGCGACCTTCCACAAAGCGGGCGAGGCGACCGTGGCTTCGGCGGCGGGGGCCGGTGCCACCTCCTCCTGCGCGAACGCCGGCCCTGCCAAGGCGAGCGAAATTGCGGAGACGCCGAGCGAAAGGCGGCGGGCGGTATCGATAATGATCGTGAACGTCATGTCGGGTTGTCCTTCGGTTACGTTGGATTATAGGAAATCAGCCGCGGCGGCGCCATGCCCATCCGACCACCCATACGGCCAGCGAGAGCCAGAAAATCAGCACGCCGTTTGGCCAAGGGGTCAGCCCGCCACGTGCCAGCAGCCACCAGATCGCGCTGATCGTGAGATAGGCATAGAACGCCACTACCGTGCCGAAATCGTGCGCCGCCCGCTCGTGCTCGTCGAGCAGCAGAAACCAGCGGATCGACAGCGCCATGCCGATCACGACGATAGCGGCCATGACCAGCGCGACCTCGCGGCCGATCGGTCCGTCGGAAACGAACAGGTCGAGCCCGAATTCGGAACCTGTAAGCAGTATCAGCGCAAGCGTGGCGGCAAAGCCCAGCCCTGCGCTCAGGTAAAGGATCGCACCTGCTTCGCGCATGCGCGGGCTGCGCGGCAATGTCAGTGCGCGGCGATGACGACGGATGAGCCATGCCGCGAACGCGAGCAGCAGTGCTGCGACGGCACCCGCGATATAGATCACCGGATGGGGCGGGCCGGAATTTTCGACTGCACCAGTAATCAGACCCGCGAGGACTCCGAGCGCGAACAGCGCCAACAAGCCAGCACCTGCGAGGATTGCCAGATTGCCCAAGTTGCTCTCGGCACGCTCCACATCATCATCCCTGGTCATCGAAAATCTCCTCGATCCTCATCTCGAACAACCGTGCGATGCGGAACGCCAGCGGCAGCGAGGGATCGTGCTTGCCCGTCTCGATCGCGTTCACCGCCTGCCGCGACACGTCGAGCTGCATCGCCAGCTCCGCCTGGCTCCAGTCCCGCTCGGCACGCAGCACCTTGAGGCGGTTTTTCACCTGCTTGCCGCTCCACGAATGCGCGCCCAGGCGAAGCCGAGGTGGAATGCCAGTCCGGCAACGATTGCCAGCAGATATCCGTCGGCCAGAAGACCGGGAATTCCACGCCCGAGATCGGGCCACTCGCCTGCCGCGGTGTAGAACCCGAGGCGGCGCACACCCGTGGCCAGCGACAGCACCGCGCCCGCGAACAGATAGAGCGCGATCACCGACATGCCCCACCGCAACCCCGTGTCGCGCACGGCACTGAAATGCTCGTCGAAACGATTGCTGAACATCACCACAGCGATGAGTGCGCCGGTCACGGCCAGCGCAGCGGTCGAGATCGTGTGGCTTCCCGTCAGGTAGGATATCAGCAGCACGACATTCGCCGCCAGCCCCGTCCACGCCATGTTGAACGCGCTGGCCGTCTCGCCGCCGGTCGGCGCTTGGGGGTCGTAAGGCATATTCCGCAGTGCTCCCTTCATCTCGCTCACGCCGTGCCGCGAAAGCGCTTCAGGTTGAAGGCTATCAGGAACACCGCGATCCCGATGTGGATGCCCATGTCGGCCGGCCAGTCCCTGATGTGCGCATTGCCCGTCGCCCCATCGACGAACCCTTCGATCAGCGGCGCGAAGATCAGCCATGCGACGGCGGCCATGAACCCCGCAGTGGCGCCCGCCGACCATAACGACAGCGTATATTCGTCGGCGTTGCGCGACATGAACATCACCATCATCGAGAGTACGAGGGACGCCGCCCCGATCACGCCATAGCTTTCTTCGAGCATGCCCATTTTCGAGAGTATCAGAAGAGCGAGGCAGGGAATGGCGAACACGCCGAAATTGAGATGGATCTTCGCCCAGTCACGATTGGTCGTCGCTTTCGCGTTGTACACTATTGTTACTCCCTCGGGGTATATGAGACCAGATCGACCTTGGTGTCAGGTTTCCCTGACCATATGTCGCGATTCGCTTATCATGTCAACAGAACCTGACATCATGTCACACATGCCTGTCTTTCGCGCGTCCACCGCAGCCTGCGCATTGACCCGATTTCGCGCCTGCGCCATGGCCGCGCGCACGATGGACCGATCACCCCAGACCAGCTTTCAGGACATGATCCTCTGCCTCCACGATTTCTGGAGCGCGCACGGGTGCCTGATCCTCCAGCCCTACGATATGCGGATGGGCGCGGGCACGTTCCACACCGCGACCACGCTCCGCGCCCTCGGGCCCGAGCCGTGGAACGCGGCCTTCGTCCAGCCCTGCCGCCGCCCGACCGACGGGCGCTACGGCGAGAACCCCAACCGGCTCCAGCACTACTACCAGTATCAGGTCATCCTGAAGCCGAGCCCGCCCGACATTCAGGATCTCTATCTCGAGAGCCTGCGGGTGATCGGGATCGATCCACTCAAGCACGACATCCGCTTCGTCGAGGATGACTGGGAAAGCCCCACATTGGGCGCCTGGGGGCTCGGCTGGGAGGTCTGGTGCGACGGCATGGAGGTGACGCAGTTCACCTATTTCCAGCAGATGGGCGGGTTCGACTGCAAGCCGGTCGCGGGCGAGCTGACCTATGGCCTCGAGCGCCTCGCGATGTATATCCAGGGCGTCGACAACGTCTACGACCTGAATTTCGACGGGCGCGGGACGAGCTACGGCCACGTCTTCCTCGAGAACGAGAAGCAGATGTCGAAGTGGAACTTCGAGATCGCCGATACCGACGCGCTGTTCGACCTGTTTCGCAAGGCCGCGGCCGAATGCCGCAACTGTCTCGACAACGACGTGCCCATCGCCGCCTACGAACAGGCGATCGAGGCGAGCCACGTGTTCAACCTGCTGCAGGCGCGGGGCGTGATCTCGGTGCAGGAACGTGCCAGCTACATGGCGCAGGTCCGCGATCTCGCTCGCGGTAGCTGCGAGGCCTACATGGCCCGCGAGGCGCCCAGCTGGGCGGAGAAATACCCGGAGTGGTCGAAATGAGCGGCTCCGACTTCCTCCTCGAACTGCGCTCCGAAGAAATCCCCGCGCGGATGCAGGCCGGCGCGCGCGACGAGCTGGAGAAGCTGTTCCGCCGCGAGATGGAGGCGGCGGGCATCGAACCCGGCGAGGTCACCGTCTGGTCCACCCCGCGCCGCCTCGCGCTGATCGCGCGCGGCCTGCCGCAAGCCACCGAGGCTGTCAGCGAGGAGGCCAAGGGCCCGCCCGAAGGCGCGCCCGACGCCGCGATCGACGGTTTCTGCCGCAAGAACGGCGTTACCCGCGACCAGCTCGAACTGCGCGAGGTGAAAGGTCGCAACACGTGGTTCGCGGTGATCGAGAAGCCCGGCCGCGCCACCGGCGACCTGCTGGGCGAGGCGATCCCGGCAATCGTCCGCGATTTCGCCTGGCCCAAGTCGATGCGCTGGGGCGCTGCCTCGATTGGCACCGATAGCTTGCGCTGGGTACGTCCGCTGAGCGGGATCGTCGCGTTGCTGGGCGAGGATGTGGTCGAGTGCGAGGTCCACGGCGTCGCTTCTGGTCGGGTCACCCTCGGCCACCGGTTCCATCATTCGGGCGAGATCACGATCAGTAGCGCCGCCGATTACGCCGACAAGCTGCGTGCCGCCCACGTGATCGTCGACCATCAGGAACGCGCCGGGATCATTCGCGAGGCCGCGCGCAAGGCGGCGAAAGCTGCCGGTCTCACGGTCATCGCAGACGAGGGCCTGGTGGTCGAGAATGCCGGGCTGACCGAATGGCCAGTCCCGCTGCTGGGCCGGTTCGACAGCGGTTTCCTGAATGTACCGCCGGAAGTGATCCAGCTCACCGCGCGCGTGAACCAGAAATACTTCGTGTGTGAGGACAAGTCGGGAACGCTCGCCAACGCCTTCGTCTGCACCGCCAACATCGCCGCGGAAGGCGGCGGCGCGGCGATCGTTGACGGCAACCGCAAGGTCCTCGCCGCGCGCCTCTCCGACGCGCGCTTCTTCTGGGAGCAGGACCGCAAGACCCCGCTGGCCGATCACGCGAAGAAGCTCGAGCGGATTACCTTCCACGAAAAGCTCGGCACCGTCGCCGACAAGGTCGAGCGCGTCGCCAAGCTGGCGCGCTGGCTGGTGGAAGAAGGGATCGTCACCCCGGACTTGATCCGGGGTCCCGCTTCTTCTGGTGCAGCGCTCGAAGAAAAGCGGGACCCCGGCTCGGGGGCCGGGGTGACAAAGGAAGAATTGGCGCAGATGGCGGAGGATGCCGCCCGCCTCGCCAAGGCCGACCTCGTCACCGAGATGGTCGGCGAATTCCCCGAGTTGCAGGGGCTGATGGGCGGCTATTACGCCCGCGCCGAGGGGCTGCCTGACGAGGTCGCTGATGCCATCCGCGACCACTACAAGCCGGTCGGTCAGGGCGACGAGGTGCCGACCGCGCCAGTGACGGTGGCGGTGTCGCTGGCGGACAAGCTGGATACCGTCGTTGCCTTCTTTGCTATCGGCGAGACGCCCACCGGATCAAAAGATCCATTCGCGCTTCGGCGTGCGGCGCTTGGAATCATTCGGGTTTTGTCTGACCAACAATTGCGTCTCTCGCTCAACGAGGTGACGAGGCCGGTTGCCAAGCTCCTCTCGAAGCACATTGCCATTAGAGAATATCGCCGCTTGGGTGAGACCGACTTCTCGCTCATTGAGACTTGGTATGTGGCTGCTGTCTCCGACCGCCCCTTCCAATTTTCCGAGAAAGGCGCTGCTTGGAGATTCCAAGAGAATCTCGTCAACAAGGAGCATATGTCCAATGAACTGAGCAAACCCATTCACTGGGTGAACTCGATTTATCTGGCTTTATTGGAAGGCGTTAGCAGCCTCCACGACTTCTTCGCCGACCGCCTCAAAGTCCAGCAACGCGAGGCAGGCGTCCGCCACGACCTCATCGACGCAGTCTTCGCGCTCGGGAACGAAGACGACCTCGTGCGGCTTCTGGCTCGTGTGAACGCTCTGCAATCCTTCATGGAATCCGAGGACGGCGCCAACTTGCTCGCAGGGTACAAGCGCGCGGCCAATATCCTCAAGAAGGAGGATTGGTACGGCGTCGAGGGCGAGCCCGCGCATACCGGCGAGGAAGACCCGCTCGCCAACGTCGACGATCCCGACATGAAGGCGGTGATCGACGCCAAGATGGCGGACCGTCACGCAAAGGAGTTGTCCTACGCGCCGGAGCCTGCGGAAAAGGCGCTGATGGACGCGCTCGATGCCGCCGAACCCGCCGCCGCACAGGCGATCGAAGCGGAGGATTTCGCCGCCGCGATGGCCGCGCTGGCTTCGCTACGCGCGCCGATCGACCGGTTCTTCGAAGAAGTGACGGTAAACGCCGATGAAGAAAACAAGCGCGCGCATCGGCTCGACCTGCTTGCACGCTTTCGTGCTGCAGTGCACAACGTGGCGGATTTCTCGCGCATCGAGGGCTGATCCGCCGCGGACCGGCCCGCAACCGATCCCATCCAGACAAGGAACGGCATGGAACAGACAGTCTTTACCTTCGGCGGCGATGCCGCGCATACGATTGCGCGGCAGAAGGACAAGACCGTCACCGGCGGCAAGGGCGCGAACCTCGCGGAAATGGCGAGCATCGGCTTGCCGGTGCCCCCCGGCTTCACCATCGCGACCGACGAATGCGTGCGCTATCTGAAAGAAGGCGGCGATTTCTCCGACGCATTGCGAGATGACGTCGCCAAGGCCCTGCAACATATCGAGAAAACCGTCGGCAAGCGCTTCGGCGATGCCGCCGATCCGCTGCTCGTCTCGGTCCGCTCGGGCGCACGCGTCTCGATGCCTGGCATGATGGACACCGTTCTCAACCTCGGCCTCAACGACGAGACGGTGGAGGGCCTCGCGGCGACCAGCGGCGATGCCCGCTTCGCGTGGGACAGCTATCGCCGTTTCGTCCAGATGTATTCCGACGTGGTGCTCGGCATCGATCATGGCCTGTTCGAAGAAGCGCTCGAAATCGCCAAGGAAGACAAGGGTTTCTTCAACGATACCGAGATGGAGCTTGAAGACTGGCAGGCGCTGGTCGGGGAGTACAAGGCGATCGTCCTGCGCGAGCTCGGCGAAGACTTCCCGCAAGACGTCGACGACCAACTCTGGGGCGCCATCCGCGCCGTGTTCGATAGCTGGGACAGCGACCGGGCGAAGGTCTACCGCCGGCTGAACGACATTCCCGCAGACTGGGGCACTGCGGTCAACGTGCAGGCGATGGTGTTCGGCAACATGGGCGAAACCAGCGCCACCGGCGTCGCCTTCACCCGCGATCCGGCGACGGGCGAGAAGGCCTACTACGGCGAATACCTGATAAACGCGCAGGGCGAGGACGTGGTCGCCGGCATCCGCACCCCGCAATACCTCACGAAAGCCGCGCGCCAAGCGGCGGGCGCGAAACCGCTCAGC
Organism: Pelagerythrobacter sp.; assembly: GCF_041912895.1. Taxonomy (NCBI): domain Bacteria; kingdom Pseudomonadati; phylum Pseudomonadota; class Alphaproteobacteria; order Sphingomonadales; family Erythrobacteraceae; genus Pelagerythrobacter; species Pelagerythrobacter sp. The sequence continues at coordinate 681,767 of NZ_JAYSGI010000001.1, read as the reverse complement.
ATGGAAGAGGCCATGCCCGAGGCTTACGGCGAGCTCGCCCGCGTGTTCGACCTGCTCGAACGGCACTACCGCGACATGCAGGATATCGAATTCACCGTGGAGCGCGGGCATTTGTGGATGCTGCAAACCCGCAGCGGCAAGCGCACCGCCAAGGCCGCGCTCAAGCTCGCGGTCGACATGGTGGATGAGCGCCTGATCGACGAGAAGACCGCGATCCTGCGGGTCGATCCGATGGCACTGGATCAACTGCTCCATCCGACGCTCGACCCCGATGCCCCGCGCGACGTGCTCACTACCGGCCTCCCGGCTTCGCCCGGCGCGGCAAGCGGCAAGATCGTGCTCGATGCGGACACCGCCGAGCAATGGTCGCAGCGTGGCGAGAAGGTCATCCTCGTTCGCGTGGAAACCAGCCCGGAGGACATTCACGGGATGCACGCAGCACAAGGCATTCTGACCGCGCGCGGCGGCATGACGTCACACGCGGCGGTGGTTGCGCGCGGCATGGGCCGCCCGTGTGTTTCGGGCGCGCCGGGTGTGTCGATCGACCTCAAGGCGCGCACCCTGCGCATCGGCGAGCGCGAACTGGGCGAGGGCGATACGCTCACGCTCGACGGCGGGACCGGGCAGGTCATGGCAGGCGAGGTCGCGACGATCGAGCCCGAGCTGGCGGGCGACTTCGGCACGCTGATGGACTGGGCCGACCGCCACCGGCGGATGAAGGTCCGCACCAATGCCGAAACCCCGGCGGACTGCCGCATGGCACGCCAGTTCGGCGCCGAGGGCATCGGCCTGTGCCGCACCGAGCACATGTTCTTCGATGCGGGCCGCATCAGCGCGGTTCGCGAGATGATCCTGGCCGACAGCGAGGCGGGCCGCCGCGCCGCGCTCGCCAAGCTGCTGCCCGAACAGCGCGCCGATTTCCGCGAGATTTTCGAAGTCATGGCCGGGCTGCCGTGCACCATCCGCCTGCTCGATCCGCCGCTGCACGAATTCCTGCCGCACGGCGACGCCGAGTTCGCCGAACTGGCCGATGCCACCGGCCTGGGTGTCGATCACTTGCGGCGGCGCGCTGACGAACTCCACGAGTTCAACCCGATGCTGGGTCATCGCGGGTGCCGGCTCGGGATCACGTACCCCGAAATCTACGAGATGCAGGCGCGCGCCATCTTCGAAGCGGTGTGCGAGGTCGCCGAGGCGAGCGGCGAAGCGCCGCTGCCCGAGGTGATGATCCCGCTCGTCGCCACCAAGCGCGAACTGGAACTGCTGCGCGCGCTGGTCGATCGCGTCGCGGGTGAGGTCTTCGCCGAGAAAGGGCGCGAGGTCGCCTATCTCGTCGGCACGATGATCGAACTGCCGCGCGCCGCGCTGATGGCCGGGGAGATCGCACAGGAGGCGCGCTTCTTCTCGTTCGGAACCAACGATTTGACGCAGACAACTCTGGGTGTTTCGAGAGATGATTCGGCGCGCTTCCTTGCTCCCTATGTCGACAAGGGCATCTTCCCGCGCGACCCATTCGTCAGCCTCGACATCGACGGGGTAGGGCAGCTGGTCGAACTCGCCGTCGAGCGTGGGCGGGCGACACGGGGTGACATCAAGCTCGGCATCTGCGGCGAACACGGCGGCGATCCGGCCAGCATCGCGTTCTGCGAGAAGATCGGTCTCGATTACGTCAGCGCCTCACCCTACCGCGTGCCGATTGCGCGGCTGGCGGCGGCGCAGGCGAGCCTTCGCTAACTTTTCCAGCCGGTTAGAGTGATGATCTCGAAAGGTTCGACCACCTTTCCATCCGTATCGGCCTGATCCAGAAACGCAGCCTGCGCCCGCTCCATCGCAGCGCGCGACAACGTAGGCGGGGTGGATGCCAACACATTGGTCAGCCCCTGTGCGCGCAAGTCCGCCACCAGCCGGTCGAGCGATCCGTAGCGCACCCGGAGCGTGAACGAATCCGCGACCTGCCGCGCGAACCCGGCCCGCTGGAGCAGCGCCGAGGCGGCGCGCATGTCGATCATCGGATGCATCCGCGCCGCGGGGCGTTCGGGCTCGGCGGCCAGCAGGGCACGGCGCAGGTTCGGCAAGCTACCCGCGCCGAGGAAGCTGGCGATCGCAATCCCACCGGGCGCCAGCGCCTCGCGCATATGCAGCAGCGCGCCCGGCACGTCGTTGACCGTATCGAGCGAGCCGAGGCTGGCGACGAGATCGTACCGCCCGTCGAGTGCCGCTTCCTCGTCGATCGCGTCGGGGCCGTGCGAAACGATCCGCGCCGCCGAACCGTCAAGGGCCTCGACCGCCAGCCCCGTTGGGTCGCCGATCACCAGCGCCGTTTCCATCCGGTGGTCGATGAAACCAAGCCGATCCCCCAGTTCCTCGGCCATCGCGCGGAACACGAAGTCCGCCGCATCCGCGCCGCGCTGCAGTTCCAATGCCCTGCGCCAGCGGGCCGCGCGGCGCGGGCGGGAAAAGATCTGTGGTACTCCGGAAGATGCCATCGCCGGGCCCTGCCGCTCTTGCCAGGCGCATGCAAGCGCGGGCAGCATCGCGCGATGCCTGCCGCCACCCTCTTGCGCGAATCGCTCGCTCCGCTGGTGGACCTGATCTACCCGCCGCGTTGCCCGGTATGCGGCGAGAGCATCGCGCAGCAGGATGGCCTGTGCCCGGCGTGCTGGAGCGAACTGGTCATCCCCGGCGCGCCCGCCTGCGCGCGATGCCAACGACCGATCGCCAGCGACGTCGCGGAAGGGACGATGATCTGCGCTCCCTGTCTCGCACACCCGCCCCGGCACGATGGTATTGCGGCAGGGACGATCTACAACGATACCGCCCGCAAGCTGGTGCTGGCCTTCAAGCACGGCCGGCGAATCGCGCTCGCGCCGATGCTCGCGCGGCTCGTCGCGGCGCGGTTGCCGGTGCTCGAGGGCGAGTGGCTGATCGTGCCGGTGCCGCTGCACCGCTGGCGGCTGTGGCGGCGCGGCTTCAACCAGGCGGCGCTGATCGCGCGCGAGCTTGCCTTGGGGACCGGCGGCACGCTGACGGTCGATGCGCTGCACCGGCACAAGCGCACGCCGATGCTCGGCGGACTGGGCCGCAAGGCGCGCGCCAAGACGCTGTCGGGGGCGATCGCGGCCGATCCGCGCCGTGCGGCCTCGTTGCGCGGCGCCAACGTGGTGCTGGTGGATGATGTCCTGACGAGCGGCGCGACGAGCGAAGCCTGCGTCGCGGCCCTGAAGCGCGCTGGCGCGAAACGCGTAATCGTCGCGTGCTTCTCTCGCGTGCTGGAGGAGGGGAAGGGCGGCATGCCCGGATGGAACCCCGATAACGAAACGCCCGGAGCCGAAGCTCCGGGCGCCACGTGACGAAAATCAAAGGATCCGCCCGAAGGCTGTGACGGCCAAACCCCCATCGGGCCGCACGGGATCCTATCCCTCAACGTTGCCGGAGGCGCCTTCGCCCATGACCTATGGCCTCGGGCGGGCTGCGTCTCCGTTTCCCCTGAACCATGGCGCTCTACTGGCACCGAAAGCTCGGCGAGTTGCCCTTGCGGACAACGGCCCCCTATTCCCACTCCCGACCCGCCGATCAAAGCAACATGTGCTTCGGGCGTGGATTTTGAGTCGCGCCTGTGGTTATCGTGCAACAAACAGTCATCCCGCCTTTCGGGGCGCATGTATTCGTTCGGGGAAGATAGCTTGACCGATAAATTCGAACCCAAGTTCGACGCCGCCGGCCTGTTGACCGCCGTGGTGATCGACGCGCTCGACGGCTCGGTGCGCATGGTCGGACATATGGACCGCGAGGCGCTCGACGCCACGCACAGGACGGGGCTGGCGCATTTCCATTCGCGCTCGCGCGGCAAGCTCTGGTGCAAGGGAGAAACCTCTGGCAACACGCTGACGGTCGAGGAAATTCTCGTCGACTGCGACCAGGATGCGGTGGTCCTGCGCTGCCGCGCGGCTGGGCCGACCTGCCACACCGGTGCGCGAAGCTGCTTCTTCCGGCGGCTCGAGGGCGACGACCTCGTAGCGCTTGAAGGTTGACGCTTACGTAAGGGGGAGTAAGGTAAGGCCATGTCACAGCCCGCCCGCAAGCTTTCCGAAACGCACTCCGGCGCGCATCTCGACCGGCCCGACAAGCACTCGCGCGAGCAGTTCTCGATCTCCGACCTGACGCAGGAGTTCGACTGCACCGCGCGCGCGCTCCGCTTCTACGAGGACGAAGGCCTGATCGCGCCCCGCCGCGTGGGCCTTTCGCGCGTCTATTCCAAGCGCGACCGCGCGCGGCTCGCGTGGATCATGCGGGCCAAGAACGTCGGCTTCTCGCTGACCGAGATTCGCGAGATGATCGACCTCTACGATCTGGGCGACGGGCGCGTCGAGCAGCGCCGCGTCACGGTCGAGAAATGCCGGGCGCACGTCGCCAAGCTCAAGCGCCAGCGGGCGGACATCGATTCCTCGATCAAGGAATTGACCGCCTTCATCAAGCTCGTCGACGCGATCGACTGACACCCCTTACCGCAGGACATTCCGATGCCGACCTATATCGCCCCGACCCGCGACACGCGCTTCGTCGTCAACGAAGTGCTCGATCTCGCCAGCTACGGTAATCTGCCGGGATTCGAGAGCGCCACGCCCGACATGATCGACGCGGTGATCGGCGAGGCCGGGCGGTTCTGCTCCGAAGTGCTCGCGCCGCTCAATCGCGCGGGCGACGAACACGGCTGCACCCGCAACGAAGACGGCTCGGTCACCACTCCGCCGGGCTTCAAAGCCGCGTTCGAGCAGTTCCGCGAAGGCGGCTGGAGCACACTTTCGGCACCCGAGGAATTCGGTGGCCAGGGCATGCCCCACGCGCTCGGCTTCGTGCTCGAAGAATTCATCTCGTCGGCCAATCAGGCGTTCGGCATGTACCCCGGCCTCACCAACGGCGCGGTCTCGGCGCTGCTCGCCAAGGGTTCGCCCGAATTGCAGGCGAAGTACGTGCCCAAGATGATCGCCAACGAATGGCTCGGCACGATGAACCTGACCGAGCCGCAGTGCGGCACCGACCTCGGCATGATCCGCACCAAGGCCGAGCCGCAGGCCGACGGCAGCTATAGGGTCACCGGCACCAAGATCTTCATCTCCGCCGGCGAGCACGACCTCACCGAGCAGATCATCCACCTCGTGCTGGCGAAGACGCCCGGCGCACCCGATTCGACCAAGGGCATCTCGCTGTTCGTGGTGCCCAAGGTGCTGGTGAACGACGATGGCAGTCTGGGAGAGCGCAACGGCGTCTCGTGTGGCTCGATCGAGCACAAGATGGGCATCCACGGCAACTCGACCTGCGTGCTCAACTACGACGGGGCGACCGGGTGGATGGTCGGCGAGGAGAACAAGGGCCTCGCCGCCATGTTCATCATGATGAACGCCGCGCGGCTCGGCGTCGGCATCCAGGGCTTCAGCCAGGCCGAGGCGGCCTACCAGAACGCGGTCGCCTACGCGATCGACCGACGGCAGGGCAGAGCGCTGACCGGCCCCGCCGAGCCGGAGGAGAAGGCCGACCCGATCATCGTCCACCCCGACGTGCGCCGCATGCTGATGGACGCCAAGGCCTTCACCGAAGGCTTCCGCGCGCTGGCGCTGTGGGGCGCGCTGCTCGTCGACCTGACGCACAAGGCCGCAACCGAGGAAGAGCGCGCCGAGGCCGATCTGCTGCTCGGGCTGATGACGCCGGTGATCAAGGGCTACGGCACCGACAAGGGCTTCGAGACTGCGGTGAACATGCAGCAGGTGTTCGGCGGGCACGGCTACATCGAGGAATGGGGCATGAGCCAGTTCGTGCGCGATGCCCGCATCACCCAGATCTACGAAGGCACCAACGGCGTGCAGGCGATGGACCTGTGCGGGCGCAAGCTGGCGCAGAACGGCGGCGCGGCGGTACAGGCGTTCTTCAAGCTGGTGGGCGAGGAAGCCGCCGCAGCGAAGAGCGACGAGGCCCTGGGCGCGCTCGCCGAGAAGCTCGAGAAGGCGCTGGGCGAACAGCAGGCCGCGACGATGTGGTTCATGCAGCACGCGATGAAGAACCCCAACGACCTCGGCGCGGGCGCGCACCACTACATGCACATCATGGGGATCGTGACGCTCGGCCTGATGTGGCTGCGCATGGCCAAGGTCGCGCAGGCGAAGCTGGGCGAGGGTGGCGATGACAAGGCGTTCTACGAAGCGAAGCTCGTCACCGCCCGCTACTACGCCGAACGCTTCCTGCCCGACGCCGGCGCGCTGCGGCGCAAGCTGGAAGCGGGCAGCGAAGCAATGATGGCGCTGGGCGAAGAGGCTTTCGCGACCGCTTCCTGACGCAAGGCGCTGTTACACGGACCGAGGGCCTTTAAAAAATAGCGCCGGCCCGAATCTGCGTTTGTTTTCAGACGGGTGCATCCAAAAGCGCTGTCTCGGTTGTCACCTTCCGTGTGCGGCGGGCGCAAGCACTTGCGCATTCGCCGCGCAGACTTCCTGAATCCGCTTGCAGGGCAGGGGTGGGGATCGACGATGGAAAGAGCCGACGCGAGGCTAGCAAAACTGTTGAAGTGTAGGAAAACGGTTTGCCGAAATCATCGTTAGCGACAGTTCGAATTCTTCGCCTTTCGTGATGTCCGTAATGGGATGGGAAGTGGAATGGCTTTTGACGGTAACCGACATAGCGCGGCGCTTTTCCCGGACACGATCTCAGTTAACGCAGGGAACCGCGTCAGCCAGTCGGATGCCACGACGATCCGCCAGCCTTAGGTCATGCCATTGTGGCAATACCGCCGCCCGCCGCCTTCTGAGCTTTTCGCATCGTGTCCGTCTTTATGAGCAGTGTCTGTAGATCATCCTCTGGGTGATCTAGCGCCACGATCGTGCAAAACATCGCGAGCGTGATGCCGAGACCGATGCACATGACCGGGAGCGCATCTACAAGAGCGTCGGGATCAGGACCTACAATGTGACCATCGTACGAACCGTCGGGATTACGGTTTAGGTAGCGGTGAAGGCTATTGAGCGAGTTGTGTGCCGATCCGGCGCTCAGGTGCTTATAAGTTTCGTAATGTCCATAAAGGTCGCTGCGCCTAGCCGCCTCTTTCACGGACACATCATCGGCGTTGGTGATCTTCGACTTAAGTTCTGCGACCTGCTCTCGCAACTGGGCTTCAATCTCTGGGTTGGGATCGTATGCTCCGGAGGCAAATTGCTCCAGATAATAGGAAGCGCGGTCCTTCTGCGATTTGCGTTCATCGTTGAGGAAGGCCCGGGTAGCGGCGGGACCATCCTTGTGGAGGTAACCAAGCCAAAATGCCGTCTCGTAGATGTTGCGAGTAAGTGTCTCCCCTTCCTGCACCATTGCCCGGCGATAAAGGATCAGTGCCGCTTGGAAAGCAGACAGTGCTCGGAACGTCATTCTGATCGACAGCGACACGGGATGTTGACTCGACAAACCCACCACTTCGTTGTCGCGGCGGTAGAAGGCATCGAGCCCTGCCCTGTTCAGCGCTTCCGCATGGGCGAACCACTCAGCGTGCGGGCGAACATACGCAGGCACTGCTTCTTCGATGTAGGGTGAAAGAAAGCCGTGGGTGCGAAACGCGTCTATGAAGCCCTGTTCTGTGCAGCTTAGGCGAAGGGCATCGTTATCAGCCATCACAAGGTCTCCTTACGAGAGATCATAACGGCGAACTGAAGGTCGGCAATTAGGGTCGTGAATCGACGTCGCTCTGATCGGGTTTACTCAACCGCCTCCAACCGAGCTCGTCACCCCGCGGAGGCGGGGGCCAGCTTGTGTTTACCGGATCACAGGGAAGCGGGATCCCCGCTTTCGCGGGGATGACAAGCGATGTGGAGCGGGTGGAGACGAGCGGAGAGGCTGGGTGCGGTGCGGAGAGGGAAGGGAAGACAGGCTGAATTTCGCGGCTCGGCAGTCCGTCACCCAACATACGCCCCACGCAATATCGCCAGCGCCCGCTCGGTCTCTACCGGGTCCGCAACCTCGTCGGGTTCGCCGTAGCCGAAGTCCTCGTTGGGGCCGTAGTACTGGATGACCACGCCGTCGCGGCGGGAGATGGCGTTCACGCCGCCGTAGTAGAGCGAATAGCGCGCGTCGTGCTGGGGCACGAGCCAGCCGATCTGACCGCGCACGGGGACCATGCCGGCGTCGGCCCAGATCGCCTTGGCGCCGAAGCCCATGCAGTTGACGATCACCGGCTCGCCCAGCGCGAGCGCGGCGGCGCGGTCGGGGAAGGCGCGGCGGATCATCCGGCCGCCGCGCAGCATGAACAATTGCGCGAGCCGGTCGGCGTAGCTGGCGACGTTGAACACCATGCCTTGCCCGGTCGCGGTGTCGCGCGGGGCGAAGGGATTTTCGGTGCCGCTGAGGCGCTCCCACGCGGGGGTGAGGTCGCGCACGCGGCGGTGCAGGTGGAGGAAATCGTGCTGCGCGGGCGGGGAGGGCGCGCCATCGTCGCCGCCGCTCACCTCGTATTGCGGGAGGAATTCGGCCGGATCGCCGACGAGGCCGATCATCCGCAAATGCGCTGCATAGGACGCACGCGCCCAGCCTTCCCAGCGCTCGGCGAAGCCGGTGGGCGCGGCGGTGGACAGCGCGACGCGGCTGCTCGGCGACCACACTCCGGTCGCGCGCGCCGAGCGGGTTTCGGGCGGAAATTCCTGCGCATAGATGGTGACCTTCGCCCCGCTTTCGATCAGCCGCAGCGCGGTGGTGAGGCCGATCACGCCCGCGCCGATCACCGCGAACTCGCTGGCGCCGCCCGAACGCGCGAGCATCGCGGCCTCGTCGGCGCAGCCCCAGCTGAGCGACCAGCCGGAGCCGCCGTGGCCGTAGTTGTGGACCACGGTCTTCTCGCCGAACCGTTCGATCTCCAACCGCGGACCCGCCGGGCGAAACGGGCGCAGGCACACGGTGATCTTCATCAGGTGCGCCATGTCGAGGTGGAGCGGCGCGAGGCGCGGCGTGCCCGGCGCAAGGGCGGGCGACAGGCCGGTCGCCGCGCGGGTGCAGCCTGCCAGCAACAGCGCGCCCGATCCGCCCACGAAAGCCCTGCGTTGCATCGCGACAGTCCCCCTTCATCTTTGGCGCATCCCCGGCACATCTCCGGCGCTGCGCCGATGTCTGGCAGCAAAAGCGGGCGAGATACAGTGCGCACGGGATTGGAAAGCCCGGGGCCGCGCGGTATGGCCCGGGAATGACGAGCGAACAGACCCTTTCCGATCGCCCGCAGGAGGCCGGAGCGCCCGCGCGCGGATCCGGTATCCTGCGCCGCGCTTTCGTGGATCATCCGCGCCTGGTGGGCGAGGGCTACCTCGAACATGCGGGCATCGCCGCCCGGTTCGGTGGCAAGATGGTCGCGGGCGGGATCAAGTGCCTCGCGCATGCGGTCGTGCCCGGCATGTTCGAGCGCGCGGCCAGCGATTGCGTGCGCGAGCTGCACCGCGAGCTGGAACAGCGCCGCCAGGCCGCAGCGCATACCGATCCCGACTACGTAATCTAGCCCGATGTTGTCGCATGTCGCGATCGTGGGCGGCGGGTTTTCCGGCACCCTGCAGGCGATCAACCTGTTACGGCACGACGGGCCGCGCGCCACGCTGATCGAGCGCCGCGACCGGGCGGGCGAGGGGCTCGCCTATGGCGAGGCCGCGCCCAGCCACGTGCTCAACGTCCGCGCGGCGGGGATGAACGCGCTGCCCGACGAGCCCGACAGCTTCGCCCGCTGGCTGGCCAGCAAGGGCCTGCCGTTCGCCGCCGATTCGTTTGCGCCGCGGCTGGTCTATGGCGCCTACCTGCGCGATCTGCTGGATCAGGAGATGGCGCGTCAGCCCGGGCGGCTGGAGCTGGTGCGCGGCGAAGCGACGTCGCTGGAGATGGGCGGCGACGTGCGCATCGCGCTCGACCGGGGCGGCACCGTGCGCGCCGACATCGCGATCCTGGCGGTCGGCAACCTGCCGCCGCATCATCCGCGCGGGCTGAGCGCCGATCTGGCGGGCGATCTCTACGCCGCCGACCCGTGGACCGACGCGGCGACCGCCGGTCTCACCAGCGAGGACACGGTGCTCGTCCTCGGCACCGGGCTGACGATGGTCGACATGGTGCTGCGGCTCGATGCCGAAGGGTTCGGCGGGCGGATCGTGGCGATGTCGCGGCGCGGGTTGCTCCCTCACCGGCACGACACGCAGCCGCCGTTCGCGCCGATCGAGGATCGGCCCGTGCCGCAGGCCTCCGCGCTGGTCCGCCACGTGCGCGGACGCGCCAGCGAGGTCGGCTGGCGCAACGCGGTGGACGAGTTGCGCCGCTTCACCGCGCCGCTGTGGCGCGCGGCGGACGATGCCGGGCGGGCGCGGTTCCTGCGCCATCTGCGCCCCTGGTGGGATATCCACCGCCACCGCATCGCTCCGGCGGTCGCCGACCGGCTGAACGCGCTGATGGCTGAGGGACGGCTGACGGTGATCGCGGGCAAGACCTGCGGCTTCGCGCCGGGTGAGGGCCACGCCGCCGTCACCCTGCGCCGCCGGGGCAACGCGGCGGAGCGCACGATCGAGGTGCGCCGGGTCATCAACTGCACCGGGCCGCAGGGCGATCTGGGCGCGACGCGCGAGCCTTTGCTGCAACAACTCACGCGCGGCGGAGTGATCCGGCCCGATCCGCTGCGCATCGGGATCGACGTCGACGCGCAGTCGCACACGATCGGCGCATCGGGGCGGCGGAACGAGCGGCTCTATGCGATCGGCCCGATGACGCGCGGCGCCTCGTGGGAAATCGTCGCCGTGCCCGATATCCGCGTGCAGGTCTGGGCGCTCGCCCGCCGCCTCTCCAATGCGCATTGGGTCGGCGGCGAGGGGCTCTAGCTTACTCTTCGGGCAGGAAGTCGGGCACCGAGAGATAGCGCTCGCCGGTGTCGTAGTTGAAGCCGAGCACGCGCGCGCCGGGCTCGAGATCGGGCAGCTTCTGCGCGATCGCGGCCAGCGTCGCTCCGCTCGAGATACCGACCAGCAGCCCTTCCTCGCGCGCACAGCGGCGGGCCATGTCCTTCGCCGCGTCGGCCGCGACCTGGATCGCGCCGTCGATCGCCTGCGTGTGGAGGTTGCCGGGGATGAACCCCGCGCCGATGCCCTGGATCGGGTGCGGGCCGGGCTGGCCACCGGCGATGACCGGCGATAGCTCGGGTTCGACCGCGTAGGCCTTCATCCCGCTCCAGTGGCGCTTCAGTTCCTCGGCGCATCCGGTCAGGTGGCCGCCGGTGCCGACGCCGGTGATGAGCACGTCGATCGGGCTGTCTTCGAAATCGGCGACGATTTCCTTCGCGGTGGTGGCGACGTGAATCTTCCAGTTCGCCTCGTTGTCGAACTGGCTGGGGATCCATGCGCCGTCGGTCTGCCCGGCCAGTTCGGTCGCGCGCTCGATCGCGCCCTTCATGCCCTTTTCCTTGGGGGTCAGGTCGAACGTCGCGCCGTAAGCGAGCATCAGGCGGCGGCGCTCGACACTCATGCTCTCGGGCATGACGAGAACCAGCTTGTAGCCCTTGACCGCGGCGACCATCGCCAGCCCGATCCCGGTGTTGCCGCTGGTCGGCTCGATGATCGTGCCGCCAGCCTTGAGCGCGCCGGATTTCTCCGCATCCTCGACCATGGCGAGCGCGATGCGATCCTTGATCGAGCCGCCGGGATTGCTCCGCTCGCTCTTCACCCAGACCTCGTGGTCGGGGAACAGGCGCGAGAGGCGGATGTGCGGGGTGCTGCCGATGGTTTCGAGAACGCTGGCGGCCTTCATGGGATATTCTCCTGCAATTTTTCTTCTGGCGTAGTCTCGACCAATTCCTCCGGCGGGTCAAAGGTCCGGGTGGTGCGCAGGACGGGAAAGATTTTCGCCCACAGCGCCACGGTGACGATCGCGCCCACGCCGCCGCTCACCACCGCCAGCACCGGCCCGATCAGCCAGGCGAGCGTGCCCGAAAAGAAGTCGCCGAATTCGTTGGAAGCGGAGATCGTCAGCAGCGAGACCGAAGACACCCGCCCGCGCTTGTCGTCGGGCGTGTGGAGCTGGATCAGCGACTGGCGGATATAGACCGAGAACATGTCCGCCGCGCCGACGATGAACAGCATCGCGAGGCTGAGCGGCATCCAGGTCGAGAGGCCGAACACCACCGTCGCGAGCCCGAACGCGGCGACCGCCCACAGCATCCTGGGGCCGACGTTGTTCTTGAGCGGGCGGAACGAGAACCACAGCGCGGTGATCGCCGCGCCCGCCGCCGGGGCCATCGCGAGCTGGGCGAGGCCCGTCTCCCCCACTTGCAGGATATCGCGCGCATAGACCGGGAACAGCGCGGTCGCCCCGGCGAGGAACACCGCGAACAGGTCCAGCGTAATCGCGCCCAGCACCATCTTGTTGCGCACGACATATTGCAGCCCGTCGATCATCTGCCCGATCGGCCGCGCCGCGCCGGGGATCGGCGGCTGCGGCACCTTGCCGATGCACGAGATCGCCGCGATCGAAACGCAGAACAGCGCCGCGGCGACGGCATAGGGCAGCGCGGGCACGATCGCGTGGAGGTATCCGCCGATCGCCGGGCCGACGATCATCCCGCTCTGCCACGCGATCGAGGACAGCGCGATGGCGTTGGGCAGGATCGCCTTGGGCACGAGGTTCGGCGCGAGCGCGGAGAGGGCGGGGCCGTTGAACGCGCGCACCACGCCCAGCACCACCGCGATCGCGAACAGCCAGTGGATGCGCAGCAGATCGTGCCAGGTCAGCAGCGCCAGCGTGACCGCGCACGCCAGTTGCAGCACCATCGTCAGCCGTGCGAGATTGCGCCGGTCGAACCGGTCGGCGGCAAGGCCGGAAAACGGGGTCAGCAGGAACAGCGGCACGAACTGGAACAGCCCGATCAGCGCGAGCTGGCCCGAGGCGCCCGCCACGCTCATGCCGCCGTCGCGCGCCATGTCGTAGGTCTGCCACCCGATGATGAGCATCATCGCGTATTGCGCCAGCGTCATCGACAGGCGCGACACCCAGTAGGCGCGGAAGTTGGCGATGCGGAACGGGGATCGCGGTTCGGTGATCACGCCCGCGCCATGGCACCGCGCATCGCGCAAGCCAAGCAATCAGATCGACCGCGGCGCGAAGCGGTGCTTGCCGCCCGCCCGCCCGGTTGGCGGATCAGCGGCGACGGCGCAGGCGCGGGTTGGGCTGGATCGCGTCGATCATGTCGACGAAGTCGTCGATGCGGATGATCCGTTCGAACTGGAAGCCGGCGCGGGTGTCGCGGGTCCAGATCACGTAGGCCTCGATCCGGCCGATGGTCGGCAGGCGGATGATAACGCGGTCGCCGCGGGCGAGATCCTTCGCATCGTCGACCATGAAGCCATGGTCGGAAACGTTGCAGACATGGAGCGGCATATCGCCGCGATCGTGATGCTCGGCGATCACGGAATGGTCGACCGGATGGCGCGCGGTTCGGCGCAGATCGGTAACGCTCAGATTCGCTCCAGCGGACACGTGGCGACAACCCCTTTTTTGTTGTTTGTTCGACGGGGTGTTCAATGCACGCGAAAGGCTGATATTTGGTAAAGCTGCGCACCCCCCGAACCGCGAAGGATTACGGGGTCGCGCAGCGATCAGCGGGTGAGGATTGCGTGCTTCTTCCGGCCGAGGCTGAGGCGCAGGTCGCGCCCGATTTCCGGCAGGACCAGAAAGCCCGGATCGGCAACCGCCGCACCATCGAGCCGAACGGCGTTTTCGGCGATCTTGCGCTTCGCCTCGCCGTTGGAGGCGGTGAAGCCGAGCGCGGTGAGCACCGCGCCGATGCGCATCCCCTCGGGCCCGACAGCGAGCGTCGGCAGGTCCTCGCCCGCGCCCCCGGCGAACGTTTCGGCCGCAGTCGCTTCGGCCGAGCGCGCCGAATCCTCGCCGCGCACCAGCCTGGTGACCTCGTTCGCGAGCACGACCTTGGCCGCGTTGATCTCGCTGCCTTCGAGCGCTTCGAGCCGCACGATCTCGTCGAGCGGCAGATCGGTGAACAGGCGCAGGAACCGGCCCACATCGCGGTCGTCGGCATTGCGCCAGTATTGCCAGAAATCGTATGCCGGGAGCTGCGCTTCGTTGAGCCACACCGCGCCGCCGGCGGTCTTGCCCATCTTCGCGCCGTCCGCCGTGGTCAGCAGCGGGGTTGTGAGGCCGAACAGCTCGGTTCCGTCCATCCGGCGGCCAAGCTCGACGCCGTTGACGATATTGCCCCACTGGTCGCTGCCGCCCATCTGCAACCGCGCGCCCATTTCCTGCGCCAGATGCCGGAAATCGTAGCCCTGCAGGATCATGTAATTGAATTCGAGGAAGGTCATCGGCTGCTCGCGTTCGAGCCGCAGGCGCACCGAATCGAACGTCAGCATCCGGTTGACGGTGAAATGGGTGCCGACCTTCTGCAGCATCTCGATATAGCCGAGCTCGCCCAGCCAGTCCTGATTGTCGACCATCACCGCGTCGGTCGGGCCGTCTCCGAACACGAGCAGTTTCTCGAACACCGTGCGGATACCCGCGATGTTGTCGGCGATCGCCTCGTCGGTCAGCATCTTGCGGCTTTCGTCGCGCCCGGTCGGATCGCCGACCCGCGTGGTGCCGCCGCCCATCAATACGATCGGCCTGTGCCCGGTCTGCTGCATCCGGCGCAGCATCATGATCTGCACCAGGCTGCCGACGTGAAGGCTGGGCGCGGTGGCATCGAAACCGATATAGCCGGGCACGACCTGCCGCGCGGCGAGGGCGTCCAGCCCCGCGGCGTCGGTCGCCTGATGGACATAGCCGCGTTCGTCGAGCACGCGCAGCAATTCGGATTCGTAAGTCGTCATAGGCCCTCTGTGCGGGGGCGGCGCGTAGCACGAGGACACCCGGTTGCAAACGCATGAACTCGTCGCGCATCCCGACCATCCGCCGCTGGCGGTGACACGGGTCGAGGCGCGCATTCTGAATTCCGACAGCGAGTGGCTGCGGCTGCGCTGGCGGATCGAGGGGATCGGCCAGCTGGTGATGCCGGCCTTCGCGGGGCGGGGCAGGGCGGACGAGCTGTGGCGCACGACGTGCTTCGAGCTGTTCCTGCGGCCCGAGGGAAGCACGGGATACTGCGAGATCAACCTCTCCCCTTCCGAACGCTGGGCCGCCTACGATTTCACCAGGTACCGCACGGGAATTAGCGAGCGCCCATTCCCGCGCGAACCCGACTGCACGATGCGCACCGGCAGTGCGATGGCGATCTTCGATGCCACCGTGCCGCGCGCGGGCCTCCCGCGTTCGGACTGCGCGGCGGGCCTCTGCGCGGTGATCGAGGAGGAGGGGCGAACGCTCAGCTACTGGGCGCTCGCCCATCCCGCCGGGCCGCCCGATTTCCACGACGGAGCTTGCTTCGCAGGCAGGCTTGCGGCACCCGCAGGGGCATGAAATTCGGCATCGACCGGCTGCTCGCCGACCCCGCCCTCCGGAAACCGCTCGAAGGCACGCGCGTCGCGCTCGTGGCGCATCCCGCCTCGGTCACCGAGGATTTGATGCACAGCCTCGATGCGCTGATCGCGGCGGGCGTCAACGTGTCCAGCGCCTTCGGCCCGCAGCACGGCCTGAAGGGCGACAAGCAGGACAACATGGTCGAAACCGCGGACGAGACAGATCCGCACTACGGTATCCCGATCTTCAGCCTTTATGGCGAGGTGCGCCGCCCGACCGGGCAGATGATGTCGAGCGCCGACGTGTTCCTGTTCGACCTGCAGGACCTCGGCTGCCGCATCTACACGTTCGTCACCACGCTGCTCTACCTGCTGGAAGAGGGGGCGAAACACGGCAAGAGCGTGTGGGTGCTCGACCGGCCGAACCCCGCCGGCCGCCCCGTCGAGGGCACGTTGCTGGTACCGGGGCAGGAGAGCTTCGTCGGCGCCGCGCCGATGCCGATGCGCCACGGGCTGACGATGGGCGAGATGGGGCAATGGTTCGTCGATCATCTCGGGCTCGACGTCGATTACAAGGTGATCGGGATGGAGGGCTGGCAGCCCGGCGGTCCGGGTCACGGCTGGCCTGCCGATCGCGTGTGGATCAACCCGAGCCCCAATGCGGCGAACGTCAACATGGCGCGCGCCTATGCCGGTACGGTGATGATCGAGGGGACGACGCTGAGCGAAGGGCGCGGCACCACGCGCCCGCTCGAGGTACTGTTCGGCGCGCCCGATCTCGACGCCGCGGCGATTCACGCCGAGATGGCGCGGCTCGCCCCCGAATGGCTCGCCGGATGCGCCTTGCGTGAATGCTGGTTCGAGCCGACCTTCCACAAGCACGCGGGCGAGACGTGCGGCGCGCTGATGATCCACGCCGAAGCTCCGTTCTACGATCACGCCGCGTTCCGACCGTGGCGGCTCCAGGCGCTCGCCTTCAAGGCGATCCGCCGCCTGCATTCCGATTACGATCTGTGGCGCGATTTCCCCTACGAATACGAACTCTCGCGCCTCGCGATCGACGTAATCAACGGCGGCCCCGGCCTGCGCCAGTGGGTCGACGACGCCGAGGCCGAACCGGACGACCTCGACAGCACGGCTTCGGCGGACGAGGCCGCGTGGCGTGAGCAGATCGCACCGATTCTTCGATATTCCTGATCGCCGCTTGACGCACGCCCGATACTAAGGGAGGTTCGATCCGGCGACGGGCATACCCGCGCTTCAGGAGAGGGTCGGGTATGGCGACGGCAGCAGGTACAACCACCACGCAGCGATCGGTGCGCGCGACGCTGTGGATCCTGCTGATCGTCTATATCTTCAATTTCATCGACCGGCAGATCGTGAACATCCTGGCCGAGCCGATCGCGCTCGAACTCGGGCTCAGCGACACGCAGATCGGGCTGATGACGGGGCTCGCTTTCGCGCTGTTCTACACCGCGCTGGGCTTGCCGATCGCGCGCTATGCCGACCGGCCGACCACAAACCGGCCGCGCCTGATCGCGATCGCGCTCGCCACCTGGTCGGCGATGACCGCGCTGTGCGGGATGGCGAACAACTTCGTGCAGCTCCTGCTCGCGCGGATCGGGGTGGGTGTGGGCGAAGCGGGGTGCACGCCGCCCGCGCACTCGCTCATCAGCGACATCGTGCCGCCCGAACGGCGCAGCTCGGCACTGGCGTTCTACGCGCTCGGCATCCCGATCGGCACGCTGCTGGGTATGATGATCGGCGGGTTCCTCGCCGACTGGGTGGGTTGGCGGATGGCGTTCCTGATCGTCGGCCTGCCGGGCGTCGCGCTGGCGCTGGTGGTCCATTTCGCGCTGCGTGACCCGCGCCAGAGGCTGGCCGCCGCGATGCCCGCCGACACCGCGCCCGAAGCGAGCGTCTCCACCTGGACGGCGGTCCGCTCGGTGATGGGATCGCGCGCCTTCGTCCTGCTGCTCGCGGCCGGTTCGACCGCCGCCTTCCTCGCCTACGGCAAGACGACGTGGACCACGATCTTCTTCCAGCGCACGCACGACATGACCCCGGGCGAGGTCGGCTTCTGGTTCGGCGTCATCAACGGGGCGGCGGGAATCTTCGGCACGTGGTTCGGCGGATGGCTGGCCGACCGGTACGGCGCGAAGAACCGCCGCCACGTGCTCACCGCGCCCGCGATCGGCATGGCCGTCGCCGCGCCGATCGCCTTCCTCGCCTATCAGGCGAGCACCTGGCAGGTCGCGCTGGTGCTGCTGATCGTGCCGACGCTGTGCAACTCGCTCTACTACGGCCCGACCTACTCGGCCGCGCAGGGCCTCGTGCCGCTGCGCGCGCGGGCGATCGCGGCGGCGATGGTGCTGTTCTTCCAAAACCTGATCGGGCTGGGGCTCGGCCCGCTGTTCTTCGGCATGCTGTCGGACATGCTGCACCCGGCCTACGGCGAGGAAAGCGTGCGCTACGTGCTCTACGGCGCGGCGTTCCTCGGGCTGGTCCCGGCATTCTTCTTCTGGCGCTGCAGCCTGCGGCTCGACGAGGAGCTCGACCGCAAGGGCTAGTCCAGCTTGTGCAGCAGCTTCGCGCCCTTTTCGGGGGGAGCGGGCAGCGGGCGAATATCGTTCACGTCGCGGTGCATCTGCATCACCGCGCAGCCGTCGATCCGCTTGTCGACCGCTGCGATCATCGGCGCTTCGCCGGGTTTCGCCGGCTCGCTGTCGAGGCCCGGTTGCCCGCTCGCCGCGCGGGCCTCGCGAATACGGTCGCGACAGGCGACCTCGCCTGGCACAGGAGCCGGTTCGACGGTCAACGCTCGGCTATCGCACGCCTCAGCGTTGAACACCGGCACACTCCCGCTGCACGGGCGATATTCGGCGGGCAGGGCGGCAACGCGACCCCCGTCCATCGTCTGCGAAGGCGAAGGCCCAGCGAACGCCGCGGCAGCCGCGAGGGGAAGGGTGATCCAGTGCATCGCGTTCTCCTCCGCCGCGAGAATACACTAAACACCCGGTCGCCTCAAACTATCGGCCTGTCGGGCTCGCGGATCGGCTGGACGAGGCTGACGAGCACGAAGCTGATCAGCATCAGCAGGAACCAGCTCCCGAGCTTCGCCAGCCCGACCATCTCCCACCCGTCCTCCTGCCCGGGATAGGACCAAGCGCGGGCGAAGGTGCCGATGTTCTCGGCGAACCAGATGAACAGCGCGACGAGCGCGAAGCCGAGCAGCAGCGGCATCCAGCGGTGCGCGCGCCAGTTGCGGAAATGGACCCGCGTGCGCCAGAACAGCAGCGCGGCCGCCGCGAACAGCAGATAGCGGATGTCCGGCAGCCAGTGATGCGCGAAGAAGTTGACGTAGATCGCGGCGGCCAGCAGCCAGGTCGCCCAGCGCGGCGGATAGGCGGTGTAGCGGAAATCGAAGATGCGCCAGACGCGCGCGATATAGCTGCCGACGGCGGCATACATGAAGCCGGAAAACAGCGGCACCTCGCCGATCCGCAGCAGGCTGGGCTCGGGATAGACCCACGATCCGGCGGCGGTCTTGAACAGTTCCATCACCGTGCCGACGACGTGGAAGATCGCGATCACTTTCGCCTCTCCCCACGTCTCGAGCCGGAACGCGAGCATTCCCGCCTGTATCGCCAGCGCGGCGAGCGTGAGGAAATCGTACCGCGCGAGCGGCGCGTCGGTCGGATAGAGGAAATGCGTGCCGAGCAGCAGCGCCAGCATCAGCGCGCCGAACAGGCACGCCCATCCCTGCTTGAACCCGAACAGCAGGAATTCGTAGAGCCACAGCCGCCAGCCCGACCCCGGATCGAACCGCTCGAGGCGAAGGCGGACCGCCTCGAACCGGGTGTGCCTCAAGCGCCTACCCCTGCTTACGGCTCAACTCGCGCATCGCATCGTCGAGGCCGTCGAGGGTAAGCGGATACATCCGGTCGTTGACAAGTTGCTTGATGATCTTGGTCGACTGCGAATAGCCCCACTGCTTTTCCGGCACCGGGTTCAGCCACACGGTCGCCGGATAGGTGCTGGTCACGCGGCTCATCCACGCCGCGCCCGCTTCCTCGTTCATGTGCTCGACGCTGCCGCCGGGGTGGGTGACCTCGTAGGGGCTCATCGCCGCGTCGCCGACGAAGATCACCTTGTAGTCGTGGCCGTACTTGTGGAGCACGTCCCAGGTCTTGGTCCGCTCCTGCCAGCGGCGGCGATTGTCCTTCCATACGCCGTCGTAGAGGCAGTTGTGGAAGTAGAAGAACTCGAGGTTCTTGAACTCGGCATTGGCCGCGCTGAACAGTTCCTCGCACAGCTTGACGAACGGGTCCATCGACCCGCCGACATCGAGGAACAGCAGCAGCTTCACCGCATTGTGCCGCTCCGGCCGCATATGGATATCGAGCCAGCCCTGCCGCGCGGTGCCCGAAATCGTCGCGTCGAGATCCAGCTCGTCGGCCGCGCCCTCGCGCGCGAAGCGGCGCAGGCGGCGCAGCGCCATCTTGATGTTGCGGGTGCCCAGTTCCTTCGTGTTGTCGAGGTTCTTGAACTCGCGCTTGTCCCACACCTTGATCGCGCGCTTGTGCCGGCTTTCGCCGCCGATCCGCACGCCTTCGGGGTTGTAGCCCGAGTTGCCGAACGGGCTGGTCCCGCCGGTGCCGATCCACTTGTTGCCGCCCTGGTGGCGCTTTTCCTGTTCCTCGAGCCGCTTCTTCAGCGTCTCCATGATCTCGTTCCAATCGCCGAGCGACTTGATCGCCGCCATTTCCTCGGGCGTCAGGAACTTCTCCGCCACGGCCTTGAGCCAGTCTTCGGGAACGTCCGCCGGCCTGGTGCCGTAATCGGCCAGCACGCCCTTGAAGACCTTCTGGAACACCTGGTCGAAGCGGTCGAGCAGCCCCTCGTCCTTCACGAAGGTCGCGCGGCTGAGGTAGTAGAACGCCTCGGGCGTTTCCTCGATCACGTCGCGGTCGAGCGCTTCGAGCAGCGTCAGGTGTTCCTTGAAGCTGGCAGGGATGCCCGCGGCGCGTAGCTCGTCGACGAAATTGAAGAACATCGCATCGTCCTACCCGCTCCGCGGCACGCTCGCCAGCATGACGTTACGGCAGGTATCCGGGCACAGCGCCCCAGCGGCTTAAAACTTCGATAACCATGCCTCGATAGACCCTTGCGCGGACAAGCAGGGCCGGGGGTGCGCTTTCGATGGAAGAACTGAAGATCGATGTCGGCAGCAGCGAGCCGATCAACCGCATTCCGGAAAGCTGCGGCGAGGTCACCGTCGGCTGCACCGATGTCGCGGGGATCGTCGAGGCGGTCATCCGCTCGTCGGAAACGCTGCGCGCCGAGCATGACGCCCTGCGCGGCACCGTCGAGGCACTCGAGGCGGATCAGGACAAGGTCTCGCAGGCGAGCGACGAGGCTCGGCTGCTGTCCGAACGGGCGATCGACCGGCTGGGGCAGGGCACCGAGCTGATCCACTCCTCGCTCGGCCAGATCACCGGCCTGCTCGAACTCGTCGGTACGCTGACCCAGCACGTCACCGGCTTCGCCGCCGCGATGGATCAGGTGCGCCGCTGTTCGCAGGATATCGAGCAGATCGCCGAGACGACCAACATCCTCGCGTTGAACGCCACGATCGAGGCGATGCGCGCAGGCGACGCGGGCCGCACCTTCGCAGTCGTCGCCAACGAGGTTAAGAGCCTCGCCGGCGACACCCGCCGCGCGACCGAGGAAATCGCGCGCACCATCGATACGCTGGGCGGCGAGGCGAACTCGGTGATCGCACAGATTGAAAACGGCGCGGAAGCGAGCAAGCAGGCCAAGGCCTCGGTGTTCCAGATCGAACAGACGATCCAGGGCGTCGCCGATCTGGTCGAGGAGGTCGACCGTCAGAACGACGAAATCGCCCGCGCGACCGGTACGATCAGCGGCCATGTCGGCCGCGTCCAGCGCGTGCTCGACAATTTCGATGTCGCCGCGGTGGAGAACGAGAGCAAGCTGCAGAGCGCCCATCAGCGGATGGAACAGCTCGAGATGACCGCCAGCGAGATGTTCGATTCGATCGTCAAGGCCGGGCTGTCGCCGCAGGACAGCGCGATGGTCGAACGTGCGCAGGCTAATGCCCGCGAAGTCGAGCGGCTGGCCGAGGAAGCGATCGCCGCCGGCGGGCTGACGCCGGACCAGCTTTTCGACAGCGACTATCGCGAAATAGAAGGGAGCAATCCCAAGCGCTTCCGCACCGCGCTGATGGACTGGGCGCACGAACACTGGCGCCCGCTGCTCGACCGCGCGCCCAAGGAAATCGGCCCCGTCATGGCCGCCGCCTGCACCGATATGAACGGCTACCTGCCCACGCACCTGACCCGCCATTCGCAGGAACCGACCGGCGACCTCGCGCACGATACCCGCTATTGCCGCAACGGCCGTATCATCCTCGACGCGATCGACCACAAGGCCAAACGCAGCGGCGACGCCTACATGATGGCGGTTTATCGCCAGGAAGGCGACGGCAAGACCTACCGCGTGGTCCGCAACGTCTACGTCCCGGTGTTCGTCGCCGGCCGCCGCTGGGGCGATTTCGAGCTGGCCTACAGCTTCGACTGAGGAGCGCGTCGACCACTCACCGGGGGTGCTAAAAACTTAGGTCTGGCAGATTGTGACGAGTTTTTTACAATGAAGTGCCCACGCGAGTCAGATACCGATCGGGTCCGCGCTTTTGAAGCCGGTTCGGCCACCCTTGCACCGATAGTTATGCGCGTATATCTTGCGCATGAAAGGTGATGCGAATGAATGCACACACGCGCGGCTCGCTCCGCCGGGCAACCAATGTCTCGCTAGACCAGTCGCTCGTGGAGGCTGCGCGCGAACTCGACATCAATCTGTCGCGCGCCTGCGAGGAGGGCCTTGCCCGAGAGGTCAAGACGACGCGCGAAGCCCGCTGGCGGGAAGAGAATGCCGAGGCGATCCAGGCGTGGAACGACCACGTCGCGGAGCATGGGCTCCCGCTCGCCAAATACCGCAAATTCTAGTGGCGAAATTCGATGTCTACCGCCTGCGCGAAAATTCGATGCTCGTGGTCGATTGCCAAGCCGATGTGCTCGACGATCTGAAAACCCGATTCGTAGTTCCGCTCTTTTCTGCCGAGGCTGGGGTCGCCCGATCCATGCGCCTTAACCCGACTGTCGAATTTGAGGGCGCTGCATACACCGTGGCTCCCCAAGGAGCGGCGACATTGACTTTGGCAGAATTGGGCCCCCCAATCGGTTCTCTGGCCGAACATGACCTCACCATCGGCAACGCGCTCGACATGCTCATCTCAGGCTTCTGAGCGTCCGCTACCCCTGCCGCCGCGCCATGAACGCCAGCCTCTCGAACAGCATCACGTCCTGCTCGTTCTTGAGCAGCGCGCCGTGGAGCGGCGGGACGGCGCTGTTGGGATTGCTGTCCTGCAGCACCTCGAGCGGCATGTCCTCGTTCAGCAGCAGCTTGAGCCAGTCGAGCAGTTCGCTGGTCGAGGGCTTCTTCTTCAGGCCCGGCACTTCGCGGATTTCGTAGAACATCTCCATCGCCTTGGTGACGAGGTTTTTCTGGATGCCGGGGTGGTGGACCTCGATGATCTCACGCATCGTTTCGCGGTCGGGAAACTTGATGTAGTGGAAGAAGCAACGGCGCAGGAAGGCGTCGGGCAGTTCCTTCTCGTTGTTCGAGGTGATGACGACGATCGGGCGCTCCTTCGCCGCAATCAGCTCCTGCGTCTCGTAAACGTCGAAGCTCATCCGGTCGAGTTCCTGCAACAGGTCGTTGGGGAACTCGATGTCGGCCTTGTCGATTTCGTCGATCAGCAGCACCGGCAGTTCGGGGCTGGTGAACGCCTCCCACAGCTTGCCGCGCTTGATGTAGTTGCGGATGTCGTGGACCCGCTCGTCGCCGAGTTGCCCGTCGCGCAGGCGGGCGACCGCATCGTATTCGTAGAGGCCCTGGTGCGCCTTGGTGGTGGATTTCACGTTCCACTCGATCAGCGGCGCGCCGATGGCCTTGGCGATCTCGTGCGCGAGCACCGTCTTGCCCGTGCCCGGCTCGCCCTTGACCAGCAGTGGGCGGCGCAGCGTGACCGCCGCGTCCACGGCGACCTTGAGATCGTCGGTCGCGATATACGAGCTGGTGCCTTCGAAGCGCTGGGTCATCCGGTTTCCTCTTGCAACTTTACGTGCGCGTTAAGGCGTGCGGCGCGCCGGGGCAAGGGTCAGATCATTCGAGCGAGAGGATGCGCTGGGCGATCAGTTCGAGGGTGCCGGCATCGACCGGGGCCTGCGGATCGTTCCAGCTCAACGACAGCACGCGCCACGCGCCCGCCTCGTCCTGCAACAGCCACGTAAGGTTGAGCACCCCCGGCTCCGATCCGCCCTTGTAGCCGACGTAGCGCCATTCGCCGCGCTTTGCCTCGGGCATCGCGGGGGAGACGGCCGTGATCTCCCGCGCGGTCGGATCGTCCAGCGCGCCGATGCGGCGCAACAGCGCGGCGAGATCGCGGCCGCTGGCGAACCATTCGAGCGTGTCGATTTCGGTCGGTTGGGTAAAGGTCGGCTTGACGATCCGCTCGGGATCGCCCGCGATTTCCTGCGCGAAGGCATCGAGCAGCCGCTTCTGTTCGGCCTCGTCCGCCGCGGCGTAGGCCTGCCCGCGTGGGAGGTCGCCCTTGAGGCCGAACAGTTCGAGCGTGGTCAGGAACGGCAGGGTCCGATCCGGCGCGGAATGGCCGCTGGCGCGCAGTTCCTCGGCGATCGCGTCTCGCCCGACCACGGCGATCAGCTGGTCGGTCGCGGTGTTGTCGCTGATCGAGATCATCAAGGTGGCGAGCGTGTGAAGCGTGACCGGCGCGCCCTTCGGCCAGTTCTGCGCCATGCCGCTCGGGAGCGATTTCACCGCGAGCGGCACCACCTCGTCCCACGAATGCTCGCCCGCCGCGATCTGGCGCGCGAGGGCGGAGAGGACATAGAGCTTGAAGGTCGAGCCGATGGCGAACTGGCGGTCGGCGTTGGCGGCCAGGATCGGTTCGGCCCCTTCGGCGAGCGGTGCGTAATAGACGCTGGTTGCGCCCGGCAGCGCGGCGAGGTCGGCGGTGATCTTCTCCGCGCTGTCGTCGATCGGATCGAACTGGTTGAGGCGTAAACCGATCACGAGGCCCTGCGCGTCGAGCTGCATCGGCCCGCGCGCGATCGCCCGTTCATAGCGGATCGCGATGTTCGCGCCATCGGGGCCGACCGGATCGGCACCTTCCAGCCCCTGCAACGGCCCGAACTGTGCGGCGAGCTGCTGCGCCAGCGCGGTGAGTTGTGCTTCCGGCACTGCGGCGAGGAAAGCGGGGGCGAACACCTCGGCGGCCGGCTTCTCGCCGCGCAGCACGGCGACCACGCCCTCGGCGGCGGTTGCGATCGGGCCGGGCACGGCGTCCTCCTGCGGTTGGGGCGGTTGCGCAGCAAGCTGGATGGGCGACGCAGCGAGCGCAAGCCCGAGGGCGATGGTGCGAAGCATGGGATTTCCTCCTGTCGGCGAGAACTATGCGGTTTTCAGGCGAGCGCGTCGAGCGCGGCGATCTCGCGTTCGAGTGCGCGTGCAGTGCGGCGGTTGAGCCAGGCGATCCCGGCGAAAATACCGGTCACGATCAACGCCGGCAGCGCGAGGCCGCCGAGTGCCGCCGGCCATCCGATTTCGCGCGCGACGGGCAGGGCCGAGCCGACGAACACCAGCACCATGCCGGGCACCAGCGGGGCCAGATACCAGCGCGACACGCTCGCCAGGGCGCGGCGCTGACGTTCGTACTGCGCGCGCAGGTGACTGCGGCCATCGGCTTCTAGGCGATGGGGTAACAGGCTCGCGCGCCGGTGAAGCCCCAACAGAACCACGCCCATGCCGACGATCGCGACGATCCAGCCGAGCGTTATCACCAACTCACCCGCCAGCGCGGTCTGCACGGCGATCCAGCCGAACACCGCCATGACGGCACCGCCCGCGAGATATTCGAGCAGGTTGCGGCGGCGGATACGGCGCTCGAACCGCGAGTGCCGGCGCGCGAATTCCTCTTGCGGGGTGAAGCGGGCGTCGGCCTCGTCGCCGGCCCAGCTTTCCAACAGCGGATCGGTCATGACGTGGCCCCTCCTTTCGCGGGCTCGGCAAAGGCATTGGCGAGCAGCGCCTTCACCCGGTGAATTCGCACGTTGGCGGCATTGACGCCGAGGCCGGTGATTTCGGCGATTTCCGCGCCGCTCTGACCTTCGAGCCATAGCACGATCGCCTGCGCGTCGAGCGGGGACAGACGGCGGATCAATTCGCGCACCCGGGCGATCGCATGGCTCTCCGCCGCCAGCCGCTCGGCGTCGGCCGCAGCGGGCAGGGCCTCGATCTCCTCC
Organism: Pelagerythrobacter sp.; assembly: GCF_041912895.1. Lineage (NCBI taxonomy): Bacteria > Pseudomonadati > Pseudomonadota > Alphaproteobacteria > Sphingomonadales > Erythrobacteraceae > Pelagerythrobacter > Pelagerythrobacter sp. Next base: position 655,921 of record NZ_JAYSGI010000001.1, on the reverse strand, counting down.
AGCGGCACTGGGCGCGGGCGGTTCGCCGCAGCGGCGACGTGATCGGCCGCGACATTGTGCGCGACGCGGTAAATCCAGGTCTTGAGCGAGCAGCGCCTGTCGAACCGGGCGAAGCTGCGCCACAGCTCGCAGTGGATGTCCTGCTCCAGGTCGCGCGCCTTGTCGGCATCGCGCTCCATCGCGCGGGCGAGGCGCGCGATAGCCGGGGCGAAATGCTCGCCCGCCTCGCGGTAGAGATCGTCCTGTGCCTGCTCCATGGCTCCCTTAGTCCGATCGCGGCGGGATTTCTTACGCGGCGGGCGAAACTTTCCGCCGCCTCGGGCGCATTGCTATCAAGCCCCGCCGACCGAGGAGACCCCATGCCGACCGAAACGCTGACCATCGCCGGGCCCGCCGGCAACGACCTGTCCGGCGCGCTCGAACTGCCCGACGGGCCGGTGCGCGGGGCGGCGCTCTATGCCCACTGCTTCACCTGCACCAAGCAAAGCCGCGCCGCGGTCGCGGTCAGCCGCGCGCTGGCCGGGCGCGGGATCGCGTGCCTGCGGTTCGACTTCACCGGGCTGGGCGACAGCGGCGGCGATTTCGGCGCCGACAGCTTTCCCGCCGATGTCGGCGACGTCGAGGCCGCGACCGCGGCGCTGGTCGACCGGTTCGGCCCGGGCGTGCTGCTGGTCGGCCACAGCCTCGGCGGGGCGGCGGTGCTGGCGGCGGCGGGCGAACTGAAGGAAGTCGCCGCGGTGGCGACGATCGCCGCGCCCGCCGATGTGGCGCACGTACTGCACCAGCTCTCGGGCGATCTCGACGCGGTCGAGAAGAACGGGCGCGGCGAGGTCGAGATCGGCGGACGGCCGTTTACCATCTCGCGCGCCTTTCTTGAGCACCTGCACGGGGTCGACCTCGCGGGCGAAGTCGGCGAACTCGACCGGCCGCTGCTGATCATGCATTCGCCCACCGACCAGCTCGTCGGGATCGAGAACGCCGCGCGGCTGTTCGAAGCGGCGAAACATCCCAAGAGCTTCGTCAGCCTCGCGGGCGCCGATCACCTGCTGCTCGAAGCGCGCGACGCCGAATTCGCCGCCACCGTCATCGCCGCTTGGGCGAGCCGTTATCTGCCGGACGCAAGCTAAGCGTCGATCATCTCGCGGTCGAATTCGCCCGCGCGGTTCTGGATGAAGTTGAAGCGGTGTTCCGGGTTGCGGCCCATGAGCTGGTCGACCAGTTCCTTCACCGCGTGCCGCTGCTCGTGTTCGGCGGGGAGGGTGATGCGGATCAGGCTGCGCGTTTCCGGGTTCATCGTGGTTTCGCGCAATTGCTGTGGGTTCATCTCGCCGAGGCCCTTGAAGCGCGAGACCTCGACCTTCTTGCCCTTGAACGTGGTCGCTTCCAGTTCGGCGCGGTGCGCGTCGTCGCGGGCATAGGCGCTCTCCTTGCCCGCGGTCAGGCGATAGAGCGGGGGCTGGGCGAGGAACAGGTGCCCGCGCCGGACTATGTCGGGCATTTCCTGGAAGAAGAACGTCATCAGCAGCGTGGCGATATGCGCGCCGTCGACATCGGCGTCGGTCATGATGACGATGCGGTCGTAGCGCAGGCCTTCCGCATCGCAATCCTTGCGCGTGCCGCAACCCATCGCGAGCACCAGGTCGGCGATTTCGCTGTTGGCGCGGATCTTGTCCGCGCTGGCGCTGGCGACGTTGAGGATCTTGCCGCGGATCGGCAGGATCGCCTGCGTCTTGCGGTTGCGCGCCTGCTTGGCGCTGCCCCCGGCGCTGTCGCCCTCGACGATGAACAGCTCGGTCTCGCCGCTGCCTTCGCCCGAACAGTCGGTCAGCTTGCCGGGCAGGCGCAGCTTCTTGGCGTTGGTCGCGGTCTTGCGCTTGACCTCGCGCTCGGCCTTGCGGCGCAGGCGCTCGTCCATCCGCTCCATCACGCTGCCGAGCAGCGCGCGCCCGCGCTCCATGTTGTCGGACAGGAAATGGTCGAAGTGGTCGCGGACCGCGTTCTCGACCAGGCGCGCGGCCTCGGGGCTGGTCAGGCGGTCCTTGGTCTGGCTCTGGAACTGCGGATCGCGGATGAACACGCTGAGCATGATCTCGGCGCCGGTCATCACGTCGTCGGCGGAGATGTCCTTCGCCTTCTTCTGGCCGGTCAGCTCGCCGAACGCGCGCAGCCCCTTGGTCAGCGCGGCGCGCAGGCCCTGCTCGTGCGTACCGCCGTCGGGGGTCGGCACGGTGTTGCAGTACCAGCTCGTCGAGCCATCGGACCACAGCGGCCAGGCGATCGCCCATTCGACGCGGCCCTGCTGGTCGGCGAATTCCTGGCTGCCCGCGAAGGGCTGGCTGGTGACGCACTCGCGCTCGCCGACCTGCTCGGCCAGATGATCGGCGAGCCCGCCGGGGAACTTGAACACCGCTTCGGCCGGAACGTCCTCGCTGGCGAGCGAGGCGGCGCATTTCCAGCGGATCTCGACCCCGGCGAACAGGTACGCCTTCGATCGTGCCAGCTTGTAGAGGCGCTTGGGGCTGAACTGGCGGTCGCCGAAGATCTCGGTGTCGGGGGTGAAGGCGACCGTGGTCCCGCGGCGGTTCGGCGTCGGGCCCAGTTCCTGCAACTTGCCCAGCGTCTCGCCGCGCGCGAATTCCTGCGCATAGAGCTGGCGGTCGCGCGCGACCTCGACCCGGGTGTGGCTCGACAGCGCGTTGACCACGCTCACGCCGACGCCGTGCAGGCCGCCGCTGGTGGCGTAGGCTTTCCCTGAGAACTTGCCGCCCGAATGCAGCGTGCCGAGGATCACCTCGAGCGTCGACTTGCCGGGAAACTTGGGATGCTCGGCCACCGGCATCCCGCGCCCATTGTCGGCGATGGCGATGCGGTTGCCTTCCTCCAGGCTCACCTCGATCCGGGTGGCGTGCCCCGCCACCGCCTCGTCCATCGCGTTGTCGAGCACTTCGGCGGCGAGGTGATGCAGCGCGCGGTCGTCGGTGCCGCCGATGTACATTCCGGGGCGGCGGCGGACGGGCTCGAGCCCTTCCAGCACCTCGATCGAGGAGGCATCGTAGTCGCCGCTCGAAGCGGGCGTGTCGGCAAACAGGTCTTCTGACATACGAGTGCTATTGGCCGCGGATTCGCGGACCTTCAAGCGGCGGCGGGCACGTTATCGTCAGCGTCAGAAGCCGGTCGGCGCGGGCGCGACGATCGCGACCTGCCCCTCGCGCACCTCGCGCACCTCCATCGCCCGTTCGATCACGCCGCTGCGCCCGAAGCGGAACGGGCCGTCGAGACCGAGGAAGCCGCCTTCCTCGTAGAGCTGCGCGGTCGGGAAGTCGCTGCCCACGCGCCAGTCCTGCGCGACGCGCAACGCCAGCAGCACGCCGTCGTAGCCGAGGGTGGAGATGCGATAGGGCTGCGATCCGAAGCGGCTGCGATAGCTGTCGGAAAACCGCTTGAAGCGCGCGTCGGACACCGCGGAGAACAGCGCGCCGCGCAGCGCGGAAGCGCTCGTGACCGCGCTTTCGCCGCTCCACAGTTCGGTGCCGATGATCCGCGTGCCGCCGGCGTCCGTCCGCAACTCGCCCGCCGCCTGCGCCGCAAGGCGCGCGCCGTCGGCAATCAGCACGGTGTCGTAGCCGCCCTGCTGCGCCAGCCGCTGCGCCGCGCTGACGATCGAGGTGTTGCCGCGGGCGTAAGTCTCGCTCGCGACCACGCGGCCACCCGTTCCGTTGACCGCATTCGACAGCGCGGCTTCCGCCCGGCGCCCGTATTCGCCTTCCGGCACGATCGCGGCGAAATCGGTCGCGCCGCGCTGGCGCGCGTAGCCGACGCTGCGCGCGATCGACTGTTCGGGGATATGGCCCATGACGAAGACGTTCGGCCCGGCGACGCCGGTATCGTTGGAGAAGGCGATCAGCGGCACGTTGGCCGGGCGCGCCTGGGCGAGCACCGAAGGCACGTTGCCGCCGAGCAGCGGGCCGAGGATCAGCTTGTTGCCGTCGGCGATCGCGCGGCGCGCGGCGTCGCCAGCGTTGCCGGAGGTGTCGTAGGTGGTGATGCGCAGGCTGTCGGCATTGGTGTCGAGCAGCGCCATCGTGGTGGCATTGGCGATCGACTGGCCGACCGCGCCGTTGGTGCCCGACATCGGCACCAGCAGGGCGACGCGGTGGCGGGCTTCGTCCTGCGGCAGATTCGATTCGGTGGGCGTCGGGGTCGGGCCCGGCTCGGGCGCGGTGGAAGTGGTCGGCCCCTTGGGAATGATCTGGCACCCCGCCAACAGGGCGCTTGCCCCGGCGATAACCAGCATCCGCCGATCCAGTTTCCAACGCTTCATGCTTGCGGCTCCCCTTCGTCGTGTCCATTGGTGCGGAGGTGGCCCACCAACCTCTCCAGCCCGGTCTCTATATAGTCGCGACCCCGATTGGCAATCTCGGCGACATTACCATGCGGGCAGCCGAGACGCTGGCACGGTGCGACGGCGTGGCGTGCGAGGATACGCGCGTGACCGGCAAGCTGATGAAGCACCTCGGCCTGTCGAAACCGCTGTGGCGGTACGACGATCACGCCGGGGAGAAGGATCGCGCGCGCCTCGTCGCCTCGATGCACGAGAAGGCGGTTGCGCTGGTCAGCGACGCGGGCACGCCGCTGGTGTCGGACCCCGGATACCGGCTGGTGCGCGACGCGCGCGCGGCGGGCGTTCCCGTAACCACGTTGCCCGGCGCCTGCGCGGCGATTGCGGGGCTGACGCTCTCCGGTCTGCCGAACGACCGCTTCCTGTTCGCCGGCTTCCTGCCGAACAAGGACAAGGCCCGGCGTGCGGCGCTGGAATCGGTCGCTGGGGCGCAGGCGACCGCGATCTTCTACGAAACCGCGCCGCGGCTGACAAAATCGCTCGCGGCGATCGGCGAGGTGTTGCCGGGCCGCGAGGTAGCGGTCGCGCGCGAGGTGACCAAGCTGCACGAGGAATGCCGGACCGGCAGCGCGGAAGACCTTGCGGAACATTACGCGGCGCATCCGCCCAAGGGCGAGATCGTGCTGATGATCGCGCCCGCAGGCGACGAGCCCCCGGGCGACCATGACGTCGACGCCCTGCTGCGCGCGGCGCTCGAAACCGCGAAAGCGTCGCAGGCGGCGGCGCAAGTGTCGAAGGCGACCGGGCAGGATCGCAAGGCGCTCTATGCCCGCGCGCTCGAACTGCGCCGATGAAGCGCCAGCGCGCCGAACGGCAGGGACGCGAGGGGGAAGGGCGCGCGGCGCTGTGGCTCCAGATGAAAGGCTGGCGCGTGCTCGACCGGCGGCGCCGGACGCCGCTCGGCGAGATCGACCTCGTGTGCAAGCGCGGCGGCACGATCGCCTTCGTCGAGGTCAAGTGGCGCGGATCCACCGCCGAACTCGATCACGCGATCGACGAATACCGCCTGAGCCGCGTCGCCGCTGCGGTCGAGGCGGTGGCGCACGAATACGCCACCGAGGGCGAGGATATCCGCATCGACGTGCTGCTCCTTGCGCCGGGCGGCTTCCCCCGCCACATCGTCAACGCTTGGCAGCCCTGAAGGAACGAGAATGAGTTTGCGCGTCGCCGTCCAGATGGACCCGATCGAAACGGTCAACATCGCCGGCGATTCGTCGTTCGCGCTGATGCTGTCGGCGCAAGCGCGTGGGCATCGGCTGTGGCACTATGACGTCACTTCGCTCGCGTGGGAGGAAGGCCGCGTAAGTGCCTGGGCGCGCGAGGTTTCCGTGCAAAACACGCCGGGCGATCACTTCGCCTGGCAGGGCGAGCGGGCAAAGATCGACCTCGGGCGCGATATCGACGTGGTGCTGATGCGGCAGGATCCGCCCTTTCATCTGGGCTACATCAGCGCCGCGCTGCTGCTCGACCGGCTGAAGGGCGAGACGCTGGTGGTCAACGATCCGCGCGAGGTGGTGAACGCGCCGGAAAAGATGTTCGTGCTCGATTACGCGCGCTTCATGCCGCCGACGCTGGTCGCCCGGCGGCTCGAGGATATCCGCGCGTTCCAGAAGAAGCACGGCTCGGTGGTGGTCAAGCCGCTCCACGGCAACGGCGGCAAGGCGATCTTTCGCATCGACGCGGAGGGGACCAACCTCTCGGCGCTGTCCGAAGTCTTCAACCAGACCTGGCCCGAACCGCACATGGTCCAGCCCTTCCTTCCCGAAGTGGCCGAGGGGGACAAGCGTATCGTGCTGGTCGACGGCGAATTCGCGGGCGCGATCAACCGCTTCCCGGGTGAAGGTGAGTTCCGTTCGAACCTTGCACAGGGCGGCCATGCCGAAGCTGCCCAGCTGACCGCGCGCGAGGAAGAGATCTGCGCCGCGATGGGGCCGGAGTTGAAGCGGCGCGGCCTCGTGTTCGTCGGGATCGACGTGATCGGCGGCAAGTGGCTGACCGAGATCAACGTCACCAGCCCCACCGGCATCGTCGCGATCGACCGCTTCAACGGCACCGATACCGGCGCACGCATCTGGGATGCGATCGAGCGCAGGCTTGCGGAGGGCGCCGCCGCCGGATAACGGCCCGCTCCGGCATGACCAATTTCATCCTCGATCTGATCGAAGGCTGGGGCTACCTCGGCATCGCGATCCTCATGTTCCTCGAGAACGTGTTCCCGCCCATCCCGTCGGAAGTCATCATGGGCCTGGGCGGCGTCGCGGTGTCGCAGGGGCGCTTCGATTTCTGGACGCTGGTCGCGGTCGCGGTCGCAGGCACCGTCCTCGGCAACTACGTCTGGTACGGGATCGGCCGCTGGATCGGCTACGAACGCCTCAAACCCCTGATCGACCGCTACGGCCGCTGGCTGACGCTAGACTGGGAAGAGGTGGAAAAGCTCCACGACTGGTTCATCCGCTACGGCTCGGGCATCGTCTTCGTCATGCGCTTCATGCCGGTCGCGCGGACGATGGTGTCGCTGCCCGCCGGCATGGTCGGCATGTCGCAGATCAAGTTCCTGATATGGACCGCCGCGGGTTCGGCGATATGGATCGCCGCGCTCGCCGGGGCGGGCAGCTGGTTCGGCCGCCGTTTCGCGCAGTTCGAGCACCTGATCGGACCGCTGGCACTGGTGGTCGCGGCGCTGGTGGTCGCGCTGTACCTCTACCGCGTCATCACCTGGAAGCCACACGATCAGCGCTAGCGTTAGCGCTCGCGCGGATGTGCCGCGCGGTAGGTATCGAGCAGCGTCGCGGCGTCGACCTTCGTGTAGATTTGCGTCGAACCGAGGCTCGCGTGGCCGAGCAGCTCCTGCAGACTGCGCAGGTCCGCCCCCGCGCCGAGCAGGTGGGTGGCGAACGAGTGGCGCAGCGCATGCGGGGTCGCGGTGGCGGGCAGGCCGAGCGCGATGCGCGCGCGCGCGGTCGCCTTCTGCACCATGCCCTGATTGAGCGCGCCGCCCTTCGCCCCGCGAAACAGCGGCTCCTCGCGCCCGAGCGGCCAGGGGCAGCGGCGCGTGTAGTCGGCCACCGCCTCGCGTACGATCGGCAAGATCGGCACCACGCGCTGCTTGCCGCCCTTGCCGGTGACCGTCAGCGTTTCGCCCAGCGGCGCGTCGCCGCCGGTGAGCGAGAGCGCCTCGGCGATGCGCAGGCCCGCACCGTAGAGCAGCAGCAGCACCGCGCGGTCGCGCGCGCCGATCCATTCCTCCGCCGCGTCGGCAGCGACCAGATCGGCGAGGTTGCCCGCGTCGTCGGGCGTTACCGGGCGGGGCAGGCCCTTCTTGATCCGCGGGCCGCGCAGGCGGGGCGGGGTGGCTTCGCCGGCCCCCGTCCGCTCGCGCGCGTGGGCGACGAACGCCTTGAGCGCGGAGAGCTCGCGCGCCGTCGAGGCGTTGGAGAGACCGTCCGCCCGGCGGCGGGCGAGCTGGGCGCGCAGGGCACCAGTGTCGAGGCGCGCGACATCGTCCCAGTGTTCGATCCCGGTCGCGGCGAGCAGGTTGCGCGCGGCTGCCAGATAGGCGCGCACCGTGTGCGGCGAGCGGCGGCGGCCGGTGGCGAGATGCTGGTGCCAGCCTTCCAGCAGATCGGCCATGCTCATGCTGCTACCAGTGCCGGATGGACGAGTTCGCCGAGCACCGCGTCGAGCACCGGCATTCCCCGCGTGGTGACCGTTAGCCGATCATCGTTCCGCTCGACGAAGCCGAGGCGCATGAGCATGTCGAGCGCGTGCGGATCGACCAGATGCGCAGGGTCGAAACCGAAGCGCGTGGCGATATTGGAGAGCGAAATTCCCTCGGCGAGCCGCAACCCCATCAGCAGCGCTTCCGACGCGCGCGTGGCGGGCGTCAGCGGCGTATCCTCACGGATGCCGTGGCCATGCCCCTCGACCGCCGCGAGCCAGTTCTCCGGCTTCCTGTGCCGCTGCGTCGCCCTGTCGCCCCGCCGCCCATGCGCGCCGGGGCCGATCCCGCAATAGTCGCGGTAGCGCCAGTAGGCGAGGTTGTGGCGGCTCTCCTGCCCTGGCCGGGCGTGGTTGCTGACTTCGTAGGCGGGCAGGCCCGCACGGGCGGTCAGCGCGCGGGTCAGCTCGAACAGTTCGGCGGAAGGATCGTCGTCGAGCGGGGCGAAGACGCCGCGCCGCACATCGGTGGCGAAGCGCGTGTTGGGCTCGATCGTCAGCTGGTAAAGCGACAGGTGCCCGGTGCCGAAGCCGAGCGCGCGGGTCAGTTCGGCGTCCCACTCGGCCTCGGTCTGTCCCGGTTGGGCGTAGATCAGATCGAAGCTGACGCGCGCGAACCGGCGCTGCGCCACGTCGAGCGCGGCGAGCCCTTGGTTGACGTCATGCAGTCGCCCGAGAAAGCGCAGCGTCGCGTCGTCGAGCGCCTGCAGCCCGAGCGAAACGCGGTTGATCCCCGCCGCCGCCAGCCCCGCGAACGCCGCCGCCTCCACCGACGAGGGATTGGCCTCCAGCGTGATCTCGATGTCGGACGCGAAGCCCCACAGCCGCTCGGCTTCGGCGAGCAATTCACCGACGAGGTCGGGGGGCATCAGCGACGGCGTGCCGCCACCGAAGAAGATCGATTCGAGCGGCGCGCCGCCCGCCAGTGCGGCTTCGTGCCGCATGTCGGCGACCAGCGCGGCCTGCCACGCCGCGTGATCGACGCTGGCGCGCACATGACTGTTGAAGTCGCAATAAGGGCATTTCTTCAGGCAGAACGGCCAGTGGATGTAGAGTGCGGTTGCCACGCCGATCCTTTAGCATATTCGCGATCCCCCGCGAAGGCGGGGGCCTCGGGCAATTGGAGCGCCAGACGGCCTGAGGTCCCCGCCTTCGCGGGGACTCGGCTCAGCCGAACTGCTCGGCGACCAGCTTGGCGAACGCGTCGGCGCGGTGGCTGATGCGGTGCTTTTCCTCGGGCGCGATCTCGGCGAACGTCAGATCATGGCCCTGCGGCACGAACACCGGATCATAGCCGAAGCCGAGCTCGCCGCGCGGCGGCCAGGTCAGCGTGCCGGGCGCGGTGCCTTCGTAGACCGCATGCTCGCCATCGGGCCATGCGATAGCCAACACGCAATGGAACGCCGCGTCGCGCGGCGCGTCGGCGCCCTTGGCGGCGAGCATCCCTTCGACCTTGCCCATCGCCATGAACCAGTCGCGTCCCGGCTCGCCCTCGAACCACTGCCGCTCGGCCCAGTCGGCGGTGTAGACCCCCGGCCGCCCGTCGAGCGCGGCGACCGACAGCCCGCTGTCGTCCGCCAGCGCGACGATGCCCGAAGCCTCCGCCGCCGCGCGCGCCTTGAGCAGCGCGTTCTGGACGAACGTCGTGCCGGTTTCCGCCGGTTCGGGCAGGCCGAGCGATCCGGCGCTCAGGCACTCGACCCCGTAAGGATCGAGCAGCGCCTGAATTTCCTTCAGCTTGCCCGCGTTGTGCGTGGCGATGACGAGTTTGCCGTGGCCGAGCTTGCGGTTCATTTCGCTTCTCTTTCTTTGTCACTCCCGCGAAGGCGAGGGTCCATTCGGCGTCCCGGTTTGCGACGGACCGCCATGGATTCCCGCATTCGCGGGAATGACAAGTGTTCTGATATGTTACCCCTTCGCCGCCTCCAGTTGCGCGGCGAAGATGCGGTCGCAGCCCATGCGCGCGAGGCGCAGGAGGCGCAGCAGGCCTTCCTCGTCGTACGTCGCGCCCTCGGCGGTCGCCTGGACCTCGGCGATCTGGCCGCCGGAGATCAGCACGAAGTTCGCGTCGGCATCGGCTGAACTGTCCTCGTCGTAGTCGAGGTCGAGCACCGGCGTGCCCTGATGGATGCCGCAGCTCACCGCCGCGACCTGTGCCGTGATCGGATCGTCGACCAGCGCGCCACTCTTCATCAACCCGTCCACCGCGAGCCGCAGCGCGACCCACGCGCCGGAGATCGCGGCGGTGCGGGTGCCGCCGTCGGCCTGGATCACGTCGCAATCGAGCGTGATTTGCCGCTCGCCGAGCATTTTCAAATCTACCACGGCGCGCAAGCTTCGCCCAATAAGGCGCTGGATTTCCTGCGTTCTACCGCTCTGCTTGCCGCGCGCGGCCTCACGCTGGCCGCGGGTGTGCGTGGCGCGCGGGAGCATCGAGTACTCGCCCGTTACCCAGCCTTCGCCCTTACCGCGCAGCCATGGCGGCACGCCCTTCTCCACGCTCGCGGTACACAGCACGCGGGTATCGCCGAAGCTGACGAGGCACGAACCCTCGGCGTGCTTGGTGAAGCCGGTTTCGAACGAAAGGGCGCGCATCTCGTCGGGCGCGCGGCCGGAAGGTCGCATGAAAATCTCCGTGTCTGAAATTCGCGGATCGCCCTAGCGGGGTTGTGCGTTGGTGGCCAGCGCGCCGCGAAGGGCGCGGCAGCACTCGAGGCTTTTTCGATGAACCGAACGACCGCCGCCCCGCTTTCCGCTCTGCTTGCATTAGGCGCGCTCGCGGGTTGCGTCACGCAGCCCGACGAAACGGCGGACAGCGCCGAGCGAATCTCCTACCAACGCGGCCCCTGCTTCGGTTCTTGCCCGGTGTTCTCGGTCGAGATCGACGCGAGCGGGCAGGGCACCTATCGCGGCGAGCGCTTCGTGGCGGTGCGGGGCGAACGGCAATTCACCGCCACGCCCGCGCAAGTCCGCGCGTTCGAGCAACGCCTCGCGCCTTATCGGCCGGCGAGCGATGTGGCCTACAACCACGGCAACTGCGACGGCCCGATGGCGACCGACCAGGCTGCGGTCGCGATATCGTGGGGCGACCCTGCGGGCGACGGCACCGTGCTCGAATGGAACACCGGGTGCCGCCAGCCCGGCCTCGCCGAGAACCGCGAAGCCATCATGACGGCATGGCGCGAACTGCCGCTGGACGATCTCGTCGGCACGGCGGAGGACCGTTTCCAGTACGACCGGGATTGATCGCGCGGCGCGCTCGGGCCAATCTGGCGCCGCCATGCCCACGCCACCCGTCACCGAACTGACCGACCGCGCCCGCGCGATCTTCCGCCTGGTGGTGGAAGGCTATCTCGACAGCGGGCAGCCGGTCGGATCGAAGACGTTGGCGGGGGCCAGAACCGGAGACGGCGCCGCACTCAATCTCTCCCCCGCCTCGATCCGCTCGGTGCTCGCCGATCTCGAATCGCTCGGCCTGCTCGCCGCGCCGCACACCAGCGCGGGCCGGATGCCGACCGAAAGCGGGCTGCGCCTGTTCGTCGACGGGATGATGCAGGTGGCCGAACCCACCGCCGCCGAGCGCAAGGCGATCGAGCGGCGGCTCGCCGATCCTGGCCCGATCGAACAGGCGCTGGAGCAGACCAGCGCGATCCTCTCCGACATTTCCGGCGCGGCGGGCATGGTAATGGTCCCCCGGCTCGAACCCCGGCTTGCACAGTTCAGCCTCGCCAATCTCGGGCAGGGGCGCGTGCTCGCGGTGCTGGTGGGCGAGGACGGGGCGATCGAGAACCGGGTGATCGAGCTGGGCGAGGGCATCTCGCCGCAACTGCTCGAACAGGCGAGCAACTACATCACCGCGCGGCTTGCGGGCCGGACGCTGCCCGAAGCCGCCGCCGCGATGCGCGCCGAGATCGCTTCGGGCCGCTCGCAGCTCGACGAGGCGAGCAGCGGGCTGGTCGAACGCGGGCTCGCGGTGTGGAGCGAGGACGCCGCGCGGCGTCCGGTGCTGATCGTGCGCGGACAGGCGCGCCTGCTCGACGATGCCGCGCTGACCGATCTGGAACGCGTGCGCTCGCTGCTCGACGACCTCGAGAACAAGCAATCGGTCGCCGAACTGCTCGAAAGCGCGCGCACGGCGGAAGCGACGCGCATTTTCATCGGCAGCGAGAACCGGCTGTTTGCGCTCTCCGGCTCGTCGGTCATCGCCTCCCCCTATCGCGACCGCGAGGGGCGAGTGGTCGGCGTGCTGGGGGTGATCGGCCCCACTCGGTTGAATTACGCGCGGGTCGTCCCCATGGTGGATTTCACCGCCCGGTCCCTGGGCAAACTCATCGGATAGATACGAGCAATATGAGCGACAACGATACGCGCAAGGAAGACGGTCGGCCGCACGACGAGGCCGTCGAAACGGAACTGAAGGGCGTGCCCGAAGAGTTCCTCGAGGATGATGACGACGCGACCGGCGAAGGCGGTGTCGAGGATGCGCTCGCCGCTCTGCGCGCCGATCTCGACGCGGCCAAGCAGGACGTACTCTACGCTCGTGCCGACACGCAGAACGTGCGCCGCCGCCTCGAAAAGGACGTGCAGGACGCGCGCAGCTATGCCGCGACCGGCTTCGCCCGCGATATCCTCTCGGTGTCGGACAATCTCGCTCGCGCGCTGGACCATGTGCCCGCCGCCTTGCGCGAGGACGAGCAGGCCAAGCGCTTTGTCGAGGGTATCGAGGCGACCATGCGCGAGATCGAGAAGGTCTTCGCGCAGCATGGCATCACGCGGATCGCCGCCAAGGGCATGCCGCTCGATCCCAACCAGCACCAGGCGATGATGGAGGTTCCGGCCGAGGAAGGGCAGGAGCCCGGCACGATCGTTCAGGAGTTGCAATCGGGCTACATGATCAAGGATCGCCTGCTGCGCCCCGCGATGGTGAGCGTCGCGAAATAGCACCCAATAACAGGGGAGAGGGTCGAATGAGGTTTGCGTTTCCGGCGGCGGTGCTTGCCGCCAGCATGATCGCCGCGCCGGTGCAGGCGCAGGATGGCGCCGACGAACGCCTCTCCGCGCTGACCGACGAATACTACGACTACCAGCTCGACCAGTATCACCAGATCGAGGAAGCCAACGGCAGCACCGCGCCGGGCGACCGGCTGTGGTCGGTGACCCCCGAAGCCAATCTCGCGCGCGCCGAGCGGGCGCAGGCGTTCCTCGACCGGCTCGAGGCGATCGACCAGAGCGCGCTCGAGGGCTCGGCGGCGATCGACGCGCAAGTGTTCCGCACGCTGCTCGAGGCGGAGATCGGCGACGCGCGCTTCCGCGAATGGGAAATGCCGTTCGATAGCGACAGCAACTTCTGGAGCTATCTCGCGCCGAGCAGCGGTTTCGTGACGGTCGAGGAATACGAGCGCTATATCGCCCGGATGCGCGATATTCCGCGCTATTTCGACGAACATATCGCCAATGCGCGCGCCGGGCTGGAGCGCGGCTTCAGCGTGCCGCGCGCGACGCTGGAAGGACGTGACGCCTCGATCGCATCGGGTGTGGCGGAAGACCCGGAACAGAGCCCGTTCTGGAAGGCCTTCGCCGACATGCCGCAGCGCATTCCCACGGCCGAGGCCGAGCGGCTCAAGGCCGAGGGCCGCGCGGCGATTTCCGGCAGCGTTACACCGGCTTATGCGGAATTGCTCACGTTCTTTCGCGACGAATACCTGCCGCAGACCCGCGAGACGCTCGCGGCCGAGGAAATGCCTGACGGCGCGGCCTACTACCAGCAGCAGATCGAGCAATATACCACGCTCGACCTGACCGCCGAGCAGATCCACCAGATCGGGTTGGAGGAAGTCGCGCGGATCACCGCCGCGATGGAGAAGGTCAAGGCGGAAGCCGGGTTCGACGGCACGCTGGCCGAGTTCATCACCTTCCTGCGCACCGATCCGCAGTTCGTCGCCGATACGCCCGACGAACTGATGGGCGTTTCCGCCTATGCCGCCAAGCGGGTCGACGGGGTGATCGCCGATTACTTCGGCTTCCTCCCACGCCATCGCTTTGCGATCCGCCCGGTCGATCCGGCGATCGCGCCGTTCTACACCGCGGGGCGCGGCGGGCTCGATGCCTGCCAGATGAACACGCACGACCTGCCTTCGCGCCCGCTCTACAACATTCCCGCGCTGACGCTGCACGAGTGCATCCCCGGCCACAGCTTCCAGATGGGCGTCGCGCTGGAGCAGGAGGAAGCGCCGCGCTTCCGCCGCCAGACCTATTTCTCCGGCTTCGGCGAAGGCTGGGGGCTCTACGTCGAATATCTCGGCGGCGAGATGGGCATCTACCGCACGCCGTACGAGAAGTTCGGGCAGTTGAGCTACGAGATGTGGCGCGCGGCGCGCCTGGTGATCGACACCGGCATCCACCACTGCGGCTGGAGCCGGCAACAGGCGATCGACTATCTCGCCAGCCATACCGCGCTGTCGCAGCACGAGGTCGGCACCGAGGTCGACCGCTACATCAGCTGGCCTGGGCAGGCGCTCGCCTACAAGCTGGGCGAGATGACCATCCGCCGGGTGCGCGCGAAAGCGGAAGGCGCGCTGGGCGAGCGGTTCGACATCCGCAAGTTCCACGATGTCGTGCTCTCGCTCGGCTCGGTGCCGCTGCCGGTGCTCGAAACCCGGATCGACGCGTTCATCGCCGATGGTGGGCAGGGCCTGCCTGGCGTCGAATACGACTGACAGGTCAGCCGGTTCGCCGCGCAGCGGTCCGCAGCCTGGAACCTAATCGCGGCCAGTTCGTAGCAGCCGGACAGGGATGCAACGGAGACCCATGATGAAAACGAAAATGCTGCTCGTGCCGGCGCTGCTCGCTTCCTCGCTGAGCCTTTCGGCCTGCGCCGAAAACTACGCCGCCGAAGGTGCGGGCCTGGGTGCCGCTGCCGGCGCCGCCGCCGCCGCCATCACCGGCGAGGATTTCGAGACCTACGCCATCGCCGGTGCTGCGATCGGCGGTCTGGCAGGATACCTCAAGGACAAGAACAACAACTGCGACGGCTGGCGCGACCGCGATGGCCGCCGCTATCTCGACGACGATTGCCGTGGCGACAGCCGCTATCGCGACTATTTCCGCTGATCGATACCCGATCGACAGACAAAGGGCCGCTCCTCACGGGGCGGCCCTTTTTCGTTGTGCGGCGAAATCGCGTCAGACGGTCTGCGCGCGGTTCTCGTCGCGGTGCTTCTTGAGATACTTCATGAACGGCGTGCCACCGGTGCCGACATCGGGATCGTTGCCCGCGATCGAACCGGCCTGCTTGTTGATGTAGCTCGCCGCATATTCGAGATGTCGCGTGCGGAAGCGCGCCGACTGCTCCAGACACGCGTTGAATGCGTCCTTGAGCGCCTGGTTGCCCGATGCGGTCACGAAGTCTCGCAGTGTCGACTGCGCCGCCAGATCTTCGATGAAGCGGCGGTGCGGTACCGGGCGGTACTGGTGCAGTTCGTCGAGGAAGCTCTTGAGCGGGTCGTCCGAGTGGCCGACCTGGAACAGCGCGTCCATCGCGGGCACGATGCTCGACTGGCTGCCGGTCTGCCCGCGGAACGCCTGCGGCGTATCGCCGAACCGCTCGATCCCTTCGTACACCAGCCCGCCGCCGAGCGCCGGATTGTTCGCCCAGCCATGGATGTAGGGGCGCACGCGGTGGAAGTAGATGTACGGATCGCAGCGCTCGGGCATGCGCGCGAAGTGGCCGTAGATCCGCTCCCACGCCTGATCCATCTCGACCAGCAGCCGGGTCGCCTCGGCCTCGTCGCCCTGCTTCGCCACGCTCACCAGTTTGGCCGCGTTGTCGAGCAGCACGCCCGCCTCGGCCTCGATCGCGACGTGGACCAGCACGAACCAGTTCTCGTCGTCCCCGCCGAGGAAGTTCTGGTGCATCACGATGTTGTCGAGATCGACCGGCCCCGACTTGTCGAGCCGATACCAGTTGTCGAGCACATAGCCCGAATAGGGCAGCAGCGGCGCCTGCCCCAGCCGGTCCGCGATCGCCACCATCGGGCGCGCGAGGTCGGCGGGCAGGTGCGCGGGCGGATCGGCCTCGCCCCAGACATAGGCCTGCACGAGAAACGAATAGTGCACCATCGCGGTGCGGACCTCTTCCTCCGGCGCTTCCTTCGCCCAATCCTCGATCCGCGGATCGGGAAGCGCGTCGAGCCAGTGGCGCACGCGGCCGGTGGTCAGCAGGCCGGAAAGGTTTCCGGCGGCCTCGACCACGGCGTCGAACTGGCGGGGGAGGGCGATCGAATCGATCTCGTAATGCGAAAGGAAGCCGCGTTCCCGCGACATCCCGTAATCCTTGAGTTCCATGCGTGAACCTGCATGCCGGGCGCGGGTTGGGCCGCCCGGTCATGGCGCCTGTTGGTATCGTTTGAAACCGCTTCGCTCAAGAGGCGCCGGGAAAACGCACCAGCATGTCGTAGGCGGAAACATCGGGCGCGCCCGCCACGCGCACGCCATTTCGCAGCCAGAACGCGTGCTTCACGATCTCGGCCTGCTGTTCGATCCCGTAGCGCTCCAGCGGCCAGCCGGGCTTGAGCGAGTAGTCGTATCGCGCCCACGGCATCCGGCGCGTTACCAGATACCACTCGCCGCGGGTCTGGGTCTGCCAGACATGCGTCATCTCGTGGACGAACAGGCCCTGCCTGATGAGCGGTACTTGCGCGAAGTCCTCGCAATAGGCCTCGCCCAGCGGGTGAAAATGCAAGTGGCCGCGCGGGGCCATCGTCACCTTGCGCGGCTGGAAGGGGAAGAACTTGCGCCGCCGGATCGTGACCTTCGCATAGTCGATCGCCTCGCCGAACACGCTGCGGGCGAGCGCGATCTCGCCCGTCGTCAACGGCCGTTCGCCGCCCGCCGGGCAGGCCGGGGCGGCGGAAACGGCCGCTTCGTTCAGCGCTCTTCCCCCGGACCCTGGATCGGGGCCTCGAACGTGGTCTTGTCGCCGCCCGAGACGGTCAGCGTCACTTCGGTCGTGCCGCCGGGCTGGAGTTCGGGCGAGACGTTCATCGCCATCACGTGCTTGCCGCCCGGCTCGAACGCGATCTTGTCGCCCTTCTTGAGCACCAGCGGCAACATCTCCGCCATCTGCATCTGGCGGTTCCATTCGGCGTATTCGTGCAGCGTGGCGCTCTCGGCGCCTTCGACGTGCGCGCGGTTGAGCGCCACGCTGCGGTCCCCGTCGTAGGCGAGATCGAAATAGACCGCCGCCGGATTGCCCTCCACCGGAGCGAGAACCATGCGCGCGTTGGTGATCGTCATTCCGGGCACGCCCTCGGGCGCTTCGGCCGGCTGCTCGCTCGCGCTGTCCCCGCAGGCGGCGAGCCCCAGCGTGGCGACGGACAGGAATGCGGCGGCCAGAACGGATGATTTCACGGTGGTTTCTCCCCTTCGTATCGTTCTCGACGCTAGCCGCGAAGCTCCCTTGTGCCAACTGAAACCGCACCTATATCGCGCTTCGTAATCGAGCCGCCGAACCGTTTCGCCGATACCCGGGAAACACAGCGTGCGGCGTCCAACCAAAGCAAGTGGAATAGGGAAACCATGGCGAAAGTAATCGGTATCGACCTCGGCACCACCAATTCGTGCGTTGCCGTGATGGACGGGGGCAAGCCCAAGGTCATCGAGAATTCGGAAGGCGCGCGCACCACGCCGTCGATCGTGGCGTTCACGAAGGACAAGGAGCGCCTGATCGGCCAGCCGGCCAAGCGCCAGGCGGTGACCAACCCCGACAACACGCTGTTCGCCATCAAGCGCCTGATCGGCCGTCGGTTCGACGATCCGCTGACCAAGAAGGACATGGAGCTCGTCCCCTACGACATCGTCAAGGGCAAGAACGGCGATGCCTGGGTCGAGGCCGGCGGCGAGGACTATTCGCCTTCGCAGGTTTCCGCCTTCATCCTCCAGAAGATGAAGGAAACCGCCGAGAGCTACCTCGGCGAAACCGTCACGCAGGCGGTCATCACCGTGCCCGCATACTTCAACGACGCGCAGCGCCAGGCGACCAAGGACGCCGGCCAGATCGCGGGTCTCGAAGTGCTGCGCATCATCAACGAGCCGACCGCGGCCGCGCTCGCCTACGGCATGGACAAGGACGACGGTAAGACCATCGCCGTCTACGACCTCGGCGGCGGCACGTTCGACGTCTCGATCCTCGAGATCGGCGACGGCGTGTTCGAGGTGAAGAGCACCAACGGCGACACCTTCCTCGGCGGCGAGGACTTCGACAGCGCGATCGTCGAATATCTGGCCGACGCCTTCAAGAAGAAGGAAAACATGGACCTGAAGAGCGACAAGCTCGCTCTCCAGCGCCTCAAGGAAGCTGCTGAAAAGGCCAAGATCGAGCTTTCCAGCGCCGCGCAGACCGAAGTGAACCTGCCGTTCATCACCGCGCGCATGGAAGGCGGATCGAGCACCCCGCTGCACCTCGTCGAGACGATCACCCGTTCGAAGCTCGAACAGCTCGTCGGCGACCTCATCAAGCGTACGCTCGAACCCTGCAAGAAGGCGCTCGCCGACGCGGGCGTGGAAAAGGGCGGCGTGGACGAGGTGATCCTCGTCGGCGGCATGACCCGCATGCCCAAGGTGCGCGAAGTGGTCGAGGAATTCTTCGGCAAGAAGCCCCACACCGGCGTGAACCCCGATGAAGTCGTCGCCATGGGTGCGGCGATCCAGGCGGGCGTGCTGCAGGGCGACGTCAAGGACGTGCTGCTGCTCGACGTGACCCCGCTTTCGCTCGGCATCGAGACGCTGGGCGGCGTGTTTACCCGCATGATCGACCGCAACACGACGATCCCGACCAAGAAGACGCAGACCTACTCGACCGCCGAAGACAACCAGAACGCGGTGACGATCCGCGTCGCCCAGGGCGAGCGCGAGATGGCCGCGGACAACAAGATGCTCGGCCAGTTCGATCTCGTCGGCATCCCCGCCGCCCCGCGCGGCGTGCCGCAGATCGAGGTGACGTTCGACATCGATGCCAACGGCATCGTCAACGTCTCGGCAAAGGACAAGGGCACCGGCAAGGAGCAGCAGATCCGCATTCAGGCGAGCGGCGGCCTGTCCGACAGCGACATCGAATCGATGGTGCAGGATGCCGAGAAGTTCGCCGACGAGGACAAGAAGCGCCGCGCCAGCGCCGAGGCCCGCAACCAGGCCGACAGCCTCGTCCACGCGACGCAGAAGCAGCTCGACGAGCATGGCGACAAGATCAGCGCCGATTTGAAGGGGCAGGTCGAAACCGCGCTTGCCGAAGTCAAGACCGCGCTCGAAGGCGATGACGTCGACGCGATCAACGCCAAGGCGCAGGCGCTGACCGACGTGGCGATGAAGATGGGCCAGGAAATCTACAGCCAGGAACAGGCGAACGCGTCCGCTGACGCCCCGACCGACGGAGCCGCCGCCGGCAGCGAAGGTGGTGCGGAGGAAGACGTGGTCGATGCCGAGTTCTCGGAAGTCGACGACAGCGCCGACGCCGCAGACGACAAGAAGGCCTGAGACGCCCGATGAAGATCGCCGCCGCCGCCGGAGTGTTCGACCCCGGCGGCGGCCCGATCCTTCACGGGGCGCGATAGCATTATGTCGGCAACCGAAATCGATTTTTACGAACTGCTCGGCGTCAGCCGCGACGCGGACGGCGCGACGATCAAGTCCGCCTACCGCAAGCTGGCGATGCAGCATCATCCCGACCGCAACCAAGGCTGCAAGGAGAACGAGGCCAAGTTCAAGGCGATCAGCGTCGCTTACGACTGCCTCAAGGATCCGCAGAAACGCGCGGCCTACGACCGCTACGGCCACCAGGCCTTCCAGCAGGGCATGGGCGGCGGCAGCCATGGCGGGGCGGACTTCGCCGATATCGGCGATATCTTCGAGACCATCTTCGGCAGCGCGTTCGGCGGCGGCGGCGGGCGCCAGCAGGCGCGCCGCGGCGCCGACTTGCGCTACGACATGGAGATCGGGCTCGAAGACGCCTTCCACGGCAAGAACAACCAGATCGAGATCGAAGTCTCGCAGACCTGCGAAACCTGCCACGGCTCGGGCGCGACGCCGGGCACCAGCACGCGCGGCTGCAACTTGTGCAACGGTTACGGCAAGGTCCGCGCGAAGCAGGGCTTCTTCGTGGTCGAACGCCCGTGCCCCAATTGCCACGGGCGCGGCGAGGTGCTGGTCAGCCCGTGCCGTGATTGCGGCGGCGAGGGCTCGGTCGACCGGCCGCAGACGATCGACGTCGAGATACCTCCCGGCGTCGACACCGGCACCCGCATCCGCCTCTCGGGCAAGGGCGAAGCCGGGCCGCGCGGCGCGCCGCCGGGCGATCTCTACATCTTCGTCCACGTCCGCCCGCACGCGGTGTTCCAGCGCGAGGGCACGACGCTGCTCAGCCGCGTGCCGATCAGCTTCACCACCGCTTCGCTGGGCGGAAAGGTCGAGATTCCCGACCTCTCGGGCGAAACGAACACCGTCGATATTCCCGCCGGCATCCAGTCGGGGAAGCAGTTGCGCGTGCGCGGCGCGGGCATGCCCGTGCTGCAGGGGCGCGGACGGGGCGACCTGGTGGTGGAAATCGTGGTCGAGACGCCCACCAAGCTCAGCAAGGAGCAGAAGGCGATCCTCGAACAGTTCCGCGAAACCGAAACCGGTGAGGAATGCCCCGAGAGCCGCGGCTTTTTCGAAAAGCTGAAGGACGCGTTCGGCGGGTGAGCGAGCGTTCGCCCGCGGTCCTGTTCGTCTGCCTCGGCAACATCTGCCGTTCGCCGCTCGCCGAAGCGGCTTTCCGATCCGAAACGGCGCGCGCCGGGCTGACGGTCGAGATCGATTCGGCGGGCACCGGCGACTGGCACGCGGGCAGCCCGCCCGATCCGCGCGCGCAGGCGGTCGCTCTCGCAGCCGGTGCGGACATCGCAGCCTTGCGCGCGCGGCAGGTAACCGTCGACGACTTCTCCCGCTTCACCCATATCTTCGCGATGGACGCGCAAAACCTCGCAGACCTGCGCGCGATCGCGCCGGCCGACACCTCGGCGCGCGTCTCGCTCCTGCTCGATCTGGTCCCCGGTCGTGAGGGCGCGAGCGTCAGCGATCCCTACTATGGGGGCGAGGAACTGTTCGAATATACCTGGGACGATGTGACTGCCGCCGCCCGCGCGCTGGTCGCAGAACTCGCGCGTTAGTCACTCGGTTCGCAATATCTCGCCGCGTATCCGCTCTAGTAGGCCGGGATCGGCGCGCAGGCGGTCGCGCTCCTCGTCGAGGATGGCGAGGAATATCCTCCGTTTGACGTCCGCCGGATCGACTTTCGGTTCGCCGCCTTCGATCGTAGAGCACACCAGGTCGATCATCCGCTCGGCTCCGTGCAGCCGGCCCCACAGATAGTCGTTCTCGCGATAGGCACGGCTGAAGAACGCCCCGAAGTTGTAGAACTCGATCCCGCGCAGGGTGGCGCGCGTGCCGCCTTCGCGGATCGAGCGCGCGTCGTCGGGGCTGATCCGGTCGACCTTCACCGGGTCGAACTCGGTCAACGCCTCGTGCCGGAGCAGCGGCAGCGTGGCGACATCGTAGAACGGGAACCCGAGATAGGTCAGCAGCATCAGCCGCCGCAGGTTCTTGGGCATCCGTTCGAGCGCCTCGGCGAGCATCTGTTCGGCCAGTTCATCGACTTCGGGCAACAGCCGCCGCGCGGCGAGCGCATCGAGCACCGCGCCCGGATCGTCGATCGCGCGCGCGGCGAGCTCCGCGAAATCCTCGCCCAGCTCGTCGTGCCCTTCGCGCGTGAAATAGAGCGCGAGGATCGCGTAGATCGCCTGGCGCGCATCTTCCACCGCGGCGTCGGGAATCTCGGGATCGGCTTCCCACTCGCGTGATAGCCGCCGGGCGAGCAGGCGCAGGCGGCGGACGCGAAAGCCCACGTCGTGCGCGCGGAAGAACGCGATCGCCGCCTCGCTCGCGCCCCCTGACGGCGACGACAGACTGTCGAGCCCCCGTTCGACCAGCGCCGCGCGCAGCCGGGTGGCGATCGGGCGCTCGTCGGCCAGCTTCAGTTCGGGCGCGGCGTCGAACACCAGTTGGGCAAGCGTCTCGACGATCGCGGTAAACTTCGCCTGGGCATACGACTGGAAGGCGTATCCCGCGTGCTCGGCCGCGGCCTGCTGCGCCTTCGCGCGCCAGGCGTGAAGCCGCTTCGGGGTCGGCCGATCGAGGAACAACGTCATCCCGAACAGCTTTTCGACCGCCGCCTCGACATCGGGCCGCAGCGCCGCGATCATCTGCCGCAACCGCTCCGCCTCGTGCGATTGCCGCTCGAGCACTTCGAGGTTGTCGCGGATCGGCTGTTCGCGCGGGATCGTCGAGAGCGAGCCGAAGATCGCGCCGAAGAATCCCACCGGCTCGTCGCCCCGCCCGCCATGCGCGCCGGTGCGGTCGGGGCGCGGATCGATATAGACGAAGCGCCGGTCGACCTCGCGTTGCGCCGGGCGGCCGCGCAAGGCACGCATCGCGCCGTCGAACGGCTTGTTGACCAGCACCGAACCGTCGATCAGCGAAATCGCCTCCGCCGTGCCGTGGCGCATGTTCACCGGCATCACCCGTTCGAGGAAGCGCGCGCGACCGGGCCAGCCGACCTCCCGCTCGCGCGCCAGCCGGTCGATCTCCTCCAGCCGCAACGGCGGGAAGGCGCCCGGAAAGCTCGCGGTCGCGCGCGCGGCGAAGGTTAGTTCGAGCAGGTCCGCCAGATCGCTGCCGCCCTCGGCAGGGGTGCGCGCGTTGAAGCCCACCGGCATCCGGTGCTCGGTCTCCTCGACCACCGGGGGGCTGTTGAGCCGCAGGAGTTCGAGATGGCCGCGGAAATCGGTCGCCGTCACCATCAGGTCGACCGGATGGCCGGGCGGCAGCAGCGGCTTGCCACACGGCGCCTCGGCCATCGCGGCCAGCGCGTCGTAAAGCAGTCGCGAGAAGCCGATTCCGGAGAACGGCGGCTCGAACCAGCGCCCGCGGATGAAGTCCGAAACCTTGCGCCGCACTTCCGATTGCGTTTCGGGCGCGACGCTTTCGGACACCGCGTTGCCCGGCCGCTTGAGCAGCCACCAGGCGAGCGGCTGCGCCCACATCTTGGCGTAGCGCCACATCGGCTCGGCCTCGGGATCGGTCAGCCGCTCGACGTCGGCGGTGGTCAGCCACAGCTCGGTCAGCGGTTCGAGCGACTGGCCCGAATGGATCGCCTGCGCCAGGAACACCGCGTTGATCCCGCCCGCGCTCGCGCCGCTGAGGATATCGGGCAGCACGCGCAGCCGCATGCCGTGCCCGGCCTCGATCGCTTCGAGCAGTTCGCGATAGATGCCCTGCACCCCGTCGGCGGGCGGATCACCGGCATGGAACGCGCGGCTCGCGCTGGCCAGCTTCCACAGCTCCTTGGTGACGCCGTGCATGTAGACCGCCAGGCTGACCCCGCCGTAGCAGACGAGCGCGATCCTCAGTTCCTTCTGCCGCATCGCGCGCCTTGTGCCGTGCCCGGGCCGCCTTGGCAATTGCGTTCCATAAATGTTCCGTTTATCGCCGACGACGATGGCCAAGTCGAAGAAACGCTATGTCTGCCAGGCCTGCGGGTCGGTGTCGCACCGCTGGCAGGGGCAGTGCCCCGATTGCGCCGAGTGGAACACGCTGGTCGAAGATGCGCCCGCGACGGTGTTCTCGCAGAAGCACGACCTGTCGAGCGGCGGGCGGGCGATCGCGTTCGAACCGCTCGATGCGCCGGGCGAGGCGCTGCAGCGGCGCACCACCGGGCTGGCGGAGCTGGACCGCGCGCTCGGCGGCGGGCTCGTGCCCGGCTCGGCGATCCTGATGGGCGGCGACCCGGGCATCGGCAAGTCCACTCTGCTGTTGCAGGCGGCGGCGAAGATCGCCGGGGCAGGGGGCGACACGGTCTACGTTAGCGGGGAGGAAGCCGCCGGGCAGGTGCGGCTGCGCGCTTCCCGCCTCGGGCTGGCCGATGCGCCGATCCGGCTCGCCGCGGCGACCTCGGTGCGCGATATTCTCACCACGCTCGGCGGGATGGAGCCGCCCGCGCTGCTGGTGATCGATTCGATCCAGACGATGCATTCGGACACGATCGAGGGCGCGCCGGGCACCGTCAGCCAAGTGCGCGGCTGCGCGTTCGAACTGATCCGCTATGCCAAGGAAAACGGCGTCGCGCTGGTGCTGGTCGGTCACGTGACCAAGGACGGCAATATCGCCGGCCCCCGCGTGCTCGAACACATGGTCGACGTGGTGATGAGCTTCGAGGGGGAACGCAGCCACCAGTACCGCATCCTGCGCAGCCTCAAGAACCGCTTCGGCCCGGTCGACGAGATCGGCGTGTTCGCGATGGCGGGGCAGGGGCTGGAGGAGGTTTCGAACCCCTCGATGCTGTTCCTCTCCGGCCGCGACGAGCCGCTCGCGGGCAGCGCGGTGTTCCCCGCGCTGGAAGGCACGCGGCCCGTGCTGGTCGAGGTGCAGGCGCTGATCGTGCGGCTGCAATCGGGCGCGACCCCGCGCCGCGCGGTGGTGGGGTGGGACACCGGCCGCCTCGCCATGCTGCTCGCGGTGCTGGAGGCCCGCTGCGGGCTGAATTTCAGCTCGGCGGAGGTCTATCTCAACGTCGCGGGCGGCTATCGCCTGACCGATCCGGCGGCGGACCTTGCCGTTGCCGCCGCGCTGGTCTCCGCGCTCGCCGATCGTCCGCTGCCGCCCAAGAGCGTGTGGTTCGGCGAGGTTTCGCTGGCGGGCGAGGTGCGCCCGGTCGCGCACTCCTCGCTCCGCCTGCGCGAATCGGCCAAGCTCGGTTTCGATGCCGGATACGGGCCGAACGGGAAGGATGGCGGCGGGGATTCAGCCGGCCTTAACTATCGCGGCGTCACCCAGCTCGCCAATCTCGTTGACCGGGTAATGGCCGCTACCTAATTCTGCCGGATATGACTGCTTTCGATATCATCGTCCTGATCATCGTCGGGGTCGCGTCCGTGGGCGGCTTCATGCGCGGCTTCGTGCAGGAAGTGCTCTCGCTCGCGGCGTGGATTCTCGCGCTGTTCGCGATCCGTGCGCTGCACACGCCGCTGACCGCCGCGATGGAGCCCTATCTCGGCGGCGGCACGGGCACCTCGGTTCTCGCCTTCACCTTGCTGCTGCTGATCCCCTACGCCGCGATGAAGCTGATCGCCGGGCGCATGGGCAAGGCCTCGCGCGTGTCGATGCTCGGCCCGATCGACCGGGTGCTCGGCTTCGGCTTCGGCGCGATCAAGGGCGCGATCATCGTCGTGCTTGCCTTCTCGCTGCTGGTGCTCGGCTACGACACGATCTGGGGCGTCGCCGGCAGGCCCGCCTGGATCACCACCGCGCGGACCTATCCGGTGGTGAACGCCAGCAGCGACGCGCTGGTCGAGATGATCCACACCCGCCGCGCGATGCTGCGCGAAGAGGGCGCCGCCGTAGAGGGCGGATAGTGGCCGCGCGCGCCGCCGCCCCGCTGTACACGCCAGAGATGCTCGCGCTCGCGGTCGAACTGGCGGGCTATCCGCCGCTCGATCACGTCGCGGCGCGGGGCGAGGCCGTCTCGCGCACCTGCGGCAGCACGATCGCGATCGATCTCGGGCTCGCGCCCGACGACACCGTGGGTGAGGTCGGGATGCGCGTTTCCGCCTGTGCGGTCGGGCAGGCAGCGGCGGCGCTCTTCGCGCGCGGCGCGGCGGGCCGGACGGCTGCGGATATCGCGCAGGCAGAACGCGCGGTCGCCGGCTGGCTCGAAGGCGGTGCCTTGCCCGAATGGCCGGGGATAGAGGCGATCGCTGCCGCACGCGACTATCCCGGCCGCCACGGCGCCATCGCGTTGCCGTGGAGAGCCGCGTGCGCGGCGCTTTCCAAGAAAGACGGCGCTGGCTAAGCGTTCGCAATCGGGAGACGGGAACGCGGGATGGGTGACGACGCAACGGTGGGTCAGCGCCAGCCGACCGACAAGGAAATCCGCCTGGTGATCGCCGCTTCCTCGGCGGGCACGATCTTCGAATGGTACGATTTCTTCATCTACGGCACGCTCGCCGGGCTGATCGGCGCGGCCTTCTTTCCCAGCGACAACGAGACCCTGCAGATCCTGCTCGTCTGGGCCGGATTTGCTGTCGGCTTCGGCTTCCGCCCGCTCGGCGCGATCCTGTTCGGCTTCCTCGGCGACCGGCTGGGGCGCAAGTACACGTTCCTCGTCACCGTCACGCTGATGGGCATCGCGACCGCCGGGGTCGGCATGATCCCGAGCGCGGCGAGCATCGGCATTGCCGCGCCGATCATCGTGATCGGCTTCCGCATCCTTCAGGGCCTTGCGCTCGGCGGCGAATACGGCGGCGCGGCGATCTACGTCGCCGAACACGCGCCGCCGGAAAAGCGCGGCTTCTATACCAGCTTCATCCAGGCGAGCGTGGTCGGCGGCTTCGTGCTTTCGATCGCGGTCGTGCTCGTGTGCCGGATGGTCATTCCCGAGGACGATTTCGCCGCCTGGGGCTGGCGCGTGCCGTTCCTGCTCTCGATCGTGCTGCTCGGCATCTCGCTGTGGATGCGCCTCAAGCTCAACGAAAGCCCGGTGTTCCAGGCCATGAAGGCCGAGGGGCGCACCGCCGCCAACCCGTTCACCGCCAGCTTCACCTATCCGGGCAACAAGAAGCGCATCTTCGTCGCGCTGTTCGGCGTCACCGGGGCACTGACGACGATTTGGTACACGGCGTTCTTCTCCGGCCTCTCGTTCCTGCGCGGGCCGATGCGGATGGACGAGTTGCTGGTCGAACTCGTGCTGTTCGGCGCGGGCCTGATCGCGATGTCGTTCTACCTCGTAGTCGGGCGCTGGTCCGACCGGGTCGGACGCAAGCGGCCGATCGTGATCGGCTGCGTGCTGACGCTGCTGCTATTGTTCCCGATCTTCTGGGGCATGGGCAAGCTCGTCAACCCGGCGCTCGCCGAAGCGGCGGCGCAGAACCCGGTGGTGGTGTCGGGGCCGCAATGCGCGACCGATCCCTTCGCCGAGCTGTTCGACCGCGAACAGAGCGACTGCGGCAAGGTGCTCGATACGCTGACCGCGAGCGGGGTCAGCTACACCGTCGAAAATGCGCGCGCCTTGGCGATCACCGTCGCGGGGGAACCGCTGGCGCTCGCGCCGCAATGGCTCGACGACGGCACGGCGCGGCGCGACGGGCTCCAGGCCGCACTCGCGGAGCGCGGGTTCGATTTCACGCGGCAATTGCCGCCGCTCGCCAACGTGATCGGCATCGTCGCATTGCTGCTCGGGCTCGGCGCGCTTTCGGCGCTGACCTTCGGTTCGGCAGCGGCGCTGCTGGCGGAGATGTTTCCGCCGCAGATCCGCTATTCCTCGATGTCGATCCCCTACCACATCGGCGCGGGCTACCTCGGCGGCTTCCTGCCGCTGATCTCGGGGATCATCGTCGCGCGCACGGGCGACGTCTACGCCGGGCTGTGGTATACGTGGGCGGTGGTCGCGTTCGGCGTTATCGTCGCATGGTGGGGCATTCCGGGCGGGCCGCCGAGAGATTTCCACGACGATGCTTGAACTTCCGCCGCCGAGCCTGCGGCTAAGACTGGACAAAACGGCCCTCGCGGCGAACTGGCGCGCGCTCGATGCGATGTCGGGCGCGGCGCGCGCGGGCGCGGCGGTCAAGGCCGATGCCTACGGGATCGGAGCGCACAAGGCGGTGCCCGTGCTCCGCGATGCCGGCGCGCGCGATTTCCTCGTCGCGCACTGGAGCGAGGCGCTGGAGGTGCTGCGCCACGTCGATCCCGCGCAGCTCTCGGTGCTGCACGGCCCGATGCGGGCGGAGGACGCCGCCTATGCGCGCGCGGCGGGGATCAAGCCGGTGGTCAACAGCGTCGAGCAGGCGCGGCGCTGGGCCGAAGCTGGCGGCGGACGGTGCGACCTGATGGTCGATACCGGGATCAACCGCCTGGGCGTCCCGCTTGCCGCGATCGGCGATTCCGCGATCGCCGCACTCGATGTCGATATCCTGATGTCGCACCTCGCGTCGGCGGACGAGGACAGCGCATTGAACGCCGCACAGCTCGAGCGGTTTCGCGCAGCGTGCGCGGCGATTCCTTCCCGCCGCCGCAGCCTCGCGAACAGCGCTGGCATCGCGCTCGGGCCCGACTTCGCGTTCGACCTGACGCGGCCCGGCCTGTCGCTCTACGGCGGCGTGCCGCGCGGCGAACTGGCCGGCACGATCCGTCAGGTCGCCTTTCCGCAGGCCGCGGTGATTCAGGTGCGCGATCTCTCGCCCGGCGACAGCGCGGGCTACAACGCGACGTTCACCGCGCACGCGCCGATGCGGGCGGGAGTTGTCTCGCTCGGCTACGCCGACGGCTTCCTGCGCGCGCGCGGGCCGGGCGGCGCGCTCCGTCACGGCGACGCGCGCCTGCCGCTGCTGGGCAAGGTGTCGATGGACATGATCGTGGTCGATCTCACCGCCGCGCCCGAGGTCGACGAAGGCGACTGGCTCGACGTGCCATTCGACTTGCCCGAGGTCTCCGCCGCCAGCGGCCTGTCGCAATACGAACTGCTGACTACGCTGGGCCGTCGCTTCCGCCGGTGAGGGCGCATTACGGAGGCGTGATGTTGCGCCGCACATGCTGCACCTGCTAATGCAGCATCAGTGCAGCATTTCAGGATCTTGCAATGACGAGAAACCAGCGCAACCCGGGCGATCCGGTCATCATCAAGAAATACGCCAACCGGCGCCTCTACAACACCGGCACCTCGAGCTACATCACGCTGGAGGATCTCGCGAAGATGACGCGCGAGGACGTGCAGTTCCAGGTGGTCGACGCCAAGACCGGCGACGACATCACGCATTCGATCCTGACCCAGATCATCATGGACGAGGAATCGGGCGGGGCGCAGATGCTGCCGGTCAGCTTCCTGCGCGACCTCATCTCGATGTACGGCAATTCGATGCAGGCGATGATGCCGAGCTATCTCGAAGCGAGCATGGCCAACTTCCGCAAGAACCAGACGGAATTGCGGGAAGCGTTCCGCGAGGGAATGGGCAACAACCCGCTCGCCAAGATCGCCGAAACCAACATGGCGATGATGCGCGCGGCGACCGAAGCGTTCATCCCCGGCACCAGGAAAGCCGAAGCGCCGCAAGCGGATTCGCGCCGGGAGCCACACAAGGACGGCGAGATCGACGCCTTGCGCGAACAGATGGCCGCGATGCAGAAGAAGCTGGACGAACTCGGCAAATAGCGCGAGGGCCGCCCGCCGAACGCCAACTCACAACCGCAGGAAACACCCGTGTCCCAGATCCGCCACGCGCTCTCCGTCAAGCGCGCCGACGATTTCGCCCAGTGGTATCAGGAGGTGATCGCCGCCGCCGACATGGCCGAGGAATCGGGCGTGCGCGGATGCATGGTCATCAAGCCGTGGGGCTACGGCATCTGGGAGCGCATCCAGCGCCTGCTCGACGACCGGATCAAGGCCACCGGCCACGACAACTGCTATTTCCCGATCTTCATCCCGCTGTCGAACTTCGAGCGCGAGGCCGACCACGTCGAAGGCTTCGCCAAGGAAATGGCGGTCGTCACCCATCACCGCCTGATCGCGAATGGGGAGGGCGGGCTGGTGCCCGATCCCGAAGCGAAGCTGGAAGAGCCGCTGGTCGTGCGCCCGACCTCCGAAACGATCATCGGCGACGCGATGGCGCGCTGGGTGCAATCGTGGCGCGACCTGCCGCTCAAGCTCAACCAGTGGGCCAACGTCGTGCGCTGGGAAATGCGCACCCGCATGTTCCTGCGCACCAGCGAATTCCTGTGGCAGGAAGGCCATACCGCGCACGAGACCGCCGAGGATGCGAAGGAGCATACCCTGCGCATGCTCGAAGTCTATCGCGCGCACGCCGAGGAAGACATCGCCATGCCCGTGGTCGCGGGCGAGAAACCCGAGCACGAACGCTTTCCCGGCGCGGTCGAGACCTGGTCGATCGAGGCGATGATGCAGGACGGCAAGGCGCTCCAGGCGGGCACCAGCCATTATCTCGGCACCAATTTCGCCGAAGCCGCGGGCATTCGCTATCAGGACCGCGAAGGCGCGCAGCAACTCTGCCACACAACGAGTTGGGGCGTATCGACGCGCCTCGTCGGCGGCATGATCATGACCCACGGCGACGACGACGGGCTGCGCGTGCCGCCCCGGATCGCTCCGTGGCAGATCGTGATCCTGCCGATGCTGCGCGACAAGCCCGAAGATGCCGCGCTGCTCGAATACTGCGAAGCGCTGCGCGCTGCGCTCGCCAGCGGGTCCGCACTGGGCGAGCCGGTGCGCGTGCTGCTCGACAGCAAGCCGGGCAAGGCGGCGGCCAAGCGGTGGGATTGGGTGCGCAAGGGCGCGCCGGTGATCGTCGAGGTCGGCGGGCGCGACATGGAGGGCGGCGTCGTCAGCCTGCTGCGCCGCGACCGGTTGTGGGGCGAGGATGGCAAGCCCGCCTTCGCAGCCCCCACGCGCGAAGCCGCCGCGCAGGCGATCCCCGCCATGCTCGAGGATATCCAGCAGGCGCTGTTCGCCGAGGCGCGCGAGCGGCGCGAGGCGAACGTGACGCGCGGCGTCGAGACGATGGACGCGCTGAAGCAGTTCTTCGCTTCGAACGGCCGCTATCCGGGCTGGGTCGAGGTTCAGTGGTCGAAGCCGACCGGCGCGGCGCTGGAACAGGTCGTCGAGGCGCTCAAGGCACTCAAACTGACGGTGCGCAACGTGCCGATCGACGCCGCCCCTGCCGATGGCACGTGTCTGTTCACCGGCGATCCGGCGGTCGAGCGGGTGCTGGTCGGCAGGGCGTACTGAAGGCCGTCCCGAGCCCCGGCGAAGACCGGGGCCTCGGGCCATCTGGTCGTCCATCGGCTGCCTGAGATCCTCGCCTTCGCGGGGACACGCACTTGTATTCGTGCGATTTCGCGGCAACAGTGCGCGCCATGCACAAGCTCCTCCCGCTCGCCGCCCTTCTCACCGCAACGCCGCTCGCCGCGCAGGATAATCCCGCCGACAGCGTTTCGCAGGAGCGCCTGCGCGCCGATGTCGAGAAGCTGGTGAGTTTCGGCACCCGCCACACCCTGTCCGTGCAGCACGATCCCGAGCGCGGCATCGGCGCGGCGATCGACTGGGGCCTCGCCGAGTTTGAGCGCATTTCCGAACGCTGCGGCGATTGCCTCACCGTCGTCGCGCCCGAGCGCATGATCGAGGGCAACCGCGTGCCCGAGCCGACCCGTCTGCGCAACGCGGTCGCGATCCAACGCGGCAGCGAGCGGCCGAACGAGGTCGTGATCGTGCAGGGCCATATCGACAGCCGCGTCAGCGACGTGATGGACTCCACCAGCGACGCACCCGGCGCGAACGACGACGGATCGGGCACCGCGCTGGTGATCGAGGCCGCGCGCGTGCTTTCGCAGCACGATTATCCCACCACGATCGTCTACGCGCTGCTCTCGGGCGAGGAGCAGGGGCTCTACGGCGCGCAACTGCTCGCCGACTATGCCGAGGAACAGGGCTGGACGGTGAAGGCCGTGCTCAACAACGACGTCGTCGGCAATTCGTGCGGATCGGACGGCTATTGCGACGATACCCACGTGCGCGTGTTCTCCGAAGGCCCGCGCCTCGACCTGACCGACGAGGCGCGCGCGGCGCAGCGCCGCGACGGGGGCGAGAACGACAGTCCCTCGCGCAATCTCTCGCGCTGGCTCGACGACCTGGCGGAAGGCCACACCACCGATGATGCGGCGGGCCTCGACGTCCGCCAGATCTGGCGAACCGACCGCATGGGGCGCGGCGGCGACCACATTCCGTTCCTCGAAAAGGGCTATCCGGCGGTCCGCTTCTCGGTCGCGGTCGAGGATTACGAGCACCAGCATCAGGACCTGCGCACCGAAGACGGCACGGTCTACGGCGACACGATCGACGAGATGGATTTCCCCTATCTGGCGAAAGTCACCCGGCTGAACGTGCGCGCGCTCGACGCGCTGGCGCAGACCGCGATGCCCCCCACGCCCACGGCGGAGGCCGCGGTGCAGACCTTCACCGAAATCGCGTGGGACGAGGTGCCCGGCGCCACCGGCTACACGATCTGGCAGCGCCGCCCCGACGAACCCTACTGGCGCGACGAACCGGTGATCGAGAACGTCGTCGCCACCAGCGCCAAGCTCGAAGGGGTGCGCGGCGACGACTGGATCTTCGGCGTCAGCTCGCGCAGCGCCGACGGCTCGCAGAGCCCGGTCGCAAGCGCGGTGCCCGCCGGCGGGTTTCATCCCATCGAGCAATAGGCCCGCAAAGCCGCAGCGGCGTGCAATCCGGGCTCCGATGGGATAGTCTTTCGCAGGAACCATCGAAAGGAACCCGCCCATGTCCCCGTTCGCCAAAGTCGGCCTCGCCTGCGCGCTGGCGGCCATGCCTGCCGCGGCGCTCGCTCATCACGGGTGGAGTTCCTACAACGAGGACGAGCCGATCACGCTGACCGGCCCGCTCAAGGATGTCCGTTGGGGCAACCCGCACGGCAGCGCGAAGATGAACTGGCGCGGCGCGGAGTGGGACGTGGTCCTCGCGCCCGTCTCGCGCATGGAGCAGCGCGGCCTCACGCTCGATGCGATCGACGACCGCAAACGGGTCACGATCACCGGCTATATCCGCCGCGACGGCACACGCGAGATGCGGGTCGAGCGGATCAGGGCGGGCGGCAAGGTCGTCGAACTGCGCTGAGCCATCGTGGAATCGCTGCTTCTCGCCCTGAACGGCTGGCTCGACGGCATCGGGCTGGTCGACTGGGCGCGTGGCAGCGCGGTGGTCTATCCGATCGCGAACGTGCTCCATATCCTCGGGCTGGTCATGCTGGTCGGCGCGATCGCGGTGGTCGATCTGCGGATCGCGGGGCTGTGGCGCCGCCTCCCGCTCGAGCCGCTGTCGCACGCGCTCACGCCGATCGCGATCGCGGGGCTGCTGGTGCAGGGCGCGTCGGGCCTCGTCCTGTTCGCGGCCGATGGCGAGGCCCTGGCCACATCGACCACGTTCCAGCTCAAGCTGATCCTCCTCGCGCTGGCGGTGCTCAACGCCCTCTCGTTCCGGTTCCGCTGGCGGCGCAAGCGGCCGGGCGCTCTCGCGCAGCCATCGCCGATCGAACGCGCCTCGGCGCTGTTCTCGCTTTTCGTATGGGTCTGCATCGCCATCCTCGGCAGGCTGATCGCCTACTACTGAGCCGCGCTGCTTGAGCGCGCCGGGCTGAGGGCCCATATGGCGCGCATGAAAAGAACAGTACACGGACTGCCCACGCGCGAGCAGATCCTCGAATTCATCCAGAGCTCCGACAAGATCGCGGGCAAGCGCGAGATCGCCAAGGCGTTCGGCCTCAAAGGCCAGGAAAAGATCGCGCTGAAGAAGCGCCTCAAGGACATGGCCGAGGAAGGCCTGATCGACGGGCGCAAGACCGCCTATCACCGCATGGGCGGGGTGCCCAAGGTCACCGTGCTGCGCGTGCTGGAGATCGACGACGGCGAGCCCTTCGCCATCCCCGACGCCTGGCAGCCCGACGACGCCACCCCGCCGCCGCGCCTCCGCGTGATCGAAGGCAAGAAAGGGAAGGGTCGCCACGCCGCGCTCAAGGTCGGCGACCGCGTGCTCGCGCGGACCGAGGAAACCGGGCGCGGATGGACCGCGCATGTCATGAAGAAGCTCCCCGCGCGCACCGAGGGGCTGATGGGCGTGGTCGAGATCGACAAGAGCGGCAAAGGCTGGCTCGCCCCGGTCGACAAGCGGGTGCGCCAGTCCTCCCCCATCGCCGATCTCGGCGGTGCGGAGGAAGGCCAGCTCGTGCTCGCCGAACCCGCCGGGCGCGGCCACCGCGCCGGGGTCAATGTGGTCGAGGTGCTCGGCGATCCCCTCGCGCCCAAGAGCTTTTCGCTAATCGCCATCGCCAAACACGGCATCCCGCACGTGTTCCCCGAAGCCGCGATCGAGGAAGCCAAGCGCGCCGCGAAGCTGCCGCTCAGCGAGGACAGGCGCGAGGACCTGCGCCACCTGCCGATCGTCGCGATCGATCCCGCCGACGCGCGCGATCACGACGACGCGATCTGGGCCAAGCCCGATGGGGCGGGCGGCTACGACGCGCTCGTCGCCATCGCCGACGTCAGCTTCTACGTCCGCCCCGGCAGCGAATTGGACCGCGAGGCGCGGAAGCGCGGGAACTCAGTCTATTTCCCCGATCGCGTCGTGCCGATGCTGCCCGAAGTTCTCAGCGCCGACGTGTGCTCCCTCAAGGAAGGCGAGGACCGGGCAGCGATGGCCTGCCACCTGACAATCGCGCCCGACGGTAAGGTGACCAAGTGGCGCTTCACCCGCGCGACCGTGCGCATCTCGCACAACGTCGCCTACGAGGATGCGCAGGCCGCGATCGACGGCGGCGACGCCCCCGAACACCTCCGCAACCTGTGGAGCGCATGGAAGCTCCTCCTCGCCGCCCGCACCGCGCGCGACCCGCTCGAACTCGACCTACCCGAGCGGCAGGTCCGGCTCGACGAGCAGGGCAAGATCGCCGAGATCGCGGTGCGCGAACGGCTCGATGCGCACCGCGTGGTGGAAGATTTCATGATCGCGGCCAATGTCGCCGCGGCCAAGGCGCTCGAAAGCAAGAAGGCGCCGGTCGTCTATCGCGTGCACGAGACGCCGAGCCGAGAGAAGCTGGTCGCGCTCAAGGAATATCTCGCCACGTTCGGGCGCAGCATGGCGCTGGGGCAGGTCGTTACCCCCGGCCTGTTCAACCGAATGCTCAAGGACGTGACCGACGAGAGCGAGAAGGCGCAAGTGATGGAGGCGGTGCTGCGCACGCAGACGCAGGCCTATTACGGGCCGGCGAACGCGGGGCACTTCGGCCTCGCGCTCGGTTCCTACGCGCATTTCACCTCGCCGATCCGGCGCTACGCCGACCTGCTGGTCCACCGCGCGCTGGTCGACGCCTATGCGCTCGAACAGCCGAAACCGGCAGGCGACCTGCCGCCCGCCACCGGCCTGTCGGACCGCGACCGGGCCGATCTGGGCAAAGTCGCCGAAGCGATCAGCAAGGCCGAGCGCCGCGCAATGGAGGCCGAACGCGACACGATCGACCGCTACGTCGCCGCATGGCTCGCGGGCCGGGTGGGCGAGACCTTCGCCACCCGCATCACCGGCGTGCAGTCGTTCGGGTTCTTCGCCACCATCGTCGGGCTGGGCGGCGACGGGCTGGTCCCCGTCTCGACGCTGGGCAACGAATACTACCGCTACGACGAAGCCGCGCAGGCGCTGGTCGGCGTGGACAGCGGCCGGCGATTCGCTCCGGGCGACCGGCTGGAACTGCGGCTGGGCGAAGCGAACGCGCTGACCGGCGCGCTCAAGTTCGAATTGCCGGGCAGCGAGAGCCGCATCGAACCGCGCGGCGACCGGCCCGCGCCGCGCGCGAAACCGAAGGGCAATCACGCTAAGGGCAAACCCGCAAACAACAAACCCGCTCAGGGAAAACGCGGTCGCCCCGCCAATATCCGCCACCAGGGGCGGGGGAAGAAGCGCTAGCTGCTAACCGTCGGTCGCGAGCGCATCGATCGCGTCCATTTCCAGTCCGCCGGGCACGACATAGAGCGGGCAGTGCAGTCCGCCCGAATGCGCGGCGAAGTGGGTGATGAGCGGCCCCGGCCCGCCTTCCTCCGCCGAACCGAGCACCAGCGCGGCGACCTCGGCGTGTTCGGCGAGGTATTCCTTGATCACCGCCTGCCCTTCGCCCACGCGCACCGCGATCGTGGGCATCTTGCCGCTTTCGGAATAGAGGTTGCCCGCCGCGCTGCTGGCCATCACCTCGGCACGGTCCTGCGCCTCCTGCTCGATCGTCGCCTGCACTCCGCCGAAGGCGTTGAAGCTCTGCGGCTGGACCAGCGCGAGGATGTGCACCGCGCCGCCGGTCGCCTGCGCGCGGCGCGCGGCGAAGCGCAGCGCTTTGCGCGCTTCCTCGGTCTCGTCCATGATCACGAGATAGACCCGCATATGCATTCCCTCCGGCGGCGGGATATCGGATGAAAACGTATTCCGTGCAAGAACCTTGCCCGGCGCGGCCAAATTGGCCACAGCGGGCGCGAAAAACTCGCGAGGACCCGACGTAAACATGCCCACGCCGATCAAGATGCCCGCCCTTTCGCCCACGATGGAAGAAGGCACGCTGGCCAAATGGCTCGTGAAGGAAGGCGACCAGGTCAGCGCGGGCGACATCATGGCCGAGATCGAGACCGACAAGGCGACGATGGAGTTCGAGGCGGTCGACGAAGGCACGATCGTCAAGATCGAAGTGCCCGAGGGCACCGAAGGCGTGAAGGTCGGCACCGTGATCGCCACGCTCGCGGGTGAGGACGAGGACCCGGAGGAAGCGAAAGCGGCCTCCGGTTCGGGCGAAGAAGAGAAGCCCTCGGAAGATTCGGCCGACGAGGAGAAAGAAACGCCTGCGAAGGCCAAGCCCGCGGGCGAGGAAAAGAAGGCGCCCGAGGACAAATCCGAGGATGCCGCTCCTGAAAAGCCGAAAACCCCCGCCGCCCCACAGGCCGATGGCGACCGTGTGATCGCCAGCCCCTTGGCCAGGCGCATCGCCGAGCAGAAGGGCCTCGATCTGTCCGCCGTGAAGGGCAGCGGCCCCAATGGCCGGATCGTCAAGGCCGATGTCGAGGCTGCCGAACCGGGCAAGGCGCCTGCCAAAGACACCGCGAAGGACACGGACGGCGCGAAGGCGCCCGCGAAAGCACCTGCCGGTTCCGATCTCGGCGCGCCTTACGAGGCGATCAAGCTCAACAATGTGCGCAAGGTCATCGCGCGCCGCCTGACCGAGGCCAAGCAGACCATCCCGCACATCTACCTCACCGTGGACGTGCGCCTCGATGCCCTGCTCAAGCTGCGCGGCGAACTCAACGCCAGCCTCGAGGCGGACGGCGTGAAGCTGTCGGTTAACGATCTGCTGATCAAGGCGCTCGCCCGCGCGCTCCAGCGCGTGCCGCAGTGCAACGTCAGCTTCCAGGGCGACGAGCTGTACCAGTATCAGCGGCAGGACGTGTCGGTCGCGGTCGCCG
Source organism: Pelagerythrobacter sp. (assembly GCF_041912895.1). Lineage (NCBI taxonomy): Bacteria > Pseudomonadati > Pseudomonadota > Alphaproteobacteria > Sphingomonadales > Erythrobacteraceae > Pelagerythrobacter > Pelagerythrobacter sp. Next base: position 618,660 of record NZ_JAYSGI010000001.1, on the reverse strand, counting down.
CGCCCAGCGGCCTCATCACCCCGATCGTGGTCGATGCGGGGCGCAAGGGCCTCGCCGAAATCTCCACCGAGATGAAGGAACTCGCGGGCAAGGCCAAGGAAGGCAAGCTCCAACCGCACGAATATCAGGGCGGCACCGCCAGCCTTTCCAACCTCGGGATGTTCGGCACCAAGCAGTTCGATGCAGTCATCAACCCGCCGCAGGCGATGATCATGGCGGTCGGCGCTGGCGAGAAGCGCCCGCACGTGATCGACGGCGCGCTGGGCGTCGCCACGATGATGAGCGCGACCGGCAGCTTCGACCACCGCGCGATCGACGGCGTCGACGGCGCGCAACTGATGGACGCCTTCCGCCAGCTGGTCGAAAACCCGATGGGCCTCGTGGTCTGAGGTGATCCGGCTGCTCGCCATCGCGCTGCTGGCCGGGCAGGGCTTCGGCCCGCCCGCGCCCGATACGGTGCAGGCGAGCGACGTGCGCGTGCCGATGATCGGGCTGGAAGGCCCGGTAACGGATGCCTGCGGCGGGATTGCGCGGATCGCGACTTACGACGAGGACGAAATCGTGCGCGAGCGGCCCGACGCCGAGGCGCTGGAAACTGACACCCTGCCGCCCCGTTCGCTGGTCTGGCTGTGCGAGGGCGAGGGCGAATGGCAGGGCATCGTCTACCCCTCGGGTGAGTTCCAGGAACTGGGCGATTGCCGCGTCAGCAGCCCGATCGCCGAAAGCCGCCCCTATGATGGCCCCTGCCGCCACGGCTGGGTGACCGCCGCGAACCTCCAACTGGTGGCGGGCTGAATGGGCGATAGCCGCGAACCGATGATCCGCGTCACCGCGATGCCGGCGGACACCAACCCTTATGGCGGGGTGTTCGGCGGCTGGCTGATGAGCCAGATGGCCTTGGGCGCGGGCGCGCTGGCGAGCCGGGTGGGGCGGGGCAAGGCCGTGGTCGTCTCGGCCACCGATTTCGCCTTTCCCGGCGCGATGGCGGTGGGCGACGAACTGTCGGTCTATTGCGAGATCGCCGCTACCGGCACCACCTCGCTGACCATCGCCGCCGAAGCCATCGCCCGCGAACGCAACGGCGAAGCGACGGTGAAAGTGGCGTGCGGCACGTTCAGGTTCGTGCTGCTCGACGACACGGACCGGCCGCGTGCGGTGGGCGAGGGTGCGCGATGATCGCTGTCCTACACCGACCCATCCGTGCCATCGTCACGCGATGCACACTCGACGACCGCTCGATGAAACCGCGCCTTCCCGGACCGCGCAAGGCGACATATTCCACGCCCAAGGCGACACCCGCACCCCGCAAGGCGACGGGTTTACCCCGCAAGGCGACGCATTTCCGCACAAGGCGACCTTTTATCGCCTGGACAGTGTAACAACCGGTCCATGTCTGTGGGCCGACGCAAGACCAAACAGGACGAATCATGGCTGACAAATACGACGTTATCGTGCTCGGATCGGGCCCCGGCGGCTATGTCGCGGCGATCCGCTGCGCGCAGCTGGGCCTCAAGACCGCGATCGTGGAGCGCGAGCTGCTCGGCGGCATCTGCCTCAACTGGGGCTGCATCCCGACCAAGGCGCTGCTGCGCTCGGCCGAGATCTTCCATTACATGCAGAACGCGGGCGACTACGGTCTCAAGGCCAAGGAGATCGAGGCCGATCTCGAAGCGGTTGTGAAGCGCAGCCGCGGCGTCGCCAAGCAGCTCAACCAAGGCGTCACGCACCTGATGAAGAAGAACAAGATCGCGGTGCACATGGGGGAGGGCACGCTGACCGGCCCCACCAGCCTGACCGTGAAAGGCGACAAGGGCGAGGAGAAGCTGGAGGCGAAGCACGTCATCGTCGCCACCGGCGCCCGCGCGCGCGACCTGCCGTTCGCCAAGGCCGACGGCAAGCGTATCTGGACCTATCGCCACGCGATGACGCCGCCCGAAATGCCCAAGAAGCTGCTGGTGATCGGATCGGGCGCGATCGGGATCGAATTCGCCAGCTTCTACAACGACATGGGCGCCGAAGTTACCGTGGTCGAGATGCTCGACCGGATCGTGCCGGTGGAGGACAAGGACGTCTCCGCCTTCCTCGAGAAGTCGCTGACCAAGCAGGGCATGACGATCATGACCGGCGCGGGGGTGGAGGATATCAAGACCTCCGCCAGCGGCGTGAAGGCGAAGATCAAGGCGAAGGACGGCAAGGTCGCCGAGCAGGACTTCACCCACGTGATCGTCGCGGTCGGCATCCAGCCCAACACCGAGAGCATCGGGCTGGAAAAGCTGGCCGAGATGGAGAAGGGCTTCATTCAGATCGACCCTTACGGCCGCACCAAGTCGAAGGGCCTGTGGGCGATCGGCGATTGCACCCCGGGCCCGTGGCTGGCGCACAAGGCGAGCCACGAGGGCGTCACCGCCGCCGAGGCGATCGCGCAGGAGCTGGGCAACAGGGATGTCCACCCACACGCCCTCGACCGCGCCAACATCCCCGGCTGCACCTATTGCCACCCGCAGGTCGCCAGCGTCGGTATGACCGAAGCGAAGGCGAAGGAGGCCGGGCACGAGGTCAAGGCCGGCACGTTCCCCTTCATCGGTAACGGCAAGGCGATCGCGCTGGGCGAGGCCGAAGGCTTCATCAAGACGGTGTTCGATGCCAAGACCGGCGAGCTGCTCGGCGCGCACATGATCGGCGCCGAAGTGACCGAACTGATCCAGGGCTATACCGTCGGCAAGCAGCTCGAGACGACCGAAGCCGAGCTGATGCAGACCGTGTTCCCGCATCCGACCCTGTCCGAAATGATGCACGAAAGCGTGCTCGCCGCCTACGGACGGGCGCTGCACATCTGATTTAGGCATGAGGAGGGCGCGTTGACCGGTTTCCTGATCCTCGCCTTCGTCATCCTGATGGCCGGGGTCGCCGCGGTCCCGCTGGCGACGCGTTTCGGCCTCGGTTCGGTGCTCGGCTACCTGCTCGCGGGGATGGCGCTCTCGCCGCTGCTCCTCGCGCTGGGGGTCGATGTCGAAGGGCTGCAGGCCTTTGCCGAATTCGGCGTGGTGATGATGCTGTTCATCGTCGGGCTGGAGGTCGAGCCGAAACGGCTGTGGGAAATGCGCCGCCGCCTGATCGGGCTGGGCGGGGGACAGGTAGTTGCGACCACGCTCGTGCTCGCGGGCGCGATGTACCTCGCGGGCGAGCAGTGGCGCACCGCGCTCGCGATCGGCATGATCCTCGCGCTGTCCTCGACCGCGATCATCGTCGAGACGCTGACCGAGAAGGGCCTGCTCAAGAGCGAAGGCGGCGAGGCGGGCTTCTCGGTCTTGCTGTTCCAGGATGTGGCGGTCATCCCGATCCTGGCGATCTTGCCGTTTCTCGCGCTGCCCGAACTGGCGGCGGCGGGCGGCGCGGTGGCCGAAGGCGCGCACGGCCACGGCGGTCTCGACATCACCGCGGGCATGCCCGTCTGGCTGTCCGCGCTGACCACGCTCGCCGCGGTCGGCGCGGTCGTGCTGATCGGCGCCTATCTCACGCGGCCGGTGTTCCGCTACATCGCGGGCGCGCACTTGCGCGAACTGTTCACCGCCGCCGCGCTGGTGTTCGTGATCGGCATCGCGCTGCTGATGACCTTCGTCGGTCTCTCGCCCGCGCTGGGCACGTTCCTCGCCGGCGTGGTGCTCGCCAACAGCGAGTACCGGCACGAACTCGAAAGCGACATCGAGCCGTTCAAGGGGCTGCTGCTGGGGCTGTTCTTCATCACCGTGGGCGCGGGGATCGACTTCGCGCTGGCGGTCGAGAACTGGGGCACCGTGCTGTTCTGGGCCGCGGTGGTGATCGCGGTAAAGGTGCTGGTGCTCGCCGCGATCGCGCGCATCGCGGGCATCCGCCGCCAGTCGAGCTGGCTGTTCTCGCTCAGCCTCGCGCAGGCGGGCGAGTTCGCCTTCGTCCTGATCGCCTTCGCTGTCGCCAACTTCGTGCTGGATAGCGAGACGGCGGACCTGCTGCTGCTGGTCGTGGCGCTGACGATGCTCGTCACGCCGCTGCTGTTCATCGCCTACGATAAGCTGATCGAAGCCGCCTATTGCCGCGGCGAGGAGCGCGAGGCGGACACCATCGCGGAGGAGAACCCGATCATCATCGCGGGCCGCGGCCGTGTCGGCGGCATCGTCGACCGCATGCTCGACGCCGCGGGGCACCGCGCGACGGTGATCGACTACGATTCGACCCATCTCGAACACCTCAAGAAGTTCGGCGTGACGAGCTACTTCGGCGACGCGACCCGGCCCGATCTGCTCGCCAGCGCCGGTATCGCGCGGGCGCGACTGCTGATCGTGGCGCTCGACGAGCGCGAGCAGATCGACAAGCTGGTCGGCTACGCGCTGCAGAACTTCCCGAACCTGCACGTCATCGCCCGCGCGATCGACCGCGACCATGTTTACCACCTGTGGGCGATGGGCGCGCGCGACGTGATCCGCGAAACCTATGACGCTTCGCTGCGCATGGGCCGCTCGGCTTACGAAGCGCTCGGGGCGGACCGGCAATCGGCGATGGCGATGCGCGACGCGTTCGAGGAGATGGACCGTACTTCGATGCGCGAAGTCGCCGATCTCTACCGCAACGACATTCCCGCGTGGGAGAACGAGCCGCTGCTCGCCAAGGTCCGCGAGCTGCGCGCCGAATGGGATCCCAAGCTGCGCGAACAGATGGACGAGATCGTCGGAAGGGGGCGCTGAACGAATGGCACAGGGCACCCACCTCTACGTCCCCGATCCGCGCAACGACACCGTGCTGATCGACGTCAACGGCGAACACTTCGCGCGCGCCGAAGCCAAGGTCAGCGTGTTCGACAGCGGCTTCATGCTCGGCGACGGGGTGTGGGAGGGCATCCGCCTGCACCATGGGCGCCTCGCCTTCCTCGATCGCCACCTCGATCGGCTGTGGCGCGGGGCGAAGGCGATCCACATGGATATCGGCGTGCCGCGCGAAGAACTCGAACGGCGGCTCTACGCCTTGCTCGACGCAAACGGCATGGACGGTGACGGCGTGCATGTCCGGCTGATGGTCACGCGCGGCGTGCGCTCGACCCCGTATCAGGATCCGCGCGTGGTGGTGACGCCCGCGACGATCGTCCTCATTCCCGAATGGAAGGAGCCCGCGCCCGAGACCGCGACGCGGATGCTCAACCTGTTCACCGTCCACGTCCGCCGCGGCTATCCCGACGTGCAGGACCCGATGCTCAATTCGCATTCGAAGCTCAACTGCATCACCGCCTGCATCCAGGCCGCGCAAGCGGGCGCGGACGAGGGGCTGATGCTCGATCCGCACGGCTTCGTCGCGACCTGCAATTCGACCCACTTCTTCATCGTGAAGGATGGCGAGATCTGGACCTCGAGCGGCGACTACTGCCTCGACGGGATCACCCGCGGCATGGTGATCGAGATCGCGCGCGAGGCCGGGGTCGTGGTGCGCGAGCGCAACTTCTCGCTCACCCACGTATATGGCGCGGACGAGGCGTTCACCACCGGCACTTTCGCCGGGGTCGCGCCGGTCGGTTCGGTCGACGGGCGGGTGCTCGGCACCGGGCGCGGGCCGATGGTCGAGAAGCTCCAACGGCTCTACCTCGCCCGGATCGACGAGGACGTGCGAGGGCAAACAAGACCGTGACGATCCGCATCGCCATGTGGTCCGGCCCGCGCAACATCTCGACCGCGATGATGCGCAGCTTCGGCGCGCGAAGCGACTGCGCGGTGTCGGACGAGCCGTTCTACGGCGCTTTCCTCGAGGCCACCGGCGAACTGCATCCGATGGCGGCGGAGACGATCGCCGATATGGACTGCGACTGGAGCTCGGTGCTCGCGGCGCAATCGGGCGAAGCGCCGGGCGGCGCGTCGGTCTGGTATCAGAAGCATATGCCGCACCATATGGTCGGCCCGGTCGGCATCGCCGACATGCCGCACCATCGCCACGCCTTCCTGATCCGCGCGCCCGAGCGTGTGGTCGCCAGCTATGCCGCGAAGAACGAACTTCGCCGCGCCGAGATGCTCGGCTTCGCGCAGCTGCGGCGGTACTTCGAGCATGAGGCGGAGCGGACCGGCGAAATCCCGCCGGTGGTCGATTCGGACGACGTGCTCGCCGATCCGGCGGGCGTGCTCGCGCGGCTCTGCGCGGCGCTCGGGATCGGCTGGGACGCCGCGATGCTGCGCTGGGCGCGCGGGCCGCATCCTGAGGACGGCGTGTGGGGCGCGCACTGGTACGACAAGGTCAACGCGTCGACCGGCTTCGGCGCTCCGCCGGGTCCGCTGCCCACGCTCGAAGGCGCCTTCGCCGAAACCGCCGAAGCCTGCCGCGAGGATTACGCAGCGCTCCGCCGCCATGCGCTGACCGCCCAAAGCGATGGATGAAAATCCGTTCGGCGAACAAATTCGGCGGTTTGTCGACCGGCGCGGTCGCCTTTTTGCCATCCCGTGCGTTTCCTTTCGTGAAGGAGCGGCACGATGGAATACGAGATCGAGGACGACCCGCAGGGCGATCACGACGTCGCCGAGGCCGACCGCACCGGCGGGGTGCGCGAGAACCACATCGTCCGCCGCAACCCCGCACCTGCGAAAACCCGGCGCCCAACCCAGCCCAGGTGATGTCATGGCGGACAGGGTGGACTTATTAAGTCTCAAACTAATGATTTGAAATCATTTTTTACTTAAATGGCCGCCAAAACCGAACCCACATTTCACCCCACACGCCTGCTCTGTCGCGTGTTTGGACTAAAGAATATTGCTCTATATTGCGCCACATTGTCCAGCTGTTTTCTGTAGCATTCCCAGTTGGGTGTAGAGGCTATCGCTCTATTTCAAGCGCTCCTTGAGTATTTTGATAGCAGAGGCGCCCTGTCGCTTAGAACCGAATCTAAAACGACAGGGCTACACCATCTGGACGTTCGCATGGGGGCGTAAGGACGATGGTGCACCAGATGAACTCGCAATCATAAATCTCGCTCCTGAGCGTCTCGCGCGAAGTGCTGGTGCCCTGCCGCTCTAAGGAGGCAGACACGATAGGGCGAACCATCGGACGGGTCTCATCGTATAGTGGTGCATGGCGGTTGTGACAGCCCCACCAGGAGAAGTCTTACCAGCAGTTAATCTAGTCCGTTCCTGAGCGGTCCTGCTGAGGGCGCTCAATGGCTGGAAGTGGGCCGAAAGCGGACCGGCAGCTTTTAGGATTGAACGAGGAAAAAGTGGACACTCGGGCAGTGGGTTCGACAGGCTGTTCCCGCCGGCGGCGGCCAGTGGACGGCGCAGAACGGTCCGCTGACCCTGCCGTTCCTCTTTACCTGCCGAAATTAGCGGGCGACCAGCAAACTACGCCCCTTGGCAACATGACTAAGGGCGGGCGTGGAATGCTATTAACCCCTTTCGTCCGATTGGTTGACACCAAACTCTTTAAGAATTATTCAGATTCATGCGCTGCAGGAAAAATGATCAAGGGCTAGATTCGCATGGACACTTATGAACGCCTTCGGGCAACCGCAATCGCCATGATTGTCCGGGATACCCCGGACCAGTTCTGGGTCGATCTGCGCGAATTGTCGAAAATAACCTATGCGGATGCGTTCGCAGATGTGGCTACCGACCGCAATGTCCTGCCAGATCAGAAGATCGACGACCTGCTCCAGAGGCGGCATTTTCGGATGGAAAAACTATTGATCGATCTCGCTGCCAAGTACGGCATGTCGCATTCGATGAGCTTAATTGTCCAGAACAATCGCCGCCATGCCTATGTCTTCAAGGACGAGGTTGCTATGACCCAGTCCTACGTTCAGGCTATAGGCTCAATGCCGCAGCCTGCCAAGTTCCGCGAACGTCTCGCCAATGCAATGGGTTTACCGCGTCTCGATCTCGGCGACGAACCCGACGGGGCATTCATCATGCCGAACGTCTATGGGGTGATCGCCCATAACCCGGTTGGTCGGCGGTTCAACGCGGATGAACAAAAGCTCGGAACGATCCAGCTCTGCGTGCCGGCGCGCGATTTCAAAGCTTGGGCCGTCGAACTGAGCATCACCGAGATTCTTGCGTCTTATCCTGAGGCGCCCAAGAAGACTGCGCCGAAGCGTTCGCTGCGCTGGAAAAAGCCCAAAGATAATGAAGGTACCGGAACGGACGGGAAAAAATGAGCATCATCGCCCAGGGATTCGTGGGTGCGCGTTTGACCGAGGCGCGCAAGGCGCGGGGAATCAGTGCAACCGACCTAGCTGATATGGTTGGCGTGAGTGTGCAGTCGATCTCAAAGTATGAAAACGACAGGCAGAGCCCCAAGCTGGACGTCGTTCACAACCTCGCCGCCACCCTGAAGTTTCCGCACGACTATTTCCTGCGGCCCGTACCGGGACGCGACGAACGGCCGATCTTCTGGCGCGCTCGGCTATCAGCCCCACCGCTTGCGCGTGATCGGGCTGAAGTGCGACTGGAATGGATGAAGGAACTCGTTGACTATCTGGCATCTTTTTTCGAGCTCCCTGCACTGAATATTCCAACAATTGAATTTACCGAAGAGAGCTTTGGCAGCTCCGATTTCGTCGAGCGGGTAGCTCAAGAAATCCGGGAATTTTGGGACATTCGTCCTGGTCCGATGCCGGACACGGTCGAGCTTTTGGAAAATAACGGCATTCTCGTTTCCAGGATCCATGTGCGCGCAGACAAGCTCGACGCATTCTCCCAGTGGTCTGATCGTTTCGGTATTCCATTCGTAGTCCTGTCGCGTGACAAGGCTAGCGCGTGTCGGCAGCGATTCGACGTGCTCCACGAACTCGTTCATATCGTTTGCCATGCCAACATTCCGCAGAGGCGGCTGAATGACCGCGCCTTCTACAAGGCAGTCGAGAAGCAAGCTGATCAGATCGCGTCTGCTATGCTTCTGCCGGAGCCTGATTTCATGGGCGAGCTCTATGCGCCGTCGCTGGACGGCTTCCTGACCCTGAAGGAGCGCTGGGGTGCTTCTGTCGGCGCCATGATCATGCGCAGCAAACAACTTGATCTGATTGACGACGATGATGCTCGGCGTCTGTGGATCAACTACAATCGCAGGGGCTGGCGGAAAGGCGAGCCGTTGGATGGCAAGCTTGAAGTCGAGGAGCCGCAGCTCATTCGCCGCAGCTTTGAAATGCTGATGGAAGAAGGGGTGCAATCAGCGACCCAGATTCTCAAAGCCTTGCCGCTTCCCGTTTCTGACCTCGAAGAACTGGCGGACCTGGAGGCAGGCACTCTCTCGGGAATCAGCGATCGCAGAGCGGCACCGGTCCTGAAGGACAAGTTCAAGCAGAATTCCAACGTGGTCTCGATCTTTGGCGATAAGACCTGAACGGCACACGGAGCGTGGCCTAATTGGCCAGCACTGTCCCGTCAAAACCTGTGGCACAGATGGGGTCGTTGGCTTTGTCCGGTAGGTTGATCTTATGCGGCAATCTTGGCCTGGGTCTGCGTCGTTGAGGTAATCGACCAGTTCGCCCTCGATATAGTTCGAGCCTCGGTAATCGGAGTTTCCCGCGACGCTCCCATTATCGGCTAGAGGAAAGACGAGTAAACTGGGCGTTACAATGGTCATCCACGGAGATCGAGCGCGGACGGCCGGTGATCCGACTTAAGAAATCACACCACTATGGCCACGAGACGTCCGATACATTCTACCGACCGCCTTCATTTCCGATGCGCGTTGCAGCGAGAATTTTAGTTTGGCTTTTCGGTGGCTAAAGTAAGCCACGTCGCCGATGGGGTACTCTGGTCTCCGACGCGGAGGTGAAGGATCTAAGGGGGGCTGAATGCGGCCGAAGCTTTCGTATCATAGCCGGTTCACAACGTTCGACATTCCAAGGGGCGGCCGGTTCAATAAGTCTGGGTACGACCGCGACGTCGAAGCGCTCGAAGCTCTGCATGTCTGGACCGGCACTTCGACCGGTTTGTCACTATGGGAAAACCAGAAGGAGGCGATCGCGCTAGGCACCGCCTATGTTCGTGCCGCCCAGCGACCGGGGCAGGAAGAAGCGGCGCTCATAAAGATGCCGACAGGGAGCGGTAAGTCCGGTGTGATCGCTGTGCTCACGCGCTGTCTGCCTGATCTTCGCCGCGCACTGGTGCTAACGCCGCGAGAGGGGCTGGTTCAGCAGATGCACGGGGATATCCGTCGTAGGTTCTGGGCCAACATGGGCTGCGCCGACGCGGGGGGCGGAGACTGGCACGGCCCGGGGGTTGATCCCGCCCTGATCCGGGTCCTCCTTCCGAATACCAGACGAACCGAGTCGATCTGCCAACAGGCGAGCGACCACGATCGTGTTGTACTGATCGGCACCCTTCAAGCCCTCGACAAAATTCGGAACGATCGAGACCGCCTCAAACGAAAGGCTATGACGGGTCCGCTGGACGATCGCCAGTCGTCCGAGCTTGACCGGCTCGAGCGCATCCTGGCCCTGCTGGCCACCTTCGACCTCGTGGTCGTCGATGAGGGGCACTACGAGCCTGCACCGTCATGGAGCCGAAGCGTGCGATCTCTGGCCTGCCCGACTCTCCTCCTGAGCGCCACACCTTTCCGCAACGACTACAAGCTTTTCTCGGTCCGCGGCGCATTTGCCTATAACTTTCCCTTCCCGAGAGCTGCCGAGGCCAAGATCGTTCGCGACGTGCAATTCGCCGATCTCGCCGCGCTAGACGGCACTGCTCCGGCGATCGCCTCATCACTTGATGACACCGATCAGCAACTGACCGAAGCCGACAGAAACGCGATCGAGACCTTCGCGAGCAGACTGCTCACACTCGCCCCGTCCTTCCTTAGGGACAAGCCTACGGGATCGAAGATTATTGTCCGAGCCGCTTCGTGGAGCGCGCTGGCGGCGCTGCAACCCCTCCTTGCAGGCGAGGGACAATCGGACGCCGTGTTGATCCACGACCAAGTACGCAAAGAGGAAAACCGTAAGGCCTATCCAAAGCGCTTCGTGACCGTGAAGCAGGCACAAGCGACATCCGACGGGGCGACATTCTGGCTGCACCAGACCAAGCTACTTGAGGGCATCGACGACGCAACGTTCGTGGCCGTCGCGATCCTGGACGACTTCACTAACGATCGCCAACTGGTTCAGCAGATTGGTCGCGTGTTGCGCTCAACCGACGCAAAACGCGAGAAGGCTCAGACGGCGACAGTAATTGCGCGCAACGCTGAGCAACTCACACGCCTCACGACGAGCTGGAGCCAGTACTTGGCCTTCGAGACGGCAGGCGAGACCAGCTTGGCTAGCATAATCCCGGGCGAAGCCTACCTGCCTGAGAAGATCATCCCGCAGATGCCCGACCAGCAATATGTTGATGGGCGCTTCCGCGAGAGACTGCCCGTCATGGGGCCGATAGATCGGGATGATCTGCTGGTTCCCCGGCGCGCCGCGATTTTTACCATTGGCGCAGGCTTCGACAACGCGCTCGCTGAGACGGAAACGTACGAGGCCATCCTGGTTCGGAACCGGTTCGTCGTAAACCCGATCACCCGGCTACCGGAAAATGTGTGGGGCTGGACCTTCTTTACGGTTGGCGAAAGTCCTTACTTGAGTCGCCACTTCGTCACCGAGTGGCAGTTCGGTTTGACGTTGCTAGTGCGGGTGAACAGCCACTTGTTCGTCTTTGACACCGATGGTGTGCCCTTCGATCCCCACAAGATCGGCGTTGAGCGGCTCGACCGGGAGGTGCTGTTACGCTTGTTCGGCCCGAGCAGTGACGCGCAGAAAGTTCGAATTACCAAGCTCGCAACCGCATCTCTCGAGATGGCGGACCGCGCGATTCGAGCCATGACGACGAGCACTGCGTCCTTCGAGGACACGTTCACGGACCTCCTCGACGCCGTCCTACTGCCAACCAACGTCGCTGGGTATGTCGGTAACACCGCGCGCTACCTTGGACTCAGTCGCTCAAAAGTCACCGACGCAGATGCCCGACGGATCGGCGTCGACGAGTACATGCGATGGGCAGAAGCGGTGGACAACGAGCTCACTACCGTCGCAACGGCCAACCGGGTCTTTGAGCGGTTCGCGCAGCTCACAACTCCCGATCCAGACAAGGCGAAGGCGCCCAAAAACATACTGCTTGATCTGCAGCCGCTCGACGATTTCGGTGTTTTCATTGCCGACCGCGAGGGCCAGCCTTCAATGTCCCAGTCCCCGGCTGTCCTCGACCTGTGCGCCGACATATCCGACGGCAGTTTCCAAGTCACTATGATCGACGGACGTAAGCTCGACTGCGCGATCAGCTATAACCCTAAGTCCGGCCGCTATACGCTCACGAGCGACAGCCTTAACGCAGAGTTCGGTCAAACTCTCTCGGCATCGGGCGCCCTCATGACTCTCACTGAACGCATAAACACCGATCAGGCTTTCCGCATCCTCACCGATGAGACCGACAAGGTCTATATGCACGGTAAGTGGGCTAAGGCCCGGGACATCGTCTCCAACAACCGGGTCCCCGCGCTCGACGTTGCCGTCGCGGTGCCTGCTTTGAAAGATACCTTTCTGGAGAAAGGGGAGGCTGCGTGGGCGGCTGGGGACGATGCCAAGTGGAGCAAGGAGTCAATCTTTGGGCTGACCAAGCGCTACATTAATCTCACCGGCCCCGCGCCCGATCCCTACGCCGAGGCGCTTCGTGAGTTTCCCCTCATTCTGCTCGATGATGACGGCCAAGAACTCGCCGACTTCATCCTCGTGTCTGACACGAAGGTGGCGCTCCTTCACGCGAAGGCCCTCGGAAAGGACGAAAGCGACAACAGCGCGTCGGTGACTGCCATGCAAGAGGTCGGACGGCAGGTCGCAGCATCGCTCGGCTTCTTTATAACCTCATCGCCTCAGATTGAGGATGACCGGTGGCAGCGTGATTACACGGCGAACAAAACAAAAATCCCGTCGCCCCCGTCGGGGACCATCCGCGTGTTCAGGAACAACGATGGCATCGCCGACGGCGATCTGGCTGACAAGGTGCGGTCGGCATTGCGCGACCGCCGCATCGCAAAGGAGGTTTGGATCGTCGCAGGTCGCCTCTTGAATATAGAAGTGGCGGAACAACGCGCACTAGCGAACACGCTTTCGAACCGGACACGACAGCTGATCATGTACATCGACGGCCTGGCGACAACGTGTGGGCGGGCGAATGCCAAGCTGCGAATATTTGCGCATTGAGCAATATGCAGCATGCGTGCGTGGCTCGCAGTGCGCCGTAGGTGGTTAAAGCGATCGCAGAATAGCGTCCGCTCGTGGCATGCGCGCAGATCCCGCCGAATGACCGGAATGAGGGCGCAAAGCCGCCGTCGGCAAAGAGACTATGACCGCTGCGAAAGTGCGATCACAAGTCTGGCGGCTAGAGCCTCTTCCGCCTTCTCACGCCGCTCCTGCGCTTTTGAGACGAGCTGCCGTTTGGAGTGATCCGGCATGCTGACGATGGCAGCAAGCACAACAGCTTGCAGGAGGTCAGGGTGCGCGGTCATCATATTATCCGACTTGCTTGCTGTGCGTCGGGACTTCGCAGCCGTTCCACCAGCGACCGCAGGCTGGCAGTGACGACGAGAGTGGCGGCTCCCATTTTGATAACTTCGATCTCGCCTTTGCCGATAAGCACATAAAGCGTGCTGCGCCCGATCCCGAGATAGCGACAGGCGTCTGGTACCCGCATGACAATCGGTTCGATGACTTGGTGCCCGCTACGTTCGCGAAGATGCTCTGTCGTGCCTGCAAATGGCATAGCGGTCGATCCTTTCATCTGTGGGGTGATGACGGACCGACCTGGGGAGCAGGGGAGGGGACAGACCGGCCCGCCATCGACACCGAGTATCGACTGAACAGGCGGTCCAGCGCCACATGACGTTCCTACGCTGTCGCTGCCGTTATTACGCTGCAGCGCCGAAGCCTGAGAGCGAGCTAACCATTCGCATTCACCAAAGTGCATGCGAACGGCGAGGGACGTCCACCTTCAGGCGGATTGTCCAGAAAACATAACATCCGAGGTTAAGTGCCGTCGCTAAGGCAATTGAGAATAAACGCCTTTTCCAAGTAAGCGCCGCGGGGCCAGTTCGAGCGCCATCGCACATTGCTCAACGAATCCAACCACCTGCAGCATGGCCGACGACGCTGCTTCTATCTTGCAATCCAAAATCACTAGATATGTCAGACGTCTACGGACAATTCCGGTTATCGTAGAAGAAGAATACGCAAGACGCGCTGCCCCTGCAATTCTATTGCAATAGTGCTGCATATTAAACGGCATAAAGCGGCTAATGTGAGGGGCTATAACTTGCAGAAAACTCGCACCGATATTGTTGCTGGGAGACATTTGTGACACGGTCAAACCATCGACGGCCCCCTTTCCCAACATCACCAAACTGCGCTTGCGTGGGTGCCGAAATGGTAGAGACGTGTCTTCTCGACCAGCAGCGGAGCAGTGCATGAGCAACCAGAAGAAACGGTCCCGATGCTTTCGCTTCGCGCGCGCCAAGGTCTGAGAGACAGCAAACGAATTGTTATTGCGGTTGCTTTCGGAACCGTTCCGAAGTTGTTCGAGTGTAGGAAATGGCGGGATTAAGCTGCCGTTTGAAAGCGAGCCCTGAAGCGATAGCTTTGCGCCCCAGTTTCGGCCATTGCAGCCATATCCGTTTCTTGCCCAAAGCGGCCATTCGCACGAGAGTGACCGTTGTCACCCTTCACACGGGTGGGGTCGCAAGTTCAGTCCTTGCCGCGCCCACCATCTTTTTAGATACTTAGCTGGATAGATGGCCCGATCACTTCGGCCAGGAGTATTTTCGGGGTAGCGAGACGAGCTTCCCTATTCGCCCCATGCCTTCGGCTTCTCGACCGGGACCCGGCGGACATTCGCGGACTTGAACTCCATCACCTTCTCGTCCGCGAGAGCGGCCTGACGGTCGCCCTCCTCCTTGTCTGCCACACCGTCTATCAGGCGCTTTTGCAGGCGGACGATATCGATGTCTCTCCACACCACGTAGCCCATCCGGGCAGAGCATAGACCGAGCGCGCCACCCAGCGCCCCGGAGACGATCCGGCGGACCCAGACATTCCACGTGGCCGCCGTCTCGCTCCCGATCACCGAGAGCGACACGATAGCAACGAGCGTCACCGCGATGATGGCGATGATCCAGCCGTACTCCTTCGACAGCCGGACAATGGCGGCGGTGAGGCCCTTCCGGTCAGTAGGCTCGAGGCTCTTCCACTCAAGCGTCGGCATCCCTCGATTGAGGCGGATGAATACGGCGGCAACCATGATGGACAGCGCGACCATGAGCGGCTGGAACGCGCCGAACAGGCGCTCGAGCGGGACCGCCCAACCGAACAAACCGGCGGCGGCGACAGTCGCAATTATGGTCAGCGCTCTGGCCATCAGGCCTTGATCTTTCCGTCCTTCACGAACCGAGAATATACCTCTTGGAGCTGGTCCGCGACGTTGTCGAACTCCAAAAGATTGCTGCCTTCATGCGGCAGATGGAAGGGCATCCGGGTACGCAGGATAGCGTCGCCATCCCTGATCTGGCCGTCCTTGCCTTCGATTTGCACTTGGGCATCCGTCTCGTCCGCAAGGTCGTTCGCGATGCTCTGAAACTTCTTGCGTGATTCTTCGGTGCGGCGGCCCCGGACCTTCACATGGGCCTCGACCGCAAGATACTCTTCCGGGCCGAGGCTTTCAATCAGCGACTCAGCCTCCTTGTCACCGAATAGCGCCCGAATCATCGGCACGGCCTGCGCCATCTGAGCGAACTTGTCCTTCACCGCGCGGGAGGTACTCACCTCCTTGGTCTCGGTCTCATGCTCGACCGTGATGACCTGCGGCGCGGATTTCCCGCGCACCCGGAGATTGCGTATCTCGCCAATGTCCCCGGCCGTCATGGTCTTGTCGAACTCCGCGTTGAGCTCGAAGCTGAGGCCTGGGTCTGCGACAGCGCCCCGGACCTTCAACAGCCAGTCGAGGTACTGGCGAACGAGGTCAGGGGTCATCGAATGTGTTTTCACGAAGAGGACATGGTCCCCGATAGCAAGCCAGTAGGCGAGACCCCGAATGAACTGTGACCCCGCCGGGGGCCTCGCTCTCGTTCAGGTCATAGACCGTCGCAGTGGTGAGGTCGGAGAGCTCGATCTCCGCGGCCTCCATCTTGAGCAGCGCCTGAAGGTCCTTCTCTTGCGCCAAGCACATCTCACCGAACACGGCACTGGAAAGGTCAGCGACCTTGTTCAGGAATATCTTGCGCCCGTCGCTATCACCTACATCGAATATCCGGTCATCGGGGCGTGCCCACAGCTTCGATACGCCGTTCTCCGTGTTGAGAGCTTCGCGGCAAAGGACCTCGAGTGACTTGCCCTTGAGCAATGTCGCGTCCGCAGGCGTGAAGCGGCGATAGTGGACCATGTGATAGGCGTTGGCCATCATTCCCCCAATCAATTGGCGTGGCTTTTGAAGCTGTTATTGCCTGATGCGGAGGAAATGCCAAGTAAACAGGGCGATGGAGCATAGTGTTGTCCGCCGTCCTGTCGATCAAACCGCGTAGGGGCTGGTTTCGCTCGCCCGATTGGTGCACGGACCGCACAGCCGATGATGCGAGCCCTCGCTCTCGAAGGGCTTGCGGCATTGGAGGCAAGGCCGGGTCTCGGTGGGCATGGGCTCGCCATGCACGTACCAGCGCTTGCGCCCCATGTGTGTCAGGCCCGCGTTGCTCACGCGACCTCGAGCATGGCCAGAATCGTCCCGGAGGCCCGGCGCTGGCCCGCGTTCATCGCGTCGCGGACGAGGTGCAGATGCAAGCGGGCTGGCGGCCCGTGCCGCACGGACGAGGATGCCGTGGCGGGAGAACTCGGCCAGAAAGGCCTTCTTACGGCGGTCGGTCAGCTTCACGGCCGGAAGGTAGCTGGCGAGGCCAACGGAACGAACGGCGAAGCATTGATAATAGGTCAAACGCAGCTTGACCGCCCCAAACCCACTTTGAGCAGACCGCATTAGGTTTGACACCCTCAAAATAGCATGCCAAATGGGTTTTGAGGAGGCCAAAACGCGATTTGACCCCCTCAAGTCTGTAACTCAGCAATAGGGGATACCAATGCTGATCACTTTGACCGCCGAGGAGTTTAGCAGCTTCTCACCCACCACGCGAGCCGAAATCCTCGGCCTCGCCAATGTGAAGCCGAGCATCGACATGGCCGAACTTCCATCGGGCTTCGATGAGGAGGACTTCGATGACGTAGTTGATCTGACCCCGAGCCAAATTGAGGAGTTCATGGAAGGCTGTTCGGAACAGACCATCGCTGGGCTTCGCGTATTCGCGGAACATGGCCCCGTTATCCGGGCAAAGCTTCTGAACGAGGCTGGCATCGAGAACTATGGTCATTTTCAGGGTCGCGTTACCAAACGCACCCGCACCGTTACCAAGGTTCCAGGAGCATATCTGTTCACTTGGGATGATTGGACCGAGCATTCTGACCAAGTCGGCTTTTATGCAATCACCCCGGCGACGCACCGGGCGCTTCGCATCTACTTCGAGCTCGATTGACCACAGATAATCCGGGAGGCGGTCAATGACCGCCTCCCTTTCACGCTCGGCAATTCGACCTACCGCTTAAGCTTATCCTCAGGCACGTCCGAGAAGCCCCCGACACTTCCAATCGAGCCGTAGTTTCCCGGGTTGCCGTAGTTGCCGACATTCCCATAGTTGCCATAATTGCCGTAGTTCACCGATCTGTGCGGCGAATTGTTCCGATACAGTAAGCGGTTCTCATACATGATCTCGCCCAAATAGCGGCCGCTCATGTCAATGAAGATGCCTTGATCCTCGAGATAGTGTCCGATGTTCGGTCCATTCGTCGCGTGAAGCTGACCATTCACGAAATTTGCAATGTGCCTTCCTCGAATGTTAAATAGGTACTTCACAGCGATCTCCCTGTTTCCTTGAACACCATAGCACTGCGGCGGAATAAGGCATTGGTTCAAGCGGAAAGTCGGAAGTTTGTAATACTTCCTTTTGTGCGCAGGGCTGCAACTTCTGCTTTCTCTCACTCTCTCCATAAAACCGGACAGACTGCTTGCGGCCCAAAAACTGCCGGAAGGTTAGGGCTGCTTCGAACGGGTGAAATGGGTTTAGAGCAGGATCGCTTTACGGATGCCCGCCGCACAATCTGGCAAGTCTTTGCGTTATAGATTACTGCTTGTCTGGTCTTGCCCGCGCTTCCGCCCTGAGCTTCTCGAGCCGCTCCGAACACACCTCGTGCACCACGCGACCAAGCTCCTCAACCTGCTCGCCCAGCCATTCGAGCTCTTCCTTAGTGATGCGATAGTGCTTCGAGTAACGCGCTTTGACGTAGGCTTCCCTGAGCTTCTCGAACCTTGCGCGATCTTTACGATTGTCGCGCGGCCAGACGTAGGTCAGGCGTGGATCAACACGCTCGGCCTGCGTGCGCAGGAAGCCAAGGTTGTGCACATGGGGCGTGTAGAAAGTGCAGACCAACAAAGCCGTATGGTACATTCGCTCGGCAGATTGGTGGAGATCGAAGACCGCTTTCTTGAACTTACCACGTGCCTTGGCATCGACATAGCCATCGAAGAAATCTGACGCGCTCGGCATCCAGTCTTCGAAATACTCCTGAGCCATCTTGAGCGCCTGCGTCGGCGTCTTGGGCTTGGGTGTATGCAGTTCGGTGTCGTCGAACTGGTAAAGTGCTACTCCGTCCTGCTTCACATCCATGAAGAAGTAGCGGCCATGGGCTAGCCCATCGTTCACTTCCTGCAATGTATGGACGATGAAGTTGACTGGCGTCTTCAGCGTTCCGGTCACACCGTATTCGCGCATCAGCCGGTCATCAAGCCTGGACCAGTATTTGACCCTGTCCGCCAGCCGCTTGTCGTTGACGATGATGAGGAGATCATAATCCGACTGATAGCCCTTGGCAGTATGCGGCTCGTCGACCCAGGTGCCGCGCGCATAACTGCCGTAGAGGATGACCTTGAGTATTCGGCCAGCCTTCTTCCATTCGTGCTTGGCGAGCGCGAAGGCATCGTCGAACTCTGCGAAGATCAGTTGCACGACGCGCTCGATCTCGCGCTGCTTTTGCGGTGGTAGATGATCGAGATCGGTCTTCATCGATTAAACCTTAGCAAGCTGCTGCGCTGCGTGCACCTGCTGAGTGCAGCAGCGCGCGGCGACGGCGCCACCCATAGCGCTGAGGAGCCGCGCGCGGAGCGCTCCACGTTAGCAACAATCCGGTAAGGATTGTTGTTAGGATAGTTAAGGGCCGCTGGAGCCCAGCAATCCTGCGGGTTTGCGCGATGTTTCGGTTCCTAATCGTCCGAACTTTCGGTTCCTGATAGTCCGAACCCCGCGGTTCCTGATAGTCCGAACACGTGACAGGTTTATCCACAGGGACCGGCATGGCTATGCGGTAACGGGAGAGTGGAAAAGGCGGCCTGTTCGAAGGTGGTCTGGATGCCTTACGGTTCACGGATTGCTTCACTGGATTACGCATCGCCTCAGCTTCCCTTGCAGCAATGGGTAGCCCAGTCTTCCATCAACAGTTTGCGCTTCTCCAGCAGATTGCCGCGCCGGTAGGCTGCCTCTGTCTTGTCCTTCACCACATGCGCCAGCGCTGCTTCTGCCACATTGCTCTGGTGACTGGTCTCCTCGCTCGCCCAGTCGCGGAACGCCGAGCGGAAGCCGTGAACCGTGCAACTCTCTTTCATCTCGCGCAGCAGCTTGGTCAGCGTCATATCGGACATCGCCTTCCTCCCCCGCATGCCGGGAAAAACGAGGTCGCAGTTTCTCACGCGCAGTTCCATGCAGCGCTCGATGATCCGTACTGCCCGATCGCACAGTGGCACGACATGCTCGCGATTGGCTTTCATCCGCTCCTTCGGAATGGTCCATAGTTTCCCATCGAGATCGAACTCATCGAACACCGCATCGCGCACCTCGCCCGAGCGGGCCGCGGTCAGGATCGCAAACTCCAGCGCCAGTCTGCTGTAGCTTTCACGCTCGCGTAGCCGCGGGATGAAGTCGGGCACCTTGACATAGGCCATGGCCGCGTAGTGGCCTTCCTTCTTCGGCTGGCGCGGCAGGCCTTTGGTGATCGCGCGCATGGGCGCCTCGCTGTCGCGATATCCCGAGGCATAGGCCCAGTCGAGCACGGTCCCGATCCGCTGGCGCACCCGGCGTGCTGTCTCAGGCTTGGCCAGCCAGATCTCGGCCAGCACATTGCGGATCATCGGTCCCGTGATGTCGTTGACCTGCACGTTGCCAAGATGGGGGAAGGCATAGGCCTCCAGCGTCCTGATCCATTGCTGCTCGTGTTTCTCGTTGCGCCAGGTCGATCTATGCTGGGCGAGTACCTTGGCGGCAGCTTCCCGGAATGTGGGAATGCCTTCCGCTTTGCGGCGCTCGAACAGCGGGTCCAAACCAAGTTCGACCCAGGTCCTGACCTCGCGTGCGCGCTCGCGCGCGGTCGCCAGCGATATTTTCGAAGCGCTTCCCAGACCGAAATCGCGGCGATTGCCGTTTTTCTGCACCCGGACCATCCAGCTCTTCGTGCCGGACGACTTCACCACGAGGTAAAGCCCGTCGCCATCGCCTAATTTGCCGGGTCTGGTGGCGGCCTTTACCGCTGTTGCCGAAAGCTTTCCCATGGCTTCAAATTCTCCCACATTTATTCCCACAAATCCAATCGGACAGCGATGGATGAGTATGGACAGTGTGGGACCCGAATCACCTGATAAGCCGCGCAAATGCTTGGCTTTTTCAGGTCATCGGCGGAAAATGAGGGAAAGGGTGGTGGCGGACAGGGTGGGATTCGAACCCACGGTGGGCGTGAACCCACGGCGGTTTTCAAGACCGCTGCCTTAAACCACTCGGCCACCTGTCCGTCATCGGCGCGCTAGCCGTTGTCGCGTCGAATGTCATCATCGTCGGCGTCGGTTCGCCCGCATCGCGACCGCAACCGTCGAAAATCATTTGCGGTTCACTTGCGCTCTGCCACACAGCGGGGATGATAACCCGCGCCCTGCTTTCCCTCGCCCTCGCATCCGCGACCCTGTTCACGCCCGTGCCCGCCGCGGCGCAGGACATGCCGTTCGACGCCTATCTCCAGATCCTCATCGCCCGCGCGCGCGCTGAAGGGGTGAGCGAGGCGACGATCTCGCGTATGACGCAGGGGCTCGAGCCGAGCCAGCGCGTGGTCGAGCTCGATCGCGGGCAGCCCGGATCGCCCACCAGCAGCGGCTTTCCGGCGCTGGCGCCCTATATCGCCACGCACGTCGATGCGGCGCGGATCAACGGCGGGCGCAGCGCCTACAGCCGTTCCTCGGGCACGATCCGCGCGATCGAGAACCAGTACGGCGTGCCCGGCGAGATCCTCGTCGCGATCTGGGGGCACGAAACCGCCTACGGCAACGTCACCGGCAGCTTCGATCTCGCGCAGGCGCTGGCGACGCTGGCGTGGGAAGGGCGCCGCCGCGATCTGTTCGCGACCGAGTTCGTCGACCTGCTCAAGGTTGCGGACAAGGGCTATCCGCGCTCGCAGCTCAAGGGCAGCTGGGCGGGCGCGTTCGGCAATCCGCAGTTCCTGCCGAGCGTCTACCTGCGCCTCGCGACCGACGGCGACGGCGACGGACGGGCGAACATCTTCAGCAACGATGCCGACACGCTCGCCTCGATCGCCAACTATTTCCGCGACGCCGGGTGGCGGCAGGGTCAGCCGTGGGGCGTACGCGCCTCGGTGCCGAGCGGGTTCGACTGGGGCGCCGTGCGGAGCAAGGTCACCGCGCCGGTCTGCCCGCGCGTCCACGAGCGGCACAGCCAGTGGAAGACGGTGCGCGAATGGCGCGCGCTGGGCGTGCAGCCGCAGCGGCCGCTGGCAGATGACGTCATGGCATCGCTGTTCCAACCCGACGGCGCGGGCGCTCCGGCGTGGCTCTTAACCGCAAATTATAGGGTTATCCTCGAATACAACTGCTCCAATTACTACGCGATGAGTGTGGGGCTTCTGGCAGATGAGATCGTCCGGTGACCTGTTTCGTGGGGGCCTCGCATTCGGCCTGAGCCTGGCCTTGGCCGGATGCGGCGGCGGCGATCGCCCCCAATCGGTTGTGGCCGCACAGCCCGATGCAACCGGCCCCGCAGCGGACTACCCGATGGTGCTGGGCGACCCGTTCACCGTCGATGGCGTCGAATACGTGCCGACCGATGCGATGAATTACGACGAGGTCGGTTATCTCGCCGCCGATGGCGCGGCCGGGCCGGGCGTGACCGCTTCTCACCGCACACTGCCGCTGCCGAGCTATATCGAAGTCACCTCGCTCGCCAGCGGACGAACGATCCTCGCGCGGGTCGAGCGGCGCGGACCGATGACGGGCGCGCGCCTGCTCGCCCTGTCGCCCGAAGCGCTGGCGCAGCTCGGCGAAGCAGAGGGCGCTGCGGTGCGCGTGCGCCGGGTCAACCCGCCCGAAGTCCAGCGTGCCGAGCTACGCGCCGGCCGCGCCGCGCCGCTGCGCATGGACACGCCGGAAACGCTGCTCGGCGTGTTGCGCCGCAAGCTGCCGGGCGATGGTTCGGCCAGCCTTGCCGGCGCGACGTCGCCACCGGTTCCCTCGGGCGTGCAGGCGGGCGCTGCGCCCGAGTCGGCCCCCCAGCCCACAGAATCGCTCGCGCTCGCACCGCTCGAAAGCGCCGCGACGCCGCGCACGGCCCAGGCCCGGACGCAAACCCCGCCGGCACCCGCAGCAACCGGCACATTCGTCGTCCAGGCCGCGGCATTTTCCAGTGAAGCGAACGCGCAGCGCGCCGCCAAGGCCCTCGGTGGGTTCGTGGCAACGTCCGGCCGGCTCCACCACGTCCGCACCGGCCCCTACCAGACCCGTGGACAGGCCGAAGCCGCGCTCGCCAAGGTGCGCGCCGCCGGTTATAGCGACGCCAGAGTTTCCACCACGCAATGAGCCGCGGCGCGCGCCCGGCGACGGGAGCGCACTTGAGCCGGATTTTCAGATACCTTGCGATGCTGCCCGCCCTCGCGCTCGCCACCGCGGCGGGCGGAGCGGACCCCGCGCCCGAACGCGTCGAGCGGTTTCCCGGCGCGCCGATCGCGCTGCTGGTCGATCTCTCCTCGGGCCAGACGCTGTTCTCGCGCGAGCCCGATCGGCGCTTCATGCCCGCTTCGATCACCAAGGTGATGACCGCTTTCGTCGCGTTCGAATTGATCGACGCGGGCAAGCTCTCGCCGGGCCAGTCCTACACCATGAGCGAGCAGGCCTATCGCGACTGGCACGCCAAGGGATCGAGCATGTTCCTCGACCGCAGCGAGCCGGTGACGGTGGAAACGCTGCTGCTCGGCATCACCAGCGTTTCGGCCAACGACGGCGCCATCGTGCTCGCCGAAGGCGCGGCGGGCTCGGTCGACAACTGGCTGTCGCTGATGAACGCCAAGGCGCGCGAGATCGGCATGAACGACAGCCATTTCGGCACGCCCAACGGATGGATGGACGAAGGGCGGACTTTCGTCACCGCGCACGACTTGGCCGTGCTCGCGCGCGAGATGATCGCGCGCCATCCACGGCTCTACGCGTTCTATTTCGGGCGCGAGGGGATGGAATATCGCGGCATTGCGCAGGCCAACCATGATCCGATCACCGGCCGCGTGGAAGGGGCCGACGGGCTCAAGACCGGCTTCACCAACCAGGCCGGATACGGCTTCCTCGGCAGCGCCGAAAGGGACGGGCGGCGGTTGGTAATGGTCGCGGCGACCGCGCCCACCCCGCGCGACCGCAACGATGCCGCGATCGCGATGATGGAATGGGGCTTCGACGCGTTCGATACGCGCAAGCTCTATCAGCTTGGCGGGTTCGTGGGCGAGGCGCTGGTGCAGGAAGGCGCGCGGACCACCGTGCCGCTGGTCGCCGCCGGGCCGATCGCCGCCACGCTGCCGAAAGGCTCGCGCGCCAAGCCCAAGCTCACCATCCGTTACGACGGGCCATTGCAGGCGCCGCTGAAGGAGGGGGAACGCGTCGCCGAGCTCGAGATCGCGATCGACGGCGCGCCGCCATCGTATGTTCCGCTCGTCACCGGGCAGGCGGTGGCCAAGGCGAACGACTGGCAGCGGCTGAAGAACGGCGTCGCGGCCCTGTTCCGGTGAGTGCTCCGATAAGCACCGGCCGCTTCATCGCGCTGGAAGGCGGAGAGGGCAGCGGCAAGTCCACGCAGGCCCGCCTGCTCGCCGATGCGCTCGCCGCGCGCGGGATCGACGCGGTGCTGACCCGCGAACCGGGCGGGACGCCGGGTGCCGAAGCCATTCGCACGTTGCTGCTCGACCCGCCGGGGGAAGGGTGGGGTGCGCAGGCGGAGGCGCTGCTGTTCGCTGCCGCGCGCTCGGACCACGTCGCGCGTCTGATTCGCCCCGCGCTCGCCGCCGGGCGCTGGGTCGTGTGCGACCGCTTCGTCGATTCGAGCCGTGCCTATCAGGGCGGGGCGGGCGGCGTCGGCGACGATGCCGTGCGTTCCCTCCACACGATCGGCAGCGACAGCCTGCGCCCCGACCTGACGCTGCTGATCGAGGTTTCGCCCGAGGTCGCCGCGAGCCGCGTGACTGCGCGCGACGGCGATGCCGCGGATGCGATCGGCGGCCGCGACGCGGCGTATCATGCGCGGGTGGCCGCTGCCTTCCGTGCCTTCGCGGCGGACGATCCGACATTCGCGGCGATCGACGGCGACGGATCGCCCGACGAGGTCCATACGCGCGTACTCGAGGCGCTCGCACCGCTTCTCACGCAGGCCTCAGCATGACGATGCTCGGCCACGACGACCCATGGCGCCAGTGGCGCGAGGCGCTGCGCGGCGAACGGATGCACCACGCCTGGCTGCTCGCAGGCAAGCGCGGCCTCGGCAAGATGAGCTTCGCCGAAGCCGCCGCGCGCGAGCTATGCGCCGAACCGGGCGTGCCGCAGCCGCGGGGGCAGCACCCCGACATTCACGTGCTCACCCATCTGCCGAAGGACGACAAGGAAGAGCGCAAGCGCGAAGACGGCAAGCCCTACGAGGTCAAGCGCAACATCACCGTGGCGCAGATCCGCGCGATGCAGCAGCGGCTGACCACGCGGCCCACGCTGGGATCCCGCCGCGCGGTGATCGTCGATCCGGCGGACGATCTGGAAAAGAGCGCCTCCAACGCGCTGCTCAAGAGTCTCGAGGAGCCACCGGCGGGCACGTTCTTCCTGCTCGTTGCGCATCGCCCGGCCAAGCTGCTGCCGACGATCCGCTCGCGCTGCCGGGTGCTGCGCTTCCCCGCGCTGGCCGAGCCCGAACTGACGCAGTGGCTGGCGGCGCACGCGCCCGAGGCCGACGCGACCACGCGCGCAGCGGCGGTGCGCGCGGCGAGCGGTTCGCCCGGCGCCGCGCTCGATTTCGTGGAGCGCGACCTCGGGCCGCTCCATGCGCTGATGACCCGCATCGTGCAACACGGCGATGACGGATTCGACTTGCGCGGCCAGCTTGCCGAAGCGGTCGGCGCGCGACCCGATCGCGAACGCATCACGGCGATCCTCGATCTCGCGCGCTCGGTGCTCGCGGCCGAAATGGCGGGAGAAGGGCGGCGCGACTGGGCCGCGCTGGTCGACGCCCATGCCGATCTCGTACGCCTCGCCGGGCAGGCGCCGACCTACAACTTCGACGCCGGCTTGCTGGTGATGGAAATCGGCACCTTGCTCGCCTCCGCCGCGCCCGCTAGCGAGCGCGCCGATGCCTGATCCTTTCTATATCACCACCGCGATCAACTATCCCAACGGTCGCCCGCATATCGGCCATGCCTACGAGGCGGTCGCCGCCGACGTGGTCGCGCGTTTCCAGCGCGCGATGGGGCGCGAGGTGCGTTTCCAGACCGGCACGGACGAACACGGGCTGAAGATGGCGCGCAAGGCCGCCGAACAGGGCCGCACCGCGCGCGATTTAGCGGACGAGATGTCCGCTTATTTCAAGCAGATGGCGGACGCTCTTGATATCTCCTATGATCGCTTCATCCGCACGGTAGAGGACGGTCACCACCGCGCCAGCCAGGCCATCTGGCGCGCGATGGAGGCCAATGGCGATCTTTATCTCGACCGCTACGAAGGCTGGTATTCGGTCCGCGACGAGGCCTATTACGACGAGAAGGAACTGATCGCGGGCGAGGGCGACGAGAAGCTCTCGCCGCAAGGCACGCCGGTCGAGTGGACCGTAGAGGAAAGCTGGTTCTTTCGCCTCTCGAAGTATCAGGAGCCGCTGCTCGAACTGCTGCGCACGCCCGGCTTCTGCGAGCCGGAGAGCCGCCGGAACGAGATGATCGCCTTCGTTTCCGGGGGTTTGCGCGATCTTTCTATCAGCCGCACGAGCTTCGACTGGGGCGTGCCGGTGCCGAGCAGCGATGGGCATGTGATGTACGTGTGGGTCGACGCGCTGACCAACTACGTCACCGGGCTCGGCTACCCCGACGATACCGAACTGTGGCGCACGTTCTGGCCCGCCAGCTTGCACCTGATCGGCAAGGACATCGTCCGCTTCCACACGGTGTACTGGCCGGCTTTCCTGATGAGCGCGGGGCTGCCGCTGCCGAAGCAGGTCTTCGGCCACGGCTTCCTGCTCAACCGCGGGCAGAAGGAATCGAAATCGCTCGGCAACGTGACCGATCCGATGGCGCTCGCCGAAACGTTCGGAGTCGATCCGCTGCGCTATTTCTTCCTGCGCGAGATCGCCTTCGGGCAGGACGGCAGCTATTCGCCCGAAGCGATCGTCACCCGCGCCAACGCCGAACTGGCGAACAGCTTCGGCAATCTGGCGCAGCGCACTTTGTCCATGATCTTCAAGAACATGTATGGCAAACTTGCGAAATGCGATCATGCCGCCGAGGACGAGGCGCTCATGGCGTCGGTCCGCGCGGCCTGCGCCGAGGATCTGCCGCGCGAATTCGAGAAGCTGAACTTCTCGGTCGGGCTCGAGGCGTGGATGCGCGCGGTGTTCGCGTGCAATCAGTATGTCGACGAGCAGGCGCCGTGGGCGCTGCGCAAGACCGATCCGGCACGGATGGAGGCGGTGCTGATGACCCTTTTCCGCTGCGTCCACGACCTCGCGATCGCGGTGCGTCCGGTCGTGCCGAGCGCGGTCGACGCGCTACTCGACCAGATGGGCGTGGCCCCTGACGCGCGCGATTATGCGGCCATCGGGAACGGCGACTGGTTCGAAACGCTGGTCGAGGGCGGGTTCGCGCTCGAGAAGCCGGTCGGCGTGTTTCCGCGGCTCGAACTGCCGGAGAGCGAGGCCGCCGCCTGATGCTGATCGACAGCCATTGCCACCTCGAATACGAAGGCCTCGCCGATCGCCAGGGCGAGGTTCTCGCCGCCGCGCGCGGGGCGGGGGTGGGGGGCTTCCTCAACATCTCCACCAGGCGCAGCGAGTGGGAGCGGGTGGTCGGCACGGCGGAACGCGAAAGCGACGTCTGGGCCAGCGTCGGCATCCATCCGCACGAAGCCGACGCGCACGAGGATCTCGGCGCTGCCGAACTGCGCGCCGCGACCGAGAACCCGCGCGTGATCGGCATCGGCGAAACCGGGCTCGATTACTATTACGACAAGTCCGACCGCGCGGTGCAGCAGGCGCTGTTCCGCATGCACATCGGCGTCGCGCGCGAAACCGGGCTGCCGGTCATCATCCATACCCGCGATGCCGACGACGACACCGCGGCGATCCTCGCCGACGAGATGGAGCAGGGCGCTTTCCCGGCGCTGATCCACTGCTTCACCGCCTCCGCCGAATTCGCGCGCAAAGTGCTGGACCTCGGCCTCTCGATCTCGATCTCGGGCATCGTCACGTTCAAAAACGCCGCCGATCTTCAGGAAATCGCGAGGGATTTGCCCGCCGATCGCCTCCTGGTCGAAACCGACAGCCCATTCCTCGCACCGGTCCCGCATCGCGGCAAGAAATGCGAGCCGGCGTTCGTGCGCGACACCGCGCAATTCCTCGCCGACTTGCGCGGAGAGTCTTTCGAGCAGCTAGCCGAGACCACCACCGCGAACTTCCACCGGCTGTTCACCAAGGCCGCGGCGTGAAATGCATCGTGCTCGGCTCGGGGACGTCGACCGGCGTCCCGCGGATCGGTGACGACTGGGGCGATTGCGACCCGAACGAGCCGAAGAACCACCGCACCCGCGTTTCGATCCTGCTTGAAAGCGACGAGGGCCGGCGCATCCTCGTCGATACCTCGACCGATCTGCGCCAGCAGCTCCTCGCCAACCGGATCGACGCGGTCGACGCGGTGTTCTGGACCCACGATCACGCCGACCATTGCCACGGGATCGACGACTTGCGCCCGCTGCGATACGGCCGCGGCGGCCCGATCGCCGGCTATGCCGCCAGTGGCACGGTCGAACGCCTGCGCCGGCGCTTCGACTACGTCTTCGCCGGTCAGCACGGCTATCCCACCATTGTCGCACTGGAAACGCTCGATCGCTTGCGCCTGTGCGCCGGGTTCTCGGTCGACTGGTGCGAGATGCCGCACGGACCGGCCAAGTCCACGGGATTTCGCTTCGAAAACGGAGGCAAATCTGTAGCTTACGCGACGGATTTCAGCGAGATTCGAAGCGAGATGATCGACACGTTCGCGGATGTCGACGTGTTGATCTGCGATTGCCTACGCCGCGATCCGCATCCCACGCACGCGCATCTGGCGATGGCGCTCGAACTCGCCGAACGCTGCAACGCGCAGCGCATGGTTCTGACGCATCTCGACAAGAGCATGGATTACGCGACATTGTCCGCCGAGTTGCCCGGCAACGTCGAGGTCGGTTACGACGGCATGGAGATCAGGCTATGACCGAATACGAGACGGTCCGCATCGTCGCGCTGGTCGGCTGGCTGGTCCTCGCGCTCAGCGCCGTGGCGTCGTTCCGGTTGAACTGGAAACAGGGCGTGCGCATGGCGCTGCTGTGGATCGCGATCTTCGGCGGGGTAGCGGTATTGTTTTCCTGGCTCGGAGCGTGAGCCTATGCTTCATTTAACATAATATATATTATCATTCCAATATGACCGACCAGACCTCCCGCCTTCTGGGCATCATGGCCACCTTGCGCGACCCCGAGCGCGGTTGCGAATGGGATCGCGCGCAGCGGTTCGAGACGATCGTTCCGCATACGATCGAGGAAGCCTACGAAGTCGCCGATGCCGTCGCGCGCGGCGATCTCGGCGATATCCGCGACGAGCTCGGCGACCTGCTGTTCCAGGTCGTGTTCCAGGCGCGCATCGCCGAGGAAGCCGGCCATTTCGATTTCGACGATGTCGCCCGGTCGATCGCCGACAAGCTCGAGGCGCGGCATCCGCATATCTTCGGCCCACATACCTTCAACGACGAGACGCTGCCCGGCGGCATGCGCGAGGAGCGCTGGGAGGCGCTGAAGGCGCAGGAGCGCTCGGCCAAGGGCGCGACCAGCGCGCTCGATGGTGTCGCCGCCGCATTGCCTGCGCTGATGCGGGCCGACAAGCTCCAGAAGCGCGCCGCGCGCGTCGGGTTCGACTGGCCCGATCCCACGGGGCCGCGCGCCAAGGTGCTCGAGGAGATGGTTGAGCTCGCCGACGCCACACCCGAGGAACGCGCCGCCGAGGCCGGCGATCTGCTGTTCGCCGCAGTCAATCTCGTCCGCGCCTACGGCATCGCGCCCGAAGACGCGCTGCGCGCCGCCAACGGCAAGTTCGAACGTCGCTTCCGCG
Source organism: Pelagerythrobacter sp. (assembly GCF_041912895.1). Lineage (NCBI taxonomy): Bacteria > Pseudomonadati > Pseudomonadota > Alphaproteobacteria > Sphingomonadales > Erythrobacteraceae > Pelagerythrobacter > Pelagerythrobacter sp. The sequence continues at coordinate 588,912 of NZ_JAYSGI010000001.1, read as the reverse complement.
CCATGGAAGCGCTGGCCGACGGTGGTTTCGCGGACCTCTCGCTCGACGAGCAGGAGGCGCTGTGGCAGCAGGTCAAGCGCGACGAACGCTCCGCTTGATAGCTCGCGCGCCATCGGCGATGTTCGCGCGATGAAGACCCTGCTGCTCTACGCCGCGACCGCGCTGGCCGAGATCGTCGGCTGCTATCTCGCCTATCTGTTGCTGCGCGAGGACAAGTCGCCTTGGCTGCTCGTCCCCGCCGCGCTCGCGCTCGCGCTGTTCGCGTGGCTCCTGACCCTGCACGACACTGCCGCCGGACGCGTCTATGCGGCCTATGGCGGCGTCTATATCGGTGCGGCGATCATGTGGTTGTGGGCGGTCGACGGCGTTCGCCCTACCCTGTGGGACATCGCCGGCGTGCTGGTGGCTCTCGCGGGCATGGCGATCATCATGTTCCAGCCGCGGATCGTCGCCTGAGCGCCAATCCACCCGGCGCCTGACCGGCCAACATTTCTTTGGATTGCTGCCGGTGCCCACGAGCCTAAAGCGCTTGGCGCGACCCGTGAGGGCCCCGTGCAAGCGAGGCTCGATCAACTCGAGCCCCGCCTTCGGGTGGGGCTCTTTTTGTTGGCGTTGCCCTGCCCCCTTCCCCTGCCGCCGCCATCTGGCTACCGCGCGAGCAGATGCGATTGCGGAGGATGGAAATGGCGCGGTTTCTGATCGTCGAGGCCCGGTTCTACGAGCACCTGAACGACATGCTGATCGACGGCGCGCGCGGCGCGCTCGACGCGGCAGGGCATGACATTGAAGTGCTCACCGTGCCCGGCGCGCTGGAAATACCCGGCGCAATCGCCCTCGCAGCCGAGAGCGGGCGCTATGACGGCTTCGTCGCGATCGGCGTGGTGATCCGCGGCGAGACCTACCATTTCGAGATCGTCGCGGGCGAGAGCGCGCGTGGAATCATGGCGTTGACGATGGACGGGATCGCCATCGGCAACGGCATCCTGACGGTCGAGAACGAACAGCAGGCGCTCGTCCGCGCGGACAAGGCGCAGAAGAACAAGGGCGGCGAAGCGGCGCAGGCCGCGCTGGCGTTGCTCGCATTGCAGGAGAAATTCGCATGAGCACACACCCGGCTATCGGCGGCATCCCGTTCGTCCTCGGCGGCAATGTCTTCGGCTGGACCGCGAAGGGCGACGATGGCTTCGCCGTGCTCGATGCGTTCTACGAGGCCGGCGGACGGATGATCGACACCGCCGACGTCTACTCGGCCTGGATCGACGGTCACAAGGGCGGCGAATCCGAAACGCTGATCGGCCAGTGGCTCGAATCGCGCGGCGTGCGGGACGAAATGCTGATCCACACCAAGACCGGGATGATGGGCGGCAAGGAACTCTACGAACCGGCGCGGGTGCTGCAATCGCTCGATGCCTCGCTCGACCGCCTGCGGACCGACCGGGTCGATCTGTATTACGCGCACAAGGACTATCCTGAGCTCGCACCCGAGCAGATCGTCGAGGCGTTCGACGGCGCGGTCGCCGCCGGCAAGGTCCGCGAGCTCGGCGCGTCGAACTTCGACTCCGTGCGCCTCTCGGCGATGCTCGATGCCGCGGATGCGGCCGGGCGCACGCCGTTCACCGTGCTGCAGAACGAATACAACCTCGTCTCGCGCGACAAATACGCAGCCGATCTCCAGGCACTGTGCACGCAGCGCGGGATCGCGATGCTGCCGTTCTTCGGCCTCGCTTCGGGCTACCTCACCGGCAAGTATCGCACCGAAGCGGACTATGCGCAGTCGGCGCGCGGGGAGCGGGTGAAGCAGCTTATCGGCGATCGCGGCCCGCGCGTGCTGGAGGCGATGGACGAGGTTGCCGCCGAAACCGGTACGAGCCTGCCCGCGATTGCCCTCGCCTGGCTGGTCCGCCAGTCCGGCATTCCCGCACCCATCGCAAGCGCCCGCACGCCGGATCAACTCGACGATCTGCTCGCCTTCACCCGCGTCGCGCTGTCCGACGACCAAGTCGCCCGGCTGACCGCCGCGTTCGAAGCCTAGCGGCGATGAACGGCCCGCTCGAATGGGTCGCCGCGATCGGGACGATGATCGCGGCCGGGCTGATCGCCGCCGATCTTGGGCGCAAGGTCACCGGATGGGGCTTCGTACTGTTCTGCGCGGTGGCGATCACCTGGATCATCTCCGGGCTGACCACCGGCGCGATGCCGATCGCAGCGATGAACGCAATCCTGCTCGTCATCAACGCTTGGGGCGTCTGGCAGTATCTGTTGAGCCCCAAAAACCGGAAGAAGCTCGAAAAGCTGGACCGGCTCGAGCACGAGGCCGAAGCCGAGGTCGAGGCGGAGGAGAGCTAAGCGCCCTCCCCCGCCGCGCCGACTACCAGACCTTCACGCGCTGCTCGGGCGGCAGGTACAGTTCGTCGCCTTCCTTCACGCCGAACGCTTGATACCACGGCTCCATGTTGCGCACGGTGAGCGCGCGGTACTGGCCGGGTGCGTGTCCGTCGGTCGCGATGCGCTGGCGCAGCGCCTCCTCCCGCATCTTGGTCGCCCACGCCTGCGCATAGGCGATGAAGAAGCGCTGGTCGCCGGTGAACCCGCCGATCACCGGCGCTTCCTTGCCGCCGAGCGAGGCGTGGTAGGCGTCGTAGGCGGCCTGGAGCCCGGCGAGGTCGGCGATGTTCTCGCTGAGCGTCAGTTCGCCGCGCACATTGAGGCCGGGGAATGGTTCGTAGGTGTCGAACTGCGCCGCGAGCGCCCTGCCCGCCTCGTCGAACTTCGCCTTGTCCGCTTCGGTCCACCAGTTGCGCATCGCGCCGGTCGAATCGAACGCCGCGCCGTTGTTGTCGAAGCTGTGGCTGATCTCGTGCCCGATCACCGCGCCGATCGCGCCGTAGTTGAACGCCGCATCGGCTGTGGGATCGTAAAACGGCGGCTGCAGGATCGCGGCGGGGAAGTTGAGCGCGTTCTGCACCGGCAGGTTGACCGCGTTGACCAGTTGCGCGTTCATCCACCACTCGTTCTTGTCGAGCGGCTTGCCGACCTTGGCGAGTTGCTGGCGGTAACGCAGCTTCTCGGCGGCCTGGACGTTGGCGTAGGGCGTGTCGGCCGCGACCTCGAGCGAGCCGTAATCGGTCCAGGTATCGGGATAGCCGACACCGACCGCCATCGTCTCGACCTTCTCCTTGGCTTCGGCTTTCGTTTCGGCCGCCATCCAGTCGAGCGCGTCGATACGGGTGGCGAACGCCGCCTTGATGTTGTCGACCATGCCCTGGATCTCTGCCTTGGCCGAGGCCGGGAAATACTTCTCGGTGTAGAGGCGGCCGAGCGCGTCACCCATGTAGGCGTTGACCGCCGCGAGCGCGCGTTTTTCCCGGGGGCGCTGCGCTTCGGTGCCCGACAGTTCCTTGCCGTAGAAGGCGAAGCTCAACTGGTCGAGCTTGCTCGGCAGTACCGCGGTGTTGGCGTTGATCTGGTGGAAGGCCAGCCAGTCCTTCCACGCCTGCAGCGGTTCGGAGGCGACCAGCGCCGAAAGTTTGGTGATCGTGCCGGGGTGGTAGGCGTCGAACGTGTCGAACCCGTCGAGCTGCGCACCGGCGAAGAAGGTATCCCAGTCGAGTCCCGGCGCCTTGCTGGCGAAATCGGCCTGCGACCACAGGCTGCTCGCGGTCGCCCAGTCGTCGCTTTCCTCGCGGCTCGCGTGCGCGCGGGCGATCTTCATTTCGAGGTCGTAGATGCGCTGCGCCCGGGCTTCGGCGTCGTCGATCCCGGCGGCTTCGAGCAGGTCGGCGATATAGGCGCGATAGGCGGTGCGCAGCGCCGCCATCTTCGGATCGGACGAGAGGTAGTATTCGCGCTCGGGCATGCCGAGGCCGCCCTGGAGGATATAGGGCACCACCTCGCCGCCCTTGAGCGCCTGGGTTACGAACACGCCGAACAGGTTCTCGGTCTCGAAATCGGTCGAGTTGAGCGGATCGACGTCGGCGCGGGTCTGGCTGCCGAGCACGCGGGCGAGCTGCTGCTTGTCATTGATCCCCGCGAACCGCGTCAGGTCGGCCTGAACGGGCGTCATGCCGGCGGCGTCGATCGCGGCGGTATCGAGGTAGCTTTCGTAGAACGCCTTGACCCGCGCGGCATCGGTGCCGGGTTCGGGATCGGACTGGCGGATCTCGGCGATCAGCGCCTCGAGGTTCTTCTCGGTCTGCTGGTCGGCGATGAAGAAGCCGCCCACGCTGGAGCGATCCGCCGGGATTTGCGTGTCGTTCATCCACTGGCCGTTGGCGTAGGCGTACCAGTCGTCGCCGGGGGTCACGGCGGTGTCCATCCACGCTGTCTGGATACCGAGTTCGGTGCCTGGTGTGGCAACTTCGGTGTCCGTGCCGGCAAGGTTGCAGGCACCGAGCGTGGCGGTGGCGACGCCGAGCATCAGGGCGGCGGCGAGACGAGCGGTTTTCATGGGCGATCCTTCTCAGGCGCGCCCTGGGGCGCGGCGAACGCCGCGTGATAGGCCTGCCCGAAGGGGGTCGCAAACGCGCCGGTCGTGCGGCCGGCGGCGTTGGTCGAATGTCAGCGTGCGAGCTTGCCGAAGCAGGCGCCGCCGGCGTAGCGCGCGTTGTCGCCCAGTTCTTCCTCGATGCGGATGAGCTGGTTGTACTTGGCGAGCCGGTCGGACCGCGCAAGCGAGCCGGTCTTGATCTGCCCGCAGTTGGTCGCGACCGCGAGGTCGGCGATGGTCGCGTCCTCGGTCTCGCCCGAGCGGTGGCTCATCACCGAGGTGTAGCCCGCGCGGTGCGCGATATCGACCGCCTCGAGCGTCTCGGTCAGCGTGCCGATCTGGTTGACCTTGACCAGCAGCGAATTGGCGAGACCCTTGCCGATGCCCATCCGCAACCGCTCGGGGTTGGTCACGAACAGATCGTCGCCGACGAGCTGGACCTTGTCTCCGACGAGATCGGTCAGCGCCTTCCAGCCCGCGAAATCGTCCTCGCCCATGCCGTCCTCGATCGAGCGGATCGGATAGTCGGCGCACAGCTTCGCGAGATATTCGGCCATTTCGCCGGGCGCGAGCGAGATTTCCTCGCCCGCGAGGTCGTAGCGGCCGTCGGCGAAGAATTCGGTCGAGGCGCAGTCGAGCGCGAGCGCAATGTCGTCGCCCGGCTTGAAGCCCGCCTGCTCGATCGAGGCCATGATGAAATCGAGCGCCGCGCGGGTGCTGGCAAGATCGGGGGCGAAGCCGCCCTCGTCGCCCACCGCGGTCGATAGGCCCTTCTCCGCCAGCCCTTTCTTCAGCGTGTGAAACACCTCGGCGCCCCAGCGCACGCCGTCGGCCAGCGTTTCCGCGCCGATTGGCATGATCATGAATTCCTGAATATCGATCGGGTTGTCGGCATGCTCGCCGCCGTTGATGATGTTCATCATCGGCACCGGCAGGACATGCGCCGAGACGCCGCCGACGTAGCTGTAGAGCGGCAGCCCGCGCGCGCTCGCCGCCGCCTTGGCGACCGCGAGGCTGACGCCGAGGATCGAATTCGCGCCGAGCCGGGACTTGTTGGCGCTGCCGTCGAGCGCGATCATCGCCAGGTCAATGTCGCGCTGGTCTTCCGCATCGAGGCCGAGCAGCGCGTCGGTAATCTCGCCGTTGACCGCGTCGACCGCCTTGGTCACGCCCTTGCCGAGATAGCGCCCCTTGTCGCCGTCGCGCAGTTCAACCGCCTCGTGCGCGCCGGTCGATGCGCCCGACGGAACCGCCGCGCGGCCGAAGCTGCCGTCTTCGAGCAGCACGTCGACTTCGACCGTGGGGTTGCCCCGGCTGTCGAGGATTTCGCGGCCGTGAAGATCGATAATGGCGGTCATGCTGCGCTCCGGTTGTCGGGTGTTGTAACTAGATAACACACTCCCATATCGGGAGCGTCTCGGCGCGCTCTATGCGCCGGAACAATGCCACGCAAGTTGCGTTGCAGCACGTAACGGTCGAACCGTTGCCATCCGGCGGCGCGAGACGAGATTACGAGGGCTAAGGAAAAGAGATATGGCTGACGCGATACCCGCTACGACCAAGAAGAAGACCCCGGCGCGCAAGCCGGCTGCCAAGCGTACGCCGGCAAAGACGGCAGCGCCTGCTGCCGATCATCGCACCGAGGCGAAGTCGCGCTTCAATTCGGCGCTCGAGGAAGCCAAGGCCGGTGCCGCGGCGCTCAAGGCCGAAGCCGCCGACCGCGCCAGCGTCTATCGCGATCAGGCGAAGGGCCGTTCGGAAGATTGGGTTGCCGAAGCCAAGGCCTATGGTCAGCAAGCCAAGGGCAAGAGCAAGGAACTCGCCACCGAAGGCAAGGGCAAGGCGAGCGAAGCACTCTCCTCGCTCAGCAAGATGGTGTCGGACAACGCCACCGCGATCGACGAAAAATTCGGCGCCCAATACGGCGATTACGCCCGCAAGGCCTCGCGCAGCCTGCAGGACGCTTCGGTCAAGCTCGACCAGAAGAGCGTCGATGACCTGAGCGAGGACGCGCGCGAGATGGTTCGCAAGAGCCCGGGCCTCGCCGTGGGTATCGCCGCGGTCGCCGGTTTCATGCTGGCGCGGATGTTCCGCGGCAGCCGCGACTGATCCCTCGCACCGGGGGTGACAATCATGCACGACGAGCCCCTGCCGGATGCGCAGGATGGCGAGGAACCGAGCGCGGACGAGCCGCGCTCGGGCTTCTCGCTGACCGACGATCTCGTCGCGTTGATCGACGACGGTAAGACGTATGTCGAGGCCGAGGCGGCATTTCAGAAAAGCCGTGCGCTGTTCGTGGCGAACAAGGGCAAGAAGGCCGTCATCCACGGGCTGGTGGCCTTCGCGATGATCCATACCGCGCTCATCGGGCTGGTCGTGGGCGCCGTGATCGCGCTTTCGCCGATCCTCACGATCTGGGGGGCGACGGCGCTGGTGTCCGGTCTGCTCATCGTTGTCGGCGTGGTGCTGGCACGCAAGGCGCTGGGGCATCTGAAGGATGCCGGCGAAAGCTTCGGGGACGATTGAGATGAGCAGTGCCAAGCGCAAGATGATCGAGGACCGCGCGCTGCGCGACGCCGCCTTCGCGCTGGTCAAGGCGGATGTAGCGCACTTGCGCAACGATCTCACCGCGCGCGGCATCGGCCAGCGCTTCGTCGACCGGATCAGCGGCGGCGCGAGCGATGTGCTCGACGAAGCCGTGGATGTCGCCGAAAGCCATCGCGGCGTGGTGCTGACGCTCGTCGCCGCGATCATGCTGTGGCTGACGCGCAATCCCTTGCTCGCGCTGTTCGGCGATGACGAGGACGATGAAGACGACGAAGACCCGGAAACGGCGGAACCCGAAGGCGATTGAGCCCGTTCGTTTCCCGAAATCCATTTCAGCGGAGAACAAGGCCATGGCCGACAACGAAAAGCGCGAAGAACTCAAGAACCGCATCGATGCGGGCCAGCAGCGCCACGCCAATCGCACCGTGGGCGACTATGCCCGCGAGGCGCGCGACAACGCCACGGCGTTCGTCAAGCAGCACCCGGTGGCGACCGTCGTCGGCGGTGTGGCGGTGGGCATGATCGTCGCCAGCATGGTCCCCGGCCCCGGCCGCCGGATGCGCAAGAAGGCGACGAAGCGTGGCTCGGCGCTTGCGGCGATGATCGCTGAACTCGGTGCCACTTACGGGGCTACCTTGGTCGACCACCTCGGCAGCGCGGCGCGTTCCGGCAGCGATCGGCTGGAGGATTTCGGCGACGCGATCGGCGATGGCGCACGCGACATCCAGCGTGGAGCCGCCGCTCGTACCGGCGCGGCATCCGAAACCGCCCGCCGCCTGACACGCGATGTCGGCAAGAAGACGGGCCGCCGCATGCGCGACCTGCGCTCACGCTTCTCGCACTGATACATCCCGGGCCTGAAACGCGGCGCGGCGGGCTTGCTTGCCGCGCCGTTTGCTATAATGGCCGCGCCGACTCCTCCCCACGAGCACCGGAAATTCCCATGGAAGAAACAGAAACCAAGCAGCGCCTACACCTCGTCATGGGCGGGCGCGTGAAGGACCCGCGCAGCCTCGAGTTCCAGGACCCGGAGAGCCTGCACGTCGTCGGCGTCTTCAGCGACTACGACGATGCGGTTGAGGCGTGGCGCGCCAATGCGCAGCGCACTGTCGACGATGCGGAAATGAAATACGTGGTCGTCCACATCCACCGGCTGTTGACGCCGGAGGTGTGAGGCCCGTGCCAGCGAACGAGCCCCGGCGACAACCAGGGCTCGTCGTTTTCAGATGAATTCGATCTTGTCGACGAGGTAGAACTTGTCCCCCGAAGGCACGGTCACTTCGATCTCGTCGCCCTTCGCCTTGCCGATCAGCGCGCGGCCGAGCGGCGAGTTGTAGCTGATCCGGCCCTTATTGGCATCCGCCTCGGTCTGGCCGACGATCTGGTACTTCACCGGCTTGTCGTCGTCGTCGAGCAGGGTCACCGTCGCGCCGAACACGATCTTTTCACCCGAAAGCGTCGTCGGGTCGATGATCTGCGCGCGGCTGACGCGGTCCTCGATATCGGCGATCTGCGCCTCGACCTGACCCTGCCGTTCCTTGGCCGCGTGATATTCGGCGTTTTCCGACAGGTCGCCATGCGCACGTGCTTCCTCGATCGCATCGACGATCTTCGGGCGTTCCGCGCGCAGCGTCTTGAGGTCGGCGGTCAACCGCTCGTAACCCTCTGCCAGCATCGGAACCTTTTCCATCGTAGCCATCCCGTCTTTCCTTCAGGCGCGGCCCCGATCGCGGCAATTCGGCACTTTGCCCCTTGTACAAGAGGCGGCTGACGGACCGAATTGTTCGGGGGGAGACGCGCGTTGTTTCAGCTATAATAGTCTTGCAACGGGCGCACTTCAAGCTGACTCGCGGTGACCGTGCCGATCGCCTTCGCCGCGGCGAGCGAAGCGGCGGCGGTGGTGTAGTACGGGATCTTCATTTCCAGCGCCGTGGCGCGGATCGACTTGGAATCGACCAGGCTCTGCCACCCCTCGGTGGTGTTGAACACGAGCGCCACGTCGCCGTCGATCATCCGGTCGACGATGTGCGGCTGGCCCTGCGCCACCTTGTTCACCGGCTCCACCGGCAGCCCCTGCTCGGCGAGGTAGGCTTGCGTGCCGCCGGTGGCGATCACCGCGAAGCCCTGCTCGATCAGCGAGCGGATCGCGGGCAGGATGATCGGCTTGTCGCTGTCCTTCACCGAAACGAACACCGTGCCGCCCTCGGGCAGCTTCTGCCCCGCCCCGAGCTGCGATTTCAGGAACGCGGCGGGGAACGCCCGGTCGATCCCCATCACTTCGCCGGTCGAGCGCATTTCGGGGGTCAGGATCGGATCGGAGCCGGGGAAGCGGGTGAACGGGAACACGGCCTCCTTCACCGCCATGTAGTCGAAGCTGCGCTTGAACGGCGGGAAGGCTGAAAGCGGCTCGCCCGCCATCACCCGCGCGGCGATCTTGGCGACCGGCTGCCCGATCGCCTTGGCGACGAAGGGCACCGTACGGCTGGCGCGCGGATTGACCTCGATCAGGTAGACCTCGAGCTTTTCGTTATCGGGCTCGCGCCCGTCGGCCTTCACCGCGAACTGCACGTTCATCAGCCCGACGACGTTGAGCGCCTTGGCCAGTGCCTCGGCCTGGCGCTCCATCTCCTCGACGATCTCCGCGGGCAGCGAATAGGGCGGCAGGGTGCAGGCGCTGTCGCCCGAATGCACCCCGGCTTCCTCGATATGCTGCATCACGCCCGCGATGCGCACTTCCTCGCCATCGCACAGCGCGTCGACGTCGCATTCGATCGCATCGCGCAGATACTGGTCGACCAGCACCGGGCTGTCGCCCGAGACGTGGACCGCGGTCGCGATGTAGTTGTCGAGCTGCGCTTCGCTGTCGACAATCTCCATCGCCCGCCCGCCGAGCACGTAGCTGGGCCGCAGCAGCACCGGATAGCCGATCCGCGCGGCGACCGCGGCCGCCTCGTCGCGGCTCTTGGCGATGCCGTTCATCGGCTGCTTGAGGTCGAGCTGGTTGACCAGCTTGGCGAACCGTTCGCGGTCTTCGGCCAGGTCGATCGCGTCGGGGCTGGTGCCGAGGATCGGAATGCCCTCGTCCTCCAGCGCCTGCGCCAGCTTGAGCGGGGTCTGCCCGCCGAACTGCACGATCACACCCGCCAGTTCGCCGTTCTGCTGCTCGACGCGCAGGATTTCCAGTACGTCTTCCGCAGTCAGCGGCTCGAAATAGAGCCGGTCGGAGGTGTCGTAGTCGGTGCTGACCGTTTCCGGATTGCAGTTGACCATGATCGTCTCGAACCCCGCTTCCGCAAGCGCGAAACAGGCGTGGACGCAGCAGTAATCGAACTCGATACCCTGCCCGATCCGGTTCGGTCCGCCGCCGAGGATCACGACCTTGCGCCGGTCGCTGGGCATCGCCTCGTCCTCCGCCTCGCCGAAGCTCGGCGCCTCGTAGGTCGAGTACATGTACGGCGTCACCGCTTCGAACTCGGCGGCGCAGGAATCGATACGCTTGAATACTGGTTCGACGCCCAGCTTGCGGCGCAGCTTGCGCACTTCGTCCTCGCTCGTTGCACCCGCCATCGCCCGCAGCGCGTCGTGCAGCAGGCCCGAGCGCTTCGCCTGGGTTTCCCCCAGCCCGCCCGCGACCCCGACCGAGCGCACCGCCAGCGTGGCGAGGCGGCGGTCGGAAAAGCCCATCGCTTTCAGGCGGCGCAACTGGGCCGCATCGTTCGGCAGGCCGCGTTCGGACACCACCGCTTCGCACGCCACGATCTCCGCGATCTGGCGCAGGAACCACGGGTCGTAGCCGGTGATCGCCTGGATTTCATCGACCGTGAAGCCTTCGCGCATCGCCTGCGCGACCTTGAGCAGCCGGTCGTGCGTGCGGCGGCTGAGCGCAGCGGTGACTTCCTCGCGCGGCTTGCCTTCGAGCTCGAGCACGCGGTTGAACCCGTCGAGCCCGGTTTCCAGCCCGCGCAGCGCCTTCTGCAGCGATTCCTGGAAATTGCGCCCGATCGCCATGACTTCGCCGACCGACTTCATCGCGGTCGACAGGTCGGTCTTCGCGCCCTTGAACTTCTCGAACGCGAAGCGCGGAATCTTGGTGACGACGTAGTCGATCGTCGGCTCGAACGCGGCCGGGGTGGCGCCGGTGATCTCGTTGGTGATCTCGTCGAGCGTGTAACCGACCGCCAGCTTCGCCGCGACGCGCGCGATCGGGAAGCCGGTCGCTTTGGAGGCGAGCGCGGAGGACCGCGAGACGCGCGGATTCATCTCGATCACGATCAGCCGCCCGTCGGCCGGGTTGACCGCGAACTGCACGTTGCTGCCGCCGGTCTCGACCCCGATCTCGCGCAGCACCGCGATGCTCGCGCTGCGCATGATCTGGTATTCCTTGTCCGTCAGCGTCAGCGCGGGGGCGACGGTGATCGAATCGCCCGTGTGTACGCCCATCGGATCGACGTTCTCGATCGAGCAGATGATGATGGCGTTGTCGTGCCGGTCGCGCACGACTTCCATCTCGTATTCCTTCCAGCCGAGCAGCGATTCCTCGATCAGCACCTCGGTGGTCGGCGAAGCGTCGAGGCCCTCGCGCACGATCTTCTCGAACTCGGCCTTGTTGTAGGCGATGCCGCCGCCGGTGCCGCCCAGCGTGAAGCTCGGGCGGATGATCGCGGGCAGGCCGGTGATGTCGAGCACCGCGACCGCTTCGTCCAGCGTGTTGGCGACGCCGCTGCGCGCGCTTTCCAGCCCGATCTTGTCCATCGCCTCGCGGAAACGCTGGCGGTTCTCCGCCTTGTCGATCGCATCGGCATCGGCGCCGATCATCTGGACGCCGTGCTTTTCCAGCACCCCGCTTTCGGCCAGCGCCAGCGCGCAGTTGAGCGCGGTCTGCCCGCCCATCGTTGGCAGCAGCGCATCGGGCTTCTCGCGCGCGATGATCTTCTCGACGATCTCGGGCGTGATCGGCTCGACATAGGTCGCGTCGGCGAACTCGGGATCGGTCATGATCGTGGCCGGGTTGGAGTTGACGAGGACGACGCGGTAGCCCTCCTCCTTCAGCGCCTTGATCGCCTGCGTGCCCGAATAGTCGAACTCGCACGCCTGGCCGATAACGATCGGCCCGGCGCCGATAACGAGGATCGAGGAGATGTCAGTGCGTTTGGGCATTAGTTTTTCTTGCCAAGGGTCTTGGACAGCCAGCCGTTCGGCTTCTTAGCGACCGGCTTTGAGGCCTGCTGTCGCTCCATCGATGCCTCCCAACCATCATATTCCACCCCGTAAGAGTCAGCGAGTTCACACAGATGAGTAAGTGTCGAAGTGCGCCAGTCCTCGCCGATGGCTTCATGCCGTTCGGCAATCACACCATCGTCATCGGTAGTTTGTCGCGTTTCGTAGCCGAGTTCCGTCAACGCTGCTCCAAGAGCCTTAAAATTCCCGCCGTAGAAGAAATGAATGACGTGGCGTTCGTCTTTCATATCTTCTCCATGGTCGCGAAAGACTTGCAGCGTCTCTTTGGCCAACTCGACCTGCCTAAGGTTTTCATTCATCCCAACATCCCCACGAACTTCTCGAACAGGTAGAAGCTGTCCTGCGGGCCCGGGCTCGCCTCGGGGTGATACTGGACGCCGAACGCCTTCTTGCCCTTGATCGCGATGCCGCAGTTGCTGCCGTCGAACAGGCTGACGTGGGTTTCCTCGACGCCTTCGGGCAGCGCGGCGTTGTCGACCGCGAAGCCGTGATTCATGCTGGTGATCTCGACCACCCCGTCCTCCAGCCGCTTGACCGGATGGTTCGCGCCGCGGTGGCCCTGGTGCATCTTGGCGGTCTTCGCGCCCGCCGCGAGGCCGAGCATCTGGTGGCCGAGGCAGATGCCGAACAACGGCACGTCCTTCTCCAGCAGCCCCGCGATCACCGGCACCGCGTATTCGCCGGTCGCCGCCGGATCGCCGGGGCCGTTCGACAGAAACACGCCGTCGGGCGACAGCGCCATCACCTCGTCCAGCGTCACCTTCGCCGGCACCACCGTCACCCGCGCCCCGGCCTTCACCAGATTCCGGAAGATGTTGTCCTTGCTGCCGTAGTCGATCGCGACGACGTGGGGCCGCTTCTCGTCGCGCGGACTGCGGCCGTAGCCGGTGCCGAGCCGCCAGTAGCCGCCCTCCCAGCTTTCCTGCTTCTCGCGGCTGACGCGGCGGGCGAGGTCCATGCCTTCCAGCCCCGGCCAGTCCTGCGCGCGCTTCACCAGCGCAGGAATGTCGAACTTGCCATCGGGATCGTGCGCGATCACCGCATTGGGTGCGCCTTGCAGCCGGATGCGGCGGGTCAGCGCGCGGGTGTCCACGCCCGCCAGCCCGATCTTGCCCAGCGCGGCGAGCCATTCGCCGAATTCCTCACGCGCGCGGAAATTCGAATGCGGGGTCACCACCTCGCGCACCACGCAGCCGACCGCGCCTTCCACCGCCGATTCGATATCCTCGGCATTGGCGCCCACGTTGCCGATGTGCGGAAAGGTGAAGGTGACGATCTGCGCGGCGTAGGAGGGGTCGGTCATCACCTCCTGATACCCCGTCATCGCGGTGTTGAAGCACACTTCGCCCACCGCGCTGCCGGTGGCGCCGAAGCCCTTGCCCCACACCACCGTGCCGTCCGCCAGAACCAGGACGCCGGTCGCTCCCTCGGGTTGCGCAGGCGTGGGGGCGGGATTAGCCATTGGGCACTCCGAGTCAGGGTTTTCCGGCGATGTCGCTAAGACCCAGCCGCTAAGCCCGGCGTGCAGGCCCGTCAACCTGTGCAATCGCGAATTATGGGCGTAAGGCGCAGGGCAACACCAAACACCAAGCCGAAAGAGCGCCATCCCATGATCCGCGACGATATCAAGCAGGCCACCGTCCAGGCGATGAAGGCGGGGGACAAGCCGCGCACCGCCACGCTCCGCCAAGTGTCCGCTAAGATCAAGGATCGTGATATCGAGCTGCGCACCTCGGACAAGGACGTGCCCGACGACGAGTTGGTGACCGGCGTCTTGCAGAAGATGGCCAAGCAGCGGCGCGAATCGATCCAGATGTACGACGATGGCGGCCGCGCCGAACTCGCCGATCAGGAGCGAGCCGAGCTGGCGGTGATCGAGGAATTCCTGCCGCGCACGATGGACGAGGCCGAAACCCGCGCCGCGATCGACGCGGTGAAGGCCGATCTCGGGGCGTCCTCCGTCAAGGACATGGGCCGGGTGATCGCGGAACTGAAGAGCCGCCACGGCGCCTCGCTCGACATGGGCCGCACCAGCGGCCTGGTGAAGGAGAGCCTCGCATGATCCTTCGGTCCGCCCTGCTCGCCTTGACCGGAGCCGCCGCCCTTGCCGCCTGTTCGGACGGCGCCGACGAGCAGGCCGCGACCGATCTCGACCGGGTCGCAACCGACGGTGCGGCCGAGGCTGCGGCCAAGGCCCTGCCCGCGGGCGACTTCGCCGCGCTGCGGCTCGGCGCGAAGATCGCGGGGCCGCAAGGCGAGGAGGTGACGGGCGCGCTCGGCAATGCGGAGGGCAATTTCGCCGACATCCGCTCCTACGTCGCCTGCCCGGCCGGTATGGACCCGTGCGATCCGGCGAGCGCGCCCGAGGGCACGGTCTATACTTACGTCCACGTCGTCTATCCGGGCGAGGACAACGATCCCGACATCGGCGATACCGCAGCCAACACCTCGTCCGCCGTCGACCGCGCGACCGAGTTCCGCCTGATGATGCCCGCGCACGGCTTCACCGGAAAGGTCGGCTATTCGAAGGCCGAGGCGCTGGCGGCGATCGGCGCCAAGGCCGACGTGGTCGTCACCTGCCACCAGGGCGGTCTCGTCTGGACCGTCAGCGCCGGCGACGGCGGCGACCAGTGGGAGCAAGCCGAGCCGCTGACGTTCTACTGGCAATCGACCGCCCCGCCCGCCGGCCCCGCCGACGCCTATGCGATCTTCGCCAACTATACCGCTGCGCAGGGCCCCGGCCCCTATCCCGCGCCCGGTGCCCGCAACGCTTGCGAGGCGAGCCCCGCGGCAAGCTGATAGCGAGGGTTGCAACGTCCACGCGCGCCGCGCATTGATCGTGCATGGCGCTCTCACCCCAATGGCTGGACGAACTGCGTGCGCGGGTGACGCTGTCGAGCGTCATCATGCGCACGACCAAGCTCCAGCGCGCGGGCCGAGAATGGAAGGCGTGCTGCCCGTTCCATAACGAGAAGACGCCGAGCTTCACCGTCAGCGACGAAAAGGGGTTCTACCACTGCTTCGGCTGCGGCGCCCACGGCGACGTGATCCGCTGGATGACCGACCAGCGCGGCCTTTCCTTCATGGACGCGGTCAAGGAACTTGCCGCCGAGGCCGGGATGGAGGTCCCCGCGCCCGATCCGCGCGCGGCGCAGCGCGCCGAAGAGCGCGCGGGCCTGCACGACGTGATGCAGGCGGCGCAGGACTGGTTCGCGGCCAACCTCGCCGCGCCGGGTGGCGCGAAGGCGCGCGGATATCTGGAAGGGCGCGGGTTCAACGCACGCACCGTGGAGCGGTTCGGCTTCGGCTTCGCGCCCGGCGAGCGGCAGGCGATGAAAGGCGCGCTCAAGCAGTTCGACGAGGCGATGCTGATCGAGGCGGGCCTGCGGATCGATGTCGAGGAGCGCGATCCCTACGACCGTTTCCGCAGCCGCCTGATGCTGCCGATCCACGACGCGCGCGGGCGGGTGATCGCATTCGGCGGGCGTATCCTCGAGGCTGACAGCAAGGCGCCCAAGTACCTGAATTCGCCCGACACCCCGCTGTTCGACAAGGGGCGCACGCTCTACAATCTGCACCGCGCCGGCCCCGCCTCGCGCCAGAGCGGGCGGATGATCGTGGTCGAAGGCTACATGGACGTGATCGCGCTCGCCGCCGCCGGGTTCGAGGACGCGGTGGCCCCGCTCGGCACCGCGCTGACCGAGCGACAGATCGAGCTGCTGTGGCGCATGGTCGAAACCCCGGTGTTGTGCTTCGACGGCGATGCGGCGGGCCAGCGGGCCGCGATGCGCGCGATCGAGCGCGCCCTCCCCCTCCTGCGCCCGGCGCATTCGCTGGCGATCGTGCGCCTGCCGGCGGGCCTCGATCCCGACGACCTGCTGCGCAAGCAGGGCAAGGGCGCGATGGAAAAGCTGCTGGGCGAACCGGCGACCCTGCTCGAAACGCTGTGGGACGTCGAACGCGCCGCACAACCGCTGAATACGCCGGAGGACAAGGCGGGCCTCAAGCAGCGGCTCATCGATCACGTCGAGCGGATCGAGCACCCCGATATCCGCGCGCTCTACAAGCGTGAGTTGCTAGAGCGGTTTTCCGCTTTCGCCTTCCCCCGCCGCGAGCGCAGCGCGGGCGACTGGCGCAAGCCGCCCCCTCCCCGGCTCTCGCCAGACACGGCGCGCCGCTTGCGAAGCGCCGGGCAGGGATCGCGCGACCAGTTGGTCGCCGCCGTGATCGCCGGTCTGATGCGTTTTCCCGACGAGGCCTTGCGCCATTCGGAGCAGTTGGGGCGCTTCGCCGCCCGCAATTTGAAGTCCGGCCCCGCGATCGACGCGATCCTCGAAGCGGTCGAAATGCTTGAACCGGGCGAGAATTTGCCCATATCGACATTCGACGGTCCCGTTGCGCCGCCGGATAATACCCGCTTCGCCTTCCTCGGAGAAGGCATCGATCCGCAAGTCGCGCGCGAACAGTTGGCCGAAGCCGTGGCGTTGCTGGTCGAGAGGCCTGCGCTGGAGGCTGCCCTCGCGGCAGCGACGGCGCGGTTCGAAACCGACCCGGAAGGCGCTTTCGCGGAGCAGCAGCGGTTGCTCAAACGAAAGCTGGAATTCGAGCAGCGACTCGGGCAAATGGCAAGCCGACGGGCTGCTTCGGCGGCCCAAACTGATTCAACGCGCACGCGGGAGACAGGGCCCGCTACTGGCGCAGAAACGGACTGAACGCACCTCCATGGCAACCAAGTCGAAGAACACCGACACCGACGATGCGCCGCTGATCGACCTCAACGAGGCCTCGATCAAGAAGCTGATCGCGCGAGCGAAGAAGCGCGGCTACGTCACGATGGACGAGCTCAACGAGGCGCTGCCGCAGGATCAGATGAGCACCGACCAGATCGAGGATGTGATGTCCGCGATCTCGGAAATGGGCGTCAACATCGTCGAGAACGACGAGGAAGCCGAGGCCGACGCGGACGCCGAGAACGAAGTCGAGGAAATCGGCGGCGACGACGATGACGACGAGCCCAAGGCGGCGAAGAAAACCGCGACCGCCGCGGCCGCCAAGAAGGCCACCACGACCGAGCGCACCGACGATCCGGTGCGCATGTACCTGCGCGAGATGGGTGCGGTGGAACTGCTCAGCCGCGAGGGCGAGATCGCCATCGCCAAGCGGATCGAGGCCGGGCGCGACACGATGATCATCGGCCTGTGCGAAAGCCCGATCACCTTCCACGCGATCATCCAGTGGTCCGAGGCGCTCAACGCCGAGGAAATGCAGCTGCGCGAGATCCTTGATCTCGACGCGATGCTGTCCAAGGAGCCGCCGGTCGACAAGATGCAGGATGGCGCCGAGGACGACGACGACGACGGCGAAATCTCCGAGGAAACCGCCGGCCCCTCGATCCGCGAGGACGACGAGGTCGAGGACGAAGAGGATTCCGACGACGAGGAGGGCGAGGACGGCGGCTCGTCCAAGCGGCGCGAGGACGACGACGAAGAAGACAACACGATGTCGCTCGCCCAGATGGAGGCGGCGCTCAAGCCCGACGCGCTCGAGCGCTTCGCGCGCATCACCGACCTGTTCCGCAAGTTCGAGAAGCTCCAGGCCGAACGGGTCGACGTGCTCGGCCGCGGCGAGGAGTTTCCGGCGGCGAAGGAAAAGAAGTACGAGAAGCTGCGCGAGGATCTCACCGCCGAGGTCGAGAGCGTGCAGTTCCACGCGACCAAGATCGAGTTCCTGGTCGACAACCTCTACGCCTTCAACCGTCGCCTGACCGCGTTAGGTGGCCAGATGCTGCGCCTTGCCGAGCGGCACAAGGTGAAGCGGATCGACTTCCTCGACGCCTATATCGGCAACGAGCTCGACGATACCTGGCTCACCGCGCGCGTGAAGAAGGACAAGAAGTGGGCCGCCTTCGCCGAGAAGGAAGCCGAAGCGGTCGAGCGCATCCGTACCGAGATTTCCGATATCGCCAGCCAGACGGGCATGAGCCTCGAGGAATTCCGGCGCATCGTGAACATGGTCCAGAAGGGTGAGCGCGAGGCGCGCATCGCCAAGAAGGAAATGGTCGAGGCGAACCTGCGCCTGGTGATCTCGATTGCTAAAAAGTATACCAATAGAGGCCTGCAATTCCTTGATCTTATTCAGGAAGGCAACATCGGGCTGATGAAGGCGGTCGACAAGTTCGAGTACCGCCGCGGATACAAGTTCAGCACTTATGCCACCTGGTGGATCCGGCAGGCGATCACCCGCTCGATCGCCGATCAGGCGCGCACGATCCGCATCCCGGTCCACATGATCGAGACGATCAACAAGCTGGTGCGCACCAGCCGCCAGTTCCTCCACGAACAGGGCCGCGAGCCGACGCCGGAGGAAATGGCCGAGCGCCTTTCCATGCCGCTCGAAAAGGTCCGCAAGGTGATGAAGATCGCCAAGGAGCCGATCTCCCTCGAAACGCCCATCGGCGACGAGGAGGATTCGCACCTCGGCGATTTCATCGAGGACAAGAACGCGATCATCCCAGTCGATGCCGCGATCCAGTCCAACCTCAAGGAAACCGTCACCCGCGTGCTCGCCAGCCTCACCCCGCGCGAAGAGCGCGTGCTGCGCATGCGCTTCGGCATCGGGATGAACACCGATCACACGCTGGAGGAAGTCGGCCAGCAGTTCTCGGTCACCCGCGAACGCATCCGCCAGATCGAGGCCAAGGCCTTGCGCAAACTCAAGCACCCGAGCCGCAGCCGCAAGATGCGCAGCTTCTTGGATCAGTGACATAAAAAAGGCCCCGCACTGCGGGGCCTTTTTGTCCTGGCCAAGCCCGTATCAGTCTTCGAGTTCGCGGCTGATGATCTTCAGCGTTTCGGGAGCAAGCTTCAGGTCGTAGCGCTTGCCGTCGGCCGTGCGCGCGTCGTCGACATCCCAGTACGGGCCGTCGTCGTCGAGCTCGATTTCCTCCCACGACACGAAACCCGCGGCCTTCAGCGCTTCGGTCAACGCGGCACGTTCGGTTTCCGTGGGCGGGCGATCATTCGCCAGAGCGGGGGCGGCGACGGCAAGCATCAGCGCCGCGCCGGGTATCGCGAGCAATTTCATCGGTAAGGTTCTCCATCTTGAAGGATACGTCCGACATCGCGACCGCGGATGCGATCGCCAGAGGGGCCCGGTACGCATGAACCGAATGCTTCGGCCTTGGGTCCGGTTCCCCGCTCCGCATCCGGCGCGCGCTGAGGAAGAGTTGCGCTTTGCGGGTGGCACAGCGCGGGCGATTTCATTATGGGCCGCGCCATGCGTATCGCCATTGCATCCGACCATGCCGCCATTGAGATGAAGGCGGCCCTGCGCGAGTGGCTGATCGAGGAGGGGCACGAAGTCGCCGACCTCGGCCCGGACAGCCACGACAGCGTCGACTATCCCGATTTTGGCTACAAGCTCGCCGCCGTCGTCGCCGAGGGCACGGCAGAGCGCGGGATTGCGCTGTGTGGCTCGGGCATCGGCATCTCGATCGCGGTCAACCGCAACCCGGCCGTGCGTTGCGCGCTGGTGGCCGAGCCGCTCTCCGCCAGCCTCGCGCGCGAGCATAACGATGCGAACGTGATCGCGATGGGCGCGCGGATCGTCGGGATCGAGATGGCCAAGGCCTGCGTATCCGCCTTCCTCGCGACAGAATTCGGCGGGGGCCGCCACCAGCGCCGCGTCGACAAGCTTTCGAACCCCGCCAGCCTTTGAGGACATCGATGACCGACACCGCCACCGCCGACCCCATGCAGCGCTTCTGGCAGGACGATCTGGCTGCCGCCGATCCCGAAATCGCGCAGGCGGTGAAGGACGAACTCGGGCGCCAGCGCACCAAGATCGAATTGATCGCGAGCGAGAACATCGCCAGCAAGGCCGTGCTCGAGGCGGCGGGCAGCGTGTTCACGAACAAGTATGCCGAGGGCTATCCGGGCAAGCGCTACTACGGCGGCTGCGAATATGCCGACGTGGTGGAAACGCTGGCGATCGAGCGGGCGAAGGAATTGTTCGGCTGCCAGTTCGCCAACGTCCAGCCCAACAGCGGCAGCCAGATGAACCAGGCGGTGTTCCTCGCGCTACTGACCCCCGGCGACAGCTTCATGGGGCTGGATCTCAACTCGGGTGGGCACCTGACCCACGGATCGCCCGTCAACATGAGCGGCAAGTGGTTCAATCCCATCCCCTACGGCGTGCGCAAGGACGACGAACTGCTCGACATGGAGCAGGTCGAAAAGCTCGCGCAGGAGCACAAGCCCAAGCTCATCATCGCGGGCGGCACAGCCTATTCGCGCGAGTGGGACTTCGCGAAGTTCCGCGAGATCGCCGATGCGGTGGGCGCGTACCTGATGGTCGACATGTCGCACTTCTCCGGGCTCGTCGCGGGCGGGGCGCACCCCTCCCCCTTCCCCCACGCACATGTCGTGACCACCACCACGCACAAGAGCCTGCGCGGGCCGCGCTCGGGCGTGGTGCTGACGAACGACGAGGATATCGCGAAGAAGGTCAACAGCGCGGTCTTCCCCGGCATGCAGGGCGGCCCGCTGATGCACATCGTCGCGGCCAAGGCGGTCGCTTTCCGCGAGGCGCTGCGCCCCGAGTTCAAGGCCTACGCCCGCGCGGTAGTCGAGAATGCGCGGGCGCTGGCTGCCAGCTTGGAGGACAACGGGCTGCGCATCGTTTCCGGCGGTACGGACAATCACCTGATGCTGGTGGACCTCACCGCCAAGGACGTGACCGGCAAGGCGGCGGAAAAGGGCCTTGATCGCGCTTGGCTCACCTGCAACAAGAACGGCATCCCGTTCGACACCCGCAGCCCGTTCGTCACCAGCGGCGTCCGCCTCGGCTCGCCCGCGGGTACTACGCGCGGCTTCGGGCCCGACGAATTCCGTCAGGTCGGCGTGCTGATCGCCGAGGTCGTGGACGGTCTCGCGAAGAACGGCCCCGAAGGCGATGCGCAGATCGAGGAGCGCGTGCGCGGCAAGGTCGCCGCGCTGTGCGACGCCTTCCCCGTCTATCCCGGAATGTGATCCGCGATGCGGTGCCCGTTCTGCGCGCATGACGACAGCCAGGTAAAGGACAGCCGCCCGACCGAGGACGGCTCGACGATCCGCCGCCGCCGCCAGTGCACGAGCTGCGGCGCGCGCTTCACCACGTTCGAGCGCGTGCAGCTGCGCGAAGTGACGATCGTGAAGAACGGTGCCGATGGAGAAAACGGGCGGCGCGAGGCGTTCGATCGCTCCAAACTCGAACGCTCGGTCGCCCTCGCCTGCCGCAAACGCGGGATCGAGCAGGAGCGGATCGACCAGCTCATCTCGGGCATCCAGCGGCAGGTGGAGACGGCAGGCGACAGCGAAGTCCCCTCCGCCCGCATCGGCGAACTGGTGATGGACGGCCTGCGCCAGATCGACAGCGTCGCCTACATCCGCTTCGCCAGCGTCTACCGCGATTTCGGCGAAGCGAAGGACTTCGAGGAATTCGCCAGCACCGTGCGGGACGTGGGCGGCGATGGCTGAGGATTTCTACGCCTATATGCTGCGCTGCGCCGACGGCAGCTACTATGTCGGCCACACTGACGATCTGGAACCACGGATCGAAGCGCATCAGAACGGCTCGCTGGGCGGCTACACAGCGAGGCGCCGGCCGGTGGAACTCGTGTGGTCGGCCGATTTTCCCACGCGGGATGAAGCGTTCGAGGCTGAACGCAAGATCAAGGGCTGGTCGCGCGCAAAGAAGCAAGCGCTGATCCGTGGAGATTGGGCAGCCGTCCAACGACTGGCCAAGCGCCATCGGTCCTTCGAGACGAAACCTCAGCCTGCGGCTTCGGCTTCTCCTCAGGATGAGCGGGCAGGAAGGATATGTCACATTACTCCCGCTCATCCTGAGGAGGGCTTGAAGCCGCAGGCTGAAAGCCCGTCTCGAAGGGCCGCCAGCGAAATGCCGATAATCGTCCTCGTCCGCCCCCAGCTCGGCGAGAACATCGGCAAGGCGGCGCGGGCCATGCTCAATTTCGGACTCACCGAAATGCGCCTCGTCGCCCCGCGCGACGGGTGGCCCAATCCGAAAGCCGGGCCTGCGGCGGCGGGGGCGGACGCCGTGCTCGAGAACGCGGCGGTTCACGACACGCTGGCCGATGCGGTGGCCGATTGTGCGCACGTCTATGCCACCACGGTGCGCAAGCGCGGCGTGACCAAGCCGGTGGTGACGCCGGAAGAAGCCGCGGCCCAAATCGCGGCCGCCGAAGGGCGCTCCGCGCTGGTCTTCGGGCCCGAGCGATCGGGACTGGAGACCGACGATGTCGCCCTCGCCCGCGCGATCCTGACCGTACCGATCAACCCCGAATTCGGTTCGCTCAACCTCGCGCAGGCGGTGATCCTGTGCGCCTATGAGTGGTCGAAAACGCGCGATCTCGTCCAACCTACCAGCGAGGATCTGCTACCCCCGGCTTCTCAGGACGAGCTGGAAGGCATGATCGCCCAGCTCGAAACCATGCTCGAGCCGCGCGGCTATTTCCTCCCCGAAAGCCGCGCCGCCTCCACGCGCCGCACGCTGCGCACGATGCTGACCAAGCCGGGCTGGAACCATCTGGAGGTGCGCACGATGCGCGGGGTGCTCTCAAGCCTGGAAAGGCGTCCGCGCGAGAACTAACTTCGCAGCCGATCCCACTCGACAAGCTCGTAAGCGATCGAGGTTTCGACCAGAACATCCCACAGTTGCGCGATTTTCTCCGCCGGAAGGCCGCGCTCGGCGGCGTCCGCCTGCGCGTTCTCGATCACCTGCGCCTTGCGCCCTTCGTCGCGCACGGTGTCGCGCGCCTGCTTGATCCGCGCCGCGGCGCGCATGTAGCCGAAGCGCCGATCGAGCAGCGCCATCAGTTCGCGGTCGGTCGTGTCGACGCCCACGCGGACCTCGCGCATGTCGGTGCAATTTTCGGGCAGCTTGAATTGGTCGGTCATGGCGCGCGCCCTGCCCCGTGCGGGCCGATTTGTCGAGCGCGCATCGGCGATTGACCTCGCGCGCGATCCTGCTAAAGGCGCGCCTTCGTAATTTGGCCCCGCATCCCGGTGAAGCGGCGGCCGCGACGGACGGAACGGTCCGCCGGGCGATGCCGGGTTGAAGCGCCGCCGCAGGGGTGGCGACAGCAAATCGAAGGATACGACACATGTCGAAGCGCAAGAGCGCCAAGTACAAGCTCGACCGCCGGATGGGCGAGAACATCTGGGGCCGTCCGAACTCCCCGGTCAACAAGCGTTCCTATGGCCCAGGTCAGCACGGCCAGCGCCGCAAGGGCAAGACGAGCGACTTCGGCCTCCAGCTCCGCGCCAAGCAGAAGCTCAAGGGCTACTACGGCGACGTGACCGAGAAGCAGTTCAAGGCCACCTACCAGCAGGCCTCGCGCATGAAGGGCGACACCAGCCAGAACCTGATCGGCCTGCTCGAGCAGCGGCTCGACATGATCGTCTATCGCGCCAAGTTCGCGCCGACGATCTTCGCTGCGCGCCAGATCGTCAGCCACGGCCACATTCGCGTCAACGGCGTGAAGTGCAACATCGCCAGCCGCCGCGTGAACGTCGGCGACGTCATCAGCCTGGGCGACAAGGCCAAGGAAATGGCGCTGGTGATCGAGGCGCAGAGCCTGCCCGAGCGCGACATCCCCGACTACGTCTCGCCCGACGGGACCGACAAGATCACTTTCACCCGCGTGCCCACGCTGGACGAAGTGCCCTATCCGGTCACGATGGAACCGAACCTGGTGGTCGAGTTCTACTCGCGCTGATCGAGCGACAGCGAAGCAATCGAAGGGCGGTCCCGCGGGGCCGCCCTTTTTGCTTTCGCGAACGGGAAATCGCTACCTCAGATAATCCCGCCGGAAATCGCTCGCGAACGCAGCGAAACGCCCTTCACCGATCGCGGCGCGCATCGCTTGCATCAGCTGTTGATAGAACGCGAGGTTGTGTTCGGTCAGCAGCATAGCGCCGAGGATTTCGCCGGCCTTGTGCAAGTGGTGGAGGTAGGCGCGCGAGTAGGTGCTGCACACCTCGCACGCGCACCGCTCGTCCAGCGGGCCGCTATCCTCCGCATGGCGCGCGTTCCTGAGGTTCACCGGGCCGTTCCAGGTGAAGGCCTGCCCGTTGCGGCCCGAACGGGTCGGCAGCACGCAGTCGAACATGTCGATCCCGCGCTCGACCGCGCCGACGAGGTCGTCGGGCTTGCCCACGCCCATCAGGTAGCGCGGCCGGTCGGCGGGCAGCATGTCGGGCGCGAAATCGAGCGTGGCGAACATCGCCTCCTGCCCCTCGCCCACCGCAAGCCCCCCGACCGCATAGCCGTCGAAACCGATTTCGGTCAGCGCCTCGGCCGACCGGCGCCGCAGTTCCTCGTCGAGTGCCCCCTGCTGGATGCCGAACAGCGCCGCGCCTTCGGCGTGCGCGCCGCCGGCATCGAAGGCGTCGCGGCTGCGCTTCGCCCAGCGCATCGACAGTTCCATGCTCGCGGCGATCTCGTCGCGCGGGCGATCGGCACGCGGACATTCGTCGAACGCCATCACGATGTCCGAGCCGAGCAGGCGCTGGATTTCCATCGAGCGTTCGGGCGTCAGCATGTGCCGCGCGCCATCGATATGACTGCGGAACTCGACCCCCGCCTCGGTCAGCTTGCGCAGGTCGGACAGGCTCATGACCTGATAGCCGCCGCTGTCGGTCAGGATCGGGCGCGGCCAGTTCATGAAGTCATGCAGCCCGCCGAGCCGCGCCACCCGCTCCGCGCCCGGACGCAGCATCAGATGGTAGGTGTTGCCGAGGATCACGTCGGCGCCGGTCGCGCGCACCGTTTCCGGCTTCATCGCCTTGACCGTGGCGGCGGTGCCGACCGGCATGAAGGCGGGCGTGCGGATTTCGCCGCGTCGCATCGCGATCGCGCCCGTGCGCGCCTTGCCGTCGACGGCATCGACGCGGAAATCGAACCGGGGTGCGGGCATCAGAAACCGTAGACAAGGGTGACGCGGGTCACTGCGTCGGTAGAATCGCGGCCGATGGGCGGCTTGCTGTCGTAATCGACGGTATAGGTGACGCGCGAACGCAGCCGGTCGCTGACTTTCGCATCGAGCCCGGTGACGAGGTTGAGCGTGGTCCGGGTCGAATCGACGATCACCGTCGCGGCGCCGCCGGTCTCGGCGACCATGTTGGCGTCCTGCGTCAGCGCCAGACGCTCGGCGATCTGCCAGTCGAAATCGAATCCGAACAGCGCGGCGAGCCGCGTCTCGTTCTCGGCGAGATCGAAATCGGTCATGCGCAAGGCCGGGCCGGCCTTGATCGCGAGCTTGATCGGGCCGCTGCTGGCGATCTGGTAACCGACCCCGCCCGACAGCGCGTAGCGGCTGGAGAAGCCGAGGATCGGGTTCCGTTCATATTGCGCGAGGCCGTAGGCGAACAGTTCGTCCTTGATCTGGTAGCGCGGTTCGTAGGCGAACAGGAACTGCTCGCGGCTGGTGACGCCGTTCGAGCGCTGGTAATCGGCGGTGGCGCGCAGCGCATGGCTCCAGTCCTCGCCCTGCCGCTTGAGGTTCAGACCGGCCGACAGCCCGACGTTGCTGCTGTTGCCGGTCGAATGGAAGCCGCCGAGCTGCCCTTCCCCGGTCCAGAGTTCGAGAACGCTCGCCTCGCGAATCCGCCGCGTGTTCGCCTCGCGCGCGAGCCTGGCCTTTTCGGCGACGTCGGCGCGCCAGGCGGTTTCGATCGCCTTGATCTCGGGCGCACCATTGGGCGTGGTTTGGCTGGCGAGGGAGAGGACGGTTTCGATCTTGCCCTTGTCACCCGTGGCCATTGCGGCGTCGATCATGGCGCGCACGCCGCGAGGGACGTTCGAAACCTGATCGGCGCGCGGTGGAGCACCCACCACCGGCTCAATTTCACCGAGCGGAAACGCGGCCGACGCGATCTGGCCCGGCTCGGCTTTTGATTGGCCCGCCGCCAGCGGTGAGGCGAAAGCGGCGGCGGCGGTTACGAGAATGAGCGATCGTTTCGTCATGGCGGGGGCGGGGTAACCGGTTACGTCCGCAGGCGCCACCCCGTCCGGAAGATCACTGCGATGACTGCCACGCAAATTGCGAGGAACGCCAGCGTGAGGCCCAGCGAGACCCCGATGGAAACGTCAGACTGGCCGTAAAAGGTCCAGCGCAACCCGTTGACGAGATAGACGATCGGGTTTGCCAGCGCGATCTTGTCCCACGGGCTCGGCAGCATGTCGATCGAGTAGAACGTGCCGCCCAGGAACGTGAGCGGCGTGAGGATCAGCAGCGGCACCATCTGCAGCTTCTCGAACCCTTCGGCCCAGACGCCGAGGATGAAGCCGAGCAGTGAGAAGCTGGCCGCGACGAGCATGATGTAGACCAGGGCGAAGACCGGGTGCGCGATGGTATAGTCGACGAACAGCAGTGCCGTGCCGAGGATGATCGCGGCGAGGATCAGGCTCTTGGTCGCCGCCGCGCCGACGAAACCGAGCAGGGTCTCCGCGACGCCTACAGGGGCCGAGAGCAACTCGTAGATCGCTCCGGTGAACTTCGGCATGTAGATCCCGAAGCTGGCGTTGCTGGTGCTTTCCGAAAGCAACGTCAGCATCAGCAGGCCGGGCACGATGAACGCGCCGTAGCCGACTCCGCCGACTTCGTTGATCCGCCCGCCAATCGCGGCGCCGAAGACGATGAAGTAGAGGCTGGTGGTCAGCACCGGCGAGACGATCGAGCCGAACACCGTGCGGCGGAAGCGCGACAGTTCGTTGCGGTAGATCGCGAGGGTGGAGCGCCAGTTTATCATGCCGCGAGCCCCTGCTGCTCGACCAGGTCGACGAAGATGTCTTCCAGGCTCGATTCCTTCTGCTCCAGCGCGGTGAAGGTGATGCCGTTCCGGACCAGCGCGGTGGCGACCGCCGCGACCTCCTCCTTGCCCTTCCCCGTGCCGTCGCCGCCGCGGTAGCACAGCGTGCGGCCATCGTCGGTCAGCGTCAGCGGATAGTCGGCGAGCGCCGCGGGGATTTCCGCCAGCGGCGCGGCGAGCGCGAAGTGCGCTTCGGTGCGGCCGAGGCGCTTCATCATCGCGTCCTTCTCATCCACCAGCAGCAGCTGCCCCTTGTTGATGATACCCACCCGATCGGCCATTTCCTCGGCCTCCTCGATATAGTGCGTGGTCAGGATCACGGTGACGCCCTGTTCGCGCAACATGCCGATCTGGCGCCACATGTCGCGCCGCAGTTCGACGTCGACGCCCGCGGTCGGCTCGTCGAGGAACAGCAGTTCGGGATCATGCGCGAGCGCCTTGGCGATCAGCACGCGGCGCTTCATGCCGCCGGAAAGCTTGCGGATTTCCTCGCTCCGTTTGTCCCACAGGCTGAGCGAACGCAGCACCTCCTCGATCCGCTCGGGATCGGGCGCGCGCCCGAACAGGCCGCGCGAATAGCCGACCTGCCGCTCCACCGTGTCGAACATGTCGAAGCCCAGTTCCTGCGGTACCAGCCCGATCCGCTGGCGCGCGCTGCGCCAGTGGCGACCCAGATCCTCGCCGAACGCTTCGATCGTGCCCGAACTGATCCGCACCATCCCGCAGACCGCGCCGATCAGCGTGGTCTTGCCCGCACCATTGGGGCCGAGGAGCGCGAAGATCTCGCCGCGCCGGATCTGCAGATCGACGCTGTCGAGCGCCTTCAACCCGCCGGAATAGACCTTGGTCAGCCCGCGGATGTCGAGAATGGGGTCGGAGATGTTGTCCATGCGCGCCGGAATTTGGGGACGGCGAGCACGATTGCCAAGCGCAAAAGCGCGCCCGCCGTTACGGCAGGAGCAGCGAGGAATCGCCGTAGCTGTAGAACCGGTACTTCGCGGCGATCGCATGGGCATAGGCCGCCTGCATCCGCTCGCGGCCCATCAGCGCGCTCACCAGCATGAACAGCGTCGATTTGGGCAAGTGAAAATTGGTCATCAGCCCGTCGATCGCGCGGAAGGCGTAGCCCGGGGTGATGAAGATCGCGGTGTCGCCCGCGAAGGCGCGGATCGTGCCGTCCTCGCCTGCCGCGCTTTCGAGCAGGCGCAGGCTCGTGGTGCCGACCGCGATCACCCGGCGCCCCGCAGCGCGGGCGGCGTTGAGCCGCTCCGCGGTATCGGCTTCGATCCGTCCCCACTCGGCGTGCATTGCGTGGTCGCGCGTGTCCTCCGCCTTGACCGGCAGGAAGGTGCCCGCGCCGACGTGGAGCGTCAGCGTCTCGGTTGCGACACCGCGTTCGGCCAGCGCCGCCATGAGGCCGGGCGTGAAGTGGAGCGCGGCGGTCGGCGCGGCGACCGCCCCGTCGCGCGCGGCGAACATCGTCTGGTAATCCTCGCGGTCGCGCGCGTCGGTTTCGCGCTTGCCCGCGATATAGGGTGGCAGCGGCATCCGGCCTGCCCGCTCGAGCAGCACCTCGACCGGCTCCTCCCCCTCGAACGCCAGCGTCAGGCTGCCATCGGCATGGCGCGCTTCGGCGATCGCGCTGACCCCAGCGCCGAACACGATCCGGTCCCCCTCGCGCACACGCTTGGCGTTGCGGACGAAGGCCTGCCAACGGCGCAGGTCGATCCGCTTGTGCAGCGTCGCCCCGATCCGCGCCTCCCCGCGCAGCCCTTCGAGCTGGGCGGGGATCACGCGGGTATCGTTGAACACCAGCACGTCGCCGGGTTCGAGCGTGTCGGGCAGGTCGCGCACCGTGCGGTCGGCGAACGGTTTGTTTCCGCACGCCACCAGCATCCGCGCCGCATCGCGCGGCACAGCGGGGCGCAGCGCGATCAGGTCTTGCGGCAGGTCGAAATCGAACAGGTCAACGCGCATGGCGGGCCGCTACGCCATCCTCCCCAGCGGGAAGGATCATTCCTCGATCGGCGCGTTCAGCATGTCGGTGGTGATCGCTTCGGCGGGAGCGGGAGCCACCGGCTGCGGCATCGCCTGGGGCTTGTTGTCCGCCGCGATCGAGGCCTGAAGGACGCGCGTCGGATTGGCCGGCGGCTCGCCCCGCTCGATCGTGTCCACGCCCGCCATGTTGCCGATCACGCGGCCGAAATTGGTGTAGCGCTTGTCGAGGCTGAAGCGCGGATAGAACACGATGAAGAACTGGCTGTTCGCGCTGTCTTCCGCCTGCGCGCGGGCCATCGCCACGGTGCCGCGCACGTGCGGCATCGGGTTGAACTCCTCCGCCAGGTCGGGCAGGTCCGATCCGCCCTGCCCGGTGCCCGTGGGGTCGCCGGTCTGCGCCATGAACCCGTCGATCACGCGGTGGAAGATCACCCCGTCATAGAACCCCTGCCGCGTCAGCGTCTTGATCCGTTCGACATGGTTCGGCGCCCAACTCGGCATCAGCCGGATCGGGATCCGCTGCCCGTTCGACAAGTCGAGCAGCAGCACGTTTTCGGGGTCGTGCGTGACGTCGTAGTCGATCTGTTCGTAGACCGTCGCGGCCGTGGTGGATTCGGCCATGGCTTCCTCCAGGCCCTTTTCCGCCCGGTCGACTTCGGCCGATCTCGGCTCGTCCTGCTCCGGCGCGTCCTGCGCGGCGGCGATGGTCGGGGCGGAAACCAGCGCCAGCAGTGCGCCGGCGGCAATTTGGCGTCTGAACATGAGCAATCCGTATGTCAGGTAAATCGAAGGGGCGCCTCTAGCGCCGGGGGACTGTCGGTTCAATGAATGATGCGGTTCAGTAATCGCCGAGCCGCCCCATCTTGGCCACCCGCGCGGCGACTTCGGCCTTCACCGCATCGCTCACGAAGGGCGCGATATCGCCGCCGAACAGCGCGATTTCCTTCACCAGCTTGGAAGCGATCGGCTGGAGCGAGACGTCGGCCATCAGGAACACCGTCTCGATCTCGGCGTCGATCTGCTGGTTCATGCCCGCCATCTGGTATTCGTATTCGAAATCGGCGACCGCGCGCAGCCCGCGCACGATCACACTGGCACCCTGCTTGCGCGCGAACTTCATCAGCAGCGCGTTGAAGCCGACGACCTCGACGTTTTCGATTCCCAAGGCGGCGACCTCGCGGCGGACCATGTCCATCCGCTCGTCCGGCTCGAACATCGGGTTCTTCGACGGGTTCGTGGTGACCCCCACGATCAGCCGGTCCACCAGCTTCGCGCCTCGCCGGATGATATCCGCATGGCCGAGCGTGATCGGATCGAACGTGCCGGGATAGACGCCGATGCGTTCCGCGAAATCCGTGTCGCTCACCTGTCTCTCTCCACGATAAACCTTGCCAGCGCGCGCAGCAGGTCGGCCTCGCTGCCGTGCGGGGCGAGGTGGCCGATGGCCTGCTCCACCAGCGCGGCGGCCTGGTCGCGGGCCTTGTCCGCGCCCATCAGCGTCACGAAGGTCTGCTTGCCCTGTTCGTCGTCCTTGCGCAGCGCCTTGCCCGCCAGCGCCTCGTCCCCCTCGCGGTCGAGCAGGTCATCGGCGATCTGGAAGGCGAGGCCGATGTCGCGCGCATAGTTGCGCAGGTGCCCGCGCCCCTCGGGCGGCACGCGGCCGAGGATGGCGCCCATCTCCACCGCCGCACCCAGCAGCGCGCCTGTCTTGAGCTGTTGCAGCCGGGTGATCGCGTGGAGGTCGTAGTCCTGCTCGTCGGCGACCATGTCCATCATCTGGCCGCCCGCCATGCCGCCCATCCCGCTCGCGCCCGCCAGCGTGGCGACGAGCTCGCCGCGCACAAAGGGGTCGCTCACCAGATCGGGCATGGAGAGGATCTCGAACGCCAGCGCGTGCAGCGAATCGCCCGCCAGCACCGCGGTCGCTTCGTCGAACGCCTTGTGCAGCGTCGGCTTGCCGTGGCGCAGGGCATCGTCGTCCATGCACGGCAGGTCGTCGTGGATCAGCGAATAGACGTGGATCGCCTCCACCGCGCAGCCGGTGCGCACCGCGGTCTGGCGCGATACGCCGTACATCGCGGCGGTCGCGGTCAGCAGCAGCGGACGCACGCGCTTGCCGCCGT
The DNA here is from genome assembly GCF_041912895.1 of Pelagerythrobacter sp. Lineage (NCBI taxonomy): Bacteria > Pseudomonadati > Pseudomonadota > Alphaproteobacteria > Sphingomonadales > Erythrobacteraceae > Pelagerythrobacter > Pelagerythrobacter sp. Next base: position 557,650 of record NZ_JAYSGI010000001.1, on the reverse strand, counting down.
CGATCGCGGCGTAGCGCATCGCCTCCACCAGCCGGGCGCGCGTATCCTCGGGCACGGGGAGGAGCTGGTCGAACGCCGTGTCCACATCCTGCCGGATGCGCGCCAGCGCATCGGGCAGCAGGTCGGCGGTGCCCCCCACCAGTTGCATCAGCCTTCCGCGTCGAACGGGGCGGTGGCGCGCGCCTGCCCGTCGGGCCCGGTCACGATCTTCTCGATCCGCGCCTGCGCCGCGTCGAGCCGTGCCTGGCAATGGCGGCGCAGCGCCTCGCCGCGCTCGTAGAGCGTGATCGAATCGTCAAGCGGCACCTCGCCCCCCTCCAGCTTCCTCACGATCTCCTCGAGCGCCTTCAGCGCGTCCTCGAAACTCATTCCGGCGATATCTGGGGCAGCTTGCGTCATCGCGATCGAGCATTGACCGTCGCCCCCCGCTTGGTCAAGTTGCCTCTCGACGAGGGGGCGGGGATGACGACAGCAGGCTTTGCGGCAGCCGCGGTGCGCGCATGTTGATAGGGCACTGGTCCGCCGCCTTCGTCGCGGCCGCCGCGCACAAGCGCGCGCCCAAGCTCGGCACGCTGTTCATCGCCGCGCAACTGGTGGACTGGGGCTTCTTCGCACTGGCGATGGTTGGGGTGGAGCGGCTGCGGATCGAACCGGGCGCGACCGCGATGAACCCGCTCGATCTCTACCACATGCCCTATACCCACAGCCTGGCCGGCAGCGCGATCTGGGCGCTGGCCTTCGCGCTGATCCTGCTGGTGTGGCGGCGCGACCTGCTGACCGCGGCAATCGGCGGCGCGGTGGTCATGTCGCACTGGTTCCTCGACCTGCTGTTCCACCGGCCGGACCTGACGCTGGCGGGCGAGGCGCCCTATCTCGGCTTCGGCCTGTGGAACCACCCGGCGATCGCGATGCCGCTGGAAACCGGCCTAGTGCTTGCCGCCTTCGCGCTCTACGTGCGGCGGACCAAGGGGCCGGTCGCGCCGCCGCTGATCCTGATCGCGCTCCTGCTGGCGCTGCAGGCGATCAACTGGTTCGGCCCGCCGCCCGAATCGGCGGGGCCGATCCTGTACCTGAGCGTGCTGGCGGCCTTCGGCGTCGCGACCTGGGCCGCTTACTGGACGGGCAACACGCGCTGGCACCGGCGCGAGGTGGGACTGGCGGTGCCGACCTGGCGACGCTAAGGGCGCGCGCATGGCAACACCCGAGTCCGCGATCACCCCCGAAGTCGTCGAACAGCACGGCCTCAGCCCCGAGGAATACGAGCGTGTGCTCCATGCGCTGGGGCGCGAGCCGAACCTCGTCGAGCTCGGTATCTTCTCGGTCATGTGGTCGGAGCATTGCAGCTACAAGTCCAGCCGCATCCACCTGAAGAAGCTGCCGACCGAGGCGCCGTGGGTGATCTGCGGCCCGGGTGAGAACGCGGGCGTGATCGACATCGGTGACGGGCAGGCAGCGATCTTCAAGATGGAGAGCCACAACCACCCGAGCTACATCGAACCCTATCAGGGGGCGGCGACGGGCGTGGGCGGCATCCTGCGCGATGTGTTCACGATGGGCGCGCGGCCCGTCGCGAACATGAACGCGCTGCGCTTCGGCCGCCCCGATCATCCGAAGATGAAGCATCTCGTCAAAGGCGTGGTCGCGGGGATCGGCGGCTACGGCAATTGCGTCGGCGTGCCGACCGTGGGCGGGGAGACGAACTTCCACCCGGCCTACGACGGCAACATCCTCGTCAACGCGATGACGGTGGGCGTCGCCGATGCCGACCGGATCTTCTATTCCGCCGCCACCGGCGTCGGCAATCCGATCGTCTACGTCGGCTCCAAGACGGGGCGCGACGGCATCCACGGCGCGACGATGGCGAGCGCGGACTTCGGCGAGGACGCCGAGGAAAAGCGCCCCACCGTGCAGGTCGGCGATCCGTTCACCGAAAAGCTGCTGATCGAGGCGTGCCTGGAACTGATGGCGACCGACATGATCGTCGCCATCCAGGACATGGGCGCGGCGGGTCTCACGTCCTCCAGCGTCGAGATGGCGACGAACGGTAAGGCCGGCATCCGGCTCGACATGGACAAGGTGCCCTGTCGCGAAGAGGGCATGACGCCCTACGAGATGATGCTGAGCGAGAGCCAGGAACGCATGCTGATGGTCCTCAAGCCCGGTCGCGAGGCCGAGGCCGAGGCGATCTTCCGCAAGTGGGAACTCGATTTCGCGGTCATCGGCGAAGTCACCGATACGCAGCACATGGTGCTTGAATTCGGCGGCGAGGTCGTTTGCGACATCCCGCTCGGCCCGCTTGCCGCCGACGCGCCGCTCTACGATCGGCCCGCGATGAGCCGCGAGGATTACAAGGCGTGGGCGAACGTCGCCCTGCTCGGCGAGGTGCCGGCCAGCACCGATCTTGGCGCGGACCTGCTCAAGCTGATGGCCAGCCCCGCCCTCGCCTCGCGCAAGTGGATCTGGGAGCAATACGACAGCCAGGTCGGCGCCGACACGCTCCAGACCGGCGGCGATGCGGGGGTGGTCCGCGTCCACGGCACGCGCAAGGCGCTGGCGATGACCACCGATTGCACCCCGCGCTATTGCTACGCCGACCCCTACGAAGGCGGCAAGCAGGCGATCGCCGAAGCGTATCGCAACCTCTGCGCGGTCGGCGCGCGCCCGCTGGCGGTGACCAATTGCCTCAACTTCGCCAACCCCCAGCGGCCCGAGATCATGGCGCAGCTCACCGGCTGCCTCGAAGGCATGGGCGACGCCTGCCGCGCGCTCGATTTCCCGATCGTGAGCGGCAACGTCAGCCTCTACAACGAGAGCAAGGCGACCGGCGGTGGCAGCGCGATCCTCCCCACCCCCGCGATCGGCGGCGTCGGGGTGATCGCGGATTACGCGCATATGGCGCGGATCGGCTTTGCGGGCGAAGGCGACGCGATCTTCGTGATCGGCGACAACAACGGCCACTTGGGCCAGTCGCTGTGGCTGCGCGAACTGCACGGACACGAAGCGGGCGAGGCCCCGCCGGTCGATCTCGCCAAGGAACGCGAGCGCGGCGAATTCGTCCGCAAGCTGATCGGCGAAGGGCTGGTCACCGCGGTCCACGACGTGTCCGACGGCGGCCTACTGGTCGCGCTCGCCGAAATGGCGCTCGCGGGCAATATCGGCTGTACTCTGGAGCAAATCGGCGACCACGTGACCGCGTTCGGCGAGGATCAGGGCCGCTACGTCGTCACCAGCGCCAATGCCGAGCAGATCCAGGCGGCAGGCATCCCGATGCACCGGATCGGCACCGTCGGCGGCGACAGCGTGGCGGGCGTTGCGCTCACCTCGCTACGCGAAGCCCATCACGCCTTCTTCCGCGACTGGATGGAAGGCTGAGGCGTGGCGCTCGCCCGTTCCCCCGGCGAACGAAGTGGTATAAACCGGCGGCATAATCGGGAGAGCGCCTCATGCCGCGCACCATACTGCTGGCCTGGCTGATCGCCGGGACGCTCGACATCCTCTCCGCCTTCGTGTTCGCGGGCATGGCGGGCGTCACCCCGCTGCAAGTGCTGCAATTCGTCGCCAGCGGACCGTTCGGCGACGGCATGTTCCAGAGCGCAGCGGGCGCGCCGCTGGGGCTGCTGACGCATTTCGCGATCATGCTGGCGATGGCCGCCGCATACGTCGCCATCGCGCCCCGGTTCCCCGCGCTGCTCCGCCACCCGATCGTCGCCGGGCTGCTTTACGGCCTGCTGCTGTGGGCGATCATGTACTGGATCGTCCGCCCGCTGCGCTGGCCCGACTACTGGCCGCCCGCCACGTGGGTCGGCAAGAGCGCGGGCGAAGTGGCGTGGAGTGTGGGCAACGCGCTGTTCTCCCACTGCATCCTCGTCGGCATCCCGATCGCGTGGCTGACGGCGCGCGCCTATTCGCGACGCGCGGGCTAGGCGGCGAGCTTCTCCGCCATCGCCTTGCCGAGCAGGTCGTAGGGATCGACGCCCTCGCTGCGCCACACTTCGTGGCAGCGCGCGTACCACACCGGCTCGGTGATCCGCAGGACTTCGCGCGCGTGGATCAGGTCCATCGCCAAGAGTTCGCGGATCGGCATCTCCGCGATCGGCGGACACGCCTTGCCGATGCGATGCGCCTCGCGCACCGCGCGATAGACCGGCGCGCGGCTCTTCACCTGCTTCTTGATGTTCAGCGCCCCGGCATAGCCCAACAGCAGGTGTCCGTGGCTCGGGCTCTGCCCGTGGGTGAACAGCAGCACGCACTGTTCGCCCAGCGCGTCGCGGCCGTAGCCGGTCAGCACGTGCATCAGGTCGTGCGTATCGCGCTGGCGGAAGCCGTACCATTCGATCAGGTCGCCGTATTTGGGCCGCCCCATCTTGTCCGATTCGGCGACCAGCCCGGCGGCGGTCAGCCCCTCGCGCTCCATGAAGTCGCAATAGGCGTGCGCCACGCTCCCGCGCGGCAGCTTGCGCAAGGCGGCATGGTTGTCGAGGATCGGCGGCAGGAACGGCTCGCTCGCGCGCAACGCCTCGCCGTGCTCGCTCAGCGTCAGCGCGCGGGCGCGCGGCAGGAAATCCTTCGACGGCAGCGCCTCGTAGATGTGGAACACCTGCTCGGTGTCTTCCTTGTCCTTGATGAGCTCGCGGAAGTGATGCAGCGCCTTGCCCACGTCGCGCTTCGGCTGCGGCCGCACGGGGTTGCGGAACACCGTCCCGTCGGCCGCGCAGGCGGCGTTGCTATCGGCTTGAAGAAGGGCGTGGGTCTCGTTCATCGCAGCGAGTCCTGGACTGACACTGCTGTCAGTATAGACGATCGGTTGCAAATTGAAAGTTAATCGGCGCGCGCCTCAACCCCGTACCCATTCCTCGCGCGGCACGCCCAACAGGTCGAGCACCGCGGTCAGGTCGCCGCGATCGACCCAGCCGTCGGCGGCGGCGCGGGCCTTGGGCTTGGCGCGATAGGCGAGGCCCCAGGTCGCCGCCTGCAGCATCGGAATGTCGTTCGCCCCGTCGCCGGCAGCGAGGCTCGTGGCGTCGGACCCGATGCGCGCCGCCTCCTCGCGTAGCACGCGTTCCTTCACCGCGCTGTCGGTGATCGCGCCCACGAGCGCGCCGGTCAGCTTGCCGTCCGCCACCGCGAGCCGGTTGCCGACGACGTGTTCGAAGCCGATCCGCTCCGCCACCGGATCGGCGAAGTGATGGAAGCCGCCCGTTACCAGCACCGTGCGGCACCCCTTCGCCTTCAACGTAGCGACCAGCGTTGCCGCACCCGCGACCGGGCGGATGCGTTCCGCAAGGCAGGTTTCGATCGCATCCTCGCCCAGCCCCGCGAGCAGCCCGACCCGCTCGGCCAGCGCGCTGGCGAAGTCGAGTTCGCCCTGCATCGCGCGTTCGGTGATCGCGGCAACACGATCTTTCAGCCCTGCGAAATCGGCCAGTTCGTCGATGCATTCCTGCCCGATCATGGTGGAATCCATGTCCGACACGAACAGTTCGGGCACCGCGATCTCGGCTTCGGACACGAGCACATCGGCGGGCGCGAAATGCTCGTCGAGCACGCGGCGCAGCGTCGTGGCGTCACCTTCGGGCAGGCCGATCTGGAGCACGTCGCCGCAGAAATCGAGCATCTGGGCCAGCGCCACGCGCATCCCCTCGCCCTCCAGCGCGGCGGTCGCGCGGTCGAGGCGCGTTTCCAGTTCGGCCGGGTCTGCTATCAGCCGGGCGATGAGCACCGATAATTCTCCGAGTTCCGACGGCAGGCGGTCGCCGCCAAAGAAGCCGGTCGCGCTCATCGCAGGGCCGACCGCGAGCGGCAAGAGCGATCTGGCCGTGCGGCTGGCGCAGACGTTGATTGCGCGCGGACGCCCGGCGGCGGTTATCAACGCGGACAGCGCACAGGCCTATGCCGACCTGCGAGTGCTAAGCGCGCGGCCTTCCGAGCAGGAAATGAAAGGGGTTCCCCATCGCCTGTTCGGCGCGTGGGACGGGGCGCAGGCTTGCTCCGCAGCCGACTGGGCTGCACGCGCAAAGGTTGAGATCGCGGCGCTGCACGACGAGGGCGCCGTGCCGATCCTCGTCGGCGGCACCGGGCTGTACCTGCGCACCCTGCTCGACGGGATCGCGCCCATCCCGCCGATCGACCCTGCCGTGCGCGTAGAAGTACGCGCGATGCCGGTGGTCGAAGCTTATGCCGATCTGGCGCGCCTCGATCCGGCACGCGCCGCCGTGCTTGCCACTGCCGACACCACGCGCATCGCGCGCGCGCTGGAGGTGGTTCGTTCTACCGGCAAGCCGTTAGCGCACTGGCAGGCGCATCGCGAAGGCGGGATCGGCGATGCGGTCGACCTCCACCCGCTGGTTCTCCTGCCGGAGCGAAGCTGGCTCTACGAACGCTGCGACCGGCGGTTTGCGATAATGATGGATGCGGGGGCCACCGAGGAGGTGGAGGCGTTGCTCGCGCGAGGGCTGGACCCGGCGCTACCCGTCATGCGCGCGATCGGCGTACGCGAGATCGCGGCACTGCTGAACGGCGAGCTTTCGCGCGATCAGGCCATCGAGGCTGGACGGCAAGCGACACGCCGCTACGCCAAGCGGCAGTATACTTGGTTCCGCCATCAGCCCCCGCAAGAATGGAACCGCATGGAGACGATATCGGGTGATATTGAGGACAATTTCGCATTATTATTACGTGATTAGGCCTTGACATGGCATTTTATGTCTCATAGCGAGGCCAGGTCGTTTTAAAAGCTTTGGCCCGGCGCGATAACCCCCCGCGCCGGGTCGCTCTTTTTTCGGCGATACGGTTTTCGTTTGGAAGGAAAGGGTCGAACAATGGCGGCGGAGGAGCGCAGCGGCGCGTCCATCCTGATCGAATGTCTGGTGCGGCAGGGCGTCGAATTCGTATTCGGCTATCCCGGCGGCGCGGTGCTGCCGATCTACGACCAGCTGTTCGCGGATCAACGCCTGCGCCATATCCTCGTGCGGCACGAAGCGGGCGCGGCGCACGCGGCCGAAGGCTACGCCCGCTCGACCGGCAAGCCCGGCGTGGTGCTCGTCACTTCCGGCCCCGGGGCGACCAATGCCGTGACCGGCATCGCCGACGCCTTCATGGATTCGATCCCGCTCGTCGTCATCACCGGGCAGGTGCCGACCTCGCTGATCGGGACCGACGCGTTTCAGGAGGCCGACACCGTCGGCATCACGCGCCACTGCACCAAGCACAACTACCTCGTGAAGGACCCGACGCAGCTGCGCGCGACGATCGAGGAGGCGTTCCGCATCGCCACCACCGGCCGCCCCGGCCCGGTCGTGGTCGACATTCCCAAGGACGTGCAGATCGCGCTCGCATCGTGGAGCGATCAGGACGACGCTCCGCTCGCCTCGGCCCGCTACGCCCCGCAGACCCGCGGGGAGGACGAGGCGATCACGCGGGCGGTCGAGATGATGGCACAAGCCGAATGCCCGGTGCTCTACACCGGCGGCGGGGTCATCAACGCGGGGCCGCGCGCGAGCGAACTGCTGCGCCGTCTGCAGGATCTTACCGGCGCGCCGGTCACCAGCACGCTGATGGGCCTCGGCGCGTTTCCCTGCGACCATCCCGACTGGCTCGGCATGCTCGGGATGCACGGCACCTACGAAGCGAACATGGCGATGAACCGCTGCGACCTGATGGTCTGCATCGGTGCCCGGTTCGACGATCGCGTGACCGGGCGGCTCGATGCGTTCTCGCCTGATTCCAAGAAGATACACATCGATATCGACCGGAGTTCGATCAACAAGACGGTGCCGGTCGATCTCGCCATCGTGGGCGACTGCGGCGATGTGCTCGATCAGCTCGTCGAAGGCTGGGGCACCCGGCGCGCGCGCGATCTGGGCGAGTGGAAGGCGCGCATCGCCGGCTGGCGCGCGGTCGAATGCCTCGCCTACCCGCCGCGCAACAGCGAGATAATGCCGCAGAAAGCAGTCGAGCGGCTGTTCGCCCTCACCCGCGGCCACGATCCGATCGTCAGCACCGAAGTCGGCCAGCACCAGATGTGGGCCGCGCAGTATTTCGGCTTTGCCGCCCCCAACCGCTGGCTCACCAGCGGCGGCCTCGGCACGATGGGCTACGGCCTGCCCGCCGCGATCGGCGCGCAGCTCGGCAATCCTGGCGCGCTGGTGATCGACATCGCGGGCGAGGCTTCGATCCAGATGAACATCCAGGAACTCGCCACCGCCAGCCAGTATCGCCTGCCGGTGAAGGTATTCATCCTCAACAACGAGTACATGGGCATGGTTCGCCAGTGGCAGGAACTCACCTATGAAAGCCGCTATTCGAACTCGTATTCGGACAGCCTGCCCGATTTCGTGAAGCTCGCCGAAGCCTATGGCTGGAAGGGCATCCGCATCGAGGACGAGGCCGGGCTCGACGCGGGGATCGAAGCGATGCTGGCGCACGACGGGCCGGTGATGGTCGATTGCCGGGTGTCGAAGGAGGCGAACTGCTTCCCGATGATCCCCAGCGGCGCGGCACACACCGAGATGCTGCTCTACGGCGACAAGGTCAGCGGCACGATGGACGACAAGGCGAAGGCGCTCGTCTGATGCAGATCGCCCAGCAGGAAGCGCAGCGCCACGTGCTCGCGATCACCGTCGACAACGAGAGCGGCATCCTCGCCAAGATCGCCGGGCTGTTCACCGCGCGCGGCTACAATATCGACAGCCTGACGGTGGCCGACATCACCGAGGATCACGCGGTCAGCCGGATCACCATCGTCACCAACGGACCGCCCGCGGTGATCGACCAGATCCACGCCCAGCTCGACCGGCTGGTTCCGGTGCACAAGGTCGTCGACCTGACCGAGGAAGGCCCGCACGTCGAGCGCGAGCTGGCGCTGGTCAAGGTCGCGGGCACGGGCGACAAGCGGGTGGAGGCGCTGCGGCTGGCCGACATCTTCCGCGCGCGCCCGGTCGACACCACCACCGAAAGCTTCATCTTCGAGATCACCGGCCCACCGGAGAAAGTCGACAGCTTCATCGCCCTGATGCGCGAGCTGGGGCTGGTCGAGGTCGGCCGCACCGGCATCGTCGGGATGATGCGCGGGGCGCAAGGGGCCTGAAACAATTCGTCATCCCAGCGAAAGCTGGGATCGCTTGCAACCAGGTGCACGCTTGCTGCACCAGATCCCAGCTTTCGCTGGGATGACGTGAGGAAAGAAATGAAAGTCTATTACGACGCCGATGCCGACCTGAACCTCATCACCGGCAAGAAAATCGCCATCGTCGGTTACGGCAGCCAGGGCCACGCCCACGCGCAGAACCTGCGCGACAGCGGGGTGAAGGACGTGGCGATCGCGCTGCGCGAAGGCTCGGCCACGGCGAAGAAGGCGCAAGACGCGGGCTTCACCGTGATGACCAACACCGAGGCGGCGAAGTGGGCCGACGTGCTGATGATCCTCGCGCCCGACGAGCATCAGGCCGCGATCTGGGAAAACGACCTCAAGGGCAACATGAAGCCCGGCAGCGCGATCGCCTTCGCCCACGGGCTCAACATCCATTTCGGCCTGATCGAGCCGCCCGCCGACATCGACGTCATCATGATCGCGCCCAAGGGCCCCGGCCACACCGTGCGCAGCGAATACCAGCGCGGCGGCGGCGTGCCGTGCCTGATCGCCGTCCATCACGACGCCACGGGCAACGCGCATGACGTGGCGCTCGCCTATGCCAGCGGCGTCGGCGGCGGGCGCAGCGGCGTGATCGAAACGAACTTCAAGGAAGAGTGCGAGACCGACCTGTTCGGCGAACAGGCGGTGCTGTGCGGCGGCATCACCCACCTGATCCAGGCCGGGTTCGAGACGCTGGTCGAGGCGGGCTACGCGCCCGAAATGGCCTATTTCGAGTGCCTCCACGAAACCAAGCTGATCGTCGATCTGCTCTACGAAGGCGGCATCGCCAACATGCGCTATTCGATCAGCAACACCGCCGAATACGGCGACATCACCACCGGCCCGCGGATCATCACCGACGAGACGAAGGCCGAAATGAAGCGCGTGCTGGCGGACATCCAGCAGGGCCGCTTCGTGAAGAACTTCGTGCTCGACAACCGCGCCGGCCAGCCCGAATTGAAGGCCGCGCGCAAGGCCGCGGAAGCGCATCCGATCGAACAGACCGGCGCGAAGCTGCGCGCGATGATGCCGTGGATCGGAAAGAATAAGTTGGTCGACAAGGAAAAGAACTGACGCCACCTTGCGCCCCGCAATCATTCGGAGCCGATGTCCATGAAAACGACCCTGATCGCCGCGCTCGGCGCCGTAACGCTCGGCCTGTCGGCCTTCGCCGCGCTGGAAGCGCAGGAGGGCCCGGCACTGCCCGGCGCGGTCGATCCGGCGCGGATCACCCGCGGCACCTATCAGGCCGATTCCGCCCACAGCCTCGTGCAGTGGCGCGTCAATCACTTCGGCTTCAACGACTACTTCGGCTTGTTCGGCGACGTGTCGGGCACGCTGACGATCGATCCCGCGCAGCTGGGTCAGGCTTCGGTGGACGTGACGATCCCGATCGCCAGCGTCACCGTCGCGAGCGACGGCCTGCGCGATCACCTGTTGCGCGCAGGGACAGACGGCGGCGCGCCCGATTTCTTCGGGCCGGAGCCGCAGCCCGCACGCTTCGTCTCGAAATCGGTCGCAGTCAGCCCCGGCGGGATGACGGCGGACATCACCGGCGATCTCACGCTCAACGGCGTGACCAGGGAAGTCGTCCTCGCTACGCGCTTCACCGGCGCGGGTGCCAACCCGATGAGCAAGGCCGAGACGGTCGGCTTCGAGGGCACGACCACGATCAAGCGTTCGGACTACGGCATCGCCTTCGCGCTTCCGGTCGTGTCGGACGACGTCGAGCTGGAATTCACCGCCGCGTTCGAGAAAGCAGCGGCGGAGTAACCAAACCACTCCTCACGCTTGCCTTTCGCGCAACTTTGGATCATGGCGACACCCATGCGACGCAACGGACTAATTCTGCTTCGACTTACCCGCCCTTGGGCGTGAGCTGACGCGTGCCGGCCGGGTGCGCAACGCGCCCGAGGGGACCGACCGCCACGAAGCCGCTTCATCCGTTACGAGTACCGCCGCCATGACCAGCCCCCGCACCACGCCCCGTACGATGCTGCGCGACCCCGCACGCAAATACGCCCCCTTCCCGCAAGTGCCGCTGCCCGACCGCCAGTGGCCCGCGCGCACGATCACCGCCCCGCCCCGCTGGCTCAGCACCGACCTGCGCGACGGCAACCAGGCCATCGTCGACCCGATGGATGCGGTGAAGAAGAACCGCTTCTTCGACCTGTTGGTGGAAATCGGGGTGAAGGAGATCGAGGTCGGCTTCCCCAGCGCGGGGGCGACCGAGTTCGATTTCATTCAGGGCCTCGTGCGCTCGGGCCGCATTCCCCACGACACCACCGTGCAGGTACTGACCCAGAGCCGAGAGGATCTGATCCGCACCAGCTTCGCCAGCCTCGAGGGCGCGCGCGCGGCCATCGTCCATCTCTACAACGCGGTCAGCCCCGCATGGCGCGACATCGTGTTCCGCATGAGCCGGAGCGAGGTGCGCGAGATCGCCGTGGCGGGAGCGAAAGTCCTGCGCGACGAGGCGGCGGCCCACCCCGGCACCGACTGGCATTTCCAGTATTCGCCCGAGACGTTCTCCACCGCCGAGCTCGATTTCAGCATCGAGGTTTGCGCCGCGGTGATGGAGGTGCTCGCCCCTACGCCCGAACGGCCGATCATCCTCAACCTCCCCGCCACGGTCGAGGCGGCGACCCCCAACATTTACGCCGACCAGATCGAGTATTTCTGCCGGAACCTGCCGAACCGCGAGAGTGCGGTCATCAGCCTCCACACGCACAACGATCGCGGCACCGGCGTCGCGGCGGCGGAACTCGGCTTGATGGCGGGCGCCGACCGGGTCGAAGGCTGCTTGTTCGGCAACGGCGAGCGCACCGGCAATTGCTGCCTCGTGACGGTGGCGCTCAACATGTACACCCAAGGCGTCGACCCCGGCCTCGATTTCTCGGACATCGACCGAGTGATCGAGACGGTCGAATACTGCAATGAACTGCCCGTCCACCAGCGCCATCCCTACGGCGGCGAGCTGGTGTTCACCGCCTTTTCCGGCAGCCATCAGGATGCGATCAAGAAGGGATTCGAGGCGCACGCGACACAGAACGACGAGCGTTGGCGCGTGCCCTACCTGCCGATCGACCCGGCGGACCTCGGCCGCAGTTACGAGGCGGTGATCCGGGTCAACAGTCAGTCGGGCAAGGGCGGCTTCGCCTGGGTGCTGGAGCAGGATCAGGGCCTCAAGCTGCCCAAGCGGATGCAGGCCGACTTTTCCCGCCACGTCCAGCGGATGGCCGACGAGCTCGGCCGCGAACTCAATGGCGCCGATATCTGGGACGTGTTCAAGCGCACCTACCACGTGCAGGTCCGCCCCAAGCACTTCCAGCTCGTCGATTACGAGGAAAACCGCGCGGCGGATGGCACCCGCGTGTTCGCAGGCACGATCGAGGTCGGGGGCAAGGCGCGCAGCGTGTCGGGGCGCGGCAACGGGCTGATCTCCTCGGTCGTCGCGACGCTGCGGGACAGCTTCGGGCTGGAACTCGAGGTGTGCGACTACACCGAACACGCGCTCTCCACCGGCTCCGACGCGCGCGCCGCCGCCTACCTCGAATGCGCCCTCCCCTCGGGCGAACGCGTATGGGGCTGCGGCATCGACGAGGACGTCGCGACGGCGAGCGTACGCGCGGTGCTGAGTGCGGCGAATTCCGCAGCGGTGTGATTTTGGTTCACGCGGGGACCGCAGAGAAGAAAGAAGGTTGGTTCACACGAAGGCACGAAGACACGAAGATATTTTTCTCGCGGCGAAGCCGCCTCCATACTTTCTGGCGCCACGCTGGAAACTGATGCGCCTGCGGGGCGGAGACGTGCGGCATCTTCGTGCCTTCGTGTCTTCGTGTGAAACAAATACCTCCGCGATCTCCGCTTCTCCGCGGTCTCGGCGTGACCCCCTTATCTTTCACCACGAAGCCACTCTTTCCTACCCCGGCAAATCCGCGCTAGCCTCGCCGGATGAGCACAGCCCTGCCCCTTTCGAGCCACGCGAAACGGCCGCCGGAAACGCCGAACTTTTTTGCTCCAGGACTGTGTAACATGTGGTCCATGTCTCAATGTATCATCGGTGGAGGAACACGATGAGCGAATCGATTCTCGAGCCCGATCTGCCGATCATCGACCCGCACCACCATCTGTGGGATCTGCGCCCGCTGCTCCCCGCGTTCCCCGAACCCCGGCACCCCTTCCTCGATACCATCGCGGGCGCGGCGTACTACACGTTCGACCAACTCCACGCCGACACCCACAGCGGCCACAACGTGATCGGCACCGTGTTCATGGAATGCGGCGCGTTCTACGATGCGGGGCGCGCCGACGCACTGAAGCCGGTCGGCGAGGTCGAGTTCGTGAACGGCGTCGCGGCGCAGGGCGCCAGCGGCCTCTACGGCAGTTATCGCCCGTGCGCGGCGATCGTCGGCCACGCCGACCTGACGCGCGGCGCGGCGGCGGGCGAGGTGCTCGACGCGCTGCAAGCGGCCTCCCCGCGCTTCGTCGGCATCCGCCACGCCGGGGCGTGGGATGCCGACCCCGACGTGCTTGGCCCGCCGTTCCACGCGCCCGAGGGCCTCTATCGCGATGCGGCCTTTCGCGCAGGCTTCGCCGAACTCGGCAAGCGTGGGCTGACGTTCGACGCCTGGGTGCTCGAGCCGCAACTCGGCGACGTGCTCGATCTCGCGCGCGCGTTTCCCGCTCAGCCGATCGTGCTCGATCATTGCGGCACCCCGCTCGGCATCGCGAGCTATCGCGGCAAACTGGACGAACACTTCGGTCGCTGGCGTTCGAGCATCCGCGCCCTCGCCGAATGCCCGAACGTCGCCGTCAAGCTTGGCGGGCTGGCGATGGCGTTCTGCGGCATGCCGGAAGGCGGCCCCGCGAAAGGCTGCGGGTCGGAGGAACTGGCCGCGCTGTGGCAGCCGTATATCGAAACCTGCATCGAGACGTTCGGCGCAGATCGCGCGATGTTTGAAAGCAACTACCCGGTCGACCGCTGGGGCGCGAGCTATCCGGTGCTGTGGAACGCGTTCAAGCGCCTCGCCTCCGGTGCAACGGCGGACGAGAAGCGCGCGTTGTTCGCAGGCACGGCGGCGCGCACCTATCGCATCGAACACCTGCTGGCTTGACGCTTACGTAACGTCATGCTCGACAAGTTCGTACGCGGCGGATAGCCCGCCAGCACAGGTTGCGAACGACAACGGAGACCCGGATGCCCCTGCCCGCCCCCTTCGACCGAATGCGCCTGCCGGTGATCGGATCGCCGATGTTCATCGTGTCCGGCCCGGAGCTGGTGATCGCGCAGTGCAAGGCGGGCATCGTCGGCTCGTTCCCGGCGCTGAACGCGCGGCCTTCGGGCGTGCTCGACGAATGGCTGCACCGGATCACCGAGGAACTGGCGGCGCACAACCGCGCGCATCCCGACCGGCCCGCCGCGCCCTATGCGGTGAACCAGATCGTCCACAAGTCGAACGACCGGCTGGAAGAGGACATGGCGGTGTGCGCCAAGTGGCAGGTGCCGCTGGTCATCACTTCGCTCGGCGCGCGCGAGGAGATCTTCGCCGCGGTGCGCGGCTGGGGCGGGATCACGCTGCACGACGTCATCAACGATTTCTTCGCGCACAAGGCGATCGAGAAGGGCGCGGACGGGCTGATCCCCGTCGCCGCCGGGGCTGGCGGGCACGCGGGCGTGCAATCGCCCTTCGCGCTGATGCAGGAAATCCGCCAGTGGTTCGACGGGCTGGTGGCGCTGTCGGGCTCGATCGCGCACGGCCGTTCGGTGCTTGCCGCGCAGGCGATGGGGGCCGATTTCGCCTATATCGGCTCGCCGTGGATCGCCACGAAAGAGGCGAACGCGGACGAGCGCTACAAGCAGAGCATCGTCGACAGCCGCGCGGCGGACATCGTCTACACCAACCTCTTTACCGGGGTTCACGGCAACTACCTGCGCGGCTCGATCGAGGCCGCCGGGCTCGACCCCGACGACCTGCCGACCAGCGATCCGAGCAAGATGAACTTCGGCTCGGGCGGCAATTCCAAGGCCAAGGCGTGGAAGGACATCTGGGGCTCGGGCCAGGGCGTCGGCATGGTCGACGCAGTCGACAGCGTGGCCGACCGGGTCGATCGGCTGGTCCGCGAGTATCAGGCCGCGAAGGCAGAGCTGGACGGCAAGTTCATCGGCTGAATCGGCTGCCTCAGCGGACGGCGCCGACCGTCGGCTCAGCCATGCCCGACCCGCAGGTAGCGCCCGTTGCGCGATGGTTCGAGCACGATCGGCTCGCCATCGGGACCGGCCAGTTCGACCGGTTCGACGAGCGGAGCGCGGCCGACGAGTTCGTTGACGAGCCGCACCCCGAGCCGCGTCGCGGCGGCCGGGTCGGGAAACAACGACGGGTCGAAATGCAGCTCCTGCCCGGTGAAGAACGCGAGCCCCTCGGACTGCACGGCGGTCCCGAGAGTCCGGCGGAACGCGGTCAGGCCAAGTGCGGGAAACGGGCCGTCGGCCTGCCACGCATCGATCGCGGAGAGGTAGAAATCCCGCCCGATCGCCGTGCGCGCCGGAACCCAGGCGATCGCGGCGACGGTCGGCAGTTCCCGCACGAAATGCGCGGCCAGCGCCGCTTGCATTCGCACCACCGCCATGCGCGTCCGTCCACCGGCGAGGTGCGGTCCCGGCGCGAGCGCCAGCGCTTCGGCGACCGCGTCGGAAAAACCGGACGGCACCTGATAGCGGTTGCGGACATCGGGCGCGGCATGGCCCGGGCCGGGTGCGATCCCGCTCAGGTCGAAGGTCATTCCGTGTGTGAGCAGTTCCAGCCACGCCGGTTCGCCGTCCGCAGCCGCGCCCGCGCCGTGCGTGACCGTCAGGCTGTCAGCAGCGCCGATCGCGCGGCGTATCGTTTGCATGTCGGGCCGCTCCGCCGCGCGAAACAGCAACAGAAGATCGGGGGACTGACCTCCTCCGATGGTGGCGTTCGGCTCGACGATCGGAAGCATCCCCCTGCAGCGACGGGGTTTCCCTGGCGCGAAAGGCCTTCTACGTCGAGAGGCGACGCGCGGAATGCCTCCGATTCCGAGCCGATTTCAGAACATTCCCAGCGCCAGCCCTTCGACCAGCGCCGCACCGAGCTCGCGGCATTGGGCGAGCCGTTCGCCGGACACTTGCTTGTCGGTCAGGATCGCTTCCGGGGTCTGTGCGTCGAAACCGAATATAACCGGATCGGCCACCCGGCGCAGGCGCCATCCGGTCGCGATCCGGTCGATCTGCCGCTGTGCGCCCTCCCCATCCGAACCGGCCGCGATCAGCGTGGCGTAGACGCGCCCCGCCACCTTGCCGAGCACCGGGTAGTAGCAGCGGTCGAACATCTCCTTCATCTCGCCGCTCATGCTCGCGAGATTTTCCGGGCAAACGAACAGGAACGCCGACACGCCGAGAATGTCCGCCGGTTCGACTTCGTGTGCCCGCATCAACCGCGCCGCCTGCCCCGCTCCCTCCGCGGCGGCCTGCGCCATCGCGCGGCTCGCGCCGGTGCGGCTGTGCCATGCGATCAGGAGCGGTTCGGCCATCGCCGCCACCAACGCGCTCGGCTGTCGATTGTCAAACCACGCTCTTTGCGCCGCGCCGCAGGGTCGGGTAGATCGCGCTGATGGCGTCCCATTCCATCCCCCACGTATTTGGCATCGAACGTTCTCTATCGGGCAAGGCATGGCGCTGGCGCGGCGGCAACATGGCGCTCGGCGGCGGCGCGGCTTCGCTGAGCGACGACATCGTCGCGCAACTGCTGCTCTCGCGCGGCGTCGCGCGCGAAGAGCTTGACCGCCATCGCACCCCCACGTTGCGTGAATTCCTGCCCGACCCCTCCGCATTCCGCGACATGGACGCGGCGGCCGAACGGATCGCGCAGGCCGTGCTTGGCGGCGAGACGATCACGATCTACGGCGACTACGACGTGGACGGGGCAACCAGCTCCGCGCTGATGATCCGCTTGTTGCGGATGCTCGGCCACGATGCCGGGCACTACATCCCCGACCGTCTACTCGAAGGCTACGGCCCGAGCGGCGAAGCGCTGGTTGCATTGGCGGAACAGGGGTCGAGCCTGATCGTCACCGTCGATTGCGGCGCGATGGCGTACGAGGCGCTGGCGATGGCGCACGCGGCGGGCGTGGACGTGATCGTGGTCGACCATCACAAGTGCGCGGCCGAGCTTCCGCAGGCCGCCGCGCTGGTCAATCCCAACCGGCTCGACGAAAGCGATCTCGGTGCGCGGCACGGGCACTTGGCGGCGGTCGGCGTCGCGTTCCTGCTGGGGATTGCGGTGGTGCGCACCTTGCGCCTGCGCGGGTATTTCGAGAGCCGCCCGGAGCCCGACCTGCGCGGCCTGCTCGATCTCGTCGCGCTCGGCACCGTGGCGGACGTCGCCGCGCTTCACGGGCTCAACCGCGCGTTCGTGGCGCAAGGCCTGAAGGTGATGGCGCGGCGGCAGAACGTCGGCATGTCGGCGTTGATCGACGCGAGCCGGCTGACGCGCGCACCGGCGTGCAGCGATCTCGGCTTCGCGCTCGGCCCGCGGATCAACGCGGGCGGGCGCGTCGGCGAATCGACCCTGGGTGTCCGGCTGCTGACCACCGAGGACATGGACGAGGCGCAGGCGATCTCCGCCCAGCTTTCCGCGCTCAACGACGAGCGCCGCGCGATCGAGGCCGAGGTACAGGAAGCCGCCGAGGCGCAGCTCGCGCGCCAGCACAACCGCTCGGTCCTCGTGCTCTCGGGCACCGGCTGGCATCCGGGCGTGATCGGCATCGTCGCCGGGCGCATCAAGGAAAAGACCGGCAAGCCCGCGATCGTGATCGCGCTCGACGGCGAAAGTGGCCAGGGCAAGGGCTCGGGCCGCTCGATCTCGGGCGTGGATCTCGGCGCGGCGATCATCGCGGCACGCGAATCGGACCTGCTCGTGGCAGGCGGTGGCCACGCGATGGCGGCCGGGCTGACGATCGACGCGGAAAAGCTCGATGCGCTGGCCGACTGGCTCGATACGCGGCTGGCGGGCGCGGTGCAGCGTGCGAGCGCGGAGCAGGTGCTGCCGCTCGACCTCTCGCTCGCGCCGGGCGGATTGACGCCCGAACTCGTCGAAACGCTCGATCGCGCCGGGCCGTTCGGGGTCGGCTGGCCCGGCCCGAAGCTGGCGGTCGGGCCGGTGCGGCTGGTGAAGGCCGATCTCGTCGGCACCGATCACGTGCGGGTGATCGCGAGCGGGGACGACGGTAAGTCGTTCAAGGCGATCGGCTTCCGCATGGCGGAAAGCGAACTCGGCCAGTCGCTGCTCCACGGCGCGAAGGGGCGCAAGCTGTGGCTGGCGGGCCGCGCGAAGATCGACGACTGGGGCGCCCGCCCGCAAGCGGAGCTGCATATTGAGGACGCCGCGTGGGCCGATTGACGCGCGTTGCATCGCGGGGTTGACCGCGCCGCGCCGCGCCCGTAAGTGCGCCGCCACGCCACCGGCAGCAGCACGGTTCGGCCCCTTCGTCTAGCGGTTAGGACGCGGCCCTTTCACGGCTGAAACACGGGTTCGATTCCCGTAGGGGTCACCACCGGCAAGCAAGGCCCGTGGCGCGCCAGCCAAATGGCATGGCCCCTTCGTCTAGCGGTTAGGACGCGGCCCTCTCACGGCTGAAACACGGGTTCGATTCCCGTAGGGGTCACCACCTTCCGACACCTGCATCCATCGGGCGCCCCGGCGAAATCGCGACTGGCGGGCACGCCGGGGTATGGCTAAGGCCGCGCGGCTATGGAGTCGGATCGCACCTACCCCGTCGCCGCGCTGGCGCTCGCGGTCCTCACCGCGGTGGCCATGGCCGTCGCCGGGGCGCAGCTTTGGCTCGCGGTGTCGGTGCTGCTGGTCTGGGCAGGATCGTTGTGGCTGGCGACCGCCGCGCCGCCGCCGGCGGTCGAACCGGCCACGAACGTTCGCTTCAACCGCGATCGGATGGGGGACCTGATCGAGCATGCCGGCACGCCGCTGCTGGTCATGGAAAGCCGCCGTATCTCGCTGGCGAACAAGTCCGCCCGCAACTTGCTGGGCGCGCATGTCCTCGGCCAGGATCTGCGCGTGGCCTTCCGCCATCCCGAAGCGGTCGCCCTGCTGGAGCGCGGCAACAGCGGGCAGGCGACCGTGCAGGGGCTCGTCCGCCGGCGCGACATATGGATCGTCAACTACCAGCGCCTGACCGACGATCTTGGCGTAATCGAACTGCTCAACCAGACCGCCGAGGCCGATATCAGCCGCGCGCATACCGATTTCGTCGCCAACGCCAGCCACGAGCTTCGCACGCCGCTGTCGTCGATCATCGGCTACGTGGAAACGCTGCGCGAGGACGAAGGCAAGGCACCTGCCGATACGCGCGCGAAATTCCTCGATACCGTGCTGAACGAGGCGCGGCGGCTGCAGAACCTCGTCAACGACCTCATGTCGCTGTCGCGCGTAGAAGCGGAAAAGCACGATCTGCCGCAGGATTCGGTCGCGCTGGGGGAACTCGTGGAAAGCGCCACACGCGACGCCGCCGGCCCGGACCGCCAGGGGCGGATAGAACTTCGGAGCGAGCGCGGAATCGCGGTGCAGGGCGATGCGCGCCAGCTCGAACAGCTCGTCCGCAATCTGGTCGACAACGCGCTCAAGTACGGCGACCCGGCAGAGAAGGTGGACGTCTCGCTGAAACAACTGCCCGGTGGCGAAGCCGAACTCACCGTCGTGGATCGCGGCGAAGGGATCGCGCCCGAGCACCTGCCCCATCTCACTCGCAGGTTCTACCGCACCGATCCGGGCCGCAGCCGCGCGTCGGGCGGGACCGGCCTCGGGCTGGCGATCGTCAAGCATATCGTGGAGCGCCATCGCGGGCGGCTCGACATCTCCAGCAAGCTCGGCCACGGCACGACGATCGCGGTGCGTATTCCCCTCGCTCCGGAGGACTCCGACGAGACGTCATGAAACTGTCACAAAACTTCAACATTGCGCCGTTGGCGGGCAGCAGCTCCGCCGGCTCGCCCTTCGAATTTCCATCGATCTGAGGATCGTACTCGCGTGTCGCTGACGATACTCTTCCTTCTGGCGCTGGGGCTCGGACTTGCCGGATGGCTCGCCGCCCGCGCGCGCGCATGGTCCTTCCGCCGGGAGAGCGGGGCCGGCCAGCTCGCCGCCCTCCCCACTTATCACGCCTGGTACGTCGCGCTGTGGATCGTGGTGCCGATGGTGATCTTCATCGTGATCTGGGGGGGCGTGGCGCCGCATCTGGTCAGCCAGCACGTGCTCGCCTCGCCCGGCGCTGCGGACTTGCCGCCGTTCGGCTTCCGGCGCGAATCGCTGCTGGCCGAAGCGCGTGCCGTCGCGATCGGCGCCGCTCCGGCGGTGTTCAACCAGGACGCGAGCGCGCTGATTGAACCCTATCGCGAGGCGATCGGCCGCTATCAGACGATCGGCATCGTCGTCGCATTGCTGCTCGGCTTCATCGGCGGAGCGTGGTCGTTCCTGCGGCTCAAGCCCGATTTCGCCGCGCGGACCAAAGTCGAACGCACGGTGATGATCGTGCTGTTGCTCGCTTCGCTGGTCGCGATCCTGACCACGCTCGGCATCTTCGCCAGCCTGGTGTTCGAGACTGTCCGGTTCTTCGGCATGGTCAACCCGATCGACTTCCTGTTCGGCACCCACTGGGGCCCGGACCCGATGGCCAGCGCCGACAATCCCGATCCAAGCCGCTACGGCGCGATCCCGCTGTTCTGGGGGACGATTTTCATCGGCGCGATCATCGCGATGATCGTGGCCATTCCGCTCGGCCTGATGAGCGCGATCTACCTGACGCAATATGCCGCTCCGCGCGTGCGCGCGTGGGTCAAGCCCGCGCTGGAAATCCTCGCGGGCGTGCCGACCGTGGTCTACGGCTATTTCGCCGCGCTGACGGTGGCGCCCGCGATCCGCGACCTCGCCTTGGCGGCGGGCATGTCCAACCCCTCCAGCGAAAGCGCGCTCGCCGCGGGCATCGTGATGGGCGTGATGATCATCCCGTTCGTGTCCTCGATGGCCGACGATTCGATCGCTGCCGTTCCGCAGGCGATGCGCGACGGCAGCCTGGCGATGGGCGCGACGACGTCTGAGACGATCCGTCGCGTGCTCGTCCCCGCCGCGCTGCCCGGGATCGTCGCGGGCGTCATGCTCGCGGTCAGCCGTGCGATCGGCGAGACGATGATCGTAGTTATGGCCGCGTCGACCGCGGCCAACCTCAGCGCCAACCCGCTCGACGCGATGACCACGGTGACGGTGCAAATCGTCGCCATGCTGACGGGCGAAGGCAGCTTTGACCATCCCGCGACGCTGAGCGCCTTCGCGCTCGGCTTCGTCCTGTTCCTCGTAACGCTGGGGCTCAATTTCATCGCCCTGCGCGTCGTCAAGCGGTTCCGCGAAGCCTATGAGTGAGCACACGCCCCCAACGCGCACGAAGGCATTCGAAGCGCGCCTGAAGCGGCGCTACGCCGCGGAGCGGCGCTTCAAGCTCGCCGGGATCGGCGCGATCCTGTTCTCGGTCGTCGTGCTGGCCTTCCTGCTGGTGACGATGACGCTCAACGGCATCGGCGGTTTCCAGCGCGCCGAGCTGGCGGTTTCGGTCGACTTCACCGAAGCCGGCCTCGTCGGCGATCCCGCGGTCCTGTCGCAGCCCGGCGGAATGCAGAGCCTCGAAGCCCAAGGTCTGCCCTCGGTCGTGCAGTTCTTCGCCGAACGTGATCTCGGCGAGGATGGCGCGGCCCAGCTCGACAACGGTGCGTGGCGCGACGTGAGCGCGGCGGTGATCGCCGATCCCGCGCTGCTGCAAACTTCCGCGCGCTTCGACCTCCCGGCCAGCTCGGACCTCGCGGCGGCGCTCGACGGCGAAGGGACCGCCGAGATGCGCGCGCTCGCCGGACGGCTGGTGAGCGAAGGCAAGCTCGACACCGCGCTCGATTTTGGCTTCCTGACCCGTGCGGACGCCACCGATCCGCAACAGGTTGGCATCTGGGGGGCGCTCAAGGGCTCGATCCTGACGATGATCGTCACGCTCGCGCTCGCCTTCCCGATCGGCGTGCTCGCCGCGCTCTACCTCGAGGAATACGCGCCCAAGAATCGCTGGACCGACCTGATCGAAGTGTCGATCAACAACCTCGCGGCGGTGCCGTCGATCATCTTCGGCCTCCTCGGGCTCGCGGTGTTCCTGTGGATATTCCCGAGCATGCGCTCCGCCCCGCTCATCGGCGGCATGACGCTGGCGCTGATGACGATGCCGGTGATCGTGATCTCCGGCCGCAACGCGATCAAGGCGGTGCCACCCTCTATCCGTGACGGGGCGCTGGCGATCGGCGCCTCGCCGGTGCAGGTCGTGTTCCACCACGTCCTGCCGCTCGCCCTGCCCGGAATCCTCACCGGCACGATCATCGGCATGGCGCGCGCTCTGGGCGAGACAGCGCCGCTGCTGATGATCGGCATGCGCGCCTTCGTCGCCAGCCCGCCCGACGGGTTCACCTCGCCGGCCACTGTTCTGCCGGTGCAGATTTTCCTATGGTCGGACGAGATCGACCGTGGTTTCGTGGAACGGACCTCGGCCGCAATCATCGTCCTCCTGCTGTTCCTCCTGGTGATGAACGGCCTCGCCATCTACCTGCGCAACAAGTTCGAGAAAAAGTGGTGACTGTAGTCCATCCCAACCTGGAAGACACCCAAGCCAAGATGAACGCGCGCGACGTCTCCGTGTTCTACGGTGACAAGAAGGCGATCGACGAGGTTTCGATCGAGATCCCGACGAAATACGTCACCGCCTTCATCGGCCCCTCCGGCTGCGGCAAGTCGACCTTCCTGCGCACGCTCAACCGGATGAACGACACGATCCCCTCGGCGCGGGTCGAAGGCGAAATCCTGCTCGACGGGGACGACATCTACCGCTCGAAGATGGACGTGGTGCAGCTTCGCGCGCGCGTGGGCATGGTGTTCCAGAAGCCCAATCCGTTCCCCAAGTCGATCTACGAGAACGTCGCCTACGGGCCGCGCATCCATGGCCTCGCCGAAGGCAAGCAGGAACTCGACGCGATCGTCGAGACCTCGCTCCAGCGCGCGGGCCTGTGGAACGAGGTGAAGGACCGGCTCGAGGACAGCGGCACCGCGCTTTCGGGCGGCCAGCAGCAGCGGCTGTGCATCGCGCGGGCGATCGCGGTCGATCCCGAGGTCATCCTGATGGACGAGCCATGCTCGGCGCTCGACCCGATCGCGACCGCGAAGATCGAGGAACTGATCGACGAGTTGAACGGCCGCTATGCGATCGTGATCGTCACCCACTCGATGCAGCAGGCCGCGCGCGTTTCGCAGCGCACCGCCTTCTTCCACCTTGGAAAGATGGTGGAATACGGTCGCACATCTGACATATTCACCAATCCGCTCGAAGAGCGGACCAAGGATTACATCACGGGCAGGTACGGATGATGGCCGAGCATACAGTCAAGGCGTTCGACGAGGACATCACCCGCCTGCGCGGCCTGATCGCCGAAATGGGCGGACTGGCCGAAGTCGCGGTGCAGAACGCGATGGACGCGCTGGTGAAGGGCGACGACGCGCTCGCCAAGCAGGTCATCAAGGGCGACAAGAAGATCGACGCGCTCGAATCGGAGATCGACAAGCTCGCGGTGCGCGTGATCGCCCTGCGCGCGCCGATGGCGGACGACCTGCGCGAAGTGATCGCCGCGCTCAAGATCGCCGGCGTGGTCGAGCGGATCGGCGACTATTCGAAGTCGATCGCCCGCGCGAGCCGCGAGATCGCCGACCGCAAGAAGTTCGAACCGCTGACGCTGTTGCCCGCGATGGGCGAACTGGCGGCCGAGATGGTCCATGACGTGCTCACCGCATATGGCGCGCGCGATCCTGCGCTGGCGCGGGCGGTTATCGCGGCGGACCAGAAGGTCGACAATTTCTACGATTCGATCTTCCGCAATCTCGTCAGCCACATGGTGGAGAATCCTGCGACGATCTCGACCGCGGCGCAGTTGCTGTTCGTGGCCCGCAATATCGAGCGGATCGGCGATCATGCGACCAACGTCGCGGAAATGGTCCATTTCGCGGCGACGGGGGTCTATCCGGTCGACGAAGATTTGTGACGGCGTTGTCGTCAAAGTGAAATAATCGCGGTGTCTTAAAACGGTCATGTCCACCGCAACGCTCCTTCTGATCGAAGACGATCCGGCGCTGTCCGAACTGCTCGAGTACCGCTTCTCGAACGAAGGCTATCGGGTGCGCACCACCGCCGACGGCGACGAGGCGCTGATGCTCGCGGCCGAGGAAGTGCCCGATCTCGTGATCCTCGACTGGATGATCGAAGGTACCAGCGGGATCGAGGTCTGCCGCCGCCTGCGCCGCGACAAGGCGACCGCGCACGTGCCGATCATCATGCTGACTGCGCGCGAAGCGGAAGACGACCGCATCCGCGGGCTCGAAACCGGCGCGGACGATTACGTCACCAAGCCTTTCTCCCCGCGCGAGCTGCTGGCGCGGGTCGCCGCCGTCCTGCGCCGTATCCGCCCGGCGCTGGCGGGCGAAACGGTCGAGGTCGGCGACATCAAGCTCGACCCGGTGGCGCACAAGGTGTCGCGCCGCGGGCAGAACCTTCAGATGGGCCCGACCGAATACCGCCTGCTCAAGTTCTTCATGGAAAGCCCCGGCCGCGTGTTCAGTCGTAACCAGTTGCTCGACGGGGTATGGGGCACCGGCAGCGATATCGAACTGCGCACGGTCGACGTCCACATCCGCCGGCTGCGCAAGGCGATCGAGCTCGAGGGCGCGGCCGATCCGATCCGCACCGTGCGCTCGGCCGGCTATGCGCTGGAAAGCGTCAGGTAACAGACCGGCTCAGCGGCACACGCCGCTGTAGCGCCCCGCCTGATCCAGATGGAAGTGGTCGGCGTGCGCCGCGTTGTAATCGGGCGAGAGCACGGTGGCGAAGAAATCGCACGCACCGTCGCGCACCGCGCGCAGGAACGCGGCCTCTTCGCCTTCACCGTCCCAATCCTGCAATACGCCGATCCGGCGGCCGTCGTCCAGCACGAACGCGCCGATGTCGATCGCATTGCCCGTCGCATGCTCGCTCCACCTGCCTTCGGAACGCCCGTAGAGGCGGCGGCAACTGTAGGCGCCGAAATGCTCGACGCGCGCCACTTCGCTGCCGAAGCGCGCCTGCGCCGCCGGTTGCACGACGTCGCGCATCCACAGCTCCATGCCGACGCCGACCGCGCAGGTCGCAGGCGGCACCTGCGGCGATAGCGGCAGGTCCGAAAGCACCGTCCGGTCAGCCCGGAGGCACGCTCCCTCGCCCGCCTGGTCGAGCGTCCGGAACGCAACCCCGCTGCGCTCGAGCACCGCGCGGCATTCAACGGGATCGTCCTTCAGCGAAAGCAGCTTGGTGCGGGTCGCCCAGCCCGGCGGATCGCGCAGGTCGAGCGGCGCCCAGGGATCGTGCTGCGGATGGTCGGCCAGCCAGCCGCGGGCGGCGAGCAGTAGCCCGGCCACGATCAGCAGCCAGACCGCCCGGCGATCGCCTCGCAAACGCCCGATCGCGCGCGAAAAAGTCCGCTGCCGCTCGCTCAATGCAACGTCGATCCGCCGATCATGCCGCCAGTTCCGACAGTCGCTCTTTCACCGCAGCAAGGTCCGCATCGAACAGGCGCGCCTGCTCCTCGCGCGCCGCTCCGTCGAGCCGCAGCAGGTAGGAGGGGTGCGCGGTGATCCACAGTTCGCTGCCGTCTTCCAGCGCGATCGGCTCGCCCCGCGCCTTCGAGATGCTTACCGACTTGCCGAGCAGACCCCGCGCCGCGCTGCCGCCCATCGCGAGGATCAGCTTCGGCCGCACCAGTTCGCGCTCGCTTTCCAGCCACCAGCGGCAGGTATCGATCTCCTTCGCGGAAGGCGACTTGTGCAACCGCCGCTTGCCACGCGGCTCGAACTTGAAGTGCTTGACCGCATTGGTAACGTAGGTCCGCCCGCGATCGATCCCGGCCTTTTCCAGATGCCGGTCGAGCAACTGACCCGCCGGCCCGACGAAGGGCTTTCCGGCCTCGTCTTCCTGGTCGCCCGGCTGTTCGCCCACGATCATCAGCGCCGCACCTTTCGGGCCCTCCCCCATGACCGCGCGATTGTCGAGCGAGCCGATCGGGCAACGGTGGCAGGCGTGGATCGCCTCGTCGACCCCCTTCAGCGACCCGGGCCGCGCCTCGAACTCCATCGCTCCTTCAGCCACCATCGTCCGCTCCCGCTGTTGCGCGCCCGCGACCAGGCCGGGAATGAGCGCGGTTTCGGGCATGTTCTTCCAGTATTTGCGCGGCATCTCCTTGAGCATCGCGCCGACCTTCAAACGCGCGGGATTGAAAATCGATGCATAATAGCTGCGCCACAGTTCTTCCATCGGATCGCCGGCCGGCGCGTCGGACCGTTGCGCGGGCGGCCCCTCCTCCAGCGTCTCGCCGTCCCAATGCAGCGAACCGCGCGGCGTGAGGATCGACCAGGCCATTCCCGCGAAGCGCCGGACGAAGAAGCTCGCGTTGGCGCGCAGGATGTGATGGTCGGGCTCGAACCAGGCGACGTAGCGCTCGCCGCCCGCGGTATCGCCCTCGATCCGGCGAAAGCGGACGAAGGCGTGCATCTTGTGGCTGTCGCGGCGGACCGCCTTGGCCAGATCCTCCACCCGGCGGACGTCGCTATCGGCCTTGTCGTCCATGATCGCAGGATTCGACTGCAACCGCCAGAGCAGACGATAGAGTAGCGCGAACCGCTGCGGATCGGAATGGAGCGCGGCATTGCGCGCCACTTCGATAAACCGGCGACTGGCGCGCACCGGTCGCGACCGCGCATCGGGGACGGGCAAAGGTTCGTCGCCATGCGCAAACAGTTCGCCGGCGCCGTGCGGCTCCAGCCACGATATGCGCTCGGGAGCGACGCCGCACTGCACCAGCGCACGGGCGCGATCGCGCCAGAAATCGAAATCGTCCGGCTCCGGCAACCGCACCGCATAGCGAACGTCGGCATCGACCTGGCGAAGCGCGGTCATGCCGCGAACAGCTCGAGCTGCTCCTGTCTGGGCGCCAGCAATGCCCGCAGATCGGCGCGGTCGGTCAGCATGGTTGGTCGCCAGTCGGCGGTGCACAGGAAAGGCCGCACCTTGGCGATCGACAGCGTCAGCCGGGCGACATCGTCGAGCCGCAAGGTCCGGTGCCGGCGCGCGGCGACGATGCGGTTGACCGCGGTCACGCCCAGACCCGGCACGCGCAGCAAATCCTCGCGCGCGGCACGGTTGACGTCGAGCGGGAACCGGTCGCGAAACTTCAGCGCCCATGCAAGCTTGGGATCGATATCGAGCGGCAGATTGCCGTCGGGCCCGGTCGCCTCCTTCACCTCCGATGGAGCATAGCCGTAGAACCGCATCAGCCAGTCCGATTGATAAAGCCGATGCTCGCGGATCAAGGGCGGTCGCTTGAGCGGCAGGACCGCGCTCGCGTCGGGGATCGGGCTGAACGCCGAATAATAAACCCGCCGCAGCTTGAACCCGGTGTACAGCCGGCTCGCCTTCCCGACGATATCGGCGTCGGTCGCGGCATCGGCGCCGACGATCATCTGGGTCGACTGGCCCGCAGGCGCGAAGCGCGGCGCATGGCGGAAGCGCTTCTTCGCGTCCTTCGCCTCGATAATGTCGGAATTCGTCCGACCCATCGCCCCTTCGATCTGCGACACGCTCTTGTCGGGAGCCAGACGCGCGAGCCCGCTATCGGTCGGCAATTCGACGTTGATCGATACGCGATCGGCATAGAGCCCCGCCTGATGGACCAGTTCGGCATCGGCTTCGGGGATGGTTTTGAGATGGATGTATCCGCGAAAGTCATGCTCCTCTCGCAGGATGCGCGCGGTTTCGACCAACAGTTCCATCGTGTGGTTGGAGCTTTTCACGATGCCCGAGGACAGGAACAGCCCCTCGATGTAATTGCGGCGATAGAAGTTCAGCGTGAGATCGGCGACTTCCTGCGGCGTGAACCGAGCGCGGCGGACATTCGAGCTCTTGCGGTTGATGCAGTAATGGCAATCGAACACGCAGTAGTTTGTCAGCAGGATCTTGAGCAGCGAGATACACCGCCCGTCCGGCGCATAGGCATGGCAAATCCCCATGCCCTCGGTCGAACCGATCCCCTTGCCGCCGAGCGAATTGCGCTTCGCCGTCCCCGACGACGCGCACGAGGCATCGTATTTCGCTGCGTCGGCGAGGATTTCGAGCCGTTCGAGGATGGTTTGCGACGCCATGTGTTCGGTATATGTTCTTTTTTGCCGCGGTTGGCAAGTCGCTGATTTCTCCGCGGAACGAAACGCTGGCCGGGGCCGTTGGCGGAAGGACAGCGAAAGGAACGTTCCGATGAAATATCAGCAAGGCGACCCCGACAAGCTCAAGACGAAGTTCTGGAAGGCGCTTGCCGATTCGCCCTTCCTATTTCTTCAGCTCGACGGCGACAGCGCCACCGCCGTGCCGATGAGCCCGCAGCTCGACAAGGATGCGAACAGCGCGATCTGGTTCTTCACGCAGACGCGGAGCAAGTTCGCTGCGCTCGGGCCGGTGTCAGCTACCTTCGAATCGAAGGGGCACGACATGTATGCTCGGTTCCACGGAAACCTTTCGGTCGAGACCAGCAAGGAACGGTTCGACCAGTTCTGGAACAACTTCGTCGCCGCCTGGTACGATGGCGGCAAGGACGATCCCGACATCCTGTTCCTGCGCATGGACCTCGGCCATGCCGAAATCTGGGATGGCGAGATGGGGCTGCTCGACACCGCCAAGATGGCGCTGGGCATAACGGTTCACGAAGACGCCAAGGACCAGCACACCGAAACAACGCTCTGACCAGTCTGCCGATCGAAACAAGAAGGGCCGCCTCGCGAGAGGCGGCCCTTTATCGTTATACCGGCCCGATCAGCCCCGCGGCGTATCGATCGGCACGGTCTTTTCCTCACCTTCGATATCGTCGATCACCTCCACGATCCCGCGGCCCAGATGGCTGTTCCGGCGGCTGTAGAGGAAATAGATCACGATGCCGATCGCGCTCCAGATCGGCAGGAACAGCATCGCCTGGCTCGGCAGGTTGAAGAACAGCAGCACGCAGCCGACGATGGTCAGCGGCGCAACGACCCAGACGAACGGCACGCGGAACGAGCGCTCGCGCGTCGGATCGCGGCGACGCAGCACCATAACCGCCGTGGCGACCATCAGGAATGCGTACAGCGTGCCGGCGTTCGAGATGTCCGCCAGTTGCCCCACCGGGAAGAACGCAGCGGCGACCGCCACCGCAATTCCGGTGATCGCGGTCACCACGTGCGGCGTACGGAAACGCGGGTGGACCCGGCTCAGCAGCGGCGGCAGCAGACCGTCGCGGCTCATCACGAAGAAGATGCGCGTCTGACCGAACAGCAGCACGAGGATGACTGACGGCAGCGCCAGGAACGCCGCGATGCCGAGCAGGTTGCCGATGCCCGAGAAGCCGATCTGGCGCAGCACGTGGGCCAGCGCTTCGTCCGAACACACCAGCGCGCCGGCATATTGCGGCATCGCGCACTGGCGCGCGAGTTCGGGCGATCCCGCCTCGAGCGGGAAGCCGGTGGCGTCGAAGATCGGCTGTCCGCCGATCGTGCCGATCGCACCGGCAGCGACGAGGATGTAGAACACGGTGCAGAACAGCAGCGATCCGATCAGCCCGATCGGCACGTTGCGCTGCGGGTTCTTCGTTTCCTCCGCTGCGGTCGAAACCGCGTCGAACCCGACATAGGCGAAGAACATCGTCGCCGCCGCACCGACCGCGCCGACGCCGGTGCCCCAGCCACCGAACAGGCCGGCGGGCAGGAACGGGTTGAAGCGGTCGGCATCGAATTCCGGGCTGGTCAGCGTCAGCGCGACGAAGGCGGTCAACGCTGCCACCTTGATCGCCACGAGGATCGCGTTGACCTTCGCGCTTTCGCTGGTGCCCACGATCAGCAGACCGGTGACGACCAGCGCGATCAGCGCTGCGGGCAGGTTGATGAACCCGCCTTCCTCGCCGCCGAACGCCAGCGGACCCGCAGCGAGGAATTGCGGTAACTGGATACCGAGGAACTCGTTCAGGATCGTCCCGCTGAAATACCCCGACCAGCCGACCGAGACCGCGCTCGCCGCGATCGCATATTCCATGATCAGCGCCCAGCCGACCGTCCAGGCGAGAAATTCGCCCATGGTCGCGTAGCTGTAGGTGTAGGCACTGCCCGCCACCGGCACCATCGCGGCGATCTCGGCATAACAAAGCGCGGCGACGATGCACACCGCGCCCGCGATGGCGAAGGCGATCATCAGGCCCGGCCCGGCCTTCTGCGCGCCGACCGAAGTCAGCACGAAAATGCCCGTGCCGATGATGCAGCCGATACCGAACAGCATAAGCTGGATCGGCCCCAGCGTTCGCTTGAGCGACTTCCTTTGTGCCGTCGCGAGAATCGCATCGAGCGGCTTTATCCTGTCCAGTAACATGCAGGGGTTCTCCCGGGCCCGCAGCGAGACTCCCCCGCCCTGCCAGCCGACGCGCTGTTTCTATGATATTTCAGCCCGGTGACAACCGGAATTCGTCAGGCACCGAGCAGCCCCGGAAACAATCCGAAGAGCAGGATCAGGGCGACCGCGATCGGGCACAGCCACGCGACGAGAAACCGCCACACGCCGAGCATCGCGGGCGAGAGCCCGGCGGTCGCGCCCACGAGCTTGCGATCCGCCTTCCAGCCGATGAAGATCGCGGTCAGGAGCGCGACCACCGGAAGCATGATCTTGCCGGTGAATCCGTCGACGGTGTCGAGTATGTCGGTTTCGGCGAAGATCGGCCAGAAGCCGAGCGGGCGCACGTCCGACCACACATTGTAACCGAGAAGACAGGCGATCCCGATCAGGAACGCGCCGCCGCCGAAGATCGAGGCCGACCGGACCCGGCTCCAGCGCCGTTCGCCTATCCCCCACGCGGTCGGCACTTCGAGCAGCGAGATTGAACTGGTGATCGCGGCGACGAGGATGAGCACGAAGAACAGCAGGCCGATCAGCGCGCCGCCGGGCATCGTCTGGAATGCGAACGGCAGCGACTGGAACACCAGCGTCGGTCCGGCGGCGGGATCGAGTCCGACCGCGAACACGATCGGGAAGATCATCAGCCCAGCCAGCAGCGCCACGCAGGTGTCGGCGGTGGCGATCATCGCGGCGGTCGGCCCCAGCCCGGACCCTTCCTTGATGTACGATCCGTAAGTGATCAGCGCAGCGACGCCGAGCGAGAGCGAGAACAGCGCCTGACCGAGCGCCGCGTTCATCACCGGCGGCGTCAGCTTCGACCAGTCGGGCGTGAAGAGGAACGCCAGCGCCTGGCCCATCTCGCCGGCGAAAGCGCCATAGATCGTGATCCCCACGAGCAGCGCGAAGAAGCCCGGCATCAGCCAGGTCGCCGCTTTCTCGATCCCGCCGTGCACGCCGCGCGCGACGATGAAGAACGTCGCACCCATGAACACCAGGTGCATGCCGAGCATCAGGCTCGGGCTCGCGAAGAGCCCGGCCATCCTGCCTTGGATCATCTCGCGGCTCTCGCCGGCCAGCGCCCCTCGAAACGGGTCCCCCGCCGCCAGCGCCTCGGCGAAATCGACGCCCATCACGCCGACGTAGTAGAGCACCCATCCGGCCACGACCGAATAGAACGACAGGATCAGGAAAGCCGCGCAGGCGCCGATCGCACCGAAGATCGACCAACCCGGAGCCACGCCGGACTTCGCCGCGACGCGCTTGATGGATCCCACAGCATCGGTCTGTCCGACCCGCCCGACGATAATCTCGGAGAGAACCAGCGGCAGGCCGAGAAGGAACACGCAGCCGACGTAGAATATCACGAAGGCGCCGCCGCCGCTTTCACCCGCGAGCGTCGGGAAGCGCCAGATATTGCCCAGCCCGACCGCGGCGCCGATCGCCGCGAGTATGAACGCCGAGCGTGAGGACCAGCCTTCGCTGGTCGTCTTGGCGCCTGTGGTATCGCCGGTTGCGGCCATCTTTGGAAAAACCCCTCTTGCGCGCGCCGCCGACACGGCCGGTCGCGCCATTTGGCACCCTTCTGCATGGAAAAGGCGATCGGGCCAAGGGCACGGTTGGCGCTTTTGCCCGCTGCGGCTAGAACCCCGGCCATGTCCACGACCTTCCAGCTCGACACCGCGACCAGCCGCGCCAACCCCACCCCACAGCCGATGCGACGCCTCACGGTGCCGAAGATCCGCCAGCGCAAAACGGACGGCGTGACCGAGGAGCCGCTCGTCATGCTCACCGCCTACACCGCGCGTCAGGCGCAATTGCTGGACGAGCATTGCGACCTGCTGCTGGTCGGCGATTCCCTCGCGCAGGTGATCTATGGCCTGCCCTCGACGATCCCCGTCACGCTCGACATGATGGCCAACCATGCCGCCGCAGTGGTGCGGGGCAGCTATCACGCGGTGGTGATCGTCGACATGCCCTTCGGCAGCTACGAGGCTTCGCCGCAACAGGCATTCGAAAGCGCCGCGGGCTTGCTCAAGGCCAGCGGAGCGGCGGGAGTGAAGCTCGAAGGCGGCGCGGCGATGGCCGAAACGGTGGCGTTCCTGACCCAGCGCGGCATCCCGGTGATGGGCCATGTCGGGCTGACCCCGCAAGCGGTCAACGTCCTCGGGGGCTACGCCGCGCGCGGGCGGGACGATGCTGAAGCCGGGAAGATCGTGTCCGACGCGAAAGCGCTCGACGAGGCAGGCGCGTTCGCGGTGGTCGTCGAAGGCGTGGTCGAGCCGATCGCGATCGAAGTGACGCAGGCGCTCTCCTGCCCGACCATCGGCATCGGCGCCTCGGCGAAGTGCGACGGGCAAGTGCTGGTGTGCGACGACATGCTCGGCATGTTCGACCGCGTGCCGCGTTTCGTGAAACGGTATGAGGAACTGGCGGCGATCATCTCGAAGGCGGCCGCCAGCTATGCCGCCGACGTGCGCAGCCGGGCCTTCCCGGGCGAGGACCAGACCTACCAGCCGAAGTAGCGCGCATGTTGCGCCTTGCGGCACGGGCGCGAATTTCCTAGCGGGCGCGCTCGTCTCATCGGGGTTGCCGCATGGCCACGTTCCTTAGCTTCTACAAGTTCTCGCTCGTCTTCACGCTGATCTGCCTCGGGCTAGGCGTCTGGTACGGCTGGTCGAGCACCGGAGACATCGGCGCGACCGCCTCGCTGGTGTGGATCATCGTGGTGCTCTCGGTGCTCGAGATCTCGCTCAGCTTCGACAACGCAGTGGTGAACGCCTCCGTGCTCAAGGAAATGGACGAGGTGTGGCAGCGGCGCTTCCTCACCTGGGGCATCGCCTTCGCGGTGTTTGGCATGCGCGTCGTCTTTCCGCTGGCGATCGTTGCCATCGCGGCCGGGCTCGGCCCGATCGAGACGCTGAACCTCTCGCTCAACGATCCAGCCCGTTACGAGGAGATCGTCAGTTCGGCGCATGTCGGCATCGCCGGGTTCGGCGGCGCGTTCCTCGCGATGGTCGGCCTCAAGTTCTTCTTCGATCTCGACAAGGACGTTCACTGGATCGCGGCGGTGGAGCGCAGGCTCGCCCGCATCGCCGCGCTTCCGGCGGTCGAGATCGCCCTGCTGCTGCTGGCGATGTGGGGCGTTTCGACGATGCTCGATCCGGCCGATGCGCTGACCTTCATCGTCTCGGGCATCCTCGGCCTCGTCACCTTCATCGCCGTCGAAGGCTTGAACACCGTGCTCGAGATGAAAGCCGACACCGCGCGTCTGCAAGGCGCCGTCGTGCGCAGCGGCCTCGGCGGGTTCCTCTATCTCAACGTGCTCGACGCCTCGTTCAGCTTCGACGGGGTGATCGGCGCCTTCGCGCTGTCGAACAACATGATCGTGATCGCGCTCGGCCTGTCGATCGGCGCGATGTTCGTCCGCTCGATGACCATCCATCTCGTCAGGCGCGGGACGCTGGCGCAGTACCGTTTCCTCGAACACGGCGCGTTCTGGGCGATCATCGTGCTCGGCGCGATCATGCTGCTTTCGGCGAGGTTCCATATCCCCGAGACGATCACCGGATTGATCGGCGCGATCCTGATCGGGCTGTCGCTGTGGTGGTCGGTGCGCCACAACCGGCGCCACCCGGTCAGCGAGGCGAACGCGCCAGCCGAGTAGCCAGCGGGGCCGAGACCACCAGTTGCGCGAGGTGGTAGGCCAGCAGCGGCACCATCACGAGGCCCGCCGCCGCGGGCGCGAACAGGATCAGCGCGATCGGCGCTCCACTCACCACGCTCTTGTGCGCGCCGGCAAACATGAACGAGATGCGCGTCGCGCGGTCGAGCCGCAGCGCCCCCGATACCAGCCAGCTCCCGCCGAATGCCGCGAGCAGGAACATCGCGAGCAGGCCGCCGAAAACCGCCCACTGCGCCGCATCCAGCGCCGACCACAGCCCGCGCTCGACCGCGCCCGAGAAGGCGACGTAGACCGCGATCGCGATAGCGCCACGGTCGGTCCACGACACCGCCCGGGGATGCGCAACGACCCATGCCCGGCCCGCGCGCTGGAACGCCTGACCCAATACGAACGGAACGACGAGCAGCCCGAGGATTCGCGCCAGCGCGCCGAGCCCGACGTCGGCCGTCTCCAGACCGCCGAGCAACGCGAACAGCGGCGCGGTGACGAACACGCCGGCGATGTTCAGCAGGGCCGCCGCGACCACCGACGCCGCGACGTTTCCGCCGGCGATCGAACTGTAGGCCGCGGCCGACTGCACGGTCGATGCGAGCGTGCCGAGAAACAGGAAACCCGTCGCGATTTCCATCGGCAGGCGCCCGTCGGCCAGCGCCGACAGGGCGAGCCCGGCAAGCGCCATCGCGCCGAAGCACCATGCCGCCAGCGGAACGAGAAACCGCGTGTGGCCGAGACCGCGGCGCACCTCGTCGCGCGGCAAGCGCAACCCATTGAGGAAGAACAGTGCGAAGATGGCCGCGCTCGACACCGCCTGCGCGATCTCCCGCCCGGCGCCGACCGCGGGGACGAGCGTCGCGAGCGCGATCGCGACGACGAGCAGACGGACCATCGGGTCGACACGGGAAAGCACGGGGATCGCCACGGGCATCCGATGGCGCACCGCGCCGATGCTGTCGAGACCGATCGGGCGCTAGCGCGCGATGTCCCGTGCCAGCACCTCCGCGGTCTCCTCTTCCCCCGTCGCATCGAGAGCGCGAACGATCGCGCGTCTGGCGAGCGGATTGCGGCGCTGGAGCGCGTAGGCCCGCTCGGCCGCATCACGCGCGGCGGCGGCATCGCCGTCTTGCAGCGCGATCTGCGCGGCGAGCGCCAGCAATTGCGGATCGCGCGATCCTCCGCCCGCGAGCGCATGGGCGAGCGCGGCTTCGCCCTGTTCGCTTCTCCGCGCGTCGAACGCGAGCAGTGCGAACATCGCGGCCACTTCGCGATTGGCCGGCTCGCCCGCGAGGTGGTCGCTGAGCAGCGACCAGGCCCCGGCGCGGTCGCCGCGCGCGACGTGCGCCGCCAGCATCCGCCGCGCGAGCGGCCAGGAGCGGCGGATTTCCGCAGCCGCGCGGTATCGGTCGAGCGCGCGCTCGGGATCGTCGGCGGCGAGATAGGCATCTCCGGCGAGGCCGAGCGCGTCGGCCGATCCGCGGAACCGCCCGCGGAAGACTTCGGCGGCGCGGATCGCGGCGTCGGTTCGACCGGCCGCGATCAGTCCGCGCACGAGCGATACGGCGTCGCGCCCGTCGTCCCCGCCCCGCGCCTGCGCAACCTCGAGCGGGATCGCCGCCGCCAGCGCGGTCAGGCCGCTGCGGTCGGCCCCGGCGGCCTTCTCGAGAAGCGGCGCGGCCTTGTCACGTTCGCCCAGTGCCTCGTACGCCCGGCCGACGATCTGGGCGAGATAGGGTTCGGCGCCCGGCGCTGCCGCTTCCGCCGCGAAGCGATAGACCAGTTCGCGAT
Organism: Pelagerythrobacter sp.; assembly: GCF_041912895.1. Lineage (NCBI taxonomy): Bacteria > Pseudomonadati > Pseudomonadota > Alphaproteobacteria > Sphingomonadales > Erythrobacteraceae > Pelagerythrobacter > Pelagerythrobacter sp. The sequence goes on along the minus strand of NZ_JAYSGI010000001.1, from coordinate 521,471 downwards.
CGTTGCCCGCAAGGTGCAGCGCCCGCGCCAGCAACTGGCGCACGCGCCGGTTGTCCGGCTGGCTCCGCAACAGCCGGTCGAACGCCTGCGCCGCCGTCGCGGGATTGCCCTCCTGCAAGTCGATGACCCCTGCCAGCAGCGCCGACGCGGCGTCCATCCGCTCGGCATCGCCCGCGCGCGACAGCAGCCCACGGGCAAGATCGAAGTCGCCCGCGCGGGCGGCGAGCGCGGCCTGGTATACGAACAGCCGCGGGTCGCCCGGATTTATCTCCGCCATGCGGCGAACGGCGGCGAGCATGTCGCGCGCACGCCCCGCCTCGCCGAGCGTCGCGGCGTAGTCCGCCAGCAGATCGATATTGTCGGGATCGGCCTCGATCGCGGCCTCGAACCACGGCAGCGCGGCGGTCATGCCGTGGGCGTCGCGCACGAGCTGGCCGCGAAACCGCAGCGCCTCGGGATTGTGCGGCCCCAGCGTGACCGCGCGCCGGCTCGCTTCGACCGCCTGCGCCTGCTCCCCGCCCAGATAGCGCAGCCGGCCGATCGCGACCCACAGTTCGGGATCGAGCGCGTCGACGGCGAGAGATCGGTCGAGCGCCGCTCCGGCAGCGGCGAGGTTGCCCGAGCGCATCTCCAGAATGCCGAGCATTCGCAGGCCGCGTGCGCGCGATCCGGGCGCGAATTCCGCCGGTCCGAGCCATTGGCGCGCTTCGGCGAGGTTGCCTTGCGCCAGCTCCGCTTCACCGAAATAGGCCGCCAGCCGCTCGCGCGGCGCGCCGTCGTCCAGCAGCCGGCGCAGCGCGATCTCGGCGCCCAAGCCATCGCCGCGCGCGAGCGCCGTCTCCGCCGATTCGAGCGGTGCGGGCGACGGTGCGGGCTCCTCGCATCCGGCAAGCGCGAACAGCGCGAGCGCCGCCACCCACCGAAGCAGCCGGGTGTCAGGACTGGAGATCATATTGCTTGAGCAGGTCGTAGAGCGTCGGGCGGCTGATCCCGAGCAGCTTGGCGGCGTGCGAGATATTGCCTTCGCTGCGGGCGAGCGCGTGGCGGATGACCTTGCGGTCCGCCTGCTCGCGCGCGCGCTTGAGGTTGAGCGGCATTTCCTCGTCGTCCCCGGCTGCCTCGAGATCGAGGTCTTCGGCGCCGATCATCTTGCCGTCCGCCATGATCACCGCGCGCTTCACGCGGTTCTCCAACTCGCGCACGTTGCCCGGCCAGCCCCAGCCGTCGATCGCCGCCAGCGCGTCCGCCGCGAAGCCCTTGATCGCGGGATTCATCTCCGCCGCGAACCGCTTGAGGAACACCTTGGCGAGCAGCGTGGCGTCGCCCGCGCGTTCGGCGAGCGAGGGGATGCGCACGACGATCTCGGCGAGGCGGTAATAGAGATCCTCGCGGAAGCCGCCCTGCGCGATCATCGCCTCGAGGTCCTGATGGGTGGCGCAGACGATCCGGGTATCGACGTCGATCGGGCTGCGCCCGCCGAGCCGCTCGATCTGGCGTTCCTGCAGGAAGCGCAGCAGCTTGACCTGCAGCGGCAGGGGAATGTCGCCGACCTCGTCGAGGAACAGAGTGCCGCCGTGCGCCTGCTCGATCTTGCCTTCGGTGGTCTTCACCGCGCCCGTGAACGCGCCCTTCTCGTGCCCGAACAGCTCCGCTTCGAGCAGGGTTTCGGGGATCGCGGCGCAATTGATCGCGACGAACCGTCCGCCCGCGCGGTCGCTCGCATCGTGCAGTCCGCGCGCCAGCAGTTCCTTGCCCGTGCCGCTCGCGCCGAGCAGCACGACGGAAGCGCCGGTGTTAGCCACCCGCTCGATCGTGCGCGCGACCTTCATCATCTCCGGAGCACCGGTCAGCAGGCCGCCGAGCACGGCGTTGTCGTCGGCAGCGCGGAGCGCGAGGCGGCGGTTCTCGGCCTCGATCCGGTGTAGGTTGAGCGCGCGCCGCACGATCAGGCCCAACGCGTCGATGTCGACCGGCTTGCGGTAGAAATCGTACGCGCCGCGCGCGATGGCTTCCAGCGCGCTTTCGGGCGCGCCGTGTCCCGACGCGACGATGACCTTGGTGTCGGGCTTCAGCGCCATGATCGCGTCGAGCACGGCGAAGCCTTCGCTCACTCCGTCTGGATCGGGCGGCAGGCCGAGATCGAGCGTGACGACGGGCGGTATGTCGGCGCGCAGGGCGGCGAGTGCGCTGTCGCGATCGTGCGCGGAAACGATCTCGAAATCCTCGTAGGCCCACTTGAGTTGGGCCTGAAGACCTTCGTCGTCCTCGACGATCAACAGCTTGGGGCGATCCTGCGGCATCATGAGGCCTCCGCGATGGCGGTGCTGTGGTTGCGGATGAGCTCCTGCGCGGCGAACAGCGGCAGACTGATCGCGAAGCGCGTGCCCACGCCTTCGCGCGATACGACATCGATCCGTCCACCCATCGCGCGCACGAGCTCGCGTGCCTCGAACGCTCCAATCCCGAAGCCCGAGGGCTTGGAGGATACGAACGGCCTGAACAGCCCCTCGCGCACGAAATCGGCGGTCATGCCCTGCCCCGAATCGATCACCTCGATCGTGCCGCGCAGCCCGTCGCTGGCGACGGCGATATGCACCGTCTGCGCCGCGTCGCTGGCATCGAGCGCGTTCTGCGCGAGATGAAGCAGCGCCTGTTCGATCGCTTCGGAGTCTCCCGGTACGACCACTTCGCCCGGGGCGACCACCCTGATCCGCCCGTCCGCCGCCAGCCGCGCTTTCACCCGGCCCGCGACCTCGCGCAGGTCCACGCGCTCGCGCCGGGCGCCGCCGCCCGCGCCGTAGCGCCCGAGGCGCGCGAGCAGCGCATTCAGCTTGTCCGCGCTGTTGCGCAGGGTGACGAGCATGTCGGCGCGGAAGTCGGGGTTGTCGGCGTGGCGCTCGGCATTGCGCGCGAGCAGCGAGAGCTGGCTCGCGAGGTTCTTCACGTCGTGCATCACGAACGCGATGCGGCGGCTGAATTCGTCGAACTGGCGCGCCTCCATCAGCGCTTCCTGGCCCGACCGTTCGGCGAGATAGCTGGCGAGTTGGCGGCCGACGACGCTGAGCAGGTCGAAGTCCTCCCAGTCGAGCCGCCGCGGCACCGGCGGCCGGGCGAGCACGATCACGCCCTGGAGCCGGTCGAAGTGCAGCAGCGGCACCAGCGCCCATACGCCCTGCGCCGGATCGAGCCAATCGGGCAATCGCGCGGCGTTGACGGCGCGCGATGCGTGCTCGACGTCGACGATCTGCGCTTCGCGCTCGATCGCGGAAACGAAAGCGGGCGGTACGGCGATCGCCGGCACCTCGATCCCCGGCCAACGCCAGCGCGCGGCGAGGACCAGCGCCCCATCCTCATCGGGCGCGAGCAGCAGGCCGGAAGGACTTTCGGCGACATCGGCCATCGCCCGCACCGCGCGTTGCGGCAGCGCCTCGCCGGGGGGACCGCCCTCCCCCATCGTGCGGGTGAACCGCAGCCATTCCGCGCGATAGTCGTAGCGATGCCGGAACAGGTGCTTGACGATCGTCACCCGCCACCATTCGCGCAGCTTGCGCGACGGCAGCCACAGCACGGCCCCGACTGTGGCGGCGATCAGGAAACCGACCTGGGTGAGCCGCTGCTCCCCTTCGCCGAAAGCGGTGAGCAGATAGGAGATCGCCGCCATCAGCAGCAGGTATCCGCCGATCACCGCGAGCGAGAACGTGCGGAACGCCACGGCTCGCGAAGGCGCGAGGCGGAGCCCTTGTTCCGCCGCGCTTCCGCCGAACACCAGCGCGACGGCGACCCCGCCTGCCACCAGGCCCCGGAGTGCCACAAGCTCGTCGAGCCGGCCGCCGAGCCAGGCGATGGTGAACAGGTTCAGCTCGTAGGCCCAGAAAACCGCGAGCGCCGCGGCCGGCCAGCGCAAGGCCTGCCTCGCCCCGGGGGCCGCCCCGACATAGAGGTTGTGCAGCAGGACCAGCGCACCGATCGCCACCAGCATGCGGAAGACCGCGCCGATCTCCGCGATCCGGGCGGCGAAATCGGGCGCGATGCCGCCCACGATCGCCAGCAGCACGAGCTGAAGCCCCTCGACGAGCGCGAGAACCACGATCACGGGCCGCACCAGCACGATGGCATGGTGCCGCCCGTCGGCGGCGAAAAGGCGATAGACCACCCCGATCCACGCGAGGTTGCGCACCACTTCAAGCAGTTCCGCAAGCGCATGCTGCGGCCCGAGCGCCGCGGTTGCCACGCACCACAGCGCGGTCGCCGCAAGCGCCGTCAGCGTCGCGGCGCGATGCGGCATGGGCGCGGTTCGCCGTCGCGCGAGCCACAGTGCGGAGACCGCCGCGGCGACCGCCCCCGCGACCGCCAGGAAGAACCCGGCAAGCTGCCAGCCGAGCGGAGCCGTGCCGAGCGCCAGCCCGATCATCGCGCCCCCTCCGGCCAGAGCACGACGCGCAGCGTCTGCAACAGGATCAGCAGGTCGAGGAAAGGCGTGTAGTTCTTCGCGTAGTAGAGATCATATTCGAGCTTGTGGCGCGCATCCTCGGTCGAGGCGCCGTAGGGATAGTTGATCTGCGCCCAACCGGTGATGCCGGGCTTCACCATATGGCGCTCGGCATAATAGGGCAGTTGCTGCTCGAGATCGGCCACGAAGCGCGGCACCTCGGGCCGGGGGCCGACGAAACTCATCTGCCCCTTCAGCACCGTCCAGACCTGCGGCAGTTCGTCGATCCGCACCTTACGAATGAACCGGCCGAGCCGGGTGATCCGCGGATCGTCGCGCTCGGCCCATTTCGCGCCGTCCTTCTCCGCATCGGTCCGCATCGACCGCAGCTTGATGAGCTGGAAAGGCTGACCGTACAGGCCCACGCGCGTCTGCCGAAAGAACGCCGGCCCCTTGCTGTCGAGCTTCACCAGCAGCGCGAAGAGCACGATCACCGGCGATGCGAGCACCAGCAACAGCCCGCTCGCGGCGATATCGAACAATCGCTTGACCGCGCTCGACACCATCCGGCCGGAGGAGAACCCGTCCGAAAAGATCAGCCAGCTCGGATTGAGCGTGTCGAGATCGACCCGCCCCGTCTCACGCTCCATGAAACTGGAGAAGTCGTTGACGTGGACGCCGTGCGTCTTGATCCGCAGCAGGTCCTTGAGCGGCAGCGCATTGCGCCGCTCCTCGAGCGCGAGGACGACTTCGCTGGCGCCGAGGTTCTCCACGAAACGGCCGAGATCGTGGATCGCGAGGCGCGCGATCGCTTCCTCGACCGCCTGCTCGCCGTCGGTCATCGCGATGTAGGATACGATCGCGAAGCCGCTCTCCGGCCGTTCGGCGAGTGTGCGCAGCCGCGCGGCGCGCGGCCCCGCGCCGAGCACCATCACCCGGCGGCGGAAGGCCGACGTGCCGAGAAACGAGCCGATCAATACCCGGTCGGCAACCAGCAGAACCGCGGAGATCACCATCGCGAACAGCAGCGTAGAGCGCCAGAAGGTCAGCCCCGGCAGCAGGAAGTCGATCAGCGAAAGCGCGATGATCGCCAGGCTGATCGCGACCATCAGGCGCGCGCAGGCATATCGCATCGAGCGCAGCGCCTCGCTGCCGTAGACCCCGACCGCGATCATCGCGAGCCACACCGTCAGCGCGAAACCCGCCAGCGGCGCCAGTCGCTCGCGCAGCGGCCCGACCTCGATGCCCGCCTGCGAAGCACGCGTGAGCCACGCCAGTTCGCCTGCCGCCACCAGCAGGAACAAGTCCAGCAGGCCAAGCAGCAGCACCGCGTGCGGGATGTAGTGTTTGAAGAGGCGGATCATTCCTGTCTCGGTCCGGGATCCTCGCGAGGATCACCGGATTACGAGACAGAGATGAAATGTCGGTAAACCTTACACCCCGCGAAAATCCGCCGCGGCGGGCGGCTAGCGAAGGTTAAGGCGCGATTGCGCCGATCGGATCGGGCCTAGTTGCCGTCGGTCACTTCGTTGGCGGCGTCCTCGACCGCCTGGCCGGCCTGTTGCGCGGCGTCGCCGACTTGTCCGGCGGCATCGGCGATCGCGGTGTCCTTGGCCGCTTCCGCCCCGCTCATCCGGGAAAAGAAATAGACGCCGGCGATCACCGCCAGCACCAGCACCAGCGCGATCACCCAGCCGCTGCCGCCGCTGCGGCGCGGCTCGTCGTGATGGACTACGGTCGTCTGCGTGTGGGTCTTGCCGTCGGGCGTTTCGATTTCGGTGATGCGTTCTTCGGTCATCTCGCTGCTCCCTCTGCCTTGCTGCCGGTAAAATCCCGGCGCGAAAGGCTGGTTCCCCGTCAGGCCTCCGCCCCGAAGCGAAACGGGGTGATCCCGCGCTGGTGGTTATCGAAGGCGAGGCGCGCGTGGCGCGGCGGAAACGCGCGCTGGCGGCAATCGGCGATATGGCAGGCGCGGCATCCGGGCCCGATCCCCTGCGCATGTTCTCGCCGGAGCGGCAGGCCGCGTGCTGCGGCGAGATCGGCCGCGAAGCGCGCCTCGATCCCCACTACGACCGCGAACTGCGCTTCGCCTTCGGCCGCGACGCCGTCGGTCACGCGCGATACGGTGAGCCAGTGATCGTGCGCCTCCGCGCCGTCGATCGCGATTTCCTGCACGCCCCATTCGCCGGCGCGCTCGAATGCGCGGTGGACGCGCCACAGCGGACAGCTCTCGCCGCCTTCCAGGAAAGTCGCTCCGCTCGCCCCGGCGAAGCGCTTGGAAAGCTGCCCCGCCCGATCGACCCGCGCCATGAAGAACGGCAGGCCGCGCTGGCCGACCCGCTGGAGTGTCGTCAGCCTGTGTGCGAGCTGCTCGAAGCTGACGCCGAACCGGCGCATGAGCACGGGAAAGTCGTATCCGGTCGCGTCGCAGGCGCGCAGGAAGCGGCCATAAGGCATGATCAGCGCGGCGGCGAAATAGCCGTGCAAGTGCCGCTCGAACAGCTTGCGGGCATCCTCGCCTACGAGTTCGCCGCCCGAAGCGAGTGCGCGGATCGCGTCGCGCTGCTCGAGCTGGGCGAGCTGCGCCGCGATCTGGAAATTGCGCGCCGCCGGAGACAGCATCTCGGACAGCTGGAGCTGGCGCGCGTGAAGATCGAGCCGCCGCACCGCATCGGGCATGACATCGCGCGGCAGCACCCGCAACGCGATCTGGTGCCGTTCGCGCAGGCGCTCGGCCAGCGCCGCGCCGATATCGCCGCGCGACAGGCGCAGTTCGTCCGCCAGCGTTTCGGCGGCGGTATCGAGATCGGCGAAATGGTTGCGCCAGCGCTCGATCTCGCGGCGCGACGATTCGAGCGGGTCGGCACCGCCCGCCGCAGCCTCGCCGGCGGTGTCGTAAAGCTGCGCGAAGGCGGTCGCGAGATGCGGCGCCATCGCCAGCACCTCGGCAATTTCGTCGCGATCGATCGCGAGTTCCGCGAAGCGCTGATCGGCCAAGCGGCGCGCGAGCCCGTCGACCCCGCCGACGCTCTCGGCCGCGCGCAGGCTGCGCGGATCGAAGTCGAACCGCTCGACCACCTGGACCATGACGCGCGCGGTGAGCGGGCGCTGGTTGCGCTCGATCAGGTTGAGATAGCTCGGCGAGATTGCGAGCTGCCCGGCCATGGCCGCCTGCGTCAATCCTTCGCGCTTGCGCAGGCGGCGGAGCGCGGGCCCGGCGAAGACGGCTTCCTCGGCCATTTGTAAATTCCTTTACATCTTTACACGCCTCTTTGCGCCCTATCGCGCGAACAGACAACAAAGTTTGTAACTTTATCTGGAGAATCGCCGCTGTCGGCGCGATTACGGGGTCTGAAGGCAGCGATGCCGATCGAATCAGGAGACCGAACGTGACGTACCAGGGCAAGATCGACGAGTTCCGCGACACCATCGGCACGCGCGGCGCGTCGTGGAACGCGATCAACGCCGAAGCGGCCGCCCGGATGCGGATCCAGAACCGCTTCCCCACCGGCCTCGACATCGCGCGCCACACCGCGAAGATCATGCGCGCCGACATGGCCGCTTATGACGCCGATCCGGCGGCCTACACCCAGTCGCTCGGCTGCTGGCACGGGTTCATCGGCCAGCAGAAGATGATTTCGATCAAAAAGCATTTCGGCACCACCAAGGGCCGGTATCTATACCTCTCGGGCTGGATGATCGCCGCGCTGCGCAGCGAGTTCGGCCCCCTGCCCGACCAGTCGATGCACGAGAAGACCAGCGTCCCCGCGCTGATAGCGGAACTCTACACCTTCCTGCGCCAGGCCGACGCGCGCGAACTCGGCATGCTGTTCCGCGATCTCGACAAGGCGCGCGAGCGCGGCGACGAGGTCGAGGCCAAGCGCATCGAGCACGCGATCGAGAACCACGAGACGCACGTCGTGCCGATCATCGCCGATATCGATGCGGGTTTCGGCAATCCCGAAGCGACCTATCTGCTCGCCAAGAAGATGATCGAGGCCGGCGCCTGCGCGCTCCAGATCGAGAACCAGGTGTCCGACGAGAAGCAGTGCGGCCACCAGGATGGCAAGGTCACCGTGCCGCACGAGGATTTTCACCAGAAGATCCGCGCGATCCGCTACGCCTTCCTCGAGATGGGCGTCGAGGACGGCGTGATCGTCGCGCGCACCGACAGCCTCGGCGCAGGGCTCACCAAGCAGATCGCCTTCAGCAAGGAGCCGGGCGATCTCGGCGACCGCTACAACGCCTTCCTCGATTGCGAGGAGGTCGACGCGGGCCGGATCGGCAACGGCGATGTCCTCATCACCCGTGACGGCAAGCTGATGCGGCCCAAGCGCCTGCCCTCGAACCTCTACCAGTTCCGTCCCGGCACCGGTGAGGACCGTTGTGTGCTCGACTGCATCACCGCGCTCGAGAGCGGCGCCGATCTGCTGTGGATCGAGACCGAGAAGCCGCACATCGGCCAGATCGGCGGCATGGTGAACCGCATCCGCGAGACGATCCCGAATGCCAAGCTGGTCTACAACAACTCGCCCAGCTTCAACTGGACTCTCAACTTCCGCCAGCAAGTCTATGATGCATGGGCGAAAGAAGGCCGCGACCTTTCGGCCTACGAGCGCGACCGTTTGATGAGCGTGGACTACGACGCCACCGATCTCGCCATCGAGGCCGACGAGCGCATCCGCACCTTCCAGAAGGATTCGGCGCGCGAGGCGGGAATATTCCACCACCTCATCACCCTGCCGACCTACCACACCGCGGCGCTGAGCACCGATAACCTCGCGAAGCGCTATTTCGGGGAGGAAGGCATGCTCGGCTACGTCAAGCAGGTCCAGCGCGAGGAAATCCGCCAGGGCATCGCCTGCGTGAAGCACCAGAACATGGCCGGCAGCGACATCGGCGACGATCACAAGGAATACTTCGCCGGGGAAGCCGCGCTCAAGGCCGGCGGCCAGCACAACACGATGAACCAGTTCGCGGCAGCATAGCCGCACCCAGTTCGCGGCGGCACGTGTCCCCGCCGCCGCGAAACCGCCCGAAGGAGAGGCACGATGACGACAGATACGCTACCCCGCGAGCCCGGCCGCGCCCGCGCGCTGTTCTCGACCGCCGACTTCAAGCTGCTGCGCGCCGCGCTCGCCAGCCACGCGCGCACGGTGGAGGACCGCGACGAGCTTGCCCGCATCAACGCGCTGCACCACCGCCTCGGCACCTATAGCTGAACGCATTCACGATCTTCTGGGCACGATCTCCTGGGGAGGAGAGCACGGCCGTCGGGGTTCCACGAACCTCGGCGGCCGTCATATTTTCGCCCGATCTTAACCCTTGGCGGTTACCCGATCCGCCGATGGCGCGGCGCGTGAACCAGGCGGCGATGAACGCGAAGATGTACCGGCATTTCGCCGTCGTCACCGTGTGTCTGACCGCCGGCCTCGCGATCTTCGCCGATGGCGAGAGCCGCCAGGCGGTCGCCGACGAAATCGCCGCGCACGAAGCCCAGACCGATCTCGAGCGCGCCGAAGTCGCGAAGTTCGGCCAGCCCAAGCTATTGATCGGGTCGGGCCAACCCGCGCAGTCCGCTTCGTTCGACTACGGCGGCGGGGGCGGCGCTTACGGTGCGCCGATGGACCCGCTCGGCGGTAGCGACCGGAGCGCAAGCTCCGCCCCGCGCCGCAACACCACCACGCGCGCCGGAACCGGGATAGACTATGCTGCGCTCGGCCTCAGCAAGGCGCAGTTCGACGAGCTCGATCCGGCCACGCAGCAGGAACTCCTGCGTCAGTTCCACGAAACCCGTGCCCGCCAGACCCGCTCGCTCCTCGAAGGCTCTGCCGCGCGCGGCGGCGGTGTGCTCGAGCTCTAGAGTCTAGCCGCCGTTCGCGGGAAGCAGGTCGAGCGTCGCCGCGGTCAGCGCCTCGGCGGCGGTCGCGATCACCTTCTCCGCGTCGGGCGCCCAGAACGGGCTGTGCAGCGAAGGCAGCTCCGCCTCGCCCTTCTGCGCCGCGTCGAACCGTTCCTGCGGCACGCCGCCGACCCAGAAGATGAGCGATTCGGTGTCGTCCGGCGACGCGCGGAGGAACTGGCCGAAGTCCTCCCCACCCATGACCGAGGGCACCTGCACCACGCGATCCTCGCCGAACCGGGTCTTGAACCGTACCATCACCTGCTCGGTGAACTCGGGTGTGTTGAAGGTCGAAGGCGTATAGGGCTCGATCACGGTGACCGTGGGCATCTTGTCGTCGGGCATGCCCGCGGCGATCGCCTCGCCGCGCGCGATCCGCGCGATTCCGTCGAGCAGTTGCTTGCGCGATTCGTCGCTGTACGAGCGCACCGTCAGTTGCAACCGAGCCTCGTCCGAAATGACGTTGTGCTTCGCGCCCGCGCGGAAGCTGCCGACGGTTACCACCGCCGGATCGAGCGGATTGCTCTCGCGGCTGACCAGCGTCTGGAGCTTCATCACGATCGCGCTCGCCAGCACGACGGGATCCTTCGTGGTATGCGGATAGGCGCCGTGTCCGCCAATTCCCGGCACGACAATATCGACGCTGTCGACGTTGGCCAACGCGTAGCCGGGCGAATAGCCGATCATACCTGCCGGGAACTGCGCCGCGTCGTGGAATGCGACGACATAGTCCGGCTTGGGAAAGCGGGTGTAGAGCCCGTCCTCGATCATCGCCAAGGCGCCCTCGCCGATCTCTTCGGCGGGCTGGAGAATCATCACCAGCGTGCCCGACCACTCGCCTTTGCGCTCGACGAGCTGCTGCGCCGCGCCGATCCAGGCGGTCATGTGCGTGTCATGCCCGCAGGCGTGCATCACCCCGGTCTCGACTCCCGAAGCCGGCGTCGCAACCACCTTCGAGGCGAACGGCAGCCCGGTCTGCTCGACCACCGGCAAGCCATCCATGTCGGCGCGCAGCATGATCGTCGGGCCGTCGCCGTTCTCCATCACTGCGACCACTCCGGTCCGGCCGACCTGCTCGGTCACCTCGAACCCCAGGTCGCGCATCCGCGCCGCCAGCTTCTTCGCGGTCTCGACTTCCTCGAAACTCAGTTCGGGATTGGCGTGGAGATCGCGGTAGAGGTCCATCAGCTCGGGCATGTCCGCCGCAACCGCGTCGCGCAGCTCGTCTGCCTGCGCGGGAGAAGACAACGTGAGCGCCGCAGCAGCAGCCATCGAGGTCGATGCAAACCAGCGAAACGATGTGCGCGAACTTGCTCTCTTCATTGGACAATCCCCCCTATCCGCGTGGACTTTCACCCGGTCCACGGCACCTCTGTCGCCGATCATCGCAGATCGCGGCCACCTAGGAAAGCGCGCCGAAGCGCCGGCATCACATGCCGTAAGTCGTCACCAGCAGGAACGAGAGCGTCGTGACCATCAGGATCACCAGCGGCAGGCCGGTGCGGATGTAGTCTTTGAACTCGTAGCCGCCCTCCGCCATGATGAGCATGTTCGTCTGATAGGCGATCGGCGTCGCGTAGCAGAGGTTGCAGCCGAACAGCACCGCGAGGATTAACGGTTCGGGTGGCAGCCCCAGTTGCTGTGCCACCGCGAAGGCGATCGGCGTGCCCACCGTCGCCGCCGTCGCGTTCGAAGCGAAATTGGTCAGCAGCGTCACGAACAGCATGATCGCCGCCAGCACGCCCGCGGGCGGGAGGAATTGCAGGCCGGCCGCGAGCACCTCGCCCAGCCAGCCTGCGGCGCCGCTTTCGAGGATGATCCGCCCGATCGCGATGCTCGCCGCGACGAGCACGATGACCTGCGCCGACAGCGCGCGGCCGACGCGGTCGAACTTCACGCATCCGGTGACGAACATCAGGATCGCCCCCGCCAGCGCCGAGACGGCGATCGGCAGCAGCCCGATCGAGGCGAGGCCGACCGAGCCGAGCATGATTCCGCCGGCAAGCACCGCCTTCGAACGGCGCGGCAGCTCGCGCATCCCCTCGAGCGTCAGGAGGCTGTCCGCGCGAGCGAAATCGTTGAGGTCCTTGGGGATGCCCATGACCAGCAGCACGTCGCCCTCGGCGATGCGCAGATCGCCACCTTCGCTGTAGCGATCCTTTTCCCCCACCAGCCGTTCGGGCCGGTGGATGCCGAGCACGGCGACGCCGTAGAGATCGGCCACGCCCGAGGTCGGCAGGGTTCGGCTGATAAGCCGCGAATCGGCGGTCACGGTCATCTCGACCACCGCGATATCCTCTCCCGAGGACGTCGAACTGCGCTTGATCCTGTCCAGCACCCAGGCCGGCGCGACCTCGCCCTTGAGCGTGCGCATCGCTTCTTCGAGCGCTTCGTGGGTGCCCGACACGCTCAGCCGCTGCTGCAGCTGGATCGGCCCCTGCGGCGCGTCGTGAAACTCCAGGTCGCCCGGCAGTCGCGGCAGGATCGCGGCCAGCACCTGTCCGTTGAGCGCGCTCTCGTCGCCCACGCGTAGGCGGGTATGGAAACGCCGCGCGGCATGAGTTTCAGTGGCCGTATTGTCGCGCAGCAACCGCGGCATCACTAGCCACAGGTACGGCAACGCGACGAGCGCGGCGACGAGCACGATCGGGGTGTAATGGAACACGCTCATCTGCGGCATGCCGAGATCGCGCGCGATCGACACCACCAGGATGTTGGTCGAAGTGCCGATGGTGGTCGCCATGCCGCCGATCAGCACCGCCGCGTTGAGCGGAATGAGCGTCTTGGAGGCGGGCATCGCCCCGCGCGCCGCGAGGCTGACGAAGATCGGCAGCAGCAGCACGACCACCGGCGTGTCGTTGATGCCCATCGACAGGAGCAGGGCCATCAAAAGCGAGACGAGCAAACCGAGCTGGACGTTGAGCTTGAACACCCGCTCCAGAAAACGCGCCGCGGGTTCGAGCGCGCCGGTCACCACGAGCCCGCGGCCCATGATCATCAGCGCGCAGATCGTGATCAGCGCGTAGTGCCCGAAGCCCGAGAACGCGAGTTGCAGGCCGTCGGTCGGGCCGGTGCCTTCGAGCGGAAAGAAATACAGCCCGACGGCGATCACCGCGATCGTCAGCAGCGAAATGATCTCGGTCGACATCCGCCCGCGCGCAAAAGCGACGAACATCGCGATCGTGACCACCATCGCCGCAATCGCGTGAAAAGAAGGAGGCCCCGGAAGCATTCCGGCCGGAATTCCCAGAGCTTGCCGACAATATCAAGCGAAATGCGCGGGATGTCGCGATGTGGCGCGCCCGACAGGATTCGAACCTGTGGCCCCCAGATTAGGAATCTGGTGCTCTATCCTGCTGAGCTACGGGCGCACGCGGCATGCGTTTAGGGAACGCGCGGGGCACTGGCAATCAGTTGAGTTCGTCGGGTTCGGCGATCGGGAATGGCAGCGGGGCGACGCCGATGCCTTCGTCGAGCAGTTCCTTCGCTTCCTCGAGCGTCGCCTTGCCGTGGATCGCGGCGAGATCCTTCTCGCCATAGTGCATGGCGCGCGATTCCTCCGCGAAGCCCTCGCCGACCCACGTGCTCTTTTCGAGCGCGCGCGCCTGGGCCTTGGCGAGCGCCTCCATCGCGCGGCGTACCTCGGGCGGAATCTTTCCGCCCGCGACGGGCCTGCGCGCGGCTTGCACCTCGTTGCGCTGGTTGCCCTTCGCCGGGACCGCGGGCGCCATCGGGGCCTTCGCCACCTCGGGCGAACCGCACTGCGGGCACGCGACCAGTCCGCGCGCCAGCTGGCTGGAGAAATCGTCCGACGAACCGAACCAGCCTTCGAAGCGGTGCCCTTCGGCGCACGAGAGGTCGAACACGATCATGGTGGCGGCGCTAGTCGGGAATTTCGCGGCGGTTGGCAAGGCTCGGCACCTGCCGTCGGGCATCCGCGATCCGCGCAGGGTCGATCTCGACGTAGCCAAGACCTGGCGCCTCGCCGCCCATGTCGAGCAGCACTTCGCCCCACGGATCGACCACTAGGCTGTGGCCGTAGGTCCGCCGCCCGTCCGCATGTTCACCCACTTGCGCCGCGGCGATCACGTAGGCGCTCGCCTCGATCGCGCGGGCGCGCTGTAGCACGTGCCAGTGCGCTTTGCCCGTGGGCACGGTGAACGCCGCCGGGATCGCGATCGCGTCGCACTGCCGCCGGCCCAGCGCCTCGAACAGCGCGGGGAAGCGCAAGTCGTAACACACCGCGAGTCCCATGCGGCCGAGCGGCGTTTCGGCGGCGACGACGGCGTCGCCGGGCCGGTAGGCGTTCGATTCGCGCCAGCTCTCGCCGCTCGCGAGGTCGACGTCGAACATGTGGATCTTGTCGTAGCGCGCGGCGATCGCGCCGTCGGGGCCGATCAGGAAGCTGCGGTTGGCCCACTTGCCGTCGCCGCGATCGATCGCGAGCGAGCCGAGCGCGATCCACAGTCCTTCGCGCGCCGCGGCTTCGCGGGCTTCGGCGAGCGTTCGGTCGTCGCCCTCGCGCGCAATCGCCTGCGCGGCGCGCGCACGATCGCGATCGAGCATGCCCGACATCTCGGGCGTGAACAGCATCGCGGCTCCCTCCCCCGCCGCCTCGCGCGCGGCATCGTCAACCGTTCGCGCATTGGCCGCCGGATCGATCCCCGCGGTCATCTGGAGAAGTGCGATGCGCGTCATCCGGCGAGCAGCGCGTCCAGCTTGCCGCTCCGCTCGAGCGCATCGAGGTCGTCCGAGCCGCCGACATGAGTCTCGCCGATGAATATCTGCGGTACGGTGCGGGCGCCCGGCGCGCGTTCCAGCATCTCCTCGCGCTTCGGACCGCCCATGGTGATGTCATGCTCGGTGTATTCGGCGCCCTTGTTGTCGAGCAGCCGCTTGGCCCGGAAGCAATATCCGCATCCGAACTTGGTGTAGATCTCGATCTTGGGCTCAGGCATTGAAATTCCCCGGTTCTTCTCGGCACGGCGCGGCACTTGAACGGCCTGCCGCAGGCCTTATCTGGCGAATGGAGGCGCGTGCCGCAATGGACGCGCCGCCGATAGTATCCGGGCGCTGCCACGCGTGGGCCCGGCACAGTGTCAAATTGCTCATAAGAGGATTTGTTTCGATGAACCGTTTCGATTTCAGCCCTTATCGCCGCTCGACCGTCGGTTTCGACCGGTTGTTCGACCTGCTCGAGAACCAGGCGCGCACCAACGCCGGCGACAACTACCCGCCGTTCAACATCCAACGCCGCGGCGAGGACGATTTCCGCATCACGCTCGCAGTCGCCGGCTTCCGCACCGCCGACATCGACATCACCGCCCAACAGAATCTGCTCGTCGTGCAGGGCCGCAAGCGCGAGGATTCGGGCGACGACGGCGAGATGCTGCATCTCGGCATCGCCAACCGCGGCTTCGAGCGTCGCTTCGAACTGGCCGATTTCGTCCGGGTCGAGAACGCCCGGCTCGAAGACGGCCTGCTGGTGATCGACCTCGTGCGTGAAGTGCCCGAGGCGATGAAGCCCAAGAAAATCGCGGTCAACGGACAGGCCACGCTCGAAGTCGTCCGCGACGACGACGATGACAGCGAGGGCAAGGCTGACGCGGCCTGAGCTCGACCCTACGCGTGATCTGAAGAAGTTGGGGGCGAGTCGTGAGACTCGCCCCCGCGACGCGAGCGCCGCCTTGTCCGGGGCCGGATCGTCCGGGTCGCAGAAGACGATCCGGCTCCAGGCCAAGCCTGAAATTTTCGCAAGCCCGCCGCACGCGATTTCCCGCGAGGAATCGCACAGTGACGTCATCATGCGCCAAAACCATCAAAAGATAAAGCGGCGGCGAACGATTGCTTCGCTGCTCGTCCCGGCCCGGCACAGGAATTCCGGCGTACTAAGGGGTTGCGCAACAATATGGCGCGATTTCGCAGAAAGTTATCTTATGTTTATACGAGGCGCGATTGCGCGAGCGCCGCGGCGACAAAGCCCGCGAACAGCGGATGCGGCGCAAACGGCTTCGACTTGAGCTCGGGGTGAAATTGCACCCCCACGAACCATGGATGGTCGGGCCGTTCGACGATTTCAGGCAACAGGCCGTCGGGCGACATGCCCGAGAACAGCAGTCCGTCGCCTTCGAGCGCCTCGCGATAGGCGCCGTTGACTTCGTAGCGATGGCGATGACGTTCCGAAATCTCGCTCGCCCCGCCGTAAATGCGCGAGACGTGGCTGTTGCCGGCGAGCTTCGCGTCGTAGGCGCCGAGCCGCATCGTCCCGCCGAGGTCGCCCCCGGCCTCGCGCGTCTGCAGCCCCTCTTCGCTCATCCATTCGGTGATGATGCCGACCACCGGCTCGTCGGTCGGGCCGAACTCGGTCGATGACGCGCCGGCATGCCCCGCGCTGCGGGCGCCCTCGATGCAGGCCATCTGCATGCCCAGGCAGATGCCGAGGAACGGCACCTTGCGCTCGCGCGCGAAGCGAACCGAGGCGATCTTGCCTTCCGAGCCGCGCTCGCCGAAGCCGCCGGGGACGAGGATCGCGTGCAGCGGTTCGAGGCGCGCGGCGATCTCGTCGTCGTCTTCCTCGAACAGTTCGGCGTCGATCCAGCGGATGTTGACCTTCGTGCGGTTGGCCATGCCGCCGTGGACCAGCGCCTCGTTGAGCGACTTGTAGGCGTCGGGCAGCCCGACGTACTTGCCGACCACCCCGATCGTCACTTCGCCTTCCGGATGCTGGTGGCGGTCGAGAATGTCGTGCCAGGTCGCCAGATCGGGATCGGGCGCGTCGGTGATGCCGAACCCGCGCAGCACTTCGCTGTCGAGCCCTTCGGCATGATATTGCAGCGGCACCGCGTAGATCGACGAGGCGTCGAGCGCGGGAATGACCGATTCCATCCGCACGTTGCAGAAATTGGCGATCTTGCGCCGTTCGCTGTCGGGCAGCGGATGTTCGCAGCGGCACAGCAGCACGTCGGGCTTGATGCCGAGGCTGGCGAGTTCGCGCACCGAGTGCTGCGTGGGCTTGGTCTTCAGCTCGCCCGCGGCCTTGATGTAGGGCACCAGCGTGACGTGGACGCTCAGCGTGCGGCCCGGCTCCAGCTCGTTCCGAAGCTGGCGGATCGCTTCCATGAAGGGCAGCGATTCGATGTCACCCACCGTGCCGCCGATCTCGCACAGGATGAAATCGTGGTCGCCCTGGTCGGCGAGCGCGAATTCCTTGATCGCATCGGTCACGTGCGGGATCACCTGCACCGTCGCGCCGAGGTAGTCGCCGCGCCTTTCGCGGGCGATGATCTGCTGGTAGATGCGCCCGCTGGTGACGTTGTCGCTCTGCCGTGCGGAAACGCCGGTGAAGCGCTCGTAATGGCCGAGGTCGAGGTCGGTTTCCGCCCCGTCGTCGGTCACGTAGACCTCGCCGTGCTGATAGGGGCTCATCGTCCCCGGATCGACGTTGAGATAGGGGTCGAACTTGCGGATGCGGACCTTGTAGCCGCGCGCCTGCAGCAGCGCGCCGAGGCTCGCCGCCATGAGACCTTTGCCGAGCGAGGAAACCACGCCGCCGGTGATGAAAATATACCGCGCCATGGGAGCCGGGCCTTAGGGTCGGAGTGGATTCGGGGCAAGCGGAATGCAGCGGGCGCGCGCCCGCGATCCACATTTATCGAAGCGAAATTACTCGGTCGCGTCGGCCAGCGGATCGTCGGTCGCCGGAGCCGTCGTTTCGGTCGCGGCGGGCGCGACAGGCTGCTGCGCCCCGCCCGCCTGGCCGAGCGGATCGGCCGGTGCGGTGCGGTCGAGCGTCGAGGTGATCCCGTCCTGCCCGCTCGTCTCGGCAGCGATCGCCGCCAGCGCGATCGACAGCACGACGAACACCACCGCGAGCCACTTGGTCGCGCGGGTCAGGAAGTCGGCCGCGCCGCGCGCGCTCATCAGCCCGGTGGGGCCGCCACCGCCGCCGATCCCGAGGCCGCCGCCTTCGGAGCGCTGCATCAGCACCACGGCGACGAGCGCGGCCGCGACGAGGGACTGAACGACGAAGAGGAAGATGAACATGAAACAATCTCGATCCGTTTGACCGCGCATCTAGGGGCTGCGCGGCGTCGGGGCAAGTCGCACGCCGGGGTTACTGCTCGTGAACCTCGGCGGCGGCGATGACGATGCCCATGAAGCTTTCAGCGGTCAGGCTCGCGCCGCCGACCAGCGCGCCGCCGACCTCGTCCGCGCCGAGCAGTTCGCGCGCGTTCTCGGGCTTCACCGAGCCGCCGTAGAGGATGCGTACCGCGCCCCCCTCGTCCTCGCCGTAGAGCCGCACCAGCAGCGCGCGGATCGCGCGGTGCATCGCGCCCACGTCGTCCGCGGTCGGGGTGCGCCCGGTGCCGATTGCCCAGACCGGTTCGTAAGCGACGGTCAGCAATTCGCCAGCGCGCTCGAATGTCTTGGGCAGCGAAGCCTCGAGCTGGGCCGAGACGAACGCGATCGCGTCGCCCGCGTCGCGGACCGATTCGGTTTCGCCGCAGCACATGATCACGCGCAGCCCGGCCTCGAGCGCGGAAGCGGCCTTGGCCTGGACCAGCGAATCGTTCTCGCCATGATTCTGCCGCCGCTCGCTGTGGCCGAGGATCACGAACTTGGCGCCCGCGTCGGCGGCCATAGAGGCCGAAATGTCGCCGGTGTGCGCACCGTCGGCGCCCGCGTGGCAATCCTGCGCACCGACGCCGATCTGCTCTACCTCGCGGTGGGTCGCGTGGATCAGCGTGAACGGCGGAGCGAGCGCGACCTCGACCTTCATCATGTTCTGCGCCGCACGATCGATGGCCCGCGCCTGCGCGAGCATCGCGCGCGTGCCGTTCATCTTCCAGTTTCCAACGATATAGGGCCGCTCGGCCATGACGAATCCTGTTCTAATCCCGATTGTTCGGCGGTTCGACGCCGCATTCGCGGGCGTCTATATGGGGTGAAAGGCGCCGCCCGCCAGTGACATCGGCTTGCCATGCCAAAAGCGTCGGGCACCTGTTGCCGCGAGGTCGCAGGGCGGATAAAGCGCTCGCCGCATAGCGCAAGCCTTTAATCGAACCCGCAGCTCCGGAACCGCTCCCGACATGCTTACTTTCTTCCGCAGATTCTTCCAGTCGAAGCTCGGCATTCCGGTCACCCTCGGCTTTCTGGCGCTGATCGCGTTCGCGTTCGCCAGCAGCGATATCGCCGGCACCGGCACCTTCGGCGGCATCGCCGGCGGGGAACGGGTCGCGGTGGTCGGCGACGAGAAGATCGGCTCGGCCGATTTCGCGCGCTACACCGATCAGGCGCTCGATCAGGTCCGCCAGCAGAATCCGACCATCTCGATGCCCGCGTTCGTGGAACAGGGCGGGCTCGACGAAGTGCTCGACCAGATGATCGATCGTGTCGCGATCGCCGGGTTCGCGCGCGGGCTCGGGCTGCGTGCAGGCGAGAACCTGGTCAACAGCGAGATTCTCACCTTCCCGATCTTCCGCGGCGCGAACGGCGAGTTCGATACGAACACCTTCCGGCAGGTGCTCGGCGCGCAGAACATCAGCGAGGCGACCTTCCGCTCCGATCTCGCGCAGGGCTTCCTCGCGCAGCAACTGCTCGTCCCCGCCTCGTTCGGCGCCAAGGCGCCCGACAAGATGGTGTCGCGCTATGCCGCGCTGCTGCGCGAGCGCCGCACTGGCGGCATCGCGACGATCCCCGCGTCGGCGTTCGCGCCTACCGGCGATCCTTCGGCCCAGGCGCTCGAGGCGTACTATACCGAGAATCGCGGCGACTTCATCCGGCCCGAACGGCGCGTGATCCGCTATGCCGCGTTCGATGCCGATACGCTGGGCGAACGCGCCGAACCGACCGCTGCGGAGATTCGCACCCGGTACGAAGAAGATCGGGCGCGCTATGCCGCGCGGGAGGAACGCCGGGTCACCCAGCTCATCGTGCCCACGCAGCAGGCCGCCAATGCCATCCGCCAGCGCGTCTCATCGGGCGGCTCGCTCGAAAGCGCCGCGAGCGAGGCGGGTTTCGACACCTCCGAACTGGGCCCGATCTCGCAGCAGAATCTCGCCGCGCAAAGCTCGGCCGACGTCGCGCGTGCGGTGTTCGCCGCTGCCCAGGGCGCGATCGCGGCGCCGGCGCGCAGCGGGCTCGGCTGGCACGTCGTGCGGGTCGACGCGATCGATTCGACCGCGGCGCGCAGCCTCGAGCAGGCCAGTGGCGAAATCGCCGACCAATTGCGCAGTGAAAAGCGGCAGACCGCGCTCGCCGATCTCTCGGCCGAGATCGAGCAACAGTTGAGCGACGGGGTCTCGCTGGCCGACGTGGCCGAAGACCTCGGGGTCGAGCTCGCGACGACGCGCCCGATCATCGCCACCGGTCAGGTGTACGGCGCGCCCGGCGAGACCGCGCCCGCGGTGCTCGCACCGGCGCTGGAGACCGCCTTCCAGATGCGCGAAGGCCAGCCCCAGCTCGCCGAGATCGAGCGCGGCCAGACGTTCCTCATCTTCGAGGCGAGCCGGATCACCGCTTCGGCCCCCGCGCCGCTGGCGGACATCCGCGACGACGTGATCGCCGCCTGGCGTCTCGAACAGGGCGCGCAGGCCGCGCGCGCCGCGGCCGACCGCATCCTGAAGCGCATCGCAGGCGGTGCGACGCTCGCCGCCGCGGTTGCAGCGGAGGAACAGGCGCTGCCCGCGGTCGATCCGATCGACCTCACCCGCGAACAGCTCGCGGCGATGCAGGGCCGCTTCCCCGCACCGATCGCGCTGATGTTCTCGATGGCCGAAGGCACGACCAAGAAGCTCGAAGCGCCCGACAGCAACGGTTGGTTCGTGGTCGACCTCGCCGATATCGAGGCCGGCGAAGTCAGCAACGACGATCCGCTCTTCGCGCAGGCGAAGGCCGATCTCGGCATGGCGATGGGCGGCGAATACTCCGACCAGCTGCGCGTCGCGCTGCGCGACGAACTGGGCGTCGAGCGCAACGCCGCGGCGATCGACGCGGTTCGCCGGCAACTTGTCGGGCAGAACTGAGGGGGTGGCGCGGGCCGCTTCCGGCTTCTCCAACGCCGCCGAGGCCCGCGCGGCGCTGGCCGCGGGGCGGCCCGCGCTCGTCTGGCGCAAGGTGGTCGCCGATACCGAAACCCCGGTCGGCGCGGCGCTCAAGCTGATCGAGCCGGGGCGCGGGGACTTTCTGCTCGAATCGGTCGAAGGAGGCGAAGTGCGCGGGCGCTACAGCCTGCTCGGGATCGACCCCGATCTCGTGTTCCGGGCCGAAGGCGCGCGGGCCGAGATCAATCCGCGCTGGCAGGATGATCGTGACGGATTCGCGCCTTGCACCGGCGATGCGCTGGCCGAGCTGCGCGCGCTCGTCGAACGCTGCCGGATCGACCTTCCGCCCGAACTGCCCCCCGCCCTCGCCTGCCTGGTCGGCTATTTCGGCTACGAGACCATCGGCCTGGTCGAGAAGATGCCGCGCGCGCCCGAAAGCCCGGTGGGCCTGCCCGACATGCTGTTCGTGCGCCCGACCGTGCTACTGGTGTTCGACCGGCTCGGCGACGAACTGTTCTGCATCGCTCCGCTGTGGGGCGGCGAGCCCGACGCCGCACTCGCATCCGCCGCCGAGCGGATCGACGAGGCGTTGCGCAAGCTCTCCGGCCCGGTGCCCGCCGAACCGCCCGCCAGCGACTTGCCCGAGATGGCGCTCTCGCCCACCCTGCCCGCCGACGACTACGCGGCGATGGTCGGACGGGCGAAGGAATATATCGCGGCGGGCGACGTGTTCCAGGTCGTGCTCGCGCAGCGCTTCACCTGTCCCTTCCCGCTGCCGCCGGTCGCGCTCTATCGCGCGCTGCGGCGGGTGAACCCCTCGCCCTTCCTCTATTTCCTCGACCTGCCCGGCTTCGCGGTGGTTGGCTCGAGCCCCGAGATCCTCGTCCGTGTGCGCGACGGTGAAGTCACCATCCGCCCCATCGCCGGAACCCGCCCGCGTGGCCCCACGCCCGAGAGCGACCGCGCGGCGGAAGCAGACCTGCTCGCCGATCCCAAGGAACGCGCCGAGCACCTGATGCTGCTCGATCTCGGCCGCAACGACGTCGGCCGCGTGGCTGCGAGCGGCACGGTCGAGGTCACCGACAGCTTCACGATCGAGCGCTACAGCCACGTGATGCACATCGTCAGCAACGTGATCGGGCGGCTCGATCCGGCGAAGGACGCGCTCGATGCGCTGTTCGCGGGCGCCCCTGCGGGCACCGTCAGCGGCGCGCCCAAGATCCGCGCGTGCCAGATCATCGCCGAGCTGGAGCGCGAGACGCGCGGCGCCTACGCGGGCGGGGTCGGCTATTTCGCGCCCGACGGATCGGTCGATTCGTGCATCGTCCTGCGCACCGGCGTGGTGAAGGACGGCACGCTCCACGTGCAGGCGGGCGCGGGCATCGTCGCCGACAGCGAAGCGGCCTACGAACAGCGCGAGTGCGAGGCCAAGGCGGGCGCGCTCCTCGCCGCCGCGCGCGAGGCCGCGCGGATCGCAGGAGAGCCGGGGTTCGGCCAATGAAGCGCCTCCTTGTCCTCGCCCTGCTCGCGCTCGCCGCCTGCGATCAGGAACCGGCGGGCGAGCCGGTCATGCGCACCGAGATCGGCAGCGGCGTGGCCGAGAAGACCGTGACGCCGACGCCCTCGCCCACTCCGACGCCTACCGTCGCCTCCGCCTGCGAAAGCGTCTCTTTCGAAGGCGCCGCGCTGACGCATTGCGTGGCCGACCCGGCCAAGCACCGCATCGTGACCGA
This sequence comes from Pelagerythrobacter sp., assembly GCF_041912895.1. Taxonomy (NCBI): domain Bacteria; kingdom Pseudomonadati; phylum Pseudomonadota; class Alphaproteobacteria; order Sphingomonadales; family Erythrobacteraceae; genus Pelagerythrobacter; species Pelagerythrobacter sp. The sequence continues at coordinate 498,365 of NZ_JAYSGI010000001.1, read as the reverse complement.
CCTCGGCCCTTCGGGCGGCGCGCCCTGGCGCAGCCTCGTCAAACTGGCCGAAGCGCGCGAGTCCGACGCGCCCAAGGTCGCCTTCGCGATGAACGCGGGCATGTTCGACGGCGAAGGCAAGCCGGTCGGCTACTATGTCGAAGGGGGCGAGCGGCTGAAGGAACTCAACCGCGCCGACGGCCCCGGCAATTTCCACATGAAGCCCAACGGCGTGTTCTTCGGCACCGGCGGCAAGTGGCAGATCCGCACCGCCGACGATTTCTACAGCCACGTCGGCGACCGCCCCGCCTTCGGCACCCAGAGCGGGCCGATGCTCGTCATCGACGGCAAGCTGCACCCGGACATCTCCGAGGACGGGCCGAGCAAGGCGATCCGCAACGGCGTCGGCATCGACGGCGCGGGCCGCGCGCATTTCGTGATCTCCGAAGGCCCGGTAAGCTTCGGCATTCTCGCGCGCTACTTCCGCGACGAGTTGAAAACCCCCGACGCGCTCTATCTCGACGGCAGCGTCAGCGCGCTGTGGGATCCGGCACGAGGTCGCACCGACGCCCGCGCGCCGATCGGCCCGCTGCTGGTGGTCGAGGAAAAGGACTGACCCGATGGATTACGAACGCACCCTCTACCCCGAGATCGAGCCATACGAGAGCGGGATGCTCGACGTCGGCGAAGGGCATTCGCTCCATTACGAGCGCGTGGGCACGCCGGGCGGCAAGCCCGCGGTGTTCCTCCACGGCGGCCCCGGCGGTGGGATGAGCGCCAACCATCGCCGCCAGTGGGATCCGGCGCTCTACGACGTGCTGCTGTTCGACCAGCGCGGTTGCGGCAAGTCGCTCCCCTTCGCGGAGATCGAGCACAACGACACCTGGCGCATCGTGGAGGATATCGAACGGCTGCGCACGATGTGCGGGCACGATGCCTGGCAGGTGTTCGGCGGTAGCTGGGGCGCCACGCTCGCGCTCGCCTACGCGCAGAAATATCCGGAGCGCACCACCGAACTGGTGCTGCGCGGAGTGTTCCTCGCGCGGGCGAAAGAGAAGGACTGGCTCTACCGCTACGGCGCGAGCGAGATCATGGCCGAACAGTGGGACCAGTTCGCCGGCCTGATCCCCGAAGACGAACGCGCGAACCTCGTCGAAGCCTACCACCGCCGTCTGACCAGCGACGACGAGGAGGTCCGTCTCGCCGCCGCGCGCGAATGGTCGCTGTGGGAAGGCAGCGTCGCCACGCTGCTGCCCGACGAGGCGTTGCTGGGCACCTTCGCCGATCCGGCCAAGGCGATCCCCTTCGCGCGCATCTGCGCCCGCTTCTTCCTCGAAGATTTCTTCCTCGAGGAAGCGCAACTACTGCGCGACGTCGGCAAGCTGAAAGGTATCCCCGGCATCATCGTGCAGGGCCGCCACGATATCTGCACCCCGCCCACCTCCGCCTGGGCGCTCAAGAAAGCCTGGCCCGAGGCCGAGCTGTGGATCGTCCACGACGCGGGCCACAGCGCGGGCGAACCGGGCATCATCGACGGCCTCGTGCGCGCGACCGACAAGCTGGCGGGCAAGAGCGCCTGAAACCTAAACTTGCTTGATCGGCCGCCCCGCGCAGCCGAAGGCGGCGGTAATGATCCTGGTCATCGACAACTACGACAGCTTCACCTTCAACCTGGTCCACTACCTGATGGAACTGGGCGCGGAAGTGCGGGTGGAACGCAACGATGCGCTCTCCGCCACGGACGCGCTGGCGAGCGGGGCGAAGGGCATTCTCATCTCCCCCGGCCCCTGCACGCCGAACGAAGCGGGAATCAGCCTCGATCTCGTGGCCGCCTGCGCCGATGCCGCGCGCCCGCTGCTCGGCGTGTGCCTCGGCCATCAGGCGATCGGGCAGCACTTCGGCGGCAGAGTGGTGCGCGGCGGGCTGATGCACGGCAAGACGAGCCCGGTGGAGCACGACGGCAGCGGCGTGTTCGCCGGCGTGCCCTCGCCCTTCACCGCCACCCGCTACCACTCGCTGGTGGTGGAGGACATTCCCGAGGCGCTGGTGGTCAACGCCACCAGCGAGACGCCCGGGCAGGACGGCACCAGCGCGATGGGCTTCCGCCACCGCGACCTGCCGATCCACGGCGTGCAGTTCCACCCCGAAAGCATCGCCACCGAGCACGGCCACGCGCTGCTCGCCAATTTCCTCGAAATCTGCGGAATTTCCGCAAAGGTTCCCGCATGAAAGCGCTACCCCAGGCCGAACCGCACCTGTCTGAAATCGAGGCCGAGGAGGTCTTCGGCTGGATTCTCGACGGCGAGACGACCGAGGAGGAGATCGCGCGGTTTCTCGTCGCGATCACCGAACGCAGCGAGACGGCGGACGAGATCGCCGGCGCCGCGCGCGCGCTGCGCTCCCGCCTGATCCCGGTCGCCGCGCCCGAAAACGCGGTCGATTGCTGCGGCACGGGCGGCGATGGGCACCACACGCTCAACGTCTCCACCGCGGTCAGCCTGGTGGTCGCGGCGGCGGGCGTGCCCGTGGCCAAGCACGGCAACCGCGCGGCGAGCAGCAAGTCGGGCGCGGCGGACACGCTCGAGGTGCTCGGGCTCGACATGGAAGCAGCGGGAAGAACCGCCGAGAAGACGTTGGCTGAACTGGGAATTTGCTTCCTGTTCGCCAAGAATCATCATCCTGCGATGGGCCGCATCCAGCCGATCCGCCAGCGGCTCGCGCGGCGCACGATCTTCAACCTGATGGGCCCGCTGTCCAACCCCGCCGGCGTGCGCCGCCAGCTGATCGGGATCGCGCGCCCGGCCTACGTGCCGATCTACGCCGCCGCGAAGGCGAAGCTGGGCACAGAGCGCACCTTCATCGCCTCGGGCGACGAGGGGCTGGACGAACTCAGCCTGGCGGGCGGCAACGAACTCGCCGACGTGACCGGCAACGATTTCGAGATGCGCCGGGTGGATGCATCGCAGGCGGGCCTGCGCCACGCCCCGATCGATGCGATCCGCGGCGGCGACGCGGCGCATAACGCGGCGGCGCTGAAGGCTTTGCTCGGCGGCGCGAAAGGGCCGTATCGCGATGCGGTGTTGCTAAACGCGGCGGCCACGCTGATCGTTGCCGATGCTGCCGACGGGTGGGAGCATGGCGCAAGTATCGCGGGTGAAGCGCTCGATAGCGGGAAAGCGGGCAGCCTTCTCGATCGCTGGATCGCGATGGCGAAGTAGCTGGGTTCGCGCAAAGGCGCAAAGGCGCCAAGAGTCCTACGACACGCGCCGAAGGCGCATCAAACTCCTGCGCAGGGCTAAAAGATGAAGTGCGGCTTTGCCGCAGGCGCATCATCTTCGTGCCTTAGCGCCTTCGCGCGAACCAAAAATCCACCATCGACACCCATCCAGCCGCCAGCCATAGGCACACCCGATGAACAAGCTCGACGAAATCTGCGCCACCAAGCGCGAAGAAGTCGCCGACCGCCGCACGCGCGCGACGGTGGACGATCTCGACCGCGCTGCGCGTGACGTCACGCCGCCACGCGGGTTCGCCAAGGCGTTGGCCGCAAAGTCGGAAACAGGCTTCGGCCTGATTGCGGAAATCAAGAAAGCCTCGCCCTCCAAGGGCCTGATCCGCCCCGATTTTCGCCCCGCCGAGCACGCGCTCGCCTATCAGGCGGGCGGTGCGGCGTGCCTCTCGGTCCTGACCGACGCACCCTATTTCCAGGGGCACGAGGATTACCTGATGGACGCCCGCGCGGCCTGCGATCTGCCGGTGCTGCGCAAGGATTTCATGGTCGATCCGTGGCAGGTGGCCGAGGCGCGCGCGATCGGGGCCGACGCGATCCTCATCATCGTCGCCGCGCTGGACGACGCACTGATGGCGGAGATCGAAGCCGCCGCGATCGAACGCGGGATGGATGTGTTGGTCGAAGTTCACGACGAGGCGGAGATGGAGCGCGCGCACCGCCTGAAATCGCGCCTGATCGGGATAAACAACCGCGATCTCAAGACCTTCCGCACCGACCTTGCCACGACCGAACGGCTCGCTCCGCTCGCGCCCGAAGGCGCGCTACTGGTCGGCGAGAGCGGCATCGCCAGCCACGCCGATTGCCAGCGGCTTGCCGATGGAGCGGGTGTGCGCGCCTTCCTCGTCGGCGAGAGCCTGATGCGCCAGCGTGACGTCGAGGCCGCAACCCGCGCGCTGCTCGAAGGCTGAACTTTCCTACCCGCGCGGGTTCTGTCAGAACCGTGGCGTGAACCCTCTTAAACCCACCGATTTCCGCGCCTTCCGCCCACGCGCGGCAGGGCGAATTTTTTTGCGTCAGGACAGTGTAACATGTGGTCCATGTCTGGCAGGAAAGTGGCCCGAAAGATGAACAAACTCACTCATCTCGACGAATCGGGCGCGGCGCGGATGGTCGATGTCGGCGGCAAGCCCGCGACCGCGCGCTCGGCCACCGCCACCGGACGGATCGCGATGGCGCCCGCCACGCTCGCCGCGATCCGCGAGGGCGATCTCCCCAAGGGCGACGTGCTCGCCGCCGCGCGTATCGCCGGGATCATGGCCGCCAAGAAGACCGGCGAGCTGATCCCATTGTGCCACCCCCTCGCGCTCGATGCGGTGACGATCGACTTCGCGCTCGAGGACGACGGTCTGCGGGTCACCGCCCGCGCCTCGTTGACGGGCAGGACCGGGGTGGAAATGGAGGCCCTTACAGCCACTTCGGTCGCACTCCTGACAATCTATGACATGGCCAAGGCCGTGCAGAAGGACATGGCGATCGAGGGTGTGCGGCTGATCGAGAAGACCGGCGGCAAGTCAGGCAACTGGCGCGCGAGCGAATGATGGCGCCGGGGATGATCGCGCTGGAGGACGCCTGGGCACTCCTGCTCGACCTCGTCGTGCCGCTGCCGGTCGAGCGCATTCCGCCCGAGCAGGCCCACGGCCGCTGGCTCGCCGAGCCGCTGGTCGCTGCGCGCACCCAGCCCGCCGCCGACCTCTCGGCGATGGATGGGTATGCCATCGCCGGCCCCGGCCCGTGGTGCATCGTCGGCGAAAGCCGCTGCGGCGCGCCGTTCGGTGCCCCGCTTGGCGACGGCGAAGCGGTACGCATCTCGACCGGCGCGGTGATCCCCACCGGCGCCGACCGCGTGCTGATTCAGGAAAACGCGACCCGCGAAGGCGAGCGCCTCTCCGGCGAAACGCCCGAGCCCGGCACATGGGTTCGCCCGCGCGGAATGGACTTCGCGCAAGGCGACACGCTGCTCCCTGCCGGAACGCGCTTCGGCCCGGCGCAGATCGCGCTGGCCCTGTCCGCCGCGGCGGCGGACGTGTCGACTCACCGCTCCCCGCGCGTCGCGGTGCTCGATTGCGGCGACGAGTTGGTCGACGGCTCGACTCCGGCCACCAACGGCGCGATGCTCGCCGCGATGATGGCCGGGCTACCGTGCGAGGTCATCCGCGTCGGCCCGGTGCCCGACGATCGCGAGGCGCTGGCCGCGGCGCTGGCGCAATGCGGCGGCTGCGATCTCGTGGTCACCAGCGGCGGCGCCTCGGTCGGCGATCACGACCTGATCCGCCCGGCGCTGGAGGAATGGGGCGCGGACCTCGCGTTCTGGCGCATGGCGATCCGCCCGGGCAAGCCGCTGCTCGTGGCGCGGCGCGGCGCGACGCTGGTGCTCGGCCTGCCGGGCAATCCGGTGTCCGCCTTCGTCACCGGCTTCCTGTTCGCCCTGCCCGCGCTGCGCCGCATGCTCGGCGCGCCCGAACCTCTGCCCGCGGCCGTGGCGCTGCCCTGCATCGCCGACCTGCCGCCGGGCGGCGAGCGCGGCGAGTTCCTCCGCGCGATCCATCGCAGCGACGGGCTCGAGCCGATCATGCGCCGCGACTCCAGCCTGCTCGGCCAACTCGCCCGCGCCGACGCGCTGATCTGGCGGCCGCCGCACTGCCCGAAGGCGAAAGCGGGAACGGATGTTCCGGCCTATTGGCTCGGAAACGGCGCAATTGCTTGACTTGCGCCATTCGGTTGCCTAATTGTTCCGCATTCGTTCGCATTCGCGTACGATCGGGACAGGCGACCAGGGAGTTTTCGCCATGCTGACGGCCAAGCAGCACGAACTGATCCGCTTCATCCAGCAGCGGCTGGAGGAAACCGGGATTTCGCCTTCGTTCGAAGAGATGAAGGAAGCGCTCGACCTCAAAAGCAAGTCGGGCGTCCATCGCCTGATCTCTGCGCTGGAGGAACGCGGCTTCATCCGCCGCCTGCCCAATCGCGCGCGCGCGCTCGAGGTGCTGAAGCAGCCCGGCGATGCCACGCCTGCTTCGCGCAAGGCCCAAAGCGCCTCGACCAACGACAACGTGGTCGACCTGCGCCGCGCGCCGGCCGCGCGCCCGACACCCGCGAACGACGTGATCGAGGTGCCGCTCCACGGCCGCATCGCCGCGGGCGCGCCGATCGAGGCGTTCGAGGATTACAACAGCCTTCCCGTTCCCGCAGCGCTGCTTGGCCCCGGCGACCATTACGCGCTCGAGGTGTCGGGCGATTCGATGATCGATGCGGGCATCTTCGACGGCGACTTTGCACTGGTGCGGCGTACCGACGTTGCGCGTGACGGCGAGATCGTCGTCGCGCTGGTGCGCAACGAGGAAGCGACGCTCAAGTACCTGCGGCGCGAGAACGGCATGATCCGGCTCGACCCGGCGAACGGCGCTTATGATCCGCAGGTCTACCGGCCCGACGAAGTGCAGGTGCAGGGGAAGCTCTCGGGCCTGCTGCGCCGCTACCACTGATCCGGCTCGGCGAGGCGAGCGGCTAGCGCTCCTCGCCGCGCCACCAACCATGTTCGCCTTGCGTATCGGCGACCGCGGCGATGCGTGGTTCGTCGAGGTACAGCGAGAGGCCGCCGGTCTGCTCGAGCAACCGCCGGTCGGCTCTGAGCCAGCGCGGGTGGCAACTGCGTGGCAGGAAGCGATCGGCCACGACGATGTCGGCGCGGTCGCAGGCGGCGGCGAGCGCGCGCTCCTCCACCATGTCGCGGCTGCGCGCCATCAGCAGCGCCCAGCGCCGTCCGCCCCGCTCGAGCGCCAGTGTGCAGAAATCGCGGCTGCATCGGGCGCTCGGCCATTCCTCGATCGGCACCGGCTCGTCCTCCAGCGCGGCGAGCTCCAGCAGGTTGTCGCGCGTGAAGCCGCTGCGCGTGTCGCGCAGCATCAGCAACCGATCGCCTTTGCCGGCGATCCCGACGTGTCGGCCGTCGCCCGATATCAGCATGTCCGGCACCGGCGTCGCGACCAGCAGCATCGTGGCGAGCGCAGCCGGAGCGAAACCGAGCAGCCGCGCCCGCCCACGCCACAGCGCGAGCCACAACCCGCCACCGACGAACAGCGCGATCGTGCCCAGACTCATCTGCGGCGCGAGCTTGACCGAGCCGGGCTGGGAAGCGGTGAAGTGCGCGATGCCCAGCAAGAGGTCCAGCGACTTGCCTGCCACCCACCACGCCGGCGCGCCCGCCTCGGCAAGGTCGAGCGCCAGCGCCAGCGCGATCGCCGGCATCGAGACGAACGTCACCAGCGGGATCGCGATCATGTTGGCGAGCGCGCCGTAGAGCCCTGCCCTATGGAAGTGGAACATCACGATCGGCATCAGCGCGATCTCGATCACGAAACCCATGGCAAGCAGCATCGCCGCGCGCCGGCCCACCCGCGCCAGCCAGCTTTCCTCGCGCGGGGCGAGGAACGCCTTCACCGGCGCGCTGGTATGCAGCGCCACGATCGCCAGCACGGCCGCGAAACTCATCTGGAAGCTCGGACCCACGAGCGACTCGGGCCACATCAGCAGCACCGCCATGGCGGCGACGGCGACCATCCTCAGCGACAGCGGCTCGCGCCCCAGCGCCAGCGCGATCAGCACGAGCAGCGCGCCGATGCAACTGCGCACCGTCGGCACCTCCGCGCCGGTCAGCAGCGTGTATCCGATCCCCGCCCCGGCCCCGATCGCGGCCGCGAGCACCGGCAACCGCACGCGCAAGGTCAACCACGGCCACAGCGCGAGCAGCTTGATCGCGAGGAAATACGCCGCCGCGATCACCGCGCTGACATGCAGGCCGCTGATCGACAGTAGGTGCGTCAGCCCCGAATCGCGCATCGCCTCCTCGTCGGCGTCGGATATCGACCCGCGGTCGCCGCTGGCGAAAGCGGCGGCGATGGTGCCCGCCGATCCCGACAATTGCCCGCGCACATGCGCGGCGAGCGTGCGCTGGACCCGCGCGATCCCGCCCTCGTCCGCCGGGGCGGCCTCGACGATCTCGACTTCCCCGATCAGCGATCCGGTCGCGGCGAGCCCCTGGAACCACGCGGCGCGCGCAAAATCGTATGCCCCCGGCAGCATCGGCGGGGATGGCGGCATCAGGCGGGTGCGCAACCGCACCACCGCGCCTTCCGCCAGCCCGTCGCGATCCGCTGCCAGCGGTACGTTGACGCGCACCTTGCGCGCCATGCCCGCCTCGGCGTCGCGATAGGCGAGAACCACGCGCACGCGGCCTTCTGCCGGCTGCTCGATCCGTTCGAGCACGCGCGCCTCGATCCGCTCGACCCGCGGATAATCCAGCGGCTCGGCGCCGACCGTCTCTGAACGCAGCCAGATCGTCGCGATCCCGACGGCGAAGACGATCGCGAGCGATGTGGCGGCGAGGCGCAGGTTCGCGCGGTCGTCGCGCCCGCGCCACAGCGCCTGCGCGGCTATCGCGACGAGCAGAGCGACACCCAGCGCCGCGCTCCACTGCCACGGCCGGGCGAGCACGAACCACGCCGCGATCCCGCCCGCGAAGGCGACCGCCAGCCACGGCCCGCGATCGAACCCCGCGCTTGCCAGAAACCGCTCCGCACCTTCGGCTGGACTGGACAAACGCCACGCGCTGCGCCAATTGCGCTGCACCGCAGCATCGCTCCCATCGGGGTCGCCCCCCAGCGGCACGTCTGGCACCCCCGTCGCCATGCGCAGCATTGAAAAGGAACAGGTCGAACATGGCAAGCGATAGCGGACAGGTCGTGACGCGCTTCGCCCCTTCGCCGACCGGGTTCCTGCATATCGGCGGCGCGCGCACCGCGCTGTTCAACTGGCTCTTCGCGCGCCACCACGGCGGCAAGGCGCTGCTGCGGATCGAGGATACCGACCGCAAGCGCTCCACGCCCGAGGCGATCGACGCGATCATCGACGGGCTCGACTGGCTGGGCCTCGATTGGGACGGCGACACCGTGTTCCAGTCCGAACGCGGCGCGCGCCATGTCGAGGTGGCCGAGCAACTGCTCGCCGCGGGCCATGCCTACAAGTGCTACGCCACGCCCGAGGAGCTGGAGGAAATGCGCGCCGCACAGCGCGCCGCCAAGCAGCCGCTGCGCTACGACGGCCGGTGGCGCGACCGCGACCCGGCCGATGCCCCCGATGGTGCGCCCTATGTCGTGCGGCTCAAGACCCCGACCGAGGGCGAGACCGCGATCGAGGATCGGGTTCAGGGCAAGGTCACGGTGCGCAACGCCGAGCTCGACGATTATGTGCTTCTGCGTGCCGACGGCACCCCGACCTACATGCTCGCGGTCGTGGTCGACGACCGCGACATGGGCGTGACCCACGTGATCCGGGGCGACGACCATCTCAACAACGCCTTCCGCCAACTGCCGATCTACCGGGCGATGGAATGGCCCGAGCCGGTCTATGCGCATATTCCTCTGATCCACGGCAGCGACGGCGCCAAGCTGTCCAAGCGGCACGGCGCGTTGGGCGCGGAAACCTACCGAGACGAGTTCGGCATCCTGCCCGAAGCGCTGTTCAACTACCTCCTGCGCCTCGGCTGGGGTCACGGCGACCGCGAGGAAATCGACCGCGACGAAGCCATCGCGCTGTTCGACCTCGATGGCGTGGGCAAAAGCCCTTCGCGCTTCGACCTCAAGAAGCTCCAGAACTTGAACGGCCACTATATCCGCGAGGCCGACGACGCGCGGCTGGCCGCGCTAGTGGCCGCGCGGATCGGCCCGGATGCAGACGCGGCGCTGCTCGCGCAGGCGATGCCCGTGCTCAAGACCCGCGCGCGAGATCTCGACGAACTGGCCGAAGGCGCGGCGTTCCTGTTCAAGTCGCGTCCGCTGGCGATGACCGAGAAAGCCGAGAGTTTGCTGACGGACGATGCCCGCGCAATTTTAGATCGTGTCGCGGACAGTCTGCGGGCCGAAAATAACTGGACAATCGAAGCTCTCGAAGCCACTACCAAATCACTCGCCGAAGAGCTCGATCTGGGCCTCGGCAAGCTCGCGCAACCCATGCGCGCGGCTTTGACCGGGACGACCACCTCGCCCGGTATTTTCGATGTGCTGGTCCTGCTCGGACGGGAAGAGGCGCTCGCGCGGATCGACGCGCAAGCCACCTCGGCAACCCAGGGGTAGGCAGCGAGAAGGAGAACGAATTTGGCGGACAAGCAGGCGAAGCTCGATCTGGGCGGCCAGACGCAGGATTTCCCGGTGCTGCAAGGCAGCGTCGGGCCCGATGTGATCGATATCCGCAAGCTCTACGGCGGCACGGGTATGTTCACCTACGATCCGGGCTACAAGTCGACCGCGAGCTGCGAAAGCGCGCTGACCTATATCGATGGCGAGGAAGGCGTCCTGCTCCATCGCGGCTATCCGATCGGGCAGCTGGCCGAGAATTCCAGCTTCATGGAGGTCGCCTATCTGCTGCTGAACGGTGAACTGCCGAACCAGACCGAGCTCAACGATTTCGATTATACCATCACCCGTCACACGATGCTGCACGAGCAGCTGATGACGTTCTACCGCGGTTTTCGCCGCGATGCGCATCCGATGGCGATCATGTGCGGCGTGGTCGGCGCGCTGTCGGCATTCTACCACGACAGCACCGACATCTCGGACCCTGAACACCGCAAGATCTCGAGCCACCGGCTGATCGCCAAGATGCCTACGATCGCGGCGATGGCGTACAAGTATTCGGTCGGCCAACCGTTCCTCTATCCGCAGAACGACCTCAGCTATACCGGCAACTTCATGCGCATGACCTTCGGCGTGCCGGCTGAGGATTATGAACTGCACCCGGCGGTGGAAAAGGCGATGGACCGGATCTTCATCCTCCACGCCGATCACGAACAGAACGCCTCGACCTCGACCGTGCGGCTCGCCGGTTCGTCGGGCGCGAACCCGTTCGCTTGCATCGCTGCGGGCATCGCCTGCCTGTGGGGCCCGGCACACGGCGGCGCGAACGAAGCGGCGCTTAACATGCTGCAGGAGATCGGCACGCCCGACAAAATTCCGCACTACATCGAGCGCGCCAAGGACAAGAACGACCCGTTCCGCCTGATGGGCTTCGGTCACCGCGTGTACAAGAACTACGATCCGCGCGCGACGGTGATGCAGAAGACCGTGCGCGAGGTGTTCGAGGCGCTGAAGGTCGACGATCCCGTGTTTGAAACCGCGCTGCGGCTCGAGGAAATCGCGCTGAACGACGATTACTTCAAGGAAAAGAAGCTGTTCCCTAACGTCGATTTCTACTCGGGCATCATCCTGTCGGCGATCGGTTTCCCGACCACGATGTTCACCGCGCTGTTCGCGCTCGCCCGGACGGTCGGCTGGGTCGCGCAGTGGAACGAGATGATTTCCGATCCCGGCCAGGTCATCGGCCGTCCGCGCCAGCTCTACACCGGCCCGACCGAGCGCGACTACGTGCCGATCGGCAAGCGCTGAGCCAAGTGAAAGCGATCTGCTTCCTCCTCCAGATCGCCGGCGTGGCCTTGATCCTCGCCGGCGGCCTGTGGGCGCTTCAGGGGCTTGGGCTGGTCATGTGGCCGGCCGACAGCTTCATGCTCGCCGACAGCACCTGGGCGGTGCGCGGCGCTGTCACGCTGCTGATCGGCGTGGTGCTGTTCTGGTTGGGGTCGCGCTGGAAGCGTTAAGGGCCAAAAGCCTTAGGAATTGCGCGGGAGATCGAGCCGGAAGGTCGCGCCCTCCCCCGCCTTGCCTGTCACCGACAGGTCTCCACCCATCGCCCGCGCGAGGCGGCGCGAAATGTAAAGCCCGAGGCCCGAGCCGCCATCGCCGCTGCGACCGAGCCGTTCGAATTTCCCGAACACCCGCTCGCGGTCCTTCTCGGCGATGCCCTGCCCCTGATCGACCACCCGCACCCGGGAGCGATCACCCTTGCCCGACAATTCTATCCGCACGGTCGAGCCTTCGGGCGAGTAGCGGATCGCGTTGCCCACGAGGTTCAGCAGGATCTGCAATACCCGGCGGAATTCCGCGATCGCGGGTAGCGCTTCGCCCGGGCCGGGGGCGACGATCTCGATCTCGCGTTCCTTCGCCCGCACCGCGAGAATACCTGCCGCGCGGCGCGCCACGTCCCCGAGATCGATCTCGTCGGGCGCGGTGGCGAAATCGTCCGATTCGACCACCTCCAGGTCCGACAGATCCTCGATCAGCGCGAGCAGGTGCTGCCCGGCCGAGGCGATGTCCGCCGCGTAATTGCTGTATTCCTCCGCCAGCGGCCCGGCCAGGCGCGTGCGGATCGTCTCCGCATTGGCGATTATCCGCGCGATGGGCTGGCGCAGCACCGGTGAAAGGTCCTGCCCGATCGGCCGCGCCGGCACGCGCGCTTCGGAAGCAGTGCCTGAAGCAACGCCTGAGACGAGCGGCGCATCGGCGACAAGATAGAGTTCGAACCCGGCCTGCCCCGGTTCTGGCGCGCCGAGCGGCACGAGCGTCGCCGTCCACGCGCGGCGCGAACCGGCCACCGTTACCCGGGCGCCGTCGAGCAACCGCCAATGCATCGGCTGCGCATGAAGCGCACCGGGAAGTTCGACGAAATCGGTCCACGCGCGGCCTCGGCCCTCCGTCATGCGCGCCGCCAAGTCCGCAAGGTCGGGTGCGCCGCTCTCGACCGCGAGAACGGCCTGCGCGGGGTCGAGCCGAGCGGTCAGTTCGGCGAGGTTCCGCTCGATTTCGAGCCGCCGAGCGGCCGTTTCGGCATCGCCTTCGCGAACGACCGGCGAACTCTGCCAGTCGACCACGCCGATTGCGCATCCGCCGCCGCTCGAAGCGTCCGGGATGACTTCTATCCATGCGCGCACTGTTTCGTCGCCGCCGGTCGCCTCGATCGCACCCGAACGTCGCGCGCCGCTTTGCCGCGCCCGGCGCACTTGCTCCAACAGAGCCGGGATCGCCAGCGTACCCGGAATCTCCCCGCCGCAGTTGCGCTGGAGCGCGGCGATCGGCTCATCCGCCTCGATCAGCCGGTCCTCGGCGTCGGTTACCCCCCGCGCGCGATAGGCTTGCGTCGTGCCGTCCATCGCTCAGCCCAGCGCCTTGCGCCCGGAGGCGGCGAGGATTTCGCCGGCGCGGTCGGAGCGCAGCGTGTCGAACGTATCGGGCAGGCTGGTGTGCGGATGGATCAGCGCAAACTGTTCGGCAATATCCGCCGGCTTGAGTCCCGCGGCCCGCATCGCGAGCGAAAGCCGCCCGAGCTGGCTCTCGTTGGTCGACACCGCCACGAGATCGCGATCCTGCTTGCCGATCAGAGCGATCGCGGTGAGGAACAGCGCCACACCCGCATGGGCGAGCGACATCGCCGGCTGCATCGCGTCGCCCGTCGCACCCGCCGCGCGTTCAAGCAGCGATGCGCGGCGCTCGTGAGTGTCGTAGGCGTCGCGCACCCGCTGCTCGGCCTGCGCCACGGCATTGTTCGTATCGCCGCCGGAATGCGTGCGCCAGCAGTCGACGGCGAAATCGAACAATTCGTGCGGCAGTTCCTCCAGCGTCAGTTCCATGCGCCGCTGCCGCTGGACGAAGCGGGCCTGCGCCGCGAGCAACGCCATCGCGACCCGTGCGGTCTCGGCGTCGGACGAAGCGATCAGCGACTGCAGCAACGGCGACAGAACCGGATCGATCGAGGTGCGCCGCTCGAGGTCGGTCGCCAGCCGATGCTCAAGCGCGAGAGCGTGGCAATGGCCGAGCAGCGGCAGGCTCTCGGCCATGGCACCCGCCAGCGCGTCGCCGCGCTCGGCTGCGAAGGCGTAGGCGTCTTCCTCGCCCGCCGCGGCGGCTTCGGCGACCAGCAACTGGCGCGCAATGCTGGCGACCATCGAGCGGACACGCGCGACGATCTCGTCGCTGAACAGCGCATGGTCGTGACTGGCGAGCAGGATGCCCATCATCGGCCCGATCGTGCCGAGCACGACGTCGCCGCGCGCGAGATCGTCCGCAAGGACGGCCTCGATCGGAGAGTGCGAAACCTGGGTCACGCCGGAGTCGGTCATCCACCCGCCTTAGCGCGGTATAGTTAAACCCGCGTTATCCGTCGCGGTGCGGAAACGAAATAGAGAACGATCAGCGATATCAGCGCAAGCAACTGGATTACGGGAAGAATTTGCCCAGCGACCGCAGCGAGTGCGATTATCCCGGCCAACACGGTGCGATCTGACGCTACGCGCGAAGGCATATCGCTGCCCAATCGCTCGACCAATCGCAATCCCATCAGGAGCATGCCGCCGGCGAATATCCATCCGGGGCGCTCCGTGGCGGGCGCGACAAGCTCCACCAGTACCACGATCGCGGCGTCAACCGCCACGGCGGGCGCGCCGCGCAATACGCGGCCTAACCATCCGACGTCGCGCTCGCTCCGCGCAAGCGCCCCGAGCGTGCCGCCCATGCGCAGCAGGAACGCGGCAAGCGCGGTCGCTCCGAAGGCGAGTGCGGGCATCTTCCACCAGGCCGCGGCGAGCGCGCCGGCGAGACTTGCGATGCCGCCGACCAGCGGCAGCGCCGAGCGACCGCGGCGGGCGAGCACGCGCGGCGCGAGCGCCATCGCCGCGCGGTCGGCCAGCGCATAGGCGGGCGCGGCGAACGAAACCGGCGCGACCCGCTGCCGCAACCAGGCGTTCTCGAACGCGCGCGCCTGGCTTTCGTCGCGCAAATAGACCCAGTCGCGATTCGTCAGGTGCGAGCGCGCCAGCGGCACCAGCCTGACGCCCGATTGCAGCCCCACCCGGAGCAGCGCGGACACGATATCGACGTCGACCGGCATTTCCGCCAAACGCTCGACCGTCGATCCCGGCAGTCGCGCGAGCCCGGCCCAGGCATGATCGCGATCGATCCGCTCGAACCCGGCCTCGACCCCCGCTTCCGCGGGCAGCGCGACGATGCCCGAACGCTCACCCAGCAATTCGCCGACCAGCGGCGGATCAGGCACGACCCCTTCGGCGAACACGAACAGTTCATCCTGCGCGCGTACCAGCCCCGACAGCGCTCGCGCGCCCGAAAGTGCGTGAAAGCTCGCGCCTGCCCCTTCGGCGCGGTGCAGCAGAGGGAGCGTGCCCTCGCCCAGCCCGTCGGCAAGGCACACGACCCGCTCGCACCCGAGCCGCAGCGCGAGATCGAGTTGGAGCGAAGCGACGCTGCGCCCGGCGATAGTCAGCAGGCCGCGCACCGGCGCGTCGCCTTGGCCCGCCGCAACATTCGCCGATAGGATCGCAACCCGCAAAATTCACTCCGCCCGATAGTACGCAGCGGATTCTACGGACCGAAGGGCGGCGTGCCAAGCGCTCTGGTCGAGCGGTCAGGCTGGTCCGGCGGAGAAATCGCGCCGGAACGCCTCGAGTCGGCGCAGGATGGTCGGCTCGCCGGGCGCAGCGGCCAGCGCTTCGTCGGCGAGCGACAACAGCGCGCCAGCGTGAAAGCTGGCCGCCAGCCCCTTCAGCCGCATCGCGGCGACATCCCAGTTACCGTCGCAGCGCGCGCGGCCGAGCAGGTCGATATGGCGATCGAGGCTTTCGACGAAGGCCGCACGCAATTCGGCCAGCAAGACCGGATCTTCGCCGGCGGCAGCGGCCAGCGTCGCGTCGAGGGCACCGTTTTCGTGGACCATCGGGCTCGTTCTGCCGCAGGATTGGTTAAAACAGGGTTTCACACCCCCCGTTCCGTGATAGTTTCCACGTCATGTCAGGGGGATCAAACATCAGGGCCATTGGGCCCGGGACGCCAGCGGAACAGCCTGTCGAAGGCGCGGCCGAACCGGTCGAGGCGGATGCGGTCGACGCGAGCGAAAGCGAAGAGATGTGGGATTACGAGGAGGAGCCCGACCCGCGGCTGCGGCGGCGCTGGCTCGTGCCGACCCTTGCGATCGCCGCGACGGCCGGGTGGACCGCGGCGTTCGCATGGGCGCATCGTGCGGGCATGTCCTCCGCGCAACTCGACCAGTGGGTCGGCTGGATCGGACAATGGGCGACGCCCGTCGCGCTGATCGCGCTGCTTTGGCTCCTCGCCACCCGCAACAGCCGCCACGAAGCGGGCCGGTTCGGCGACGTCGCCGCGCTGCTCTCGCACGAATCGCAGGTGCTTGAGGAGCGTCTGTCGGTGATCAACCGCGAACTCAGCCTGGCGCGCGAATTCCTCGCCTCGCAATCGCGCGAACTCGATTCGCTGGGCCGGATCGCGACCGAGCGCCTGTCGGAACATGCGGGCCATTTGCAGGCGCTGGTTCTTGATAACGGGCAGCAGGTCGAAACGCTCGCAACTGTGAGCACTACCGCGCTGGAAAACATGACCCGCCTGCGTGACGGCTTGCCGGTGGTGGCCAATTCCGCGCGCGATGTGTCGAACCAGATCGGGAATGCCGGCCGGATCGCGAACGACCGGGTCGGCGAACTCGTCGGCGGGTTCGAACGGCTCAACGAATTCGGAGAAGCGAGCGAACGGCAGGTGGCGGCATTGCGCCAGCGGATCGACGATGCCCTCGTCGTGTTCGACGAGCAGGTGGATCGGATCGACCGCATGGCCGCCGAACGCTTCGCTGCTTTGCGCACGAGCAGCGAGGATTTCCATGCCGAGCTCGACGGCCGCGAAGTAGAAACCCTCGCCGCGTTGCGCCGCAGGGCCGATGCGCTCGCGAAAGAACTGCGCTCGACCCACGCCGAACTCGAGACCGAGGAAGAGGAAGCGCTCGTTTCGCTCCGCGCGCGTCTTGGCGGACTGCGTGACGAGGCGAAGACCATCGGCAATTCGGTGCGCGCCGACGAAGCGGCCGCGATTTCGCTGTGGGACGGCCAGATCGAGGCCATCAAGCATCGCCTGACCGAAGCGATCGAAGTCATCACCGGGATCGACGACAGCGCAATCGCTTCGGCGAACCGCAAGCTCGACGCGCTCCGCGCGGAGGCGGAGAAGGTCGATCGCGGTATCGGCGAGCGCGACGAGCGGTTGCAGACCCGGATCGCCGAACGTCAGGCCATGCTCGAACAGGCCGAGCGCGAGGCTGCGGACGGCCTCGCGGCGCGCCTCGCCGAGATCGACGCCGCGATCGCCGAGCGCCGCGAAGCGCAGATCGAGCAAACCGAACGGCTCGGCCAGCACGGCGAAGCCATCGCCGGGCGCCTGGTGGAATTGCGCGCGGATATCGAGCGCGTCGGACATCAGGGAAGCGAAACCGAACAAGTGCTCTCGCAAAGCCTCGAGCGGCTGGAAGCAAAGCTGTCCGACAGCCGGGCGGCGCTCGGCGGAACCGACGAAGCCGTTGCCGCGCTCACCGAGGCGAGCGTCCGTCTGCTCGAACTGATCCAGGCCAGCGCGCATCAAACGCGGCACGAGCTGCCCGCGTCGATCGGCGAGGCCGAAGGACGGCTTGCCTCGGTCGAAGAGCGCGCTACCGCGCTCAACGCACTGCTCGGAGAGGCCGGGTCGTCCGGCGCGCAACTGTCCGATTACGTCACGACGGCCCGCGACACCGGGCGCGAAGCGATCGCAGACATGGAAGCGCTGCACAGCCGCTTTGCCGGAGCAAGCGAAGCACACGCGGCGCAGATCGCCGGCTTGCGTGCCGCCATCGTCGCGCTCGACGAAGACAGCTCGGCGATGGCGGAAAAGGCCCGTGTGGACCTGCACGATGCGATCGAGGCGCTCGAAACCGCCGCCCGCTCCGCCCGCGCGGCGATCGGCGAAGACGCGGCCGACAGCATCCGCGAGCTGGCCGAGCGCGTGGGCGCGGAAACCTCGCAGGCGCTCGACGTGGTGATCCGCGAAAAGTCCGAAGAATCGATCGGCCAGCTCGAACGCGCTGCTGCGAAGGCATCGGACACGAGCCGCCAGGCCGCGATCCAGTTGCGCGACCAGCTCGCCAAAGTGGACGAGTTGGCGGGCAATCTCGAAACTCGCGTCACGCGCGCGCGTGAACATGCGGAAGAGCAGGTCGACAACGATTTCGCGCGGCGGATGGCGCTCATCACCGAGAGCCTGAATTCCAACGCGATCGACATCGCCAAGGCGCTGTCGACCGACGTCACCGACACCGCCTGGGCCTCGTACCTGCGCGGCGACCGCGGCATCTTCACCCGCCGCTCGGTACGTCTGCTCGACAACGGCGACGCGCGCGAGATCGCCGAACTTTACGACGGCGAACCCGAGTTCCAGGAAAACGTGAATCGCTACGTCGCGGATTTCGAGGGCATGCTGCGTTCGGTGCTGTCGACCCGCGACGGCGGCGCGATCGGCGTCACGCTGCTCAGCTCGGATATGGGCAAGCTCTACGTGGCGCTCGCGCAGGCGATCAAGCGGCTACGCGACTAGCCGCGTCACGTCGAGGTCGTCGACCCCGACCCATCCATAGTGATAGTTCAGCGCGAACAGCCCGGTCAGCACCGCGGCGAGGATCGTTGCGCGCAGCACGACGGTCCACGGGCGAAAGTTGCCCGGCGCGCTGTCCGCCTGGCCGGGCACTTTCTCCATTCCGAGTTCGTCGTGCGTGCGGATGCCGAGCGGCAGCATGGCGAAGGCGCTGAGCACCCACACCAGCGCGTAGATCGCGAGAAACGAAGTCCACTGCATCGCCTCAGCCCCCCATCGCCACGACCTTGACCTGCGGGCTCTTGCCCGCCCAGCGCCGCGCCGCGCGGCGGGCCGCGAGGCGTGCGGTCTCGGTCAGTTCGGCGATGTCCTCGCGCGCCTTGCCGCGCAGCTTGTCGAGCGCGGCGGCGATGTCCGCCTTCGCTTCCTCGACGAACTCGGCCATGTCCTCGTCGAGCGGAAGGCCGAAGCTCTCGATCGCGATCTGGCGGTTCGCGCCGAGCACGACGACCAGTGCGCCCTCGGCCGCGATGCGGCGGCGCATAACGATGCCCTCGCCGTTCGCCGGCGCGATGATATCGCCATCGAGGATCAAGCGGCCCGCGCGCACCTCCGCGATCCGGCCCGGCGCGCCGGGCGCGAGGCGGACCATGTCGCCGTTCTTCTGCGCCACCGCGTGGGGAATGCCGCTGGCGAGGCCGAGCCGCGCCTGTTCCTGCATGTGGCGGATTTCGCCGTGGACGGGCACGAGCACTTGGGGCCGCAGCCAGCCATAGAGCGCCTCCAGCTCGGGCCGTCCCGGATGGCCGGAGACGTGGATCGCGCTCTGCCGGTCGGTCACCATCACGATCCCGCGCGCGGCGAGCTGGTTTTGGATGCGGCCGATGGCAAGTTCGTTGCCGGGGATCTGGCGGCTGGAGAACAGCACCACGTCGCCCGCGCTCAACTCGATCGGGTGATTGTCGTCGGCGATCCGGGCGAGCGCGGCGCGCGGCTCGCCCTGCCCGCCGGTCGCGAGGATCAGCACTTCGCCGCGCGGCAGACGCATCGCGGTGTCGAAATCGATCAGCTCGGGCAGATCCTCGAGATAGCCGTTGTCCTGCGAAACCTCGATGATCCGGTCGAGCGAGCGCCCGGCGACGCACAGCTGCCGCCCGGTCGCCTTCGCCACCTCGCCCAGCGTATGCAGCCGCGCGACGTTGGAGGCGAAGGTGGTGACGAGCACTCGCCGCCCGGCATGGCGCTTCACCTCGTCCATCAGCGCGTGATAGACCGCGCCTTCCGAGCCGCTCGGGTGCGGATTGAACACATTGGTCGAATCGCACACCAGCGCGAGCACGCCCTCGTCGCCGATCGCGGTCAATTCCTCCTCGGTGGTCGGTTCGCCCACGATCGGGTCTTCGTCGAGCTTCCAGTCGCCGGTGTGGAACACGCGGCCATAGGGCGTGTCGATCAGCAGCGCGTTGCCCTCGGCGATCGAGTGCGCGAGCGGCACATAGGTGACGTCGAACGGCCCCAGCGCGAAACTGCCGGTATCCTCGACCACGTTCAGCTTCACCCGGCGCGACAGCCCGGCTTCGTCCAGCTTGCGCAGCACCAGGTCCGCGGTGAACGGCGTCGCGTAGAGCGGCACGCCCAACTCGGCGGCGAAATAGGGCACCGCGCCGATGTGATCCTCGTGCGCATGGGTCAGCACAATGCCGACAAGGTCCTTCGCCCGGTCCTCGATGAACTCGAGATCGGCAAACACGAGATCGACGCCAGGGTATTCGCCGCCCGAGAAGGTCATGCCGAGATCGACCATCAGCCACTTGCCGTCGCACCCATAGAGGTTGACGTTCATGCCGATCTCGCCCGAACCGCCGAGCGCGAGGAACAGCAGTTCCTTTTCCGGCGTGAAATCCTTTTTCATGCGCGGGCTCTCCCGGCCAGGATCGCCAGGCCTTCCAGCGTCAGGTCGGCATCGACCGCGTCGAAGATGTCGGTGTGCTCGTCGAACAGGATCGCGAGCCCGCCGGTCGCGACCACTCTCGCCGGCCGGCCGATCTCGGCCCGCATCCGCGCGATCAGGCCCTCCATCATCGCGACGTAGCCCCAGAACACGCCGATCAGCATCTGGTCCTCGGTGTTGGTGCCGATCACGCTGGCATCGCGCGGGCCCTCGATCGCGATGCGCGGCAGCTTGGCGGTGTTGCCCACCAGCGCGTCGAGCGAGAGGTTGATCCCCGGCGCGATGATCCCGCCCTTGTAGGCGCCGTTGAAATCGACCACGTCGAAGGTGGTCGCGGTGCCGAAATCGACCACGATCAGATCACCATCATACTTCGCGTGCGCGGCGATGGCGTTGAGCGCGCGGTCGGCGCCGAGCGAGCGCGGCTCGTCCACGTCGACCGAGATGCCCCAGTCGGCGTCGCCCTCGCCCGCGACCAGCGGCGTGATGCCGAAGTATTTCTCCGCCAGCACTGTCAGGTTGTGGACCGCGCGCGGCACGACCGAGCCGACGATGATCCGCGTCACCTGCTCGCGCGCGAAACCCTCGATGCCGAGCAGTTGCAGCAGCCACACGGCGTACTGGTCGCCGGTGCGGCGCGCGTCGGTGGCGATGCGCCAGCGAGCCTTGATCTCCCTGTTTTCGAACAGCGCGAAGACCACGTTGGTGTTGCCGACATCGACGGCGAGCAGCATGGGCGGTTCCTTCAACCGAGCGTGACGTCGCCGGCATGGATGGCACGGCGCGTGCCGTTGTCCAAGCGCAGCAGGAGCGAGGCGTCGGGCGCGAGGCCCTCGAACGTACCCGGTATGGCTGTGCCGCCCGCGTCGTGAACCTTCAGCGGAGTACCGACCGGATGCGCGGCGGCGAGCCAGCGGCGGATCAGCGGCTCGGTGCCGAAAGTGCGCCAGCGCTCGATCTCGCGGTCGAAGGCGGCGGCGAGCGAGAGCGCGAAAGCGTCGCGGTCGGGCGCAGGGCCGAGGCGGGACAGCGCCATCGTCGGCCGGTCGGGCAGTTCCGGGGCTTGTGCAAGATTAACCCCGATACCGATGACGACCGCTGTCCCCTCACGCTCGAGCAGGATGCCCGACAGCTTGGCTCCGCCGAGCAGCAGATCGTTGGGCCACTTGATCGTCAACGCCTGTGGGTCGGCGAGCAGCGGCAGCAGCGCCTCGTAGAGCGCCAGCGCGACCGCGAGCGTCAGGGTGTGCGCGGGTGGATCGCCCGCACCGGGGCGCAGCACGGTCGAACCCATGAAATTGCCCGCGCCGTCCGACCACGGCCGCCCCTGCCGACCGCGCCCGGCGACCTGCCGATCGGCCACCAGCCAATCACCCTCCGTCACGTGCTCGCCCGCGCGAAGGCGCGCTGCGAGATCGGCGTTGGTCGATCCGGTTTCGGCGACTGTGCGGATCAAGCGACGAACAGCAGCGCCGCGGCGGCCCTGTCGGCAAAGTCGCCCAGCACGCGCGTGAGCAGGTAGCCGAGCGGCGAGACGATCACCGCGGTCACCGCGAGGATCAGCCAGTGCGCCCAACCGGCATTGCCCGTCACGACCTCGGCCGGATCGTCGAAGTACATCACCTTGACGATCTTGATGTAGTAGAACGCGCCGATCACGCTGGCCGCGATGCCGATCGCGGCGAGGACCACCAGATCGGCCTGCACCGCCGCCTGAAACACCACGAACTTGCCCCAGAAGCCGAACAGCGGCGGGATGCCCGCGAGGCTGAACATCATCATCGCGAGGCACAGCGCGAGCAGCGGACGGCTGCTCGACAGCCCGGCGATGTCCGCCACGCCCTCGACCTGCTCACCCTGCGCGTTGCGCAGCATCAGCACGGCGACGAAGCTGCCGAGCGACATCGCGACGTAGATCGCGAGGTAGACCAGCATCGCCGAAACACCGGCGGCGGTCGCGGCGGCCAGACCGATCAGGATGAAGCCGACGTTGTTGATCGAGGAATAAGCGAGCAGCCGCTTGAGGTTCGTCTGGCCGATCGCACCCAGCGCACCGACCACGATCGAGCCGAGCGCGGCGAAGATCACGATCTGCCGCCACGCATCGGCCTGCGTACCGAAGGCGTCGAGCGCGACGCGCGCGGTCAGCGCGATCGCGGCGACCTTGGGCGCGGTAGCGAAGAACGTCGTCACCGGCGTCGGCGCGCCTTCGTACACGTCGGGCGTCCACATATGGAACGGCACCGCCGCGATCTTGAACGCCAGCCCGGCGAGCACGAAGATCAGCCCGAACAGCAGCCCCATCGACATCTCGCCCGCCAGTGCGGCGCGCACGCCCGAAAACGCGGTGGTGCCGGTGAAGCCGTAAACGAGGCTCACACCGTAGAGCAGAATGCCGCTCGCCAGCGCGCCGAGCACGAAATACTTGAGCCCAGCCTCGGCCGAACGGTCGTCGCTGCGCATGAACGAAGCGAGCACGTAAGCCGAGAGGCTGTTGAGTTCGAGCCCGAGATAGAGCGTCATGAAATCGGTTGCCGAGACCATGATCGCCATGCCGAGCGCCGCGAACACAATCAGCACCGGATATTCCGACCGGATCGCACCGTCCCGATCGAAGAAGGTCGGCGCGACCATCAGGCAGCCGATCGCCGCGAGGAAGATCAGGATCTTGGCGAACGACGCGAAGGCGTCGGCGGCAAACTGGCCGCCGAAGGCCAGCGTGTCCGGCCCCATCGCGCCGCTGCACAGCGCGGGCGCAACGAGGAACGTGCCGGCACCAAGCGCCACAGCGGCGAGAATGCTGACGAGGCGGCCCGAATTGCGGCTCCACGCCGCAATCAGCAGCAGCGCCAGCCCCGAGAGACCGAGCACGATTTCGGGCGCGATCAGCGCGAGCGAAGACTGGACGTCCATCAGTGCGCTCCCTCCGCTGCATCACCCGGGACGTCATGGCTTTCGCCATGCGCGCCCGCCACCGCATTGGCGGCCTGCGCGCGCGGCGTACCCGCTTCGGGACGCGAGTCGCTTGCGGGCGCGGCGCGGGCGAGGCGTGCGTCGAGCGCCGCGATGTCCTGCCGCATCGGGGCGAGGAAGCTTTCCGGATAGACGCCCATCCATAGCACGGCGGCCGCGATCGGCGCGAGCATCACCCATTCGCGCGGGTTGAGATCGGGCATGGCGGCGGCGTCGGCGTTCTTCTGCACGCCGAATGCGATGCGCCAGTAGAGGTAGAGCATGTAGCCTGCGCCCAAAATGATGCCGGTGGTGCACACCAGCGTGACCCAAGTGTTCGCCTGGTAGATACCCGCGAGGCTCAAGAACTCGCCGACGAAGCCGCTCGTGCCCGGAAGGCCGATGCTCGCCATCGTGAACAGCATGAAGAACAGGGCATACTTGGGCATGTTGATCGAGAGGCCGCCGTAACGGTCGATCTCGCGCGTGTGCAGCCGGTCGTAGATCACGCCCACGCAGAGGAACAGCGCGCCCGACACGAGTCCGTGGCTGAGCATCACGATCATCGCGCCTTCCAGGCCCTGCACGTTGAACGCGAACAGGCCGATGGTCACGATCGCCATGTGCGCGACCGAGGAGTAGGCGATCAGCTTCTTCATGTCCTGCTGCACCAGCGCGATCAGGCTGGTGATGACGACGGCGGCCATCGAGAGGCCCCAGATCAGCCAGGCGAACTGCGCGCTCGCTTCGGGGAACATCGGCAGGCTGAAGCGGATGAAGCCGTAGCCGCCCATCTTCAGCAGCACGCCTGCGAGGATCACCGAGCCTGCGGTCGGTGCCTGCACGTGCGCGTCGGGTAGCCAGGTGTGGACCGGCCACATCGGCATCTTCACCGCGAAGCTGGCGAAGAAGGCGAGGAACAGCCAGGTCTGTGCAGCAGGCGGGAAATCGTACTGCATCAGCGTCGGGATGTCGGTGGTGCCCGCCTCGTTCACCATCCACAGCATCGCGATCAGCATCAGCACCGAGCCGAGCAGCGTGTAGAGGAAGAACTTGTAGCTGGCGTAGATCCGATCCTGCCCGCCCCAGATGCCGATGATCAGGTACATCGGGATCAGGCCGGCTTCGAAGAAGATGTAGAACAGGAACAGGTCCTGCGCCGCGAACACGCCGATCATCAGCAGTTCCATCAGCAGGAACGCGGCCATGTATTCGCCCACGCGCTTGCTGATCGCTTCCCAGCTCGCGAGGATGCAGATCGGCATCAGGAACGTGCTGAGCACGATCAGCAGCAGCGCGATCCCGTCGATCCCGAGCGCGTAGTTGAAGCCCGCGAACAGCTCGTAACGCTCGACGTACTGCCACTGCGCGCCGCCGATATCGAAATTGAGCCACAGCGCGATGCCGAGCGCGAGGTTCACCAGCGTCGCGGCGAGCGCGATCGTGCGTGCGGCCTTCGCCTCGACGAACAGGCACGCGAGCCCTGCGACCAGCGGCACCGCCAGCATCAGCGAAAGGATCGGGAAGCCCCCCATTACATCAGTACCCAGGTAACCGCGGCGACCAGCCCGAGGAGCATGATCAGCGCGTAACTATAGAGATATCCGGACTGCATCTTCTTCGCGACCGCCGCGCCCTTGACCACGACCCAAGCGGCGCCATCGGGCCCGAAGCGATCGATCAGGCCCTTGTCGCCGCGCAGCCAGAACTGGCGGCCGAGCCAGAAGGCAGGCTTTACGAATACGAGGTTGTAGAGCTCGTCGAAATACCATTTCCGGTAGACGAAATTGTGCACCAGGCGGAACTGGTCGACGAACTTGCCCGGCACCGAGGTGTCACGGATGTAGGCGAACCACGCGCCCAGCAGGCCCAGCAGCATGACCACGCTCGCGGTCAGCTTCACCCACAGCGGCACTGCGTGCATCTGATGCACCAGCGCTTCGTTGTAGAAGATCGAGCCGCCCCAGAATTCTGGATCGTCGAGGAAGGCGTGGCTGAACACCCAGCCCGCGAAAACCGCACCCAGCGTCAGCACGCCGAGCGGGATCAGCATCGAGAGCGGGCTCTCGTGCGGATGATAGCCGGCCGTGCCGTCTCCGTGCTCGGGGGCGGGAACGTGGTGCGCGGCATCCTCGCCAGCATCTTCCTGCGCCGGCGGATTGGCCTCTTCCGGCTCGTCGTGCCCGTGGTGGACGGCGTGCTGGATATGCTCGCTTTCGGCCCAGCGCGGCTTGCCCCAGAAGGTCAGGAACATCAGGCGCCAGGAATAGAAACTGGTCAGCAGCGCGGCGATCGCACCCATCCAGAAGGCAAACGTGCCCAGTTCGGTGCCGCGCGCGAAGGCGACCTCGAGGATGGCGTCCTTCGAATGGAAGCCCGCGAAGCCGGCGTGGAGCCAGTAGATGCCGACACCGGTGATCGCCAGCGTGCCCGCCAGCATCGCATAGAAGGTGAACGGGATGCGCTTACGCAAGCCGCCGTAATAGCGCATGTCCTGCTCGTGGTGCATCGCGTGGATGACAGAGCCCGCGCCGAGGAACAGCAGCGCCTTGAAGAACGCGTGCGTGAACAGGTGGAACATCGCCGCGCCATAGGCGCCCACGCCCGCGGCGAAGAACATGTAGCCGAGCTGGCTACAGGTCGAATAGGCAATCACCCGCTTGATGTCCCACTGGGTGGTGCCGATCGTCGCGGCGAAGAAGCAGGTCGCGGCGCCGACGAACGTCACCATGGCGAGCGCGACCGGCGCGGTCTCGAACATCGGCGACAGCCGGCAGACCATGAATACGCCCGCCGTCACCATCGTGGCGGCGTGGATCAGCGCGGAAACCGGGGTCGGGCCTTCCATCGCGTCGGGCAGCCAGGTGTGCAGACCGAGCTGTGCCGACTTGCCCATCGCGCCGATGAACAGGAGGATGCACAGCACGTCCATCGTCTGCAGCCGCATGCCGAGGAAGCCGATCGTGCTGCCGCTCATGCCCGGCGCGGCGGCGAGGATTTCGGGGATCGAGGTCGTCTGGAACACCAGGAAGGTGCCGAAGATGCCGAGCATGAAGCCGAGGTCGCCCACGCGGTTGACCACGAAGGCCTTGATCGCCGCTTTGTTGGCGCTCGGTTTCCTGAACCAGAACCCGATCAGCAGGTAACTGGCGAGGCCGACGCCTTCCCAGCCGAAGAACATCTGAACCAGGTTGTCCGCCGTCACCAGCATCAGCATCGCGAAGGTGAACAGCGAGAGGTAGGCGAAGAACCGCGGCTGGTCCGGGTCTTCGGCCATGTAGCCCCAGCTGTAGAGATGCACGAGCGCGGAAACGGTGGTGATGACCACCAGCATGACCGCCGTCAGCGTATCGACCCGCAGCGCCCAGTCGAAGCTCAGCGCGCCCGACTGCACCCATTGCAGCACCGGCACGACCTGCGCCTCGGCGCTACCCGCGAGGAAGCCGAGGAAGATCGGCCACGAGAGCGCGCATGACACGAACAGCGCCCCGGTGGTGAGCGATTTCACCACCGTGTTGCCAAGCGCGCGGTTGCCCAGCCCGCCGACGATTGCCGCGAGCAGGGGCAGGAATACGATGAGGAGGATCGACGTCTGCACGAATGATTATCCCTTCATCCGGTTGACGTCGTCGACCGCGATGGTCCCGCGGCCGCGGAAATAGATCACGAGGATCGCCAGCCCGATCGCCGCTTCGCCGGCGGCGACGGTCAGCACGAACATCGCGAAGACCTGCCCCGTCATGTCGCCGAGGAAGGCGCTGAACGCGACGAGGTTGATGTTCACCGCGAGCAGGATCAGCTCGATAGCCATCAGGATCACGATCACGTTCTTGCGATTGAGGAAGATGCCGAGCACGCCGAGCACGAACAGGATCGCGCTGACGACGACGTAATGTTCGATGCCGATCACAGCTCGACCCCCTTGCCCACTTCCGGCTTCTTCATGACCGTCGCGTCCTGCGGACGGCGGCGGACCTGCTTGCCGATGTCTTGATGCCCCCGCGCGCCTTCGGGGCGCTGGCGGTGCGTCAGCACGATCGCGCCGATCATGCCGACGAGCAGGATGATGCCCGCCACTTCGAACAGGAACAGGTACTTGCCGAACAGCACGAGGCCGAGGCTCTCGATGTTCGCGCGATCGAGCGCCGGGGCGGCGGAACCGTCCGGCACGCCCAGTTCAAGCGCACCCGCGCGGTAGGCGCCGATGCCCAGCACCAGCTCCGCCAGCAGCACCAGCGCGATGGCGATGCCAAGCGGGAAGTTCTTGATGAACCCGGCGCGCAGTTCGGCGAAGTCGATGTCGAGCATCATGACGACGAACAGGAACAGCACCGCGACCGCGCCGACATAGACGATCACCAGCAGCGCGGCGATGAATTCGGCGCCCACGATCACCATCAGGCCCGCCGCGTTGAAGAACGCGAGGATCAGCCACAGCACCGAATGGACCGGGTTGCGCGCCATGATCGTGAAGACGCCGCTGGCGACCACGAGAAACGCGAACATGTAGAAGGCGAGAGTCTGGATCATTGGTCGGCGCGGCCCCTATCGGTAGGGCGCATCGGCTTCAAGGTTCGCGGCGATCGCCCGCTCCCACTTGTCCCCGTTCGCCAGCAGTTTCGCCTTGTCGTAGAGCAGTTCCTCGCGCGTTTCGGTCGCGTATTCGAAGTTCGGCCCTTCGACGATGGCATCCACCGGGCAGGCTTCCTGGCAGAAGCCGCAGTAGATGCACTTGGTCATGTCGATGTCGTAGCGCGTCGTGCGGCGGCTGCCGTCGTCACGCGGTTCGCTCTCGATAGTGATCGCCTGCGCCGGACACACTGCCTCGCACAGCTTGCACGCGATGCAGCGTTCCTCCCCGTTGGGATAGCGGCGGAGCGCATGTTCGCCGCGAAAGCGCGGGCTGATCGGGTTCTTTTCGTAAGGGTAGTTGATCGTCGCCTTGGGCTTGAAGAAGTACTTCAGCGTGAGGGCATGCGCCTTCACGAACTCCCACAGGGTGAACGACTTGATGAGATGGGCGACGCTCATGCGGCGACTCCGTAACGGGTGAACATCAGCCAGCCTGAAACGAGCACCACGAACAGCAGGCTTAGCGGCAGGAAGACCTTCCAGCCCAGGCGCATCAGCTGGTCGTAGCGGAAGCGGGGGACGGTGGCCTTCACCCAGCTGAAGATGAAGAAAAAGAAGAAGATCTTGGCGAACAGCCAGATCCAGCCCGGAACGTCGAACCACGGGATCAGGTCGATGTTGAGCGGGGGCAGCCAGCCGCCGAAGAACAGGATGGCGTTCAGCGCGCACATCAGCAGCACGTTGGCGTATTCGCCGAGCCAGAACAGCGCGAAGCTCATCGAACTGTATTCGGTCTGATACCCGGCGACGAGCTCGCTTTCCGCCTCGGTCAGATCGAATGGCGCGCGCGCGGTTTCGGCCAACGCCGAGATGAGGAACATCACCCACACCGGGAATAGCAGCACGTTGAAGAAGTAGCCGTTCACCAGCCCGAGGCCGTGCCCGCGCTGCGCCTCGATGATGCCGTTCATGTTGCTCGTGCCCGCGTACATGATAACGCAGACGAGGATGAAGCCGATCGAGACTTCGTAGGAGATCATCTGGGCAGCGGCGCGCATCGCGCTGAAGAACGGATACTTCGAGTTCGAGGCCCAGCCCGATACCACGACGCCATACACCCCGAGCGAGCTGA
The DNA here is from genome assembly GCF_041912895.1 of Pelagerythrobacter sp. NCBI lineage: Bacteria > Pseudomonadati > Pseudomonadota > Alphaproteobacteria > Sphingomonadales > Erythrobacteraceae > Pelagerythrobacter > Pelagerythrobacter sp. The sequence continues at coordinate 469,191 of NZ_JAYSGI010000001.1, read as the reverse complement.
TCGCGAGCACGTAGAGCAGGCCGATGTTGATGTCGGCCAGCACCGCATCCGGCCCGAACGGGATTACCGCCCAGGCGAGCAGCGCCACGGTGAAGGTCACGATCGGTGCGATCAGGAACAGGCCCTTGTTCGCCGCCGAGGGGATGATGGTTTCCTGCAGGAAGACCTTCAGCCCGTCGGCGAAGCTCTGCAACAGGCCGAACGGGCCGACCACGTTAGGGCCTCGGCGCAGCGCGATCGCCGCCCAGATCTTGCGGTCGGCATAGATGATCATCGCGACGCTGAGCATCAGCGGCAGCGCGATCAACAGGATGCCCGCGATCGTGGCGACGAACCACGCCCAGTCGTACGTCATGCCGAGCGATTGGAAGAAGGCGGTCATTCCGCGGCCTCCAGCATTTCCTCGCCGTGGACGAGTTCGGCCGAGCATTGCTGCATCACCGCGCTGGCGCGGGCGATGGCGTTGGTCAGGTAGAAATCCTTGATCGGATAGGCGATGCGGCCCTTTGCCTTGGCTTTCCCGGCCTTGGGCAGCTTGCCGTATTCGGCCAGCCCTTCCTCGCCCAGCGCGGGCACTTCGGCGATCATCGCGGCCTGCAATTCGGCGAAGCTGTCGAACCCGACCTCGACGCCCAGCGCATCGGCCAGCGCGCGCAGGATCGTCCAGTCCTCGCGCGCGTCGCCCGGGGCGAAGACCGCCTTTTCGGCGAACTGCACGCGGCCCTCGGTGTTGACGTAGGTGCCGTCCTTCTCGGCATAGCTCGCCGCAGGCAGGATCACATCCGCCGCGTGCGCGCCCTTGTCGCCGTGATGACCGATATAGACCTTGAGGCTATCGCCGAACGCCGACCAGTCGACTTCGTCCGCGCCCAGCGCGAGCACGACCTTCGGCGCGGCCTTCACGACATCCGCGATGCCGCCCTTCTGCGCGTAGCCGAGCATCAGCCCGCCCATCCGCGACGCGGCGGTATGAAGCACGTTGAAGCCGTTCCACCCTTCACGCGCCCAGCCCTGCGACAGCCCGAGCGCGGCGTGGAACGCGCCTGCCGCGAGCCCGCCTGCACCGACGATCACCGCCGGACGCTCGGCCGCGTCGAACGCTTCGGCAACATGCGCCGGAAGATCATGCAGCACGCCCGCATCGTCGCCGAGAAACTCGGCCGGATATGTCGTGTCCCAGTGGGGTCCGACCACGAAGACCTTCGCCCCGCGCTTCGCCGCCTTGCGCAGCCGCACGTTGACCAACGCCGCTTCGTGGCGGACGTTGCTGCCCACGATCAGGATCGCATCGGCGGTCTCGATACCCGCGAACGTCGAGTTGAACGCCACCGCGGCCATGTTGTCGGCCGGATAGTCCATCCCGGTCTGCCGCCCTTCGAGCAGCTCCGATCCCATCGCGCCGAGCAGCTTCTTCGCCGCGAACATCGTCTCGCAATCGACCAGATCGCCCGCGATCGCGGCGATGCTGGCGCCCGGCTTGGCCTTGGCGATCGCCTTGAACGCCTCGTCCCAGTTCGCCTGCTGCAACTTGCCGGCCTTGCGGATCCACACCTTGTCGAGCCGGCGGCGGGTGAGGCCGTCGACCTGATAGCGCGCCTTGTCGCTGATCCATTCCTCGTTCACGTCGTCGTTCACGCGGGGAAGCGCGCGCATGACCTCGCGCCCGCGGCTGTCGAGGCGAATGTTCGCGCCGACCGCGTCGGACACGTCGATGCTCAGCGTCTTCTTCAGCTCCCACGGCCGCGCTTCGAACGCGTAGGGGCGGCTTGTGAGCGCACCGACCGGGCACAGGTCGATCACGTTGGCCGAAAGCTCGTGCTTGGCGGCCTCCTCAAGATAAGTCGTGATCTGCATGTCCTCGCCGCGATAGAGCGCGCCGATCTCGTCCACGCCCGCGATCTCTTCCGAGAAGCGCACGCAGCGGGTGCAGTGGATGCAGCGGGTCATGATCGTCTTGATCAGCGGGCCCATGTACTTCTCGGTTACCGCGCGCTTGTTCTCGTGATAGCGCGTGCCGCCACGGCCATAGGCCATCGCCTGATCCTGCAGGTCGCACTCGCCGCCCTGGTCGCAGATCGGGCAGTCGAGCGGGTGGTTGATGAGCAGGAACTCCATCACCCCTTCGCGCGCGGTCTTGACCATCTGGCTGTCGGTGCGGATTTCCTGACCGTCGGCAGCCGGCAGCGCGCAGCTCGCCTGCGGCTTGGGCGGCCCGGGCTTCACCTCGACGAGGCACATCCGGCAATTGCCCGCGATGGACAACCGCTCATGATAGCAGAAGCGCGGAATCTCCTTGCCCGCAAGCTCGCACGCCTGCAGCACGGTGGCCCCGTCCGGAACCTCGATTTCCTGACCGTCTACGGTGACTTTAGGCATTATTCGGCTGCCTCGGCAAAGTTCGCATTATGCTCCTCGATGCGCCGTTCCAGCTCGGGGCGGAAATGGCGGATCAAGCCCTGGATTGGCCAGGCGGCGGCATCCCCCAGTGCGCAGATGGTGTGGCCCTCGACCTGCTTGGTGACTTGCTGGAGAAGGTCGATTTCCTCGATCGCCGCGTCGCCGGTGCGCAGGCGTTCCATCACGCGCCACATCCACCCGGTGCCCTCGCGGCAGGGGGTGCACTGGCCGCAGCTCTCGTGTTTGTAGAAATAGCTGATGCGGCTGATCGCGCGGACGATGTCGGTGGACTTGTCCATCACGATCACGCCTGCGGTGCCGAGACCGCTGCCGAGCTCCTTGAGCCCGTCGAAATCCATCGGCGCGTCCATGATCTGCGCTGCCGGGACCAGCGGCACCGAGGAACCGCCGGGGATCACCGCGAGCAGGTTGTCCCACCCGCCGATGATGCCACCGCAGTGCTTCTCGATCAGTTCCTTGAACGGGATGCCCATCGCTTCCTCGACGACGCAGGGCTTTTCCACGTGGCCGCTGATCTGGAACAGCTTGGTGCCCTTGTTGTTCTCGCGCCCGAAGCTGGAGAACCACGACGCGCCGCGCCGCAGGATCGTGGGGACGACCGCGATGCTCTCGACATTGTTCACCGTGGTCGGGCAGCCGTAGAGGCCCGCGCCCGCCGGGAACGGGGGCTTGAGGCGCGGCTGGCCCTTCTTGCCCTCGAGGCTCTCGATCATCGCGGTTTCTTCGCCGCAGATGTAGGCGCCCGCGCCGCGGTGCATGAACACGTCGAAATCGTAGCCCGACCCGCTGGCGTTCTTGCCGATCAACCCGGCGTCGTACGCCTGATCGATCGCCGCCTGCAGCGTCTCGGCCTCGCGAATGAACTCGCCGCGAATGTAGATATAGGCCGCCCGCGCACGCATCGCGAAACCCGCGACCAGCGCGCCTTCGATCAGCTTGTGCGGATCGTGCCGGATGATCTCGCGATCCTTGCAACTACCCGGCTCGGATTCGTCAGCATTGATGACGAGGAAGCTCGGCCGGCCGTCCTTGCTCTCTTTCGGCATGAACGACCATTTGAGGCCGGTGGGAAAGCCCGCCCCGCCCCGGCCGCGCAAGCCGCTCGCCTTCACCTCTTCGATGATCGCGTCCTGCCCACGCGCGATCAGGGCCTTGGTATCGTCCCAGTCCCCGCGCGCCTCGGCCGCCTTCAGGCCCCAGTCCTGAAAACCGTAGAGGTTGGTGAAGATGCGGTCCTTGTCCGCGAGCATCAGAAGCTACCTCCAAACACGACGATCGCGGCGACGATCAGGATCGCCACCAACGCCAGCGTCTTCACGATGCCGGTGAAGGCCTTCCACGCGATCACGATCAGGATCAGCGCGACGATAATGGTAATGATGTCGGCGGGCATCACCATTCCCCCCGGTAATCGTGGTTGGCGTCGACCATTTCCTTGAGCGTGCTCGGCCCGCCCACGGGTTCGCTGGTGTGGCGGCCCGGTTCCTGCGTGCCGGTTTTCGGCTGCTCCCCCGCCGCCAGTGCATCGAGCACCGCGTCGAGGCGTTCGGGCGTCAGATCCTCGTAGTTGTCGTCGTTGATCTGGACCATCGGCGCGGTCGCGCAGTTGCCCATGCACTCGACCTCGGTCAGCGTCCACAGCCCGTCTTCGGAGACGTGGCCCTTGCGCATGCCGCGCGCCGTGCACGTTTCCATCAGGCCGTCCGACCCGCGCAGCATGCACGGCGTGGTGCCGCAGACCTGCACGTGGAATTTCCCGACCGGCTTCATGTTGTACATGAAATAGAACGTCGCGACCTCGAGCACGCGGATCACCGGCATGTCGAGGTAGCCCGCGACGTACTCAATCACCGGCAACGGCAGCCAGCCCTGCGTATCGGTTTCCTCGCCCACCTGCCGCTGGGCGAGATCGAGCAGCGGCATCACCGCGCTGCGCTGCCGCCCCTCGGGATAGCGCGCGATCGCGGTGTCGGCCCTGGCCTTGTAAGCCTCGGTGAACGCGAAAGCGCCCCACCGCTCGCGCAGTTCGGGGGTGTCGGGTGCGGGTTGACGATCAGCCATTCTTGTCGCCGTTCTGCTTGGATTTCCTGGCCTGTGATGCTGCGATGACAGCCGCAAAGATTGCCACGAACGCTGCGATGGGCGCGGAGCTGCCGCCATCCTCTTCTTCGGACTGACGACCATTTTCGGCGGCTGCAATGTCGCGATTGTGCTCGCCGATATAGCCGACAGTTATAGCGGCAGCGGCGATCACCACTAGCAGTCCGGCCAGCAGGATTGCGATCTTGCGGCGGTTCACCGGTCGCACTCCCCGAACACGACGTCGATCGCGCACAGCGCGGGAATCGAGTCGGGCAGCATGTGGCCCTTGCACATGAAATCCATCGCCTGGAGGTGGCTGAACGCCGTCGGGCGAATCTTGCAGCGGTAGGGCTTGTTCGACCCGTCCGACACCAGATAGACGCCGAATTCGCCCTTGGGGCTTTCGGTCGCGACGTAGACCTCGCCCGCGGGCACGTGGAAGCCTTCGGTGTAGAGCTTGAAGTGGTGGATCAGCGCTTCCATCGACTGCTTCATCTCGCCGCGCCGGGGCGGGGAAACCTTGCCATCGGTACTCGCGACCGGCCCTTCGGGCATTTCGGCGAGGCACTGCTTGATGATCTTCGCGCTTTCGTAGACTTCCTTCACGCGAACCACGAAGCGGTCGTAGCAGTCGGAGTTCGTGCCGACCGGGATTTCGAAATCCATCCGGTCGTAGACGTCGTAAGGCTGGCTCTTGCGCAGATCCCACGGGATGCCCGCGGCGCGGATCATCGGGCCGGAGAAGCCCCAGGCCAGCGCGTCTTCCTTGCTCACCACCGCGATGTCGACGTTGCGCTGCTTGAAGATGCGGTTGTCGAGCACCAGGCTCATCGCGTCGCCGAACAGTTCGGGCAGGCGCGTGTCGACCCAGTCGCCGATGTCGGTCAGCAGCTTCAATGGCACGTCCTGGTGCACGCCGCCGGGGCGGAACCAGGCGCTGTGCATCCGCGCGCCCGATGCGCGCTCGAAGAAGTTCATGCAGTCTTCGCGCAGCTCGAACACCCACAGGTTGGGCGACATCGCGCCCACGTCCATCATGTGCGCGCCGAGGTTGAGCATGTGGTTGCAGATGCGCGTCAGCTCGGCGAACAGCACCCGCAGGTATTGCCCGCGCAACGGCACCTCGAGGTTGAGCAGCTTCTCGATCGCGAGGACGTAGCTGTGTTCCTGACACAGCGGCGAACAATAATCGAGCCGGTCGAAATAGGGCAGCGCCTGCAGATAGGTCTTGTGCTCGATCAGCTTCTCGGTGCCGCGATGCAGCAGGCCGACGTGCGGATCGATCCGCTCGATGAGCTCGCCGTCCAGCTCCATCACCATGCGCAGCACGCCGTGCGCCGCGGGGTGCTGCGGGCCGAAGTTGATCGTGTAATTGGAGACGACCTCACCATCGGTGGTCGGCGAGTTCTCCATGACGAGGCCACTCATTCGCCCTTCCCCTTCGGTTCGGTAGCCGCAGCGGTGCCGCTGGCCCCGCTCTTGCGCTTCGACTTGCCCTTGCGGTCCTCGGTCGGCTCGGGCGGGGGAGCATCCTTGCCGGACTTCTCCTGCGCCGGAGAACCGTTGCTTTCCTTCTCCGCAGCTTCGCTGTCGGTTTTGGCGCCCGCTCCGGTATCGCCCGCCTTTTCGGTGGTCTTGGGTTCGGCGACAGGTGGGGTATCGGCCTTCTCGTCGCCGGGCAGCACGTAGTCCGCGCCTTCCCACGGGCTCATGAAATCGAACTGGCGCAGATCCTGCGGCAGGTCCACCGGCTCGTACACCACGCGCTTTTCCTCCTCGGAATAGCGCAGTTCGTGATAGCCGGTGAGCGGGAAGTCCTTGCGGAAGGGATGCCCTTCGAAGCCGTAGTCGGTGAGGATGCGGCGCAGGTCCGTGTTGCCGTCGAACAGCACGCCGTACATGTCGAACACCTCGCGTTCGAGCCAGCCGGCGACCGGCCACAGCGTGGTGACGGTCGGCACCGGGGTCTTTTCCGAAGCGGACACCTTCACCATCACGCGGTGGTTCTTCGTGACACTGAGCAGCATGTAGACGACCTCGAACCGCTCGGCCCGGTCGGGGTAATCGACTCCCGCGATCTCCATCAGCTGCTGGTATTCGTGGTGATCGCGCAGCAGGCGCAAGGCATCCTCAATGCGATCGCGCTTCACGGCGAACAGGATCTCGCCATGCTCCTCGTGCGCTTCGACGAGCATGTCGCCGAGCGCCGCGGACAGCGCATCCTTCACGCCTTCGTTCGAGGCGATCTTCGGAGCGGAATGGACGACGCTCATCGGCGATTTTCCCATGCACGGCTTGCGACGACGAGAAGGGCCGCCGTCAGGAACGTGCCGACGAGAAACACACCGCCGGTAGCCAGTGCCACCGGGAGGCCGTCAGCAAATAACGTGAGCGCGTCTCGCTTCGATGCTACCTGGATGATGGAGCCGAACGCAATTACGGCTCCAGCGAATTGCAGGGCGCGTGGATGCTTCGTCATCGCTCGATCGTCCCCACGCGGCGGATCTTACGCTGCAACTGCATCACGCCGTAGAGCAGCGCTTCCGCCGTCGGCGGGCAGCCCGGCACGTAGATATCGACCGGCACGATGCGGTCGCAGCCGCGCACCACCGAATAGCTGTAGTGATAATAGCCGCCGCCATTGGCGCAGCTGCCCATCGAGATGACGTATTTCGGATCCGACATCTGGTCGTAGACCTTGCGCAATGCCGGGGCCATCTTGTTGCACAGCGTACCGGCCACGATCATCACGTCGCTCTGGCGCGGGGATGCGCGCGGGGCGGCACCGAAGCGCTCCATGTCGTAGCGGGGCATGTTGACGTGGATCATCTCGACCGCGCAGCAGGCGAGGCCGAAGGTCATCCACCACAGGCTGCCGGTGCGCGCCCACTGGAACAGATCCTCGGTGCTGGTGACGAGGAAGCCCTTGTCGTTCACCTCGGTCTGCAAGGCACGGAAATAGTCGGCGTCGGGCTGGCGAACCTCGCCCGGTTGCGCGGTTGCCTGTGCGGCGGGGGAAAGCTGGTTCATGTCGCTACTCCCACTCCAGCGCGCCGGACTTCCATTCGTAGATGAAGCCGACGGTGAGGATGGCGAGGAAGATCATCATCGCGATCCAGGCCTCCCAGCCCAGATCGAACACGGTCACCGCCCAGGGGAACAGGAAGGCGACCTCGAGATCGAAGATGATGAACAGGATCGCCACGAGATAGAAGCGCACGTCGAACCGGCTGCGCGAATCCTCGAACGCGGGGAAGCCGCACTCGTATTCGCTCAGTTTCTCGGAGTCCGGGTTGTGCGCGCCGGTGAGCCGCGAGACGCCCATCGGCAGGAACACGAACGCGGTCGAGAGGCCCAGCGCGATGAACAGAAAGATCAGGATGGGCAGGTATTGGCTCAGGTCGACCACGGTGTTTCCTCGGGCTGGTTCCCGGGCACGAAAGGCCGGGGCGATTCCCGTTCGGGAGAGTGTTCGCGCCCGCCTCTAGGCCCCTCGCCCGGATGGCGCAAGGGCGCGGAAATGCGAACGTTTCGCAACAAAACCGCGCTCTCGCCCGTCGCTCATTTCAGCATGGCGCGCACCGTCTTTTCGGTCGCCGCGCCATAAGGCGGCTTGAGCCCGCCGAGCTTCGCCACGTCGATCTTCGGCTGGGTGTAGATGCTGCGCGCGTGGCTGAATTCGCGGAAGCCCTCGGCACCGTGGTACGAACCTATCCCGGACGCGCCAACGCCGCCGAACGGCAGGTCTTCCATCGAGACGTGGAACACCACGTCGTTGACCGTCACCCCGCCCGAAATCGTGCGCGTCAGCACCCGTTCGCGCTCGCCCGCGTCCTGCCCGAAGTAGTAAAGCCCGAGCGGCCGGTCGCGCTGGTTCACGTAGTCAATTGCCTCGCCGACGTCCTTGTACGTTTTCACCGGCAGCACCGGGCCGAAGATTTCCTCCTGCATCGCCTGCATGTCCTCGGTGACGTTGCGCAGGATGGTGAGCGGCATCTTGCGTGCGTTGGTGTTCGCGAAATCCTCCTTGCCCGGATTGACCTCGATCACCTCGGCACCCTTGCCGCGCGCATCCTCGACCAGCCCTTGCAGGCGATCGAAATGGCGGTCGGTCACGACCGAGGCGTAGTCGTCGTTGTCGAGCAGCGTCGGATACATCCGGTGCACGCCCAGTTCGACCGCCGCGATCGCGGCATCCTCCTGGTCCTCGGGCACCATCAGGTAATCGGGGGCGAGGCAGATCTGCCCGGCGTTCATCATCTTGCCCAGCGCGATCCGCTCTCCCGCCTGTTCGAGATTCGCGCTGCGCCCGAGCACGACCGGCGACTTGCCGCCCAGTTCCAGCGTGACCGGGCACAGGTTCTTCGCCGCCGCCTCCATCACCTTGCGTCCGGTCGAGGTCGAGCCGGTGAAGACGAGGTGATCGAACGGCAACGAGGAAAACGCATGCGCCGCCTCGGGCCCGCCGACGACGAAAGCGACTTCCTCCGCCTCGAAATACTTGGCGCACAGTTCGGCCGACAGCGCCGACGTGCGCTCGGTGAATTCGCTCGGCTTCACCATCGCGCGGTTGCCCGCCGCGAGCACCTGCATCAGCGGGCCGAAGCTCAGGTTCACCGGGAAGTTCCACGGGCTGAGGATGCCGACCACGCCCTTGGGTTCGTAGCGCACCTCCGCCTTCGCGCCCAGCAGGCCGAGCGGGAACTGCACGTGCCGCTTGTCCGCCCGCGCCCATTTGTCGAGATGCTTGAGGCAGTACTTGCCGAAGTTCGCCGTGCCGCCGATGTCGGTTATCATCGACTGATGCGGGCTGCGGTTGCCGAAGTCCGCGCTCATCGCCGCGCACAGCGCATCGGCATTATCCTTGAGCAGCGCGATCGCTCGGCGGATACGATCGCGCCGCACGTCGAGCGCTTCGGGGCGTGCGGCGGTGAAGGCCTCGCGCTGCTTCGTCAGCAACGCTTCCATCGCGGTTTTGTCGGTCTCGGCCATGATCGCTCTCCACTGGTTTCGCTTTGCCACCGATTGTTCCGCACCCGCCGGCGATTGGCAAGCGCTCCGATGATGCCGATTTGCCTTTGCGGCAGTGCAACATTACGTAGCACCGCAAGATCACATCCAAGCGAAAGGCTCATCCCATGGCCCAGTTCTCCGCCGCCGACCCCGTCGTCATCCTCTCTTACGCGCGCACGCCGATGGGCGGCATGCAGGGTGCGCTGGCCGACGTTTCCGCGACCGATCTCGGCGCGACGGCGGTCAAGGCTTCGGTCGAGCGCGCGGGTGTCGCGGGCGACGACATCGAGCGCATCTACATGGGCTGTGTGCTCCCCGCCGGACTCGGCCAGGCGCCCGCGCGGCAGGCGGCGATCAAGGCCGGTCTGCCCAAGTCGGTGCAGGCGACCACGGTCAACAAGGTCTGCGGCAGCGGCATGCAGACCGTCATCATGGGCGCGGAGGCACTCGCCGCCGGGTCGATCGACCTCGCCGTCGCGGGCGGCATGGAAAGCATGACCAACGCGCCCTACCTGCTCAAGAAGCACCGCTCGGGCGCACGGATCGGCCACGACACCGCTTACGACCACATGTTCCTCGACGGGTTGGAAGACGCCTACGAGGCGGGCCGCGCGATGGGCACGTTCGCGCAGGAAACCGCCAACGAATACCAGATGAGCCGTGAGGACATGGACGACTACGCGATCGAATCGCTCCGCCGCGCGAATGCCGCGATCGAGAGCGGCGCGTTTGCCGACGAGGTCGTGCCGGTGACCTTCAGCACCCGCGCGGGCGAGCAGACCGTCGATACCGACGAGCAGCCCGGCCGCGGCAAGCCCGACAAGATCCCCACCCTGCGCCCCGCCTTCGCCAAGGACGGGACGATCACTGCCGCTACCTCCAGCTCGATCTCCGACGGTGCCGCCGCGGTGGTGCTGACGCGCGAGAGCGTGGCGAAGGACAAGGGGCTCGCGCCGGTGGCCAAGATCGTCGCGCTTTCCGCGCATGCGCAGGAACCGGCGAAGTTCACCGTCGCCCCGATCGGCGCGATCCAGAAGGTGCTGGAAAAGGCCGGCTGGGCGGTCGACGACGTCGACCTGTGGGAAGTGAACGAGGCGTTCGCCTGCGTCGCGATGTTCGCAATGCGCGACATCGGCATCCCGCACGACAGGATCAACGTCAACGGCGGCGGAACCGCGCTCGGCCACCCGATCGGCGCGAGCGGTACGCGGATCATCGTCACGCTGCTCAATGCCTTGAAACAGCAGGGCAAGAAACGCGGCGTCGCTTCGCTGTGCATCGGCGGCGGCGAGGCCACTGCAGTCGCGGTCGAGCTCGCCTGAGCGCAACGCGGGGGACAGCGGCGAGCGGGGATTTGCCGCTCGCGTTCGACCGGACTATCATGGCCTTACCTCCAGAAGATAAGGAGTTCCGGGAGATGAAGAAGCTGATTTCGATCGCCGCCGTGGCCGTCCTCGCCGCTTGCTCGCAGCAAGCCGAGGATCCCGCCGCGCCCGCCGCGACGACCGCCGCAACCCAGACGCCCGCCGACACCGTCGCTATTTCACAACTCGCTGGCCCAGAGGCGGCCGGGAGCTACGAGGTGACCTGGGCCGACGGCACGGTGACCACGACGATGATCAACGCCGACGGCACTTACGTGGATACGATGGACGGCGATGAAACCTCGCACGGCACCTGGGCCGTGAAGGAAGGCAAGAGCTGCCTGACCCCCGAAGGCGGCGCTGAGCTGTGCTGGACCGACGGCACCCGCGCCGACGACGGCAGTTGGGAAGCCACCGCCGAAGACGGGACCAAGGTTATCGTGCGAAAAGCCGAAGCCGACGCCGCGGCGACAGCCTGAGGCGAATCAGGGCTCGCCGGCGCCCCACAGGCGCTCGGCGGGCACCCAGCCGTCGTGGCCCTCGACGTCGAGGCTGCACCAACCGGCATCGCAGTCGCCGAGCTTGCCGACGACGCCCGGCTCGAGATTCCAGCGCAGGTCCGCATCGCCCGACGGCCCGGCGCGCATCGCCACCAGCCCGTCCCCCGTCACGATCGCACCGCGATCGGCACGCAGCAGCCGTGCAACCACCCAGCCCTGCGCCCCGTCCGGGTCCTGGATCAGCCGCCACCCTTCGACCACGCGCACCACCTTCACCGGCAGTCCTTCGCGTTCGTAGACCCATTCGATCTGATAGTTGACGCTCGGCCCCACGCGCATGTTCAGCTTCGAGGTGCCGATCGTCGCCCAATACGGCACCTCGCGTTCCTGCGCGGCTGCGGGAACGGCCGAAAGAGCCGCGGCGAGAACCGGCATCAGGGCGATCGTCAGCTTGCGCATCATGTGCCTCTCATAAATCGCCAGCCCGCCTCGCTTCAAGCCCCGCCGCTTGACCGAAAGCCCCACACCGTCCTAGCGCGAGACACATGGACCAGACGGGAGAGACATCGAACCGGCGCGTCGCGGGCAAGCCGCGCGTGATCGTAACGCGGCACTTGCTGCCTTCGATCGAGACGCGGATGGAGGAACTGTTCGACGCCCGGCTCAATGCCGACGATGCGCCGCTCTCGCGCGAAGCGCTGATCGCGGCGATGAACGATTGCGACGTGCTGGTGCCCACCGTCACCGATCGGATCGACGCGGATCTGATCGCCCAGGCGGGCGACCGGCTCGGCCTGATCGCCAGTTTCGGCGCCGGCACCGACCATATCGACCTCGCCGCCGCCGCGAAGCGCAAGATCATGGTCACCAACACCCCTGGCGTGTTCACCGACGACACCGCGGACCTGACGATGGCGCTGATCATCGGCGTGCCTCGCCGGCTGCGCGAAGGCACCGCGCTGATTCGGCGCGAGGCCTGGACCGGCTGGGCACCCTCGGCGATGCTCGGCCACAAGCTCGGCGGCAAGGTTCTCGGCATCGTCGGCATGGGCCGGATCGGCCAAGCGGTGGCCTACCGCGCGCGCGCCTTCGGGCTGGAAATCCGCTACCACAACCGCCATCCGCTGCCACAGGCGGTGGAGGCGATGTTCGGCGCGCAATACGTCGAGAAGCTCGACGATCTCGTCGCGCAATCCGATATCCTTACCCTGCACTGCCCCGCCACGGCGGACACGCGCGGCCTGATCGACACGCGGCGGATCGGCCTGATGAAGCCGGGCGCGACGCTGGTAAACACCGCGCGCGCCGATCTGGTCGACTACGATGCGATGATCGAGGCGCTGGAAAGCGGCCACCTCGGCGGCGCGGGGCTCGACGTGTTCCCCGAGGAACCCAAGGTCGACGCCCGCCTCGTCGCCCTCTCCAACGTCATCGCCCAGCCGCACATCGGCAGCGCCACCGTGGAAGGCCGCGAAGCCTCGGGCGAGAAAGTCATCGCCAATATCCGCTTCTGGGCCGACGGGCACCGCCCGCCCGATCAGGTGCTGGAGGCGTTGGTCCGGTAGCCGTCAGTCGCCGGTCAGGATCCGGTCCACCAGCTGCTTCACGCTGGGCGTGAAGTTGTTCGAATAGAACGGGTCCTGCTTGAAGCGGTAGGCGGCGTGGCCGGCGAAGGCGAGGTTGTCGTCCACCGGGGCGCCGTGGGCGATGTCCTGTAGGGTTTTCTGGATGCAGAAGCTGCGCGGGTCCGCCAGACGCCCGGTGGTGAAATCGTCGTGGTCCTTCCACGACGAGAACCCGCAGTGCGACAGGCAGCCCATGCAGTCGGCCTGGTCCTTGCGGATTTCGGCCCGGCTTTCGGGAGTGACGAACACAACGGTATCGTCGGGCGTCTTGAGCGCGTCGGTATAACCTTCCGCCGCCCAGTTGCGCGCGCGGTCGCGGTCCTTGGGCGTGACCCAGAAGTTCTTGCCCTTGATGCCGACGTCGAGCTGCACCGTGTGCTCGCCCGCCTCGACCTTGGAATAGGGGATCTGCCGTTCGGAGCGGTGGATCAGGTCCCACAGGAACGGGTTCTTAACCGCGCTCGAATAGAAGCCCGTGGGGGAGAACTTGTGCAGCAGCACATCGCCCGGCTCGAGCGTGCGCAGCATATCCTTCCACCCTTGCGGGATCGGGCTTTCCTCGGTCAGCAGCGGACGGGTGCCGAACTGGAAGGCGATCTTGCCAAGCTCGGGATTGTCGATCCAGTTGTCCCACTCGCGCAGGAACCACACGCCGCCCGCCATCACGATCGGCACGTCTTCCGACACGCCCTCGGCGCGCATCGTCTCGCGCAGCGCCTTGACGCGGGGATAGGGATCCTCGGGTTTCGTCGGGTCTTCGGCGTTGCTGAGGCCGTTGTGCCCGCCGGCGAGCCACGGGTCTTCGTAGACCACCGCCGCCATCAGTTCGCTGACCTTGTGATAGCTGCGCTTCCACAGCGCGCGGAAGGCGCGGGCCGAGCTGATGATCGGCAGATAGCTGACGTTGAAGCGCGCCGCGATCTCGGCCAGCTTGTAGGGCATCCCCGCCCCGCAGGTGACCCCGGTGACGAGCCCCTTGGTGCGCTCGAGCACGCCTTCGAGCACCTGCTGCGCACCACCCATTTCCCACAGTACGTTGATGTTGATCGCGCCCTTGCCGCTTGCCACGTCGTAAGCGCGGCGAACCTGTTCGGTCGCGCCGTCGATCGCGTAGCGCACGAGCTGTTCGTGCCGCTCCTTGCGGGTGAGTTGGTCGTAGACCTGCGGGATAATCTTGCCTTCGGCGTCGTAGCTGTCGGCGTTCACCGCGCTCACGGTGCCGATGCCGCCTGCCGCCGCCCATGCGCCGGAGGAGAGGTGATTGGTCGCCGAAACGCCCTTGCCGCCCTCGATGAGCGGCCAGACCTCGCGGCCACCGTAAACGATCGGGCTAAGTCCCTTGAATGCCATGCTAACTGTGTTTCCTTCGCGGACTACTGCGCCGCGTTGCCTGCCTCTTCCGGTACGCCCCGGCATGGCCTGATGTCTTCGGGTTTCGGCCTCTTAGCCGCCCGCTTGAACTGTGCATAGTACCCTGCCAGTTCCGGCGCGTCCTTGAACGTATCGAGCACGAAGCCGACCTGCTGCAATTCGCAGCTCAGCAGCAGTGGATCGATGCCGTGCTGGTCGGTCGGCCGGTCGACGTCGACCACGATCACCCGCCCGCCTTCGCGCAGCGCCGGCCACAGGCGCCAGAGGAAGGCGTAGGGCTCGCCGATCTCGTGGTACATGTGGACCATGAACACGCGGTCGAAGCTGTCTTCGGGCAGCATCGGATCGGCCGGTTCGCCCAGCTTGATCGACGCATTGTCGAGCCGTTCGCGCTCGACCCGGCGCGCGAGGCGGTCGAGCGCCTCGCGGTCGATGTCCTGCGCCAGCACGCGCCCGTCCTCGCCCACGCGGTCGGCCAGGCGTACGGTGTAGTATCCCTCGCCCGCGCCGATATCGGCGACGCTCATGCCCGGTGCGATCCCGGCCAGATCCATTACCGTTTCCGCCTCGCCGCGATTGTCGCGCACGTCTTCGGTCGAGAATTCGTTCGAGCCGAGTTCCGACACCGCGCGATCGGGCAGCGGGAACTCGCGCGCGGCCTCGGGCCTGCCGCCGTCGGCCGGCTTACAGGCCGTCAGCCCGAGCGCCAGCGCGGCGCATGCAAGGAACATCAGCGGTTTCATCGTTTCCCGACCGCCCTAGCGGCAAGCGGCGACGCTGGCAAAAGGCTTCGCCGCCGTCAGTCGACGTCCTCCACCTCGACCGCCTCGCCCGTCACCCGCTGCGCCAGCGCGGCCGAGATGAACGGGTCGAGCGCGCCGTCGAGCACGTCGTCGGGCGCGGTGGAGGTGACCCCGGTGCGCAGGTCCTTCACCATCTGGTACGGCTGGAGGACATAGCTGCGGATCTGGTGCCCCCAGCCGATGTCGCTCTTGCTCGCGTGCTCGGCGCTCGCGGCTTCCTCGCGCTTGCGCAGTTCCTCTTCGTAGAGCCGCGCGCGCAGCATGCCCATCGCGGTGTCGCGGTTCTTGTGCTGGCTGCGGTCGTTCTGGCTGGCGACGACGATGCCGCTCGGTACGTGGGTGATACGCACCGCCGAATCGGTGGTGTTGACGTGCTGTCCGCCCGCGCCGCTGGCGCGATAGGTGTCGATCTTGAGGTCGGCGGGATTGATCTCGATCGCGATGTTGTCGTCGATGACCGGATAGACCCAGACCGAGCTGAAGCTGGTGTGCCGCCGCGCCGCGCTGTCGTAAGGGCTGATGCGCACGAGACGGTGGACGCCGCTCTCGGTCTTGGCGTAGCCGTAGGCGTTCTCGCCCTTGATCTGCAGCGTCGCGCTCTTGATCCCGGCCTGCTCGCCCGCCTGGTATTCGACCGTCTCGACCTTGAAGCCCTTGCGCTCCGCCCAGCGGGCGTACATCCGTAGCAGCATCTCGGCCCAGTCCTGGCTTTCGGTGCCGCCCGCGCCGGCGTGAATCTCGAGGAAGGTATCGTTGGCGTCGGCCTCGCCCGCCAGCAGGGCCTGCACCTTGTCGGCATCGGCGCGCACGGCGAGCTTCTCGAGGCTCGACAGGCCGTCCGCGACGATGTCGTCATCGCCCTCGGCTTCGCCCATCTCGACGAACTCGATCGCGTCCGCCTTCTCGCTCTCGATCTCGCGCACCGTCTCGACCGCACTCTCGAGCCGCTTCTGCTCGCGAGTGATCGCCTGCGCTTCCTTGGGATCGTCCCACAGCGTAGGATCCTGGACGCGTGCGTTCAGCTCGTCGAGCCGGCGCAGCGCGCGTTCCCAGTCGAGCGACTGGCGCACGAGCGCCAGGGCGGCATCGATACGGTCGATATGGGCCTGCCCTTCGGCACGCATTGGTTGGTTCTCCGATCAGGAATTGGGGGCCCGCTTAGACGAGCCGCGCGCGATACGAAAGGGCGGCAGCGCGAAAGGGCAGCAGGCGTCAGCGCTTGGCCGCGAGCTTCCGCACCTCGGCCAGCGTCAGTCGCACGTGATCGCGATAGTCGAGGTCCGAATGCACGAACGCGATGCGGCCTTGCTGGTCGATCACGTAGCTGGTGCGCTCGGTCAGCCCGGTCGCCTTGCCTTCGCGCACCAGCGAGGCGTCGTAGGCCTCGATGATCTTGAGCGATGCGGCGCCGACCGCGAACTTGCTGCCGCATTCCTCGGTCGAGAAGCGCTTGAGCGTGGCTATGTCGTCGGCCGACATGCCCACCACGGTCGCTCCCGCGGCGGCGAAGTCGTCCGCCGCCTCGGCGAACTGGCGCGCCTCCAGCGTGCAACCCTCGGTGAACGCCTTGGGGTAGAAATAGAGCACGACCGGACCCTTCGCGAGCGCGGCGCGCAAGTTGAAGGCGAAGGTCTCCCCGCCCTTGGCCGCTTGGGTCGCGAACAGCGGCGCCTTCGCGCCCACGGGCAGTTCGGCCGCCGCCGGGGCCGCGAGAAACGCCGCCAGCGCGGCCGTCAGAACCATATGCCTCATCGTTCTCTCCTTCGCGGCGTCAGTAAATTCCGCCCTGCTCCTCGACGAAGTCCGACGGCTCGCCGAAGGCGTCGCCGAACGCGGCGTCCTGCCGCGCGCGCTGGCCTGCGCGGATCAGGTCGAGGAACTCGCGCCGCTTGGCCTCGATCGCGTCGGCGCGCGTGCGGCGCGGCGGCTCGGTGTCGGGCTTGAACGCCTCCCAGATGATCGCGGCCAGCGGCTCGTCGCTCGGGGTGCCGTCGAACACGCGCTTGCCCGACCGCCGGTCGATCCGCACCATGCGCACCCCGGCGGGCGCGACGAAGGGCTCGTCGGTCCAGTGCGAGCGGGTCTGCTCGACGAAATCCTTGAAGATCGGCGCGGCGGTGTTGCCGCCCTGGACCCAGCCGCCCATGTTCCGCGGCTGGTCGAAGCCGAGGTACATCCCGGCGATGATGTCGGGCGATCCGCCCACGAACCACGCGTTGGTCGGGCCGGTGGTGGTGCCGGTCTTGCCGAACAGCGGCAGGTTCAGGCTGCGCAGCCGCACCGCGGTGCCGCGCGTGACCACGCCGCGCAGCATGTGGACGACCTGATAGGCGGTGCGCGGATCGAGCACCTGCCTGCCGCTCAGCCCCGGTCGCGGCATTGCCTGCCCGTCCCACTCGGCCATGTTGCAGCGCTGGCATGCCCGCTTGTCGGCGCGCCAGATGACCTTGCCGTGGCGGTCCTGCACGTAGTCGATCAGCGTCGGCGGATTCTGGCGCCCGTGGTTGGCGAGCGCGGAATAGGCGCTGACCATCTTGAGCACCGTGGTGTCGCCCGCGCCCAGCGCGAAGGCCGGATAGGGCTCGTAGCTGCCGATGCCGACCCGCTCGAAGGTCTTGATGACGTTGGGCATCCCGGCGTCCATCGCGATGTGGACGGTCATTAGGTTGCGGCTCTGTTCGAGCCCCCAGCGCATCGTGTGCACCCCACCGCCGCCGCCGCCGAAGTTGCGGAAGCATTTCTCGCCCAGCCGCGCACCCTGGTAGAAACAGAACGTCTGGTCGGGCACTTGCGTCGCCGGGGTCATCCCGTGGTCGAGCCCGGCGGCATAGACGAACGGCTTGATCGTCGATCCCGGTTGGCGGTCGGCCTGCGTCGCGCGATTGAAGTCGCTCAGCCGGCTGTCGAACCCACCCTGCATCGCGAGCACGCGGCCGGTCAGCGGCGCCATCGCGACGAAGCCGCCCGACACCTCGGGTACCGAGCGCAGGCGGTAGCCATTGCCCGCCTGCTCCACCGCCACGACATCGCCGACGTTCAGCGCATCGGGGAAGCCGCTCAGCGGATAGCTTTCGCCGTCGGTCAGCCCGATCGTAGCCGAGCCGCCGCTGCGTTCGGTAACCACGCCGACGCGCCAGTCGTCATAGCTGATTCCGAGGTTCGACGAGCGCAATTGCTGGATCAGATCGCCGTTGTCGGGGTCGATCGTCGCAACCGGGCCGGGCCAGCCGCGGTTGCCGTGATAACGCATCATGCCGCCGCGCAGCGCATCGCGCGCGGCCGATTGCAGTTCGGGATCGAGCGAGGTGCGGACCCACAGCCCGCCGGCGTAGACGCTGTTGCGCCCGTCGTCCGCCGTCTCGCCGAAATCCTCCATCAGGTTGCGGCGCACTTCCTCGAAGAAATAGCCGGCGTCGGCGGTGCTGTATTGCTCGCGCATCGGCTTGAGGCCCAGCGGCTGCGCTTTCGCCGTGGCTGCTTCGGCGGAGGATACGAAGCCGTTGTCCACCATCTGGTCGAGCACGAAATTGCGCCGCTCGATCGCCATGCCTTCGTATTGCTTGCGCCCATAGCGCTCGGGCGCCTTGGGCAGAATCGCGAGGAACGCCATCTCGTGCAGTTCGAGATCGTCGACGTCCTTGTCGAAATAGGCGCGCGAGGCGGCCTGCACGCCGAAGCTGCGGCGGCCGAGCGGAATTTCGTTGAGATAGAGTTCGAGGATCTGCTGTTTCGTCAGCGCGCTTTCGATCCGGCGCGCGAGCATCATTTCCTTGAGCTTGCGCGTGATCGAATATTCGTTCGACAGCAGGATGTTCTTCGCCACCTGCTGAGTGATCGTCGAGCCGCCGACCGCGCGCTCGCCCGAGCCGAGCTTGCTGACGTAATCGATCACCGCGCCCGCGAGGCCGCCC
Organism: Pelagerythrobacter sp.; assembly: GCF_041912895.1. Lineage (NCBI taxonomy): Bacteria > Pseudomonadati > Pseudomonadota > Alphaproteobacteria > Sphingomonadales > Erythrobacteraceae > Pelagerythrobacter > Pelagerythrobacter sp. Next base: position 450,104 of record NZ_JAYSGI010000001.1, on the reverse strand, counting down.
ATGTCGATCCCGCCATGGGTGAAGAAAGTCTTGTCTTCGGCCGCGAGATAGGCCTCGATCAGCTGTTGCGGGAAGTCGGGATATTGCAACTGAACCCGCCGCTCGCGCGCGTAGGAATAGACGATGTCGCCGTCGATCCCGCGCACCATCGTGGGCAGCGGCGGTTCGTATTCGAGCAGCATGTCGGCATCGGGCAAATCACGTGCGAGCAGCGCCCAGGCGACGATCCACAGCGCCAGCGCCGCGCCCAGCAGGATCGCGAACCAGCGGAACCAGCGCTTCTCGCGCCAGTTTTCCCGAAACCAGCTCAACGCGCCCGAGGCATCGCGGCGGATGCGGTAACGGAAATACTCTGTGTGGGACTTTTCGGCCATGGTCGGCGCGTCCCTAGCACGCGCTTTCCGTGCAGCGCCACAACGATTGCGATCGGGTGGCCGCGCTGCCCTGCAATGTCATCTTCGCCAAATGTCAGTCCGGCACAAATGTCATCCCCGCGAAGGCGGGGATCCATAGTGCAGCCGCTCCTCCATGGATTCCCGCGTTCGCGGGAATGACATAAGCTGCTGGGGCACGAACGCCGGCACCGCCCGTAGGGCTCAAGCACCCGCCGCCCTCGCGAAGTAGATGCGGATCGCGCGTGCCATGACCTCGGCGAAGCGGGCGCGGCCTTCGGGCGTGGTCAGGCGGGCAGCATCCTCGGGATTGGTGATGAACCCCGATTCGTAAAGCACCGCGGGCACGTCGGGCGCGCGCAACACCGCCAACGCGGCCGAGCGGCGGGTCTGCGGATGGAATACCAGCGTGCCCTCGCCCTCGCGCACGATCAGCCCGGCGAACTCGGCCGACTGCTCCTGCACGCGGCGCTGGGACAACTCGACAAGGATCGCGCTGACCGCTTCGCTCTGCCCGTCGATCGCGACCCCGTTGACCCGGTCGGCCTCGTTTTCGCGCGCGGCGAAGCGCGCCGCCGCTTCGCTCGAGGCTTGCGCCGAGAGAGTGTAGATGCTCGCTCCGCTGGCCTCGGTTTCTGACCCGGCGGAATCGGCGTGGATCGAAACGAACAGGTCGGCGCCCATCCGCCGGGCGATCTCCGGCCGCTCGCCCAGCACGAGGAACCTGTCGTCCTCGCGCGTCAGCGCCACGCGGATGCCCCCTTCCTCGACCAGCCGGTCGCGCAATGCGAGCGCCAGCGCCAGCGCGATATCCTTTTCGCGGAACCCCTCCACGCTGGCACCGGGATCGCGCCCGCCGTGCCCCGGATCGATCACCACCAGCGGGCGCGCGCGGCTCTGCGGGCCGTGGATCTTGGGCAGGTCTACCGGATCGCCAGCGGGCGGCAGCAACACGCGCACCACGTAGTCACGCCCCAGGTGCGGCACCGGCAGCGTCAGGCCGAACGCATAGAGCCCGCCGAGCAACGCCAGCGGAGCGAGGAAAATCAGCCAGATGCGAAAGCGCATGGACATTGCGCGGCGGTGTTAGGGTCGAAACTCGATCAGGTCGAGGATCGAGATTGCCCATGAAAGCCTGCCGACAAGGAGCGCAGCGCAGTCGCCTGGCGGCGCCAGGCGCAAGCAAGCGACGCCGCTCGGCGGGCTTTCATGGGCAACCGCTGCGCGGCGGGCGGCTTTTGTCTCGACCTCGTCCTGATCGAGTTTCGACCCTGAGGCGTTGCGGCCATGTTGCGCAACATGGTTGCCCAACCTTGCCCGCGGTGCTAGCGAACGAGAGCCGGAATCCGGCCCGCCTCCATGCCCTCGGCCCCCGATCCTTTGGGGCTTGCGGGAAACGGGCGGCACGCCCGGAAATCCCTTTCCGGCTTCGTTTTACGCAGGTTGATGCAAGACATGAGAAGCCTCTCCCCGACCCTGACGACGCTGCCCCCGGCACGCGTCGCGTCATGGGCCGGCCGGGCGGCGCGACCAAGGCGCACTCGCATGCTTGCAGACACATCATTCCGGCGCGGCGGACATTCCCGCTCCGTCCGGTTCGACAACGCCGACGGCCGCGACGCGGCCTCCGGCTCCCACACATTTGCGCGCATCATACCGGCAGGCGCCAGCCCGCCCGGACGCGCATGGAGAAATTTGAATGGCAACGCGCATGCTAATCGACGCGCGCCACCCGGAAGAAACGCGGGTGGCGGTGCTCAAGGGCAACCGAATTGAGGAATTTGACTTCGAATCTGCCGAACACAAGCAGATCAAGGGCAATATCTATCTCGCCAAAGTCACCAGGGTAGAGCCGAGCCTCCAGGCCGCGTTCGTCGATTTCGGCGGCAACCGGCACGGCTTCCTCGCTTTCAGCGAAATCCATCCCGACTACTACCAGATCCCCAAGGAAGACCGCGAGCAGCTCCTCGCCGAGGAGGCCGAGGCCGCCGAGGAAGAGGCGCGCCTGCGCGCCGAAGAGGAAGAGCGCGGCGAACTGCCCGGCGACGAATACGATGCCGATGACGAAACCGGCGAATCGCTGGTCGAGGAATTCGCCGAGGACGGGGTCGAGGAAATCGATACCTCGGAGAAAGATAAGGTCTCCACCTTCGAGGAAGGCCAGCTCGCCGGCGGCGACGACGACGACGGCGACGACGAGAACAACAGCAGCGAGCGCGAAGACGGCGACGATGCGCGCCGCGGACGCCGCGGCAAGGGCCGCCGTCAGGGCAAGGGCCGCGAGCGCACGAAGGAAGTCGACGAGGTCCGCGCCCGCCGTCAGGCGCTGCGCCGCCGCTACAAGATTCAGGACGTGATCCAGCGCCGCCAGGTGCTGCTGGTGCAGGTCGTGAAGGAAGAGCGCGGCAACAAGGGCGCCGCGCTGACCAGCTACCTCAGCCTTGCCGGGCGCTACACCGTGCTCATGCCGAACAGCAGCCACGGCGGCGGCATCAGCCGCAAGATTTCGAGCGCGAGCGACCGCAAGCGCCTGAAGTCGATCGTCGGCGATCTCAAGCTGCCCCGCTCGATGGGCCTCATCGTCCGTACCGCCGGGCTCCAGCGCAACAAGACCGAGATCAAGCGCGATTTCGACTATCTTGCGCGCTTGTGGGACGAGATCCGCGAGAACACCCTCGCCTCCTCCGCCCCCGCGCTGATCCATTCGGACAGCGAGCTCATCAAGCGCGCGATCCGCGACGTCTACAACCGCGAGATCGAGGAAGTCGTGGTCGAGGGCGAGGAAGGCTACCGCTCGGCCAAGGCGTTCATGAAGCTGCTGATGCCGAGCCACGCGCGCCGGGTGAAGGCTTATTCCGATCCCGTACCGCTGTTCCAGCGCTACGGCGCGGAAGACCAACTCCGCGCGATGTACGACCCGGTCGTCCAGCTCAAGTCGGGCGGCTACCTGGTCATCAACCCGACCGAGGCGCTCGTGTCGATCGACATCAACTCGGGCCGCTCGACCAAGGAACACGGGATCGAGCAGACCGCGCTCGCGACCAATCTCGAGGCGGCAAAGGAAATCGCTCGCCAACTGCGCCTGCGCGACATGGCCGGACTGGTCGTGATCGACTTCATCGATATGGAGTACAACTCCAACATCCGTAAGGTCGAGCGCGCGATGAAGGACGCGCTCAAGAACGATCGCGCGCGCATCCAGGTCGGCCGCATTTCCGGCTTCGGCCTGATGGAGATGAGCCGCCAGCGCCTGCGCACCGGCGTGCTCGAAGCCACCACCCGCGACTGTCCGCACTGCGACGGCACCGGCTTGGTGCGCACCGCGTCGAGCGCGGGCCTGTCGGCGCTGCGCCTGATCGAGGACGAGGCGGCCAAGGGCAAGGGCACGATCATCACGCTCGCGGCGAGCACCGAGGCGGCGGTCTACCTGCTGAACTCGAAACGTCACGATCTGGTTGAGATCGAGCAACGCTACGGCGTGACCGTCGAGGTCGTGCCTGAGGGTGAGGACGAAGGCGCCAAGATGGGCGTCTCCAGTTCCGGCCCGCGCCCGACCGAAGCGCCCAAGTTCGAACCGATCGTCGACGACGAAGAGTACGACGACGAACCCGAAGTGGACGAGGCCGACGACGAAGCGGATCGCGACGACGACGACGGCGAGGATGCGGGACGCGGCAAGAAACGCCGCCGCCGCCGCGGCGGACGCGGGCGCAACAAGGGGCGCAGCGATAACGGCGACAGCGAAACCGACGAGGAGGATTCCGACGAGGACGAATCCGCCCGCTCCGAACGCGCCGACGACGAGGACAAACCCCGCAAGCGCCGCCGGCGCGGCGGGCGTCGTAGGCGTGGCGGCCGCGACCGCGACGAGCGGTCCGCTGGCGACGAGGACTCGCGCGATAGCGAAACTTCCGAAACCGACACGTCCGGGGCTGACGCTCTCGATCAGGTCTCCGAGCACGTCGAAGCCGACATGCCTGTCGTCGCCGGGCCCGAGGGCGCCGACGAGACTGCCGCGGAAGCGCCCAAGCCCAAGCGGCGCACGCGGCGCAAGAAGGCTGACGAGCCGGCTCCGGAGGAAGCTGCGGCGCCCGCCGAAGCCGAGCCCGCCGCCGAGGAAAAGCCCAAGCGCCGCACTCGGAAGAAGAAGGTCGAGGAACCCGCCGCCGAAGCGCCTGCCGAGGCAGAGGCCGAAGCGGCTCCGGCCAAGCCCAAGCGCACGCGCCGCAAGAAGGCGGAAGAGCCCGCTGCGGAGGCAGCTCCGGCGAGCGAGCAGGCGGCCGAGCCGTCCGCCGCACCGTCGGCTCCGGCCAACGACGCCGACGAAGGCAAGTCCGTCGCGCCGCGCCGTGGCTGGTGGCAGCGCACGTTCGGAGAATGACGGCCAGCCCGCGCGGGAGCGTTCCCGCGCGGGTTTCGCCTCAGCCGCGTTCGCGCCGCAGCAGCTCGCGAACCGTTTCGAGATCGGACGGTTTGTCCACGTCCACCGCCGCGCGCCCGTCGCTCGCCGGAACCACCGTGGCTCGCAGGCCGATCCGCCCCGCGAGCCGGCCGATTCCCGCGGCGAGCGTCAGCCGCCCGGCAAGATAGGCGAGCAGCATTCCCGGCCCCAACCGGGCGACGATCCGCCACGGGCGCTTGCGGTCGGCCTCCACCTGCTGCCACAGCGCCAGCGCGCGCGCCGCCGCCGGGGTGCGGAGATAGAACAGGTTGCAGCCCGACCAGTGTCCGTCGGCGAAGCGCAGGTATGTCCGCTGCGAACCGGGCACCGCGGCCTCGATCGTCTCGCGCCGCGCGAGCATCAGCGAAACGTCGCTGTCGGCAGGCGTCGCGCGGACCAGTTCCTCCACCCATTCCGCGCGCAGCAGCGCATGATCGGCGGTGGTCACCAGCAGCGGCGCGCCAAGCGCCTCGAACGCGGCGGCGACGCTCCCGCTCGGCCCTTTGGCAGGCGGAATCACCAGGCAATCGAGTTCGCGCGCGAGGTGAGCGACCGGCCCTTCGTCGCAGCTCACGGCCACCTGTGTCACACCGCTTTCGCGCAGAGCAGCCACCACGCGCGCCAGCATCGGGATACCGTCCAGTTCGATCAGCGCCTTGTGCGCGACCCCCGCTTGCCACGCGAACGGATCGCCTCCGGGTCGCGTCCCAGCGAGGACGAGCGCGTTCACCGGCCCGCCTGCACCGTGCGCTCGCGGCGCAGCACGGTGAACACCGCCAGACTCATCGCGAGATAGCTGCACGCCATGCCCAGTGCGACCGCCCAGCCGATCCCCACCGGCCCGTAACCCTCGAACGCGAAAATACCGCCGATCAGCACCACCGCGGCGAGGCTGCGCGCGATCAGCGGGCGCGAGGGGTGCCCGGTGGAATGGAGCACCGGCTCGTACGAGGCGCTCGCCAGATCGAACGCCGCGCCGATCGCCAGCGGGATCAGCACCGCACCGCCGCGCGCGAAGCCTTCGCCGCCGATCAGCGCCAGCAGGTCGTCGCCGAACGCCAGCGCGGCCAGCGTCACCGTGACCCCGCCGATGCCCGCGATCACCGTCACCTGCCGGACGAGCCGCGCGAAATCGCCGACCTCGCTGACCACGCGGGCATGCGCGAATTCGGGATAGATCGCCCGGCTGACAAGCTGCGACAGCTTGCCGAAGCCCTGCGCGAGCTGGTCGGCCAACCGGTAGATGCCCGCCGAACTGGTGCCGAGGAAATAGCCGACCGCGAGCAGCGGGCCCTGCTTGTACAGCGCGTCGAGCGTCGAACTCGCATAGGTGATCCCGAAGAACCGTCGTACCCCCGGGTTCTCGCGTGCGGCTTGTGCGATCCCGCCGAAATGCTCGCGCCGCATCGCCTGTGGTGCCAGCCGCCAGGCCGCGATCCAGTAGACGATGGCGGACAGGATCTCGATCGCCGCCCAAGCGATCAGGAAGCGCCCGACGTTCGCCCCGACCAGCACGATCGCGAAGGCCGCCAGCAGCCGCCCGGTCGGCACGATCGCCTCGACATAAGTTGCCACGTCGAACCGGCCGAGCACACGCACGATGCCGATCGGCGTGGTGGTGCGCGCCAGCAGCAGCGCGCAGTTGAAGGCGAAGCCCATCGCGATGTAGGTCTGGTTCAGTTCGAGCATCTCGGCGAACCCGAAATAGATCACGTAGGCGAGCAGGCAGCCGACCAGCGCCCCGCCCGCGTCGATCACGCCGCAGAACCACACCAGCCGGCCGAACCGGGGCCAGTTGTCCTCGTGCACGGCCTGCGCGCCGAAGCGCACCATCGTCTGCCAAGTCTGGAAGCCCGCCACCGCCACCAGCGCCTGGCCGGTGCCGAAGATCAGCGAAAAGTGCCCGAAATCCTTGATCCCCAGCGACCGCGACAGCACCGCGAGATAGACGATGCTGCACACCGCGCCGAAGCCCTTGCCGCCGAGCAGCCAGGCCAGGTTCTTGAGGATCGTGGACAAGCCATTGCGCGAAGTTGGGGCGGGCGACGGCATCGTCTCGCTCTGGACGAGCTTGGCAGGTGGGTCAATGCTCGCCGGGCGGGCACGGGGCAGCGTGAAATCGCCGATGGCGCCCCGCCGCCGATTGCGTTAGCGCACCCGGCCGATGGCGCGCATCTGCTTCCTGTTCAACCACGATCAGCTCCACCAGCTCGCGCACAGCCTGCCGATCGCGCTGGAGCTGGCGCGCGGCGGCGGGCACGAGATCGTGCTCGCCGCGGGCACCGAACCGATCGCGGAGCGGATCAGGGCGATCGCCGGGGACGTGCTGGAGCGGGTCTCGCTCGTCCGGCTCGACCTCAGCAGCGGCGTGTCGCGGTTCGCAGCGGACGCGCTGGAGTGGTTCGTTCCGGCGCGCAAGATCCTGCTCTATCGCGATAACCTCGATTTCTTCCGCGGGTTCGACGCGCTGGTGGTGTCGGAAAAGACCTCGCTCCTGCTCAAGACGCGCTACGGGCTCGACCGGCTCAAGATCGTCCACACCCGTCACGGCGCGGGGGACCGTGCGATCGGCTTCGGCAGCGAAAGCGCGAAGTTCGATCTCGTGCTCGTTTCCGGCCCCAAGATCGCGCGCCGGCTGACGGCGGAAGCCGGGGTTTCGCCCGATCGCGTCCGCATCGTCGGCTATCCCAAGTTCGACCTGTTCGCCGACAACCGGATCGCCAACCCCTTCCCCGATCCCTCCCGCCTCACGGTGCTCTACACCCCGCACCCCTCCCCGCGTCTGTCGAGCTGGTATCGGATGGGATCGCGCGTGCTGGCGGAACTGGCGGCGAGCGACCGCTACAACGTGATCTTCGCGCCCCACGTCATGCTGTTCCGGCGGCGCTTCACCGTGACCATCGCCCCGCCCGCGATCGAGCGCGTGCCGCAAGTCGACCCCGCGATCGAGGCCTGCCCGCACATCCTGATCGACCGCGGCAGCCCGGCCTCGACCGACATGAGCTACACCAATCTCGCCGACATCTACTGCGGTGACGTGAGCAGCCAGATCTACGAGTTCCTCCTGCGCCCACGCCCGTGCCTGCACCTCGACGCCCACGGCGTGGACTGGCAGGGCGATCCCGACTACGCGCACTGGCAGACCGGCCCGGTGGCCGGGCGCGAGAGCGATATCGTCGCCGCGCTGGATAGTGCCGTCGCGAGCCACGGCGATTACCTCGCCCGCCAGCAGGCACTGTTCGCCGATACCTTCTCGACCGAGGCCGAACCTGCCGCTACACGCGCGGCCGTCGCAATCGCGCATTTCATGGAAGAACGCGGGTCTTTATGAACGACGAAGGCATGGAGCCCGCCCGGCTCGATGGCAGGCACGTCTGGGTGATGGCGAAAGGCTACGCCGCCGAGGAAGGCGGCATGCAGACTTACGCGCAGGGCGTCGCCGAAGCCTATGCCCGCGCCGGCGCGCAAGTGACCGTGTTCACCCAGACGGCGAGCGGTCCGCGCGAGATGCGCGTGGGGCCCGTCGCCATGATCGACGTCGGCCGCGCGAAATCTCCGTTCATGCCGCTGCATCTGCGCGCGGCGATGCGCCGCAAGCGGGCCACCTGCGGCGTGCCCGCGCTGGTCCACGGCACGACGTGGCGCACCTCGATCCTGCCGATGATCTCGGGCCTGCCGTTCGTGACCACCTTCCACGGGCGCGAATTCATGTACGGCGGCGGCGGAACGTGCCGCGTGATGCGCCTCGTCGCCCGCCGCGCCCGCGCGGTCGTCACGGTGAGCGGCTACAGCGCTGCGAAGCTGAGCACGCGGCTGGGGCCCACGCTGCCCGCGCCGGTCGTCGCCTGGAACGGCCTCGGCGATGCGCCCGCCGAATGCCCGCCCAAGTGCCCGGACGCCGCTGAAGCCGCGCCGCTGATCTTCTCGCTCTGCCGGATGGAGCCGCGCAAGAACATCGCCGCCTGCGTCCGCGCGCTGGCCGATCTGCGCGACGAAGGCTTTCGCTTCCACTATGTCATCGGCGGCCGCGGCCCTGCGCTCGAGGAGATCGAGCGCATCGTTTCGCAACTCGATCTGGCGGACATGGTCGAAGTCGCCGGTTTCATTCCGGCGAGCCGCGCCGCGACGCTCTATGCCGAGGCCGACATCTTCCTGCACCCGCAGATCGAGATCGACGACGGCCGCGATTTCGAGGGGTTCGGCATCGCCATCGCCGACGCCATGTTCGCAGAGTCCGCGGTGGTGCTCGGCAAGGCGGGCGGCGCGATCGAACTGATCGAGCATGGGGTCACCGGCCTCGCGGTGGATGGGACCGACCATGCCGAGTTGCGCGACGCGCTGCGCCGCCTGCTCGCCGACCCATGCGAACGGCGCGCAATGGCCGCGGCGGCGCGCGCCCATGCGCAGCGTACGTTCTGCTGGCATCGGCACGTCGCGCTGATCCTGCGCGCGATCGGCGAATCAGCGGCGAAAATCGACCGGTAGCCACCCGCGGTCGCGCGCGCGCCGCGCGACGGCCGGGCGCGCGGTGACGAACAGCGCCTCGTCCGCGAAATCGAGCATCGGCGCGTCGCTCGCGCTGTCCGAATAGAACCGCAGGCGCGCCTCGCCGCGCACCACGCCGGCTTCCTCCAGCCAGCGGCGGCACGCTTCCAGCTTGCCTGCGCCGTAGCAATTGCCCCCGGCGATGCGCGGCGCGTGGCGGCCCGGATCGGCGACGTGCGGCGTAGCGATCACTGCGTCGAACCCGAGCAGGTCGCCGATCGGGCGCGCGTAGAACCCCATCGCGGCGGTGGCCAGCACCAGCCGGTGGCCCTCCGCCCGCTCGCGCGCGATGCTCGCCGCCGCGCCGGGGGCGACCCAGCCGGGAATTATCCGTCGGGCGAAAGCCGCGCCGAGATCGTCGAGCGCGGCATCGTCCGCATCGCGCCCGATGAACAGGCGCAGGCCGAAGTTCTTCAGCGCGTCGCGCGAGAAGAGCCGCAGCTTATAGAGCGCCATCGCCGCGATCCACACCGGCACCGAAGCGAGCCGCAACGGCGCACGACGGCGCGCGGCGAAGATCAAAAACGGGGTGTAGCTGGCATGGCGCAGCACCGTCCGGTCGAGGTCGTAGATCGCGATGCGCATGACCCGCCGCGCCTGCCATCGCCGCGCCCTGGGGGCAAGCCCGAGCAGCCTGTGCCGCTAGCGATTACATCTGTCGACGTTGATCGGATGCGGACCGGCCTTGGTCGATGCCCGGCGGACAGGCGCGCCGCGGACGCGCAATTGCCGGTGGCGCGAAACGAATGCTTACTGGGAGGGACTATGCGCTGCACCTGGACGACCGCCGGAAAGGCCGGACGACGCCGATTGCTGGCGGGCGCGGCCGCCGGCGTCCTCGCGTATGCCTCGGCCGCGCAGGCGCAGAGCGGTGCCGATCCGGCAGCCGGGCCCCAGGCAGACACCCCTCCGGTAGAAGCCCCGTCGTCGCCCGACCCCGGCGCTTCCGCCGACAAGCGCCAGGTCTTCCTTCCCGCCGATTTCGCCCGCTACGCGCCCAAGAACGCGCTCGACATGCTGCAACAGGTGCCCGGCTTCTCGATCCGCGAGAGCGAGCAACTTCGCGGGCTTGGCCAGGCGACCGGCAACGTGCTGTTCAACGGCAACCGCCCGGCCAACAAGTCCGACTTCCTCACCACGATCCTCCAGCGCATTCCGGCCGCCACGGTGATCCGCATCGAGATCGTCGACGGCGCGACGCTCGATATCCCCGGCCTCTCCGGGCAGGTCGCGAACGTCGTGTTCGAAGCGAACCAGCTCAGCGGGCAGTTTTCGTGGAAGCCGCAGTTCCGCTCGCACTACACCGATCCGCTGTTTACCCGGGGCGATATCTCGGTCACCGGGCGCGCAGGAACGATCGAATACGAAGCCGCGCTCAACAACGACGATTCGAGCCGCAGCGGCGCGGGCGGGCCGACGCTGATCTACGACGGTGCGGGTGCGATCACCCAGCGGCGCGAGGATATCTGGACCTCGAACTACGATTCACCCAAGCTTTCGGGCAAGCTGACGTGGGACGGCCCCGGCTCCAGCGTCGGGCATCTCAACGCCCACTACCAGCGGATCTACAGCACCTATCGAGAGGACGGGCTGCGCGTGTCGCCGGGCCTGCCCGACGAGGTGCGGACCGTGCGCGAGAACGCCGACAGCTGGAACTACGAGGTCGGCGGCGACTACGAATTCGGCCTCGGCCCGGGCAAGCTGAAGGCGATCGGCCTGCGCCGCTTCAACCACGAGCCGTTTTCCCAGACCGTCGTCTCGCGCTTCGCCGACGGCTCGACCGACATCGGCGACCGCTTCGTGCAGACCGGCGATCTGGGCGAGACGATCGCGCGCGGCGAATACGACTGGGCGATGCTGGGCGGCGACTGGCAGCTCTCGGCGGAAGCGGCCTTCAACACGCTCGACAACGTGGCGGGCCTGTTCGCGCTCGATCCCGGCGGCGAATTCGTCGAGATTCCATTTCCCGGCGGCACCGGCGGCGTGCGCGAGGATCGCTACGAATCGCTGCTCAGCTTCGGGCGGCCGCTGACGAGCACGCTGTCGTTCCAGATCGTCGCGGGTGCCGAGCATTCGACGATCGAACAGACTGGCGCCAACGGCCTGACGCGCAGTTTCTTCCGGCCCAAGGGCACGCTGTCATTGGCCTGGAAGCCGAGCGACACGTTCGACGCATCGCTCAAGATCAGGCGCCGCGTCCTCCAGCTGTCGTTCTACGATTTCCTCGCCCGCGCCTTCCTCAACGACGACAACCAGAACGCCGGCAATGCCGATCTCCGGCCGCAACAGGACTGGAGCTACGAGGGGGAGATCAACAAGAAGTTCGGGCCGTGGGGCTCGCAGCAGTTCCGCTTCGTCTATCGCGACGTCGAGGACTACGTCGATATCGTGCCCGTCGGCGATGGCGAGTCGGTCGGCAACATCGCGAAGTCGTGGGCCGCGGCGATCGTCTCCACCAGCACGATCAAGTTCGAGCCGATCGGCCTCGCGGGGCTCAAGCTCGATGCGACCTTCGTGCTGCAGACCTCGCGCCTGCGCGATCCCTTCACCGGCGAGAAACGCCAGTGGAGCGGCTTCGCGAACCGGCAGGCCGATATTTCGCTGCGCTACGACATTCCCGCCAGCGACTGGGCGATCGGCAGCAACGCCAGCCACACGCACTACCTGCCGCGCTACCGCAGCAATCAGGTCGACCGCGAATGGGAAGGCCCGTGGTTCGCTTCGCTGTTCGTCGAGAACAAGGACGTGCTGGGTCTGACCGCGACTGCGGGTGTCGACAACGTGCTCGGCGCGCGATCGTACCGCACGCGAACCCTATATAGCGGCATTCGCGGGCAGAGCCCGGTCGCGTTCGTGGAGGATCGCGACCGGCTGATCGGCCCGATCTTCTTCTTCGCGCTGCGCGGGAATTTCTGACTCGCCCGCGCGATTCCGCCGATTTCAGCGATTGCTCACTCTTCGCTCATGCCGCTCACGCATTCGGCGTGCATGGGGGTCCGGTTTCCAGCGAAGGGGATTTCACGATGAACGAAGCATTCTCGAACGACGGCCGGCTCGCCAGATTACCATGGCGACCGTTGGTCTGGGGCGGCGCGGCGGCGCTCTATGCGGTGCCGGTGGTGGCCTGGCTCGCCGTGCCCGGGATGCTATGGGACGGGGCGGACTTCGTCTTCGCCGCGGTGCTGATCTTCGGCGCGGCGCTGATGGTCGAGATCGGCCTGCGGCTGTCGCGCGACGTGGCCTATCGCGCGGGCGTCGCGGTCGCGGTGGGGGCGGCGTTCCTCACCGTGTGGGCCAATGGCGCGGTCGGCATGATCGGCGACGAGGACAATCCGCTGAACCTGATGTATCTCGCCGCGCTGGCCGCAATGGCGCTGGCGGCGCTCGCCGCGCGCTGCCGCGCCGCCGCGCTGTCGAAAATCGCCTGGGCCATGGCCGCCACGCAGTTCGCCATCGCCGCGGTGGCGCAGTATCACGGCCATTTCGTGTGGGTCATCGCCGCATTCTTCGCCACGATCTGGGCGACATCCGGCTGGCTCTTCGCCAAGGCGCAGCGCGCCGGCAGCGGTTGAGCGCAAGCGGCGCTCTTGTTGCTCGCCGCCCTTGCCAGCGCACCGTCAATCGCTAGAGAGAGGCGCAAAGCAACAGGATCGAACGATGGCGACCTTCACCCTCCCGAAGAACTCGAAAATCAACGGCAAGGGCCGCACGCACCGCGCGGAGGGCGCGAGCCGGGTGCAGAAGTTCAAGATCTACCGCTACGATCCCGACAGCGGCGAGAACCCGCGCTACGATACGTTCGAGATCGATCTCGACGCGTGCGGGCCGATGGTCCTCGACGCACTCATCAAGATCAAGAACGAGATCGACCCGACGCTGACCTTCCGCCGTTCGTGTCGCGAAGGCATTTGCGGTTCGTGCTCGATGAACATGAACGGTAAGAACGGGCTCGCCTGCACCACCGCGATGGGCGACCTGAAGGGCGAAATCCGCATCACCCCCCTGCCCCACATGGAAGTCATCAAGGATCTCGTTCCCGATTTCACGCACTTCTATGCGCAGTACGCCTCGATCCGCCCGTGGCTGCAGACCGTCTCGACCACGCCGAGCGGCAAGGAACGGCTGCAATCGCCCGAACAGCGCGAAAAGCTCGATGGCCTCTACGAATGCATCCTGTGCGCCTGCTGCTCGACCGCGTGCCCGAGCTACTGGTGGAATTCGGACAAGTTCCTCGGCCCCGCGATCCTGCTCCAGGCCTATCGCTGGCTGGCCGACAGCCGCGACGAGATGACCGGCGAACGGCTCGACGCGCTGGAGGATCCGTTCCGGCTCTATCGCTGCCACACGATCATGAATTGCGCGAACGTTTGCCCCAAGGGCCTGAGCCCGGCAAAGGCGATCGCCGAGACCAAGAAGATGATGGTCGACCGCGCGATCTGATCCGCGATGGTATTGGCGGACGAAATCTTCGACCACGGGCCGGACCCGGAAAATCCGGGCTGGCGGCACTGGAATCTCAAGGATGCGACGCTGTTCAACAGCGCGGTGATGGGGCGGCTCATCACCCGCGTCGACGAAGACGGGCGCGCCCGCCTGCGCATGTTTCCCGAGCGGCGGCACGAAAACCTGCAGGGCATCGTCCACGGCGCGGTCACGCTCGCGCTGATCGACATCGCGCTGTTCACCACGATGCACACGCTCGGCAGCGGGAACGCGGGGCCTTCGGTGACGCTCGAGCTTTCCACGCAGTTCGTTGGCCCCGGCGATCCGGCGCGCCCGCTCGACGCGGTGACGCAGATCGTGCGCGAGACCGGCAGCCTCGTGTTCGTGCGCGGCGACGTGGTGCAGGATGGCGACGCGGTCGCCGCGTTTTCGGGCATCGTCAGGAAGATGCGCCCGCGGTGAGCGGCATGCTCGCCCGCTACGAGCGGCTGGTCGCATCGGAGGAATTGCGCCCCGATCCTGACCAGCGCCGCGCCGCCGAGCGGCTCGACCGGCTGCAGAAGGACTTGGAGGCGGAGACTTCGGGCGGGCTGCTGTCGCAGTTGTTCGGCGGGCGCAAGACGCGGCCGCAGGGCGTCTACATGTGGGGCGGCGTCGGGCGCGGCAAGTCGATGCTGATGGACCTGTTCGTGGAAACGCTCGGCATTTCCGAAAAGCGGCGGGTCCATTTCCACGCCTTCATGCTGGAGGTCGACGGGCTGATCCGCGAGGAGCGCGCGAAGGAAAGCGGCGACCCCATCGCGCCCGTCGCGAAGCGCATCGCGGCCGACGTTCGCTGCCTCGCGTTCGACGAGATGGTGGTGAACAACACCGCCGACGCCGCGATCATGAGCCGGCTGTTCACCGCGCTGATCCGCGACGAGGGCGTCACCGTGGTCACCACCAGCAACCGCCCGCCGGCCGATCTCTACAAGGACGGGCTCAACCGTTCGCTGTTCCTGCCCTTCATCGCGCTTGTCGAGGCGGAGCTGGACGTCGTGCCGCTCGACGGGCCGACCGATTACCGGCTCGACCGCCTCGGCGGTATCGACACCTGGCACACCCCGCTCGGCGACGCGGCTACCGCGCAGGTACGCGAGGCGTTCTTCCGCCTGACCGACTACAACCCCGAAGACGCCGCCAACGTGCCGAGCGCCGATCTCGACCTCGCTGGCGGCCGCACGCTGCACGTGCCCAAGAGTCTCAAGGGCGTCGCGGTGTTCAGCTTCAAGCGGCTGTGCGGCGAGAACCGCGGCGCGGCGGATTACCTCGCGATCGCGCGCGCCTATCACACCGTCATCGTCGTCGGCATCCCGGTGATGGGCCCGGACCGCCGGAACGAGGCGATCCGCTTCACCAAGCTGGTCGACGCGCTTTACGAACTGCGCGTGAAGCTGTTCGCCACCGCCGACGCCGAGTCCGAAGGCCTCTACCCGGCGGGCGACGGCAGCTTCGAATTCGCCCGCACCGTCAGCCGGCTCGAGGAAATGCAGAGCGAGGCCTACATGGCGCTCGGGCACGGGAGCTGATCGCGGCTTTCTGCGCGCGTATCCTCACGCCGCCCGGGCGAGCCGCGCCTGCGCGGCCACGAGGCGGCCCATGACCTTCAGGTCCTGCTCGCGCAGTTGCAGCGCCGAATCCGCCCACAGCTCGGTGATGCGGTTCAGTTCGGCCAGTTCGAGCTTCCACGAAACCTTCATCGCGCGCCGCGAATTGACGAGGCCCGCGTGGCGCCGTTCGGACTTCTTGATGAACTCGCGGCAGGCTGACAGGCCCTGCCCGTTCTCGGCCAAGTGGTGGACGAGCCCCATGTCGTACATCTGCTCGGCGGTGTAGGTCTCGTTCGAGACGATCAGCCGGTCGGCCATCGCTCCGCCCAGCTTGCGGCTGAGCAGCGCGTGCGCGCCCATGCCGGGAAACAGGCCGAACATGATCTCGGGCAGGCCGAACGTCGCGCCGCGTTCGGCCACGATGTAGTCGAACGACAGCAGCGCCTCGAACCCGCCGCCGAGCGCCGCGCCCTCGACCAGCCCCACGGTCAGCATCGGAATGTCGAGCGCCGCCATGTTGCGGTGGAGGATCGCGCAGCAGCGGTGGCCGTAGCGGACCAGTCCGTCGCGGTCGCGGTCGCGGATCAGCCGCTGGAACAGGTCGAGATCGCCGCCGAAGCAGAACACGCCCGGCGCGCGGCTGCCGAGCACCAGAAAGCGCAGCGGCACCTTGCTGGGGCCGAAACCCTGCGCGATCAGCGCCTGCCAGTTCTCGAAATCGCCGAGCATGCGCGGAGTGAAGCTCGGCCGCCCCTGCGGGTTCATATAGGTCCACAGCGTCTGGGTGGCGTCTTCGTAAAAGACGTCGAGTTCCTGCAGCGCGAACAGATCTTCGGGAATCGCGTGATTTCGCCGGCTTTCGGCAATCAATGCTTCCTCGACGCCCCCCAGAGGAAACGCGGATGTATCGGAACCCGTGTCTCCACCGCCCCGATCAAGCCCTGAACTTACCCGATCCATATGGATCCCCCCGCTTTTTAGGCGGCATCACTCCCCGCGATTTCGCGAGAGTAATCGAACCCGGACTCGCATGGCAAACACTTAATTAACCTTAGGCCGCGGCCGGAGTCTCGATACGGGGCAGCCGGCTGGCCGCGCGGGCACGCGCTCAGGCAGCGATCCCGAGCCGGTCGAGCGAGCGGTCGAGCATCAGCAACTGCCACAGCAGCCGCGAATGGTCCGACCGGCCGGAGATATGCGCCTCGGCCATGCGCGCCAAGCGGGTCTCGTCGAACCAGCCGGTCCGCGCCAGCCGCGCGCCGCTCGCGATCGCGCGCGCTTCGCCGGCCAGCGGGCCGCGCAGCCAGTCGGCGATCGGGGTGACGAAGCCCTGCTTGGGCCGGAACAGCACTTCGTCGGGCAGATAGCGGCGCATGGTGTGCTTGAGCAGCCACTTGCCCTGCCGCCCCCTGATCCGCTCGCGCTGCGGCAGCGCGGCGGCGAATTCGACCAGCCGATGGTCGAGCAGCGGCTCGCGCGCTTCGAGGCTCACCGCCATGCTCGTGCGGTCGACTTTGGTCAGAATATCGCCGGGCAGCCAGAACTTGAGATCGGCATATTGGGCGGCGTCGAGCCCGCTGCGCGCCGGGGCCTCGCGCATGATCTGCGCGAACACGTCCTCCGCGCGATAACCGTCGATCTCGCGCCGGAAACGGTCGGTGTAGAGCGCGGCACGCAGTTCGGGCGCGACGACGCCGATCGCGCGCGCATAGCCCTCCGCGCCATCCTCCGCGAGCGAGAGAAAGGTCGCCTTGGCGCGCAGCGGCTGCGGCGCCCAGTCCGCCTTGGGCCAGATCGCGCCGAGCCCGCCGAACACCGGGCGGCGCAGCGCGGCGGGCAGCACGGTGCGCATCTGCTCCTCGCGCGCGTGGAACAGCTGGCGGCGGTACCCGGCGAAGGCCTCGTCCGCCCCGTCGCCAGACAGTGCGACCGTCACGTGTTCGCGCGCGAGCTGGCACACGCGCCATGTCGGCAGCGCGGAGGCGTCGGCGAAGGGTTCGTCGAACATCGTCGCCAGCCCCTCGACCGCAGTGAAATCGCCGGGATCGACGGTGCGCGCGTGGTGATCGGTGGAGAACCGGTGCGCGACCTTCTCGGCGTAGCTGGTTTCGTCGAGCGCGGCGACGTCGAACCCGATCGAACAGGTGGTCACCGGATCGCGGCTGGTCTCCGCCATCAGCGCGACGACCGCCGAGGAATCGACCCCGCCCGAAAGGAACGCGCCCAACGGCACGTCGGCGACCATGCGCGATCCCACCGCTTCGCGCATGTGGTGGAGCAGTTCGGCCGAGAGATCGGCGGTCGATCCCCGGTGCCGGCGGCTGAAATCGACGTCCCACCACTGCACCGGCGGCGGCGGGGCGGCTTCGTGGCGCAGCACGCGGTAGTGCCCCGCGGGCAGCTTCTCCACGCCCTTCAGGATCGAGCGGTGATCGGGCACGTAGCCCCAGGCGAGATAATCCTCCACCGCCAGCGGATCGGCCTCGCGCCGCAGCAGCGGATGCGCGAGCAGGCCCTTGAGTTCGGACGCGAAGGCCACGCTGCCATCGGCGAGATGCACCATGAACAGCGGCTTCACCCCCAGCCGGTCGCGCGCGAGCACGAGTTCGCGCCGGTGCGCATCGTAGAGCGCGAAGGCGAACATACCGTGCAGGCGCGGCAGGCACTCGACGCCCCAGCGCAGCCAGGCGGCGAGGATTACCTCGGTATCGCCATCTGTGCGGAATTCCGCGCCCTCGCCCTCCAGCTCGCGGCGCAACTCGCGGTAATTGTAGATCTCGCCGTTGAACGCGATCGTCGCGCGCCCGTCCGCCGAATGCATCGGCTGAGGCGATCCGGCGATGTCGATGATCGACAGGCGGCGATGGCCGAGCCCGACGCCGGGGCCGGTCCACACCCCCGACCCGTCCGGCCCGCGATGGGCGAGCGCATCGGCCATGCGCGATACGCGCTCGGGATCGACCGGCTTGGGGGTGCCGCAATGGAAGATCCCGGCGATGCCGCACATAAGGCGTCGGTCCTATCGCAGCCTGGCGATGCGGTCCATCCATTCGCCGCGCTCGCCGATGGCGGCGACGAAGCGGTCGATCGCGGCCGCGCCCTCGCCCGCCGGCCGGTCCTCGACCGAGAGGATCAGCGTGGCGGTCGGTTGGCGGCGGAGCAGGAGCCGGTCGCGCATCGTCGCCAGCTTGAGCCGCGCGGCGCTGCCGGTCGTAAGGTCGCCGGTGCGCCAACTCGTCTCGGCCACGCGCGTCAGCCGACCCTCGGCGAGCAGCACGTCGCGATGGGCCTCGGCCGAGCCGGGCAGCGGCGCGAGCCAGCGCCACGGCGTATCGGGCACCAGCGCACCCTCGCCATAGGCCGAGGCATCGCGCGCGGCATCCTGCACCGGGTAGAGCGCGTAGAACACGTCGATTTCGTCGCCCGCCTCATTACGATAGCGCCCGAGCAAGCGGTGCGCCGCCCCGCTGGCACGCGGTTGCCACGCCACGGCGGGCGCATAGGCCACTCGCTCCCAACCTGGCACCTCGGGCAACGCGATCCGCTCCGGCAACGCCGCTTCGGCGCGCGCGGCGATACCCGCCCACAGGCCGAACGCGATCGCGATGCCGAGCACGCCCGCGAGCGCCGGCCCCGCCGCCATCGCCGTGCGGCTCAGCCGCTCGAGCAGCGGCGAACGCTCCAGTGCCTCGACATCGACGCCCGATTCCTCCGGCTCGCGATCGAACCAGCGCCACGAGAGCGCGAGCAGCACCGCGACGATCACCGCGAAGAACACCCAGCCGTAGACGATGTGGTCGAACCCCACCGCAAACTCGATCCCCTGGAACTGCGCGATGTAGATCGTTCCCCACGCGCGCACGCCGTTGGCAAGGATCGGCAGCGCCAATGCGACCGCGAGGAACACCGCGCGCCGCCGCCACGTGCGGAAGCACGTTTGCGCGATCAGCACTCCGAGCGCGGCCATCGCGACGAGGAACTGCACGCCCGAACATGCCTCCGCCACTTCGAACAGCCCCACCGGGGTGTCGATGAACACTCCGTCGATATGCGCGGGCACGCCGCTCGCATGGGTCAGCCAGATGGCAATATCGGCGGTGACCATCTGCAGCGGCGGCACCAGCTCGTCGCCGAACGGCACGAGGAACAGCATGTAGCCGAGCGGAAATAGCAGCCCCGCTGCCGCGCGCGGCCCGAGCAGCGCGAGCACCGCCGTCTGCAACGCCGCGACCGCGCCAAGCTGGCTCGCGCTGTCGAAGCCCGCCAGCGTGCCGAGCAGCCAGAGGAACAGCGCGCCCGCCAGCATCGCGAGGCCCGGCCACCAGCCGCACGGGGTCAGCGCCGCTAGGTCGTGCCGCCGGTTCCACACCAGCCAGCCGATGATGAGCGGCACGAACACGACGTGGTTGTAGGTGGAGACGTTCCACCACTTGTCCGCCATCGTCGCCCAGTCGCGCGCGGTGAGCAGCATGAGCGCGAGCCACGCCAGTGCCACCCGCGCCAGCGGACCGCGCCACTCTGCCGGGATGCGCGCAAACAGGTTCTCGCGTTCGAGCGAAAGGCTGGCCTCAGGCGGCATCGCGCGCAGCCTCCGCGGCAGGCGCGCCGACCAGCCCGGCCAGCGGCGCCAGCATCGCGTCCCACCCCTGGTTCTCGACCACGTAGCGCCGCGCCGCCGCGCCCATCGCCCGTGCCGCGGCACGGTCCGCCAGCAGCGCCAGCGCGCGTTCGATCAGCGCGGCGTCGTCCGCGCCGACCGCGAAATGCGCACCGTCCTGCGCGTCGATCCCGGTCGCGGCCTCGGCCGAGAGCACGACCGGGCGCGCCATCGCCATCGCCTCCAGCACCTTGTTCTGGATGCCGCGCCCGATTTCGAGTGGGGCGAGCACGAGGTCGGCGGCGGCGAGAAACGGGCGCACGTCGGGCACCTCGCCCCACACCCGCACCCCGCCCTGCCCGTCGCGCTTGCGAAGCTGCGCGGTCGGCGCACGGCCGACCACGTGAAGCGTCGCGCCCGGATGCACCCGGCGGATCGCAGGCAACAGCCGCTCGGCCACGCGCAGCACGGCGGCGACGTTCGGCGGATAATCCATCTGTCCGGTGAATACGAGATGCGGCCCCGACGCATTGGCGAGCGCGGGGTGTGGCGATGCCGCAGCGGGATCGAAAGCGGCGGTATCGATCCCGTTGCGCAACGCCTTGATGCCGGGCGCCGGAGCGCGCAGCCGCGAGCGCAACAGCGCCGCCTCCGCTTCGCTGACCAGCAGCGTGGCGTCGGCGCGCCGGGCCAGCCGTTCCTCCTCGACCGCGAGCAACCGCGCCTCGCGCCGGTCGATCCATGCGCGCGGGCCGGAACGCGCCACGCTGTAGGCTTCGAATTTGGCGGAATCGACATCGCACAGGTCGATGACCACGCGCCCGGCGAAATCGGTCGGGACGTACTGGCCCATCTGCCCGGAGAACACGAAGATCGCCCCGACCGGCCGTTTGTCCAGCGTCGTCGCGACCCAGCGGCGCAGGCCCGTATGGTCGAACGCCGTCAGGCTGACCGGCAGGCCCTTCGCCAGCGCCTCGATCCCCGCAAGCGCCAGCGGCTTTTCACGTCGCACAAGGCAATGGCTCGCCGCCAGCGCCGCCAGTTCATGTTCCTGCGCCATGTCGCCATCGGTCTCGCCGAGGCACCCGACATGCACCGGCGCGATCCGCGCCAGCGCCCGAAGCAGGTGATGCGAGCGGATCTTGTCGCCACGATCGGGTGGAAACGGCACCCGGTGGGCAAGGAACAGGATTTCGCCGTCAATCACCCCAGCCCCCGCGCGATCGGTGGGCCGAGCCGGTTGGCAAGCGCCAGCGGCAGGCGCTTCCACAGCGCGATCTTGGCTGAATAGGCATCGCTCGTCGGATCGACGTCGCGCCGCGCCGCGCCCGGCGCGGACCACGTAGCATAAGCCAGCGGCCGGGGGGCGAAGCCCCAGTTCTTCTTGTACGCCGCCGGGCCGCTGCCGACTTTCGAGCGCCCGAAATCGAACCGCGCGCAGCCGCGCCGGCGGGCGTGCAGCATCAGTTCGAAATACATCCGCTCGTTCGCGCGCAGGCCCCGCGCAGCGAAAGTGCCGCCGCCCCAATAGGGCATCACCGCGCCATCGTGATAGAACGACAGCACGCTCGAAACCGGCGCGCCGCGATGGGTGACGGTCAGGATATCGCTTTCGAGCGCGTCGAGCGCGGCGTCGAACAGCGCACGTGGAAACACCGGTGTGCCGAGATTGCGCACGCTTTCTGCATAGACCGTGTAGTGCATCGCGCGGTCGCTCTCGTCGCGGCCGACGCGGACCTCGAGATCGCCCTCGAGGCTCTTGCGCACCTCGGCCCGCTGCTTGCGCGGCACCGTGAGCAATTGCGCCTCGTCGTCCGTCGCCAGATCGGCGACGAAGCCGAGATGCGTGTCGTCGCGCACCGCCCATCCCTGCGGCAGTGCCCCGCCGCGCAGTTCGACACTCGCGCAGCTGCGCCGCTGCGCCAGCTCCTCCGCCGCGCTCGCGAGCGTTTCGACAGTCCGGCCATCCTCCGCCAAAATCCCCCCGCCGACCGCGAAGCCGCTGGAAACGAGCGCGCGCCCGAAGATCGGCGAATGGATTTCACTGAGCGGCAGCCAGCCCGCGAGCGCACCGTGCCGCTCCGCCACCAGCCCCAGCGCCCGCTGGCGGGTCCCGGCCTCCACACCGTGCAGCCATGCCGGACGGTGGAACACGGTGCCGCCGTGCGCCGCCACGAACGCCTCGATCCGCGCCACCTCGCCCGGATCGCGCAAGTCGGCGAGCGAAACCACCGTCGCCGCGGGGGCGAACGGCGCGTTCATGCCGCCAGCGGCACGGCCCGCGCCGCCTCGCGATGCGCGATCAAGTCCATCCGGCCCCAGGCGAACTCGTGCACCAGCTCGCGCAGCTTGGGCGCCATCCGGTCGAGATTGGTATAGTGGCGCAGCTTCGACCTGATCGGCGCATCCGCCACGCGCGGCTGGCCAGGATCGATCTCCCACGGGTGGAAATAGAATACCGCCGGGCGTTCCTCGCGCCGGTTCACCTGGCGGATCGCCCAGCGCGAGAAGCCGTAGGGCAGCACGCGGAAGAACCCGCCGCCCCCCGCCGCCACGCGCCTGCCGCCAAGCATCGCGGTGGTCACCGGAATCTCGATCAGGTCGGACCATGGCAGCGGCCGGAACGCGAAGCGCGGGGCCTCGCGCCAGCCGTAGTGGTCGTGCGCCACCGGCGCGACGCTGGAGGAATAGGCGTAGCCCTGCTCGGCCAGTTCCATGTAGGCCCAGGGCGTGCGTTGATCGATCGAGAAGCTCGGCGCGCGATAGCCGGTCACGGCCACCCCGCCGGCATCCTCGATCGTCTTGCGCGCGCGCAGGATATCGGCGGCGAAGGTCTTGCGGTCGAAGGTGAACACCCGCGCGTGGTCGAAGCCGTGGCTGGCGAGTTCGTGCCCCGCCTCCACGATCCGCCGCATCAAGGCGCCGTTGCGCTGCGCCACCCAGCCGAGCGTGAAGAAGGTCGCCTTCACGTCGGCTTCGGCGAACAGATCGAGCACGCGCAGCACGTTGTCCTCCACGCGCAGCGCCAGCCCGTCCCACGCCTCGCGCGCGATCACCGTCTCGAACGCGCCGACCTGGAACCAGTCCTCGACGTCGACCGACAGGCCGTTGACGATGCTCGGCGCCGCCATGGTCAGGCCGCGGCGCGCGGGGCCTGGCCGGTTTCGACCCACTCGATCAGCATGGTGAGGACGTGGCGCACCGAGCGTTCCTGCTCGTCCAGCCGCCGCCCGAAGGCATCGATCCGCGCGGTCAGTTCCTCGCCGTCCACCGGATCGGCGTTCTCGGCCGCCTGCGACAATTCGACCACCGCCTGCTGCAGTTCGGCAATCTGCGCGTCGCGCTCGGCGAGCATAGCGGCGAAATCCACCGGCAGCGGCGCGGAAGCGTCAGACACGGCATCCGTATCGACGGCGTGCTTGACCGGGCCCGGGGCGGGCGCGGGAGAGAGCTTGCCTTCGCTATCGGACGCGGCGTTTTCGGCCTGCATTTCCGAGACGACCGCATCCAGCATCGCGCCGTCGATCCGCGTGCGCTGCTCGACAGCGCCGAGCAGCAGCAGCCGGGTCGCGACCTGGTTGACCTTGCGCGGAATGCCGCCGGTCGCAGCGTGGATCTGCGCGAAGACCTCGGGCTCGAACTCGGGATTGCCCTGCCAGCCCACGCATTCGAGGCGATGGCGGATATAGGGCTCGATCTCGCCCGGCTCCATCGGCTCCAGATGATGCGCCGCGATCACGCGCTGGCGCAGTTGCTCCAGCGCTTCATGCTCGGCCAGAACCTGCCGGAACTCGGGCTGGCCCAGCAGCAGCGTCTGCAACAGCGGATGCGCGCCGAGCTGGAAGTTCGACAGCATCCGCAGTTCCTCCAGCGCCTCGACGCTGAGGTTCTGCGATTCGTCGACCACCAGCATGCACCGGCGACCCTCACGCGCTTCCTCGTGCAGGAACGCCTCGATCGCGCCGAGCGCGGCGGCCTTGTCGTGCCCCTCGATATCGAGGCCGAAGCTCTGCGCCACGACATGGACCAGTTCCTCACCGTCGAGGTTGCTGGTCACGACCTGGCCCACGGTCATCTGGTTGCGGTCGATCTTCTGCATCAGGTGCGCGACGAGCGTGGACTTGCCCGCGCCGACCTCGCCGGTCACGACGATGAAGCCCTCGCCCTGCGCCATGCCGTATCCGAGATACGACAACGCCTTGCGGTGCGTCGTGCTCTCGAAATAGAAATTGGGATCGGGGGTCAGCTGGAAGGGGCGACCTGTCAGCCCGTAAAATTCGTCGAACATCGCTGCAAACCTCTCAGAAATCGTATCGCAGGCCCAGCAGGGCCGTGGCTGAGGTGTAGTCCTCGATCGCCGCCTCGCTATCGAGGCGGTCCACCGCCAGCGCGGCGCGCGCCGACAAGCGATCGGTGATGGACTGGCGGTAGGCGGCCGACGCGCCGAGCGCGAAGACCTCGCCGCTGTCGGCGAAGCCGCTGTCGATCCAGCTGGCGTAGATATTGCCGTCGACACCGGCGCGGCGGCCGATCTGCGCGCCGATGTAGTAATTGACCCAGTACGCCTCGTCGACGACGCCGTTGGCCGAGGCCAGCACGGTGCCCGGCGCGGCGATGAACTTGCGCCGCTGGTAGCCCGCGCCGATACCGGTATCGATCCGGCCGAGGGTGACGCTGTACCCGGCAGCGATCCCGCGCGAACGGAACACCGCCGAACGGACGGAACCGAGCACACCCGCGAGGCAGCTCGCTCCCTGTTCGCCGCCGACGCAGCCGGTGAAATCGCCGCTCAATGCGTTGCGCGCCGCGCTGAATTCGGTCGGCAGGTTGGCGAGCGCGGTGTTGAGCAGCCCGCCGAAGCCCGACACGCTGTCGTACACCGCCACGTTCACGTTGCTGCGCGAACTCGGCGCCCAGGCGAAGGTGCCGTAATAGGTCGTTGAATCGTAGCGCCGCCCGACATGCGCCTCGAGCGCGGTGCGCGGGCTGGGCCGCCACATCACGCCCACGTCCCAGATCAGGCCGGTCGCCTCGTAGGCGATGCGGCGCGGTTCACTGTCGTCGGTGACGAAACGGCCGTCGTCGCCGATCACCGGATTGCCGGCGGCATCGCGCACCGCGTCGCGGCTCGACACCTCGACATCCTCGTACCCGACCCCGCCGACGAGCGCGAGGTCGCGGCTCACCGGCACCTGCACGTCGGCGCGCACGAAGCGATCCTGCACGCGCTGGTCGAGGTTGGAGACGTCTTCCTGCACCCAGCCCCCGCCGACACCCAGGCCGACCGGCAGCGGTTCGCCCGGGCGCGTTCCGGCGTGGAAGCCCGCGACCTGCACCACGCTCTCGTCGAACACGTCGACCGCCCCGGCGCCCGGCGCCAGCACGATCGCATCGGGCGCTTCGACGCGGCTGTAGCCGATGCGGTAGTTGGCGTTGAGCTCCACGTCGCCCGCGCGGGTGTGAAGATTGGGCCCGGCATAGGCGGAATAGATGCGGCTCTCGCTGTCGTCGCCGACGAGCGGGTTGAGCGTCGCGCCGCCGTTGCCGTCGACGCGCGTGCGTGCGGCGAGAGCACCACCTTCGATCGTCAGCGCGCGCGGAACCACGGTGGCGTAGCCGCGCGCGACGCCGCTCAGCGTGTCGGAATCGAGCGCGTCGTCGCCGTAGCCGATGTTGCGTTCGTAGCGCAGCGAGACCGAGCCGCCGTTGTTGCGCCCGGTGAGGCTCGCGTCGACCCCGACCGCGAGCTGGGTATAGGTGACCACGTCGTCGCCCGGCGAAAGCTCGGCGACGAGCACCTGCGAGGCCTCGATATAGGGATCGACGCTCACGCGGCGGTCGCCGCGGCCCTCGGCGGCTTCCTCGTTCGCGGTATCCTGTGCAGCTGCCGGAACAGCGCCCAGAGCCCCCAGCGAGAGAGTCGCGATCGCGCAAGCAAAATGACTGCGTTTCATGGGTTTATTCCCCATACCCATAATAGGTTCCGAACTTGCGCCCGCTCGGGCTGAAGTGCGCCGCGTTGAGCAGCAGCTTGATATCCGGGCAGCCCGACAGCAGCTCGACCGCATCCTCCAGCGCGCTCTGCGACGTGGCGTCGGCGCGCGCGACCAGCAGCGCCTGGCCGACGTGCTTGGCCAGCTCGGCGGCGGGCGAGGCGGCGAGCGCGGGCGGCGAATCGAAGATCAGGATGCGGTTGGGCGCGCCCATGCTCAGCCGTTCGAGCACCTCGGCGGTGCGGCGGCTCGCGAGGTATTCGCTGTCCGCATTGGTCTGGTTGCCCGCGGGGAGCACCCACAGGCCGGGAATGTCGGTGCCGATCACCAGGTCTTCCGGCTGAACCTCGTCGTTGGCGAGGCAGTCCATGAAGCCCGCGCCCCTCGGCAAGCCGAAGGTCGAGAGGATCGAGGGTTTGGCGAAATCGGCGTCGATCAGCAGCACTTCGCTGTCGCGCTCGGCGGCGAGCGCGATCGCGAGGTTGCTGGCGCAGAAGGTCTTGCCCTCGCCCGGATGCGGCGAACAGACGAGCACCCGGCGCGACAGCGCGGTGCCCGCCGCACGCGCGCTTTCGAGCACGCGGCGCTTCACGATACGGAATTCCTCGACCAGCGCATTCACCGCGCCGTCGGGCACGATCAGGCCCTGTTCGCGCAGCAGTTCACGATCGACCGGGAAGCGCTTGCCGTGCAGCACGACCGCGCCGACCTGCCGCTCGACCGTCACTTGCGACGGGGGAACCGGCACGGGCAGCGTCTCGCGAATGGGTTCGGGCGCCATCACGGGAGGCGCGGGCGGTTCGGGCAGGGTTTCGGGGGCGGCTTCCCCCGCGGCCTCGGCGGTCGGCGCCTCCGGCTCCTTGCGACGCACTTTCGCGCGCTTCATCTCCGCATCGGCCAGCCGGTGCGGGACCGGCGCGGGGCGGAACGGATCGAAGCCGAACGCCCCACTGGCGCGCTCGAGCAGCGAACTCGGCTTCTCGCCTTCCAAGGGCAGCGGGATCTTCCTGTGTTCGGTCATTGCACTTTCCTCACCCGACCATGCCGACCTGAACGAACTCGACCGCAAGCAGCAGCACGCACATGCCCACCAGCGAGGCGCAGCCGCCCGCGAACAGTTTCATCCGCTTGCGTGCGAGCGCGCGCCCGGCGTCGGTCAGCGTGTGCGAGATCGTGCCGACCAGCGGCAGGCCGAGCGACCGCTCGAGCTTGGCGCCGGTGGCGAAAGTCGAGCGCACCTGCCCGAGCGCGAAGGCCGCGCCGATCCCCGCGCCGATCCCGAGGATCAGCACACCGATCAGCAGGATCGGACGATTGGGCGCGGCGGGCGCGCGGGGCGTCGTCGGCGGATCGATCACCTCGAAACTGAACGAGCTGCGCTCGCTTTCGACCTGCCCGCGGAGCTGCATCTCCTCACGGTCCTGCAATAGCTCGTCGTACTTGGTCTTGAGCACCTCGTAGTCGCGGCTGATCCGGTTGGCTTCGGCGGCCACCGCGGGCTCGTCGGCCTGGCTTGCCATCATGCCGGTGAGGTCGGCCTGGAGCGCCGCCTTGCGCGCCATCAGCGCCTGGACGTTGGCGTCGCGCTCCGCCCGGATCGCGACCAGCGAGCTGTAGGCCGGATTCGCCGAGCCCGAGGCGTTCGGGCCTTCGCTCGCCGCCTGCCGCTCGAGCAGCTGGATCTGGCGCTGGAGGGCGGCGACGTCGGGGTGGTTGTCGGTCAGCCCGCGCGCCTGCATTCCGGCAAGCTGCGAGCGCGCCTGCATCAGCGCGCCGCGCGCGCCGCCGCCGTCGCCCGCGGTCACCAGCGTGCGCGGGGTGCCCGCGATCTGTCCGTTGATCGCCGCGAGCGCGCTTTGCGCGGCGGCGAGATCGGCGTCGATCCCGCGCATCTCGGTGCGCAACTGCTGCAGCCGGGTGGAAAGCGTGGCGGTGCCGCCGATCAACTCGGGGTTCTCCGCCTCGAACGCCAGCCGGCGCTGCTCGGCCGCCTCCAGATCGCGTTTACGCGCTTCGAGCTGCTGGTCGAGGAACACGATGGTCTCGGCCACTTCGCCGCGGCTGCCGGCGATGTTCTCTTCGCGGAAGATGTCGATCATCTTCTGCACCACGTCCTGCGCCAGCGCGGCGTTCTGCGCATCCGACAGGCTCGACTGGCCGATCTGGGCGGTGATCTCGATCAGGTTGTCCTCGGTGCTGACGACCTTGACCTTCTCGGCCAGCCCGCCCACCGCGCGCTCCATCTGGCCGGGCGAGGTCACGCCTTCGCCGAGCCGGGTCGAGCGGACGACCTTCTCCAGATTGACCGCGCTCGCCAGCGTCTTGCGGACGCGCTCGATCTCGCCCTTGCCCGCGTTGGCGATGCCGATCTGCTGCGACAGCACGTCGTCGAGCTGGACGAACACGCGCGCCTTTGATTCGTAGGTGTTGGGGATCATCGCCACCGCGAGCCAGCCCAGCACGCACACCCCCCACGCCACGGCCAGCACCAGCCAGCGCCGGTGCCATGCCGAATGCAGCGCGGCCTGCAGTTCCTCGAAGACCTGGTTCATCTGCGCCGGGCCTTCTTCAGAACATGCTTTCGGGGATGATGATCACATCGCCCGGCTGCAGCATCACGTTGGCGCGGCTGTCGCCGTCCTTCAGCAGGTCGCCCAGCCGCAGCGCGTATTCCTGCTGGCGGCCGGCCTGCTTGTCGAAGCGGATCAGCTTGGCGCGGTTGCCCGCGGCGAATTCGCTGAGGCCGCCCACCGCGATCATCGCGTCCAGCACGGTCATGTTGGCGCGATAGGGAATCGATGCGGGCTGCTCGGTCGCGCCGACGATGCGGATCTGCTGGCTGAACGTGCCCGCGAAGCTGGTCACGATCACGGAAACCAGCGGCTCCTCGATATATTGCGAGAGCTGGAGGCGGATGTCCTCGGCCAGCATCGCCGGGGTCTTGCCCACCGCGGGCATGTCGGCGACCAGCGGTGTGGTGATGCGCCCGTCGGGGCGGACCTGGATCTTCTCCGCGCCGAGCTCGGGGTTGCGCCAGACGTGGATCGTCAGCTCGTCGAGCGGGCCGATCACGTATTCCTCGCCCGGCCCTTCCTGCATCGCGACGAACGACGCGGGCGGCAGTTCGGCCCCGCCGCCGCCCGCGCATCCGGCAAGCGAGAGCGCCGCGAGCGCGGCTCCGGCGGATTTCAAACTGGATCGGCCCATGGGCATCGTTGCGCGTCCTTGGCTTGCAGCGGACAGGCACGTTCGGCGAGGGGCGACCTCGACGATGTGCAGCCCGCAAATCACGAGCGTGCTTCCTCGCCGAAAAGGGTGAACATACTGTTAGCTGTCGCCCCGCGATCGGGGGCTGTCCCACGGCGGGACGGCGGCGGGCTAAAGGTTAACGCGTCAGACCAGCATCTCGCGCGCCGGGCCATGGCCAAGGAAGTCGGCGGGCGAGGCGGTCGCGCCGTAGGCCCCGGCGCAGAACACTGCGACCAGATCGCCGACTTCGGCCCGCGGCAGGTGCGCCTGGTCTGCCAATCGGTCGAGCGGGGTGCACAGGCACCCGACGACACTCGCCTCCTCCTCCGGCGCGGCGTCGAACCGCGTGGCGATGGCGAGCGGGTAGTTGCGGCGCACTACGGTGCCGAAATTGCCCGAGGCGGCAAGCTGGTGATGCAGCCCGCCGTCGGTGATCAGGAATGTCTGCCCGTGGCTTTCCTTGCGGTCGACGATCCGCGTCAGATAGACGCCCGCCTCGCCCGCGAGATAACGCCCGAGTTCGATGCACAGCTCGGTCTCGGCGAGCGCTTCGGGCAGGTCGGCGAACCGCTCGGCCAGTGCTGCGCCGACCGCCGCGATGTCGAGCGGCGCGTCGCCGTTGAAATAAGGGATGCCGAACCCGCCACCCATGTTGAGCTTGGGCAGCGGCGCGCCGATTTCGCCCGTGAGCCGGTCGGCCAACGCGAGCACGTTCGCCTGCGTCTCGATGATCGCCTCGGCGTCGAGCGCCTGGCTGCCGGTGAAGATATGCAGTCCGCACCACTCTGCCCCGGCGGCGATCACCTCACGCGCCAAGGCGGGCACGCGCGCCTCGTCGATCCCGAACTGCTTGGCCCCGCCACCCATCTTCATGCCCGAACCGCGCAGTTCGAACGAGGGGTTCACGCGGATCGCCAGCCGGGGGCGCAGGCCGAGCCGTTCGCCGATCGCCAGCGCGCGCCGGGCCTCCCCTGCGGATTCGAGGTTGATCGTGCAACCTTCTGTAATCGCGGCTTCCAGCTCGCCGTCGCGTTTGCCCGGTCCCGCAAAGCTGACCAGCGATGCGGCGATCCCGGCGGCGCGCACCCGGGCGAGTTCGCCCGCCGAAGCGACGTCGAACCCGTCGATCAGACCTTTCATTTCCTCGAGGATCGGCGCGTAAGGGTTTGCCTTGATAGCGAAATGTATCTTGAGCCGCGCAGGCATGGCCTCGCGCAGCGCCGCGACCCGCGCGCGCAGCAGGTCGCGCGAATAGACGAACAGCGGCGTCTCGCCCGCTTCGGCGACGAGATCGCTCGCGGTGCGTCCGCCGATCGCGAGCTCGCCGCCGATCGCCGTGTAACCGGCGGGGATCGGGCCGAGCGGCTTCACGCCGCCACCTCACGCGCGATCGCGGTGCGGTCGAGCTTGCCGTTGGGATTGACCGGCATGGTCTCGCGCCAGTGGATGACTTTCGGCTGCATGAAGTTCGGCAGGTCGGCCGCGAGCGCCCTGGGCAGCGCAACCTCCGCATCGGCGGCATCCGCAGCCGCGCGTACCACCAGATGCACCGCTTGTCCCAGCCGCTCGTCCGCCACGCCGAGCGCGACCGCCTCGGCGACCAGTCCGGTCGCCACCGCCGCATCTTCGATCTCCTGCGGGCTGATGCGGTTGCCCGCACTCTTGATCATCGCATCGCGCCGCCCGACGAAATAGAGCAGCTCGTTCGCGTCGCGCCGCACCCGGTCGCCCGACCACACCGCTGTTCCGCCGTACTCCGACTGCGCAGGCGCCGGCCGGAAGCGCTCGGTGGTGCGCGCGGCGTCCTGCCAATATCCCTGCGCCACCAGCGGCCCGCAATGGACGAGCTCGCCTTCCTCGCCGGGCGCGGTCACGTGGCCATCGTCGCCGATCACGAGGATTTCGGCGAACGGGATCGCCTTGCCCATCGAGGTCGGGTGGCTGTCGACCAGTGCCGGATCGAGGTAGGTCGAACGAAACGCTTCGGTCAGTCCGTACATCGGAAAAAGCTTTGCTTGCGGGAAGATACGCCGCAAATCTCGCACCAGATCGATGGTCAGCGCGCCACCGGTGTTGGTCAGCCGTCGCAGCGGCGCTACCGCTTCTTCCCGCCAGTCGATCTCGGTCAGTTGGACCCACAGCGGCGGCACCGCGGGCAGCGTCGTGACGCCATGCCGCGCGCAGGCCTTGGCCACATCGCGCGGGAACAGGTAGTCGAGCGGCACCACGCAGCCGCCCGCATACCAGGTGTTGAGCATCTGGTTCTGCCCGTAATCGAACGACAGCGGCATCACCGCCAGCGTCACGTCGTCGTTCTCGATCCCGAGATAATGCGCCACGCTCGCCGCGCCGAGCCACAGGTTCGCGTGGCTGAGCACCACGCCCTTGGGTCGCCCGGTCGATCCGCTGGTGTAGAGGATCGCCGCCAGTTCATCGGGATCGGCCTGCGACGGGTCGAGCGCGCCGTCG
Organism: Pelagerythrobacter sp.; assembly: GCF_041912895.1. Classification (NCBI taxonomy): domain Bacteria; kingdom Pseudomonadati; phylum Pseudomonadota; class Alphaproteobacteria; order Sphingomonadales; family Erythrobacteraceae; genus Pelagerythrobacter; species Pelagerythrobacter sp. The sequence continues at coordinate 418,386 of NZ_JAYSGI010000001.1, read as the reverse complement.
AAGCGTTCGATCGCCTCCAGTGCCCCACCCTCGCCTAGCGCCTTGCACCCGGCGGGCAGGTCGCCCGCCTCCAGCGTCTCCAGCCGCGCCTCGGTCGCCAACAGCAGCACCGCGCCGCTGTCGGCAAGGATATGCGCGACCTGTGTGCGTTTGAGTAAAGGGTTCACCGGCACGTGGACCAGCCCGGCGCGCGCGCAGGCGAGCGGCAGCAGGCATGTCAGCTCGCCCTTCGCCGCCCAGCTCGCCACCCGCGCGCCGTGCTCTGGCACCCGCGCCTGCAACCATGCCGCCATTCGCGCGACACGGGTTCTTAAGTCCTTGTGGCTAAGCGTGCGCTCGCGCAGCACCAGCGCAGGCGCGTCGGGCGCGCCGCGTTCGGCGAGATGGTCGAGCGGCCGGGGCTGTGGGTCGGGTGCTGGCGCCATGGGTCTTTCGAAAGGGTGAGTGTTCCGCTGTGATCGCCATCAGCTATCACGACACGGTTAACGTCTTGCAAGGGGGCGATGCGCGCTCGCCGTTCGATCGCCCCGAATGGTTCGCGCTTCTGGCGGACGGTGGCATGACGTCACTTTTCGCGCTTGCGCAGGACGGCGAGGCGCGTGCGGTGCTGCCTCTCACGAGGAACAACGGCCGGCTCGAACCGCTACGCAACTGGTACGGCTTCACCTGGCGCCCGCTCGCGTCCGATCGACCCGAAAGCGACCGGCTGCTCGCGGCGCTCGCTCGCGACCTCAAGGCGCAGGCGCACCGCGTCACGCTCTGGCCCCTGCCGGACGAAGACGGCTCCGCAACCCGCCTCGAACGCGCCTTCCGCGCCGCCGGATGGTCGACCGTTCGCGAACAATGCGATTACAACCACGTGCTCGAAGTGAACGGCCGCAGCTTCGCCGAATACTGGTCCGCCCGACCCGGCCGGATGCGCACCACGCTGAAGCGGAAGGGCAAGAAAGTCGCCGTCACCATCCGTGATCGGTTCGACCCCGCCGACTGGGCCGCTTACGAGGCGATCTACGCCGAAAGCTGGAAGCCCGAGGAAGGCGATCCCGCCCTGCTCCACCGCTTCGCCGAGGAAGAGGGCGCGGCCGGCCGCATCCGCCTTGCGGTCGCGCGCGCCGATGGCGAAGCGGTCGCCGCGCAGTTCTGGACGGTCGAGGGCGGCACGGCCTACATCCACAAGCTCGCGCACCGCGAAAGCCGCAAGGATCTTTCCCCCGGCACCACGCTCACCGCCGCGCTGTTCGAGCATGTGATTGACCGCGACCGCGTGGCGCTGGTCGATTTCGGCACCGGCAACGATGCCTACAAGGCCGACTGGATGGAAACGGTCCGCCCGCGCTATCGCCTCGACTGCCTCGATCCGCGCCGCCCGCGTGCCTGGCCAGCGCTCGCCAAGCGCCTCGCCCACCGCCTTGCAGAGCGCGGCGCGCGGGGCTAAGGCGGCGCGCCGAATTGCAGGGGAATGATCCAGGCATGAGCAGTCTTGCGCCAAGCCGCAGTGAAATCGACACGAAGTTGCGCGCCATCCTGGGCGACGTGCTCGGGCTCGACACTGCGCGGGTCGATGGCTTCGACAACGACACCGGCCTGTTCGGCCACCTGCCCGAACTCGATTCGATGGCCGTCGCGGGCCTGTTGACCGAGATGGAAGACCGCCTCGGCATCATCATCGAGGACGATGACGTCGACGGCGAGATGCTGGAAACCTACGGCGGGCTGCTCGCCTTCGCCGAAGCCAAGGTGATCGAGCCCAAGGCGATCAAAAACTGACCGCGCTTGCCTACGCCACCTGGCCGTGCCCCGCGATCGGGGGCGGCGCGCACGACGAGATCGCTCTTACCTTCGGCGGCAAGCGCGCCAAGCGCGTGCTGGTGCTGCCCGCGCTGTTCGACGAGGCGAACAAGCTGCGCCGCCTGACGGTGGAAGCTATGCGGCGGCTCGACGCGGCGGGAATAGACGCCGTGCTGCCCGACCTGCCCGGATGCAACGAAAGCCTGAGGCCGCTTTCCGACCAGACGCTCGAACACTGGCGCGAGGCCGCCCGCGCCGCCGCCGCGCATTTCGGTGCGACGCACGTGCTGGCGCTGCGCGGCGGGGCGCTGGTCGCGCCATCCGACCTGCCGGGATGGGCTTATGCCCCGGTCGCGGGCCGCCAGATTCTGCGCGCCATGCTGCGCGCGCGGACCATCACCGCGCGCGAGGCGGGGCGCGAAGAGACGATCGACGGGATCCAGGCCACCGCACGCGCCGAGGGAATCGAATTGGCCGGGTGGGCGCTCGGCCCGGCGATGTTTACGCAACTTGAAGCTGGCGAGCCTGACGGCGCGCTCACGACGCTCGAGATTGCCGGTGCAGGCCTGTGGTTGCGCGCCGAGCCGGACGAATCGCGCGCTCAGGCCGAGGCGCTCGCTGCCGCCGTCGTCGCGGGGATCGGCGCATGAGCCGCCTGCCGCTGACCTTCGCATGCGAGGGCGACACGCTCGGCGCGACGCTCGACACCGCGCCGGGCACCACCGGGCTGCTGCTGGTGAGCGGCGGCAACGAAATCCGCGCGGGTGCCTTTTCCGGGCAGGCCGCGCTCGCCGCGCGCGTCGCCCGGCGCGGCTTTCCGGTGTTCCGCTTCGACCGGCGCGGCGTGGGCGACAGCGAGGGCACGAACCGGGGTTTTCGCAAGAGTCGCAAGGATATCGCCGCCGCGATCGACGCCTTCCGCGCGATCGCGCCGCAGATGGGCCGCGTGGTCGCGTTCGGCAATTGCGACGCGGCGAGCGCGCTGATGCTGGCAGGCGGCGCGGGCTGCGACGCGCTGGTGCTGTCCAACCCGTGGACCATCGAGGAGGGCGCCGACGACACCCCGCCGCCCGATGCGATCCGCGCGCGTTACACAGAAAAGCTCAGGAATCCCAAGGAGATCGCCCGGCTTGTTACAGGTGGTGTGAACATCGGCAAGCTCGCGCGTGGCATCGCCAAAGCCGCCCGGCCGCGCGCCGGCCCCAGCTCGCTCGCACAGGACATGGCGGCGGGACTCGCCGGGTTCGATGGCCCGGTGCGCATCCTCCTCGCCGAAGCCGATCGCACCGCGCAGGTCTTCGCTAGCGGTTGGGACGCGACCGACGAGCGCGTGATCCGCTGCCCCGGCGCGACCCATGCGTATGTCGAGCCGCACGCGCGGGACTGGTTGTACGAGGAACTGTTGAAGGCGCTGCGGAGAGTTTAGCGCCAATCCTCCCCGTGCCGGGGAGGATTTACCGCACGAACAGGCTCGCCAGTTCCACATGCGTCGACCAGACGAACTGGCCCACCGGGCGCGCAGCTTCCAGCCGATAGCCTGCCGCTGCAAGCTGCGCCGCATCCCGCGCCCAGCTCGCCGGGTTGCAGCTGACGTAGGCGATCCGCGCCACCGTGCTCTCGGCCAGCCGCGCCACTTGCTCGCGCGCGCCGGCGCGGGGCGGATCGAGCAGCACGGCGTCGAACCGGTCCAATTCCTCGGGCTGGAGCGGATTGCGAAACAGATCGCGGTGCATCGCGTGGACCGGCTTGCCCGCGCGCCCGGCGGCGGCCTTGCACGCCAGATGCGCATCGCGCGCCGCCTCGACCGCCAGCACTTTCGCCGGCCCCGCCAGCGCGAAGGCGAACGTACCCAGCCCCGCAAACAGGTCCGCCACCGTGCCGCAGCCTGCCAGCCATTCGCGCACCGTCGCCGCCAGCGCCGCCTCGCCGTCGGCCGTCGCTTGCAGGAAACCACCGCTTGGGAAGCCCACCGGCACCCCGCCGAGCGTAACGGTCGCCGGCTCCGGCTCCCACATCGGTTCCGGCCCGTATCCGTGATCGAGCGTCAGCCGCGCGAGACCATGGGCTTGCGCGAAGGCGAGCAGTTCCTCGGTTTCCGCCAGCCCCTCGACCGACAGCCCCGACAGCGCACAATCGACGCCCTGATCCACCAGCGTCAGTTCGATATCGACCGCGTAGCGCCCCTTGCGCCGCGCCAACAGTGTGCGCAGCGCGGGGACCAGCGCGAACAGTTCGGGCGCGAGGATATGGCACTCGCGCATGTCGACCACGCGGTGCGATCCGGCCTCGCGGAATCCGATAACGGGCTTGCCGCCAGCGCTCGCCGCGTGAAGCGAACAGCGCCGGCGGCTGCGCGGCGGCGAAAGATGCGGCGCGAACATCGCGCCCAGTGCCACGCCCTGCCCTTCCGCCGCGAAGGCCACCCGCTCGGCGACGTAACGCGCGATCGCGGCCTCGTCGCAGTGCTGGAGCTGGCAGCCGCCGCAAGTACCGAAGTGACGGCATGGCGGCGCCATGTGATGCTGGCCGGGCGCCAGCGTACCGTCGGCGCGCAGCACGTCGCCCGGCGCGGCGCGCGGCACGTGGCGGCCGTCCGCCGTCACGCCGTCGCCCTTCGCGGCGATGCGCACGATTTCGGATGATTGGGTCACAGGAAGCGCGCGTAGGCGGGTTTGACGGCCTGCGCCAGTTCGCTGGCGGTGAATGCGGCACCCGCGATGCGCGCGGCCTCGTGATGGAGCCACACGGCTTGCTCGGCGGCGGTGAACGCGCTCAGGCCGGTGGCCAAGCGGCTGGCGGCGATCCCGGCGAGCACGTCGCCCGTCCCGGCGGTGGAAAGCCAGCTCGGCCCCGGTGCGAACAGCCGCGTGGTGCCGTCGGGCGCGCAGAGCACGGTGTCCGGCCCCTTGGCCAGCACCGTCAGCCCGCTCGCCGCAGCGAGTGCCTGTGCCTTGCCGCGTTTGCCCTCGCCCGAAACGCCGAAAGTATCGCACAGCGCCGCCAATTCGCCTTCGTGCGGCGTAACCAGCGCCTCGCCGGTGAATTTCCTGCATTCGAGCAGCATGAGTGCATCGGCATCGAGCACCAGCGGCACGCAACAGTCCAGCACGGCACCAAGGCGCTCCCTGGCCGCACCATCGCGGCCGAGGCCGGGGCCGATCAGCAGCGCGGCGATCCGCTCGTCGCCAAGCGCCTTCGCCAGCGGCCGCTCGTCCACCACCAGCGCGGCGGGCACGGCCGGGTGCGAGCGGTCGGCGAGCAGCTTCACGTAGCCCGCCCCGCCGTGCATCGCCGCCGTCGCCGCGAGCAGGCCCGCGCCCGGCATCGCCCCGGCGACGACCGCGAGCAGCCCCCGGCGATACTTGTGCGCATCGGGCGCAGGCGGATCGAGGTGCGGGCGAGCGGAAAGCGTGGCCGCCGCAACGGTATCGCGGACTCCGATATCGACCAGCCGCCGCGCGCCCATCGTGGCGCTGGCGGGCATCGTCCAATGCGCGAACTTCCACGCGCCGAGCGCCAGCGTGAGATCGTTGCGTGGCAGATCGGGGTTCAGCAACGCGCCGCTGTCGCTCTCGACCCCGCTCGGCAGGTCGATCGCGATGCGCTGGCCGTGCCGGTCGGCGAGTTTCGTCAGCAGCGCGAGCAGGTCGTTCGACAGCGGCCGCGTCAGCCCGCTGCCGAACAGGCAATCGACCAGTAACGCGCCTTGCCTTTCGTTGGCTCCGGATACGATCTCGCCCTCGTAGAGCGCACGCGCGTTCTGTGCCGCTCCGGTCTTCGGTTCGACCGGGGCGACCACCATGACGTCGATCCCGCGCCCGCGCAAAACCTCTGCGATTACATAGCCATCACCGCCATTGTTGCCAGGGCCGCACAACACCGTGACCGGCCTTCCGGCAGCCATCCGCCAGACCCATTCCGCCGCGCCGCGCCCGGCACGCTGCATCAGCGCATCGACGCCGGTCCCGGCATCGATCAGCGCCTGTTCGGCCGCCTGCATCTCGGCGACCATGAGGACGGGATTATTCGGCGGCATCGCTATCCTGTGCCGGGCGTGCCGGAAAACGGTAGCGATCGCCCGCCACGCTCACCTCGAGCACGTCGCCAGCCAGCTGCTGCTCGACGTTGTCGGCCCCGTCGTAGGCCGCGAGGCCCGCGCCGCCGGCGAGCTGTTCGAACCGCCGGAAGCCGCCGTCGGGGTGCCGCACCACCAGCACGGTCGCGTCGTCGATCGCGGTGCGTTCGATCAGGCAATCGGCGGCGAATTCCGCCCCCGACCCGATCGCGCATTCGATCCGCTGCGCGCCCTCCTCTGCCTGCGCCTGCACCGGCGCATCACCCGAACAGGCGGCGAGCGCGAGCGCCAGCCCCAGCGCGGGCCAGCGTGCCGTCACTTGCGGACGAGTTGCGTCACGTCGCGCACCGCGCCGCGCGCCGCGCTGGTCGTCATCCCCGCATAGGCCTGCAGCGCGGTCGAGACCTTGCGCTTGCGCTTTTCCGTCGGTTGCCATGCCGCGTCCCCTTTCCCCTCGATCTCCGCCCGCCGCGCGGCCAGTTCCGCATCGGGCACGTCGAGATGGATGGTTCGCGCGGGAATGTCGATCACGATCGTATCGCCGTCCCGAACCAGGCCGATCGTGCCGCCTTCGGCCGCCTCGGGCGAGACGTGGCCGATCGAGAGGCCCGAGGTGCCGCCCGAAAAGCGCCCGTCGGTCACCAGCGCACACGCCGCGCCCAGCCCCTTCGACTTGAGATAGCTGGTGGGATAGAGCATTTCCTGCATCCCCGGCCCGCCCCGCGGCCCCTCGTAACGGATGACGACCACGTCGCCTTCCTTGACCTGATCGGTGAGGATCGCGGTGACGGCGGCGTCCTGGCTCTCGCATACCTTCGCGGGGCCGGTGAACTTGAGGATGCTCTCGTCCACCCCGGCGGTCTTCACGATGCAGCCGTCCTCGGCGAGATTACCGTAGAGCACCGCCAGCCCGCCATCCTTGCTGAACGCGTGCTCGGCGCTGCGGATCACCCCGCCGCGCCGGTCGAGGTCGAGTTCGCTCCACCGCCGGTCCTGGCTGAACGCGGTCTGCGTCGGCACTCCGCCCGGCGCGGCGCGGAAGAATTCCTGCACGGCCGGGCTGTTGGTGCGCGCGATGTCCCACGCGTCGAGCGCGTCGGCCAGCGTCGGGCTGTGGACGGTCGGCAATGCGGTGTTGAGCAGCCCCGCCCGGTCGAGCTCGCCGAGGATCGCCATGATCCCGCCCGCGCGGTGGACGTCTTCCATGTGCACGTCGCTCTTGGCCGGGGCGACTTTCGACAGGCACGGCACCTGCCGGCTCAGCCGGTCGATATCGGCCATCGTGAAATCGACCCCCGCCTCGTGCGCGGCGGCGAGCAGGTGGAGCACCGTGTTGGTCGATCCGCCCATCGCGATATCGAGGCTCATCGCATTCTCGAACGCGGACTTGCTGGCGATGGTGCGCGGCAGCACGCTGGCGTCGTCCTCGCCATACCAGCGGCGGCACATCTCCACCACCAGCCGCCCCGCGCGCAAGAACAGCGCCTTGCGGTCGGCATGGGTGGCGAGCGTCGATCCGTTGCCCGGCAGCGAGAGGCCGAGCGCCTCGGTCAGGCAGTTCATCGAATTGGCCGTGAACATGCCGCTGCACGATCCGCAGGTGGGGCAGGCCGAGCGCTCGATGCTCGCGACCTCCTCGTCGGTGTAGCTCTCGTCGGCGGCGGCGACCATCGCGTCGACCAGGTCGAGCGCGACTTCCTTGCCCTTCACCACGACCTTGCCCGCCTCCATCGGCCCGCCGGAAACGAACACCACCGGGATGTCGATCCGCAGCGCCGCCATCAGCATTCCGGGCGTGATCTTGTCGCAGTTGGAAATGCACACCATCGCATCGGCGCAATGCGCGTTGACCATGTATTCCACGCTGTCGGCGATCAGGTCGCGGCTGGGCAGCGAATAGAGCATCCCGTCATGACCCATCGCGATTCCGTCATCCACCGCGATAGTGTTGAATTCCTTCGCCACGCCGCCCGCCTCCTCGATTTCGCGCGCGACCATCTGTCCCAGATCCTTCAAGTGGACGTGGCCGGGCACGAACTGGGTGAACGAATTGACCACCGCGACGATCGGCTTGCCGAAATCCTCGTCGGTCATGCCCGTCGCGCGCCACAGCCCGCGCGCGCCCGCCATGTTGCGGCCGTGGGTTGATGTGCGGGAGCGGTAGGCGGGCATAAAAAGCGTATCCGTGTCGTAAAAGGGGTATCACGCACCCCTAAAGCATCGCACGCGCGGGTCGAAACGGAAATTCTATTGCCTGCAACAGCGCGAGGGGCAGCCGGTCAACCGCCCTTGAGCGCCAGCGCGGTGCGGTTCGCGACATCGGCCACCAGCGCGGCCCAGCGCGCCTGATCGGCTTCGCGCGCGATCATGTCCTGCCGGATCTCGATCGTGAGATAGGGCCGCTCGAACGCCTCGGCATGACGATCCATCGTCGCGTTCAATTGCTTGCCCGAATAGGGCTGGTTGTCTCCCACCGTCAGCCCCTGCTCGCCGAACAGGCGGATCGCGTGGCGCGCGGCGCGGTCGTCCTCGTTGTAGAGCAGTGCGACTTCCCACGGCCGTTCCTCGTCCGCGCTGTCGAGTGCGGGGGTGAAGCTGTGCAGCGCGACGATCAGTTCGGGCTTGGCGGCCTCCAGCCATGTGCCGAGCGCATCGTGATAGGGGCGATGGAACCGCGCCAGCCGCGCCTCGCGGTCGGCGCCGATGTTGCCGGGGATCAGGTGCCCGTCGCTGGTTTCGGGGATTACCGCGGGCTCGTCTTCCTCGCGGTGCAGGTCGCACACGAGCCGGCTGACGCAGGCGATATGCGCGGGAATGCCATGGCGGCGCGCCATGCGCTCGGCCATGCCCTCGACCCCGATGTCGAGCGCGACGTGCTTTTTCAGCAACTCGGGCGCGATGCCGAGATCGATATCCTCGGGCACGAACGCCGAGGCATGATCGGCGAGGCACACGATACCGCCCGGCACGGGTTCACCGACCTGACGATATGGGCGCCCTTCGATCATCGCAGTCGTCCTCGCATCTGCCACCAGCCCGGCGCGTGTTCGGCCGCGGCGGCAGCGGCGGCATCGCGCTCCGCCTCGCCATCGAACAGGGCAAAACACGTCGCGCCGGAGCCTGACATACGGACGAGCGAAGCGCCCGTTCCCCTGAGGAATGCGAGCACGTCGCCGATTTTTGGGCACAGGTCGATCGCGGGTGCCTCGAGGTCGTTGCGACCGGCATGGGTGATCGCCGAGGCTGCGCCTTCAGGCAGCGGCCCGCGATCCTCCCCGTCCCACGCGGCGAAGACCGGCCCGGTCGCGAGCGGCACGCGCGGATTGACCAGCAGTACCGGTATTCCGGCGAGGTCGTTTTCGATCGGCGCCAGCTCGGTCCCGGTCCCGCGACCGATGCAGGCCACGCTTTCGACACAGGCGGGCACATCGGCCCCGAGCGCGGCGGCGCGTTCGCGCCAGTCGTCGGGCAAGCCATGGCGCGCCTGCACGATGCGAAACACCGCCCCCGCATCGGCCGACCCCCCGCCCAGCCCCGCTGCAACCGGCAGGTTCTTCTCCAGCGCGATCGCCAGCCCGTCCGCCCGCGGCAACTTGCCGAGCGCCTTCGCGGCGATGTTGCCGAACGGATCGTCGAGCGCCTGCGCGAACTCGCCGGTGACGGAGAGGCTGTCCTGTTGAGCCGTGCGCGCGGTCAGCACATCTCCCGCATCGACGAAGGCGAACAGCGTCTCGAGCTCATGATACCCATCCTCCCTCCGCCGCCGCACATGCAGCGCGAGGTTGATCTTGGCGTACGCGGTTTCGCGCATCAATCCTCCCCCACCGAGGGAGAAATGCAATCACATATTCGGATAGTTCGGCCCCCCTCCACCTTCCGGTGTGACCCATTCGATGTTCTGGTTCGGGTCCTTGATGTCGCAGGTCTTGCAGTGGACGCAGTTCTGCGAGTTGATGACGAACTTCGGATCGCCTTCCTCCACGTCGACCCATTCGTACACGCCCGCCGGGCAGTAACGGGTCGAGGGGCCGGCGAAGACCTCCAGCTCGCTCGCTTCCTGCAGGGCCATGTCCTTGACCTTGAGGTGGCACGGCTGGTCCTCGGCGTGATTGGTGTACGAGTACGAAACCGAGGTCAGGCGGTCGAAAGTGATTTCGCCGTCGGGCTTGGGATAGTCGATCGGCTTGTGCAGGTCCGCGCGGTGGGTGTGGGTGTAGTCGGGCGTGTGCTTCATCGTGATCGGCAGCCCGATCTTGAGCGCGCGCATCCACATGTCCGCGCCCGCCAGGATCGTGCCGATATCGCCGCCGAACTTGGCGATCGCGGGCTGGGCGTTCTTCACCTTCTTCAGTTCGTCGGCGATCCAGCTTGCACGCACCGCCGTGTCGTAGTCCGCCAGTTCGGTTTTCTCCGCGCCGCCCTTGATCGCGGCCGCGGCGGCCTCGGCGGCGAGCATTCCGCTCTTCATCGCAGTGTGGCTGCCCTTGATGCGCGGCACGTTCACGAAGCCCGCCGCGCAGCCGATCAGCGCGCCGCCGGGAAAGGCGAGCTTGGGCACGGACTGCCACCCGCCCTCGTTGATCGCGCGCGCGCCATAGGCCACGCGCTTGCCGCCTTCGAGGTATTCGCGGATCGCCGGGTGCTGCTTCCAGCGCTGGAATTCGTGGAACGGCGAGACGTAGGGGTTCGCGTAGTCGAGCGCGGTCACGAACCCGAGCGCCACCTGTCCGTTCGCCTGATGGTAGAGGAAGCCACCGCCCCAGGTGTCGCTTTCCGAAAGGGGCCAACCCTGCGTGTGGAGCACCCGGCCGGGGACGTGCTTGGCGGGATCGATGTCCCACAATTCCTTGATGCCGAGGCCGTAGGTCTGCGGCTGGCAGTCGGCCTCGAGGTCGAACTTCGCCTTCATGCGCTTGGTCAGGTTGCCGCGCGCGCCCTCGGCGAAGAGCGTGTATTTGGCGTGGATTTCCATGCCCGGCTGGTAATCGGGCTTGTGGCTGCCGTCGGCCGCGACGCCCATGTCCTGCGTCACCACGCCCGAGACCGCGCCGCTCTCGTCGAACAGCACGTCGGCGGCGGGGAAGCCGGGGAAGACCATCACGCCCAGCGCCTCGGCCTGTTCGCCCAGCCAGCGGGTCATGTTGCCGAGGGAGCCGGTGTAGCACCCGTCGTTCGACATGAAGGGCGGCATGAAGAGGTGCGGCAGCGCCGTCTTGCCGGTTTTCGAGAGCACCCAGTGCCAGTTGTCGGTCACCGGCACTTCGGCCATCGGGCAGCCCTGATCGCGCCATTCGGGCAGCAGCTCGTCGAGCGCCTTGGGATCGACCACCGCGCCCGAGAGGATGTGCGCGCCGATCTCGGAGCCTTTTTCCAGCACGACGACCTCGAGCGCGTCGTCGATCTGCTTGAGGCGGATCGCCGCGGCGAGGCCGGCGGGGCCGCCGCCCACGATCACCACGTCGCACGGCATCGATTCGCGTTCGCTCATCCCTCAATCGCCCTTCGTTATTCGCTGCTTCAGACTTGCATCATGCCTTGATTGCTGCGGTGGGGCAGGTCAAGACCGCAGCCACGATGGCCGACCACCCCGCCCCGCCCCTCTCGCGCCAGTTCGCCGCCGCTATCGACTGGTGGCGCGAGGCGGGCGTGGACTGCGATTTCGCCGAGGACGCTACGGACTGGCTGGCCCCGCCCGAGGATGTGAAGCCCGAAGCCGAGGCGCCGCCACCCGCGAAGAAGGCCGCGCCGCGCCCGCTCGTCCCGGCAGCGAATGTCGCGAATGTCGCGGACGGCAAGACCGACTGGCCCGCCGATCTCGCGGCGTTCCGCGAATGGTGGCTCGGATCCGATGCGCTCGATGCGGGCGGCGCCTATCCGCGCGTGCCGCCGTCCGGCCCGGCGAACGCGGCGCTGATGGTTATCGTCAGCCAGCCGGAGGATGGCGACGGCGAGCGCCTGCTCTCCGGCCCCGAAGGCGCGCTGTTGCAAGGCTTCCTGCGCGCGGCGGGAATATCGCCCGAGGCGGTCTATCTCGCTTCGCTCGTGCCGCGCCACGATCCCGCGCCCGATTGGCCCGCGATCCGCGCCGCGGGATACGGCGACGTGCTCGCGCATCACCTCGGCCTGGCGGCCCCCGAACGGATTCTTATCCTCGGACGCAACATTCCACCGCTGCTGGGGCACGACATGGCGCAAGGCCCTGCTATTTTACCGGATTTCAACCAAGAATCGCGCAGCATTCCCGCAATGGGCGCTGGCGGGCTTGCGGACATGCTTCGTTCGTCGAAACGACGCGAGCGCCTGTGGCGATGCTGGCTCGATTGGACTTATGGCGAAACACAAGCTGACTAGAGGCTGGAAACTGGCGGCGGCGACGGCTGCGGTCTTCGCTTCGGCCTTCGCGACGACGCCCGCCGCGGCGAACAGCAGCGCGGCGGAATACTTCCGCTCGCGCGCGATGAACAGCCACGTGCCCGAGCTGCTTAGTCGCCCCGACCGCGAATACTATGCCGAGCTGTTCCGCGCGATCGATCGCGAGGACTGGGCGCGGGTCGACGCGATGTTCGCCGATCGCGCAGACGGCCCGCTGCACCGGGTGGCGCTCGCCGAATACTATCTCGCCGCCAACAGCCCCCGGGTGGAACTGCCGGCGATCCAGTCCTGGCTCGCGAGCGGCAGCCGCCTGCCGCAGGCCGAGCAGATGGGCAACCTCGGCCTGACGCGCGGGATGATGTCGGCCCCCTATCTGCCGCGCGAGCAAAGCTTCACGCGCCAGCCCTACGCCTCCAAGCGCATCCGCCCCTCCTCGATCGAAGACGGCACGATGCCCGTTGACGTGCGCGACGCGATCCTCGACCGCATCAGCAACGACGATCCCGATGGCGCGCGCCTGCTGCTCGACGGGGTGGACGCGCTGCTAAGCGCCCCGGCACGCGCCGAATGGCGCCAGAAGGTCGCCTTCAGCTACTACATCGAGAACAACGATCCCGCCGCCTTCGCGATGGCGCAGACGGTGCGCGAGGGTTCGGGCGCATGGGTCGCCGAGGGCGACTGGGTCGCCGGGCTCGCCGCGTGGCGGCTGGGCGACTGCACCAGTGCAGCCGACAATTTCGAGCGCGCCACGCGCGGTTCGACCAACAACGAGCTGACCGCCGCCGCCTTCTACTGGTCCAGCCGCGCGCTGGTCCGCTGCCGGCAGCCGGAAAAGGCCGCCGAGCAACTGCGCGGCGCGGCGCGGCTGGACGAGACGCTTTACGGCATGCTCGCGCGCGAGCAGCTCGGGCAGCTCCTCCCGCAGACGCATTCCAGCGCGGACTTCGCGATGGAGGATTGGCAGAAGCTGCGCGAGGTCGAGAACGTCCGCGTCGCGGTATCGCTCGCGGAGATCGGTCGCGACGACCTCGCCGACGAGGTTCTCCGCCACGAAGCGCGCATCGGCGATCCCGAACATTACGACGAACTCTCGCGCCTCGCGCGCGACATGGGCCTGCCGTCCACCCAGCTGTGGATGGCGCACAACGCGCCGCGCGGCGCGCAGGCCGAACCCGCGCTGCGCTATCCCGCGCCGCGCTGGCAGCCGGTCAACGGCTGGCAGGTCGATCCCGCGCTCGCCTATGCACACACCTTGCAGGAATCGGTCTTCCGCGCCGACGCGGTCAGCCCGGCCGGCGCGCGCGGGCTGATGCAGATCATGCCCGCCGCGGCGATCGACCATCGCGGCAAGCTGGGCATCACCGGGAACGCCAGCGATCTTGCGCGGCCAGAAGTCAACCTCGCCTTCGGGCAGGAGCACCTGCGGATGCTGCGCGATGCGCAGGCGACCGGCGGGCTGCTGCCCAAGATCATGGCCGCCTACAACGCCGGGCTCACCCCGATCGGCCGGTGGAACAGCGAGATCCGCGACCAGGGCGATCCGCTGCTCTACATGGAAAGCATCCCCTATTGGGAGACGCGCGGCTACGTCGCGATCGTGATGCGCAACTACTGGATGTACGAGCGGCAGGCGGGCGGCGCTTCGGAAAGCCGGATCGCGCTGGCGCAGGGCATGTGGCCGACCTTCCCCGAACTGGCGGGGGCCAGCGGCGTCAGGCTCGGCGCGCGCGACTGATGGCGATCGACCCCGAGCTGCCCTTCGCCCCGGTATCCATCGCGCTGCTCACGGTGTCCGACACCCGCACCGAAGCCGACGACACCTCGGGCGATATCCTCGCCGCGCGCATCGCCGATGCGGGGCACGCGCTCGCCGCGCGCACGATCGTGCCCGACAGCGTGCAAGCGATCGCCGCGCAGCTCGATCGCTGGATCGACGATGCCGACATCGACGTGATCGTCACCACCGGCGGCACCGGCTTTTCCGACCGCGACGTGACGCCCGAGGCGCTCGCCCGCGTGCGCGAGGGCAGCTACGGCCGCGATATCGAAGGGTTCGGCGAGCTGTTCCGCCAACTCAGCTACCGGACCATCGGCACCAGCACGATCCAGAGCCGCGCCTGCGCCATCGCCGCGCACGGCACCTTCGTGTTCGCGCTGCCCGGCTCGAACGGCGCGGTGAAGGACGGGTGGGACATGATCCTCGCCGAACAGCTCGACAGCCGCAACCGGCCATGCAACTTCGTCCAGCAGATGCCTCGTTTTAAAGGGAATTAGTTTTTCGCGCGAAGGCGCAAAGGCGCGAAGATGCTGCGCGAGTTGTCTGGGCTATTCGCCTCATGAATTTTCACACGAAGACACGAAGACACGAAGACACGAAAATGGCGTGCCTGCGGCGCAGCCGCACTTCAATCGCGTCCGCCTGAAATCTTTTGTGCGCCACTTCGTGGCGCGGAACATCTTCGTGTCTTCGTGTCTTCGTGTGAGACCACTTAACGCACGCAGTTTCGCCCCATCAACAAACCCTTCGCGCCTTCGCGTCTTCGGGCGAAATCGAACTGGCGCCACGCACATGTTCCATATATGTTCCCCTCATGGAACGCCGACTCGAACCCGAGATCACAGGCCGCGGCGCGCAATCGGCCGCGGTGCCAACGCGGTTCGGGCTGGCGACGCGCGAGGCGGATGGCGACTGGCGCGATCACATGGAATCGCTGGCCAATGAAGAAGGCGGCCTGCCGGTCAAGCTGCGCACCACGGTGACCGAGGAAAAGCCGAAGACGATCCTCACGTTCAACCGCTCGCCCGACATCGCCTTCGACCGTTCGATCAACGCCTATCGCGGGTGCGAGCACGGCTGCGTCTATTGCTTCGCGCGGCCCTCGCACGCCTACCACGACCTTTCCCCCGGCCTCGATTTCGAGACGAAGCTGTTCGCCAAGCCCGATGCCGCGCGGCTGCTGCGCGAGACCTTGGCCAAGCCGAAATATCGCCCGCGCCCGATCGCGATGGGCACGAACACCGATCCGTACCAGCCGATCGAGCGGCGCTACCGCATCACGCGGCAGGTGCTCGAGGTATGCCTCGACGCGCGCCATCCGGTGACGATCACCACCAAGTCCGACCGCGTGCTCGACGATCTCGACCTGTTGGCGGAACTGGCGAAAATGCGGCTGGTGGCGGTGGCGATCTCGGTAACGACGTTCGACCCCAAGCTGTCGGGCAAGCTCGAACCGCGCGCAGCCGCGCCCGTGAAGCGACTGGCAGCATTGGGAAAACTGGTTGAGGCGGGCGTGCCCGCGCACTGCTCCGTCGCACCGGTCATCCCCGCGATCACCGACGAATTCATGGAGGATATCGTCGCCCGCGCCGCCGCGCTCGGCGTGCGTTCGGCGGGGTGGATTCCGCTGCGCCTGCCGCACGAGGTCGCCCCGCTGTTCCGCGAATGGCTCTCGGTCCATTTCCCCGAGCGCGGCGACAAGGTGATGTCCATCGTCCGCTCGATCCGCGGCGGCAAGGACAACGATCCCGATTTCTTCACCCGCATGAAGCCCAGCGGCGTCTGGGCCGACCTCTTCCGCGCCCGCTTCAAGCTCGCCTGCAAGCGCGCCGGGATCGGCAAGGCGAAGTTCGAACTCGACTGCACGCGGCTCCGCCCGCCCCAGATGGGAGGGCAGATGCGGTTGCTATAAAATCCTCCCCGTTCCGGGGAGGATTACGGCGCGTAGTTTTCCAGATAGCCGCAACTCGTGCAGCGCCATGCCACGATCTCGTGCTTGTCGGCCTTGACGGTCTTGAGGCCCCAGAACGATTTGTGCGGCTTGCCGCGATGCCACACGCCGACCGAGGGCATGCTGTAGTCGCCTGCGTCGATGGTGAAGCCTTCCTCCATGCGCCGGCCGCATTTCGCGCAGGACTTGCTGCTCATGCGTCGGCTTCCAGCCGATAGTCGGCGAAGCGGGCGCGCAGGTCCTTCTTGCTGATCTTGCCGGTGGCGGTGTGGGGGATTTCGTCGACGAATTCGACCGCGTTGGGCAGCCACCACTTGGCGACCAGCGGCTCGAGGTGCGCCATCACGTCGCGCGCAGCGACCTGCTCGCCGGGCTTGGCGACGACAAACAGCACCGGGCGCTCGTCCCACTTGGGATGCGGCATCCCGATCGCGGCGGCTTCCGCCACCTTGGGATGGCCGCAGGCCGCGTTCTCCAGTTCAACCGAGCTGATCCATTCGCCGCCCGACTTGATGACGTCCTTCGTGCGGTCGGTGAGTTGCAGCGTGCCGTCGGGGTGGAGGATGCCGACGTCGCCGGTGTCGAACCAGCCGTCGGCGGTCACCGCGTCTTCGTCGGCCTTGTAATAGCGCTTGATGATCCACGGCCCGCGAATCTGCAGCGCTCCGGCGCTTTCGCCGTCGCGCGGCAGTTCCTTGGTGAAATCGTCGAGATCGACCGTGCGCAGTTCGACCCCGAAGATCGGGCGGCCCTGGCGGGTGACGATCTCCACCTGCTCCTCGAACGAAAGCGTATCCCAGTCGGGCGTCGGCGAACCGACGGTACCGATGGGGCTGGTTTCGGTCATGCCCCAGGCGTGCGCGACGCGGCTGCCGTTCTTCATCAGCCGCTCGATCATGAAGCGCGGCGCGGCCGAGCCGCCGATGATCGCCTGCTGCAATTTGGGCAGCGGCGAGCCGGTCGCGTCGCAGTGCTGGAACATCGCCAGCCATACCGTCGGCACGCCCGCCGAATGGGTCACGCCCTCGCGCTCCATCAGGTCGCACAGCACCGCCGGATCGTTGACCGCCGAATAGACGAACTTCACCCCCGTCATCGCGCCCGCCCACGGCAAGCCCCAGCTCGCGGCGTGGAACATCGGCACCACCGGCAGCATCACGCTGCGCGCGTCGAAATCGAACGTGCTCGGCTGGATGCCGGACATCGCGTGGATCGTCGTCGACCGATGCTCGTAGAGCACGCCCTTGGGATTGCCGGTCGTGCCGCTGGTGTAGCAGAGCATGCACGGATCGCGCTCCGCCACCTCGGTCCATGCCGTGTCGCCGTCGTGCGCGCCGATCCAGTCCTCGAAGCCGGTGCCCGAAAAACCGGCCGGCGGGTCGTAACAGATGTAGTGCTCGATCGTCGGCCACTTGCCGCGCATCGCATCGACGAGCGGCTGGAACGCCGCATCGTAGAGCAGCACGCGGTCTTCGGCATGGTTGGCGATGTATTCGAGCTGGTCTTCGAACAGCCGCGGGTTGATCGTGTGCAGCACCCCGCCCGCGCCCGCCACGCCGTACCAGCTCACCAGATGGCGCGAATGGTTCATCGCCAGCGTCGCGACCCGATCGCCCTTGCCGATGCCGAGCGTGCGCAAGGCCTGCACCATGCGCAGCGCATCGTGGCGGATGCCGGCCCATGTCGCGCGCGTCTCGCTGCCGTCGGCCCAGTGCGTGACGTGTTCCCGCGGACCATGCTCGCGCGCCGCGTGGTCTATCAGGTGGGTGACCACGAGGTCCCAATCCTGCATGGCTCCGAGCATCGTCTATCCTCTCCCGTTCGTCTTTCGCGCGATCATGCCGTCACCTTGCGGGCTTGGCAATCGAGAGGGATGCGTCGTCAGGCCACCAGGCGCAGATGGCCGGTCGCGCGGCGCGTGGTGAGCGAGACTTTGTCGATCCCTTCGATCTCGGCCAGCCGCTCGGCCAGTTCGCCGTCGAGCTGGTAGTCGCGGCCGAGCCGCAGCACCGGCTCCTCCGCCCCGCCGGTCTTCAGCCGCACCGCCACTTCGCCGTAGCCGGGCGTGCCCGGGGCGAGCGCGAGCTTGAGCTCGGTCAGCGCTTCCGGACGGGATACGTCCATCGACATCGTCATGCGCGAGCCGGACTTGACCTCGTCGAGCGGGCGCGCACCACGCACCGTCACCCGCGGCGGCTCGTCGGGGCTCGGGCTGTCGAGCTCGACGTTGAGCAGCACGCAGGTGCCCTCCGCCGCCCATTTCTGGAAATTCTCGACCAGCGATTCCTCGAAACACGCGGCGCTGAACTGGCCCGTGCTGTCGGAGAAATCGGCGCGCACGAACTCGCCGCCGCGCCGCGTGCGGCCCTTATTCACCTTCTCGACCATCGCCGCCATCACCGCCGGCTGGCGCCCGCCCGCAGGGCCGCCGCCTTCCATCAGGCTCTGGTAGCTGCGCGCACCGTTGGCGCTGGCGATGGCGCGGTATTGTTCGACCGGGTGGGCGGAGAAATAGAACCCGAAGTTCTCCCGCTCCTTGGCCATGCGGTCGGCACGGCTCCAGGGGTCGGCATCCTTGAGGCGCAGCGTATCCCCCGCTGCCTCCTCGCCGCCGAACAGGCCCGCCTGCCCGCTCTCGCGTTCGCGGTTGGCGGCGTCCGCCACGGCAAGCAGCATGTCGATATTGGCGAACAGCTTGGCGCGGTTCTCCTCCAGCCCGTCGAGCGCGCCGGAGCAGACCAGCCCTTCGAGCTGGCGGCTGTTCATCGATCCTTTGGGAATGCGCTCGAACAGGTTCTGCAGGCTTTCGAACCAGCCGTGCGCCTCGCGCTCGGCGACGAGTGCCTCCATCGCCTTCTCACCCACGTTGCGCACCCCGGCGAGCGCGTAGCGTACGGCGTAGCCCTCGTCGGTGCGCTCGACGGTAAACTCGGCTTCGGAGCGGTTGACGTCGGGCGCGCGCACCTCGATCCCGCCGCGCCGCGCGTCGTCGACGAACAGCGCGAGCTTTTCCGACTGATGCATGTCGAAACACATCGAGGCGGCGAAGAACTCCTCCGGGTAATGCGCCTTGAGCCACGCGGTCTGGTAGGCAAGCAGCGCGTATGCGGCGGCGTGCGACTTGTTGAAGCCGTAGCCGGCGAACTTGTCGATCAAGTCGAACAGTTCGTTCGCCCGCTTCGGCTCGATACCCGAAACCTCCTTGCACCCGTCGACGAAGCGCTGGCGCTGCGCATCCATCTCGGCCTGGACCTTCTTGCCCATCGCGCGGCGCAGCAGGTCGGCATCGCCGAGCGAATAGCCGGCGAGGATCTGCGCGGCCTGCATCACCTGTTCCTGATAGACGAAGATACCGTACGTCTCCGCCAGGATCGCCTCGAGCTTGGGGTGCGGATACTCGATCGCGACCTCGCCCGCCTTGCGCTTGCCGAACAGCGGGATGTTGTCCATCGGGCCGGGCCGGTAGAGCGAGACGAGCGCGATGATGTCCTCGAACTTGGTCGGCTTCACCGCGGTCAGCGTGCGCCGCATCCCTTCGGATTCGAGCTGGAACACGCCCACCGTGTCGCCGCGCTTGAGCAGGTCGTAGACCGCCGGATCGTCCCACGCGAGCGTGCCGAGATCGACCGCGATGCCGCGCTTTTCCAGCAGTTGCACCGCCTTCTGCAGGACGGATAGCGTCTTCAGGCCGAGGAAGTCGAACTTGACCAGCCCGCTCGTCTCGACGTGCTTCATGTCGAACTGCGTTACCGGCATGTCCGAACGCGGATCGCGGTAGAGCGGCACGAGCTGCGCCAGCGGCCGGTCGCCGATCACCACGCCCGCCGCGTGAGTCGAGCTGTTGCGGGGGAAGCCCTCGAGCTGCATCGCGAGGTCGATCAGCCGCTTGACCTCGTTGTGGTTGTCGTACTCGCGGCGGAAATCGGCCGCGCCATTGAGCGCGCGCGGCAGCGTCCATGGGTCGGTCGGGTGGTTGGGCACCATCTTGCACAGCCGGTCGACGTGGCCGTAGCTCATTTGCAGGATGCGCCCGCAATCGCGCAGCACCGCGCGCGCCTTGAGCTTGCCGAAAGTGATGATCTGCGCGACGTGGTCGTGCCCGTACTTGCGCTGGACGTAGCGGATCACCTCGCCGCGCCGGGTTTCGCAGAAGTCGATGTCGAAGTCGGGCATCGAAACGCGTTCGGGGTTGAGGAAGCGTTCGAACAGCAGGCCGAGCCGCAGCGGGTCGAGATCGGTGATCGTCAGCGCCCAGGCGACCACCGAGCCCGCACCCGAGCCGCGCCCGGGGCCCACCGGAATGTCCTGCTCCTTGGCCCACTTGATGAAGTCGGCGACGATCAGGAAATAGCCGGGAAAGCCCATGCCGACGATGATCTCAACCTCGAAATCGAGCCGGTCGAAATAGGCCTTGCGGTCTTCCTCCGACAGATCCTCGTAAGGTTCGAGCCGCGCCTCGAGCCCCTTGCGCGCATCCTCGGCCAGTGCCTTCGCCTCGCCTTCGAGGTCGCCCGCGAGGCTCGGCAGGATCGGCGCGCGGCTCGGCGGGGCGAAGGCGCAGCGCTGGGCGATCACCAGCGTGTTCGCGGTCGCTTCGGGCAAGTCGTCGAACGCTTCGGCCATCGCCTCGGCGGGCTTGACCCAGGCTTCGCGGTTAGAGCGGACGCGCTCCTCCGCCTCGATATGGGTCGAGCCGGCGATGCACAGCATGGCGTCGTGCGCGGCGTACATATGCGCTTCGGCGAAGTTCGCCGGGTTGCTGGCGGCGAGCGGCAGATCGCGCGCATAGGCCAGATCGACCAGCGCGCTCTCCGCCGCATCCTCGACCGGGTTACCGCGCCGCGCGAGTTCGACGTAAAGCCGCTGCGGGAACAACGCCTGCAACCGGTCGAGCAGCGCCTCGGCGTGATCGCCCTGCCCCTCGGCGAGCAACCGCGTCAGCGCGCCTTCGCTCGCCCCGGTCAGCGCGAGAAGCCCTTCGGTGCGGCCTTCGAGATCGGCCAACGTGACGTGCGGTTCCAGCTCGAGCGGCCGTTCGAGATGCGCCTTACTGACGAGGTGACACAGGTTGTCGTACCCGGCCTCGTCCTGCGCGTAGAGCGGCAGATAATCGACCTGCTTGCCCGCCGCGTCCCGCGCCACGCCGAGCAGGGTGCCGACGATCGGCTGCACGCCTTCGTCGAAGCACGCTTTGGCGAACATGACCGCGCCGTAAAGGCCGTTGCGGTCGCAGATCGCGATCGCGGGAAAGCCCCGTTCCTTCGCCAGCTTCGCGATCGCCTTGGGATCGATCGCTCCTTCGAGCATCGAGTAGGACGAAATCACGCGCAGGGGGACGAACGGGGCGAAGGACATGAGCGCAATATGCGTGCGGCGGCGGGATTCGCCAAGGCGGCGCGATACGCTATCCCCTCACTTCGTCAGAGCAGCGCCTCGACATCCTGCGCGATGCCCTCGGGCTTGTCGGTCGGAGCGTAGCGGCGCACGACCTTGCCATCGCGGTCGATCAGGAACTTGGTGAAGTTCCACTTGATCGCCTTCGAACCCATCAGGCCGGGCGCTTCCTTCTTCATCCAGTCGAACAGCGGCGAGGCGTCGCCGCCGTTGACGTCGACTTTCGCCATCAGTGGGAAGGTCACTCCGAAGTTGACCTTGCAGAACTCGGCGATCTCCGCCGCTTCGCCCGGCTCCTGCCCGCCGAACTGGTTGCACGGAAAGCCGAGCACTTCGAACCCGCGGTCGCGGTATCGCTCGTAGAGCTTCTCCAGCCCGTCGTACTGCGGGGTGAAGCCGCACTTGCTGGCGGTGTTGACCACCAGCAGCACTTTGCCCAGCTTGTCCGCGAGATGGAGCGGTTCGCCGCCGTCGGTGGCGACGGTGAAATCGGCGATCGTCGTCATGCCCTCAGCCCCACTCAGCCGGGAAAGTCCGAACGGGCAGCCAGCGCCTCGATCTCGGCGCGTTCGAGCCGGTGGTCGCCGGCCTTCTGAATTACGAAATCGCCGCGCCGCTCGGGCGGATAGGCCATGACCTGCGCGATCATCTCGGCCAGCGTCCCGTCGCGCAGCCCCTTCCCGCCGTCGAGCAGGCCCTGCCCGTCGTCTGCCTCGTGGATCGAAGCGCGGTCGTCCCACTGGACGCCCTCGCGGTGGGTATCGGCAGCGTTGAACGTGCTGGGATGGTCGGCCATGCGAAAATTCTCCTTCGCATGGCGCAACGATCGAAGCGGATGCGGTATCCCTATTCGAGCAGCCCGTCGTGCAGGCGGACGACACGATCCATCTTCGCCGCCAGCCGCTCGTTGTGCGTCGCGACGAGCGCAGCGCTGCCCTCGCCGCGCACCAGTTCGAGGAACTGTGCGAGCACCCGGTCGGCGGTGTGTTCGTCGAGGTTGCCGGTCGGCTCGTCGGCCAGCACCAGCGTCGGCCGATTGGCCAGCGCGCGGGCGACCGCCACGCGCTGCTGTTCGCCGCCCGACAGCTGGCTGGGCCGATGGCTCAATCGCTGCGCGAGGCCGAGCGAGGTCAACAGGTCGCGCGCACGCTCCGAAGCTTCCTCGCGCCCCTTGCCCGCCACGAGCTGCGGCAGGATCACGTTCTCCTCCGCGTTGAAGTCGGGCAGCAGGTGGTGAAACTGGTAGACGAAGCCCAGGTGCTCGCGCCGCACCGTGGTGCGCCCGTCGGCGGGCAGCGCGCTCGCCGGCGTTCCGGCGATCTCGATCGTGCCGCCGAAGCCGCCCTCCAGCAGCCCCACGGCCTGGAGCATCGTCGACTTGCCCGAGCCCGAGGGGCCCAGCAGCGCGACGATCTCGCCCGGCGCGATTTCCAGCTCGACGCCGCGCAGCACGTCGATGCGCTCCCCGCCCTGCTCGAAGCTGCGAGTGAGGTTCGCGAGGCGGACGACCGGACTACTCATAGCGAAGCACCTGCACCGGATCGGTGCCCGAGGCCTTGAACGCCGGGTAGAGCGTGGCGAGGAAGCTGAGCACCAGCGCCAGCGCGACGATGCCCGCGATCTCCACCGGATCGACCCGCGCCGGCAGGGTGGAAAGGAAGCGGATCGAAGGATCCCACAGGTTCTGCCCGGTCACGACCTCGATCACGCGCACGATCTGCTGGCGGAAGGCGAGGACGAGGAAGCCGAGCGCCAGCCCGGCCACCGTGCCGATCGCGCCCACGGTGAACCCGGTGGTGACGAATATCTTGAGCAGGCTGCGCCGCGTCGCGCCCATCGTACGCATGATCGCGATGTCCCGCGTCTTCGCCCGCACCAGCATCACCAGGCTCGAAAGGATGTTGAATGCGGCGACCAGGACCATGAAACTCAACGCGAAGAACATCGCCACGCGTTCCACCTGCAAGGCTTCGAACAGGGTGGAGTTGATCGTCTTCCAGTCGTTGACCACCGCCCGGCCGGCCAGGCTTTGCTTGATCGGCGCCATGATCTCCTCGACCCGGTCGGCGTCGGCGGTCTTCACTTCGATCATGCCCACGCTGTCGCCGATCAGCAGCAGGCTCTGCGCCTGTTGCATCGGCATGACGACGAATTTCTGGTCGTAATCGTAAATCCCGACCTCGAAGATCGCGGCGACGCGATAACCGATCTGGCGCGGCATCGTGCCGAACGGGGTGGAGCGGCCTTCCGGGTTGATGATCGTGATCGTGTCGCCCAGCCGCGCGCCGATGTTCTCCGCCAGCCGCGCCCCGATCGCGACGTTGCTGGCCCCGGCCTGAAGCTCCGAAAGATTGCCCGCGACGAGGTTCTTGCCCAGCCCCGCGATATCCTGCTGCGTGTTGCCGCGCACCAGGATCGCTTCGACCCGGCCGTTGTAGCTCACCAGCAGCGGCTGCTCGATCAGCGGCGAGGCGCTGACGACACCGGGGGTCTCGCGGATGTCCTCCAGCACGTTCTCCCAGTTGTCCAGCCGCCCGCCGTAGGCTTGCACGATGGCGTGGCCGTTCAGCCCCACGATCTTGTCGAGGAGTTCGGCGCGGAAGCCATTCATCACGCTCATCACGATCACCAGCATGGCGACCGAGAGCATGACCACGCCTACGCTGATCCCGGCGACCAGCGCGATGAACGCCTCGCCCCGGCCCGGCAGCAGGTATCGCTTGGCGATCGTTCGTTCGAAAAGGGAGAGGACCAAGGCGGAAAGGTTCTTCTGTTCTGTGAGCCTCCGGCCTTAGGAAAGGTTTCCTGTATGCGCAATGAAATGCCACGGCTCGTGCGCGGGCTGGCGGCGCGCTGCCCTTGTAATCGTGCTGCAACATCGCCATTGAGCGCGGCAGGCAGCGCAACCGGATCGCATCGGCATGAACCTCACCCACCCGTTCCGCGACGAGGATGGCGACAAGCTGCGCGAGGAGTGCGGCGTGTTCGGCGCGATCAACGCGTCCGACGCCGCCGCCGCCACCGCGCTCGGCCTCCATGCGCTCCAGCATCGCGGGCAGGAAGCGGCCGGAATCACCAGCTTCGACGGCAATGAATTCTACCAGCGCCGCGGCCTGGGCCAGGTGGCGGAGAACTTCTCCAGCAGCGAAGCGATCGCGGAGCTTCCCGGCTTCATGGCGGCGGGTCACGTGCGCTATTCCACCACCGGCGGATCGGGCCTGCGCAACATCCAGCCGCTCTACGCCGATCTCGCCAGCGGCGGGTTCTCGGTCGCGCACAACGGCAATATCTCGAACGCGGGCATGTTGCGGCAGGAACTGGTCGGCAAGGGCGCGATCTTCCAGTCGACGTCCGACACCGAGGTCATCATCCACCTCGTCGCCACCAGCCGCTATCCCACGATGATCGACCGCCTGATCGACGCGCTGCGGCTGGTCGAGGGCGCCTATGCGCTGGTGGTGATGACGCCCGAAGGCATGATCGCCTGCCGCGATCCGCTCGGCATTCGCCCGCTGGTGATGGGCCGCATGGGCGACGCCACGGTGTTCGCCAGCGAAACCGTGGCGTTTGACGTGGTCGGCGCGGAATTCGTCCGCCAGATCGAGCCGGGCGAGATCGTCCGCGTCGATTTCGACGGCAACATCGATTCGCTCCATCCGTTCGGGCAGCACCGCGCGCGTCCGTGCATTTTCGAGCACGTCTATTTCAGCCGTCCCGATTCGATCTTCGACGGGCGCAGCGTCTATGCCGCGCGCAAGGCGATCGGCGAGCAGCTCGCGATCGAGAGCCCGGCGGAGGTCGATCTGGTCGTGCCGGTGCCCGACAGCGGCGTGCCGGCGGCAATCGGTTATGCCCAGCAATCGGGCGTGCCGTTCGAACTGGGGATCATTCGCAGCCACTACGTCGGGCGCACTTTCATCCAGCCGGGCGACGGCGCGCGCCATTCGAGCGTCAAGCGCAAGCACAACGCCAACCGCGCGCTGGTGGAAGGCAAGCGGATCGTGCTGATCGACGATTCGATCGTGCGCGGCACCACCAGCCTGAAGATCGTGGAAATGATGCGCGAAGCCGGCGCGCGCGAGGTCCACTTCCGCGTCGCCAGCCCGCCGACTGCGCATTCGTGCTTCTACGGCGTCGACACGCCCGAACGGTCGAAGCTGCTCGCCGCGCGCATGGAGATCGAGCCGATGCGCGAGTTCATCAAGGCCGACAGCCTCGCCTTCGTCTCCATCGACGGGCTCTACCGCGCGGTCGGCCACGAGCCGCGCGATCCGGCCTGTCCTTCGTTCTGCGACGCCTGCTTCACCGGCGACTATCCCACATCGCTGACCGACCTCGCCCAGCGCGAGCATCGCGAGGCGCAGCTTTCCTTCGACAAGGTCGCCTGATGCCCCAAACCAAGCCACTGGAAGGGCGCGTCGCGCTCGTCACCGGCGCGAGCCGCGGGATCGGCGCGGCCACCGCTCTCGCGCTCGCGGAAGACGGTGCGCACGTCGTCCTCACCGGGCGCGACGTTCGTGCGCTGGAGGGTGTGGAGGACGCGATCCACGACGCCGGCGGCAACGCCACGATCGCGCCGCTCGACCTCGGCGAGCAGGACGGGATCGCCCGCCTCGCCGCGGCGCTCGCCGCGCGCTGGGACAAGCTCGACATCCTGGTGATCGCCGCCGCCTACCTGCCCACGCTGACCCCGGTGACGCAGATCGAGCCCAAGCAGTTCGCGCAGGCCGTCACCACCAACCTGCTCGCCACGCAGGCGCTGATCGCCGCGTTCGATCCTTTGTTGAAGCGCAGCGAGGGCGCACGGGTGATCGGCCTCACCAGCAGCGTCGGCGCGGAGCCGCGCGCGTTCTGGGCCGGATACGGATCGACCAAGGCGGCGTTCGAGTCGCTGCTCGACAGCTATGCCGAGGAAGTGCGCAAGCTGGGCGACATCCGCGTGGCGATCCTCGACCCGGGCGCGACCCGCACCGCGATGCGCGCCAAGGCCTATCCGGGCGAGGATCCCGCGACCGTCAAGGAACCGGCGGTGGTCGGCCGGCGCATCGCCGATCTGGTGGCCGAGGGCTTCGAGACGCGCCATCGCGAGCGCGTGGTTAATCCGGCTTAACCCTGTCGCGAAACCTCGCGGTAACCAGCAACGGTCAGCAATTCCCTGCCACGACAGCAAGGGACGCGCAGACATGACCACCAAGGCTTTCGAACGCTATTCGGTCGCCGCACAGGAAGATCGCAGCGCGCCGCGCACCCGGTTGACCATCCCTGCGCAATTGCGCGTTTCGGGCGGGCGCGCATTCCAGACCGTGGTGCACGACCTGTCCGTATCCGGCTTTTCTTCCTCGGCCATCAACCGGCTGCATCCCGGCCAGCTCTGCTGGCTCACCCTGCCCGGCCTCGGCGCGTTGCAGGGCGAAGTGATCTGGTGGGACAACTGCCAGGTCGGCTGTGCGTTCAGCGAACTGCTCAGCCCGATCGTGCACGACAATATCGTGGGCAAATATCAGGCCGGCGGAGTCTTCCGCTCTTCCTGCTGATCGGCGCGATCAGCGCTTGCCCGCCTCGATCACCGTCTGCCACAGCGCCATGCGCGCCCGCGTGAGGCCGTCACCCGTCGCAGTCGGATAGTTCGAGACGACGGCGATCACCATGTTCTCTTCCGGCACCAGCGTGATGTATTGCCCGAAGATGCCCTGCGCGCCGTAGAAGCCGCCGGGATAGGTCCACCACTGGTAGCCGTAGCCGAAGCCGTTGCCGAGATCGACCTGCGCCGCACCCGCTTTCGCAAACCAGCCTTCGGGCACCGAGGGCTGCCCCCCCTCCAGCACCCACTGGCCCATCCGGGCATAGTCCGACAGGCGGATCGACAGGCAGCACCCGCCGATATTGTTCCCGGTGAGGTCCGCCATCCAGAACAGCCCGCCGGCAAAGCCCGCCGGATCGACGATCTTGTCCTTGGCATAGGCTGTGAGCGACTTGCCGGTCGCAGCCGCCACGATATCGCCGAGCAGATTGGTCTCGAGCGTCTTGTAAACCCACTTCTCGCCCGCGGGCGCCTCGCGCGTCAGCGTGCGGGCATAGGTCACCGCCTGCGGTTCGCCCGCGACCGGCGCGATGCCGAGCATCTTGGCCACGTCGCTGTCGGGATCGGCATAGTCCTCGTTCCACGCCACGCCCGAGGTCATCGTCGCCACCTGTTCCACGGTCACTCCATCGTAGGCGGTGCCCGAAAGCTGCGGCAGATAGCGGGTCACGGGATCGGACAGGCTGGCGATGCTGCCGTCCTTCACCGCCGCGCCGAGCAGGGTGGAGGTGAAGCTCTTGGCGACCGAGAAGCTGGTCCAGCGCTGTTCCGGCCCGAAGCCGAGGCGGTATTTCTCAAGCCGGACCTTGCCGTCTTGCAGCACCATGATCCCCGCCGCGTTCATCTCGGCGAGATAGCCGTCGACTTTCGCGAGCGTTTCGGCATCGAACGCTTCGCCCTGCGGCAGCGCGCGCACGCTCGGCGCGGGCGCGGTGTCGATCCCGGCGAAGATATCCTCCATCCGGCGGAAGCGGTCGCTGCGCGTCGCGTCGTCCCAGAACAGGACCTGCTGGTGCTCGACCGGCACGGCTTCCGCCGGTTGCGTCGGATAGACCGCGGCGCGTTCGCCGCCGGGAGCGGTCGCACAACCTGCCAGAAGCGCCGCCGCCACCAGTGCACCGAATTTCGTCCGCATTCTCACCCCTCCTTCACCAGCGTAACCTGATGGACATCGATCCCACCGCCGCGGAAACCACCTTCGCAATACATCAGGTAATAGCGCCACAGCCGCCGAAAGCGCGCATCGAATTCGACCGGCAGCCGCCCTTCGGCAGCGGCGGCGTCGAACCTCTCGCGCCAGACCTTCAGCGTTTCGGCGTAGTCGACCCCGAAGCTGCTGCAATCCTGCCACGTCAGCCCGCGCTCGCGCGCCAGTTGCTCGAATTCGCGGGTGCGAATCAGCAGGCCGCCGGGGAAGACGTAAGCCTGGATGAAGTCAGCGCTCGCGGCATAGGCGTCGAACAGGCTGTCCTTCATCGCGATGAACTGGATCGCCGCGCGGCCGCCGGGTTTCAGGCAGCGCGCGATGCAGTCGAAGAACCCCGGCCAGTACTCGCGCCCCACCGCCTCGACCATCTCGACGCTGACGATCGCGTCGTATTGCCCGGTGACGTCGCGGTAATCCTGCCGCCGGAAATCGATCGCCGGATCGTGCCGTCGCCGGGCCCAGTCGAGCTGTTCGTCCGACAGGCTGATGCCGGTCACCTGTGCTCCGCCGCGCGCGAAACGATCGGACAAGCCGCCCCAGCCGCAGCCGATCTCCAGCAGCGTTTCGGGTTCGCCCAGGCGTTCGGCCAGCTTCGCCCACTTGCGCCGTTGCGCCGCTTCCAAATCGTCGCCGTCCGCCCAGATGGCCGAGGAATAGCTCATCGTCGGGTCGAGCCAGGCGGCGTAGAAATCGTTGCCGAGGTCGTAATGTGCGTGGATGTTGCGCGCCGCGCCCTCGTGCGTGTTGCGGTTCATCCAGTGCGCCAGCCGCGCCGCCCAGCGGAACGGACCGCGCGCGCGGCCCGTATCGCCGAGTGCGTCGCCGTTGGCCATGAACAGCGCGAAGATCGGCACCGGGTCGGGGCTGTCCCACTCGCCCGCTTCCCACGCCTGATACCAGCCGATCGAGCCGTTGGTCGCGAGCCGCATCAGCGCGCGCCAGTCGCGGATCATGACTTCGGCCGCGAAGCCCGGATTGCGCCCGCCGAGCAGGCGCGTGGTGCCGTCGGGCAGGTGGCCGGTGATCGAGCCGCTTTCCAGCCCCGCGTCGATCCGATCGAGCACCTTGTGGAAGCCCGGCGCGAACAGGCGCGCGAGCAGGCCCGGGCTACGCTCGAACCGGGCGCCGCCGGTGAGAAGGGTCTCGCCCCTGCCTAGCCCCTCTGCCTTCATCGGCGCCCCTATGAACCGCCCCGCTGCGCGGTTCAAGCACCGCGCAATCCGCAGTGCGCAATCGTGCGAGTGCGTGCTAGAAGCCGGTTCGGGCGCGAAGGGGAGACGGCGCGATGAACAATCCGATGGTGCGCAATATCGTGGCCGTGGCGGCCGGCATCGTGGTGGCGATGATCGTGGTCTTCGTGGTCGAGGGCATCGGCCACGCGCTGTTCCGGCCGCCCGCGGGGCTCGACCTGTCGGACCCCGACGATCAGGCGCGGCTGATGGAACTGGTGCCCGACGAAGCCAGGATCGCGGTGGTCGTCGCCTGGTTCCTCGGCGCGCTGGCCGGGACGTGCGCCGCCATCGCGATCTCGCACCGCGCGCTGATGGCGTGGATCGTCGGCCTGGTCATCGCGCTGTCGAGCGTGTGGACCACGCAGATGTTTCCGCACCCGGACTGGATGCTGGCGGCGGGCGCGGTGCTGCCGCTGGTCGCCGTGCTGGTGGCCAAGCGGGTGATGGCGGCGCGGCTGGTGTCGGCCTAGTCCTTAGCCTCGCGGTAGGCCGCGAGCGCGCGTTCGCGGGCTTCCTTGTGGCCGATCATCTTCGCCGGATAATCGCCCCGCTTGTCGTCCGGCGGATCGTGGATGTCGTCGTCGGACAGGTCGGCCAGTTCGGGCACGTATTCGCGAATGTAATCGCCCGCATCGAACTTCGCGCTCTGCGTGAGCGGAGCCATGATCCGCACGAACATGTTGCTGTCGACCCCGGTGCCCGAAATCCACTGCCAGTTGACCCCATTGTTGCCGTAGTCGGCATCGACCAGCGTGTCCCAGAACCATTGTTCGCCGAAGCGCCAGTCGATCAGCAGATGCTTCACGAGGAAGCTCGCGGCGATCATGCGCACGCGGTTGTGCATCCAGCCGGTTTGCCAGAGCTGGCGCATCCCGGCATCGACGATCGGATAGCCGGTCATGCCGCGCTGCCACGCCTTCAACTCGTCCGCGATTACATGCCCGCGGTTGGGATTGCGCCATAGCCCGGCATAGCCGTCGCGATAGCTTTCGCGGGCATAGTCGGGAAACTGGCAGACCACGTTCTGCGCATAGTCGCGCCACAGCAGCTCGCCCGCGAAGGTATCCCACCCTTGCCCGCGCCGCCCCTTGAGCGCGTGCCACACCTGCGCGGGCGAAATCTCGCCCCAGTGCAGGTGCGGCGAGAGTCGCGAGGAGCCGTCGATCGAGGGCAGGTTGCGACTGTCCTCGTAATCCGAGACTTCACCCGCCCATTCCTCGAGCCGCTCGTGCGCCGCATCCTCCCCCACCCGCCAGAAATCGCGCAGGCCGCCGGCCCAGTCGGGCTTCGTCGGCAGCAAGTTCCAATCGGCGAGATCGTCGCCCTCGGGCCATTCGCCGGGGGCGTGGATCGTCTCGGGCGCATCGAGCACGTCGCGCGGCGGCATCACCTCGCGCATCGCCTTCGCGAAGGGGGTGTAGATCTTGTACGGATCGCCCGATCCACTGGTGACCGCGCCGGGCGGCATCAGGTAGTTGCCGTCGTAAAGCGCGAGATCGCATTCGGCGCCGAGCCTGCTCTCCGCCTCCTGCCACCACGGCTCGTAATGGCGGATGGCGTGAATGCACCCGGCGCCGGTCTGGTCGGCGATCTTGACCAGATGCTCGACCGCATCGCCCTTACGCAACACGATCCGCGAGCGATGGCGGCCGAGCGACTTGCCCAGGCTTTCGAGCGAATGGTGCAGCCACCAGCGCGCCGCGCCGCCATTGGCATGGTCGCCCGCCGCGTCGTCGTCGAGCACGAAGACCGGGATGACCGGCCCGGCCTCGGCGGCGGCGTGGAAGGCGGAATGATCGGCGAGGCGCAGGTCGCGCCGCAGCCAGACGATCTGCGGAGAAGCCATGGTGCGAGGAACGGCAGCCGCGCGGCGCGGTTCCTTCGGGGATGGACCCGCACCACCTGCCCGCCGAGACCCTCCACCTGCCCGAACGCGGCTTCGCGATCGACCGCCGCCGCGCGCTGCTGGCGGGCGGCGCGTGCTGGCTCGGCTTCGCGCTGGTGGTGTGGCTGGTGGCGGGAGGGCACGCGGCGGGGCTGGACCGCATGGGCCTGCTCTCGGCGCGCACCGGCGAGGAACTCGGTCTCGCCGGCCCCACGCGACTGCACGAGATCGTGCGCGACACGACCGCGCTGGGCGGCGTGTTCCTGCGCAACCTCTTCGCGATCGGCGCGGTGGTGGCGCTGCTGTTCCTGCGGCTGCGGCGCGAGGCGGTGCTGTTCGCGATGACGGTGATTGCGGGCTGGGTCGTCAATTCGGGCCTCAAGCTGCTGGTCGGGCGCGAGCGGCCGCAGATCGTGCCGCACCTGATGGAGGTGGGCGGGCAGAGTTTCCCCTCGGGCCACAGCTTCAACGCGGCGGTGGTCTATATCGCGATGGCGCTGGCCTTCGCCGCGATGAGCCGGCGGCAAGCGGTGCGCGTCACGGTGATTGCTGCCGCGATGCTGATCTCCGCGATGGTCGCGTGGAGCCGGGTGCTGCTCGGCGTGCATTTCCCGACCGACGTGGTGGCGGGCTGGCTTGGCGGCGCCGGGTGGGCGTTCCTGGCCGCGGCGCTGCTGTACCGGCCCGCGAAGGCGGCGGCGGATAGTCATCCACTCTTCCCCCCTCGTTCATCCTGAGGAGCGAGGCCGCATGGCCGAGCGTCTCGAAGGATCGCCATGGTGCTTCGAGATGGCGCCTCGGCCTACGGCCTCGCCACCTCCTCAGCATGAGCGGTCAGGGAAAGAGGTTCGCACTCCACATCGGGCAGCGCGACGGTGAACCGATCCCGCGCGCTGGGATCGTAGTAACGCGCGTCGCGGATGAGCACCGAACCGTCCGGGGCGCGTTCGGCGAAGGGCGTGCGCGACCAGAAGAGGAAGGCGTCGAGCTGCGGATTGGCTTGCCGAAGGGAATCCGTATCGGGCCAAGCGCATGGTTGATCGGTGATTGCCTGGAATGGCGGAAAGTCGCCTTCCTGCCTTACATACCAATCGTGTGCTTCGCCCATCAGCATCTCGCGCGACCAAAAGGCTAATGGTGGCGGGCTTGCGATGACAGTCTCCCCGCTTGTTGCGGACGTCGTTTCATTCAACCAAGTAATGGCTGCATTGATTCCGACATATGCCAACCCCACCGCGATCGCGATCCGCGCGGGCCTGCGCCACTCGCCGCCGCGCTTCTCGCGCCGCAGCGAGAACCACGTGGCGAAGCCCAGCAGCGCCCAGAGCCAGACGTCGATGATGAACAGTATGTCGCCGTAGAACCAGCGGCTGCTGAACGGTTCGAGCAGGCGGATGCCGTAGACGTTCAGCCAGTCGAGCGCCGGGTGGGTCAGGCAGCCGATCAGCGCGAGCGCGTAGAGCCAGCCGAAGCGCACCGGCAGCCGCCCCTCCGGCCTTTTGCCGCGCTTCGCCTGCCATCGGTCGAAGCCGTATAGCAGGCCCGCGAGCACCAGCGGCAACAGCACCCAGGCGATCGGCCCGTGGGTGATGCCGCGCCGGAAGGCGAGATGTTCGACCCCGTCGAGCCACAGCAGGCACGCCGCATCGACATCGGGCAGGTTCGCCCCGATGATCAGCGCGGGCATCGCCAGCCCGGTCTTCCGCTTGAGCCCCGCCTGCCCGATCAACGCGCCGACGAGGCTGTGCGTGAGGTTGTCCATCAGGCCGCCCCGCGCCGAGACATGGACCACATGTTACACTGTCCTGAAGAGAAAAAATCCGCCCCGTTCGCGGGTGGGCGGAAAGGCGGAATCGAGGGAGCGCGTGCGATCATGCGCGGAGGCTAGCCGCACGGGCGGGCAGTAGGAAAATGTTTTTCAGGCGCGGCGAACGGTATGCGAGGTTTCCGATCAATTGGTTCGCGCTAAGACGCCAAGGCGCAAAGGGTGCTTATTTTCGGCCTTCCGCGTAATTGTTGGCGAGGCGCTGACAGCCTTCCTTGAAGGTGCCCATGCCGAAATTCATCAGCAAACCGATGCGAAGGTCCATCAGACGCAGATATGTGATGACCTGCTTCGCGTGAACCGCGGCATGGCGTTCGGTGGATTTGATTTCGATCAGAAGCTTGTCTTCGACAAGCAAGTCGTAGCGAAACCCGTTTTCGATCACGATCCCGTCGTGACGGACCGCCACCGGCTGCTGGCGCGAAACGCCGAAACCATCCCGCCGAAGGCCTTCAAACAGAAGACTCTCGTATACGCTCTCGAGCAGCCCCGGTCCCAGATCGCGATGCAATCGATAGCCGCGATCGACACAGTGGCGAGCTAGCCCCTCGATGTCCACGCGTCCCCCTTCGCGTCTTAGCGCCTTTGCGCGAAAACAAACCTCAAGCCGGATGGCCCGCAGTCTCGTCCACCGTCCAGGTCTGCCCCTTGCCGAGCAGTTTCGCCAGGTCCGTATCGCGGCCCTCGCTGGCGCGGGTGCGTTCTTCGATTACGGCGGTTTCGAAGGTCGGGCGCGGGTCGTCGTAGAGGACGCCCAATGCCATCGGGAACGGGCCGAACGGCATTTCGACCAGCATGTGCGCGATCGAGCGGTTGGCCGCGTCGTGCACGATCACGCCCGCCGCTTCCCAGTCGCCATCGGCGACATCGACCACTTTCAGCTCCAGCGCCTCGCGGTCGAGCGCGATGCCCTTCTCGCCGCCCGCAAACAGCATCGGCTCGCCGTGTTCGAGCCAGAGCTGCTGGCCCTCGGCCCCTTTTGGCGCGGCGAAATCGTCGAACACGTCCTTGTTGTAGACGATGCAGTTCTGGAAGATCTCGATGAACGCGGCGCCCTGATGCGCGTGCGCCGCCTTGAGCACCTCGGGCAGTTTCTTCGACACGTCGAACCCGCGCGCCACGAACCGCGCCCCCGCGCCGAGCGCGAAGGCGGCCGGGCGCGCCGGGTGGTCGTAGCTGCCGAGCGGGGTCGAGGGCGACTTGGTGCCCTCGCGGCTGGTCGGCGAATACTGGCCCTTGGTGAGACCGTAGATCTCGTTGTTGAACAGCATGATCTGCATGTTCACGTTGCGTCGAAGAACGTGCATCAAGTGATTGCCGCCGATGGACAAGCCGTCGCCGTCGCCGGTTACCAGCCAGATGTCGAGATCCGGGTTTGCGAGCTTCACCCCCGTCGCCACCGCCGGCGCGCGGCCGTGGATCGTGTGGAAGCCGTAGCTTTCTATGTAGTACGGGAAACGGCTCGAGCAGCCGATGCCGCTGATGAACACCGTGTTCGCTGGATCGGCGCCAAGCTGCGGCAGCGTGCGCTGCACGGCCTTGAGGATCGCGTAGTCGCCGCACCCGGGGCACCAGCGGACCTCCTGGTCGGTTTCCCAGTCCTTGAGCGTGGTTTCGATTGTCACGGGAGCGTTCATTTCTCGACTCCCACGGGATTGGGAAGTTGCTGTGTGTTCGGCTCCACCTCGCCGCCCTCGTTGCCGGGGATGCCGTCGAAGTACTTGCCGATCGCCTCTTCCAGTTCTGCGATCTGGAACGGCTGGCCGCTGGTCTTGGTCAGCGGCTCGGCGTCGACCAGGTACTGGTCGCGCAGCACGGTCTTGAACTGGCCGGTGTTCATTTCGGGCACCAGCACCTTGTCGAAGCCTTTGAGCAGCGCGCCGAGGTTGGCGGGCAGCGGCCAGATGTGGCGCACGTGGATATGGCTGACGTCCTGCCCCTTGGCCCGCGCGCGGCCGACCGCCTGATGGATCGGGCCGTAGGTGCTGCCCCAGCCGACCACCGCCAGCCTGCCGCTCGTCTCGCCCCGGCACACGTCCTGATCGGGCACGGTGACGCCCAGCACCTTGTCGCGCCGCGCATCGGTCATCGCCTGGTGGTTGCCGGGCGAATAGTCGATGTGGCCCGTATCGATCGCCTTCTCGATCCCGCCGATTCGGTGCATCAGGCCGGGCGTGCCGGGCTTGATCCACGGCCGCGCGCCCTTGCCGTCGCGCTTGTAGGGGAGCAGTTCCTCCTCCGCGTTCTTCTCCTCGAGGAAGCGCACGGGGAATTTCTCGTAAGCCGCCGGATCGGGCACCTTCCACGGTTCGGCGGCATTGGCGATGTAGCCGTCGGTCAGCAGCATCACCGGGGTCATGTATTCGACCGCGATGCGGCAGGCCTCGATCGCGCAGTCGAACGCGTCGCCGGGGCTGCGCGCGGCGATCACCGGCATCGGCGCGTCGCCGTTGCGGCCGTAGACCGCCTGATAGAGGTCGCTCTGCTCGGTCTTGGTCGGCAGCCCGGTGGAGGGCCCGCCGCGCTGCGAGTTGACGATCACCAGCGGCAGTTCGGTCATGATCGCGAGGCCCATCGCCTCGCCCTTCAGCGCGATGCCGGGGCCGCTGGAGGATGTAACGCCGAGGCTGCCAGCGTAGCTCGCGCCGATCGCGGCGCAGACGGCGGCGATCTCGTCTTCCGCCTGGAAGGTGGTGACGCCGAATTCCTTGAGCCGCGCGAGGTGGTGCAGGATCGCGGAAGCGGGCGTGATCGGATAGCCGCCGAAGAACATCGGCAGATCGGCAAGCTGCGCACCCGCCACCAGCCCGAGCGAGACCGCCTCGGCCCCGGTGATCGTGCGATAGAGGCCCGGCGCGCTCGGCACCGGATCGACGTGGAGCTGCCTGAGCGGCCCCGACAGCTCCGCCGTCTCGCCATAGGCATGGCCTGCATCGAGCGCGGCGATGTTCGCGTCGGCGATGTCGGGCTTGTTCTTGAACTTGGCGCGCAGCCAGTCGTGCAGCGGCTCGCGCGGGCGATCGAACATCCACAGCGCGAGGCCGAGCGTCCACATGTTCTTGCAGCGCAGCGCGTCCTTGTTGCCGAGCCCGAAGGGCTTGACCGCTTCGATCGTCAGCGCGCTGATGTCGAACGCGAGCAGGTCGTATTTCGCCAGGCTCCCGTCTTCCAGCGGGTTCGCCTCGTACTTCGCCTTGTCGAGATTGCGCTTGGAGAATTCGCCGCTGTCGGCGATGACGAGGCCGCCGGGCTTCAAGGCCGCGAGGTTCACCTTCAGCGCCGCCGGGTTCATCGCCACCAGCACATCCGGCGCGTCGCCCGCGGTGTTGATCTGGCGGCTGCCGAAGTTGATCTGGAACGCCGAGACGCCGAACAGCGTGCCCTGCGGCGCGCGGATTTCGGCGGGGAAATCGGGAAACGTGGCGAGATCGTTGCCCGCCAGCGCGGTGGAGAGCGTGAACTGCCCGCCCGTCAACTGCATCCCGTCGCCGGAATCCCCGGCGAAGCGGACGACGACGGCTTCTGGGCTGTCCGCTTCGCGCGGCTGCTGGGCGGCTTGCGTAGCCATCGGATATCCTTTTCGCGCGCCTTTGCGGCGCTGTGTGCCTTGGGGCCGGGACCTATGCACCCCAACCCTCTCCCGCAATGAAGTTTTTCTCCCCGGGAAGCAAAATGTCGAGTGGAAAAGCGCCGGGCCAGCGTTAGGACTCACGAAAAGCAACCGTTCGGGAGATGACGATGGCCGACACCAAGCATTACGTGCGCGACGACGTGCGCGGATTTCTCGACATGCTCGAACAGCTCGGCCGCCCGGGGGTGGAGGCGCAGCCCGTCGCCGAAGGGCGCGAAGCCATGCGCATGCTCGGCACGCTGGCGGAGGCGCCGCCGCGCGATCTGGCGGTGATCCGCGACCTCGCCTGCCCCGGCCCGGCGGGCGACATACCGCTGCGACTGTACGACAGCCGGGAAACCCGCGAGCCGGGCCCGTGCGTCGTGTTCTTCCACGGCGGCGGGTTCGTGATCGGCGATCTGGGCGTCTATCACGCGTTCTGCACCGAGCTGTCGCACCAGCTCGACCTGCCGGTAGTGTCGGTCGACTACCGGCTGGCGCCCGAACATCGCTTCCCCGCCGCGCCCGACGATTGCGAGGCCGCGGCGCGCTGGATCGCGACCGGGCCGGCCGAACTGGGGCGCGAAGTCACCGGCCTCGTCCTCAGCGGCGACAGCGCGGGTGGCAACCTCACCATCGTCACCGCCAACCAACTCGGCGCGCAACCCGCCGCCGTGCCGGTGATCGTGCAGGCGCCGATCTACCCGGTCGCCGACGACATCCGCGAACATCGCAGCCTCAAGGACTTCTTCGAGGGCTTCTTCCTCACCGGCGCGGCGATGGCGTGGTTCACCGAGCAATACGGCGGCGATCCCGCCGATCCGCGCCACACCCCGATGGCCGCGGGCGATCTGGCAGGCACCCCGCCCACCGTGCTGTGCACCGCCGGGCTCGATCCGCTGCGCGATTCCGGGCGCAATTACGCGGCTCACCTGATCGGTCTCGGGGTGGACGTGACCTACTTCGAGTTCGCGGGCAACATCCACGGCTTCATCACCTTGCGCAAGGCGATCCCGAGCGGGCAAAAGGATATCGATTCGTTCATTGCCGCGATCCGGCTGATGCTGGACCGCCGTGCGAGCCGGGGCACGTAGAAACATGGAAGAGCTTGGTTATCGCCCCTGCGTGGGCGTGATGCTGGTCAACGCCGAGGGCAAGGTCTTCGTCGGGCGCCGGATCGACAACAAGGAAGGCGACTGGTGGCAGATGCCGCAGGGCGGCGTCGACGAGGGCGAGGACCTGCGCGACGCGGCACTGCGCGAACTGCACGAGGAAACCGGCGTTCAGGCGGAGCATGTCACGCTGCTCAAGCGGATGGACGATGCGATCCGCTACGATCTTCCCGAGGACCTGATCGGCAAATTG
Source organism: Pelagerythrobacter sp. (assembly GCF_041912895.1). NCBI lineage: Bacteria > Pseudomonadati > Pseudomonadota > Alphaproteobacteria > Sphingomonadales > Erythrobacteraceae > Pelagerythrobacter > Pelagerythrobacter sp. The sequence continues at coordinate 380,324 of NZ_JAYSGI010000001.1, read as the reverse complement.
TGGGGCGGCAGATATCGCGGGCAGGAACAGGTCTGGTTCCTCGCGCGCTTCGGCGGCGGCGATGCCGACATCGACCTGGAGGCGCACGATCCGCCCGAATTCTGCGACTGGAAATGGGTCGAGCCCGAGCAGCTTCCCGAACTGATCGTGCCATTCAAGAAGCGCGTCTATCGCACCGTGGTCGAGGCGTTTCGCGAGCTGGTGTGATGGGCGCGGGCGTTCAGTTCGCCTGCGTCACCTGCGCTTCGGGCAGCAGCGCCTCGGCGGTCAGCACCGGCTGGCGCGGGCCCGCCTCGATCGCCGCGGCGAGCTGGCGCGTTTCCGCGCACCCGGCGCCGCACATGCTGGTGAGCTTGGAGAGATTGGCCCGAGCCTTCTCCAGCGCGCCTTTCTCGACCAGCGCGGCGCCTTCGCCCGAGATCGCCGCGAGATTGCCCGGATCGCGCACCAGCGCCTCGCGGTAATAGTGGATCGCCTTGCCCTGCATACCCTCGGCGCGCGAGGCCTGCGCGAGATCGAGGAATATCGCGGTATAGCCGGGATCGATCGCCAGCGCGGCCTCGAACGCGTCGATCGCCCGCTGCGGCTGGTCGGCTTCGAGCGCCGCGCGCCCTTCGGTCACCAGCATCGCGGCGCGCGGATCGGCGTCGCGTTCGGCGCCCTGCCCCACGCTCGCGGTGATCGCGACGATCAGCGACAGGGCGGCGGCGGCGGGGGCAAAACGCATGATAAACTCCTGAACGGCCGGGGCCTTTGCAGATGGGTCCTCTGCCATGCTTCGCCGGTTAACACGGCAAGCCTGCACGCGCGATGAAAAATCCATCGGTCGCGTCGTGGAACGGGGTCAGCCGCATGCCGTTCCCCCGCGCGACACCCAATGGCAGCGCGGACGGGTCGGCGCGCCAGGCCGGATGATCGGTGAGGAAGCGCGCGATCCGGTCGGCCCCTTCGGCATCGAGCAGCGAGCAGGTGACGTAGACCAGCCGCCCGCCCGGCCGCACCAGCCGCGCGGCGAGATCGAGCAGGCGATCCTGCGTGTCCGTCAGCCGGGCAAGTTCCTTCGGATCGAGCCGCCAGCGCGCCTCCGGATTGCGCCGCCAGGTGCCGGTGCCCGAACACGGCGCGTCGATCAGCACCGCGTCGGCCTTGCCCGCGAACGCGCCGAGCACATCCATTTCGCGGCCTGGATCGAGCAGCAGACTCTCGATCATGCCCGCCCCGGCGCGCGCGGCGCGGGGCCGCAGGTTCGACAGGCGCGCGCGGTCGGTGTCGCTGGCGATCAGCGTGCCGCGATTGTTCATCGCAGCGGCGAGCGCGAGCGTCTTGCCGCCCGCCCCAGCGCAGAGGTCGATCACCGTCTCGCCCGGCTGCGCGCCTACAGACATGCAGGCGAGTTGGCTGCCGTGGTCCTGTATCTCGACCAGCCCTTCGCGATACGCCGGCCACTGGTCGACCGAAGTGCCGGAGGGAAAGCGCAGCGCGTGCGGCGCGGCGAGCTGTTCGCCCGGCTCAGGCAGCGCCACGGTGTCGCGCGCGGCCTTGAGCGTGTTGACCCGCAGGTCGAGCGGCGCACGGCCCAGCAGCGCCTCGGCTTCATCACCCGCGATACCGGACTGCGCGAGCGCGGCTTCGAGCCATTCGGGCGCGAGGCCGCCCCCGGCCACGCTCTCGCACTCGGCGATCGGCGCGGGGCCGTGCTGCGATCCGTCGAACAGCGGCGCGATCGCCGAATCGTCGGCCGCAAGCCGCAGCATCGCCGCGCGTCCGCTGGCGGGCACCGGCCCGCAGGCGCGAATCGCGCGATAGACCAGCTCGCGCACCGCGCGCCGGTCCTTGCTCCCGGCGTAGCGCCGCTGGCGGAAGTATTCGGAGATCAGCCGGTCGGCCGGGGCGCCCTTGCCCCGCGCGGCCGCGATCACGGCATCGAGCAGTTCGATCGCCGCCTGAACACGTGCGGAGGGCGTCATGACGGCACCGATCCCCCACGAGATGAGCGCGACGCGCTCATCTCGTGGGATAGTTCGGTGCCTCGCGGGTGATCGCCACGTCGTGGACGTGGCTCTCGCTCAGGCCCGCGTTGGTGATCCGCACGAACTGCGCGCGGGTCCGCAAATCGTCGATCGTGGCGCTGCCAGTATAGCCCATCGCGGCCTTCACCCCGCCGACGAGCTGGTGGACGACATCCGCCGCCGGCCCCTTGAACGGCACCTGCCCTTCGATTCCTTCGGGCACCAGCTTCATCGCCGAAACGTCCTGCTGGAAATAGCGGTCGGCGCTGCCGCGCGCCATCGCGCCGACGCTGCCCATCCCGCGATAGGCCTTGTAGCTACGGCCCTGGTAGAGAAACGTCTCGCCCGGGCTTTCCGCGGTGCCTGCCAGCATCGACCCTACCATCACCGCCGAGGCACCCGCGGCCAGCGCCTTGGCCGCATCGCCGCTGGTGCGCAGGCCGCCGTCGGCGATCACCGGCACGCCGGACTTCGCGGCTTCTTCCGCGCAGTCCATGATCGCGGTGAGCTGCGGCACACCGACGCCCGCGACGATCCGCGTGGTGCAGATCGAGCCCGGCCCGATGCCCACCTTCACCGCGTCCGCCCCCGCGTCGATCAGCGCGCGCGTGGCTTCCGCCGTGGCGACGTTGCCCGCGATCACCTGCACCGAGTTCGACAGCGTCTTGGCCTTTTCGACCGCGCGGGCGACATCCTTGTTGTGCCCGTGCGCGGTGTCGATGATGACCACGTCGACCTCGGCCTCGACCAGTGCCTGCGTGCGCTCGAGGCCCTTGTCGCCCACGGTCGTCGCTGCCGCTACGCGCAGGCGCCCGGCGGCGTCCTTCGTGGCGTCGGGATAGGTCACCGCCTTCTCGATATCCTTCACTGTGATGAGGCCGATGCAGCGATAGTTGTCGTCGACCACCAGCAGCTTCTCGATCCGCCGCTGGTGCAGCAGGCGGCGCGCCTCGTCCTGCCCGGTGCCGAGTGGCACGGTAGCGAGATCGTCGGTCGTCATCAGTTCGCGCACCGGCTGACGGTCGTTCTCGGCAAAACGCACGTCGCGGTTGGTCAGGATGCCGACCAGCTTGGCGTCGCGGTCGGTCACGGGGATGCCGCTGATGCGATGCTGCGTCATCAGCGCCTGCGCCTCGCCCAGCGTCGCCTCGGGCGAGATCGTGATCGGGTTGACCACCATGCCGCTTTCGAACCGCTTGACCGCGCGCACCGCCGCGCACTGTTCCGCCACCGTCAGGTTGCGGTGGAGCACGCCGATCCCGCCCATCTGCGCCATGACGATCGCCATGTCCGCTTCCGTCACGGTGTCCATCGCGGCGGAGAGCACGGGGATGTTGAGCGCGATGTCGCGCGTCAGCCGCGTGCGCGTGTCCGCCATGGAGGGGAGGATGTCGCTTTCGGCCGGACGCAGGAGCACGTCGTCGAACGTGAGGCCGAGGGGGATGTCGATAGATGCCACGTAACTGTCTTCCGCCGGGAGAATCGTGGCGGCCCATGTAACCGCATGACCGGAAACCCGCTAGGGGGTGGCGGGCAATTTATCTCGCGCCGGCCGGATAGCTCGCAACGTTCGCGAAGTGGCGCACCAGCGCGACGTGGAGCAGCACGTCCTCCGCCGCGCCGCCCAGCTCCACACCGCCAGCGACGTCGCTGGGGCGGTGATAGCGATCGCGCATGAACGCCTCCAGCGCCTCGTGGTCGGCGAAGGCGCTCGATACCATCAACGTGGGCACGTCGTGCTGGAGCAACGCCCAGCCGTCCTGCCGGCGAACGTAGCGGTTGGCGTATTCCGGATCGCCCGGCTCGCGCCCCGCGGCGGCGATCACGCGCTCGACCTCGGCGTCGAGCGCGGTCATGCCGTTGCCGACCAGCGCCACCGGGCCGCCGCGCGGCGCGATCGCGCTGGTATCCACGTTGAATGCGGCGACAATGGCATCGAGCGGCAGCGGCGGATCCTGCGCGAAGGCGCGCGCGCCGAGCAGGCCCCATTCCTCCGCGGTGGTGGCGAGGAAGTAGACATCGCGGTCGAGCCGCGGCCCTCGTGTCAGACGGCGGGCGACCGCGCTCAGCACCGCGAGACCGCTCGCGTTGTCGACCGCGCCGTTGCAGATCGCCCGCGCCCCCTCGCCGCCCGCACAGCGGCCGAAATGGTCCCAGTGCGCGAGCAGCAGCACCGCGCCCGAGCCGGGCTTGCTGCCGGGAAGGCGGGCGATCAGATTATGCGTGCGGACTTCGCCGGGGAGCGAGGTCGCCTCCAGTTCGGCTTCGATATCGAGCGGGACGGGGCGGAAGCCTTCGCGATCCGCCGCCGCCCTCAGCTCCGCGGCCCGCCGCTCGCCCAGCAGCGCCTGCGCCCCTTCCGCCGAGATCAGGCCGTAGAGCGCGGCGCCGTCTTCCGCGCCCGCGAGCCGGTACGAGCCCTCGGCGCGGCGTTCGACCAGTTCGGCGAGATCGGCGGCGTCGGGCACGATCGCGAGCACCGCAGCGGCGCCCTTCTCGATCAGCGCCTCGCGCTGTTCGAGATGGCGCGGATGGTCCCAGGCCATGAGGGCGACCCGGCCCGCCAGCTCCGACCGGTCGAGGCTCTCACCCTGGCGCCCGACATAGAGTACCGGGCTGCGTTCGAGCAGCGCGCGGCGGCCCGAGGTATAGAGATGGACGCTTCCTTCGGGCACGGCGATCGTCCGCCGCCCGCGATGGAACGTCGCCGTGCTGCGGTCGGGCTGGTCGAGTTGCAGCGACACGGGGACGAACCACGGGTTGGCGGGATCGTTGGTGCCCGATTCGAGCCCGGCTTCCTGCCATTCCTGCGCGAGATGGCGCAGCGTCTTCGCTTCGCCCGCGGTGCCGGGGCGGCGGCCCTCGAAATCGTCGCTCGCGAGCACCGCGATATCGGCTTCGAGTTCGCGCTCGATCGCGTCGAGACTGTCGCCCGCCGGCGTCGAATCGATGCGCGCGGGCGCGCAGCCCGCGACGATCAGCGCAAGCAGGATCGCAATCCGGCGTCGTATCGGCGCCCCCGCCCCCATGGTATCTCCCCTATTCCGCGGTCCAGCCGCCGTCGATGCTCCAGTTGGCGCCGGTCACGTTACCCGCTTCCTCGCGGCACAGGAACACCGCGAGCGCGCCGATCTCCTCGGGCTGGACGAAGCGCTTGGTCGGCTGCTTGGCCAGCAGCACGTCGTTCATCACCTGCTCGCGCGTCAGGCTCCGCGCTTTCATGGTATCGGGGATCTGGTTTTCCACCAGCGGCGTCCACACGTAGCCGGGACTGATGCAGTTGGCGGTCACCCCGCTCTGCGCCAGTTCGAGCGCGAGCGTCTTGGTCAGGCCGTCCAGCCCGTGCTTCGCAGCGATATAGGCGCTCTTGAACGGCGAGGCCGTCTTCGAATGCGCGCTGGCGGTGTTGACGATCCGGCCCCACCCTTTCGCCTTCATGTGCGGCACCGCGCGGCGCGCGGTGTGGAACGCCGCCGAGAGATTTAGCGCGATGATCGCGTCCCATTTCTCGACCGGAAATTCCTCGACCGGCGCAACGTGCTGCATCCCGGCGTTGTTGACCAGCACGTCGATCGGGCCCGCCGCATCCATCAGCGCGTCGCAGCCTTCGGCGGTGGTCAGGTCCGCGCCGACATGGCGCGCGCCCAGTTCGTCGCACAGCTTCGCGATCGCGCTCTCCTCCCCGAAGCCGTTGAGCACGACCTCGGCCCCTTCGGCGGCCAGCGCGCGCGCGACCGCGAGCCCGATGCCCGAGGTCGATCCGGTGACGAGAGCGCGCTTGCCCGAGAGGAACATTTGTTACTCCTGCAGTTTTTGCCGTCGAAAGGCCTTGCGCGTTCCGCTTTCGCGAGCAAGGCTGCCACTGTCCAGAGCCTTTCGGTCAGCATACGGCACTGGGGAGGAAAATAATGCGGCTCAACCGTTTCGATCCCAGCAATATCCGCGTCCGGCAGGGCGGCGGGGGTGGTTTCCCCGGTGGCGGCGGAGGCAAGATCGGCTGCGGCTCGCTGGTGATCGTGATCGTCGCCGCGCTCGTGTTCGGGGTCGATCCCGGCCAGATGCTCGGCACGATCGACAGCGTCCAGCAGAGCGCGCCGGGCACGCAGCGGCAGCAGGGCGACATGTCGGAAACCGCGCTGTGCGAACAGAACGCCTATTCGCTGGAGGCGTGCAACGCGCTCGATTCGCTCAACCGCACCTGGCAGCCCGAATTCGCGCGCGCCGGCATCGCGTTCGAGGATCCCGAGCTGGAATTCTACACCGGCGGCACCGTTTCCGGCTGCGGCCAGGCTTCGAGCGCGGTCGGGCCGTTCTACTGCCCGAGCGACCGCGACATCTACATCGACACCAGCTTCTACGACACGCTCGCGCGCGAACTCGGCGCGGGCGGTGATTTCGCGCGGCACTACGTGATCGCGCACGAATACGGGCACCATATCCAGACGCTGACCGGGCTCGCCGCGCAAATCCGCAGCGCGCAGGCGCAGGCCCCGGGCGAGGCAAACGCGTTGCAGGTGCGGATGGAATTGCAGGCGGATTGCTACGCCGGGGTCTGGGCGGGCCGCAACCGCGACCTGATCGAGCCCGGCGACATGGAAGAAGGCTTGCGCGCGGCGGGCGCGATCGGCGACGATGCGCTACAGCAGCAGGCGGGCCAGCAGGTGAGCCCGGAAAACTTCACCCATGGATCGAGCGCGCAGCGAATCGAAGCGCTGCGGGCGGGCATGGAGAGCGGCGATGAAAGGGTCTGCGATGCATATTTCGACATGGGCTAGCGCGCTCGCGCTCGCCGCGACGGCAACCGCCGCTCCGCTCGCCGCGCGCGCGCAGGAAAGCGTGCGCGACCGCGATCCCGGCGTCATGGACGTGGCGAAGACGCCGCTGACCGATCTCAACCTGTCGCGCGACGCGATTCCCGAACTGCTGCTCGCCGCCGCCGCCGCGCCCTACGCCAGCGAGGGGCTCACCGGATGCGGCGAGATCGGCGGAGCGATCGCCGAACTCGACGTGGTGCTCGGCCCCGATCTCGACGTCGCCGAAGGGCACCGCGACGACATCTCGGTCGGCCGGATGGCCAAGAGCTGGGTCGGCTCGTTCATCCCCTTCCGCAGCATCGTGCGCGAAGTGACCGGCGCGGCCGACCACCAGCGCGATTTCGAGGCGGCGATCGTCGCCGGGCTGATCCGGCGCGGCTATCTCAAGGGTCTCGGCGCGCAGATGGGCTGTTCCTACCCGGCGCGCCCCGCTTTCGCGCGGATCGCCATGCCGTCGGCGGACCCGGTCGAATGGCGCGGCGACGGTCGGGGTCTGGCGCTTCGTCCGCCGCCGGCGCAACCCGCCCAGGCGGCGACGCCAACACCCGCGAAAGCAGACCAGCCGGTCGTATTCGTCTCGCACGAGGTCGTGCAGGGCGACGACGACGGGCGCTAGCCGCTGCCGCTCAGTCCTTTGCAGCCATCCCGGCGATCGACGAATCGAGCGAACGCAGCACGCGTGCGCGCATCTCGGGCGAAAGATCGGGATCGTGCGCCAGGTCGTTGCGTGCTTCGCGCAGCCCGGCCAGCGCCTCGGCGTTGATCTTCGCGGTGCAGATGCGGATGACCTGGCGGCCGTCCTCCGAGCTTTCGTGGACGATCTCGTCGCCGCGGCACCCTTCGATCACGCGCGGAACGTCGGGCACATCCGGCACGCGGGGCGGCTGCGGGACGCTGCGTAGCGCGAGGCGGACTTCGCGGTCGATCCGTTCGTCGAGATGCTCGAGCTCGGCCATCCGCGACGCGAGCTTGTCCATCGCGCGATCGTAGTGGGCGCGTTCCTCGGCGGTGAGTTCGGACAGATGCCGCACCGTCCGGCGCTTCTCCTCAACGATCGCATCGCGGTCGTGCGTATTGCTTTCCCGGCGGTTGACGATGATCCGGCGCTCGACGCCGTCGCCGGTTCGCTCGATCCGCTCGATCGCAACCGCCCCGGGCGCCTCGGGCGCGACCGGCGGCACGGGAGCAGACGGCGCGTCGGGCGCGGCCGGAGGCGGCGGTGCCGTCGGCGCAGCGGGCGCTTCGAGTGCGGCGGGCGGCAGCGGCGCCTGGGGCGCCTGGGGCGCAGCCACGCTCTCGGCGTAGGACACCGAGGCGGTCAACGGCAGCGCGAACAGCCCGGCGGCGAGGATCGCGCGTCCGGCCAGGCGGCGGCGCGGGGTGATGTCGGTCATCGTCAGGCTCCTCAGGCGATGGATGATGGACTTGTCGCCCAGCACCGGGCACGCCATGGGCGCTGCGAGCGCCAATTCGGGGGCCAGCTTCGGCCCGGCGGCGAAGCTCGCGATCACCCGGCCATATGCCGCGCGCGTGTCGCGGCCGATGCTCTCGACCACCCGCGCGTCGCACGCCGCCTCCTGGTCGCGGCGCATCGCCTGCCAACCGGCATAGGCGAGCGGGTTGAACCAGTGCAGCGCGAACAGCAGCTGCGCGGCGAAGTTCGCCAGCAGGTCGTGTCCGCGATGGTGGGCGAGTTCGTGCGCCAGCGCGAGATTGCGCGACGCGCGGTCGCGCTGCGCCATGAAGCCCGGCGGCAACGCCACGACCTTGTCGAGCACCCCGAAGGCGATCGGCGCGGTGGTCCCGGCGGTCTCGACCAGCCGCACGCGGCCCGCCTCGCCCACCGGCAGTGCGCTTTCGAGCAGCATGCGCCGGGTCCGGTGATAGCCGGAAAAGCGGATCCACAGGAACAGCGCCGCGCCCGTCAGCCACAGTGCAAGCAGCGCCGCCGCCCAGGGGAAGGTGGGCGACGCTGCTTCCACCGGGCCTGTCCCGTCCAGGGCGGCAGTTCGGTCGGCAATCAGGTAGACGATATCGGGCGTCGCCTCCGCGCTCCGCGCCACCGGCACGTCGGCGGCGGGAGACGGCGCCAGCCACGCCGGCAGCACGACCGGCGGCAACAGCAGACGCACGAACGGCAGCAGCCACAGCGCATAGGCCGCCTTGGGCCCGAAATGGCGCGCCACGGGGCGGCGCAGGACGAGGACCAGCGCGATCAGCGCCGCGGTCCAGACGAGCGTTTCGAGAAGCCAGCTCATTGCTTGAGCTCCTTCAGCAGCGCTTCGATTTCGGCGAGGTCGTCCTCGGTCAGCGCCTCTTCCTGCGCCAGATGCGCGAACAGCGGCGCGGCGCGGCCGCCGAACAGCCGATCGACCAGCCGCCGCGACTCGCCGCCGAGATAGTCATCGCGGGCGAGCAGCGGGGTATAGAGGAAACGGCGCCCATCGGGCTCGGTCTCGACCGCCTGCTTCGACACGAGCCGTGCGAGCAGGGTCTTGACCGTCGGCAGGCTCCAGTCCCGCTCCTCGCACACCGCGTCGCATACTTCGGCGGCGGTCAGCGGGCTCTGCGCCCACAACGCCTCCATCACGGCATGTTCGGCCTCGCTGATGCGATCGGGCCGCTCGTCTTCGGATTTCGCCACCAAACCCTCCCCGATTTGCGCCTACGTCTGTAGCCATATCGACTACGCCTGTAAACATGAAGCGCGGATGAATATTGGTTCATCTCCATGTCGCTGGTAGAGCCACGTCATGCGTTTGTCCGGCTGCCACAACATCGAAGACCTGCGGCGGCTGGCGAAAACGCGGCTGCCGCGGCCCGTGTTCGACTACATCGACGGCGCGGCGGACGACGAAGTCACCAAGGCGCGCAACACCGCCGCATTCGACGAGGTCGACCTCGTGCCCGACGTGCTCGCGGGCGTGGCGGAAATCGATACCGGGTGCACGATCATGGGGCGGCGCAGCGCCCTGCCCCTCGTGCTCAGCCCGACCGCGCTCCAGCGCGTGTTCCACTGGCAGGGTGAACGCGCGGTCGCCCGCGCGGCGGAGAAGTTCGGGCTGTGGTTCGGCATCTCCAGCCTCGCCACAGTGAGCATCGAGGAGATCGCCGCGCTCGTCTCCACGCCCAAGCTGTTCCAGCTCTACGTCCATAAGGACGCCGGGCTCAACGCCGCGATGATCGAGCGATGCAAGGCCAGCGGCTTTGACGCGCTGGCGCTGACCGTGGACACGATCGTCTCGGGCAAGCGCGAGCGGTGCCAGCGCAGCGGCTTCACCACCCCGCCCCGTTTCACGCCGTCGGCCGTGTGGTCCTACGCCACGCGACCGCGCTGGGCGCTCGACTACATGCTGCGCGAAAAGTTCCGCCTGCCCAATCTCGACACCCATGTCAGCGAAGGCACCGGCAAGGCGGTATCGATCGCCGAGTATTTCAACACGATGCTCGACACCGCGATGGACTGGGACACTGCCGCGCGCATCCGGCAGGATTGGAGCGGCACGTTCTGCCTCAAGGGCGTGATGAGCGCCGGCGACGCGCGCCGCGCGGTCGAGATCGGGGCCGACGCGATCATGGTCTCCAACCACGGCGGCCGCCAGCTCGACGGCAGCCGCGCGCCGTTCGACCAACTCGCCGAGATCGTCGATGCCGTGGGCGGCGAGATCGAGGTGATCTGCGACGGCGGCGTGCGGCGCGGCACGCACGTGCTCAAGGCGCTGGCGCAAGGGGCCACAGCGGCCTCGGGCGGGCGGCTCTACCTCTATGCCCTCGCCGCCGCCGGGCAGCCGGGCGTCGAACGCGCGCTGGAATTGCTGAAGGACGAGATCGAGCGCGGCATGCGGCTGATGGGCGTAACGCGCCTGGACCAGTTGAATCGCGCAATGCTGCGGCGGCGGTGAAACTGCGGCATAGTCCGCCAATGCTCAAACGATTCGCCGCGCTCGCCCTGCCCCTCTCGCTCGCCACCGCCGCCGCCGCGCAGGTGGTGCCGCCGCCGGTTACGACGGACGAACCCGAAACCGTGCTCGTCGTGCTCGAGACTACGATGGGGGACATCACCGCCGCGATCGAGACCGAGCGTGCGCCGGTCACCGCGGCCAATTTCCTGCGCTACGTCGACGAAGGGCGGCTGGACGGCATCGTGTTCTACCGCGCGATGCCGCTCGCATGGGGCGACCAGCCCAACGGACTGATCCAGGCGGGCACGCAGCACGACCCCAAGCGCGTCCTCCCCCCGATCGCGCACGAGCCGACCAGCGAGACCGGCGTGCTCCACGGGCGGGGCGCGCTCTCGATGGCGCGCGACGCCCCGGGCACCGCGACCGGTGATTTCTCGATCATGCTGCAGGAACAACCCGGCATGGACGCCGATCCGGCCTCCGACGATCCCGAGCTGCGCGCCGGCTACGCCGCGTTCGGCCACGTGGTCGAGGGGATGGAGGTGGTCGAGGCGATCCACGCCGCGCCGACCGATCCCGACAAGGGCGAAGGCTGGATGAAGGGCCAGATGCTGGCCGAACCGGTGAAGATCGTCGAAGCCCGCCGCGTCCTGGAAGAATAGCCGTCAGGCCGCTTCGGTGCTCGTGCGCGGCGCGGGCGCGGCGAACAGGCTCAGCCGTTCGGCGATCAGCCGGTTCCGCCCGCCGCTCTTGGCATCGTAGAGCAGGCGGTCGGCGGCGGCATAGAGCTCCGCGAAGGCCAGATTGGCGAGCCCTTCGCGCGGCAGCTCGACCAGCCCGACGCTGGCGGTGACCACGCCCGGCAACCCGGGAATGTCCGCCGCGACCCGGCGCGCGATGGCTTGGCGGCGCGCCTCGACGCGTCCGCGCGCGTCGTCGCCGCGCAGCAGCAGGATGAACTCCTCCCCGCCCATGCGCGCGGCGAGGCAATCCTCGTCCGGCGCCAGCGCGGCGGCGACCGCGCGCAGCGCCTCGTCGCCGCGCAAGTGACCGAAGGCATCGTTCACGCGCTTGAAGTGGTCGAGATCGACCACCGCGAGGGCGCTGAACCCGACGGCGCGCAGCTCCGCGAAGCGCGGCTCGATCGCACGCCGGTTGAGCAACCCGGTCAGCGCGTCGCGCTCGGCCAGCCGGCCGAGGTCCTGCGCCTGCCGCTGCGCGCTGTCGCGCTCGTCGCGCATCTGCAGCGCGGTCCGCTCGTAGGCGATCGAGAGCGCGAAGGCTCCGCTCGCCGAAGTATGGACCACGGCGATCACGAGGTGGAACGGCAGCGTTCCGCCGAGCGGGAAATAGGTGGTCAGCCCGTCGAAGAAGGCGATCCCTTCGATCACGCGCATCCCGAACGAAAGCGCCATCACCGCGTAGGCGGCGACGAGGCCGTGGCTCGAGAACGAGGCGGGCGCACGTTCGCGCCAGAAATGCCACGCGATCGCGCTCGCCTGCGCACCGAGGATCACGTTGACCAGCGCGAACACCGTACCCGCGCCGAAGGCCTGTGGCAGCGCGAAAGCGCCGATAACCGCGCAGGCGGGCAGCCACACCGGCATCCATCCGGTCGGGCTCGCGGTGAACAGGTGCGCCGCACGCCAGCGCAGGCCGAACCCGATCGCCAGCAAGGTGTTGGGAATTGCGATCAGCCACGAGCGTTCGCCGGGCAGCGTGATGAACAGGAGCAGCGCCAGCGCGAGCACGAGATTGGCGGCGATCCACGCCGGCCACCAGTTCTCCCGACGCCGCGCGTAGGCGGCGAGAAAGCCGAGCGCCATCACCAGCAGGATGATCGCGTTCGCTCCGAATAGCGTGAATACGTCCACGACGTCACACCCGCCCCCCGGCAGGTCCCCTTCCTTGCGCAATGACGCCAGAGTGAGCCGATAAACTTAAGAAACCACGAAGCGGCGGCTAGCAAACCTCCGCCGTGTTCTCGGGCATCGGCCCGGGCGGCACGCGCGCCGGGTGGCGGTAGAACGGATCGGCGGCGAGGCGGTGGCGCGCGCCATAGGCCTGCTGCAAGGTCGCGGCCAATCGCGGATCGTAGGCGACAAGATCGTCGTGGTTCAGTATCCGGCGTCCGTCGAACACCGCCAGCCGGTTGGAATTGAAAAAGAACTGCGTGCCCTCGGCCCAGTACTCCTGCACCGTCGTGCTCGCGTATTCGTCCTTCCACAGCCCCTCGGCCAGCGCGCTTTGGTACGCCCGTTCGACCTCGGCGTAGAGCTCCGGGTCCGCGATGCGGATCGCGTCGAGCACGTTGTGGGCGAATTCGTGGACGAGGATCGTCTCGCCGTAATAGCGGCTGGTGGGCTTGCCGAGCACGTCCTCCTCCGCGCCGACGGTGTAGATGCCGCCGATCCCGCGCACTCTCGCGTTCCAGTATTCGCGCGCAGTGAATTGCCCGATCCGCTCGTCGTAAAGCTTGCGCTCGCAGCGGGTCAGGCGCGGGTCGTCGCGCGCGGGCTTGGTCCAGTGCGCGTTTTCCGGCAGGTCGGTGATCGCCTCGTCCTCGCCGAGGATCGCCACGCGATACCCCTCGCGCGCGAGCGTCGCCGCAAGGTCGGGCCGGTGCGCGAGCATGTCCTCGATCATCCGGCGCGCCTCGATCAGCGCGCGGCTTTCCACCCGCGCCGACGCCACCACCGGGATGCCGTCGGCATCGAGATACTGCGAATAGAACTGGTCGATTTCCAGCGCCTCGGGCGGAGCCGACGGTCCGGCGGCGCACGAGGTCAGTGCGATCAGCGCGAGAATGGAGGGGGTTCGCATTGAAGGGGTTACCAATATTTGCTATATCCGTCGCATGCCAGCGAAAACCACCTCGATCGCCCTGGGCGAAAAGCTCATGGAATATACCCGCCGCAAGGTCGAGTCCGGCGAGTTCGGCTCGACCAGCGAGGTGATCCGCGATGCGCTGCGGATGCACGAAGAACGCTCCATGTTCCGTTCGAAATTGCTCGATGCGATCGACGAAGGGCTTGCCAGCCCGCTGGTCGAATTCGATGCACGATCCTGGATTGATCGGCATTATCCTGAAGGATGACGCGCCAGCTTCGATACCACTCGACCGCGCAACGCGACTTCACCAATCTGGCCGACCGTTCGGAACGGGAATGCGGCAACGCACGAACACGCCGCTATCTCGATGAAATCGAACGCACCATCCGAAGCATCGTTGAAAATCCCATGCTGGGCCATGATGCCCAACTTCCCCATGTAGATCTGCGACGAGTGACGGCAGGCCGGGACGTGATTTTCTTTACGTTCAACGATCGGGAAGTCCAGATCGTCCGCATTCTGCATGATCGGATGGATTTCGAGGGACGGCTCAAATAGGTTGCCGGGCTGAACCGGCGAAACCGCGTCCCCACCCAATCAATACACCCGCTTCTTCGGCTTGATGTACTCCGCGTCGTCGGTCAGCGTGTATTCGTGGACCGGGCGGTAGTCGATCTTCACCGCGCCGCCCTTGCCGCCCCAGCCTTCGAACCATGCCGCGGTGTGCTTCATCCAATTCGCGTCGTCGCGCTCGGGAAAATCCTCGTGCGCGTGGGCGCCGCGGCTTTCCTTGCGGTTTTCCGCGCTGGCGATGGTCACGTTCGCCTGCGCCATCAGGTTGTCGAGTTCCAGCGTCTCGATCAGGTCGCTGTTCCAGATCAGCGAGCGGTCCGAAACGTGGATGTCCTCCATCCGCTTGTTCGCCTTCTTCAGCAGGTCGACGCCTTCGGACAGCAGCTTGCTGTCGCGGAACACCGCGGCGTGCTTCTGCATGTCCTTCTGCATCTCGGCGCGGATTTCCGCGGTCGGCGAACCGCCCTTGGCGTTGCGGAAATGGTCGAGCCGGGTCAGCGCGAGCTCGGCGCCGTCCTCGGGCAACTCGTCGTGCGCCGTGCCGGGCTTGATGATTTCTTTCAGGCGATGCCCGGTCGCGCGGCCGAACACCACGAGATCGATCAGCGAGTTGGAGCCGAGGCGGTTCGCGCCGTGCACTGAAACGCACGCCGCCTCGCCCACCGCGAACAGGCCGGGCACGACCGTCTCGGGATCGCCGTCGGGCCCGATGGTCACGACCTCGCCGTGGTAGTTACAGGGAATGCCGCCCATGTTGTAATGCACGGTGGGCGTCACCGGCAGCGGCTGGCGCGTCAGGTCCACCCCGGCGAAGATCTTGCCGCTCTCGGTGATGCCCGGCAGCCGCTCGGCCAGCACCTTGGGATCGATGTGATCGAGGTGGAGGAAGATGTGGTCCTTGTCCGGGCCCACGCCGCGCCCTTCGCGCGTCTCCAGCGCCATCGAGCGGCTGACGACGTCGCGGCTGGCGAGGTCCTTCGCGCTCGGCGCATAGCGCTCCATGAAGCGCTCGCCCTCGGAATTGGTCAGGTAGCCGCCCTCGCCCCGCGCGCCTTCGGTGATGAGCACGCCCGCGCCGTAGATGCCGGTCGGGTGGAACTGCACGAACTCCATGTCCTGCAGCGGCAGGCCGGCGCGCAAGACCATGCCGCCGCCATCGCCGGTGCAGGTGTGCGCGCTGGTCGCGGTGAAGTAGCAGCGCCCGTAGCCGCCGGTCGCCAGCACCACGGCCTTGGCGCGGAAGCGGTGGATCGTCCCGTCGTCGAGGCACATCGCCACCACGCCGCGGCACGCGCCGTTCTCCATGATGAGATCGAGCGCGAAGTATTCGATGAAGAAATCCGCGTCGTACTTCAGGCTCTGCTGATAGAGCGCGTGGAGCATCGCGTGGCCGGTGCGGTCGGCGGCCGCGCAGGTGCGCTGCACTGGCGGGCCTTCGCCCATGTTCTGCATGTGCCCGCCGAACGGGCGCTGGTAGATCGTGCCGTTCTCGTTACGCGAAAACGGTACGCCCGCATGCTCGAGCTCGTAGACCGCCTGCGGCGCCTCGCGCACCATGTATTCGATCGCGTCCTGATCGCCGAGCCAGTCGGACCCCTTCACGGTATCGAACATGTGCCACTGCCAGTGGTCGGGCGTGTTGTTGCCCAGCGAAGCGGCGATCCCGCCCTGCGCGGCGACGGTGTGCGAACGCGTGGGGAAGACCTTGGTGATGCAGGCCGTCTTCAGGCCCGCCTCGGCCGCGCCCATCGTGGCGCGCAGGCCCGATCCGCCCGCGCCGACGACCACCACGTCGTAAGTATGGTCGACGATCGTGTAGGCGGGTTTGCTGGCGGCGTCGGCCATCAGGCGGTTCCTCCGGAAGCGAGGGCAAGTCGGGCGACGCACAGCAGGCCGAACGCGCCGCCCGCGATCGCCGCGAGATTGATGAGAGCGAGCACGGCGAACTTGTTGCCGGCGGTGTGCACGTAATCCTCGAACAGCACCTGCAGGCCCAGCCGCGCATGCCAGAACGTGCTGACGATCAGCAGCGCCATCGCGGTGGCGGGCACCGGCTGCGCCAGATAGCCGCTGACGGTCGCGTAGCCGAGATCGGGCAGCAGCACGATCGAGCCGACCAGCCACAGCACCAGCACGAGGTTGCCGATCGCGGTGAAGCGCTGGAGCAGCCAGTGATGCGGCCCCTCGTGCGCCGAGCCCAGTCCGCGCACGCGGCCGAGGGAAGTTCCGTTGCCCATGTCCAGTCCCCTCAGCGCAGCAGGATCGCGGCCCAGAACGCCGCGGTAAGAACGATGCCGATGATCGGCGCCGCGGCCGACCAGAACCTGTTGACGCCCAGCTCGTAGCCCGCGCCCATGTCCAACACGAAGTGCCGCAGGCCCGAGGCCATGTGGCTGAAGAACGCCCACGACAGGCCGACGAGGACGACATAGCCGATCGGGCTCGTCATCACGCCCGCGAACGTCTCGTATGCCGCCGGGCCGCTCGCCAGCGCGCCGAGCCACCACAGCAGCACGCCCAGCCCCACGAACGCGAGCCCGTCGCCGGTCACGCGATGGAGGATGGAGGCCGCCATGTGCGGGCCCCATTTCCAGATGCTGAGGTGTGGTGAAAGCGGTCTGTCGGCCATGGCGTGTCCGTTCGTCCTTCGATTTGCGCCCTCCCTTAGCGCAATGGCCCGGCGAGACAAGGCGTGCGGCCTCGACTTCGCGCGCAAAGTTTCGGATAGGCGGTGCATGACATGCATCCTCGTCACCGGCTCCAGCCGCGGCATCGGCGCCGCGATCCGTCAGCAGCTCGAGTCGCGCGGCTCGCACGTGATCGGCCACGGCAGCGCCGCGCACGATGAAGCGACCATCGGCGCCGACCTCACCGAGCCGACCGCGCCGCAGATGCTGTGGCAGGAAGCGCTCGAGCGTGCGGGCGGCGAGATCGACGTACTGGTGAACAACGCCGGGCTGTTCGCAGCCAGCCCGCTCGACAGCTCGGACATCGAATGGCTCGATGCGTGGGAGGACACGCTGCGGATCAACCTCACCTCCGCCGCACAGCTCAGCCGTTTCGCCGTGCGGCACTGGCGCGAGCGCGGCAAACCGGGCCGCATCGTCCACGTCGCCAGCCGCGCCGGCCATCGCGGCGACAGCCCCGCGCACTGGCACTACGCCGCCGCGAAGGGTGGCATGCTGGCGCTGCACAAGACCATCGCCCGTGCCTACGCCGGGGACGGCATCTGCAGCTTCGCGATCACGCCCGGCTTCACCGACACGGCGATGGCGGGCGACTACCTCGCCAGCCGCGGTGGCCCGGGCCTGCTCGCCGACATCCCCCTCGGCCGCGTCGCCGAACCTGAGGAAATCGCCCGCATTGCCGTGTTCTGCGCGCTCGACGCCCCCGAAAGCATGACTGGTGCGACCATCGACGCCAACGGGGCGAGCTATGTCCGGTAGCTGGAAGCTCACCGCTTTCGCGGGCAAGCCGGTGATCCAGGCCGCGCTGGTCGCGCAGGAGGATGCGCCGGAGTGGGATCACGAAGTCGTCCTCGCCGGGTTCGAACTGGCGGACGACCGGCCCGACGACTGGCGGCTCGACGCGTACTTTCCCCGCAAGCCGACCAAGGCCGACCACGCGATGGTCGCCGCGCTGTTCGCGGGCGCGGCGCCCGAACTCGCCGCCGAGAAGTTGCCCGACACCGACTGGGTGACCGAGAGCCAGCAGGGCGTCGAGCCCATCCGCGCGGGTCGCTTTCACGTCCACACGCCCGAGCATCCGGCCAGCGGCGAACCCGGTACGGTCAGCTTCGCGATTCCCGCCAGTCAGGCGTTCGGCACCGGCCAGCACGCCACCACCGCCGGTTGCCTCGCGATGCTCGATGCGATGAAGCGGCGCGGGGTGATCGTGCGCAACTGCACCGATATCGGCACCGGCACCGGCCTGCTCGCCTTCGCCGCGCTGGCGCTGTGGCCGCGCGCGCTGGCGACCGCGAGCGACATCGACCCGGCCTGCGCGGGCGTGGTGGCGGACAACGCGGCGCTGAACGGTGTCTCCCTCGGCGGTGGGCGCGGCGAATTGGCGATGACGATCGCCGACGGAATGGACGATCCACTGCTCCAGGCTCGCGCGCCCTACGATCTCCTTATCGCCAATATCCTCGCCGGACCGCTGGTCGATCTCGCGCCCAGCTTCGCACCCGCAATCGTGCCGGGCGGGCATCTGCTGCTCGCCGGGCTGCTCGAGACGCAGGAACCCCGCGTACGCGCCGCCTGCCGGCGCGCGGGCTTCCGCCTCGCCGCGCGAATGGTCGACGGCGACTGGTCGATCCTGTGGCTGCGCAAGCGCACGCGGCCCTGAAACGCGCCGCGCCGATCGCGGGCAAGGCGCTCGCGTGGCTGGCGCTGATCGTCGGCCTGTTCATGGCGTTCGCCTGGATCGGCTCCTCGATCCCGCGCAACAGCGAGTGGGAAGAACCAGAGCGCGGCGTCCCGATCATGGTCGAGACCAACGGCGTCCATACCGCGATCGTCATGCCGCTGGTCGACCCGGTGAAGGACTGGCGCGTCGACTTCCCCGCCAGCGACCTGCCCGCCACCGCCGCCAGCCGCCCCTACACCCATATCTCGGTCAGTTGGGGCGAGCACGAGGTGTTCCTCAACACCCCGACCTGGGCCGACCTGTCGCTGCCCACCGCCGTCAATGCCGCGACCGGGGGCGACGGCCTGCTCCACATCGCCCACTACGTCCGCCCCGCGCCGAGCGACAGCGCGCGCGTGCTGCGCCTGCGCCCCGCCGAATACGCCCGCCTCGTCCGCCGGATCGAGGCGCAGGTCCGCCCGCCCGCGCGCCGCACCGTCCACGCCGGCTATGCCGACTGGGACGTGTTCTACGAAGCGCCGGGCACCTACCACATCGGCAACACCTGCAATCAATGGACCAGCGACACGCTGGCCGCCGCGGGTGTGCGCACGGGCTGGTGGACCCCGTTCGCGGGCGGCGTGATGAAATGGGTGCCGCGCTGATCCGTCAGCCCGCCGCTTTCACGATCTCCGCCCACGCCGCCTCGTCGATCACCTCGATGCCAAGGTCGGCGGCCTTCTTCAGCTTGCTGCCCGCGCCCGGCCCGGCGACCACCAGATCGGTCTTCGCGCTCACCGAACCCGCCGCCTTCGCGCCCAGTCGTTCGGCCTGCGCCTTGGCCTCGTCGCGACTCATGGTTTCCAGCTTGCCGGTGAACACCACCGTCTTGCCGGAGACGGAGCTTTCGCGCGTCTCGACCTCGTAAAGCGGCGGATCGACCTCGCGCAGCAGATCGTCCCACACCTCGCGGTTGTGATCCTCGTGGAAGAAATCCGCCAGCGCGTGGCCAACGGCGATGCCGATGCCGTCGGCGCGGACCTCGAACACGGCCTTCACTGCCTCGACCATCCGCGTGTTGAACGGGCTTTCCTTCTCGCCTTCGGCCCGCGGATTGTCCTTGCGATAGGTCGCGAACTCGGCCGCTTTCTCCGGCAGGCGGCGGATATCGCCGAGCCCCTTCAGCAGGTCGCGCGCGGTCACCGCGCCGACGTGGCGGATGCCGAGGCCGAACAGCAGCCGCGCGGCATCGGGCCGTCGCCGCGCCTCGATGCTCGCCAACAGGTTGTCCACAGACTTGTCCTGCCAGCCTTCGCGCCCGACCAGTTCGGCGCGATGGCGCTCGAGCCGGAAGATATCGCCCGGCCCGCCGTCCAGCCAGCCGAGCTCGAGGAATTCGGCGATCGTCTTCTCGCCCAGCCCCTCGATATCGAGCGCGCCGCGGCTGACGAAATGCTTGAGCCGCTCGAGCTGCTGCGCCTCGCACACCAGCCCGCCGGTGCAACGCACGTCGACTTCGCCTTCCTCGGCCACCGCCTCGCTGCCGCACACCGGGCAGCGATCGGGAAACGCATAGGCCTTGCGCTGCGCATCCCGCGTGAGGTTCTCGACCACCTGCGGGATCACGTCGCCTGCCCGCTGGACCTTGATCCGGTCGCCCGGCCGCACGCCCAGCCGCGCGATCTCGTCGCGGTTGTGCAGCGTGACGTTGGTCACCGTCACCCCGCCGACCAGCACCGGCGCGAGCCGCCCCACCGGGGTCAGCTTGCCCGTGCGCCCGACCTGGATATCGATCGCCTCCAGCGTCGTCTCGGCCTGTTCGGCGGGAAACTTGTGCGCCAGCGCCCAGCGCGGCGCCTTGGCGACGAAGCCCAGCCGCGCCTGCCAGTCGAGTCGGTCGACCTTGTAGACCACGCCGTCGATCTCGTAGCCGAGCGCCCCCCGCCCCTCGCCGATCGCACGATAGTGCGCGAGCATGTCGTCCACCGTCTCGCACAGTTTCAGGTCGGGACTGATCGGCAGGCCCCATCGGCCGATCGCCTGCATCACCGCCATCTGCGTGTCGCCCGGCAGGGCCGAGGCCGCGCCCCAGCCGTGCGCCCAGAAGCGCAGCGGGCGGCTGGCGGTCACGCTCGCGTCCTTCTGGCGCAGCGATCCGGCGGCGGCATTACGGGGGTTTGCGAACTGGCGGATCCTGGCGGGATCGAACTCCTCGCCTTTCGCCGCGGCCGTCGCACGCCCCTCCTCCATCAGCCGCGCGTTCAAGGCCACGAACGCCTCGCGCTCCATGTAGACCTCGCCGCGCACCTCGAACACGTCGGGCGCCTTGCCTTTCAGTTCCTGCGGAATATCGGCGATATGCGCGACGTTGGCGGTCACGTCCTCGCCCACCTGCCCGTCGCCGCGCGTGGCCGCGCGCACCAGCTTGCCGTTCTCGTAGCGCAGCGAGCACGACAGCCCGTCGATCTTGTCCTCGGCGGTGAACGCCAGCGGCTCACCCTCGCCGAGATTGAGATAACGCCGCACGCGCGCGGCGAACTCGGCCACCTCCTCGTCGGCGAAGGCATTGTCGAGGCTCATCATCCGCACCTCGTGCGTCACCTTCGACAGCGGCGATGCGGCGACCTCGTGCCCCACCGCGCGCGAGGGCGAATCCGCGCGCACCAGATGCGGAAACGCCGCCTCCAATTCGGCATTGCGGCGCACCAGCGCATCGTATTCCTGATCGGTGATCTCGGGCGCATCGTCGGCATGATAGAGCCGGTTGTGCCGCGCGATCGCCTTCGCCAGCCGCATCAGTTCGTTGGCGGCTTCGGCTTCAGTTACCGAGCTTGCCAAATTCGCGGATCGCATTCTTGTAAGCCTCTTCGCGGTCGCGTCGGCCCACGGCCAGCACGAGTATAACCAACACGTCGTCCTGCACCTGATAGACCAGTCGCAATCCCGATGAACGCAGTTTCAGCAGATAGGCGTCCGGAATTCCTCGAAAGGCATCGCCGGGAACATGGGGATTGCGCCGACGCTCGTCGAGCTTGCGCGCGAACTGGCGCTTTTCCGCGTGGCCCAGTTTCTCGAAAGCCCGTGCGGCGCGCGGGCGGAACTCGACTTCATAGATAGGCATCGAGATCGAGCTTCACGTTCTCGCCATCCTCGTCCAGCGCGTCCTGCGCCTCGCGCAGCAATTCGCGATCGGCCAGAACATCCTCGATGAACGACCATACTTCGGGAGAAACGATGTATCCCACCGGCCTGTTGCGGCTGAGGATCGCCACCTGCTGTTCGCGTGCCGCCGCGATCACCGCCGCTGGATTGCGCTTGAGATCGGTCACGCTCACGCCGACATCGGCGAGGATCGGCACGATCGAGTCCAACTTGGAGGGCTTGTTCATGACCTTTGAATAGGTCTTTCAAATGGTCTCGTCAACGTGCGCCGCGCAGCACCGCCAGTATCGCCGCTTCGTTCGCGGTGTAGGTTTCGGTGCCGGGCGTGAGGATCTCGAAGTGGCTCGCGCCTGGGTTCTCGCGGATTTCCAGCCCGGTGCCGTTTGCGCGGATCGCGGCCTGCACCGGCTCGGGCGCGGGCGGGAGGATCGCCTGGACGAACAGCAGTTCCTCCAGCTCCGGCGCGTGCTTGGCGGGCGCGATCGCGGCGTAGCGCGCGGGCGTGTCCGCCGGGCTGCCGCCCATGAACGGATCGACCGAGGAAAACTCGCACAGCGCATCGAACGCCGCGCGCTCGGCGCCGACGTCGGCCGGGCCATCGAACACGAGCGCGGCGCGCGCCTGCACCGGCGCGCGCGCACCCACCGGCCCATCGTCGCCCTGCCGCGTCGCCAGCCACTGCGCGGGCAGCGCGCCCGCCGAATGGCCGACCAGCGTCACTCGCTCCCGGTCGATCGGATAGTCCTTCGCGACCTGATCGATCAGCTTGGCCGCAGCCGCCCAGTCCTCGAACGAACCCGGCCACCCGCCCCCGTCGCCGACCTCGCGATAATCGACGTTGAGCGTCGCGATCCCTTCCTGCTGCCACCGCGTCGCGAGCGGCGACATATAGGCCTGGTTCGCGATCCCCGCCTTCCAGCACCCGCCATGGAAGATCACCGCGAGCGGAAACGGCCCGTCACCCGCCGGCACCCGCAACTCGGCAAACCCGCGCGGATGATCGGCATAGCGAAGGATGGCGTCGGGCGTTGACGGCGCGAGATGCATATCCGCCGCGAACATGTCGCCGCTGGCTGCGGCGATCGGGGCGCTGCCTTCTGTCGGCGTACATCCAGCCGCCATCAGCAGCGCGATCCCGAGCGTGACATGCTTCATAATTCCATCCAAAAAAGGTCGTTATGCTGGCCAGTAAATTTTGGTAAGCGGGAGAAGGCGTCGACCATCTTCATCTATCTGATCATACTGCTCAATCAACGCGTGAGCGAGCTCGTCCAGCGTCATTAGATGCGTAACAGTCGATGCCCGCTCGGCTTCATAATGGGCGTCGCGGCTGAAACCGCCAGTGCTGACGTAGAGCCCTCGGTCATCTTGATGCCGACCGCCTAGAAAGCTGCGGATTTCTTGCGCTCCCATCTGATCGCGCCGATGCTTCACTTCCACTACGATCCGAGGACGTTCAAATCCAAAGCCGTCCCGGGAAGCAATGATATCTTTGCCGCGATCAGGCCCGGCGGGCGAAATCTGTGTTCGATAGCCTAAAGCTCTCAAGAGGGACGCTACGATTTGCTGCATTTCGTCCCAATCTAAACGCAACAGCCGATCTTTAACCCGCTCTATTGCTTGTTCTTCAAGACTTTCGAATGGATCACTAGCATCATCCAACGCAAGTGCTTCATCGGTGTTAGGTTGCGCGTGAACATGTCCTCCCTCAGCCAACGCCTCTAGTTCCACGACTGCCGAATGAGCCACCTTGAAGAGCGTTAAGATCGCTCCAAGCCGGCCTCTAGCTGCCTGCGAAAGGTCGTCGCGTGATACTGATGACTTCCATTCCACCGACCTTTGAACTGGCAAAGCAGGAATTTCGCGTGGACGGAATATGGGAGACCCCTTCACAACCCCTATGTGATATAGTCGCGTCTCTGGCGCATACGTCAAAATTGAATCGCCGATACTGACTTCTGTTAGAAACCGCCAAATCTGACCGGAACTTACTTGCTTTTGTTTTTCGGTCTGTTCTGGCGAGGCTGCGCTAATCAGCTTGTAAACCTCATCGTAGGAGCGCGCATCGGAGTAATCGCCTGCTTCTCGCCATCCAATCGCGACAACATTACGTTCGATAAAATCATCGGCAAGTGCACTTCGCCTTCCCGCATTCACCTTCCACATCCTAAACCCCCTCCAGCAACCTGTCGGCCTGCGCCCGCGCTTCGGGCGTCACTTCGGCCCCGCTGAGCATGCGCGCGATTTCTTCCTGTCGCCCGGTGTCGTCGAGCAGGCGGACTGAGGTTTTCGTGACGGTGCCCTCGCTTGACTTGGCGATCAGGTAGTGCGTGCGGCCCCGTGCGGCGACTTGGGGGCTGTGGGTGACCGCGAGCAATTGCCCGCCGTCGGCCAGCCGCGCGAGCCGTTCGCCAATCGCGCTGGCGACCGCGCCGCCGACGCCGCGGTCGATCTCGTCGAAGATCACCGTCGCCGCGCCGCCCTGTTCGGCGAGCGCGACCTTCAACGCGAGGATGAAGCGCGACAGTTCGCCGCCGCTGGCGATCTTGGCGAGCGGGGCGAAATCGGCGCCGGGGTTGGTCGCAATGAGGAATTCCACGCCGTCCATCCCGCTCGCGCCCCAGCGATCCTCGGGCAGTTCGGTCACGGCGGTGCGGAACCGCGCGGCGTCGAGCTTCAGCGGCGCGAGTTCGCCCGCCACCGCCGCATCGAGC
Organism: Pelagerythrobacter sp.; assembly: GCF_041912895.1. Taxonomy (NCBI): domain Bacteria; kingdom Pseudomonadati; phylum Pseudomonadota; class Alphaproteobacteria; order Sphingomonadales; family Erythrobacteraceae; genus Pelagerythrobacter; species Pelagerythrobacter sp. Next base: position 355,971 of record NZ_JAYSGI010000001.1, on the reverse strand, counting down.
CTTTTCGCCGCCACTACTCGTGCATCGTGAAGCTTGCCCGCCCGCTCGCGGTATCGCGCCCCGGCGGCTGCCGCCGCTTCCTCCAGCGCGTCGAGCTCGGCTTCCCCGCCTTCGATCTGGTCGAGCGCGGCGCGGAATTCGCGCATCTTGTCGGGCAGTTCGTCCACCTCGCAGCGATGCTTGCGGGCCAGCGCGCGCAAGTCGAACAGGCGCGTTTCCGCCGCCTCCAGCGCGGCGGGATCGTGGACCAGCGCTTCGGCCGCGGCCTCCAGCTTCTCTTCCGCTTCGCCCGCCTCGATCACCGCGCGGTCGAGCGCGGCGAGCGCTTCGGCCAGCAGCGGGTGCTCGGGCGCGATCCGGTCGAGCCGCCGCGCCGCCACCCGCAGCGAGGCGAGCGGCGAATCCGAACCGTCCCACACGTGGCGCAGCTCCTCCAGGTCGCCCGATAGCCGCTCCCTCTTCTGCATCGCCGCGCGCGTTTCGGCGAGGCGCGCTTCCTCGCCCGCTTGCGGCTCGAGCGTGGTGAGCTCGGAAAGGTGCGCGAGCAGCAGGTCCTGATCGGCCTTCGCCTGCTCGATCGCCTTGCGCGCCGCGCCCAGCCGGGCCTCCGCCGCGCGCCACGCCTCCCACGCCGCGGCGACCCCGGCGGTATCCGCCCCGGCATAGCGATCGAGCAGCGCGCGGTGGCCGCGCGGGTTCACCAGTCCGCGATCGTCGTGCTGGCCGTGCAGCTCGACCAGCGCGGGCGCGAGCGCGCGCAGCAGCCCGGCGCTGACCGACTGATCGTTGACGAAGGCCTTGCTCCCGCCGTCGGCCTTCACCTGCCGTCGGATCATCAGCGGTTCGCCCGGCTCGATCTCGATATCGGCATCGTCGAGCGCCTCGGCGATCACGCCCGGCAGCGCGGCGAATTCGAAGCTCGCCGTCACGCTCGCCCGCGCTTCGCCGCTGCGCACCAGCATCGTTTCCGCGCGGTTGCCGAGCACGAGCCCCAGCGCATCGAGCAGGATCGACTTGCCCGCCCCCGTCTCGCCCGTGAGCACGCCGAGACCGCGCCCGAAATCAAGATCGAGCGCCTCGATCAGCACGACGTTACGGATGGCCAGGCGGGTCAGCATTCGCCGCGTTTCCTAGCGCAGCCCCGCGCGCGTGTCAGCGGGCAAAGCCATGCGATTCATCACCAGCGAATTAACCGATGTTTAGCCTCGACCCGTTATGCGCGCCCTCGGGACGGTAGGGGGCGAGGTTGCGCAATCGGCTCGAAGCACTGATAATTCCCGATCTCCCGCCGGAGATCCGGGACGATTTCCTCGTCAACGCCGCGTGCGAGCTGCAGCGCCAGGCGCCGTGGCTGCTCGCGGCGATGACGATCAATTCGATCATCGCCATGCTCACCGCCAGCCCCAACGTCGGCTGGTTCGTGCAATATGGGCTGCCCGGAGCGATGGCGCTCTATTCGCTGCTCTCGATCGTTTCGCTGCGGCGCAACCTGCACTTTGCCGAAAAGCCGCGCCGGGCCGCCAATTTCCTCGTCCAGAGCACCGTTTCCTCGTGGTTCGGCGCGCTGATCTGCACGAGCTGGTGCGTGCTGAGCTGGCTCAACTCGCCGGTCGACGCGCGGATGCATTTTCCGATCATCCTGATCGTCGGCGCGCTGGCGAGCGCCTATTGCCTGTCGAACGTCAAGGTCGGGGCGATGGTCACGCTCGCGCTCGACATGCTGCCGATCGCCGCCCTCATGATCTTGTTCGGCAACGCGGTGGAGATGGCCGCCGCGATCAGCCTGCTGCTCGCTGGCGGCTTCCAGTTGCGCATGGTCGATTCGCACAACGCCCGCATGGTCAACCTGCACCGCCTGCGGCACGACGCGCAGCGCCAGGCGCGCACCGACGCGCTGACCGGGCTCAGCAACCGCCGCGCGCTGCTCGACGAGGCGCAGGCGATGGGCCGCGACGGCGCGGCTTTGCGGCTGATGCTGATCGATCTCGACCATTTCAAGGCGATCAACGACCGCCACGGGCACGACATGGGCGACGATGTGCTGCGCGCGATCGGCGCTCTGCTGCGCCGCCATGACGGCGGCCCCGCCGCGGTCGCGCGGATCGGCGGCGAGGAGTTCGCGATCGTCGGGCCGGCGGACGAGCTGCCCGCGGGTCTGCCGTTGTCGATCCTGGCCGAGATTTCCGGGCATCCGATGCCGCATGGCCGCCCGGTCACCGCCAGCATCGGCGTGGCCGACGGCCCGGCCTTTGCCGACGAGCACTGGCGCGCGCTGTTCGCACGGGCCGATGCGGCACTCTACACGGCGAAATCGGCGGGCCGGAACAGGATGGCGGAAGCTCCCGAGGCCGCCGCGTCACAGGCAGCATCGCCGCGAGCGATCGCCGCCTGAGCGAAGGTCAGCTCGCAGTCACGCCCGCCGCGTGGTCCTGCACCAGATCGTAGGCCTTGTCGTACCACTCGTTGCCCGGATAGTTCGCGCCGAGCACGGCGGTGTACTTGACCGCTTCCTGCGGGATGCCGAGCGCGAGGCTGGTTTCGGTCAGGCGATAGAGCGCCTCGGGCGCGTGGGTGGTCGTCTGGAAGTTGTCGACCACGTTCTGGAACCGGATCTGCGCCGCGAGCCACTTGCCCGACTGCTCGTAGAACCGGCCGATCTCCATTTCCTTACCCGCGAGGTGATCGTTGACGAGGTCGAGCTTGAGCCGCGCGTCCGCCGCGTATGCGGTCTGCGGGAAGCGGCGCACAACCTCGTTCAGCGCGGTGCGCGCCTGCTCGGTGATCGCCTGGTCGCGATGCACGTCGCTGATCTGCTCGTAATAGCTGAGCGCGATCAGGTAATAGGCGTAGGGGGCATCCTTGTTGCCCGGATGGATCGACAGGAACCGCTGCGCGGACTGGATCGACTTGTTGTAATCTTGTGCGACGTAGTAGCTGAAGCTGCTCATCAACTGCGCGCGGCGCGCCCAGGGCGAATAGGGGTGCTGGCGCTCGACCTCGTCGAACAGCGCGGCCGCGAGCGTCGCATTGCCCCGATCGAGCCGCCGCTTGGCTTCCGCATAGAGCGTTTCCACGTCGCGCGCGACGTAGGCGGTGTCCTCGGGCCCTCCGCCGCGCCCGGCGCAACCGGCGGTGAGAACGGCCGCCGCACATGCGGTGGCGGCGAGAGCGAGCTTGAGCGGCGAACGCGGACGACTGATCATGGCCCGGGCCTATAGCCCCGCCCTCGCTGAACGCCAAGTGAAGTTGGCGGCGGCTCCCCCAGGCGATTTCACTTGCGCAGCCGCGTTAGAGGCCGCCATCCCGGCTTTCTTCGTTTCGACAACGCGCCGCTTCTTCGACAACCATGACCTTGATCGGCCGCAGGCTCATCGCCGCCTGCCAGACCAGCCGGGCGTCGACCCCGAAATAATCATGACTGGCGAAGTTGCGGAACGTCGCCATCTCGCGCCATGGCAAGTCCGGGTGCCTTGACTTGAGTGCGTCGGGCAACCGCTTGCTGGTTTCGCCGATCATGGCGAGGCGGTATGTCAAAGCGTCGTAAGCCTCGTCGTTCGCCACGAGTTCTTCGAATGTCCGGCCGTCGACCGATTTTTCCGCGCGCGCGATCAACAGTGCGAGGTCGTCCAATGTATCCGCGAGTTCTGCCATCAGAAGATTCGGACCATCTCGCCCTCAACGCGCGCCCGCAAGCGGGGGCGCAACCCAGCACGGGACACCAGATCGACTTTGGCGCCGAGTTCGTCGGAAAGTTCCAGCATGGCTCCAGCCTGATCGAACAGGCTGAAATTGCGCGACGTGTCGTATTCGTAAAGCAAATCAAGATCGGATTCATCGCCGGCTTCGTCCCGGGCGGTGGAACCAAAAAGGTAAAGTGCCCTGATGCCCCGCTCGCGCAAGCGGCGCTCCATCGGCTTCAACCGGACTATCGCTTCGGCCCTGTTCATGACCGCATCATGCATCAGCGGAGCACATGGCGCAATTTCCTCTAATCGTGCGCCTCCGCTGCGATTGCAGGCGTCAGGCCTGCGCCATCCCCGCCGGCGCATCCCACAGCAGGTGGCGGGTTTCGAGCATCACCAGGTTGTTGGCGCGGATCACTTCGCCCTTCGTCTTGTACCCGAGCAGCCGCTCGGCCGGGGCGTCGGGGTTGACGATCATCACCCGCAGTTCCTCGGACGTGAAATCGCTCAGCCCGCGCGCGCGCTCGACGCCATCGCTGTCGTAGAGGTGCAGCACGTCGCCGCGGGTGAAATCGCCGTCCATCGCAACCACGTCCTCGCGCTGGATCGAGCGCTTTTCGGTCACCAGCGCATCGGCCAGTTCCTTGCTGACCTCGATGCTGCCCGCCATCTGCAGGCGGTTCGCGATCCAGCTGTCCTTACCCGACAGCGGATTGGGATGCGGCAAGCACTTGGTGCAGCGCCGTTCGCCCGATAGCACCATCGACAGCGGCCGTTCGTGCTCGCCGTTGGCGATATACGTCGTGCAGCCCGCTTCCTGCGCCATGTTCGCGGCCTTGAGCTTGGTCGTCATGCCGCCGGTGCCCAGCGTGGACTTGCCAGTGGTCGCCGCCATGTAGGCGCCGACGTCCTCGACCTGTTCGACGAGTTGCGCGCCGGGTTCGTCGGGATTGCGGTCGTAGAGCCCTTCGACGCAGGTGAGGATGACGAAATCCTTCGCGCCGACCATCTGCGCGACCTTGGCCGCCAGCCGATCGTTGTCGCCCACGCGGATTTCCTCGGTGGTGATCGAATCGTTCTCGTTGACGATCGGCACCACTCCCGCTTCGAGCAGGCGGTGGACGGTGTTGCGGGTGTTGAGAAAGCGGCGGTGATGCTCGAAGTCGCTCAAGGTCAGCAGCACCTGGGCGATCTCGAAACCGTATTCGTGGCCGACCTGCTTGTAGGCGTTGAGCAGCAGCGGCATCCCGCAGGCGGCGGCGGCCTGCTTGTCGCTGACCCCGGCGTTTTCCGGCGTCTCGCCCACGATCCTGAGGCCCAGCGCGACTGCTCCCGAGGAGCACAGGATCACGTTGTAGCCCTCGCTGCGCAGCCGGGTCACATCTTCCAACAGCCGCTGAATGAAGCCGAACCGCGGTGTCAGCAGGTCGGAGTTGGCAAGCAGCGCGGAACCAATTTTGACGACAATGCTTCGCTTCTCAGACACGGTAATAAAAATCCATTCCTTGAAAATTTCCGTACGCTACGTAGATAGTAATTGTGCACTGCACAACCGGCGATCCGAAAAAAGTTTGCTGGCGCGGGAAACGAGGGGTAATCGCCTATTTTCTGTCGAGAGCACAGCAGCGCATCGGGATTTATTTGATGACGATAAGAGGTTAGGTTTGCAATTCAATCACATACTTATGATCGGCTGCGGCAAGATGGGTGGCGCACTGCTGAAGCACTGGTCGAATGGGAGCGAGGACTTCACGATCGTCGATCCCGCGCTCGATAAGGCGCCCGCCGGCGCGCGACTCGTCAACGATGCCGAGGCGTTGGGCGAGGACAAGTTCGATGTCGTGATCGCCGCGATCAAGCCGCAGATGATCGACGACATCCTGCCCGGGCACGCGCACCGGCTCGCCGAGGGCGGCTACGTGCTATCGATCGCGGCCGGGTGCTCCACCGATCGCCTCGCCCGCGCGATGAACGACGCCCCCGTCGTTCGCGTGATGCCGAACCTCCCCGCCGCGGTCGGCCAGGGCGTCAGCGGCCTCTATGCCGCCGCCGATGCCGACAGCGACCAGCTCGCGCACGCCCGCGCGCTGATGGAGCGTGCCGGCAGCGTCGTCGTCGTCGACAGCGAGGACAAGCTCGACCGCGTGACCGCAGTCGCCGGCTCCGGCCCGGGCTACGTGTTCGAGATCGCGCGGGCCTATGTCGCCGCTGCCGAGGATCTCGGCTTCACGCGCGAGGAAGCGCGTACCATGGTGCTCGGCACGATGGCCGGCACGGTCGCCATGGCGATGGAAGACGATGCCGACGATCTCGGCAGCTTGCGCAATTCGGTCACCAGCAAGGGTGGCACCACCGCCGCGGGGCTCGCCGCGCTCAACGGCGGGGACGAGCTTTCGCGCCTGATGCGTGCTACCTTGCAGGCGGCCTACGACCGGGCGGTCGAGCTGCGCTGAATTTCGCGCCCGCTCCCGCCTTCACTACGAACTACGAGGATATCATGAACGACCAGACGCTCGACCCGCAGATCCACATCCACGACCTCGGCAGCCGCGCCCGTGAGGCCGCGCGCGGGCTGCTCTTGGCCAGCACCGAGGCGAAGAACACCGCGCTGCGCGAGGCGGCCAAGGCCCTGCGCGCCGCCGCGCCCGCGCTGCTCGAGGCGAACGCGGCCGACGTCGCCAGTGTCGAGGACAAGAAGCCCGACAGCTTCATCGACCGCCTCCGGCTGACCGAGGATCGCATCGAAGGCATGGCCTCCGCGCTGGAGGAAATCGCCGAGCTGCCCGATCCCGTCGGCCGCCAGCTCGCGCAGTTCGACCGGCCCAACGGCCTTCGGATCGAGCGCGTCGCGGTGCCCATCGGCGTCATCGGCATGATCTACGAATCGCGCCCCAATGTCGGTGCCGACGCTTCCGCGCTGTGCCTGAAATCGGGCAATGCGGTGATCCTGCGCGGCGGCTCCGAAAGCCGCAATTCCACGCGCGAGATCGTCGCCGCGATGCGCGCCGGGCTGCAGGCCGCGGGTCTGCCCGAAGACGCGGTGCAGACCGTCCAGACCACCGACCGCGACGCCGTCGCCGCGCTGCTCAAGGCGGACGAATTCGTCGATCTTGTGATCCCGCGCGGCGGGCGCGGCTTGGTGGAGCTGGTGCGCGACCAGGCGAGCGTCCCCACGCTCCTTCACCTCGACGGCAACTGCCACTCCTACGTCCACGCCGCCGCCGACGTCGACAAGTCGATCCAGATCATCCGCAACGCCAAGCTGCGCCGCACCGGCGTTTGCGGCGCGACCGAAAGCATCGTCGTCGACCGCGCGATCGCCGACAAGGTCGTGCCCAAGCTGGCCGAGGCGATGGCCGCCGACTGCGAACTGCGCGGCGATGCCGAGGCGGTCGCGCTCGACAGCCGCATCAAGCCCGCGAGCGAAGACGACTGGAACACCGAATACCTCGATCCCATCGCCAGCGTGAAGATCGTGGGCGGCCTCGACGAAGGCATCGCCTGGGTCGACGCGCACTCCAGCCACCACACCGACGCCATCCTGACCGAGGACGCCGACGCCGCGCGCCGCTTCATGACCGCGATCGACAGCGCAGTGGTAATGCACAACGCCTCCACCCAGTTCTCCGACGGCGGCGAGTTCGGCATGGGCGCGGAGATCGGCATCGCCACCGGCAAGATGCACGCCCGCGGCCCCGTGGGGCTGGAGCAGCTGTGCAGCTTCAAATACCTCGTCCACGGCAACGGCCAGACGCGGCCGTAAGGCCCGGTCGGCGACCAGCCGACCGCAAGGCCGAACGGCCGCCCAAGCGGGCCGGATGGCCCGCGCCCGGCGCTTGAGGGCGCAAACAGGAAAGCCCCAAAAAACCATTTTCCTACACGCATCGGGCCGGGGCATGTTCCCCGGCCCTTTTCGTTCGGGAGAGTCCCTCATGTCCGAAACCGCCCCCGCCACCCTGCCCGCCTTCGCCCCCGTCCCGCGCCAGGTGGACCGCTCCAATGGGTGGAAGCCCGAGGTCCAGCGCGCCTTCATCGAGGCACTGGCCGACACCGGCTCCGTCACCTCCGCCTGCCGCCGCGTCCGCCGCAGCACGAACGGCGCCTATCACCTGCGCCGCCAGCCGGGCGCCGAGGGCTTCCGCGCGGCGTGGGACGCGGCAGTCGATCTCGGGATGCGCAGGATCGAGGACACCGCGATGGACCGCGCGCTCAACGGCGTAGGCGTCCCCGTCTACTCCTACGGCAAGCACATCGGCGAGCGCACCGTCTACAACGACCGCCTGCTCATGTTCATGCTCCGCAACCGCGCCGCCGATCGCTTTGCGGAAGGCAAGCCCAAGGCCATGAACGCCGTCGGCAAGATGGAGCTGGAACGGCTGAAGAAGCAGTGGCGCGCGGAGTGGGAGGAAGAGCAGAAGCGCGCCGACGATGCGGAGGAAGAGGTCTACGCCAGCATCGACCGCAAGCTCGATGCGATGCACCTGAACTGGCTCCGCGCCATGCGCCCGCGTACCCGCGCCGCCTACGAGGAATTCGCCCGGCTCGAGCGCGAGGACAAGGCCGAGGGCTACGACCCCCGCGAAGATCCCGAACACCCCTCCTCACGCGCATACCACGAACGCCGGCGCGCGGAGGAAAACCGCGAACGCGAACAGGCCGGCCTCCCCCCGCTCCCGCCCGAAAGCGACGAAATCCCGACGATCGTCGACTACCGGGCGGAACTGGAAAAGGAGACCGAAGCCTTCCTCGCCGAGGAACGCGCGAAGGACAAGGCGGCGGAGGAAGCGGTGGCGAAACGCCGGGCGGAGCCAAGGGTGCGGAGCTTGAAGGAGGAGGGGTGGTAGTCTCCAGCACCCCGCTCATCCTGAGCCTGTCGTAGGAGGATGGCCCGGAAAGGCCCGGTCGGCGACCAGCCGACCGCAAGGCCGAACGGCCGCCCGAGCTTATGCGAGGAGAGCCAAGCGGGCCGGATGGCCCGCGCCCGGCGCTTGAGGGCGAAACCACAGGGCACTTTCTACATGACGGGGCAGAGCCGGGGTACCGCGAGCCGGACCACTGCCCACGGGTCAAGACCTTGAACGCTGATGAGTGGGATTGAGGTTGGCTAAGTGATGAGCGGACTAGGTGGCGAAATAATCCAGGCCGAGTTCCGGCAGGAAGCCCCCAGCGTCCCTCATTTGCTGATAGGCAGTGAATGCTCCCTGACTGTCTAGTTGTCCACCTTCAACTGTCATGCGCAAGAGTGCGAGCGAACCAATGAGCCTTCCCTCACCTAGCAACATTATAGCTTTCTTTCGTCCACGCAAATCGTCACAACAAACTACCGCGTCATTATCAATTTCAGCCAGCAAAATGCACTCTGCTTCGCCGTCGCCAAGCCGATAGCGATCTACAAATTCTAGAAACGTATCTGCGTCTAAGGTGGTGTCGGTCAGATATTCAAGTGAACCGGCTTCGTTCAAGGTAGCCAAGGCGACAGCACAATCTTCAGAGCATTCCCCTCCCGCGATAGGCCCCACCTGAACCTGGACTCCATCGATTTGGCAAGCAATCTTCAGTACTCCTCCATTGTGGAGATTTATTACAGAGCATGCGTCCATGATTACATTCACGGGAGCTTTGCCTGCTCAGCAAAGATCTCACCAATTGAGAAGCCAAAGCTGTTTGATGCCCACCCCACGGAAATATCGCCGTTCCGCAATGCGGCGATGAGATGTTTAGACAGCAACGGCGATATTCGCGGGATCAGAACTTTCTCACGCGGGCTAACCCCAAGGTAGTCTGCGCGCTTCTCCGGCGAACCGAATTCCTTGCGCAAGTGGCCGCTCAAACTAAAGGTAACGCCAGCAGGCAACAATCCCAAATTCTCGAGCCTTATACCCGCAACATCAAAGCTAACCCCAAAGAAGCGCGCGACGTAAAGTATTTCACGATCAGTGATCCCGTCTGCTGACATCAGTCCTTCGGCAGATAGAAAGGACAAAAACTTTCCAAGGCCGACATCTGGCAACAGCAGGCATGACGAGAAGGCATCTACGAAAGATTCGACCTTGGACGCTCTCCCGAAACTTCCAATTTGTCCTGCTTTCTCGAAATGCGCGAACCCACCTTCCGAATGATCAGACACAATGTGTCCAAATTCATGACCAAGAGTGAACAGCATTCTTCCCGAAAATCGAGGAGAGGCAAAAACAAAGCAATAGTTCCCCGCAATAAGAGAAATTCCCTCATAACGGGTATGTTCGAGAGGAGTTACTATGACGCCCTCTAGGGCACCCATCTTTTGGGCTAGATTAGGAATTGGCCCAAAAATATCATCTTCATCTAGTACAACTCGAGCGATTTTTGCGAGACGGTCGGCTGCAGGAAAGGTCTTCTTTTCATGAGAGAAATTATCTAGCCAGCCCGGAAGCCCGGAGCGCTCAGGCAAAATCTCCAAACAAGCCTCAACGAATATTGCAATTCGTTCAACGGTAATGTCGTACTCGTCGGCAGAATCCCGGGGGCCTCTGAATAACAGCCCCAACTCATTACTATCCCTATTTAAACTTCGGCCTGACAAAATCTGCAATGGCAAGCGGAGTCCGGAGCTAATTTGACGCATCTCGGATACGTCGGCTTTCGCGCCACCCATTATCTCAGCCGCACGTTGAACGCTGAGAGAAGTCTTTCTCGCCAAAGACTCTTTAGAAATTTTTAGCTCTCGAAGCCTTTGAGAGAGCTTTGAACTCATTTCGCAGCGTCTTGCTTGATCCCGCGAAGCCACTGGATCATATGATGTACTTGATCTTCGCTTAGCTTCCGCTGACGACCTAATATATCTATCGGCCTGTTGCCTTTCTTGCCGACAATGTCTGAAAGTTTGTTCAAAGTTTGTTGACGCGCCAATTCAACTTCTCTCGGAGATTCTATTGCCAGTGGATCAGCTCCTACAATGAAATTCTTGATCCGCCGCTCGAAGCCTTTGTCGGAGTGATGATCGAGTGGATGCTTCTTCCCATCCTTGTCGATGATTATGTTCCCAACGACACTTCCATCTTCCCTGCGACGGAGCCGATTTTGAGGAAAGCGGCCATAGGCCGCAAGATGGTCGATCTTTTCGGCAACTTTCATCCCGCCGAACACGTACTGTGCCAAATCCGGAGCCTTGCCTGACACGACAAAGAGGTAGTCGCCAATATCAACGAACTCGCGGAGGTTACTCATACAGGCACCGAGCGAAGGCACATCTCCAAACATCGGATCGCTGATATTGTCGAGGCCGGCAGGATCAGCGCCGGTTCCGGTAATGTATATGTATCCCTTCATTTTATCCCCTGTGCTCTATCAAGCGATTGAATAGTTTCTAGAAACGGATTACTCACCACCTTCTTCTTCTTAATCGGTGAAATGAGTTTTTTTCCGCAAGACCGGCAACTATGATTCGAATGAGGAAAGTAGGCCGCCATCCCCTCATCCAGATATGTTTCTCCACAATCGCAAACCAGCGTCACTATCCGTCCCTGTAGATGGGCTAACGCCTGCTGTGCCATGAAGTAGCGAAGTTGGACTTCGTCGATTGCAATCCCATCAAGCACAATGGAATCGAACGTGTCATCTTCCAACCTAGTGCACTTGTCAGCAGCATAGCCGTGAAAGTGGATACCCTCTTCCTCAGGTCGAGCGGCCGTCCACAACAGCGCTGGATTTGAAGCCCACATTTGAATGCCGCCAGGAAAACGAGACAAGCGCGTGTCTAACGTTTTGTTTGCGCGTACGATCGAACGATCAGCCTCCCTGTCATTGAATGCGAGGCGCAATCCCTCAAGCGGATTTGATACGCCCTTGCGGTTTGCGATGAAGATTTCACCGCATGCGTGGCAGAGATGTCGCTTATGCGGCTTGACCGCGAACCACTCAGAATCGAGATGCGGCTCGCCACAATACGTACAAAAAAGTGATTCAACTTGATTGCCAATTGACCGCGCAATGTATGCCGAAACTGCAGTCTCACGAGTTATATGAACGGCCTTGCGTTCGAAAAGGTCGTAGGATAGCTCCAGTTTCACCGCATCGAAGGTTTCATCTAAGCTTTTGTCTGCGTCGTCCGACCTCCGCGCATGCACATGAATCCCTTCGTCCTCCGCCAGACCAGTAGAATCGTAAGCCGGACGGACTGCGCCCCAGAGGGCCACTCCTCCATCATAGTTGTGGGGATCGATAGTGAGAACTTCTCGCGAGTCCAAAGCGCGATATGCGCCTTCACATCGCTCTAACTTTATTCCGTATTTTCCGGTAGCAGAAGCTTGGTGGGCGTGACACCAAAAGCGCGCCTTCCCGTCTCGGCGCTTGCCGGCGGGGCGAATGTCACAGTGAGACCTCTTCTCCTGCATCTCGTGCGCTCCTTCCCGTACAAATAGTGGCGAGATAGGAACAAATCAAGAATACGTTGCTACGGGCAAGTGCAACCAGGGCGAATACACCCAATCCACAACGCCGCATTAAACGCCTTCTCCCTTCACCAAGGCTTCGGGAGACAGACCTGCGTCATTCCTCCCCCATCCGCAGCGCCGCAATAAACGCCTCCTGCGGAATGCTCACATTCCCATACTCCCGCATCCGCGCCTTGCCCTTCTTCTGCTTTTCCAGCAGTTTCTTCTTGCGCGTGATGTCGCCGCCGTAGCACTTGGCGGTCACGTCCTTGCGCAGGGCGGCGATGGTTTCGCGGGCGATCACCTTGCCGCCGATCGCGGCCTGGATCGGGATCTTGAACAGGTGGCGCGGGATCAGGTCCTTCAGCCGCTCGCACATGCCGCGGCCGCGCTCCTCCGCCACGCTGCGGTGGACGATCAGCGAGAGCGCGTCGACCGGCTCGTTGTTGACGAGGATGTTCATCTTCACGAGGTCGCCTTCGCGCAGGCCGATCTGCTCGTAATCGAAGCTGGCGTAGCCGCGGCTGATCGATTTCAGGCGGTCGTAGAAATCGAACACCACCTCGTTCAGCGGCAGCTCGTAGCTCACCTGCGCGCGCCCGCCCACGTAGGTGAGGTCGGTTTGGATGCCGCGCCGGTCCTGGCACAGCTTGAGGATCGAGCCGAGGTATTCGTCGGGCGTGTAGATCGTCGCCTTGATCCACGGCTCCTCGATCCACTCAATCCGGTTGGGATCGGGATAGTCGGCCGGATTGTGCAGCTCGATCGTCTTCGCGTCCTCGTTCTTCGTATGGCCGAGGCGGATGCGGTAGACGACGCTGGGCGCGGTGGTGATGAGGTCGAGGTCGTATTCGCGGCTCAGCCGTTCCTGGATGATTTCCAGGTGCAGCAGGCCGAGGAAGCCGCAGCGGAAGCCGAAGCCCAGCGCGGCACTGCTTTCCATCTCGTAGCTGAAGCTCGCGTCGTTGAGCCGCAGCTTGCCGATCGATTCGCGCAGCTTCTCGAAGTCCGCCGCGTCGACCGGGAACAGGCCGCAGAACACCACCGGCTGGACTTCCTTGTAGCCCTTAAGCGGTGCCGGGGCGCCGTTTTTCACCGTGGTGATCGTGTCGCCTACGCGGGCCTGCTCCACCTCCTTGATCTGCGCGGTGATGAAGCCGATCTCGCCCGGCCCGATCTCGGGCAGGTCGACGCGCTTGGGGGTGAAGGCGCCGACGCGGTCGACCAGGTGCTGGGTGCCGCCCTGCATGAACTTGACCTGCAGACCCTTCTTCAGCCAGCCGTCCATCACGCGCACGAGGATGACCACGCCGAGGTAGGGGTCGTACCATGAGTCGACCAGCATGGCCTTCAATGGCGCGTCGCGGTCGCCGGTGGGCGGCGGGATACGGGCGACGATCGCCTCCAGCGTATCCTCGATGCCGATGCCGGACTTCGCGGATGTGAGCACCGCGTCGCTGGCGTCGAGACCGATGATGTCCTCGATCTCGGCCTTGACCTTGTCGGGCTCGGCGGCGGGGAGGTCGATCTTGTTGATGACGGGCACGATCTCGTGGTCGTGCTCGATCGACTGGTAGACGTTGGCGAGCGTCTGCGCCTCGACCCCTTGCGCCGCGTCGACCACCAGCAGCGCGCCCTCGCACGCGGCGAGGCTGCGGCTGACCTCGTAGGCGAAGTCCACGTGGCCGGGCGTGTCCATGAGGTTGAGCTCGTAGGTCTCGCCATCCTTCGCGGTATAGGCGAGGCGGACGGTCTGGGCCTTGATCGTGATCCCCCGCTCGCGCTCGATATCCATGTTATCAAGCACTTGCTCGCTCATCTCGCGATCGGTCAGCCCGCCGCAAGCCTGGATCAGCCGATCCGCCAGCGTCGACTTGCCATGATCGATATGGGCAATGATCGAGAAATTTCGGATACGCGCAAGGTCAGTCATCGCGGCCCCTTAGCGATGTCCGCGAGGCGTGTCAGCAGGGCAGATCAGGCGGCGCGGTTGCCGGGGGCGGAAAGGTCGACCTGCATGAAGCGCGGGCGCGAGCGGGGGCCGTCGCCGGCATCGGCCGGAGCGTAGTGCCCGGGGGGCAACGCCGCGAGGGGCATGCCCGCGCTGGCGAGGTCGTAAGGCGAGATGCGGTGGCGGGTGCACAGGCCGTCCGCGCCGTCGGAAATCAGCGGGGTCTCGAATTCGAGGCCCTGCGCATGCTCATCGGCGCGGCGCACCGTTGCGACCGCGAGCTGTCCGCCGCCGAGGTCGAGCACCAGCTCGGTGCCGACCGGCACGTCGAGGATGCCCTCGATCCGCGCGCCGGTCTTCGAAAGGTTGCGCAGGACCGCCTGATAGCGTTGATCTTCGTGGACCACCCCGATCCGCCGGAACAGCGTGCGCCGCTCCGCGCGATGCCTGGCGGGTCCGACCGGCTCGTATTCGAGACGTCCCTCCTCGAGCCGGGCGAGAACCTCGTCCTGCGGCAGCGCGCTGGCGAAGACGTATCCCTGCACGTGGCTGGCACCCAGCTCGCGGACCAGCGCCAGTTCGTCGAGCGTCTCGGCGCCTTCCGCAACCGTATCCATCCCCAGCGCACGTGCGAGGCTGACGAAGGCGGTGATGATCGCCGAATTGTTGCTGTCCGGCTCGGTCGCTCCGCGCACGAAGCTCTGGTCGATCTTGAGCTTGTCAAACGGCGCGGTGCGCAAGTACCCCAACGAAGAATAGCCCGTCCCGAAATCGTCGAGCACGAGCCGCACGCCCGCCTTCTTGAGCGCGCGAAAGGTATCCTGGCTCGCCGCCGGATCGGAAAGGAAGACCGTTTCGGTCAGCTCCACTTCCAGCCGCCTGGGATCGAGGCCGCTGTGTTCGATCGCCAGCGCGACCTTGGCCGGCAATTGCCCGGCTGCGAACTGCAACGCGGAGATGTTGACCGTTCACAATTCCCGTTTCCTCCGCGATCGGGATGAAGAGGCCGGGGCTGATCCAGCCGCGCTCGGGGTGGTTCCAGCGCACCAGCGCCTCGAACCCGGCCACCATGTTGTCCGCCGCGCGCACGATGGGCTGGTAGTGCAGCTCGATCGCGCCGGTCTGGATCGCGTCGCGCAGGTCCTCCTCGATCTTGCGCCGCAGGCGTGCGCCGTCCTTGAGCTCGGCGGAATAGAACCGGTACTGGCCCCGCCCTCCGGCCTTCGCGGCATAAAGCGCCAGATCGGCCGCGCCGACGATTTGCTCGTGGTCGATCCCGTCGTAGGGCGCGACGGCAATTCCCACCGAAGTCCCGATGATCGCGCGGCTGCCGTCGAGCGAGTAGGGCTGCGACACCATCTGGATCACCCGCTGCGCCAGGTCGCCGAGCCGGCCGCGGTCGTCGATGTCGGGAATGATGACCTGGAATTCGTCGCCACCCAGCCGCCCGATCTCTCCCTGGTTGCCGACGATCCGCTGGAGCCGTTGCGCCACCTGCCGGAGCAGTTCGTCGCCCGCTTGGTGGCCGAGGGTGTCGTTGACGTGCTTGAAGCGGTCGAGATCGAGCATCATCAGCGCGCACGACCGCTGCGCCGCGCGGAACGTGGTGAGGAGCCCGTCGAGGCGCTTGGTCATGCGGTGGCGGTTGGCGAGCCCGGTCAGCGAATCGAACTGCGCGAGACGCGAGGCGTCGCGCTGGCGCTCGCGTTCGTCGGTGATGTCCTTGGCGCTGCCGCGATAGCCCGCGAAGTTCGCCTCGCCATCGAACACCGGCTTGCCCAAGATCGCCCACCACACCTCCCGGCCCCGCGCGGTGACGCGCACCGGTAGGTCGGAAAAGGTATTGTGCGCGCCGAGCAGAAAGCCGAGCGGCCGCTGCGCCTTGTCGCTGTCGTCGTCGCGGTCGTGCACGAACAGGTCGGTGAGCGGCATCCCGGCGACCGCCGGCGCATCCTCGCCAAGCCCCGCCCGGGCGCTTTCGGAAAGGTAAATCAGCCGTCCCTGCGCGTCGGTCGCCCAGAACCATGCCAGCCCTGCATCCTCGAAGCTTTCGAGCAGCGCCATGCGAGCGGCCGAGGCCGGACGGCGGGTGCCCGTCGCCGAGGCGCCATCGCGTCGCGAGAAGATATCACCCAGGCTCATCGCTCGGTCGTTCCGTCGTCGTCACCCGAGCCCGCGGCAGATGCGCGGGCTAGCGGGTGCCGGAGAATAACCAAACGTTCCTAATATGCGCTTAATCGGCGTAGCCGGCGATCGCCGGCTGGTCGTTCGCAGGAATGATCACCGTGCCGTCGCCGTCGGTCTGGAGCGGCTCGTCGAACTGGAGGCCCATGCGGTTGTCGATGCACCAGCGCGCGGTGGCATCGAGCATCGCGGAATCGGTCAACGCGACGCGAAAACGCGTGCCGACCGGCACGTTCCACAGCCCTTCGACGAGCGCGCCGCTGATTGAGACGTTGCGGATCGTGCCCGCATAATGCTGGCCGCCGTTCTCCAGCACGACCTTGCGCAGCATCGTGCGGCGCGCCGGCCGTGCGGAACGCGGTCCGGAGGCGGCCATCGCCAGCCCAGTGGACAGCCGGGCGTCGGCATCGGCGGTGCTGAGCGGCTTGGAATAGATATAGCCCTGGATGTGCGTGCAGCCGTGCATCCGCACCAGATCGAGTTCGTCGAGCGTTTCCACGCCTTCCGCCGTCACGTCCATGCCCAGCGCCTGCGCGAGACTGGTGATCGAGGCGATGATCGCGCCGTTGCGGCTGCCCGGCTGGGTCGCGCCGCGCACGAAGCTCTGGTCGATCTTGATCTTGTCGAACGGCGCCTTCTTCAGATAGCCGAGCGAGGAATAGCCGGTTCCGAAATCGTCGAGCGCGAGGCGCACGCCGATCCGCTTCAGCGCGGCGAACATCGCCTCGTTGTCGGCATCGTCGTCGAGGAAGACGCTTTCGGTGATCTCGAGCTCGAGCCGCGAAGGATCGATGCCCGCCTGCGCGATCGCGTTGGTTATGACGATCGGCAGCTGCGGATTGGCGAACTGCAGCGGAGAGACGTTGACCGCGCAGCGCACTTCCTCCGGCCAGTGCGACAGTGCGTGGCAGGCGGTGCGGATCGCCCATTCGCCGATCGCGGCGATCAGGCCGGTATCCTCGGCGATGGGAATGAACTTGTCGGGCGACAGCCACCCGCGCCGCGGATGATTCCAGCGCAGCAGCGCCTCGAACCCGGCGATCCGCTCGTTCGAGGCGCGCACCACCGGCTGGTAGTACAGTTCTAGCCCGCCATCGGCGATCGCATCGCGCAAATCCCGCTCGAGCGCGCTGCGCTCCTCGGCCGCGGTGTGGAGGTCGTTCGAATAGAAATGATACCGCCCGCGCCCGGCATCCTTGGCCGCATAGAGCGACAGGTCGGCGTTGCGGATCAGCGATTCGGTGGTCACCCCGTCGCCGGGCGAGAGCGCGATGCCGACCGAAACGCCGATCGACACCCGCTGCCCTTCGATCGAATAGGGTTGCGACAGCGCGTGGATGATCTCCTGCGCGAGATGGCCGAGCTGGCTGCGCGCGGGGCGACCCGGAACGATGACCTTGAATTCGTCACCGCCGAGACGGCCGACGCGCCCGGTCTTGCCCACCGTCCGCTCGAGCCGCTGCGCCACCTGCTTGAGCAAGGCGTCCCCGGCGGGATGACCGAGCGTGTCGTTGACGTGCTTGAAGCGGTCCAGATCGAGCAGGAAGATCGCGCACTCGCGCTCGCGCTCCTGCGGGCTGGAGAGGATCTTCTCCAGCGTCTGGGTCATCTGGAACCGGTTCGCGAGGCCGGTGAGCGAATCGTAGCGCGCGAGGCGCGTGGCGTTTTCCTCGCTGCGCTTCTTCTCGGTCAGGTCGGTGCCAGACCCGCGGAAACCGCAGAAATTGCGGAACCCGTCGTAGATCGGGCGTCCGTTGACCGACCACCAGCGCTCTTCCCCCGGGACGGCGGCCTTGACCGCCAGTTCCTGGAACGAGGAGCGCGCCGAAAGGTGAAAGGTCAGCGTTCGCTCGCCCTCGCGGTTCTCGTCGCCCAGATCGAACAGCTTCGGCAAGGGCCGCCCGACCAGATCGTCCACCGGGCGTCCCAGCGCGCGCGCAACCGACGCCGAAAGATAGCTGAGGTTGCCGCGCCGGTCGGTTTCCCAGAACCACCCCTGCCCGGTCTCCTCGTAATCGTTGAGGATCGATTGCGCGCGGTCGCGGACGCGGGCCTGCGCCTCGTCTTCCTCCGCCCGTGCGCGATCGAAGCGGGCCTGCTGGACGGTGACGACGGCGCCCGCGATGGCCGCGACGATCAGGCCCACGACGGCATAGAGCGATCCGTCGACCACCGCGACCGGCGCCCAGCAACCGAGCTTGGTCACGAATATCAGCACCGTCCGCCCGCTGAGCAGCGCGGTGAAGAAGATGTTGATCGTCACCAGCGCGGCGACGCCGATCCGCCAGTCGAGCCCGCCGGAATACATCCAGTGCGCCAGCGCAAAGCCCACGAAGCTCGACGACGACAGCGCCAGCGCGATGCCGATCGCCGCCTTGCTCCGGGGATCGCGCTCCTCGCGCTCGGCCCAGGCGTTGGCGGGCCGGCCGGCAACGGCGAAGCCCGCCGCGGCAAGCGCGCAGGCAAGCGAGGCCAGCGGCGGCATGGTGAGCGTGACGACGCCCGACACGAGGATGGCGACGGCGATGGCCGCGCCCATCCAATGGAATTTCGGCGTGACGATGCCCGGCTGCGCCGCGAGCGCGGAGACCTTGGCGCGCTTGATTTCGCGGCGGTCGCTGTCCACGCGCCGCTCGGCAGGCTGCGACTGCGGACGAGAGGTGATCTCGCGCAGTTCGGCGCGCGCGGGAGCCGATTGCCCCCGCGTGACCTGTTCCGGCCCCGTTGCCGACCTGGCTGGCAATCCGCCCATTGCCTCGGCATGCCCGATCGCGATTGAGGAACGGTTAACCGCTGGCGCGGACCGAAAGCGCCGCCTTGCCAAGCGGATAGGGCCCGTGCATGAAACGCCTACTTACGGCTGCCGCGGAGAGGACGATGGCACAGGCGAACCGGCTCGATCGGAGCGGCATCGAACCGCAGCGGGCCGGATGATGCGCCACGTCGCCATCATCGGCTCGGGCCCCGCGGGCTATTACACCGCCGAGGCGGCGCAGAAGCACTGGGGCGATGACGTGCGGGTCGACATCTTCGACACGCTGCCCGTCCCCTACGGCTTGATCCGCACCGGGGTCGCCCCCGATCACCAGTCGATCAAAGGGGTGAGCCGCCGCTACGAAGCGACCGCGCTGACCGAGAACGTGCGCTTCGTCGGAAACGTCACGGTCGGCACCGACGTGAGCGTGCCCGAGTTGCAATCGCTTTACGACGCCGTGGTCTTCGCCACCGGCGCGCCGCACGACCGCCCGCTGGGTCTGCCGGGCGATGATCTCGCCAACGTGTTCGGCAGCGCCGCCTTCGTTGGCTGGTACAACGGGCATCCGCAATTCGCCGGGCTCGATCCAGATCTTTCTGGAGCGAATGCGGTGGTGATCGGCATGGGCAACGTCGCGCTCGACGTGGCGCGCATCCTCGCCAAGACCGAAGCCGAGTTCGCCGAATCCGATATCGTCGCGCATGCGCTCGACGCCTTGCGCGGATCGAACCTGCGCACGATCACGATCGTCGGGCGGCGCGGCCCGCACCAGATCATGATGACGCCCAAGGAATTGGGTGAACTGATGCACCTCGAACGCGCGAGCCCGCGCGTCGACCCCGCCGACCTGCCGGAGGACGCGGAGGACGCGATTCTCGAGCCGGGTCTGCGCAAGTCGGTCGCGCACTTGCGCAGCTTCGCCGCGATCCCGGAAAGCGAACGCGCCGACAAGGCGATCGAGCTGGATTTCGACATGTACGCCAGCCCCGTGCGGCTGCTCGGCGAAAGCAGGGTCGAAGCGGTCGAGGTCGAGCGCACCACGGTGGAGGCGGGCAAGGCGAGCGGCACGGGCGAGACCTACACGATACCGGCTGACCTGGTGGTGAGCTGCATCGGCTACCGCAGCTCGCCCATCCCCGACGTGCCGTTCGACGAGCGCGCCGGCCGCTTCGCCAACGATGAAGGGCGTATCCTGCCGGGCCTCTATTGCGTCGGCTGGGCCAAGCGCGGGCCGACCGGCACGATCGGCACCAACCGTCCCGACGGATTCGGGGTGGTCGAGAAGATCGCCGAGGATCTCGCCGCGGGCGTGCTCGGGCCCGGCGGCAAGGAGGGGCGCACCGGTTTCAACGCGCTGGCGGAACAGCGCAAGCTCGACATCGTCACCTTCCGCGACTGGAAGAAGATCGAGGAAGCCGAAGCGCAGGCCGCCCGCCAGGGCGCGCCGCGCGAGAAATTCGTCGACATCGAAGCAATGATCCGCGCGCGCGGCTGAAAGGCGCCGCGCAGCATTACGGTTTCAATGTAGGATTCGGCCTGCCATCACGCGCGCGGCTCTTTGAAATCGTCGCTCGCGCCGCCATTCCGTTCACCGCCGCCCCGGCCGATCTTCCGAGATTGCGAAAGGTGACGAACAAGCCACGGCTTTTCCGCCCAAAATACGGATTTCATTCGACAATCAGAAAGGGCGAAGTTTTTTGAAAGCCCCCGGTTCGTGGTCCACGAGCGCGGGGTCAGACCCGCATCGGCATCAGCACGTAGAGCGCCGGGCTTTCCGCGTTCTGGCGGATCAGCGTGGGCGCGCCTGCGTCTGCGAGATGCAGTTCCACCGTGTCGCTGTCGATCTGGCTCAGGATGTCCTTGAGATAATTGGCGTTGAAGCCGATCTCGAACCCTTCCGACGCGTAATCCGCCGGGACTTCCTCCGCCGCCGTGCCGTTGTCGGGCGAGGTGACCGAGAGCGTCACCTTGTCGTTCTCCAGCCCCATCTTCACCGCGCGGGTCTTCTCGGTCGCGATCGTCGCGACGCGGTCGACGCCTTCGTAGAAACTCTTCGGATCGAGCTTGAGGAGCTTGTCGTTACCCGTTGGAATGACACGCGAATAATCGGGGAAGGTGCCGTCGATCAGCTTGCTGGTCAGGACTACCCCGCCCTCGCCGCCAAGCGTGAAGCGGATCTTGCTCGCCGACAGGTCGATCTGCACGTTGCCGTCCAGCGCCTCTTCCAGCAGCTTGCGCAGCTCGGCCACGGCCTTTCGCGGCACGATCACGTCGGGCATCCCCTGCGCGCCGTCGGGCTGGGCGATGGTGAACCGCGCGAGGCGGTGGCCATCGGTCGCCGCGGCCTTGAGCACGGGCTTGTCCTCGTCCGAGACGTGCAGGAAGATGCCGTTGAGGTAGTAGCGCGTTTCCTCGGTCGAGATCGCGAAGCGCGTACGGTCGATCAGTTCGGCCAGGGTCTTGGCCGGAAGCTCGAAGCTGGTCGGCAGATCGCCTTCGACGATCACCGGGAAATCGTCGCGCGGCAGGGTCGGCAGCGAGAAACGGCTGCGCCCGGCCTTGATCGCCATGCGGTTTTCCGCCGTCTCCAGGCTGACCTGGCTGCCGTCGGGCAGCTTGCGCGCGATGTCGAACAGTAGATGCGCCGACACGGTGACCGCGCCGGGCGCCTCGACCGAGGCCGCGGCCATGTTCTCGACCACCTGAAGGTCGAGATCGGTCGCCATCACGCGCAGCGATCCGCCCTCGCCCGCCTCGATCAGGACGTTCGACAGGATCGGAATGGTGTTGCGCCGCTCGACCACGGATTGCACGTGGCTGAGGCACCTGAGGAGTGTGGCGCGTTCGATTGTGGCCTTCATCGCGTATTTATTCCCCCTGGATCGCCCAAAAGGCAGGGCCGGTGCTCACCGTCAGGTGCGCGGCCGGAATCGCCCGCGAGCGCCGGAAATGTCCCCAATATCCTTAATCCCGAGGCGGCGCGGGACAAGGGCCAATGCCCCGACGCGCCGATTCCTTGGGGATAACCGGCCTCAGGACATCATCGCCATGCCGCCATTGACGTGTAGCGTCTGCCCGGTGACGTAGCCCGCCTCGTCGCTGGCGAGATACGCGACGGCCGAACCGATATCGTCGCCCTCGCCCATCCGGCCCATCGGAATGCGCGCGTTGAGCGCGTCCTTCTGCGCATCGGGCAACTGGTCGGTCATCGCGGTGCGGATGAAGCCGGGCGCGACGCAGTTGACGGTGATCCCGCGGCTCGCAAGCTCCTGCGCGAGGCTCTTGGACATGCCGACGAGACCCGCCTTGGCCGCCGCGTAGTTCATCTGCCCCGGATTGCCCGTCGCGCCCACGACGCTGGTGATGGTCACGATACGTCCGTGGCGCGCCTTCATCATCGGCCGTGCGGCGGCGCGCATGAGGCGGAACGCGGCCTCGAGGTTGATTTTCATCACCGCGTCCCATTCCTCGTCCTTCATCCGCATGGCGAGGTTGTCGCGCGTGACGCCCGCGTTGTTGACGAGGATGTCGACCTTGCCGAGCGTGTCGAGCGTGGCGGGAACCAGTTCCTCGACCTGTGTGGTGTTCGACAGGTCGCAGGTGATCTCGACATGATCGCCGCCGACTTCCTCGTTCAACTGTTCGCGGAAGCTGCGCAGCTTGGCGCTGTTCGACCCGCTGAGCGCGAGCCGTGCCCCCTGCCGCGCCAGCGCATAGGCGATCGCCGAACCGATCCCTCCGCTGGCGCCGGTAACGAGCGCGGTCTTACCTTCGAGGCTGAACATTATCTTTCTCCGGTTGGTTGGTTCACGCGGAGACGCGGAGACGCGGAGGGCGCTTGCGGCTGCCGGTAATCGTTTACGACACGCCGAATGCCTTCTTTCATCGTAGCACCGGCAAAATTGAGGAGCAGCCCGACGGGCTGCTCGGTCAGGCGCAGATACGTCAACAATTGCTTCAGATGCGCGTTGTTGAGCGATTCAACGGACTTGATCTCGAGGATCAAGCGATCCTCCACGACGATATCGATGCGGAATGCAGCAGTATATGCGACACCATCAAACACGATATCGACCGGCTTCTGCCGGTCTGTCTTCAATCCACGGCGATCGAGTTCGCCGGCGAGAACGAGTTCATACACACTTTCGAGCAGACCCGGGCCAAGCTCCCGATGAATCCGTACGCAGGCATCGACAACCTCGGCCGAAAGCGCATCGATCTCAGCAGTTCCTCCTCCGCGTCTTTGCGTCTCCGCGTGAATCTCAAATCTCCTTCGCCAGCGCTTCTATGTCGGCCATCGTCACCACGCTGATCGCCTGCGCTTCCTTGTCGATACGGCCGATCATCGGGCCGAGCACCTTGCCGCCCAGTTCCACGAACTGTTCCACGCCCGCCACGCGCATCGCCAGTACGCTTTCGCGCCAGCGGACGCGGCCGGTGACCTGTTCGACCAGCAAGCGCTGCTCCTCGGCCGGGTCGGTCACGGCGGCGGCGGTGACGTTGGCGTAGAGCGGGAGGGTGAAGGCGCCCGGCGGGATCTTGCCTAGCGCTTCGGCCATCGCGTCGGCGGCGGGCTGCATCAGGTCGCAATGGAAGGGAGCGGATACAGGCAGCAGGACGCCGCGCTTGATCTCGAAATCCTTCACCATGCCGACCGCGCGCTCGATCGCGCCCTTGTGGCCCGACAGCACGACCTGCCCCGGATCGTTGTCGTTCGCGACCTGGCACACCTCTCCCTCGGCCGCCCTATCGGCCAGCGCCTGCGCTTTCTCCAGATCGGCGCCGAGCAGCGCGCACATCGCGCCCTCGCCCACCGGTACTGCGGCCTGCATCGCCTGCCCGCGCAGCTTGAGCAGCCGCGCGGTGTCCGCCAGCGAGAACGCGCCCACGGCGCACAGCGCGGTGTATTCACCGAGCGAATGCCCGGCGACGCAATCGCCCTTGTCCGCCAGCGAGACGCCGAATTCGCGCTCGAGCACGCGCAAGGTGGCGATGGCATTCGCCATGATCGCGGGCTGAGCGTTCTCGGTCAGCGTGAGCTGGTCTTCAGGCCCCTCGCGCATGATCGTCGACAGGCCCTGCCCCAGCGCCTCGTCGACTTCCTCGAACACCTCGCGCGCGGCGGCGCTGGCGTCGGCGAGTTCGGCGCCCATGCCGACCTTCTGGCTCCCCTGCCCGGGAAAAACGAATGCACGCATGTCAGTCTCCTTGCTGGCGGCGCGGACTATGCGCGGCGGGCGGCGCGGGCAAGCCCGAAGGGCACGATCCTGTTGGCACCGTCGTGCCCGATATCGGCGAAACCGAGGTAGGGGATGCTGGCCCGCTCGCACCAGAACCGCGCAATATCCTCCGGGCTGGTGCCGAACGGGCGGTCGTTTTCCGGCACGTCCGAAATGCGCCCCAGGCGCAGGCCCGCGATACCGTGCAGGTGCTGGGTGACGTGGAAGAACAGCCGGTCCACCGCGTAGAGGTGTTCGGACACCTCCTCCACCATCACCACGTGGCCGGTGAGGTCGGGCATCAGTTCGGTGCCGCACAGCATCGCCAGCGTCGTCAGGTTGAACGCCGCCGCCGGCCGGTCGTCGAGCGATTCTTCCAGCCCCTCGCCGATGCCGGTGAACCAGTCCAATGCCCGCCGCACCGCCGCATCGCCACCCTCGCGGCGCACGTCGGCGACCATCGGCCCGTGCGCGGGCTTGCCGATGCCCCCCTTGTAGAGCGCCGCGAGCAGATAGCCGGTGTCCGAATAGCCGAGGAAGGCCTTGTCGCGCGCCGCCGCGCCCATCGTCGCCACAGCCTGCGCCGCGATCCGGTTCGACCCATAGCCGCCGTGCGCGAACCACACCGCGCCCGCCGCCGGATCGTTCGCGCATTCGAGCAGCGCGGCGAGCCGCGTCGCGTCGTCGCCCGCGAAATGCCCGTGGCGCGCGAAGCATTGCGGATGGAACGCCAGCTCGACGCCGGGAAACTCGCGCGCCGCGAGGTCGAGAGCGGCGTCGGCATGCTCGCGTTCGAGCCGCTTGCCGGGCGCGCAGATGGCAATGCGTGTCATGCAAGCGACCTAGCCATCTTGTGTCAATCCGCACAACTCAATACCGAGCGCGCGATGGACGATATCCCCACAGCCGACGAACTGTTCGCCCGCCCGTTCTTCTTCTGCGGCATCGGCGGATCGGGCATGCTGCCCCTCTCGCAGATCGTGAAGGGGCGCGGGGCCGAGGTCGCGGGCAGCGATCGCGGCCGCGACCAAGGCCACACGCCGGGGAAATTCGCCGCGCTGGAAGCTCAGGGCTTCGCGCTGCATCCGCAGGACGGCAGCGGAATCGTCTCGAAGGACCAGATTCTCGTCGCCTCGGCGGCGGTGGAGGACACGGTGCCCGAAGTCGTCCGCGCAGAGGAACTCGGCTGCCTGCGGATGAGCCGCGCCGAGCTCAATTCGATCCTATTCAACACCGCCGGCGCGGGGCTGGCGGTGGCTGGCACCAGCGGCAAGTCGACCGTGACCGGGATGCTCGGCTGGATCATGCACGCCGCCGGGCGCGAGCCCACGGTGATGAACGGCGCGGTGATGAAGAATTTCGTCGCCGAAGAACGCCCCAACGCCAGCGCGGTGATCGGCGGACGCAGCATCTACGTGAGCGAAGTGGACGAGAGCGACGGATCGATCGCGCTCTACCGCCCGGCGGTGGGCGTGCTGCTCAACGTCAGCCTCGACCACAAGAGTATGGACGAGTTGCGCGCGCTGTTCGGGGATTTTCTCGGCCGCAGCCGGATCGCGGTGGTCAACGCCGACGATCCGGAGGCGCTGGCGCTGCTGCCCCGCGCGAACGAGGCAATCACCTTCGGGATCGAGCAGGAGAAGGCGCAGATCGGCGTGGTGTCCGGTTCGGTCGCCGAGGGGCCGATCCGGCAGGCGGCGATGGTGATCGACCGGCATGACGGCAGCGAGCATGCGCTGATGCTGGCGATGCCGGGACGGCACAACCTGTCGAACGCGCTCGCCGCGATCGCAGCGGCAGCGGCGGCAGGCGTGCCGGTGGCCGCTTCGGTCGCCGCGCTGGCGGAGTTCAAGGGGCTGGCGCGCCGGTTCGACCTGATCGGGGTGACCGCGGCGGGCGTCGCGGTGATCGACGATTTCGGGCACAACCCCGAAAAGTGCGCCGCCACGCTGCGCACGCTCAAGGCGCACGAGGGCCGCGTGATCGCATTCTTCCAGCCTCACGGCTACGGCCCCCTGCGCCAGATGGGCGCCGAACTGGCGGAGACGTTCGCGCGCGAACTCGACGCGGAAGACCGCACGATCCTGTGCGATCCGGTCTATTTCGGTGGCACGACCGACCGCAGCGAAGGCAGCGAGCGGATCGTCCGCCTGATCGAGCAAGCTGGCGGCCACGCCGAATATATCCCCACCCGCAAGGCCTGCGGCGACCGGATCGCCTGCATCGCCCGCCCGAACGACCGCGTGGTGGTGATGGGCGCGCGCGACGACACGCTGAGCGAATTCGCCCGCGACCTGTTCCAACGGCTGGGGTGATCCTCGCGCCTAGTGCGCGCCCAGCTTCAAAACCTTGTGCAGCACGAACACGATGATCGCGCCCAGCACCAGCCCGACCAGCGCGGAGATCGCGGCATAGGTCGCCCAGCCCAGCACGCCGCCGACGCCGCCCGAAACCTGCTCCACCGCGTGCTGCAATCCATGCGCCGCGTCCGCCGGGTTGTGCAGGCCGAGGTCCGCCAGCCCGTGGAGGATGATCCCGCCGCCGACCCACAGCATCGCGATCGTGCCGATGATCGAGAGCGCCTTCAGCAGCCACGGCATCGCCCGCAGCAGGAAGCGCCCCACCGCCTTGGCGGCGGCGGAGGATTTCTTCGCCAGATGCAGCCCCACATCGTCCATCTTCACGATCAGTCCGACCGCGCCGTAGACGACGAACGTGATCGCCACGCCCACGATCGCGAGCACGGCGGCGCGGGTCAGCAGCGTTTCGGCCGCCACCTCGTTCAGCGTAATGGCCATGATCTCGGCCGACAGGATCAGGTCGGTGCGGATCGCGCTGGATGTGCGCTGCTTCTCGAACGCGGCGGGGTCTTCGATCGGATCTTCGAGCGTCTCGCCGTGTTTGCCCCCGCCGAGCTTCTCCAGAATCTTCTCCGCGCCTTCGTAGCTGAGATAGGCACCGCCGAGCATCAGCACGAAGACGATCGCGGACGGCAGGAATTCGCTCAGCAGCAACGCGCCCGGAAGCAGGATCAGCAGCTTGTTCTTCAGGCTGCCGCGGGTGATCTTCCAGATGATCGGCAATTCGCGCGCGGGCGAAAGACCGGTGACGTAGGACGGGGTGACCGCCGCATCGTCGATCACCACGCCCGCCGCTTTCGAGCCTGCGCGCCCGGCGGCGACGCTCACGTCGTCGATCGAGGCGGCCGCAGCACGGGCGATTACCGATACGTCGTCCAGCAAGGCGACAAGTCCGCCGGGCATTGAACCTCCTGTTTCGCTGCTCTACGCCGCCCTGCCCCGCCCGTTCCCGCGCCGCAAGCGCAACCTTTGCCTTGCAATCCGCGCCCCTGGCGCTATGTGCGCGCCTTCCCCGTCGCCAGACCGGGAAACGAAGAAAGCCGGAGGGGCCCCGCAATCCCGCGGATCAGCCAGCGATCGGCATTACAGTGTGAAGGAAGCGAAGATGGCTCTTTACGAGCATATCTTTCTCGCGCGTCAGGATCTGAGCCAGAGCCAGGTCGACGCGCTGGCGGCCACCGCCACCGAAATCGTCGAGAAGGGTGACGGCAAGGTCACCAAGACCGAGACCTGGGGCCTCAAGTCCCTCGCCTACAAGATCGACCGCAACCGCAAGGCGCATTTCGTGCTGCTCAACATCGACGGCCCCGGTGCCGTGGTGGAAGAGCTCGAGCGCCAGACCCGCATTAACGAAGACGTCATCCGCTACATGACCGTCCGTGTCGACGAGCACGAGGACGGCCCGAGCGTGATGATGCGCAAGAACGACCGCGACCGCAAGCGCCGCGGCGACCGTGAGGAGCGCGACTGATGGCCCGCCCGTTTTTCCGCCGCCGCAAGACCTGCCCGTTCTCGGGCAAGAACGCGCCGCAGATCGATTACAAGGACGTGCGCCTGCTGCAGGGCTTCATGTCCGAGCGTGGCAAGATCGTGCCCAGCCGCATCACCGCCGTCAGCGCCAAGAAGCAGCGCGAACTCGCCAAGGCGATCAAGCGCGCGCGCCACATCGGCCTGCTTTCCTACATCGTGAAGTAAGGGGAGAAGAGACATGGATATCATCCTCCTCGAGCGGATCGGCAATCTCGGCAACATCGGCGACGTCGTCGCCGTGAAGGACGGCTACGCCCGCAACTTCCTGCTCCCGCAGAAGAAGGCGCTGCGCGCCAACGATGCGAACAAGAAGGTGTTCGAAGCCAACCGCGAGCGCCTGGAAAAGGAAAACGCGGAACGCCGCACCGAAGCAGAAGCGCAGGGCGGCAACGTCGACGGGGTCGAGATCGTGCTGATCCGCGCCTCATCGAACGCGGGCCAACTCTACGGTTCGGTCAACGTGCGCGACGTGGTCGCCGGCCTCGCCGACAAGGGCCACGAGATCGACAAGAAGCAGGTCGTCATGGGCCATCCGATCAAGACGATCGGCATGCACGAAGTGACCATCGCGCTGCACCCCGAAGTCCACGTCACGGTGAAGGCGAACGTCGCCCGCTCCGAAGACGAGGCCGAGCTGCAGAGCCAGGGCGTCGACGTGCTGGCGCAGATGTTCGAAGACGAGCAAAAGGAAATCGAGGAAATGGCCGCGGCCAATGCCACCGATCCCACGCTCGAACCCGGCGAGATTCCGGCCGACATGCTCGAGGCGCCCACGCCGATCGACATGGACGGCAACGAGATCGAAGCCGAAGCCGAAACGGCCGACGCGGACGAGGAAGAAGCCAAGGAAGGCTGACACCTCTCCGATACCGGACAAGCGAAGGGCGCGGCCTCACCGGAGGCCGCGCCCTTTCGTGTTCTACGGCGTGTTTTCCGCAGCGCCATCTTTGAAATGTCACGCGAGCGGCGCTATTGGCCGCCGATGGAATCACCCGAAAAGATCATCGACGAACTCGCCCGGCTCTACGACGATTCGGTCGAACGCCTGCGCACCGACATCATCGCCTTCGCGCGCGACGGCGCCCTGCCCAAGCCCGATAAGCGCAGCGACGGCAGTTACGCTTATCCCGAAATCCGCCTGCGCTTTCGCGGCGGCTCGCGCCCGGAAGACAGCAGCCGCGCCTACGGCCGGTTGAACGCGCCCGGCATCTACTCGACCACCGTCACCCGCCCGCGCCAGTTTGCCGACTATCTCGCCGAGCAGCTCAAGCTCATCTCCGAGGATTACGACGTCGATTGCGAAGTCGGCCTGTCGCGCCAGGAAATCCCCTTCCCCTATGTGCTCGACGGCGAGGCGGGGGCCGAACTCGCGGGCATCAGCCCCACCGAACTGGCGCGCCATTTCCCCGCGACCGAACTGGCCGACATCGGCGACGAACTGGCCGACGGGATCGAACTGGGCGGGCCGGGCGATCCCATCCCGCTGTCGCTGTTCGACGGGCTGCGCACCGATTTCAGCCTCGCCCGGCTCGCGCATTACACCGGCACCGATCCGGCGCATTTCCAGCGCTTCATCCTGTTCACCAACTACCATCGCTACGTCGACGAGTTCGTCGACTGGGCGGGCGCGCAACTCGGCAGCGACGAATGCACCGCGCTCGCCGGCGCGGGCGGGCTCTACCTCGAAACTCCGCGCGAGAATGCCCGCGCCGAACTGTCCGACACCGCGTGGCGGCGGCACCAGATGCCCGCCTATCACCTGATGGGGAAGAACCGCGGCGGGATCACGCTGGTCAACATCGGCGTCGGCCCGTCGAATGCCAAGACGATCTGCGACCACCTCGCGGTGCTGCGGCCCGAGGCGTGGCTGATGATCGGCCACTGCGGCGGCCTGCGTCCCAGCCAGAAGATCGGCGACTACGTGCTCGCCCACGCCTACCTGCGCGACGACCACGTGCTCGATCCGGTGCTCCCGCCCGAAATCCCGCTGCCCGCGATCGCCGAAGTGCAGCAGGCGCTGGCGGGCGCGGCGGAGGAAGTCAGCGGCACGCACGGCGCGAACCTGAAGCGGCGGATGCGCACCGGCACCGTCGTTACGACCGACGACCGCAACTGGGAGCTGCGCTATACCCAGTCCGCCCGCCGCCTCTCGCTCAGCCGCGCGGTTGGGATCGACATGGAAAGCGCCACCATCGCCGCGCAAGGCTACCGCTTCCGCGTGCCCTACGGCACGCTGCTGTGCGTGTCCGACAAGCCGTTGCACGGCGAGATCAAGCTGCCGGGCCAGGCGAACAAGTTCTACGAAGAAGCGATCGCCGCGCACATGCAGATCGGCGTCACCACTTGCCGCCTGCTGCGCGAGGAAGGCAACCGCCTGCATTCGCGCAAGCTGCGGGCGTTCAACGAGCCGCCTTTTCGGTGAGTGCTGCTACTAGGGTGGGACGCGGACTGTTGCCACCGGGAAGATTGTCGTGCGAACCGGTCATTCGATAAGGATAAAGCGAACGGCGACTCCCGTTGAGTAACGTCCGTCAAATATCATGGCGTAGTTCGGATTTCCCGCCATATCCGCTTGTCGCCACTCGACGAGACCATGGCTTTGACCGACGATCCTGACACGTTTAGCACCCGCGAACATGTTCGGTTGGGGCGCATTTTCGGGCGCGGTCCGGTTGGATACATCCGATGTCAACTCCCATGCATTTCCGAACACGTCGAACAGACCCCATTCGGTAGGCGGATACTGTCCGACCTTTACAGCAGACAGGTACCGATTGACATGGCGGGCTTGTGACCAGGTCAAGTAAGGCACCCGAACCTCATGATCGCGTGTGCCGTCCTGGATAGCTGAAAGGCCACCTATGGCAGCGGAACCCGCATCTGGATTGTCACCCCACGGAAACCTGCCAGTCGCCCGACCGGAGCGGGCGAACCACAACCATTCCTGTGTTGTAGGTATTGCAACCGTTCGACCAATTTTGTCGGACAGCCAATCAGCATAGCACTCAACCTCTTCCGGACCTAAAAGGGTCGCAGGCCAATCTATTCTGAACAAATCAATATGAGCGTCCAACTCCCGTCGCTCTGAAAAACCATGGTCCGACCTGGGTATCGGGCACGCCCCGGCATCATAAGCTGCCAAATACTCATTCCACGTCAATTCGAATGCTGCGACGTGGCTAATACGCCGCATGGCTGGCGGCGGGTTTGGCACAGAAATGAAGGTTGGACAGTCAGCGCATGCAATGTTCGGCTCAGGAGCTTCGACTTCCTGTGCGTCGGCAAGCCCCGATGGCATTGGGATCACACATAACAACAGTGCAAACAGAATGCGCATCTGAAGGCCGCTATCAGATTCAATTTTCAAAAAGTTGAACGACCGTCTCGGGGTCGCAATCTGCCGCGAGGCCCTCACCCCGCCCCCTTGGTCTTCGTCTTGCCCGCTTTCGCGTTCGCGGCGACGAAATCGACGATCATCCCGGCGATGTCTTTCCCGGTCGCCGCCTCGATTCCTTCGAGGCCGGGAGAGGAATTGACCTCCATGATGACCGGGCCGTGATTGCTGCGCAGCATGTCCACGCCGCACACGTTCAGCCCCATGCGCTTGGCCGCGCGCAAGGCGGTCGAGCGTTCTTCCGGCGTGATCTTGATCAGCTGCGCACTGCCGCCCCGGTGGAGGTTCGAGCGGAAATCGTCGGGCGCGCCGGTGCGCTTCATCGCGGCGACCACCTTGCCGCCGATCACCAGCGCGCGAATGTCGGTGCCGCCGGCTTCCTTGATGAATTCCTGCACCAGGATGTTGACGTTGGCGCCGCGGAACGCCTCGATCACCGACTTGGCACTCGCCTCGGTCTCGGCGAGCACGACCCCGATGCCCTGCGTGCCTTCGAGCAGCTTGATGACCACCGGCGGCCCCTTGACCGCCTTGATGATCTCCTCGGTCTGCTTGGGATCGTGCGCGAAGGCGGTCAGCGGCAGGCCGAGCCCGTGCTTGGCGAGGATCTGCATCGAACGCAGCTTGTCGCGGCTGCGCCCGATCGCGACGCTCTCGTTGAGCGACCACACCCCGCTCATCTCGAACTGGCGCAGCACGGCAAGGCCGTAGTGCGTGATGGAGGCGCCGATGCGCGGGATCACCGCCTCGTATCCGCTTAGCGGCTCGCCGTTGTAGGTCACGATCGGGCGATGCGAGGCGATCTGCACCGTGCAGCGCAAAGTGTTCAAGATATCGAGCGTGTGCCCGCGCGCCTCCGCCGCCTCCACCAGTCGGCGGTGCGAATAGAGGTTCGCGTTGCGGGCGAGCATTGCGATCTTCATCGCCGCAATCTCATGGTTTGTAACCTTTTTCCACTTCGAGGCCAGGCGTCTGGAGCCACGAATGCCCCGAGTCGACCACGAACCGCCGCCTTAGCGCAGATCGGCCGATAAGCATCGGAAATTTCATGTCCGAACGGTCGGCCAGGCTGATCTCCGCGCGGAATTCGAGCTCGCCGATCCTGAGCGGCGTCTTGATGACGTAGCGCTGCTGAGTCTCGCCGTTGGAACTGGTGATCCCGCGCCGGTCGACGTGCACCGCCTCGCACACCTGGCGCACCTGCTGGCGCTGGAAATCGACCGCGAAGCGCACGTATTCCTCGCCGTCGCGCTCGAACCGGTCGAGCACGATGCCATGCAGCGAGGAGGTGCGCGCGCCGGTGTCGATCTTGGCCGGCACCTCGTGCAGGCCGAGTTCGGGCAGGTGGACCAGCTCGCGCCAGCCCACCGCGGGCATCTTTCGCGGGCTTCCGGTCAATCGACGATCGCCAGCCCGTCGCCGCCATCGCCGGTCGCCAGCCGCCGCAGCACGCGGCCGCTGGCATAATCGACTTCCGCGATCGTGTCGCTGCCGGTTTCCGCCGCGTACACGCGCGATCCGTCGTCGGACCACACGATCGTCACCTGCTGGCGGTCCTCGGCCTCGGCGCGGCTCGACACCGCGATGGTGCGCAGCGGCTTCGCGGTGGCGAGATCGATCACCGTCAGCGATCCGTCGGCGAGGTTGGAGGTGACCGCGACATCGCCCTGCGGCCGGATCGCGAGGCGCAGCGGGAAATCCCCGGTCGCGACCTCGTGGCGCACCTCCAGCGTCTGCGGATCGAGCGCGAAGGCCATGTCCGATCCGCGTGCCGAGACCCACAGCGTTTCGCCGTCGGGCGCCAGGTCGATGCCTTCCGGCTCTTCCCCGACCTCGACCGAGCGCGGCGCGCGGCGGGTCAGCAGGTCGACCAGCGTCACCGTCTTCGACCCCATGTCCACCGTCCACGCGTGGCGCGCGTCGGGCGAAACCGCCAGCATATGCGTGCCATCCTTGCCCGTGCCGAATTCGAACGTCTCGGCATCGTCGGCCATCGGGTTGCGGATCCAGAAGATCGACTTGCGCCCTTCGGCGCTCGCATAGATGTCCCCGTTAGGATGCCAGACGATGCCGTGCGGGCGCGCGTTTTCGCCCAGTTCGATCCGCTTGACGCGCGCGAGGTCGCTGGTGCGGAACAGATCGACGCTCGTCCCGCCGTAGCAGGCGAGCGCGACATGCGCGTCGTCGGGCGAAGTCGCCAGTTCGTGCGGGTTGGCGCAACTGTCCACCCGCGCGACCTCGCGCCCGCTCGCCAGATCGATTTTCGACAGCGAGTTGCCGAACTTGTTGGCGACAAACAGCGCGCCGCCGGTCGAAGCGCTGCCCCCCGCATCCACGCCGGGAACGGGCGCGCAGGCGATCAGCGCCGCGAGCGGCAGCAGGGCGGCGAACCTCACCATCCGGTGGGCTTGCCCTCGTTCTGCTCGTCCAGCCAGTCCTTCAGCGGGGCGAAGTATTCGAGCATCGGCTTGGCGCTCATCTCACGGGTGCCGGTGAACGCCTCCAGCGCTTCGGGCCACGGCTTGCTCGCGCCCATTTCCAGCATGGCGTTGAGGTTCTGCCCCACTTCCTTGTTGCCGTAGAAGCTGCACCGGTGGAGCGGCCCGGTCCACCCGGCCTGCTCGCACGCCGCCTGATAGAACTGGAACTGCAGGATGCGCGCGAGGAAGTAGCGCATGTAGGGCGTGTTGCCCGGAATGTGGTATTTCGCGCCCGGATCGAAGGCGTCTGCCGGGCGCTTGACCGGCGGCGTGATGCCCTGATACTCGCGCTTCAGATCGACCCATGCCTGATTGTAGGTGTCCGGCGTGATCGAGCCGTCGAACACGCCCCAGCGCCACTTGTCGACCAGCAGGCCGAACGGCAGGAACGCGACCTTGTCCATCGCCTGGCGCAGCAGCAGCCCGATATCCTTGTCCGCGCCCGGTACCTGATCGCGCTGGAGCAGATTGATCTGGACGAGATATTCGGGCGTGATCGACAGCGCGACGAAGTCGCCGATCGCCTCGTGGAACCCATCGTTCGCGCCGTTGAGGTAGAGGTACGGCTGCTCGTTGTAGGCGCGCTGGTAGTAGTTGTGGCCCAGTTCGTGGTGGATGGTGACGAAATCGTCCGCATTCACCTTGATGCACATCTTGATGCGGATATCGTCGACGTTGTCGACGTCCCACGCGCTGGCGTGGCACACCACTTCGCGGTCGGCAGGCTTGGTGAAAAGGCTGCGATCCCAGAAGGTTTGCGGCAAAGCCTCGAAACCGAGCGAGGAATAGAACCCCTCGCCCGTCTTCACCATGTCGAGCGGTTTCTTGCCCTGCGCTTCCAGCAGTTCGCCGATATCGTAGCCCAGATCGCCCGACCCCTCGGGCGCGACGAGCGGGTAGATGTTGCCCCACTCCTGCGCCCACATGTTGCCGAGCAGGTCGGCACGGATCGGGCCGTCAGCAGGCTGCACCGCGTCGCCGTATTTCTCGTTGAGCTTCCAGCGCACGTAAGTGTGCAGCGCCTGGTAGAGTGGCTTGGTCTCTTCCCACAGCCGGTCGGTCATCGCGGTGAACTCTTCCGGGCTCATGTCGTAGCCCGAGCGCCACATCGCGCCGACATTGTCGAAGCCCAGTTCGGTCGCGCCCTCGTTGGCGATTTCCACCATGCGCGCGTATTCGCCCTTCATCGGCGCGCCGACGTTGTCGTGCCAGCTTTCCCACATCTCGGCGAATTCTTCCGGCGTATGCTCGAGGTTGCCCATCTCGGCCTCGATGTCGGAGCCGGAGATTTCCTGCCCGTTCAGCGTGCCCTTGCCCTTGCCGTATTGCGAGTTGAGGCTGGTGGCGATCTCGTTCAGCTCGGTCGCGGCGCCCGGCGTGGTCGGTGCGGGCAGGACGAGGCCGTTGCGCAGGATATCGAGCTTGCGCGCCACGTCCGGCCCCAACCCGTCGATCTGCGCGTACTTCGCCGCCTCCAGCGCGTACTCGACCGACTTCTCGGTGCCCTCCGCACCCACCTGCGCCGCCAGCGCATCGGTATCGTCGGTGATGTAGGTCGCGTTGACCCAGTACACGCGGCTCGCATCGACCGAATAATCGAACAGGTCTTTCTCGACCATCGCGACCCATTGCGCCGCGCCTTCGGGCGTCATCGGATACTGCTCGGCGGCGGGTTGTGTCTCGTCCATCGCCTGCGCGGCTTCCTGCGCATGGGCGGGAGCGGCAAGCGATACGGCGAGCGCGGCAAGCGCAACGGGTGCGAATTTCATGGGGCGTGCGTCCTCTCGAATTAAAAACCGGTTTCGATCGTGACCGGTTTGAACCCGAGGCGTGCGTGAATCAAGACGAACGGCGGACAAATCGACGAACGGCGCGCGCTCAGTCCTGCGCGAGAAACTCCACCAGCGCATCGCCCAGCGCACCTTCGGTGACCGAGCTCATATGCGTGCCGGGGATCACGACATGGCGCGCATCGGGCAGCGTCTCGGCCAGTTCCTCCGCCGATCCGTTGTCGTCGTCCATGTCGCCGCACACCACCAGCGTCGGCATCGTGATCTTCGCCAGCTCCTCGGGCGCGGTGTCGTCGACGGACCGGAGCAGCAGGCGCGCGGCGGTACGGTCGATCTTCATCGTCTTCATGAAGCTCACCGCCATGAAGGCGGGGTCGCCACGCTTCACTTCGTCGAACCGGTCGATCGCGTCGATGAAGAAGCCGGCGCGGCGGTTCCATCCGGCGAGCCCCGCCAGCCCCATGCCCGCGAGCACCAGCCGCCGCGGCCGCAACCCCTCGATCACCGCGCGCGCCGCAGTCCGCGCGCCGAGCGAGAAGCCGACGAGATCGTAGTCCTCCAGCCCCAGCGCCTCGACCAGCGCCGCCGCATCCCGCGCCAGCACGCCTTGCGGATAGCCGCTCGCATCGTGCGGCTTCGCGCTGGCTCCGTGCGCCCGCAGATCGGGCATGATCGCCTCGAACTCCGCATCGGCAAGCTTTTGCGCGTGGCCGAAGCGGACCCAGTTCATCTCCGCGCTGGAAAACAGCCCGTGGAGTAACAGGACGGGCCGGCCCTCGCCCATGCGGTGAACGGCAAGTTCGGCACCATCGAACGAGGCAATTCGGGTGGTCTGGAGATCGGTCATGGCCCCCGACTGGAGCGTCGACGGGAGGATGGCAAGCGTGAACGCTTTCCCAGGGCCGAAGCGATCTGAGGAGGCTTGAATATAATAAGCTTCCTTATTATATGCCCACGCATGGACAAGAACACCGGATATCTGCTGTCGGATGCCGGACGCCTGCTGCGCCGTTCCTTCGACGAGCGCGTGCGCGAGCTGGGCGTCACCTCGCCCCAGGCGCGCTTGCTGCTCAATCTCGAGCGCCATCCGCGCCGGAATCAGGTGTTCTACGCCGATCTCCTCGAGATCGAGCCGATTACGCTGTGCCGTATGGTCGATCGCATGGAAGAGGCCGGACTGGTCGAGCGCCATCCGGATCCCGACGACCGGCGTGCGCGACTGCTGCATCTCACCAAGCGCAGCAGCGGCGAGATCGCCCGCATTCGTGCCGCGCTCGACGAGTTGATCGAAACCCTTCTCGACGGCTTCGACGCCGCCGAAACCGCCGCCTTCACGAAGATGCTCGAGCGCATCTCCACCAACCTCTCGGCCCCGCCCAAGGAGCTTGCCGCAAATGGCTGACGCCGATCCCGCCACCCCGCCAGAGGCCGCCGCACGAGCGCCGCTCGACGAGCAGATCCACGAGGAACCGGCCGCGCCCGAAGCGAAGCCGCGCCGCCGCTGGGGTCGGCTCGCGCTGATGATCGCGCTCCCCGTCCTGCTGCTGATCGGCGGCGGGATTTACTGGTGGAGCCTGCAGGGCAAGGTTTCGACCGACAACGCCTATATCCAGCAGGACCGGGTGTCCGTTTCGACGCAGGTCGGCGGAGAGATCGTCGAGATCGCGGTGAAAGACGGCGAGACGGTGTCTCCCGGCCAATTGCTGTTCCGCATCGATCCCGAGCCCTATCGGCTCGAAATCGCCCAGGCGAACGCGGCGATCGCCGAAGCGCAGGCCAACGTGACGGCGCTGAGCAATTCCTCCGATCTCTCCGGCGCTTCGATCGCCGCCGCGCGCGAGGATATCGCGTTTGCGCAGGCAAATTTCGCCCGCAAGGATGCGCTGTTCGAAAAAGGCTTCCTCACCAAGACCGAGCACGACGCCTCCCGGCATGCCGTCCAGCAGGCTCGCGACGAACTGCGGCTGGCGCAGGCGCGCCAGGCCGAAGCCTCGGCCAAGCTTGCGCAAGGCTCCGCGGTGCCGGGCGTGAACCCGCAGGTCGCCGCGGGCGAAGCGCAGCGCGCGACCGCGCAACTCAACTTGCGCCGCACGGAAGTGCGCGCTCCGGTGGCCGGCATCGTGTCGCAGGCGGACCGGCTCCAGCCCGGGCAGCAGATCGTGCAGGGCCTCCCGGTCGTCACCATCGTGCGCGGGACGACCTCTTACGTGGAGGCGAATTTCAAGGAGACCGACCTGGCCGACATGCGCGTCGGCCAGCCGGCCGAGGTACACGTTGACGCCTATCCCGATGTCGTTCTGAAGGGGCGCGTCGCTTCGATCGGCGCGGGCACGGGTTCGGAGTTCTCCGTCCTTCCCGCGCAGAACGCGACCGGCAACTGGGTCAAGGTGACCCAGCGCGTGCCGGTGCGCATCGCGATCGAAGGCAAGAGCCCGCGCCAGCTGATCGCCGGGCTCTCGACCGACGTCACCGTCTTCACCGACGGCCGCGAGTAACCCCGTGGCTTCGGCCGCCCTTCCCGCCGAAGCCGGCGTGCCGCCGGAGGACGCGCCGCAGCTCCACGCACGCAATCAGGGATTGCTGCTGGTAGGGATCATGGCCGCCTCGCTGCTGCAGGTGCTCGACACGACGATCGCCAACGTCGCGATCCCCCACATGCAGAGCGCGCTGGGCGCGACGTCCGAAAGCATCACCTGGGTGCTGACGAGCTATATCGTCGCCTCCGCTGTCGCCATGCCGATCACCGGCTGGCTGGCGGACAAAGTGGGGGGGCGGCGGCTGTTCATCGCCTCGGTCGCCGGATTTATCCTCGCCTCGATGCTGTGCGGGATGGCGCAGAACCTGGAAGAAATGGTGCTGTTCCGCGCGCTGCAGGGCGTCGCGGGCGCGTTCATTCCGCCGCTGAGCCAGAGCTTCATGCTCGATACCTCGCGCCCCAGCCGCCACGCGCAGGTGATGGCGATTTGGGGCATGGGCATCATGATCGGCCCGATCCTCGGTCCGATCCTCGGCGGCTGGCTGACCGAGAGCGCGGATTGGCGCTGGGTGTTCTACGTCAACCTGCCGGTCGGGATTCTCGCACTGGCGGTGTTGATGGCGGAACTGCCGCACCGCGACGGAATGAAGCGCCGTTTCGACGTGTTCGGCTTCGTCATCCTCGGCCTCGCGCTCGCCTCGTTCCAGCTCCTGCTCGATCGCGGCGCGCATCTCGACTGGTTCGCATCGGGCGAGATCTGGCTCTACACCTTCCTCGCCGCCAGCGCGGCATGGATCGCGGTGATCCACATCGCCAGTGCGAAGAACCCGCTGTTCGACGCCGCCATGTTCGCCGACCGCAATTTCAGCCTCGCGCTGTCGTTCATGTTCGTCATCGGCGTGGTCATGTTCGCCAACATGGCGCTGCTGCCGCCGATGCTACAGGGCCTCTTCGGCTACGGCGTGATCGACACCGGGATCGTGCTGATGCCGCGCGGTGTGGGCGTGTTGATATCGATGCAGCTGTCCGGCCTGCTGATCCGCAAGGGTTTCGACGCGCGGTTCGTGGTCGCGAGCGGCTTCGCGATCTGCGCGCTCTCCCAGTGGCAGATGGCGCACTGGTCGCTGGAGACGGACTCGTTTCACTTCATCATGTCCGGGCTGATCCAGGGGCTGGGCATGGGGCTGGTGTTCATCCCGCTCAACGTCACCGCGTTCTCCACCCTGCCCCCGCGCCTGCGCACCGACGGATCGAGCCTGCTCAACCTAGTGCGCTCGCTCGGCGCGTCGGTCGGCATTTCGGTGACGACGATCCTGCTGGCGAACAACGTACAGATCAATCACGAGGAACTGGGCGCGCGGATCACTGCCGAAAGCGTATCGGCACTCGACCTCTCGACGGTCGACCGCTTCCAGTCGCTCGGCCAGGCGGGCCTCGCCGCGCTCGATGCAGAGGTCAACCGTCAGGCCGCGATGATCGGTTACCTCAACGACTACTGGCTGATGATGTGGATGGCGCTCGCCGCCGTACCCTTCGCGTTCCTGATGAAGCCGGGCCGCCCCGGCAGCGCATCCGCCGCGGATGCCGCCGCGCACTGACTGTTCCGCTCAGCGAAAAAAGCAGTTCACTCCGGCGTTGAGCGCCGTGATACGGCCTTCGCGATCGACGAAGCCGCCGATCGTTCCGCCGTCTGGCGTCTCGTAGCCGAACTCGCCTTCCAGCGTGCTGTCGGCCATCTCGACCGCGTGTCTCGCTTGCAGATCCGACAGCGGCGCCCCGGGCCGCGTGCCATCCGCCGTGACGAGATTGGCCGCAGGCTCGGCCAGCCATCCGGCCAGCTTGCCATCGAGGAAATTGAGTTGGAGCGCGCCGAATCCGGCGAACTCCATGGGGCCCGCGCCGCATTCCTCGTTGCTGCTGGCTTCCGGCGCGCCGAAATCAACCGCCATCGCCGCGAGGACGTTCTCGCGCGGCATTCCGAAGGAAAGCTCTGTCGCCGTTCCCCGGCCTTCCACCGCGTTGACGAGGGCGATCCCGTCCGGTGCGAGCGTGACCTCCTTCGCTTCCTCGGGCGACGGCGAGGCCGTGGCAGCGGGGGTGACGGGCGCGTCGTCTTCCGCAACGGGAGCGGACGGTTGCTGGCATGCGGCCAGCGCGAGTATCGCTGCGGCGAGCGAGGCGGTTGAGGCGGCGTTCATGCCACCTGCAACGCTTACCCCTTCTTGAGGTGCCGCCGCCCCAGCAGTTCGGCGATCTGCACGGCGTTGAGCGCCGCGCCCTTGCGCAGATTGTCGGACACGCACCACAGGGTGATCCCGTTCTCCACGGTCGGATCGTCGCGCACGCGGCTGACGTAGGTCGCGCCGTCGCCCGCGCTTTCCACCGGGGTGACGTATCCGCCGTCTTCGCGCTTGTCGACGAGCATCACGCCCGGCGCTTCGCGCAGGATTTCCATCGCGGCTTCGGCCGACAGCTCGCTCTCGAACTCGATGTTCACCGCTTCGGAATGGCCGACGAACACCGGCACGCGCACGCACGTGGCGTTGAGCTTGATCTTGGGATCGAGGATCTTCTTGGTCTCGACCACCATCTTCCACTCTTCCTTGGTCGATCCGTCGTCGAGGAAGACGTCGATGTGCGGGATGACGTTGAAGGCGATCTGCTTGGTGAATTTCTTCGGCTCCAGCGGATCGCCGACGAAAATCGCGCGGCTCTGCTCGAACAGCTCGTCCATCCCGGCCTTGCCGGCGCCCGAAACCGACTGGTAGGTGCTGACCACGACGCGCTTGATCGTCGCCGCGTCGTGCAGCGGCTTAAGCGCCACCACCAGCTGCGCGGTCGAGCAATTGGGATTGGCGATGATATTGCGCGCGGTATAGCCGTCGATCGCGTCGGGGTTCACCTCGGGCACGATGAGCGGAACGTCGGGCTCCATCCGGTAGAGCGAGGAATTGTCGATCACCACGCAGCCGGCCGCCGCGGCCTTGGGCGCATAGTCCTTCGCCGGGCCGCTGCCCGCGGCGAACAGCGCGATGTCCCATCCGGCGAAATCGAAATGCTCGATGTTCTTGCACTTGAGCATCTTGCCGGTGTCGCCGAACTCGACCTCGGTCCCGGTCGAGCGCCCGCTGGCCACCGCCGCGACTTCGTCGCACGGAAACTCGCGCTCGGCGAGGATCTGCATCATCTCGCGCCCGACATTCCCGGTCGCCCCGACGATCGCCACCCGATAACCCAATTCACGTCTCCATCACTGTCTGCGCCGCCGAGATAGCGATTGCACACGCACCCGCAAGCGCACTTTGAATTGCGCGCGCTAAAGCTCAGACGAGACCGGCGAAATGCGCGAGCAATACCGTCAGCGCGCCGAATGCCCCGATCGTGCCCGGCAGCGTGACCCAGCGGCTGCCGACGTTTTCGTACACCGCCAGCACGTTCAGCGTTCCAAACACCAGCAGGAATACGACGCTGGCACCGCTGACGAGCCCGTCGAGCCCGCCCAACACTGCAAGCGCAAGGGCCAGCGCCGCGAGCGCCAGCACCGCCCATTGCGGCGATCCGTGGCTGTTGCGCCGCCCGATGCGGGCGGGGAGCGCACCATCCTCGGCGACCTCGCGGGCAAGCCGCGCCGATGAGAACAGCGTGGCGTTGATCGCGCTTGCGGTCGAAAGTGCAGCGGCGATCGTCACGAGAACCAGTCCCGGCGTTCCGAGCGCGGCCTGCCCCGCCTGCGAAAGCGCGACCTCCCCGTTCTCGATGAGCGCCTGCGTCCCGGTCAGCATCGGCACCGCCAGCGCGATCAATACGTAGATCACGGCCGCGCTGCCGATCGCCAGCGGCATGATGCGGCCCATTATCCGCCTGCGGTCGCGCATCTCGTCGTAATCGTAGGCAACCAGTTCGAAGCCTTCGTAGGCCATGAATACGCTCGCCGCGCCGACGACCACGCCGGCCAGCCCGGGCTGCGCCGCGATCTCCAGCTTCGCCGCATCGAACTGCGACAGGCCGAACGCGGCAAGCCCGCCGAGTATCGCCAGCTTGATCGCGACGATGGCGATCTCGATCCCCGCCGCCTGGCCCGCACCCCTGAGGTTGATCGCGGTCATCGCAAGTATCGCGAATGCCGCCATCGCTGGTGGCAGCCAGTCCGGCCCACCCACGGCATGGCCGACATAGGCGCCGAAAGTATAGGCGTAGACCGCGGCGAGGCCGAGAGAGCCTTTGCTGCTGGCCGGCGCGTTCATTCGGGGCGCTCATTCGGGCGGTGTCACCCCGTGGCGCTCGAGGAAGTCAAACACCGTGTTGTAACGGTGCGGGCTGATGTTCTCCCCCGACACGCGGTGCGTGTAGCCGGGGTAAAGCATCATCTCGAACGGGACATTGCCTTCCTGCATCGCGGCGATGACCGCGGTCGCGTTTTCGAACACCACGTTGTCGTCCGCCATGCCATGGATGATCAGCATCGGATCGCTGATCGCGGTGGCATCGGGGATCGCCGATGCGGCCTCGTAGGCTTCTGCGTCGGCCTGCGGCGTGCCCATGTAGCGTTCGGTGTAGTGGGTGTCGTAAAGCTCCCACTTCGTCACCGGCGCTCCGGAGATGCCGGCCGCGTAGAGGCCCGGATCGGCCTGCAATTGCTTCAGTGTCATGTAACCGCCGTAGGACCAGCCATCGATCGCGATCTTGTCGGGATCGACATATGGCAGCGTCTTGAGGAATTCGGCGCCCGCCTTCTGGTCGCGCACCTCGACGCCGCCCATCGCGCGGTAGATCGGCTGTTCGAACGCGACCCCGCGGTTGGCCGAGCCGCGGTTGTCGATCGCAAAGACGATGTAGCCCTTGTCGACGATCGCCTGTTCCAGCGCCCCGCCCCAGCCCTTGCTCACGACCTGCGCGTGCGGGCCGCCGTAGTGCGAGAAATAGACGGGGTAGCGCTTGCCCGGCTCCATCTCGGGCGTGAGGATGCGGTAGTGCAGCGGCGTGCCGTCCTCGGCCGGGATCGTGCCGTATTCGGGCAGGCGATGGCTGGCGAGGAACGGCGCGTAGGGATGATCGCCCGCGACGGCGTTCTCCTCGATCCACGCCAGCCGTTCGCCCGAGGTGTCCGCGAGATAGCTTTGCGCGGGCTGCTGCGGGCTCGAGCGGGAGACGAGCAGCGTCTGCGCCTTGTCGTCCATGCTCGCCGAATTGGCGTAGGCCGGATCGGTCAGGCGCTCGATGGTGCCGGGATCGGCGAGATCGAAGGCATAGACCTGCTGGGCCAGCACATCGTCCTTCGTGCCCTGGAAATAGACCCGGCCCGCCGTCTGATCGACGCCGACCAGCTTGGTGACGACCCATTCGCCTTGGGTCAGCTGCGTCCATTCGCCGTCCGCGAAGCGATAAAGGTGGCCGAACCCGTCGCGCTCCGACCACCAGATCAGGCTGCCGTCGTCGAGGAAGCGGTAATCGTCGCCGAGGTTGATCCAGTAATCGTCGACCGCTGCCTTCTCGGTGAACAGCACCTCGCTCTCGCCGGTCGCGGGATCGACCTTGAGCATGTCGAGCCGGGTCTGTTCGCGGTTCTGCCGCTGAACGTAGAGCGCGCTGCCGTCGGGCGCCCAGTCTACGCGCGGAATATAGATGTCGGTTTCCTGCCCCAGATCGATCGCGACGCGGTTCTGCCCATCGGGGTCCATCACGTAGAGCTGGACCACGGCGTTCGGACTGCCCGCCACGGGATAGCGCTGGTCGAACACCCGCGTGCCCGTCGCGCCGATCGCCGCGCGGGTGACCACGCCGACGCCGCTTTCGTCGAACCGCGCGACCGCGATGCGGCGATCCTCAGGGCTCCACCAATAGCCGGTCATCCGGCCCATTTCCTCCTGCGCGACGAACTCCGCTCCGCCCCAATGCACCTCCTCGCCGGCTTCCTCGGGCGTGACCGGCCGCGCTTCCCCGCCCACCGGGGCGACCCACAGCCGCCGGTCGCGCACGAACGACACGTACTCGCCCGTCTC
The DNA here is from genome assembly GCF_041912895.1 of Pelagerythrobacter sp. Taxonomy (NCBI): domain Bacteria; kingdom Pseudomonadati; phylum Pseudomonadota; class Alphaproteobacteria; order Sphingomonadales; family Erythrobacteraceae; genus Pelagerythrobacter; species Pelagerythrobacter sp. The sequence continues at coordinate 311,739 of NZ_JAYSGI010000001.1, read as the reverse complement.
GCTCAGCGCCGGGTTCAGTTCGCCCGCCTCGGTATCGGTCAGCCGCACGGCCTCGCCGCCCAGCCGCGCGAGGTACAGATCGCCTTCGAGCGGCACGAGAATGCCCGATCCGTCGTGCGCCCACTGATAGTCGATGATACCCTTGAGGCTGCCGACGCGGGCACGCTCCCGCTGCATCTTCTCCGCCTCGGACAGTTCGCGGCCCGAGCCCAGCTTCTCGCTGTCGACCAGCATCGACCATTCCCCGCTCTCGCGGTCGTAGCCCCACAGGTCGTAACGCTCCCGGTCGTCCGCGCGGTTGCGCAGCAGCGTGAGATAGCGGCCATCGGGCGAGAGCTTCGCCTCGCGCGGGCTCGGCCCGTCGAGGTTCGGGCTCGCGAACACGCGCTCGAACGTCAATTTACCGGTCATCGCGGCGTTCTCTCCTTGCGTTTGCGAAGCGCCGACATCCTGCGCGACGGCGGGCATCGCGCACACCATCGGGACCAGCGCGATGGCGGCGGCATAGGTGAACAGGCGCAAATGGATTCTCCCCGGATCTGTATCGCCCGCGTGATGGCGCGCATGGCCCCAAAAGGAAAGGGCGCCCCAGCCGAAACCGGGACGCCCTTTCGAATATCGTTGTGGCTGGGAAAGGCCGGAGCCTTACTTCGCCACGTTCTCGCGGCGCTCGGCGATGCGGGCGCGCTTGCCGGTGCGGCCGCGCAGGTAGTAGAGCTTCGCCCGGCGCACCACGCCGCGGCGGACCACGGTGATGCTGTCCACGATCGGCGAATAGAGCGGGAAAACGCGCTCCACGCCTTCGCCGAAGCTCATCTTGCGCACGGTGAAGTTCGATCCCATGCCGCGGTTCGACCGGGCGATCACGACGCCTTCGAAGTTCTGCACACGCTCGCGCGTGCCTTCGACGACCTTCACGCCGACGCGCACGGTGTCGCCGGCGCGGAAATCGGGCACGTCCTTGCCCAGGTTCTCGATGGCTTCGGCCTCGAGCTGCTGAATCAGGTTCATCGAACCTATCCTTCTTCGTTTCGCCGCGCGCCAGAGGCAGACTGGTCCCGAGCGCCACTGTAGCGCTCCCAAAGGTCCGGCCTGCGTAACCGTGTGTCGTCTTCGCTGCGTGCCTTGCGCCACGCCGCGATCTTCGCATGATCCCCCGATCGCAGCACTTCAGGGATCGTGCGCCCTTCCCATTCCTGAGGTCGGGTATATTGCGGATATTCGAGAAGCCCTTCCTCGAAGGATTCCTCGGCCCCGCTCGAAGGCGCGCCCATTACGCCGGGAAGCAGGCGAATGCAAGCGTCGAGAATCGCCAGCGCGGCAGGCTCTCCGCCCGAGAGGACGACGTCGCCCAGGCTGACCTGTTCGATCTGCGGCCGCGCCTCGAACAGGCGCTCGTCGAACCCTTCGAAGCGGCCGCACAGGATGACCACGCCGGGGCCTTCGGCAAGCTCGCGAATGCGCGCCTGATCGATCGGCCTGCCGCGCGGCGTCATGGCGAGGACGGGGCGCCCACCCTCCACGCTATCGAGCGCCGCCGCCAGCACATCGGGCTTGAGCACCATGCCCGCCCCGCCGCCCGCCGGCGTATCGTCCACCGTGCGATGCCTGTCGGTCGCGAAGTCACGGATCTGCACCGCGTCGCAAACCCAGTCCTCCCGCTCCAGCGCGCGCCCGGCGAGCGAAACGCCGAGCGGCCCGGGAAACATCTCGGGATAAAGCGTCAGGATCGTGGCGGCGAAGGTCATGCCCGCGCCCATGCGCCAGCCGGGTCCGCGATGGCAAGAGTAGCGAAGCTAAAGCGGCAGGCTCCAGTTCTCGAGCGCGAGGCCCGGCACGTCGGCGAAATCGTCCACATTGTTGGTAACGACGATCGCCCCGATACTGAGCGCGTGCGCTGCAAGCAGCCGATCGAACCGTGCGCGCTTGAAAGGTAGTGTCGCATAAGTACGCGCCGCTGCCTCGTCAAACGGCAACACCGCAATCTCTGCGATGAATGCTTCCAGCACATGCTCTGGTGGAGGCTTGCCCGCCATGGTTCCAAGGACCACCTCGGCAAGAGTTATCGACGATATGGCAATCTCGCCAGGGCGGCATTGGCCGATCCGCTCCGTCAGATTTTCATGCCGCTCGGGATCCATGGAATAGACCACCGCGTCAGCATCCATTAGATAGCGTATCAAGCCCCTCCACCTGCCTTGCGCGCCGCAATCGCGCTAGGCCGCTCTTCGAAGTCCTCGCGCGGCACCAGCCTGATGCCTGGCGCCTTACCCGCAAAGCCGCTGACGTCGATCCGCTCAGGTGATTCCGGCTTTCGGCGCAAATGAAGATCGCCGTCTTCATTGCTGACGATCCACTCGCCGCCAGCCTTTATCCCCAGCGCGGCCGGCAGGCGCAAGGCCACCGAATTGCCCGACTTGAAGCTCTTGGCGGTCAGTTCCTTGCCCATCGCGGCCTCCGTATATACGTGATGTATATACTACTGGACGAAGGCCGACGCAATCACCAGCCGCTCGGCATTCCATTCGGGCACGGCATCGGCGGTCAGCGGCGCCATGAACCGCTTGCTGTCGGGCTTCTCGATCTCGATCAGGTCGGTCGCGCCGTAGTTCTCGACCGCGACGACCGTGCCGACCGGATCGCCCGTGTCGCTGATCGCAGGCAGGCCGAGCAGGTCCGCGTGGTAGTATTCGCCCTCCGCCAGCGGGGGCAGCGCCGTGCGCGGGACGGTGAGCGCGGTGCCGCGCAGGCGCTCGGCGGCGGTGCGGTCGGGCACTTCGGCGAAGCGGGCGATCGCGCCGCCCTTGTTGTCGCTGCGCACTTTCGACAGCGTCAGCGCGCCGTCGTTGAAGGCCTTGTGGCCCTTGAGCGTGTCCAGCCCGTCGCCCAGCAGCTTAAGGCGGACTTCGCCCGCCACGCCATGCGCGCCGATGACGGCGGCGAGCGTGACGGGCCTGTCCTGCATCGGAGCGGCTTAGCCTTCCGACTTTTCTTCGGCGGCTTCTTCGGCCGGAGCGTCTTCCGCCGGAGCTTCCTCGGCGGCAGTCTCTTCGGCCGGAGCCTCTTCAGCGGGAGCTTCGGCAGCGGCCTTCGCCTCTTCCTCGGCGGCCTTCTTGGCTTCTTCGGCCTCGGCAGCCTTGGCGGCCTTCTCCTCGACGCGCTCCTTGGCCTTCTCGCCCGGCTCGGCCTTGTTCGGGTTGTTGCGCGCGGCGCGCTCGCGGATGCCCGCGGCGTCGAGGAAGCGGGCGACGCGGTCGCTCGGCTGGGCGCCGACGCCGAGCCAGTAGCGCGCGCGATCCTCGTTCAACTGGATGCGCTTGTCGTCATCCTTGGCGAGCAGCGGGTTGTAGGTACCGATCTGCTCGAGATACTTGCCGTCGCGCGGCTTGCGGCTGTCGGCCGCGACGATGCGGTAATAGGGGCGCTTCTTCGCGCCACCGCGCGAGAGACGGAGTGCAATTGCCATTGTACGTTACCTTTCCAACTTAACTATCTGAACCAAAATCTATTTCTTCGAACCGGGCAATCCGGGAAGGCCGGGGGGCATGCCACCGCCGGGGCCACCGAGGCCGGGCATTGCCGCGCCCATGCCGCCCTGACCGAACAGCGCGCCAAGGCCCTTCAGCCCGCCCATCTTCTTGATCTGCTTCATCGCGCGGCTCATTTCCTGATGCATCTTGAGCAGTTTGTTCACGTCCTGCACCTGCAGGCCCGAGCCCGCCGCGACGCGCTTCTTGCGCTTGGCGTTGAGCAGCGCGGGGTTGGTGCGTTCCTTGGCGGTCATCGAGCCGATGATCGCATCCATGTGGACCAACACCTTGTCGTCCACCCCGCCCTGCGCCATCGCGGCCTTGGCCTTCTTCATGCCCGGCAGCATCCCGGCGAGCATGCCGAGCCCGCCCATGTTCTGCATCTGGCGCAACTGGGTGCGCAGGTCGTTCAAATCGAACTGCCCCTTGGCCATGCGCTTGGCGAGCGCTTCGGCCTCTTCCTCCTTGATCGTCGCCGCGGCCTTTTCAACCAGGCTGACGACGTCGCCCATGCCGAGGATGCGGCCCGCGACGCGCTTGGGATCGAACGCCTCGATCGCGTCGAGCTTCTCGCCCGTGCCCGCGAACTTGATCGGCTTGCCGGTGACGTGGCGCATCGAGAGCGCCGCGCCGCCGCGCGCATCGCCGTCCATCCGCGTCAGCACGACGCCGGTGAGCGGCACTTCCTCGGTAAAGCTCTTGGCGACGTTGACCGCGTCCTGCCCGGTCAGGCTGTCGACCACCAGCAGCACTTCGGTCGGCGCGGAGATGCCCGCGACGGCCTTCATCTCGGCCATCAGCGCTTCATCGACGTGGAGCCGGCCCGCGGTGTCGAGCAGCAGCACGTCGGCCGCCTGCAACCGCGCCGATTCCATCGCCCGGCGCGCGATATCGACCGGCTGCTGGCCGGCGACGATCGGCAGCGTGGCGACGCTGACCTGCTCGCCCAGAACCGCGAGCTGTTCCTGCGCGGCCGGACGGTTGACGTCGAGCGAAGCCATCAGCGCCTTTTTGCCGTGCCGTTCCTTCAGCAGGCGGGCGAGCTTGGCGGTCGTGGTGGTCTTGCCCGAGCCCTGCAGGCCGACCATCATGATGACGACGGGCGGCTTCGCCTCGAGCTTCAGCCCTTTGACATCCTCGCCGCCGAGCATCGCGACCAGTTCGTCGTTGACGATCTTGACGACCTGCTGGCCCGGTGTGACCGAGCGCAGCACTTCGGCACCGATCGCCCGTTCGGTGACGGTGTCGATGAAGCGGCGCACCACCGGCAGCGCGACATCGGCCTCGAGCAGCGCGACGCGCACCTCGCGCATCGCCTCGCGCACATCCTGTTCACTGAGCGCCCCGCGCCCGCGCAGGCGGTCGAACACGTTGCCGAGCCGGTCGGACAGATTGTCGAACATCGCCTACTCCAAACTGGCCACCACAGGCCAAACGCGAAAAACGCCGGCGGACGAAACCTCGTCAGCCAGCGTGCGATCGGTCAGATCGACTTAATCTAAAATCCAATCTGCCGGATTTTGGCCCAGACCGGAAGCGAAAGTGGTGGTGTCGGAGAACCGGCGCGCAGCGACCATACAGGTCGTGAGCACCGGAAGCGCACGACACCGCCACTTGCAGCCCGGTATGGGGCAAAAGGCGGCGGATTGGTGGAGCCTAGCGGGATCGAACCGCTGACCTCCTGCATGCCATGCAGGCGCTCTCCCAGCTGAGCTAAGGCCCCGTACCATCCATTCAATCGACGCATCGCGGGGAATACGCCGAACCCGCCCGGAAGCGGGAGGGCCGCCCTTTACCAGCGCGGCCCCGCTTTGCAAGGACAGATTTAACTGTCGTCCTCGTCCTCGTCGCCCTTGCCCTTGGACACGCCGAGATCGTCGTCGCCGCCGAGATCCACCTCGTTGTCGGGCGAATCGTCGTCTTCGTCGACGTCCATGTCCTCCAGATCGTCGTCGGCCAGATCGCTATCGGCCTTCTTGTCCTTCTTTTCCTCTTCCTCGAGCGGAATCGGCTGCTTGGTCTTGAGCACCGGCTCGGGCGTCCATTCCTCACCGCATTCGATGCAGGTTACCGGGTCGTCCTTGCCCAGGTCGTAGAAGCGCTCACCGCATTTCGGGCACATGCGCTTGGTGCCCCATTCTGGCTTGGCCATTGTCAATCCTTACGCTGCCCGCCGGCATGGCAGGGCTGAATATCCGTGAAACGTGATGGGTGCGGACGCCGCCTGAATCAAGAGCGCACCGCATGCGGCGCGCGCCTTGCCATAGGGCAATGCCGCTGTCAAAAGCCGCGACCGTTCCCCACCCGCCCTTCCCGAGGATCGCCTTGCCCCAACCCGCCCGCCAGCGCCGCTTCATGCCGTCAGGCCCTCTGCGCGCGCGAATCCGCGTGCCGGGCGACAAGTCGATCAGCCACCGCGCGCTGATGCTCGGCGCGCTGGCGGTGGGCGAGACGCGCGCGACGGGGCTGCTGGAGGGTGAGGATGTGCTCGCCACCGCCGCGGCCATGCGCGCGATGGGCGCACAAGTCGAGAAGCGCGGCGATACCTGGCACATCGACGGTGTGGGCGTCGGCGGTCTGCTCCAGCCCGCGCAGGCGCTCGACATGGGCAATTCGGGCACCTCGACGCGGCTGCTGATGGGCCTCGTCGCCAGCCACGGCATCACCGCCGCGTTCACCGGCGACGCCAGCCTCTCGAAACGCCCGATGGGACGGGTGATCGAGCCGCTCTCGCGAATGGGCGCGAGCTTCACGTCCAGCCCCGGCGGCACGCTGCCGCTGATGATGGAGGGGCTGTGCCCCGCGGTGCCGATAGAATACCGCCTTCCGGTCGCCAGCGCCCAGGTGAAGAGCGCGGTGCTGCTCGCCGGGCTCAACACGCCCGGTATCACCACGGTGATCGAGCCGGTGCCGACGCGCGACCATTCGGAACGGATGCTGCGCGGTTTCGGGGCGGAACTGGAAATCGAGGAAACGGGCGGCGAGCGGGCGATCCGCATTCGCGGCGAGGCCGATCTTCGCCCGCAGACCATCGAGGTGCCGGGCGATCCCTCATCCGCCGCATTCTTCCTCGTCGCCGCGAGCGTGGTCGAGGGCAGCGACCTCGTGATCGAGAACGTCGGCCTCAACCCCACCCGCGCCGGGCTGGTTTTGGTGCTGCGCCAGATGGGCGCGAGCATCGAGGAACTGGATGCGCGCGAGGTCGGCGGCGAACCGGTGGCGGACCTGCGCGTGCGCCACGCGCCGCTGACCGGCATCGACGTCGACCCCGCGATCGCGCCGAGCATGATCGACGAATTCCCGGTGCTGTTCGTCGCCGCCGCGCTGGCGCAGGGCACCACGCGGACCAGCGGCCTGGAAGAACTGCGCGTCAAGGAATCGGACCGCCTCGCCGCGATGGCCGCCGCGCTCGCTGCGGCGGGCGCGCGGGTCGAGGAAACGGCGGACGGTCTCGTGATAGAGGGCACCGGCGGTGCGCCGCTGTCCGGCACCGGCGACGGATCGCCGATCGTCACCCATCTCGACCACCGCATCGCAATGGCGATGGCCGTGGCCGGGCTCGCCAGCAGCGGCGGCGTGGCAATCGACGACACCCGCCCGATCGCCACCAGCTTTCCCGATTTCGAAGCCCTGCTCGAAAGCGCCGCGCGATGACCGCCGGCTTCGACTTGGCCACCCTCGTCGGGTTCGTCGGCATGGCCTGCATCATCGCGGCCTATGCCTACCTGACGTTCCACGCCGCGCCGAACCCCTTCGTGCTCCACGGCACGAACCTCGCGGGCGCGGCGCTGCTGACGGTATCGCTGCTGGTCCACACCAACTGGCCCAGCCTCGTACTCGAAGGCTTCTGGGCCGCAATTGCGATCTACGGACTGGCGAAAGCCCTGCGGATGCGAAAGGCTGCCGAATGATTATCGCCGTCGATGGACCGACCGCCAGCGGCAAGGGAACGATCGCCAAGGCGCTCGCCGCGCATTACGGGCTGCCGCATCTCGATACCGGGCTGCTCTATCGCGCGGTGGGGCGGCAGGTATTCCTGGATGGCGGCGATCCCGACGATCCGGCCGACGCGCTCGCCGCGACCAGCTTTCCCGAAAGCCTGCTGGCCGATCCGCACCTCCGCAGCGAGGAAACGGGCGGGCTCGCCAGCCGCGTCTCGATCCACCCTGTCGTGCGGCAGGCGCTGTTCGAGCGGCAGCGCAGCTTCGCCACGCAGGCAGGCGGCGCGGTGCTCGACGGGCGCGATATCGGCACTGTGATCGCACCGGAAGCGGAGGTGAAGCTGTTCGTCACCGCGAGCGTCGAGGCACGCGCCGAACGCCGGTGGAAGGAGATGCGCGGAAACGGCAGCGACGTCCCGCTCGACGAAATCGTCGCGCAGCTCCACCGGCGCGACGCGCGCGACACCGGCCGCAAGGATGCGCCGCTGATCGTCGCGCCCGACGCTCTCGTGCTCGACACCTCGGCGCTCGACCGCGAGCAGGCCGTCACGGCGGCGATCGAAGCGGTCGAAGGCATGATGCCCGCCCGCTGAACAGGCGGGAGGTCAGGCGGCAGCGCTCGGGCGAGCGGAAACCCGCGCGTGCCAGCTTGCGAGGTTCGCCAGATCCGGCGAGGCCGCGCACCCGGCGAATGCGGCGAAATCGACCGTCGTCAGCAGCAGGATGTCCGCCATCGTGAAGCGCGCGCCGGCGAGGAATTCGCGGTCCGCCAGCGCCTCGTCGAAGAACGCGAAGGCCTTGGCCACCACGCCCCGGTTGCTCTCGCCCCAAGCCTCGTTCCGCCCTGGCAGCGCAGCGGTGAAAGCATGAGTGTGCACCCATACCGCGCCCACCGGATACATCGCGATCATCTCCACCCGACGGTTCCACATCTCGACCAGCCCGATCTCTTCGGGGGCCGCGCCGAACAGGTTCGGCTCGGGATGCAGCGCCTCGAGATAGCGGCAGATCGCCACGCTTTCGGCGATCACCGTTCCGTCGTCGAGTGCGAGCGCCGGGGTCTGCCCACGCGGATTGACCGCAAGGAACTCGGGCGATTTCTGCTCGCGTTTGGGAATCGAGACCTCACGAGAAGGCAACTCAATGCCCTTCTCCGCTGCAAAGATACGCACCCGTCTGGGATTGGGCGCGGGGTTTGGGCTGTCGTAGAACAGCATCAGCGGCCCTTGAACACGGGCTTGCGCTTCTGGAGGAAGGCCATGCCGCCCTCCATCGCATCCTCGCTCCCGCCCGCCGTGCGCTGCCCCTCGGCTTCGGCCAGCAGCGCCTCGGCGTAGCTGCTGTCGAGTGCGGTGAGCAGATTGCGGCGCATCGTGGCGTAGGCGAGCGTCGGGCCGCTGGCGAGGCGGACGGCGAGCGCCTTCGTCTCGTCGGCCAGCGCCTCGTCGGCCACCGCCTTGTGGATCAGGCCCCACTCGAACGCCTGGTCCGCACCGATCTTCTCGCCGAGCATCATCATCTCGGTCGCGCGCGCCTTGCCGATCAGGCGCGGCAGCATCCAGCTCGCCCCGCCATCGGGCACGAGGCCGATATTGACGAAAGCCTGGAGGAAATAGCCGCTCGCTCCCGCGATCACGAAATCGCCTGCCAGCGCGAGCGAACAGCCGATCCCCGCCGCAGGGCCGTTGACCGCGCACACCACCGGCAGATCGAGCCGCGCGAGCTTCATCATCAGCGGATTGTATTTCTCGGTCAGCGCCATGTAGCTGCCCTGCCCGCCGTTCACCGGCCGGTCGCCGCGCGCCGCGAGATCCGCGCCCGAACAGAACGCGCGCCCCTCCCCCGTCAGCACCAGCACCCGCGCCCCATTCTCTTCTGGGCCCAGATTGTCGAGCGCGAGCGAGAGTTCGTCGGCCATATCGAGCGAGCAGGCGTTCAGCCGCTCGGGCCGGTTCAGGGTGATCGTGGCAATACTGTCGGCGATGTCGAGCCGGATCGTCTGGAATTCCATGCGCGCGTTCTCTCCCGTTTGGACGAGCATCAGCGCGAACGGTTGTTTTTTGCAACCCCCGAAATAATCAGTGCGCGCCCTTCGGCGTCTCCATGATCTCGGTCAGCTGGCCCATCATGTCCTTGGGGTGGACGAAGAAGATCGGCGTGCCGTGCGCGCCGATCCGCGTGGGGCCGAGGATGCGCTTGCCCTGCCCCTCGAACCAATCGCGCGCCGCGGCGATGTCCGCAACCTCGAAGCATACATGGTGCTGCCCGCCGAGCGGATTCTTGGCGAGGAAGCCGTTGATCGGCGAGCTTTCGTCATAGGGCTCGATCAGCTCGATCTGCGTGCCATCCATTCCGCTGTGCGTCGGCGTATCGACGAAACAGACCTTTACCCCCTGCTCGGGCAGGTCGAAGGGCTCGGTGATGGCCGTTGCACCCATCGTATCGCGATAGTACGCGATCGAGTCCGCGATGCTCGGAGTTGCCACCCCGATGTGATTGAGTCGGCCCAGTTTCATTCTTCGATCCGCTTCTGTTGTGGTTGACCCGCGCTCATCTCGATCATGGTCTCGATACGGACCACGCGCTTGTCGAGCGCGACGAAATCGTCGCCGAGTTCGCCAAGCGCATCGCGCTGGCGCTCGACTTCCTTCTCCAGGTTGCGAACGTCGTTTTGCAGCAGCAATATCGACTTCACACCGTCGAGCGCATCGCGAAGCGTGCTCATTTTCTGATCCCGGCATCCCGCAGCTTGCGATCGAGCTCTACACGGGATTGCTCCAGCATCTTCGCACTCCGCCGAAGGCTGGCCTGCATTTCCGGCACCGCCTTTGCGACTTCGGCGATGATCGCCGCCAGCTCCGCCTCTTCCTCGCTGGTCGGCTGCTCCATGTATTGCGCCGCTGCTTCGCGCAGCACGTTACCGACCGATACCCCACGCGCTTTGGCAAACGCCTCGAGCGCAGCCTTTTGCTCGGCATTGGTGAGATATGTGACGCGTTCGGTCTGCATCGCAGGACTCCTTACAATGTCCTTATAATGCACAAGCCATCCGAACTCAAGGTCGGGGCATCATAAGAAGGCTATAACGGAATATTATCGTGCTTCTTCCATGGGTTCTCCAGAACCTTCCCGCGCAGCTTGCGCAGGCCCAGCGCGATGCGGCGGCGGGTCGCGTGGGGATGGATCACCTCGTCGATATAACCGCGGCTCGCCGCGACGAAGGGGTTGGCGAAGCGGTCTTCGTATTCCTTCGTTTTCTCGGCGATCTTTTCCGGGTCGTCGCGGTCCTGGCGGAAGATGATCTCGACCGCGCCCTTGGCGCCCATCACCGCGATCTCGGCGGTCGGCCAGGCGTAGTTGAGGTCGCCGCGCAGGTGCTTGGACGCCATGACGTCGTAGGCACCGCCGTAGGCCTTGCGGGTGATCACGGTGATCTTGGGCACGGTCGCCTCGGCATAGGCGAACAGCAGCTTGGCGCCGTGCTTGATGATCCCGCCCAGTTCCTGGCTGGTGCCGGGCAGGAAGCCGGGCACGTCCACGAAAGTCAGGATCGGGATGTCGAACGCGTCACAGAAGCGCACGAAGCGCGCGGCTTTCTTGCTCGAATTGATGTCGAGCACGCCCGCCAGCACCATCGGCTGGTTCGCGACCACGCCCACCGTGCGCCCCTCGACCCGGCCGAAGCCGCACAGGATATTGCCCGCGTGCGCCGGCTGGACCTCGAAGAAGTCGCCTTCGTCCAGCGTCTTCCGGATCACCTCGTGCATGTCGTAGGGCTGGTTGGCGTTGTCGGGGATCAGCGTGTCGAGCGAAGGCTCCTCGCGGTCCCAGGCATCGGCGGTCGGCCGCTCGGGCACGTCCTCACGGTTGCTGAGCGGCAGGTAATCGAAGAAGTCGCGCGTCGCGAGCAGCGTCTCGATATCGTTCTCTAACGCGAGGTCGGCGACCGAGGTCTTGGTCGTGTGCGTCACCGCGCCGCCGAGTTCCTCCTGCGTCACGACTTCGTTGGTGACGGTCTTCACCACGTCCGGCCCGGTGACGAACATGTACGATGAGTCCTTCACCATGAAGATGAAGTCGGTCATCGCCGGGCTGTAGACTGCCCCGCCCGCGCACGGGCCCATGATGAGGCTGATCTGCGGCACCACGCCGCTCGCGAGCACGTTGCGCTGAAACACCTCGGCATAGCCGCCGAGCGAGGCGACGCCTTCCTGGATGCGCGCGCCGCCGCTGTCGTTGAGGCCGATGACGGGCGCGCCGACCTTCAGCGCCATGTCCATCACCTTGCAGATCTTCTCCGCATGGCGCTTGGAAAGCGACCCGCCGAACACGGTGAAATCCTGCGAGAAGACATAGACCAGCCGCCCGTTGATCGTGCCGCTGCCGGTGACGACGCCGTCGCCGGGAATCTTCTGGTCCTGCATCCCGAAATCGACGCAGTCGTGCTCGACGTAAGTATCGAGTTCCTCGAAGCTCCCCTCGTCCAGCAGCACGTCGAGCCGCTCGCGCGCGGTCAGCTTGCCCTTGGCATGCTGCGCGTCGATCCGCTTCTGCCCCCCGCCCATGCGAGCGGCTTCGCGGCGGCGTTCCATTTCGGCGATATTGGCGGACATCGGCACCCCTGTCTTGCTGGCGGACCCGCCTAGCGGGGGGCGCGAGCGAGCGTCAAATCATTATGCGAAAAGCGGCGACCGTTACCGCATCAGCACCAGTTCTTCCGCCATCGTCGGGTGGATCGCCACTGTCGCGTCGAAGTCAGCCTTGGTCAGCCCGGCCTTCACCGCCACGGCGGCGGCCTGCATGATTTCCGGCGCTTCGGGGCCGATCATGTGAATGCCCACGATCTTGTCGTTCCCCGCGTTGCAGATGATCTTGTAGAGGCCGCGCTCGTTGCGCCCGGCCAGCACGTTCTTCATCGGGCGGAAGTCCGCCTGATAGACCTTGACGTCGCCCAGCGTGTTGCGCGCCTCTCCCTCGGTCAGACCGACGCCGGCGATCGGCGGGTGGCTGAACACCGCGGCCGGGATGCACTGGTGGTCGACGGCGGTGGGATTGTCGCCGAACACCGTGTCGGCGAAGGCGTGGCCTTCGCGGATCGCCACCGGGGTCAACTGTACGCGCCCGGTCACGTCGCCCACGGCATAGATATGGTCGACGCTGGTCTTGCTGAAGCGATCGACCACGATCTCGCCCTTATCGCCCAGTTCGACCCCCGCCTTGTCCAGCCCGAGGCCCTCGGTGTTGGGCACGCGGCCGGTGGCGAACATCACGCAGTCGACCTCGATATCGTCGTGGCCGGTCATCGAGACCTTGAGGCAGCCCTCGTCGGTCCGCTCGATGCCGCGGAATTCGGCATGGAAGCGGAAATCGATGCCCTTCATCGTGCTGATCTGCAGCAGCCGGTCGCGCACGCTCTCGTCGTAGTGCCGCAGCAGCGTGTCGGTGCGGTTGATGATCGTGACGTGGGTGCCGAATTCGTTGAAGATACCGGCGAACTCGTTGGCGATGTAGCCGCCGCCGGCGATCAGGATGCGCGGCGGAAGCGCGTCGAGATGAAACGCCTCGTTGCTGGTGATGCCGTGCTCGCTGCCCGGGCAATCGGGCACGTGCGGCCGCGCGCCGGTGGCGATGAGGATATAGCGCGCGGTGACGACCTTGCCGCTCACCAGCGTGATCTCGTGCGGCCCGGTCAACTCGGCGTGTTCGGTGAAGACCTCGACCCCGTTGTTCTCCAGCGTCTCGCCATAGAGGCCGCTGATCCGGTCGACATCGCGCAGCACGTTGTCGCGCAGCGTGGTCCATTCGAACTTCGGGTTGGAGATCGTCCAGCCGAAGTTCTTCGCATCCTCGAGGTCCTCGGCGAAATGCGCGCCGTAGACCAGCATCTTCTTGGGCACGCATCCGCGGATGACGCAGGTGCCGCCGACCCGATATTCTTCCGCTACGGCAACCTTCGCACCGTGCGAGGCCGCGACCCGGCTTGCGCGCACGCCACCCGAACCCGCGCCGATGGTGAAGAGGTCGTAATCGTACTCGGTGCCATCCTTGGCCATACGTCGCGCTCCTGTATCTGCGCGGGCGATATGGCGCTGCGGGCGGCAGGCGGCAACCTTTGCCGGGTCAGTTGCGCGGCGGTTCTTCCTTCGCCAGCCGCCGGGCGGTGGTGGCGGTCTGCGCCGCGAACAGCGCAATGAGGCCCAGCCCGGCACCGCCCACGAACAGGTCGAACACGTTGAGATCGCCGACGATCGGCGTTTCGCGCCCCATGAAATACATCGCCAGGGTGAGCGCGATCAGGATCAGCCGCAGTTCGGTCGGCCCGCCGTTGAGATACGACAGGCGCAGTTCGCCCAGCACGCGCACCGACAGGAACGCGTGGATCGACATCAGGAGATATCCGGCGAGCGCGATCAGCGCGACCTCCAACTCGACATACGAACTGAGGCCGATGCCCACGACGACCAGCATCGTCGCGAAGCCGTCACAACTGTGATCCAGAAAATAGCCGTAGCGCGGCCGTTCGATCTTGCGGAAGCGGGCGAGACTGCCGTCGAGCGAATCGCCGAACCAGTGGACGAAATATCCGCCGATCGACAGCCACAGCCAGTTCGCATCGAGATTGCTGGCGAGGTAGCCGGCGAAGACCAGCACCGCGCCGAACATGCCGGTGAAGGTCAGCATGTCGGGCGTCACGCCGCGCGGCATCACTTGGCAAAGGCGGTTCAGCACGCGCCGTTCCAGCCGCGCGACCAGGTTTTCCTGGATGCGTGCGATCGGCGGCGCGTCGGCCTTGCCAGTGTGGTCCATCGTCGTCCGCCCGGTTCGAGTGCGCAGCTTATGCGAAAACGCGGCTTATCGGCGCGCCGCCCGGCCATGTCCAGCCGGGCGACCTCACGATCAGGCCCGTCCGCCGCGTCCCGAACGATTGCGCCGGCGCGGCGGGCGACTGCCGCCGCCGCTGCGCTCGCCCGCATTGCCGCCGCTGCGTTCGCCCGCGCCATGCGGCTTGCCCGCCCGGTTCGGATGCTTGCGCTTGGGCCGCGGCTTGCGCTGCTCGCCGCCGTCGCCCCGGGCATCGGAGCGCGCATCGGGCCGCACGCCGCCGCGCGGCGTGGGCTTGATCCGGCCCCGCTGCTGCTTGGGCGCGGGCTTGGTCGGGCCGACGCCCTCGACCACCGCGCGGAAATTCTCCGGCAGATCGAGCCGGGTGAATTCCGCGTCGGTCGTCTTGCGGATATCCTTCAGATAGGCGCGCTCGTCCTCCGCGCAGAAGGCGATCGCGATCCCGTCCTTGCCCGCGCGCGCGGTGCGGCCGATCCGGTGGACGTATTGCTCGGGCACGTTGGGCAGCTCGTAGTTGATGACGTGGCTGACACCGGGAATGTCGATCCCGCGCGCGGCGACGTCGGTCGCGACGAGCACCGGCGTCTTCGCGCTGCGGAACTCGGCCAGCGCGCGCTCGCGCTGCGGCTGGCTCTTGTTGCCGTGGATCGCGTTGGCATGCACGCCGACCTGCGCCAATTTCTTCACCACGCGGTCCGCGCCGTGCTTGGTGCGGGTGAACATCAGCACGCGTTCGATCTTGCCCGGCACCTGATGGCGCCCTTGGAGGATCATCTCGATCAGCGACTGCTTCTCGTCCTGCTGGACCATGAACAAGTACTGGTCGATCCGCTCCGCCGTGGTGCTTTCGGGCGTGACCGAGACGTGGACCGGATCATGGCAATACTGCCCGACCAGATCCTTGATCGCGCGCGGCATCGTGGCGCTGAAGAACAGCGTCTGGCGCTCGGCGGGCACGAGCTGGCTGATCTTGCGCAGCGCATGGATAAAGCCGAGGTCGAGCATCTGGTCCGCCTCGTCGAGCACGAGGATCTCCACGCTGCCGAGGCCGAACGCCTTCTGGTCGATCAGGTCGAGCAGGCGGCCCGGCGTGGCGACGAGGATGTCGGTGCCGCGGTGCAGCTTGTTGCGGTCCTTGTTGACCGAGGTGCCGCCGACGATCGACTGGACCTTGAGGCCCGCGAGCGCGCCGTAATCCTTGGCCGACTGGGCGATCTGCCCCGCCAGTTCGCGCGTGGGGGCAAGCACCAGCATGCGGCACGACTTGAACGGCGTCTGCCGCCCGGCCTCGCGCAGCCGGTCGATGCTGGGGAGCATGAATGCGGCGGTCTTGCCGGTGCCGGTCTGCGCGATGCCGAGCAGGTCGCGGCCTTCCAGAACCGGCGGGATCGCCTGCGCCTGGATCGGCGTGGGGGTGTCATAACCCTTCAGGTCGAGCGCCTGAAGGACGGGCTGCGACAGCCCGAGGTTTTCGAATTTCATGTTTAGAATACTCGCAAAATATGCGGCGCGCAGCCGAACAGGCGCGCGGTCGCGGGGTTTTAGGCAAACCACCCGCGTGAAAAGGGAAGTCTTTTTGAATAACCGAAGCGCGGCCGGGGCGATCCACTGTCTGCGGATGCCGCTTCACGCTGGCACGCGCGCTTCGCTGGCGGGCAGATGGTGGCAAAGTGCGCAAATGTCAATCGCTGCCGTGTCCCGCGCCGGGATCGTGCACATCGCCCGCGCTTGCATATTCCCGCGTGCATGGCATCATCCGTCGCGGGGGAACAACGCATGGCCGCACAAGTAATCGCAGACTGGACGCCCGGCGGGATCGCGCTCGCCGCCATCGCCGTGCTCGCGATCGGTATCGTGCCTGCGCTGCTGCTGAGCTGGATGCTCGGATCGTGCATCGGGGCGGACTGTCCGCCGGCCCGCCGCGCGTTGATCGCGGTCGGGCTGGCCTACCTCGCGACGGTGGCGATCATCGCGTTGTGGGGCCGAGGGGAATTCACACCGCTGCTCGCGCTCGTTCCGTTGCCCGGCGCCTTCGCCGTGTTCGCTCTTCGCCTCTACCTTGCCCGAAAGACCCAGGCGCGGAGCGGCGCGAACCGGCCCTGAGGGGCGCTCACTCCATTCCCAGTTCCGCCGCCGCGACGCCTTGCAGCGCCTCGGCCACGCGCGGCTCGATGCCCAGTTCGTGCGCCGCTGTCTCGCCCGCTCCGAACGTGCGCGGGTCGATCCCGGTCACGTCGCCGAACACGACCAGCGCCTCGAGATACGATCCTTCCGCGCTGGCGTGGTACTGGTCGTAGCTCCACAGGTCGATCTTGCCGAAGTCGCGCCCGTCGTAGGGGTTGGGATCGGCGATCCCCTGCGCGATCGCGCGGTTCCACGCCTCGCCCACCGGGATCACCCCATCGATCTCGGGCGAAGCCGCATCCACCGCGTCGAGCGCACGGCGCAGGTCGAGCGCCATCGTCTCGACGGGCTGGCCGTACCAGTGCCCTTTTGGCTTCCACGCCTGATCGGCGCGGCTCCAGGTCGCCATCAGGTAGACCTGGGCGTCGGGATTGGCGCGGGTGAACATCGCCGCCAGCGCGGGCGCGTCGGCGGCAGTATCGGTCGCGTCGCCCGGATTGTCGGGGTCGAGCACCGAATACTGCTGCATCACCACCACGTCCCACGGCGCGTCGATTTTCTCGCGTCGCTCGTCGAGGTGGAAACCGAGGGTGGAGCCGCCGCGCAGTTCGTGGCTGACGTTCCATTCCACGTCTGCCTGCTCGGCCAGCCGGGCGAAGATCGCGGGCACTCCGCCCACCCCTTCGTCGTTCAGATCCTGCACGCTCTCGGGCCGATAGCGGAGCGCCGCCGAGTTCGCACCCTGCGTGAAGCTGTTGCCGATGAACAGGATGCTGCGCGGTTCGTCCTGCGCCGATGCGGGCGCGGCGACCATCAGCGCCGCAGCTACGGCGGTGATCAGAGCCTTGAACGCATCGCGCATCACGTCAGCCCCGCCGCATCGAGCAGCGCAGTCGTGCTAGCGTCGAAATCGCCGCCGCCCGCCTCAATATCCTTCGCCATCCGCTTGCCCAGCTCCACCCCGAACTGGTCGAACGGGTTGATCCCCAGCAGCACCGCGTTGGCGAACACGCGGTGTTCGTGGAACGCGATCAGCGCGCCCAATGCGGCGGCATCGAGATCGTCGGCCAGTATCGTTGCGCTCGGGCGGTCGCCGGGGAAATGGCGCGCGGGGTCTTTCCCCTTGTCGCCTTTCATCAGCGCCGCCCCTTGCGCGAAACAGTTGGTCAGCAGGATGCGGTGATGCGCCGGGTCGAGCATGTCGCCCGGCGCGATCGAGGCGATGAAATCGACCGGTACCAGATGCGTGCCCTGATGCAGCAGCTGGAACACCGCGTGCTGCGCGTCGGTGCCCACCCCGCCCCAAGTGATCGGCGCGGTCGGGCCGGAGACGGGGCGCTGGTCGGCGGTGACCGACTTGCCGTTCGATTCCATCTCGAGCTGCTGGAGATAGTCGGGGAACAGCGCCAGCCGCTCGTCGTAGGCGAACACGGCGCGCGTCTGGCACCCGCGCACACTGGTGTAGTACTGATCGGCGAAGGCCGCGCGCAGCGGCAGGTTGGCGCGCCCGTCGGTGTCGCGAAAATGCTCGTCCACCGCCTGCGCGCCCGCCAGCATCGCCTCGAAATCGTCCCATCCGGTCGCCAGCGCGACCGGGAAGCCGATGCTCGACCACAGCGAATAGCGCCCGCCGACGCTTTCGGGAAACGGCAGCACGCGCGTTTCGTCCACGCCCCATTCGACCGCCTTTTCCGGGCTGGCCGTCAGCGCGATCACGCGGCCCGAAGGATCGGAGACGCCGCCGTCCGCCAGCCATTTGAGCGCGCTGGCGGCGTTGGTCATCGTCTCGATGGTTGTGAAGGTCTTGCTCGCCACCGCGATCAGCGTGGTCGCCGGATCGCAGGCGGCGAAGGCGGCTTCCAGCGCCAGCCCGTCGATATTGGAGACGACGTGGACGTCCACCCGCGCCAGATCGCGGGTCAGCGCGTCGACCGCCATCGCCGGGCCTAGCGCGCTGCCGCCGATGCCGGTATGGATCAGGTGCTTCACCTCGCCGAGCGTGCCAGCGTGGATTGCCTCGACCAGCATCTGCATGCGGGCATGGAGCGCGGCGGCTTCCTCCACCGAAGCATCGCTGCCCACGCCGCGCTGCGCGGTATGCTCAGCAGCGCGGCCTTCGGTGACGTTGACCTTCTCCCCGCCCAGCAGCGCGGCGCGGTGGCGGGCGAACTCGCGCGCCTCGGCCAGATCCTCGAACGCGGCCATCAGATCGTCGTCGAGATGCGTCTTCGACCAATCGAAGCGGATGCCGCCCGCCGTCTCGTCCCCATCGTCGGCGCGGCCCCAATCGAGCCGCGAAGCGAGCTTCGCCACCCGCTCCGCGTCACGCGCGAACAACTGTTCGAGCGTGGGCCGCTCCGCCGCCTCGATCCGTTCCCATGCTGCGGAAACCGCGTCGCTCATGCAAAAATCCTTTCCTCGACCATGCGCTCCCGACTAGGGCGTGGAGCGATGATTGCAACCGCCCAATCCGGCCGATCCGCGGCATGACCGATACCGCCAACGCCGCGCCCGACGCGGGCACCGCGTCCGAGGAAAAGCCCGAGACGCTCGGCAGCTTCACGTGGTTTCTCGTCAAACTCGCGCTGGCGGTGCTGATCTTCCGCAGCTTCATCTTCTCGCCGTTTTCGATCCCGAGCGAATCGATGCTGCCCGGGCTGATGAACGGCGACTACCTCGTCGCGGCGAAATGGCCCTACGGCTATACCGACTATTCGCTGCCCTTCTCCGCCCCGCTGATCCCCGGCCGCGTGTTCGCCGGCCAGCCCGAGCGCGGCGACGTGGTGATCTTCAAGCACCCAATCGACAACACCGATTACATCAAGCGTGCGATCGGCCTGCCCGGCGACACGGTGGAGATGCGCGGCGGGCAGCTGTTCCTCAACGGCGACCCGGTGGCGAAGGAGCGGATCGCCGATTTCGTGATCGCCGTCTCTCCCAACACCACCTGCGCCTGGGGTGCGGTGCGTGAGCCCGATGCAGATGGCGGCGACCTGTGCCGCTATACCCGCTTCCGCGAGACGCTGCCGGCGGGCCGCAGCTACGAGGTGCTCGATTTCGGTCTTACCCCGCAAGACGATTTCGGCCCGCTGATCGTGCCCGAGGGGATGCTGTTCGTGATGGGCGACAACCGCGACAATTCGCAAGACAGCCGCTTTCCGGCGATGCCCGGCGGCGGCGTGGGGCTGGTGCCGCAGGAAAACCTCGTCGGCCGCGCGAGCATGCTGATGTGGTCGACCGACGGCAGCGCCGAATGGATCAAGCCGTGGACGTGGTTCACCGCCGCGCGCTGGGGCCGGATCGGGGACGGGCTTTGAGCGCGCTCGATCCGGAAACGAAGGCGTGGCTGGCGGACACCGGCTTTACCGTGCGCGACGAGGCACTGTGGCGCGAGGCACTGACCCACGGCAGCACGGGGGAAGCGCGCGATTATCAGCGGCTGGAATTTCTCGGCGACCGTGTGCTCGGCCTCGCCATCGCGGGCTGGCTCCACGAACGCAGCGGCGACGACGAGGGGCGGCTCGCCCAGCGGCTGAACGCGCTGGTCAGCAAGCGCGCCTGCGCCGACGTCGCCCGCGCGATCGCGCTGCCCGATCACTTGCGGCTGGGTAAGCAGGCGCGCGACGACGGCGCGGCGCAGGGCGACAACGTGCTCGGCGACGTGATGGAAGCGCTGCTGGGCGCGCAGCATGTGGAGGCCGGATTCGATACTGCACGCGATCTCGTCCGCCGCCTGTGGGCGAGCGCGATGGACGGCGGCGCGGGCCGCTCCAAGCATCCCAAGAGCGCGCTGCAGGAATGGGCCGCGGGGAACCAGCGCAGGCCGCCCGACTACGAACTTGTCGATCGTTCGGGCCCCGATCACGCGGCGAAGTTCACCGTCCGGGTCAAGGTCCACAAGGTCGGCGAGGCGGAAGCAACTGCCGGCAGCAAGCAGGAGGCGGAAACCGCCGCCGCACGCAAATTCATGGAGATTTACGGGTGAGCAGCGATACGAACACCCGCTGCGGCCTGGTCGCGGTGATCGGCGCGCCCAATGCGGGCAAGTCCACGCTGGTGAACCAGCTCGTCGGCCAGAAGGTCGCGATCACCAGCCCCAAGGCGCAAACCACGCGCGCGCGGATGCTGGGGATTGCGCTGGAAGGCCAGACGCAGATGATCCTCGTCGATACGCCGGGCATCTTCTCGCCCCGGCGCAAGCTCGACCGCGCGATGGTCAGCGCCGCGTGGGAAGGCACCGAGGCGGCCGACGCGGTGCTGCTGCTGGTCGATCCGGTCAAGCAGCGTCGGCACGAGCTGGAACCGCTGGTGGAGGCGCTGGGCAAGCGGCCCGAGCGCAAGATCCTCGTGCTCAACAAGGTCGACGTCGCGAAGAAGGAACCGCTGCTCGCGCTCGCGCAGGATCTGACCGCCAAGGCCGATTTCGCCGAAGTGTTCTTCGTCTCCGCGCTAACCGGCGACGGGGTGCCCGAAATGAAGGCCGCGCTCGCCGCCGCGATGCCCGAGGCGGAGTGGATGTATCCGGAAGATCAGGTGAGCGACGCCAGCGAACGCCTGCTCGCCGCCGAGGTCACGCGCGAACAGCTCTACCGCCAGCTGCACGAGGAACTGCCCTACGACAGCGCGGTGCGGCCCGAACTCTACCAGCACCGGCCCGACGGCAGCCTGGAAATCCACCAGCAGATCGTCGTCGCCCGCGACACCCAGCGCGCGATCGTCCTCGGCAAGGGTGGTAGCCGGATCAAGGCCATCGGCGAGGCGGCGCGGCTGGAGCTCAGCGAAATGCTGGGGGTGAAGGTCCATCTGTTTCTCCACGTCAAGGTGGAAGAAAATTGGGCCGAGGATCGCGAGGTCTACGAGGAGATCGGGCTGGATTGGGGGCGTTAACCCTATTACCGCTGTGATGCGATGGGCGGAAACGGGGCATGATCGAAAGCGGATCGCATACGCCGGGCGTCGATCCGGCGGATTTCCGGCTGCCGGACGGCACCGCGCTGCGATACGAACGCTCCGCCCCGGCCCTCGAAGGCCTCGTCGGCGATTACTTCATGCTCGATTCGCAGGAGCCGGCGGAATACGTCAGCGAGTGGATGCTGCCCAACTGGCCGGTCATCCGCTTCGTGCTGGCCGATAATCCGCTGGTGGTCGAAGGCGACGGCTGGCGCTGGGAGCCGATGCTGGAAGCCGGCTTCTACGGCCCGACCACCCGCGCGTCGCGGATGCTGACCAAGGGCGGCGTGACGATCGGCGTCAGCCCGACGCCCGCGGGCGTGGCCCGGATGTTCGACATCGATCTGGCGCGCTATCGCAACCGCATGGTTCCGCTCGGCTCGCTGATCGGCCAGGAGACATGTGTGGCGCTGGTCGAGAGCCTGCGGGCCAGCGACCGGGGGATCGCGGTCAAGCCGATCCTCGATGCCTTCTTCGCGGCGACGATGTCGGTGCCGCATCCCGCCGAGGCGCAGATCGCCCGCCTCAATGCGCTGCTGCTCGACGAGGATATCCGCACCGTCGACGAACTGGCGGAGGCGATGGACCTGCCGATCCACGGTCTGCGGCGACTGGCGCTGCGCCGGTTCGGCTTTCCGCCCAAAGTGCTGATGATCCGCGCCCGCTTCCTGCGCTCGCTGATTGCGCTGAAGGCGGTGGGCGCGACGCAGGGTTATCGGGCGATCGACGACGCCTACACCGACACTTCGCACTTCCTGCGCGATTCGCAGCGCTTCCTGGGGATGACCGCGCAGCGATTCCTGCGCCTGCCCACCCCGTATCTCGATGCCATGCTGCGCGCCCGCGCGATCGTGATCGGGCAGCCGATCCCCACGCTCGCCACCAATCCGCTGCCGCCCGCGGAGAAAGCCGCCTAGGGTCGAAACTCGATCAGGCCGAGGTCGAGACGGAGCGGATTTTGGCTCCAGGCAAGGAGCAAGGAGGGAGCGATGGATATCCATCGTGACCGACGCGCGACGCCGCATGGCGCCAAAAGCCGCCCGCCGCGCAGCGGTTGCCCATGATCCTCGACCTGATCGAGTTTCGACCCTTAACGCACCACGTCGACGTGGCGCGGCTTGCGCAGAAGGTTCGCGCCCGTCGCCTTGAACCGGAATGCGCTGCAACAGGCGGCGAGCAAGGCGAGGCAAGCGGCGATCAGTGCGGGCGCGGGGCCGAGGCCTGCGCCTAGCGCGAGGATCAGGCCGACCATCGCTGCACCGGTCGACTGGCCGAACAGCCGCGCGGTCGAGAGCAGCCCGCCCGCCGCCGCCGAGCGATCGCGCGGGGCGCTACCGATCATCAGCCGCGAATTGGGGGCGAGGAACAGCCCGAAGCCCAAGGCGCACAGCGACAGCCGCCAGCCGATGTCGAACGCGCCGGCATCGCCCGGCAGCAGCGCCACGAAGGCGAGGCCGACGATGGCGATCGCCATGCCCACCACCCCCATCACCGAGGGCGATATCCGGTCCGACAGCCAGCCCGCGGCGGGCGCGACCACCAGCATCGTCAACGGATAGGGCATGATGAGCAGGCCGACCTCGCCCGGCCCGTAGCCCAGCCCCTGCTCCAGCTTGAACGGCAGCGCGACGATCAGCATCGCCGAGCCGATGAAGGCGCAGACCGCCGCGAGCACCGACAGGCCGATCGCCGGGCGCGCCATCAGATCCACCGGCAGCACGGGCCGCTCCATCCCGCGCTCGCGCTGCACGAGGAACCATGCGGAGAGTACCCCGGCGGCAAACACGGCGATGCCTATCGCGGGTCGATCATGCGTTGCGACCGAGAGGCCCCCGATCAGCAGGGCTACCGTCAGTGCGCTCCACAGCCCGCTGCGCCAGTCCACGCGGCCCGGGCGCGGCTCGGGATCGGGCAGCGTGCGGCCGAGCCCGAGCGAGACGATGGCTAGTGGCGCGGCGGCGACGAACACCCAGCGCCAGTCGAACTGTTCGGTGATGAACCCGCCCAGCGTCGGCGCCACCGCGTACGACGTGGCGACGATCACGCTGTTGATGCCGAGCCCGCTGCCGAGGCTGCGGTCGGGATAGATCGTGCGCAACATCGCCGCCGAGACCGACAACGCCATTCCCGCCCCCAGCGCCTGCAAGGCGCGCACCGCCAGCAGCATCCAGAACTCGGTAACCACCAGCGCCGCGGCGGAGGCGAGGAAGAACACCACCTGCCCGCTCTGATACAGCCGCCGGTGCCCGATCCGGTCGCCCACCGTGGCGAACGGCAGCAGGACCATGACCATCACGAGCTGATAGACCGTGACGACCCCCGTAACCTCGCCATCGGTCACCCCCAGATCGCGCGCGATCGTGGGCAGCGCGACATTGGCGATCGCCCCGTCCACCACAAACAGCGCGGTGCCGAAGCTGATCGCCACGATCGCCCAGATGCGCCGCGGAAGGGGAAGACCGTCAGGCTCGCTCATCAGCGCTTCTTGGCGATCGCGATCTTGTTCTTCTTGGCGAAATCCTTGGTCGATTCCTCGCTCCGGCCGAGCGCCTTGGCAATGGCCTTGAGGCCGTGGCCCTTGGCCGCGAGCGTGCGCAGTTGGCCGGCTTCCTCCGCCTTCCACGGCTGCTTGTGGCGTTCGAAATGTTCCTTCGCCATCAGGCGTCCTTCGCCTTGGCAGGAGCCTTCTTCTTCGCGGCGGGCTTCTTCTTCGCGGCCGCTTTCTTGGGCGCGGCCTTCTTGGCGGGGGCCTTCTTGCGCCCCTTCTTCTTCGCCGGGCCCTTGGCCGCGCGCGCGTCGATCAGTTCGATCGCCTGCGCTTCGGTCACGTCCTCCGGCTTCACGTCCTTGGGGATCGTGGCGTTGGTGGTGCCGTCGGTGACATATGGGCCATAGCGGCCGGGCATGACCTTGATCTCGCCGCCGCTGGTCGGGTGCGCGCCCAGCGTCTTGATCGGTTCGGCCTTGCCGCGCGCGCCGCCCTTGCGGTTCGCCGCTTCGGCCAGCAGCGTCACCGCGGCGTTCATGCCGGTATCGAACACGTCGCGGGTGGAGCCGAGCTTGGCATACTTGCCATCATGCCGCAGGTACGGGCCGTAACGGCCGATATTCGCTTCGATTTCCTTGCCGCTTTCGGGGTGCGTGCCAACGATGCGGGGCAGTTCGAGCAGCTTGATCGCCCATTCGAGATCGAAATCGTCGAGATCCTTGGGGATCGAGGCGCGCGCCGCCTCTTTGCCCTCGCCCATCTGGATGTAGGGGCCGAAGCGGCCGGTCTTGCGGTGGATTTCCTCGCCCGTCTCCGGGTGCTTGCCCATGATCCCGTCGTCCGCCCCGGCGTCGCCGTCCGCGTCCGGCTGGGCGAAGCGGCGGGTGAACTTGCATTCGGGGTAGTTGGCGCAAGCGACGAAGGCGCCGTAGCGCCCGCCGCGCAGCGCCAGTCGCCCGCCCTCGCGCCCTTCCTGTTCGCACAGCGGGCAGGTGCGCGGGTCTTTGCCGTCGGCGCGCGGGGGGAACAGGTAGTCGGAGAGGAATTCGTCAAGCACCTCGGTGACTTCCGAGGGCTTCTTCTCCATCACCTCTTCGGTCTTGGGCTTGAAGTCGCGCCAGAACTGCTCGAGCAGCTTCTTCCAATCCTCCTTGCCGTCCGAGACGATATCGAGCTCGTCCTCCATCCCGGCGGTGAACTCGTAGGCGACGTAGCGTTCGAAGAACCGTTCGAGAAACGCCGTGAGCAACCGGCCCGATTCCTCTGCGAAGAAACGGTTTTTCTCCATCCGCACATAGTCGCGGTCGCGCAGCGTCTGGATGGTGGAAGCATAGGTCGAGGGGCGGCCGATACCCAGTTCCTCGAGCCGTTTGACCAGCGAAGCCTCGGAAAAGCGCGGCGGCGGCTGGGTGAAATGCTGGTTCGCCTTGACCGCCTTCTTCACCGGGCTGTCGCCCTTGTGCATCACCGGCAGCAGGCCATCCTCGTCGTCGCTGTCCTTGTCGTCGAAGCCTTCCTGATAGACCGCGAAATAGCCGGGAAACTTCACTACCTGGCCGGTTGCGCGCAGTTCTGTCTTGCCGGTGCCGTCGCGGAACGTGATCGTGGTGCGTTCGAGCCGCGCGGCGGCCATCTGGCTCGCCATTGCGCGCTTGAAGATCAGGTCGTAGAGCTTGCCCTCGTCGCCCGAACCGGCCCGGTCGCGGCTGAAATCGGTCGGTCGGATCGCTTCGTGCGCTTCCTGAGCATTCTTCGCCTTGGTGCTGTAGTGGCGCGGTTTTTCGGGCAGATAATGCCCGTCGTAACGGTCCGCGATGGCCTTGCGGGCGGCGCTGATGGCGCTGCCGTCCATCTGCACGCCGTCGGTCCGCATGTAAGTGATCGCGCCCGCTTCGTAGAGGCTCTGCGCCAGCCGCATCGTGTGGCTGGCCGAATAGCCGAGCTTGCGCGCGGCCTCCTGCTGCAAGGTCGAGGTGGTGAACGGCGGCGCGGGATTGCGGGTGAGCGGGCGGGTCTCGATCTCCTCGACCGTGAACTTGCCGCTTTCCACCGCGGCCTTCGCCGCCATCGCGCTGCCCTCGTCGCCCAGCGACAGCCGGTCGAGCTTCTTGCCCTCGTGCTTCACCAGCCGCGCGTCGAACGCAGTCCCGTCCTGCTCCATCTTCGCGACGACGGACCAGTATTCCTGCGGGGTGAACGCTTCGATCTCGCGCTCGCGATCGACGATCAGCCGCAGCGCCACCGACTGCACGCGGCCCGCGCTCTTGGCGCCGGGCAGCCGCCGCCAGAGCACCGGCGAGAGCGTGAAACCGTAGAGATAGTCGAGCGCGCGGCGGGCGAGATAGGCGTCGATCAGATCGCCGTCGAGATCGCGCGGGGCCTTCATCGCGTCGGTCACCGCCTGCTTGGTGATCGCGTTGAAGGTGACCCGCTCGACCTCCTTGGGCAGCGCCTTGCGCTTGGCCAATAGCTCGCGAACGTGCCACGAAATCGCCTCCCCCTCACGGTCGGGGTCGGTCGCGAGGACGAGGCGGTCGGCCTTCTTCGCGGCGTCGGCGATTTCCTTGAAGCGGCTCTGCTTGTCGCGATAGAGCTCCCAGTCCATCGCGAAATCCTCGTCCGGACGCACGCTGCCGTCTTTCGGCGGCAGGTCGCGGACGTGGCCGTAGGAGGCGAGGACCTTGAAGTCCTTGCCGAGGTATTTTTCGATGGTCTTGGCCTTGGCCGGCGATTCTACGATGACGAGTTGCATGGAAGTGTGGGCAGTCCCTTACGTGTGCGTATACGCGCGAAGGTGGGGTGGGGGCCCGAGAATCGTCAAGCGGGGAAATCGCGTCACTGGCCGGCCGCACGGAACAGGCGGGTCATTGCAGGAGACTGACTCGCCCCGCCGCGTGACGCTGCAGCCGGCCGCCGATCTCGAGTTCGAGCAGCGCCATCTGCACCGCCGCCGCGCCTTCGCCGGACTGGCGGATCAATTCGTCGACCGCGACCGGGGCGGTGGTGAGGAGGCTGGCGATGTCGGCGGGTTCGGCCTCGGCGAAATCTTCGGGCACCGCCGCCTCGCGGAAGGTCGAGCGCGGGGTGCCGTCGAAGCCGCTCAGCAGCTCGGCCACGTCTTCCGGCGACTGCACCAGCACCGCACCGTCGCGGATCAGCTGGTTGCAGCCCTGCGAACGCGCGTCGAGCGGGCTGCCGGGGATCGCCATGACCTCGCGCCCCGCCTCCCCCGCCAGCCGCGCAGTGATGAGCGAGCCCGATTTCGGCGCGGCCTCGACCACCAGCGTGCCCGCCGCGAGCCCGGCGATGATGCGGTTGCGGCTGGGGAAATGGCTGCCGCGCGGCTCGGTGCCCGGCGGCTGTTCGGCGAGGAGGAGGCCCTGCGTGGCGATTTCCTCCTGCAAGTCGGCGTGCTGCGGCGGGTAGGCGATGTCGATCCCGCTGGCGATCACGCCGATCGTGGCGGGCAAGGCCCCGCGATGCGCGGCACCGTCGATCCCGCGCGCGAGACCCGAAACCACCGCGAACCCGGCCTCAGCCAGCCCGGCAGCGAAATCACGCGCGAGCTTGACCGCCGCCGCGCTGGCGTTGCGCGCGCCGACCATGGCCACGCAGGGCTTTTCCGCCAGCGACAGGTCGCCGCGATACGTCAGGATCGGTGGCGCGCTTTCGATCTCGCCGAGCAGCGCGGGATAGCCGGGCCGATCGTGGAACAGGTAGCGCGCCCCGGCGGCCTTCACCGCCTCCACCTCGCGCTCGATCCGGTCGACCGGCGCGGCGCGGTATGCGCGCCCGCCGCGCTTGCCCAGATCCGGCAACGCCTCCAGCGCCTCGGCTGCGGTGCCGAACCGGGCGAGAAGCTGCGTGTAGGAAACCGGCCCGATATTGGGCGAGCGCAGCAGTCGGATGCGGGCGAAAGCCTCGGGCTGCGAAAGCTCGCTCACCCTTTCGCGCCGACTTTCGGCTCGGTGCCGTTCGCGAGGCGGCGGATGTTCTCGCGATGCTGCACGATGACGACCACGGCCACCGCGATCAGCGTGGGGACGACCGCCGGATAGCCGAGCAGCCACGCCACCACCGGCGCGGCCACCACCGTCGCCATCGAGGATACCGAGGAAATCCGGCTGACCGCGAGCACGGCGGCCCAGATCGCCGCACTTGCCAGCATCACCGGCCACGCCAGCGCGAGGCAGACGCCAGCGGCGGTGGCGAAACCCTTGCCGCCCTTGAACCGCAGCCAGACGGGGAAACAGTGGCCGACGATCGCGCCCACCGCCGCGATGCCTTCCATCCCCGGGAACCATTCGCGGGCCAGCAAGACAGCGGCAACGCCTTTGCCCGCATCGAGCAGCACCGTGGCCGCAGCCAGGCCCTTGCTGCCGGTGCGCAGCACGTTGGTCGCCCCGATGCTGCCGCTGCCAATCGCGCGCACGTCGCCCTTGCCCGCCATGCGCGTGAGCAGCAGGCCGAACGGGATCGAGCCGAGCGCATAGCCGAGCAGCGCGGCGAGGAGCGTTTCGATCGTGATGTCCATTGCCGCCGATCCCTTGCCGGATATTTCCTGGTAATCGTTCGGGTCGAGCTTGTCGAAGCCCCATCCGATCTTCTAGCGCCGTAAAGCGAAACGCGGTGCTTCCACAAGCTCGGGACGAACGGAATTGGACAGACCCCAGCCCTCATCCCCCATCCTGCTGTTCGATTCCGGCGTCGGCGGGCTTTCGGTGCTCGCGGCGTTGCGTGAGGTATTGCCGCAAGCCCCGGTGATCTATGCTGCCGACATCGCGGGCCTGCCCTACGGCACGAAGACCGAAGCCGAGGTTGCGGCGCGGGTGTGCGGGTTGCTGGGCCGGATGGCCGAGCGGTTCCACCCGCGGCTGATCTGCATCGCCTGCAACACCGCCAGCACGATCGCACTGGGCATGGTGCGCGAGGTGCTGGAAATCCCGATCGTCGGCACTGTGCCCGCGATCAAGCCCGCCGCCGCGATCACCCGCAGCGGCACGATCGGCCTGCTCGGCACCGAGGCGACGGTGCGCCAGCGCTACGTCGACGATCTGGAGGCGCGCTTCGGCAACGGGCACGTGCTGCTGCGGCAGGCCGCGCCGGGGCTGGTCGAGGCGGCGGAGGCCAAGCTGCGCGGGGCGCCAGCCGATCCTGCGGCGATCGCGCAATCGGTCGCCGCGCTGCGCGGGCAGCCGGGCGGCGAGGCGATCGACACCGTGGTGCTCGCCTGCACCCATTTCCCGCTGCTGCGCGATGAACTGGCGGCGGAACTGGGCGCAGGCGTGACGCTGGTCGACGGGGCCGAGGGCATCGCCCGCCGCATCGCCGCGCTGACCGAGGGGCAAGCGTTCGCGCGCGACCGGGCGGACCGGGCGATCACTACCGGCTCGATAGAGGATTTCCGCGCGCTCGCCCCGGCCTTTGCGCGGCACGGGATCGGCGATCTCGCCGCGTTCTAGCTGCGAATCGCTCGCAAAGATCGCGGTGGAAAATCGCCCGCGACGCGCCTAAGCGAAACCCGATTTCGGCCGCGTCCGCGCGGCGCCGACGCAGGTTTACGATGAACTACGACCAGATCTTCGACCAGGCGATCGACCGCCTGCATTCCGAAGGCCGCTATCGCGTTTTCATCGATATCCTGCGCAACAAGGGCGCATTTCCCAACGCGCGCTGCTTCCACGGCCACAACGGCCCCAAGCCGATTACCGTGTGGTGTTCCAACGATTACCTGTCGATGGGCCAGCACCCCAAGGTGATCGCCGCGATGGAAGAGGCGCTGCACGACGTCGGCGCAGGGTCCGGCGGCACGCGCAACATCGGCGGCAACACGCACCTGCACGTGGAGCTGGAGCGCGAACTGGCCGACCTCCACGGCAAGGACGGCGCGCTGCTGTTCACCAGCGGCTACGTCTCCAACGATGCGACGCTCTCCACGCTCGCCAAGCTGCTGCCGGGCTGCGTGATTTTCTCCGACGAGCTGAACCACGCGAGCATGATCGCAGGGATCCGTAATTCGGGCTGCGAGAAGCGCGTGTTCCGCCACAACGACGTGGCGCACCTCGAAGAACTGCTCGCCGCCGAAGACCCCGACGCGCCCAAGCTGATCGCGTTCGAAAGCGTCTATTCGATGGACGGCGACGTGGCCCCGATCCACGCGATCTGCGACCTCGCCGAGAAATACAACGCGCTGACTTATATCGACGAGGTCCACGCGGTCGGCATGTACGGCGCGCGCGGCGGCGGCATTTCGGAGCGCGACGAGGCGGCGCACCGGATCGACATCGTCGAAGGCACGCTGGGCAAGGCGTTCGGCGTGATGGGCGGCTACATCGCGGCCGACACCCGCGTGATCGACTGCATCCGCAGCTACGCCCCCGGCTTCATCTTTACCACCTCATTGAGCCCCGTGCTCGTGGCGGGCGTGCTGGCGGCGGTGAAGCACCTCAAGGGTTCGAGCGAGGAGCGCGAGGCGCAGCAGGCCAGCGCCGCGCTGCTCAAGGCCAAGTTCCGCGATGCCGGGCTGCCGGTGATGGACAGCGTGACCCACATCGTGCCGCTGATGGTGGGCGACCCGGTGCGCGCCAAGAAGATCAGCGACATCCTGCTCGCCGAATACGGCGCCTACGTCCAGCCGATCAACTTCCCGACCGTGCCGCGCGGCACCGAACGGCTGCGCTTCACGCCCGGCCCGACGCACAGCGAAGCGATGATGGACGATCTCGCCGCCGCGCTGGTCGAAATCTGGGACCGGCTCGAACTGGACCTCGCCCGCGCCGCCTGACCGGGCCGGGCCAGCGGTCGGCATCCGGCGCGACGGCAGATAGCCGCCATGGCAGACCATCTCCGCCTCAACGCCCCGCTCTACGCGATCGGCGCGATCCTGCTCTTGGTGTTTGCGGGGCTCGCGCTGTTCGGGCGCGGGGCGGAGCCGCCTACCGTTAGCCCCGAGCCGGTTGCCGCCGCGCCGCTCGACGCGCTGCCCGCCAATGCCCAGGAAGCGGCGCCCACGCTCTCCGCGCTCACGCCGGGCGACGCGCAGGCGCGCAACGCGGCGGTGCCCTTCGCCGACAGCGATCCCGTCGCCGCCCGCCCCTTCGTCTTCGCCGGCACCGCCGCCGACCGGACGCGGGCGCGCGACTGCCTCGCGCTCGCCGCGATGGCCGAGGCGGGCGCGGGCGACGGCGACCAGCGCGCGGTGATGCAGGTCGTGCTCAACCGCGTGCGCCATCCGGCCTTCGCGAAGACTGTATGCGGCGTGGTGTTCCAAGGTTCGGAGCGGCCGACCGGGTGCCAATTCACCTTCACCTGCGACGGCTCGCTCGCGCGCAGCTACCCGGCGGCGATGTGGCGCGCGGCGCGCGAACGCGCGGATGCGGCGCTGGGCGGCCATGTCGACCGGGCGGTGGGCACCGCGACGCATTACCACGCCGACTACGTCTATCCCTACTGGAGCGCGGAGCTGGACAAGATCGCGGCGGTCGGGCCGCACCTGTTCTTCCGCTGGCGCGGCTGGTGGGGCAGCCGTGCGGCGCTCTCGGCGCGCTATGCGGGCGGAGAGCCCGACCCGATGGCGCTGCGGGCGCAGGCGCAGGAGGTCGTTCGGCCCGAAGCGATGATTCCCCGCTTGGCCGAGGATGGCGCGGCGGTGCGCACGATCACCGCCGCGTCGCTCCAGCCGGGCACGGGCGATGCCGCGCCCTCCCCTACCCCGGCAACCACCGGCGCGCCCGGCTCACCCGAACCCGGCGTGCATTTCGTGCTCGTCGCGCAAGGCGATTCGCCGCAGGCTCTGGTCGAGCGCGCGCGGGCACTGTGCCCCGGCGATGCCTATTGCCAGGTCTACGGCTGGAGCGATGCGGGCGACATCCCCGCCGCGCTGCCGCTGAGCGACACGGCGCGGCGCGCGCTGCGCTTCAGCTTCCTGCCTGCGCGGGGCGGCAACGCGGCGGCGATATATTTCGACTGCCGCCTGTTCCCCTCGCCCGAAACCGGTGCCTGCCTGCCGCGCGCGCGGCCCTAGCGATCGCTGCTAGCGCAGGCTCACCACGTTGTCGCTCGCGGGCAGTTCGCGGCGGCCACGATAGAGGCTCGCCATCGGCTCGTCCTCGACCACGATCTGCTGCGCGTTGCCGAAACCGTTGAAGCCGGTCTTCATCGCCGCGCCATAGGCGCCGAGCATGCCGATCTCGATGTAGTCGCCCGCCCGGATGTCGCCGGGCAGCATGAAGGGCCCCTTCATGTAATCGGCATCGTCGCAGGTGGGGCCGTAAAAGGCGAATTCCTCCACCGGGTCGCGCAGGTCGTCTTCCAGCGCGGCGACGGGGAACTTCCAGTCCACGTGCGCGGCGTCGAACAGCGCACCGTAGGCGCCGTCGTTGATGTAGAGCTCGTCGCCGCGGCGCTTCTCGACCCGCACGATCACCGAGGAATACTCGGCGCACAGCGCGCGGCCGGGTTCGCACCACAGCTCCGCGTTGTAGGCGATCGGCAGGTTCTCGAAATGGCGGTGGATGACCTGGAAATAGTCCTCCAGCGGCGGGGGCTCCATGCCCGGATAGACCGAGGGGAAGCCGCCGCCGACATCGACCACGTCGATCACCACGCTCGCTTCGGCCACCGCGACGCGCACGCGCTCCAGCGCCTGGACGTAGGCGAACGGGGTCATCGCCTGGCTGCCGACATGGAAGCACAGGCCCAGCCAGTCGCAGTGCTGGCGGGTCGCCTGGAGCAACGGCGCGGCATCGGCCAGATCGACGCCGAACTTCGACGCGAGGCTGAGCTCCGAATAGTCCGAACTGACGCGCAGGCGCACCAGCAGACGCAGGTCCGTCGCGCGCTCGCCCTCATCGTTGGTGCACGCCTCGACGACCTTTTCCAGCTCCTCGATCGTGTCGAGGCTGAAGGTCTTCACGCCGTGTTCGAAGTAGGCCTCGCGAATCGCGCGCGGGGTTTTGACCGGGTGCATGAAGCACAGCGTGGCTTCGGGCAGCGCATCGCGCACCAGCCGCACCTCGGCGATCGAAGCGACGTCGTAATGCGTCACGCCGCTGGCCCACAGCACCTGAAGCAATTCGGGCGAAGGATTGGCCTTCACCGCATAGAGCGACTTGCCGGGGAAGCGTTCCACGAAGAAACGCGCGGCGCGCGCCGCGGCGTGCGGGCGATTGAGGATGACCGGTTCGTCCGGCGCGAGTGCGCGAACTACAGACCGGGCGTCAGGGTAATGGTGCAATTCAAGGGACCCCCAAACGGTTACGTTCGAACGAGCTGCCTTGCGGTCAGGAAGTCCCCTTGGGGCAGCGGACCGCGCCTATAATCCGCACAGCGTGAACCGCAAGTGAAAACCGCGGCATGCGGGTTCAACCGTGCGGGCGGCGGCGCGTTCCGGATTTCCGCCGAACCGGGCGCTCAGCTCAGCCGATCGCGGAAGTCGGCATAACCGAAGCTCTTGACCTGCTCGAGCGCGTCGGTCTCGCTGTCCCACAGCCAGATCGAAGGAAGCTGGACGCCGTTGAAGGTGTTGGTCTTGACCATCGAATAGTGCGCCTGGTCGAGGAAGGCGATCCGCTGGCCCGGCTCGCACGGCACCGGCAGGCGATAATCGCCGATCACGTCGCCCGCGAGGCACGAAGGGCCACCAAGACGCACGGGGTGCCCCTCACCCGCTTCGCCCAGCATCGCGGGGCGATAGGGCGCCTCGATCACGTCGGGCATGTGGCAGGTGGCGGAAATGTCGGTGATCGCGACCGGCAGTCCGTTGTCGTGCGCATCGAGGATCGTGCCCACGAGTATCCCCGCGTCGAGCGCCACCGCCTCGCCCGGTTCGAGGTAGATTTCCGCGCCGGTATCCTCCTTCGCGTCGCGCAGGAATTCGACCAGTTCCTCGCGCTGGTAGTCGGCGCGGGTGATGTGATGACCGCCGCCCATGTTGATCCACTTCAGCTGGCCGAACCAGGGCTCGATCGCGTCGAACACGGTGTCCCACGTGCGCTGGAGCGGTTCGAGATCCTGCTCGCACAGGTTGTGGAAGTGGATGCCGTCGACCTGATCCATGATCTCGGGCGTCAGCTGGTCGAGCGGGAAGCCGAGGCGGCTGCCGGGGCTGGACGGGTCGTAGCGCGGCACCTCACCGGTCGGCACTTGCGGATTGATGCGCAGGCCGACATCGAAATCCTGCCCCGCCGCGCGCGCCTGCTCGATGATGAGCCCGGCGCGTTCGAGTTGGCCGGGCGAATTGAAGATCACGTGGTCCGACAGGCGGCAGATTTCCTCCAGCTCGTCGGGCTTGTAGGCGGCGGAATAGGTGGCGATCTCGCCGTCGTAGAACTCGCCCGCCAGCCGCGCTTCCCACAGGCCGGAAGTGCACACCCCGTCGAGATACTCGCCGATCATCGGCGCGACACTCCACATGGAAAACGCCTTCAGCGCGGCAAGCACCTTGATCTCCGCCGCGTCGCGAATGTCGGCGAGCACCTGGAGATTGGCGCGCAGCCTCGCGGCGTCGACCACGAACGCCGGGCTGTCGACGCGATTGAGGTCGAACTGCGCGAACGCGCCCGGATCGCCGGCTTTGGTTTCCATCGCTAGTTTCCCAAGACGTGTTTCGCGCTAAGACGCGAAGGCACTAAGATGTTGTTTTCGCGGCGAAGCCGCGCTCGATCTAGCCGCATGACACTAACGATTGGTGCGCCTTCGGCGCGGGTACGTACCGCATCTTGGCGCCTTTGCGTCTTGGCGCGAAACCAAAAACGTCAGAAATCCACCGGCCCGTCCAGCTCCTTCACATTCCACGGCAGGCCCTGTTCGCCGAGCATTTCGAGGAAGGGATCGGGGTCGAATTCCTCCATGTTGAACACCCCGTCACCGGCCCACTTGCCGCCCAGCACCATCGCGCTGCCGACCATGGCAGGGACGCCGGTGGTATAGCTGACGGCCTGGTTGCCGGTTTCCTCGTAAGCGTCCTCGTGGTCGCAGATGTTGTTGATGTAGAACGTCTTCTCGCCGCTCCCGTCCAAGGCCTCGCCGGTCGCGATGACGCCGATGTTGGTCTTGCCCTTGGTCGTCTCGCCCAGAGTTTCGGGCTTGGGCAGCACGGCGGCGAGGAATTGCAGCGGGATGATCTCGCGGCCCTGGTACTTGATCGGCTCGATCGCGGTCATGCCCACGTTCTGCAGCACGGTGAGGTGGGTGATGTACTGTTCGCCAAAGGTCATCCAGAAGCGGGCGCGCTCCAGCTCGGGCACGAACTTCGCGAGGCTTTCCAGTTCCTCGTGATACATCATATACATCGTCTTGGGGCCGACACCCTCGAAATCGAACTCGACCTTCTCGCCCATCGCCGGCGTCTCGACGAACTTGCCCTTTTCCCAGTGGCGTGCGGGCGCGGTCACCTCGCGGATGTTGATCTCCGGGTTGAAGTTGGTCGCGAAGTGCTGCCCGTGATCGCCGCCGTTGCAATCGAGGATGTCGAGCTGGCGGATGGTCTTCAGCTTGTGCTTCTTCAGCCACATCGTGAACACGCTGGTAACGCCCGGATCGAAGCCGGAGCCGAGCAGCGCCATCAGTCCGGCTTCCTTGAAGCGATCGTGATAGGCCCACTGCCACTTGTATTCGAACTTCGCCTCGTCCTTCGGCTCGTAGTTCGCGGTGTCGAGGTAGCAGACGCCCGCCTCCAGGCAGGCGTCCATGATCGGCAGATCCTGATAGGGCAGCGCGAGGTTGACCACGAGGCCGGGTTCCAGCTTGCGGATCAGGTTCACCATCGCGGGCACTTCCTCGGCGTCGATCTCGTAGGTCGAGACTTCCTGCCCGGTGCGCTCCTTGACCGATTCGGCGATCGCGTCGCATTTCGACTTGGTGCGGCTGGCGAGGTGGATCTGGCTGAACACGTCGGGGTTCATCGCCATCTTGTGCACGCACACCGAGCTGACCCCGCCCGCACCGATTACCAGGACTTTCGACATGTTCGCTCCGTTCTCTTCTTGTGCGAGCCTTCGACGGCTCATCATAGGCGCCCACATAGGGAAATGCGCGGCGGTCGCAACACGATCCGAAATCGCTTTCCTACGCGGGCGCAGTTTGCCAGCATCGCCGAATGACCATTTTATCTGCCTCCCGCTCGCCGTTGCCGACGGCCTGCAGATGCCCCGACTTTTTCATCTCAGGACAGTGTAACATGTGGTCCATGTCTCGCTCGCGAGCGACGAACCGATGAGCGCCGACCGCCTCCCGACTCGCGACGGCGTGCTGCGCGCAGCGGCGAAGATCGCCGAGATTCTGCCCCCCACGCCTCTCCTGCCGCTGGAAATCGAGGGCCAGCGGCTTTGGGCCAAGGCCGAGACGCTCCAACCGGTCGGGGCGTTCAAGATCAGAGGGGCCTGGCACCGGCTGAGCGACCTCACCGACGAGGAGCACGCGCGCGGCGTGGTCGCGGTGTCGAGCGGCAACCACGCGCAAGGCGTCGCGTGGGCTGCCAAGCGGCTCGGGATCGCCGCGGCTATCGTGATGCCGCGCGATGCGCCCAAGGTGAAGCTCGAGGCCACCCGCGCACTGGGGGCCGAGATCGTTCTCTACGATCGTCCCGGCGAGGACCGCGAGGAGGTCGCCGCGCGCGAGGTCGCGCAGCGCGGCGCGGTGCTCGTCCACGCTTTCGCCGATCCGTGGGTGATCGAGGGACAAGGCAGCGCCGGGATCGAGATCGCCGCGCAGATGGGGCGGGAGCCGTCGCGCATCGTCGTCTGCTGCGGCGGCGGGGGTCTGAGCGCCGGGCTCGCCCTCGCCTGTCCCGAAGCGGCGATCGTGCCGGTCGAGCCGGTGGGGTGGGACATGGTCGGGCGCAGCCTCGCGGCGGGCGAGATCGTGCGTGCTGGGCCCGACGCGCCGAAGACGATCTGCGACGCCCTCCAGCCCGCGGCCAGCGCGCCGGTCAATCTCGCGGTGCTGCAGGGCCGCAGCGATCCCGGCGTGACGGTGACCGACGACGAGGTGCGCGCGGCGCAGCGTTTCGCCTTCGCGCGATTGAAGCTGGTGGTCGAACCCGGCGGCGCGGCCGCGCTGGCGGCGGTGCTGGCGGGCAAGGTGTCGGTGGACGAGTACACGGTCGTGATGCTGACCGGCGGCAACTGCGATCCCGAAACCTTCACGGAGACGATTTCGAGCGTTTGACAACCGCCCGCGCGCGGCGCAGTTTCGCGGGCGATACAGGGAGGGACGGGAATGCAGGCACAGATACTCGCCCCCGCCGCCGTGCTGGTGGCGTGGACGCTGGTCATGCTGGTGTGGATGGCCGCCGTGCGCGGGCCGGCGATGCGCAAGATGGGCGGGCTCGGCAACGCTCCTCCGGGCGGGCGCGGGCAGAATCTCGAAGGTGTGATCGACGACCGGGTCAACTGGAAGTCGCACAACTACACCCACCTGCTCGAACAGCCGGTGCTGTTCTATGCCGTGATCGCGATCCTGGCGATCATGGGCCCCGCGGCGTGGGCCATTCCGGTCGCCTGGGCCTACGTCGCGATCCGCGTGGTTCATTCGATATGGCAAGCGACGGTCAACCGCGTGCCGGTGCGCTTCGCCCTGTTCGCACTCTCGACGCTGTGCCTGATGGCGCTCACGATCCACGCACTCGCGCTCACCGTGTTCGCCAATCCGGGGATCGCTCCGTCATGATCGGGATGGAGATCCTCCAGCCGCTCGTCGCGCTGATGGCGTGGACGATGGTCATGTGGCTTTGGATGTACGCCGCGCGCATTCCGGCGATGAGCCGGGCGAAGGTCGATCCCGACGCGATGGTGCGCGATCCCGCCGCCTCGCTCGACCGGGTGCTGCCGCCGCAGGTGCAGTGGAAAGCGCAGAACTACAACCACCTGCACGAAGCGCCGACGGTGTTCTACGCCGTGGGCCTGCTGCTCGCGATCATCGGCCAGGGCGACGGGATGAACGCGCTGCTGGCGTGGATCTACGTCGGGCTGCGAGTGATCCATTCGCTGGTGCAGGCGACCGCGAACAAGGTCATGGTGCGCTTCGTGCTGTTCGCCCTGTCGAGCGTAGTTCTGGCGGCGCTGATCCTCCACGCGGGGATGGCGGTGTTCTAGGGCGTCCTTCGAGACGCCTCAGCCTTCAGCTTCGGCTCCTCAGGATGAGCGGAAGAGTAAGAAATCCCCGCTCATCCTGAGGAGCCTGAAGACGCAGTCTGAAGGCGTCTCGAAGGACGCGAGCTATTCCGCCGCTTCGGCCTCGTGCTTGGCGAAATCGAGCGTGGCGTGGAATTTCTCGGCGTCGAGCGCGGCCATGCAGCCGGTGCCCGCCGCCGTCACCGCCTGGCGATAGGTATGGTCCATTACGTCGCCGCAGGCAAACACGCCGGGGATCGCGGTCTTGGGGGTGCCCGGCTCGACCACGAGATAGCCGCTCTCGTCCATCTCCAGCTTGCCCTTGAACAGTTCGGTCGCCGGCGCGTGGCCGATCGCGACGAACGCGCCGTCGACCTCCAGCGTCGAGGTCTCGCCGGTCAGCGTGTCCTTGAGCACCAGATGCGTCAGTCCGCCCGTCGCCGGATCGCCCTCGAAACTCTCGACCGTCTTGTTCCACAGCGTCGAGATCTTGTCCGATTTCAGCAGGCGTTCCTGCAGGATACGCTCGGCACGCAATTCGTCGCGGCGGTGAATGAGCGTCACGTCGTCCGAATGGTTGGTGAGGTAGAGCGCTTCCTCGACCGCGGTATTGCCGCCGCCGATCACCGCGACCTTCTTGCCGCGATAGAAGAACCCGTCGCACGTGGCGCAAGCCGAGACGCCCTTGCCGCCCAGCTCCTGCTCGCCCGGCCGCCCGAGCCACTTGGCCTGCGCGCCGGTCGCGATCACCAGCGTGTCGCCGATGTATTCGTCGCCGCTGTCGCCCACCGCACGGAACGGCGGGCCGCTGCTCACGTCGACCGAGACGATCGTGTCCCACATCATCCGCGTGCCGACGTGTTCGGCCTGCGCCTGCATCTCCTGCATCAGCCACGGGCCCTGGATCACGTCCTTGAAGCCGGGATAATTCTCGACGTCGGTGGTGATGGTGAGCTGCCCGCCGGGCTGGAGGCCCTGCACCACGATCGGCTCCATCATCGCGCGCGCGCCATAGATCGCGGCGGAATAGCCGGCCGGGCCGGAGCCGATGATGAGCATCTTGGTGTGATGGGTAGCCATGCGCGAATGTCCGTCCGTTTGCTTGCGAGTGCCGCCCCGAAGTGGGTCAGGCGTCGACGAGTTGCAAGCGCAGCGCATCGCGCCGCGCGTCGTCCACCCCCAGCACATCGGCGAGGAAGGCGTCGAGCGATCCGTGCGCGTCCTCCACAGCTTCGCGCATCGCGTGGAGGTAGCGTTCATCCACGCCCATCAGCACACGGATCGTATCATCGTCCGCCGCGCCGTATTTCGCGCGGATCGTCTCACCGCCCGCCGCCACGCGCGCCTCGATGTTGCCGGCGGTGTTGGTGAGAAGGAAATCGGCCATCGCATCATCGGGGTGAACGCCCAGCGCGTGGTGGAGCAGCGCGACCGCCATGCCGGTCCGGTCCTTGCCCGCGAGACAATGGACGAGGCTCGGGCCGTCCGCTTCCGCCAGTGTCGCGAAATATCGCCGCATGACCCACAGCACCGGTTCGCGGTTCGGCAGGTTGCGGTAGATGCGCTCCATCGCGCGGTGCGCCCCGTCCACTGTCAGTATGCCGTCCGCCGCCTCGACATGCGGGGCAAGGTTCGCCGTCTCGCCCTCGAACGCGACCACCGCCGCGCAGAAATCGTCACCGCGGCGGCACGGATAGGTCTCGCGCTCGCTCGCGCCGCGAAAGTCGATCACGTGGCGCAGGCCCAGTTCGCCGATCCTCAGGAGGTCCGCGTCGCTCGCGCCGACATGCTGGCCGGAGCGGAACAGGTGCCCGCGTTTCATCCGACCGCCGCCCGCGACCGGATACCCGCCGTAATCGCGGAAGTTGTGGACGCCTTCGAGCGGGATGACGCGGTCGTGTTCCATCGTGGCGTTACCCGGATGCGGTATCCGTATCGAGTTCGGCGAGATCGGTCGTGAAGCTCTCGGTCCAGCGCTGCACGTTGTCGTCGCGCACCGTGCCGATCATCGCTTGCCAGCGCGCCTTGCGCTCCGCCAGCGGCATGTCGAGGGCGGTCTGAATCGCGTGCGCGAGATCGTCCGGGCTGTGCGGGTTGACCAGCACCGCGCCCTGCCCGTCGCAATCGAGTTGCTGCGCCGCCCCGGCGAAGCGGCTGAGGATCAACACGCCCGGATCCTCCGGGTCCTGCGCGGCGACGTATTCCTTGGCGACGAGGTTCATCCCGTCGCGCAAGGGCGTCACCAGCCCGATCTTGGCCGCGCGATAGAACCCGCACAGTTCGGCCAGCGAGTGTCCCTTGTTGACGTAACGGATCGGGACAAGATCGACTTCGGAGTGCGCGCCGTTGATCTGGCCGGTCTTCTGCTCGAGCGTGGCACGGATGCGCTGGTAGGATTCGACATCCTCGCGGCTCGGCGGAGCAATCTGGATGAACACGAGATCGCGCACCCGCTCGGGTGAGCGATCGAAGAAGCGGCCGATCCCGTCGAGCCGCTCGGGCAAGCCCTTCGAATAGTCGAGCCGGTCGACCCCGATCATCGCCGTGCGCCGCCGCGTGCTGGCGAGCAGGCGCTGCCCCGCCTGCCGTGCTTCGCCACTGTCGGCCTGCGCCATCAGGTGGTCGTAGTCGATCCCGATCGGATAGGCGCGAGCGTAAGTGACCTTACCCTTGTACTCGATCCGGCCGGTTGCCTCGTCGGTATCCGCCCCGAGTTCTTTCTTGCAGTAATGGCAGAAGCTCTCGAGCCATTCATTGGTCTGGAAGCCGATCAGGTCGTATTCCAGCATCGTGCGCACCAGCCGTTCGTGATAGGGCAGCGAGACGAACAGCCGTGTCGGCGGCCAAGGTGTGTGGAGGAAGAATCCCAGCCGGTTCTCGACCCCCTTCGCTCGCAACCGCGCGCCGAGCGGCAACAGGTGGTAATCGTGAACCCACACCAGATCGTCACGCTCGATCAGGGGCGCCACGCTTTCGGCCAGCCGCTCGTTGACGCGCTCGTAGCCCTTCCCCGTCTCACGCTCGTATTCGGTCAGGTCCAGCCGGTAGTGGAACAGCGGCCACAGCGTCGAGTTGGCGTAGCCGTTGTAGTATTCCTCGACGTCTTGGTGCGGCAGGTCGACCGTCGCGGTGGTCACGCCGTCGTGGCGCTGGATGTTGATGTCGCCGGTGAATGCCTGGCTCTCGCGCCCCGACCAGCCGAACCAGATGCCGCCATGCTTCTTGAGCGCCGCGTTGAGCGCGCCCGCCAGCCCTCCTTGCGCACCGGCGGCGCCGCGAGCCTTGGGGACCGCGACGCGGTTCGAGATGACGACTAGTCGGGCTATCTTACTTCGCTCCACGGCTTGGACAGGAGACCGGCGCAATTGATGATGCCGACCAGCGAATAGGTCTGCGGAAAATTCCCCCACAGTTCGCCGGTATCGACATCGAGGTCTTCCGACAGCATGCCCGATGCCGTGCGATGCGACAACATGGTGTCGAACAGGGCGCGCGCCTCGTCGTCGCGCCCGGCCATGTGCAGTGCCTCGATCAGCCAGAAAGTGCAGACGTTGAACGCGGTCTCGGGCAGGCCGAAGTCGTCCTCGCTGGCATAGCGCAGCATGTGCTCGCCGCGCCGGAGTTCCTTCTCCACGGCGGTGAAGGTTGCCTGGAAGCGCAGGTCGTCGGGCTTGAGGAAATGGAGTTCGACCAGTTGCAGCAGGCTGGCGTCGAGATAATCGCTCTCGAAGCTGGCCTTGAAGTGTCCGTCACCCCCGTTTTCGCTCCCCCTGTCGTCGACCCAAGCCTCGCGCTCGATCTTCGCGCGAATCGCATCGGCCCGCTCGCGCCACAGCGCGCGGCGATCTTCCTTGCCGATGTGTCCGGCGACGTTCGCCAGCCGGTCGCACGCCGCCCAGCACATCACCGCCGAATAGGTGTGTACCTCCTGCCGGGTGCGGAACTCCCACAGCCC
The DNA here is from genome assembly GCF_041912895.1 of Pelagerythrobacter sp. Classification (NCBI taxonomy): domain Bacteria; kingdom Pseudomonadati; phylum Pseudomonadota; class Alphaproteobacteria; order Sphingomonadales; family Erythrobacteraceae; genus Pelagerythrobacter; species Pelagerythrobacter sp. Next base: position 269,797 of record NZ_JAYSGI010000001.1, on the reverse strand, counting down.
CGCGTCGGGCTGGTCGTGCATTGTCCACGCCATCTCGCCGACCTTCTCGAGGCTGGCGAAGTCGCGGTCGTCGGCCATGCGCAGCAGCCGCCGGTCGAAGAAAGCCTGCACGGTGGGCATCACGATCTGACCGTAGCAATCATGCTGGACCTGGTAATAGGCCGCATTGCCCACGCGCACTGGGCCCATGCCGCGATAGCCCGAAAGATGCGCGGCGGTCGTTTCGTCCAGCGTGCCGTCGCCCATCACCGAATAGAGCGGCTGGATCTGCCCGCCCTGCGCCGCATCGACGATGTTGCGCAGGTAGGCGAGATATTTCTCCAACACGTCGAGCGCGCCCAGCCGGTTCAGCGCCTGTACGGTGAAATAGGAATCGCGGATCCAGCAATAGCGATAGTCCCAGTTGCGCTCGCTGTTCGGCGCTTCGGGGATCGAGGTGGTGAGCGCGGCGACGATCGCGCCGGTCTCCTCGTGCTGACACAGTTTCAGCGCGATCGCACAGCGGATCACCTCGTCCTGCCATTCGAGCGGGATGTGCAGGCCGCGCACCCACAGCGTCCAGTACTTGCGGGTGAGATCGTCCATCTGGCGCAACTCGGCGCGCAGATTGCCGGAAAACGGCTCGTCCGGGCCGAGGAAGAAATGCTGGTCGCTCTCGACCCGGAAGGATCGGCCAGAGAGCACATAGCCGACCGGCGCATCAGTGCTGAGGCGGATCGCCTGTCCGCCGACCAGATAGCGGATGTGGTTGGTTCCGCTGGTCGTTTCGGCAAGTTGCGCACCATAGCCACGCGTGGGCCGCAGCACGACCTTCATCCGCGGATTGCCTGCAACCGGGCTGACGATCCGCGCATAGGCGACGGGGCGGTACATCCGACCGCTGCGCTCGAAGCGCGGGCAGAAATCGCGGATTTCGACCGCGCTGCCGTCTTCAGCTTCGAGCCGGGTGACGAGGATCGGGGTATTGCGCTCGTAATGCTGGGTGGCGGAAACCTGCCCTTCGAGTTCGAAGCGCCAGACGCCCGCATCCTGCCGGTCCCCATTCAGCAGCGAGCAGAAAACCGGATCGCCATCCACCCGCGGCACGCAGCCCCAGACTAGTGCGCCCTTGCGGTCGATCAATCCACTAACCTGGCAATTGCCGATCGGCCAAAGTTCGAGCGAGGCGGGTTCGGAGGGGGGTCGTTCGGTCAAAGGTCCAGCCATTCGTAAACGGAAGCGACATCGGGCAGACGATAGCGCGCTGCGGTGGGCATACGATCGCCGACGAGCACGCCGAAACCGCCCGCGTCCACGCAGGCGGCGATCCCGTCCTCGTCGGTCACATCGTCACCGACGAACACCGGCATGGCTCCGGAAAAAGGCGGGATTTCGAGGAAAGCGCGCACCGCGCCGCCCTTGTCGGCGCCTTTCGCGGTCAGTTCGACGACGCTCTTGCCGTGTTTGACCGCGAGATCGAAACGCTTGGACACCTGCCCTGCCAGATCGCGAGCGGCCGCACCCATCGCAGGGTCTCCGCGATAGTGGAGCGCCGCGCCGTGCGACTTGGTTTCCAGCATCAGCTCGAGATCGCCAGCGCTGGTGTGCAGCGCGTCGAACGCCGCTTCCGGCAGGCCGACGGCTGGCGCGCCGAGCGCCCCGCCCTCGGCATCGCGCCTGTCCGAGCCGTGCGATCCCGCGCGCGCGATGCCATCGAGCATTACATGCGTGGCGAGATCGTCGAGCGAGCGCCCCGACACGAGCGCGAGCCTGCCATCCAGCCGCTCCGCCAGCGCACGCAACCCGCGCGCCAACGCGCCGGGCACCTCGATCGCATCGGGCGCAGGCGCGAGGTCGACCAGCGTGCCGTCGAAATCGAGAAACAGCGCGATGCGGCGCTCTGCGGTCAGCCGCGCGAAGGGCGGCGGGGCGGGAAGATCGGTCGCTACGGTCATCCGCGCGGCGTCTTACGCGAGGCGTGCGGCAGGTCAAACGTGAATACGATTACCTTGGCGGTGCGCGACCTTCGGTGAGGGCCGCGAGGGCGTCCGTCCCGCCCCCGCCGCCGTTCATCTCAAACCGCTCGACGCTTCTCGACGGGGCGGAAAGGCGATCGCCGATGAAAACTGGGATATTCGTAAGCGTCGGCGGGGCGTTAGTCGCCTTGCCCGCGGCCGCTCAGACCGAGCCTGCGGCCCAGCAATCGCAACCGGCAGCCGAAGAGGCCGCTCCGGAGGAAACGGGCGACCACACGATCGTGGTCACCGGCCTGCGCGGCAGTTTGCAATCGGCACGCGAGCGCAAGCGCAACGCAGACCAGATCCTCGATGCCGTGGTAGCCGAAGATATCGGCAAGTTGCCCGACAACAGTGCGGCCGAGGCGCTGGCGCGCATCACCGGCGTGCAGGTGGCGCGGCAGGTCGGCGAAGTGAATCAAGTGCTGGTGCGAGGCCTTCCCGACGCCTCGACGACGTTCAACGGGCGCGAAATCTTCAGCTACGACGGGCGCAATGTCGCCTTGCAGGATTTCCCCGCCGCGGCCTTGCAGGGGCTGGAGGTCTACAAGTCGACCACCGCCGATCAGATCGAGGGCGGCATCGCCGGGCTCGTCAACGTCCGCTCGCGCCGCCCGTTCGACTTCGATGGCTTCGAGATCGCGGGTGCGGTGCGCGGCACCTACAACGAGGAAGCCGACAAGTACGATCCGAACGTCAGCCTGCTCCTGTCCGACCGGTGGGAGACCGGGATCGGGGAGATCGGCGCATTGCTCAACGTCGCCTATGCGCAGCAGACTTTTCTGACATCCGCGCGCACCGACGGCGGCGATGTCGGGCAGGCCGGGGCCGACCAGCTCATCATCACGCCGGGCGTGGGCCGCGACTTCTTCTTCCCCGAAGCGGTCGGCGTGTTCTACGCGCGCGGCAAGCGCTGGCGCCCGTCGGTGGACGGCTCGATCCAGTGGCGGCCGGCCGACAATTTCGAAGTCTACATCGAAGGGCTGTATCAGGGTTTCCGCGGACGCGATGCAAACGACAGCGCAATCGTGTTCACCCGCGCGGGCAGCCCCACGCTCAGCAACGTCGTGCTCGACCCCGACGACCCGACCAAGGTGCGCAGCCTCACCGTGTCGGATGGCGACGATTTCGGCCTCGACCTCCAGCGCTCGGTCAATTCGGGCAACACCAACACGTTTCAGGGCGCTATCGGCGCGAAGTGGGAAACCGGCCCGGCCACCCTTTCGACCGATTTCGCCTATACCGACAGCCGTTGGGATCTGACTCAATACGCGGTCGATTTCGCCGCCGCGAGCCCGCCCACGGTCGATATCGACTTCGACCGCGATGGCGAAGGCGGCGGCGCCGAGTTCGGCTTTCCCGCCTTCGACCTAACCGATCCGGCGGGCTATATCGTGCGCGGGATCTTCGACCGCCGCCAGCGCCTCGTCGGCACCGGCGTCCAGTGGCGCGGCGATCTCCAGCTCGACACCGAACTCTCGTTGATCCCGCGCTTCGATTTCGGCTTGCGTTATACCAATCGCACCAGCCGCGGCGAGAACGGCGAACGCTACGCCAATCTGCGCGATCTGCGCATTCCACTGGGCGAGGTGCCGTTCGGCGAAGGCGCCGTCATCAGCCCTGGCTTCCGCGGCCTCGACGCGCAGCCCCACCGCGCGTGGTTCGCACCAACCGCGGACGGCGTGACCGCCAATATCGCCGCGCTGCGCGATTTCGCCTACGCCGGGCTGCTCGAGCTCGACGCGGAAAACGCCGCCAACTGGACGAGCGATCTGCCTGCCTACAATCCCCTGCAGGCGTTCGACGCGCGCGAGAAGACCTACACCGCCTACGGGCAGTTTCACTACGAGTTCGACGCGGGCGTTCCGATCGACGGGGTGGTCGGCGCGCGCATCGTCAACACCGACGGGCGGCTCACCGGCACGTCGCAGATCGACGGCGAGCCGGTGCCGCTGACGCTGTCGCAGAATTACGTCGACGTGCTGCCCAGCGCGAGCTTCCGCGCGCAGTTCACCGACAATCTGCAACTCCGCCTTTCCGCCACGAAGACGCGCACCCGGCCCGCCTTCTCGCAACTCAATCCCGCAGTGCTGATCTCGCCCGCCGACCCGAACAATCCGGGCGCCGACCGGTTCGGATCGGGCGGCAACATCGACCTTCAACCGCTGGAATCGAAGAACTACGACGCCAGCCTGGAATACTATTTCTCCGATACCGGATCGGCCACGCTGGCGATTTTCCGCCGCGACGTGACCGGCTTCATCGCCAACTACACAGCACCCGAGGACGTGCCCGGCATCGGCACCGTGCTCGTCACCCGCCCCCGCAACGGCGGCACCGGCAGGATCGAGGGCGCGGAAGCGGCGTTCACCACGTTCTTAGATTTCCTCCCCAGCGCACTGAGCGGCCTCGGGATGCAGGCGAACGTCACCTACATCGACGGCAAGCAGGCGCTGCCGGCCGAACTCGGCGCCGACGCGCCCGATGTCGATATCCCCGGGGTTTCCAAGTGGAGCTACAACCTCGTCGCGCTCTACGAGAAGGGCCCGGTATCAGCGCGCCTCGCCTATAATTACCGCTCGCGCTTCGTGAACTTCTTCTTCAACCCGGCGGACGTGGACGCGATCGCGGGTGAATACACGCGTGGTATCGAACGGCTCGATTTCTCGCTCGCGATAACCCCGGTAGAAGCGGTGACGCTGACCTTCGAGGTCGCCAACATCACCAACCAGCCGTTCCGCAACGTGCGCAACTATACCGACACGCAGGCCTATCCGCGCGATATCCGCTACGACGGACGTCTCTGGGCGATCGGCGCGCGGTTCCGTTTCTGACCACCTTGAAAGGAATGGATTCAGGGAGCAAAGTCCTTCCAACAGCTGGAGGATTTGCTTGTGAACGAACCGATCCTGCCGATTTCGCGCCGCGGCGTGCTCGTTTCGTCGGCGGCTACGCTCGCCATTTCATCGGCATCGTCCGTGCTCGCCCGGAACGCTTCGGCCCCTGCAGCGTCAGTGAGCATGCCAGTAACGCTGACCGTGAACGGAACCGAGCGCAGTCTCGATCTCGATAGCCGGACCACTCTGCTCGACGCGCTGCGCGAGCATCTTCAACTGACCGGCACCAAGAAAGGCTGCGATCACGGGCAGTGCGGCGCCTGCACCGTGATCGTCAACGGCGAGCGGATCAACTCCTGCCTCAGCCTCGCCGTCCAGCATTCCGGTGACGAGGTGACGACGATCGAAGGCCTCGGCACGCCGGACGACCTCCATCCGATGCAGACCGCCTTCATCGAGCACGATGGCTATCAGTGCGGCTACTGCACGCCGGGGCAAATCTGCTCGTCGGTCGCCATGCTGGACGAGATCGAGCGCGGCATTCCCAGCCACGTCTCGGACGAACTCACCACCCGCATGACGGCCACCAATGCCGAAGTGCGCGAACGGATGAGCGGCAACATCTGCCGCTGCGGCGCCTATTCCAATATCGCGGCGGCCATCGCCCAAGTAGCGGAGGGCTGAGCCGATGCGCAGTTTCACTTACGAGCGCGCCAAGAGCCCCCAAGAAGCCGCAACGGCCGTCGCCAGCAGGCAGGGGGCGAAATTCATCGCCGGCGGTACCAACCTGCTCGATCTCATGAAGCTCGAAATCGAGACGCCGACGCATCTCGTCGACGTGCAGGATCTCGGCCTCGATACGATCGAGGACACCCCCGAGGGCGGGCTGCGGATCGGAACCTTCGTCAGCAACACCGCGCTCTCGGCCCATCCGCGCGTTCGCCGCGACTACGCCGTGCTCACCCGCGCGATCCAGGCGGGCGCGAGCGGGCAGTTGCGCAACAAGGCGACGACCGGGGGCAACCTGCTGCAGCGCACCCGGTGCCCCTATTTCTATGATCCGAACATGCCCTGCAACAAGCGTAACCCCGGCAGCGGTTGCGGCGCGCTGGAGGGCTATTCGCGCCAGCTCGGCGTGGTCGGCGTGTCCGACACCTGTATCGCGACGTATCCCGGCGACATGGCCAACGCGCTGAGCGTGCTCGACGCGGTGGTCGAGACGGTGACGCCCGAAGGCGGTACTCGCTCGATTCCCATCGGCGAATTCCACCGTCTGTGGGGCGATACCCCGGAAATCGAGACGGCGCTCGAGCGCGGCGAGATGATCACCCACGTCACGCTGCCAAAGCCGCCGGGCGGCACGCATTTCTATCGCAAGGTGCGCGATCGCGCTTCTTACGCCTTCGCGCTCGTCTCGGTCGCGGCGGTCGTGCAGCCCGACGGCACCGGCCGCTTGGCTTTCGGCGGCGTTGCGCCCCGCCCGTGGCGCACGTCAGCCGCCGATACGGCATTGCCGCAAGGCGCCGCGGCGGCCACCAGAGCCGCGTTCGCCGACGCGCGGCCGCGCGACGACAACCGCTTCAAGATCGCGCTCGCCGAGCGGACGCTCGCCGCGATCCTGGCCGAGGCGAGGAACTGAGCCATGAAATTCGAAGCCCCTGCCACCGACAAAACGTTTTCCGACCCCAGGATTGTCGGCAAATCGACCAAGCGGATCGATGGCCCACGCAAGGTCACCGGCACTGCGCCCTACGCCTACGAGCGGCATGATGTCGCGGCCGGGCAAGCCTACGGCTACATCGTGGGCGCGGGGATCGCGAAGGGTTCGATCGCCTCGATGGACCTCGACGAGGCGCGCGCTGCGCCCGGCGTCATTGCTGTCGTGGCCGCAACCGAGACCGATCCCGTCGGCACGAGCGACTACAACACTGCGCCGCTGTTCGGCGGACGCAAGATCGCGCACTACCATCAGGCAATCGCCTGCGTGGTCGCCGAAACCTTCGAGCAGGCGCGCGCCGCCGCCGCGCTGATCCGCACGACCTACGATACGGAGAAAGGGCGATACGAACTCGCCAAGGTCAAGGACGGCGCCAAGATCGCGCGCGGCTGGGGCGTGCCGGAGGACATCAAGAAGAACGGCGATTTCGACAAGGCTTTCGCCGCCGCTCCCGTGCAGTTCGATCAGACCTACACCACGCCCGATGAAAGCCACGCGATGATGGAGCCGTTCGCGACCATCGCCGCGTGGGAGGGCGACAAGCTGACGCTGTGGACCAGCAACCAGATGATCGACTGGAGCAAGCAGGCCGTGGCGAGCATCCTGAATATGCCGAAGGAGAACGTGCGGATCGATTCGCCGTTCATCGGCGGCGGGTTCGGCGGCAAGCTGTTCGTCCGGTCCGAAGCGGTGCTCGCGGCGCTGGGCGCCAAAGCCGCCAAGCGCCCGGTGAAGATCGCGATGCAGCGGCCACTTATGATCAACAACGCGACCCACCGCCCCGCCACGATCCAGCGCGTCCGCATCGGTGCGGGGCGCGACGGCAAGATCGCCGCGATGGCGCACGAATGCTGGTCGGGCAACTTGCCCGGCGGAGATGCGGAGAACGGCGCCGCGCAGACGCGGTCGCTCTATGCCGGGGCCGACAACCTCACCGCGAGCTACATCTCGGACCTCGACCTGCCCGAAGGCAACGCCATGCGCGCGCCGGGCGAGGCGGTCGGCCACCTCGCGCTGGAAGTCGCGATGGACGAGCTGGCCGAGGCGCTGGACATCGACCCCATCGAACTGCGCATCCGCAACGAGCCCGACAAGTCGCCCGGCGATCCCTCCAAGCGCTTTTCGGATCGCCATCTGGTCGAGGCGCTGCGCGAAGGCGCGAAGCGCTTCGGCTGGAACAAGCGCCAGGCGCGGCCGGCTTCGGTCCGCGACGGCAAATGGCTGATCGGCATGGGCGTCGCCGCCGGTTATCGCGGAGCGCCGGTAGCCAAGTCGGCCGCGCGGGTAGGCATCGATATCGAGGGAAGAATTTCGGTCTCCACCGACATGACCGACATCGGCACTGGCAGCTACACGATCATGGCGCAGACCGCTGCCGAGTGCATGGGCGTGCCGCTGGAGGACGTTACGGTCCATTTGGGCGATTCCGAATTTCCCGTGTCGTCGGGCTCTGGCGGACAGTGGGGCGCGGCAAGCTCTACCGCGGGAGTCTACGCGGCCTGCGTCGAACTGCGCAAGGCGATCGCCGACAAGTTCGGCTTCGATCCGGACCGCGCGGAGTTCGCCGACGGCGAGGTTCGCGAAGGCAGCAAGAGCCGCCAACTGGCCGAAGCCGCGCCACTGTCGGCCGACGGCGAGATGGAATTCGGCGATTTCCAGCAAGATTACGACATGGGCACATATGCCGGGCACTTTTGCGAAGTCGGCGTCGACGCCTACACCGGCGAAGTCCGCATCCGCCGCATGCTCGCGGTGTGCGATGCCGGGCGCATTCTCAACCCGTTGTCGGCGCGCAGCCAGGTCATCGGCGCGATGGTCATGTCGGCCGGATCGGCGCTGATGGAGGAGCTGGCGGTCGACAAGCGCTTCGGCTTCTTCGTCAACCACGATCTCGCGGCATACGAGGTTCCGGTTCACGCGGACATTCCGGAGCAGGAGGTGATCTTCCTCGATACGCTCGATCCGATCATCAGTCCGCTGAAGGCCAAGGGCGTGGGCGAACTGGGCATCTGCGGCCCCGGCGCGGCGGTGGCGAACGCGATCTACAATGCCACCGGCGTGCGCGTGCGGGACTATCCGATCACGCTCGACAAGCTGATCGAGGGCCTGCCGGCCCTAGCCTGACACATCATCGGCCGGGCGCGCCGAGAGCATCGCGCGCGCCATTTCGAGCTGTTCGCGGGTATCGATGTCGATCAGGCTTTCGGACGCGCGTGGGCTGATCGAAGCCCTGCCTGCACCCCATGGCAGGCTGGCAGCGCCCCGATCGCCTTCGAGGGTTTCGAGCTTGCCGAAATCGTCTCGCGGAAATGCGGCCGGGACTCCGTCCTGGCCCGACGGATAGCGCGTGAAGGCGACTCCATCGGCCAGCGCCAGCGCGCGGAAGTGCTTGCGTTCGACGAACGGCATGTCGGCGAGCGCGATAACCAGCCGCCGGTGCTTGGCGGCGTGCGAGCAGGCCAACTTGATCGACCCGGCGACACCTGCTTGCGGGTCGGGATTGACGGCGATCGACCATCCGTCTCCGACCGTCCCCGCACCTCGATCATCCTCGCCAACGATCAGGATACGAGTCGCAAACCCTGCGGCATCGGCTGTATCCGCCGCCCAGCGCCATACGGGCTTGGCCCCAAGCATCGCGTCGATCTTGCCGCCGCCGAACCGGCTCCCCCTGCCTGCCGCCAGCAGCGCGAACGCGATCGAGCGATCAAGCGGCGGGGCGGAGGCGTTCATATTCACCGGCGACCTCGGCCAGGATGGACAGCGCCAGCGCGTGCGGGCTGCGGCTGCCGGTCGGCGTGCCGATCGGGCTGCGGATGCGGCCGAGATCGGCATCGGTCGCGCCGCTGCGTCGCAATTCGTCCACCCGCGCCGAGCGCGCGTTCAGGCCCCCTTGCGCACCGATGTAGAAGGCATCGCTTTCCAACGCCTCCTCCAGCAACGCGGTCTCCCATTCGTGATCGTGAAACAGCGTGACGACCGCGGACCATCGGTCGGCGGGCGGCAATTCGCTGCGACGGCCGAGCGACAGGTTGGATTTCGTCACCACCTCGCAAGCGATGCCCGCCGCGGCGGCTACCGCCTGCAACGCGTCGACTTCCGGCCCTTCGCCGAATGCCCGCACTACGAGGCGGGGGATGTAGAGCCGGGCGGAGAGAAACGGGTTCGGCGCCAGAGCCACGCACGCCGTGCGGCGCTGCGCAAGGTCACGCACCGCCGCGGCGCACGCGGCGCGGTCCGGCGATGGATCGATGAGAATGTCGAGCCCTCCGCCACAAGGCAGGCGGAAGTCGATTATCTCAGAACCTTTCCCGTACCGCCTGGTGACGGGCGACGCGGTCGCCCGGCCGTCAGCCTTGAGCTGCTCTTCGAGGCATCCGTCCGCCAGATTCCCGACCACGCGCCCATCCGGCATCACGGCCAGCTGCGAGCCGAGACGTCGCGAAAAACTCCCGTCGATCCCGACCACCGTGCAAAGTAAGACGCCGGGATGCCGAGCCGCTGCCAACGCCAGATGGTCTTCCTCGTCCACCGACGGCACGTGGTCCACCGGCGAAACATTCGGTTCGAGGTCGCTTGCCATATCCACCGGCGATATCCGTGCAGCCGTGTTTGAAAAAGCCAAAACTTGCCAAAGCAGGAGCCTTGCGACGTGCGATCCCGGTCTGCCCTCCGCACGAAAGCAGCCCTCTCGGCTCAAGGGTCGCGATACAAAGGCTTTACGCCGTTCTCTTCAACGCATGCCAGCCGCGGATCATGAACGCTTGGAAAAAGGCGATCGGGTGCGAGAATCCCGCATCGCGCCATAACGCTTCGGTCTCGCCGGCCGACACCACACCGAGCTTGGTCCGCAGCATGTCGGGGAGCGCCGCCAGCGATTCCTCGGTCGCTCCCATAACCGTTTGGACCTGCTTCCAGTCCTCGATCATCGCGGGAAATTCCGGACTGTCCAGATCGCCGCTGATCTCCGCGCTCACGAAGCGCCCGCCGGGTTTCAGGCGATCGTGGATGGCGCGATAAAAGGCGGCGCGGTCTTCGCACTGGACGAAGTGGGCGACCAGCAGGCTGACGACCGCGTCGAACCCGTCGTCGTCCACATCCTCGACATATCCTTCGACCAGCCGGCAGCGATCCAGCACCCCTGCCCGTTCGAGTCGCGCCCGCCCGACGTCGAGCATCTCAGCCGAGGGATCGACACCGACGAAAGACCAGCCTGGACGGGCTTCGGCCAGCGAGAGGACTTCCGCCCCCGTGCCCACGCCGACGCACAGCACCCGCGCGTCGGCGGGAAGGTCGACAAGCACCAGCCGCATGAGAAAGTGCAGGCATTCCGAGATCGGCTGAAGCCCGCTGTTCCGGCGGTCGTACCCTTCCGCCATCTTCTGGTTGAAGAAGCCGGACGTGTCGGAAGAGGCGTCGTCGCGCATCCGCAGCCGTTAGCATCGCCAAGCGTCGGTGTCGCCCGGACCATTTCCGTCAGCTTCGCGGCCCGACCGACTTGGATTCTGTGACCTGGCCCGCTTAGCTGGCTGACGTAACCGAAAGAACCCCGCTTTCCAGCGTAAGCACTCGGTTGATGTCGACGCCGTGCGGCAAGCGGTGGGTCACGATGAGGATCGTCATCCGGTCCGACACTTCATTGAGACGCGCCAGGATGCGCCGTTCGAGCGCGCGATCGAGAGCGGAAAGCGCCTCGTCCAGGATCAGCAGCCGCGGTCGTCGCAGGATCGCGCGTGCCAGCCCCAGCCTCTGGCGCTCGCCGCCCGAAAATTGCTGGCCCATTTCGCCGAGGCGCGCATCCAGACCGGCCGCTGCGATCGCCGAGATCTGGTCGGCTTCGACCAGCCGCAACGCCTCCCAGATCTCGGCATCGCTCGCATCGGGGGCCAGGGCCTGCATGTTGTGCCGCAGGTCGCTATCGAAGAACGTCGTCTCTTGCGGCACATAGGCGATAGCGCTGCGCAAGTCTGCAGGGAGTTCGCCCGCGATCGTGTACCCGTCCATCCGGATCGTGCCCGCCTGCGGCGCGATCATGCCGATCAGGATATCGAGCAACGTCGTCTTGCCCGCGCCAGAAACGCCCACCAGCGCGACGACCTCCCCGGGCGCCACCTCGAAGGTCGCATGACGCAGGATCGTCGGGCCGTCCGGCTCGATGCCATATGTCAATCCGTCCACGGCAAGCCGCATCGGGCCGGTAGCAGGGCCGCGCCTCGGCGCTTTACTCGCGCTTCGCTCGATCGCTGTCGGCATCTCGGTCTTGAGCGCGCGCAGGCTTTCGAATGCCGGCAGCATATGCCCGTAAGCCTGCGCGCCCTGAACCATTGCGAAGGCCTGCTGGGCGAGCCTGGCGAAGATCACCACAAACAGCCCAATGACAGCGAACGGAAGCTCCAGCCACAGCAGCCCCGCAAGCGCCACGCCCGCCAGCACGATGCTCGCCCCCAGTTGCGTGAGAAACGCCACGTCCGCCTGCGCGGCGGCGAAGGCGAACGACCTGCCGCGCATGGCCTGCAGCGTATCGTCGTAATCCGCGACGAACGCCGCTTCGCGCCCGTGCGCCTTATAGAGCTTGAGTCCAGACAGGAAGCGAGCGAGCACATCGTGCGTCCGACGCCCGTATTGCGTAGCGTCCAGCCCAAGCTTTCGCGCCCTGAGAATGCGCGGCACCAGCGGCACGGCCACGAGCATGAGCGCCGCGAGCGAAACGAGGGCAAGCTGCCAGGAGATGATGAGCGCCGCGACCGTCTGCGCCAGCGCGAGCGACAGACTGGCGACCGCGCGCAGCGCCTGGAGCGACCCGGCCTGCACCCGGCGAATATCGGAATGGATGGCATGTTCGATATCGCTGCGCCGCGCCGCTGGCACGCGTTGCCAGGGCGCTCGTGCGAGAGCGCCGATCACTTCCAGTCTGAGGCGGTCGGCGAACCCGAGATTGTGCGAAGCGAGGCGTAGGTCGCGCCACCGGATCAGGATCCCGCGCAGTAGCAGCAGAAGCGCGAAGCCGGCGACGATCGCCAGCAACCGGCCGTCCGCCGTCTCGATACCAGCACGGCCCAGCGCCGCTTCGATCGCACGCCACCAACGGCCCTCACCCTCACCCGTCGCCGCCGCGAGCAGCGGCGCGAGCGCGACGAGACCGATGCCTTCGGCAAAGGCCGCGAGCAGGACGAGCGCGCTGGTCGTCCACATTCGGCGCCCGAGATACCGGTGAAGCGCGCGCAGCAACCCCGCCTCGAGGGCGAGCACATCGTCCGGATTGGAGGTGTCCGAAGGAGATGTCATCGGCGAATGGGCCTTCCCGGTGGCAGTTCGTCGAGATTCAATAAACCTCCACGGGTCTTTCATGACGATGATTGCCGAGGTTGCCAAGGACACGCGCTGTTCGCAGCGGGACAGCCAATCAATCCAATATGAACATACTAAACAGCCGTCCAAATTTGGCGTCGGGAGGGTCGAAGTATACGCCCAAAATCGCCCGGCGCGTTGAGTCAGAAAATCTGAAAATATCGCGACCCCGGCGAACGAAACTACAATACTCAAGGAGTGATGCTATGGATCCGTTTATTGGACAGTTACTTATTTTTGCTGGAAATTTCGCGCCACAGGGCTGGGCATTTTGCAATGGCCAATTGCTGTCCATCCCGCAAAACCAAGCGCTGTTTTCGCTTCTTGGCGTCACTTACGGCGGCAATGGCACAACGACTTTTGGCCTGCCGGACCTTCGTGGAAGGTTTCCCGTTCATCCGGGTTCGGGCCCCGGCCTAGCGCCAATTCAGCAGGGCGAGATGGATGGGGCCGAAACTCATACCATGTCGGTCAACGAGATGCCGCTCCACAACCACACCATGCATGCCGAACTTGCGGGAGCCGACAAACAGACTCCACAGGGGAACATGCTGGGGCTCACATCGGCCAGCAACCCGATCTATGCCGCGCCGAATCCGGCAGAAGACCGGACCATGGCCCCCGGATCTATCGGAACGGCCGGCGGAAGCCAGCCATTTAGCATCCGCAACCCTTATCTGGGGATCAACTTCATCATCGCTCTCGAGGGCATCTACCCTTCGCGCGGCTGACGATACGCCTGCCCGCCCGGCTTCGGCCGGGCGGCAACGCGCGGCACATTGCCTGCGCGGCGATCTTCGAACTTCAGCTGATGTAGCTGACGTTTTCCGGCTGGGGCCCGACGACGACGCCGTTGGCAGTCGCCTCGACATCGAGCTCAGTCAACACCGGGCGCTGGTAGGCAGGTTTTCCCGCGGTCTTCATGTCGTGAGTTGCGTTCGGTGCGGACTTCCGGGTCATCGCCTTCTCCCCTTTTTTCAGCGAGTGATGTTCAACCACATACTTAAGCTGTGCAAGTCCCGCAAATTGTTTCGTTCGGCGGCGTGGGCGATCCAGTGCGCTTCATCGCCAACGGCTCGTTCGAGCGTGCGAGCCTGCCCTTCCAAGGCATGACGATCCACTATTTCGCTTAGGACTGGCGGCAGGTTTTCGAGATCCGGCGCGGCGAACCGTCGATCGCGTGCGAGATGGGGTATGCCCCCCAAGTCCTTGCTCTCCTTCCACAGGATCGCGTCCGGAATGGTTCCTTCGCATGCCCGGCGATGGAGATAGCGCCCCCATCGGCGATACCCCTTCTCGATCGAAGGCGTCGCAAGATATCGCTCGATCAGCCTGCGATCGAGCATGGGCCAGCGATATTCGACACCGTAGCTCGCCCCCATCAGCGTGCAGCCCTCCAGCCGCCCGGTCAGCATGGTGCGAAAGGCCGGCTTGCCGAGCAGATGGTCGCCAAGCGTACGCGCATTGCGATAGGCGTCCGCCTTGGCCGCGATGAATCCGGTCAGACCGTATTGCTCTGCCACCTCGCGCCGCAGGATGCTGCGCGCGAGCCGCGGTGTCGGGTTTGCCGGGTGGTACCCGATTCGGCCCCGCGCATGTTCGACGACGCGCTTCGCCGCGCGCGCCACGCGCATTGGCAGGATGCCAGGCATGATGTCCACCAGCGCGCGATAGCGGCGCGCGAGGGTCAGTTCGCGCGACAGGAACTCCGCCTGCGCGGTGACGACCTCGTCCCCCCCGAACCCCGACAACAGCGTGCGGACGCCGGTATCGCGGCACCGTTCGAGAAATGGCGCGTGGAACAGCGCGTGGGTGTGCTGGGGCGGATGTCCGAGCACGCGGATCGCTCGTGCGGTCTCCTCCGGCGAGGGCTGATAAGTCGGGCGCGTCAGGACGTGGTTGTCGCGAATGCCGCAATGCACGGCGACGTCGAGGATGGCGCTCGCCTCGCGCTCCATGTGGCAGACGCTGAAGCAGGGCAGTTCCGCACCGCCGCCCGGCAGAGTGCGGACGGCGTGGCCGATGATCGTTGCGCTATCGAGCCCGCCCGAATTCTCGGCACCGATGCGATAGGCGCTGCGAAGCCTGTCCTCGACCGCGCGGTGGAATGCCTCGCGATAGGCGTCGACACGGGCCAGGTCTCGCCGGTCTGCTTGCGGGGCGGTATCGGCAAAAGCGAAATAGCGCCGGGGTTCCGTCACGCCTTCGCGTTCGACGGCGAGTGTATGGGCGGGCGGCAGCTTGGCGACGTTGGCGTAGGCGGTCTTCGCCGGATCGGCCGATTCGCCGATCAGATATCGGGCCAGCCATTCGCGTGACGGCGACGCGTCGAACGATCGCAATGCGGGAAACACCGCCGCCGTGCCGGCGAACACGAACAGGTCGGGCCCGAGATGGTAGAAGAACGGCTTCACGCCCAAGGCGTCGCGCGCGCAGAAAACCGCGTGCCGCGCGGGGTCGTAGATCGCGAACGCGAAATCGCCATGCAGCCGATCGGCGCAGCCTTCTCCCCACTGGCGATGCGCGGCGAGAACCAGTTGCGCGTCGTCCGGCGCTTCGGGCGATCCAACGCCGAGCGACACCAGAAGCTCCGCGCGGTTTTCGAGCCGCAGCCAGCCGACCAGAACGCGGCCCGTCGCGGGGCACCTGGCGGGCACTTTTTCGTGCTGCGATTCGCGGGTGTTCCATCGCAGCGCTTGCACCATCAACGCGTCGTCTGCGCGCCACTCGCCGGTTCGATCGGCCTGACCGTAAGGATCGAGCGCGGCCAGCAACGTTCCGGCTTCCGCATAGGCACGGGGGTCGCCGCCGCCGCGCCGCGTGACGATTCCGGCGAACATCAGCGCAGGCGGCGTTGCGGATCGTGGACGAAGCGTGCGACCCGCGTGTAACGTGCAAGCTGCCCCGCGCCGGTAACGATCGCTCCACCGGCGACGGTCCAGGCGTGCGCCTGCATCGGGCCCGCCCCTTCGTCGTCCCGCGTCACACCCAGATGCGCCGTGAAGCCTATGCCCAGCGGCCGCATGAGCGCGGCGGCGACCAGCGCTTGCGGCAAACAAACCGATCGCCATGGCGTCAGCCGCGCCGCCACCCGGATTGCCTGCTTTATGGCGAACGCCCGCCCGTCTTGCGGCGGATCGAGCGATGGGCCCTCTCGCCAGTCGCGTTCGGCCTGTTGCGGCCTCCGCTGGCCGAGCAGCGGCGCATAGAGACGAAAGGGCAGGATCAGGATCGCCAGCCTGGCCAAGCCGAGCAGCACGAACGCGACCGGAACGAGCATCCTGACGGCAAGGGGATAGCCGCCGAACGACCGCCATTTACGCGCCAGAAGCGTCGCCATGCGCATTCTAGCGAACGACCTTGACGAGGCCCTTGTCGAGCAGCTGCTGCAAAAACGCCATGACATCCGCCCGAACATCGTCCTCAGGCGTTGCTGTGAACTCTTCGCGCACGCGGTCGACCAGCACGCCCGCCCGGCGGTCCTCTTCGAGCAGAGTCCAGAGACGCGGGCCGACGCCCGAAAGCCCGAAATAATGGCCGCTCTCAATGTCGAGCATCACCGTCTCCTCGTCCATCGCGGATTCCACCAAGTCCCGCTTGCGCCGCAACACCGTGTCCGCCTCGATCACCGCTTTCATCCCCTTTTCGCTACATCGCCCTGGGCGTGCCTGCCGCATCGCAATAGCCGAAGCGCCGCATCACCGCGCCATGGGCTTCGACGATGCTGTCGATTTGTGCACCGCTCAAGGTGGTTTGCCAATCGCCGATCACACCCTTGCGAAAGAAGCGCGCGCTGTTTTGCGCGCGTTCGCGAAAAGGGTCGCGATCTTCCTGCGACTTCAACGTGTCGAAGGAGGAGAATGCCACCGCGCGTTCGATCGCGGATCGGTCGGCTTCCAGCTTCAGGAACCGAGCCGCTTCGGCAAAGACCGGAGCACCGCCGGTCTGCATATCCTCGTAGCGCAGAACGTGGATCGGGATGTCCGGATTATCGACCCAGCTCATCACGTGATCGGACCAGGTGAGCAGGCGCTGTTCGACTTGGGGTTTCAGGCCTGTGCCATCGTCTCGCGCGAGGCGATGGTCCGGATCGGCCATCGCCGCGATCGCATCGTCGATCGAGTGAGCCGCGTGGTGCGCGTAAGAGATCGCCACGTCGAGCGGATTTCGGATCAGATAGAGCGCGCCGGCAGTCGCTTCGGCGTCCACGATCCACGTCCCAGCGTCGGTCCGGTGGCAGGCGTCGTGTATCTTGCGATAGGCGTGACCTTCCAGACGATGCGAGGCGAAGCGATAGACCGTGGGGCGCAGCCGCTCGGTCTCGCCTGGATCGAGATCGCCGGTGTCGAAGCCGAGCATCTCGTCCATCCAAGCCCGGGAAGCGGCAAGCGACGTAGAGCCGAGATCGTTGATCGAGGCCGGATCACTGCCTCCACCGAGGTTGCGGAGAAAGGCGCGAAACCAGGTGTTGCCGGACTTAGGATACGACGCCAGCCAGAATAGCCGGCCGATCACGCCAGTACATTTCGGCGCACGAAGTCGTCGCGGATCGCGTCGACCAGCCCATCGATGTCGAAGCCCTGCCGCGGCCGGTGCAATTCAGCGACCGGCACGCGCGCCGCCAGGTCGCCGCACTGGCGCATATGCCCGGGGCCGAGCGCCATGCCCTTCAGGAAACGGAAGCGATAAGTGTTGTCCCGCAGCGCCTGGAACTTGGCTAGCCCCGACAGCTCCTTTACCGCAAAAGTCTCACGATTCCAGGGCGACAGCACGTAGATCGCCCGGACCGGCAACGGCTGCGCGTGAAACGTCTCGCCCATCGGAAGATCGTATTTGGCAAGGCCCGGCCGGATGCGGCGCAGGCGCGACGTGTCGATCGCAAGGCGATCGGCGGTATCCTGCCACAGCTTCATGCGCGCCATGCCGGGGATCGCCCTGCCTTCCGCATCGATCGGGCAGACGTCGTCGGCGATCACCGGGTGTCCGCGCTGCATCATCCGCGCCGCCAGGGTGGATTTGCCCGCGCCCGACGGGCCCACGCACAACGCGCAGCCGTCGCCGATCGCGAAGGCATTGCCGTGAAGTACCAGTTGACCGCGCTGCAGCAGCAGCGTGCCGATGCACGATCCGAGCAGGAAGACCCGGACGCTGTCGTCGTCGATGCCGGGCTCCGGCGCATAGGTCACCCGGTTGCCCCCCTGCACCAGATAACGCGCGATGTTCGGGATGCGCAGCCATAAAGCATCCGGGGCCGCATGGCTGAAAGGCCCGATCTGCGGGCCGACCTGCGTGCCGTCTTCGGGAACGGCGCCGCGGCGGATGACAATGGCGGTGGTGTCGTCGCGGCGGCTATCCCGCGCGAGTTCCGGTCCAAGTTCCGGCAGGGCAATATCGCTGCGAAACCGCTGACCGAACAGCAGATACGTGTGGCTCGCCTCGTCCATCAGAGGCCCCTAGCGGTAAATCGGTCGGATGTAACCGGCCACGAACTTGGTGCTGCCGAGGCGCTTGCCTTCCGAAATGAACCGGTTAGTGCCGTTGCGCGTTCGTTTACTCGGGGAAGGGATCTTCTTCGCGAGAAGATCGGGGGTGGTATTTGCAATGAGGAGCATTCGAGCCTTGCCGCCAGCGACGGATGCGCGGCATGCTCCTTTTTTTTGTGCCCGGCCTTGCGATTTCGCGCGGGCCGACATCGAACCCGCCGGTCGCTAGCCGATGCCGCACCAGGCAAGCGCCGAACACGAAGAAGATGGCCCGCTCGTTTCGGTCATCGTCCCCTGCTTCAATCACGCCAAAAGCGTTCGCCGGGCGGTGGAATCGGCGCTCCGGTCAAACTATCCGCATATCGAAGTCGTCGTGCTCGACGATGGATCGGCCGACGATCCGGGAGCGGCGCTGGTCGAATTGCTGCCAGACCCGCGAGTGCGCCTGCTGCGGCGCGACCACGCCGGGTCCAATCGGGCCCGAAGCCGCGCGATCGAGGAATCGAGCGGCGAGTACATCACCTTCCTCGATGCCGATGACACGATGGAGCCCGGACGCCTCGATGCGCAACTGGCCCTCGCCCGGGCGCATGGCCCCCGCATTCTGGTATTTTGCAGTTCACGGATCCTCCATCGCGGCCGCTTGCATTCGACCAAGACGCCGCCAGTGAGCCCCCACGCAACGGATGTCACCGACGCCTTCGCGAGCATGTTGTTTCGCCCGAATTCGGCCACCTTGCTGATCGCGCGAAGTTTCTACGACGAACTGGGCGGGTTCGATCCGATCTACCGCCACCTTGAAACGCATTTCCAACTCAGGGCCATGGCGGCCGGTGCGCGCGTGCTGTCGGCCCCGGACGTTCTCTATCACGTCCATCGCGACGGCCGCAGCCTGTCGACCCGCTCGCACGGCGAAGACATGGCCCGTTTCATCTCGGAAGTGGATACGGCTGGACGAACGCCCGACGCCTCCCCGATGCTGCGAAAATATTGCCGGATGCGGCAACGCGTCAACGCGCTTCATCTGCTGAGTTGTGGACCTGAGGATCGCCGGATCGTGCTGTCGGCATTTCACCGCACGAAACCGAATGTCTGGGCCCGCGTCGGCCTGTTCGTGCTGATTGCGATAACGCCTTACCTTGGGCAGGATCGAAAGCTGTTCTTCGCGCGATGGATCAACAGTGCGGTCGGCTTGTGGACGAAATGGCGCTAAAATTCTCTCCCCCCCAAATCGAGCAATTGCTGATCGATCTCATGCGCACACCCGACACGGTCGAGCGCGACCGATTCGAGCGGCTTGGCCCGGACGGCCGGGATGCGCTCGCCGCGCTCGCCCATCAGCACCGATGCGCTCCCTATCTAGCCTACGCGCTCGACCGGCGCGGCGATGTGGATATGCCTGACAGCCTGCGCGTGATCCGCGATCGTAGTGTATTTCAAGCCCTCAAGATCGGCCGCGAATGCGTGCAGATCCACGAAATGTTCGTCGATGCGGGGATTGCGCACGTTTTTCTCAAGGGCGTGCCGCTGGCCTTTCGCGACTATCCCGCATCATGGATGCGGCCAATGCGCGATATCGACGTGCTGATCGAACCGGAACGATTGCACGACGCCTATGCCCTTCTGCACGACAAGGGCGGGAGTCTGGACCGGTTTGCCCATGTCCCCCCGGACATCGTGGAGGACGGCAAGCATCTTCCTCCGATCCATTCCCCCAACCGCATATTACCGGTCGAACTTCACTACCGGATGATTTCGCCCAAGGTGTCGCTGCCCTCGACCGTATTGCAGTCTATCGAACAGGACGTTTGGGAAGCGCGCAATGTCGTTCATGTCGGGAAAGCGGAACTGCCCGTTCCCCGAACAGAATTGCTGCTTGCCCACCTGATCGTTCACGGCATGCTCGATCACGAGTTGAATAACGGTCCGCTGTTCATCACCGACATTGTCCAGTTCATGCGAAGCAATCAGCTTGATCGGGCCAAATGGGACCGCGTTGTCGAGCGCTTTCATCTCCGCCCGGCAGTGGAACTGGCGGCCTCGATCCTGCCCCCAAACGAGCGATCGGGATTGGGCGTGAAGGCTCCGGCGCGCGGCATGCTCGACGACGAGATGGTCCGGGCACTCATGTTTCAGCCGGCAAGATTCAGAAGCCAGATCAAGGTTCTTGCTTCGCTATCCGACGAAGCGGTGGCCGACCGCGCCTTGCTGGTTTGGAGCAAGATATTCGCCAGCCGAACCGCGCTGAAAGGGCAATGGCTGGTCGAAGGCAACGAGCCGGGCAAGGAACCGAGAAATACTGCCGTTTTCTGGTTGTGGTACCTGTCCGTCAAGATCAGGCAGTTCTTCAGGACCCGAACCGCCGGCGAGGAACTGGCTTTGCAGAGCCTGCGCGGCTTTCGCGCGAAACTGACCCATCATTCCCGGGAAAATTGACGCGTGTTCGAATAAAGTCGAGGGGCAGCTCGCACGGGCGGCTTTTGCCCCATAATCAGAGGCCGTTTCTGGATTTGGCCACACTTTGCCGGATTCGGCGATGGTAGCGGAGGAGGGACTCGAACCCCCGACACGCGGATTATGATTCCGCTGCTCTAACCACCTGAGCTACTCCGCCCCATTGGGCACGCCCGGCCACTTGGGCGGCGGGCAGGCGGCGCGTTTAGGCGCGGGTGGCGGGGCGGTCAACCTCGCTTTTTGCCCCGGAACGCCCAGCGCTTCACCGGCTCCCACGGGCCGCCGCGATAGCGGTGGAGCGCAAGGCTTGCGAAGCGAAAGCCGCGCGGCTCGACCGAGGGGCCGAGTTCGCGCTGCAATGCCCGCGCCTCCGCCGCAGCGACCTTGTTCTGGACGGTGACGTGGAGACGCGGCGCATGCATGTCCTGCGGGGTCAGCAAGCCATGGAAGTGCTCGGCCAGCTCCTCGCGCAACGCGATCATGCCGGGGCTGGACAGGCGCAACGCCGTGCCGGTGCCGAGCGGCATCACACCTTCCAGCCGGGCCTCGACCGGGGCAAGTTCGCCAGCCAGCGCGGCCAGCCGATCCCGCACCTCGGCCTCGCTGCCCGGCGGCAAGGCGTGAAACAGCGTGACGTGCGCCTCGAGGAAATTACGCTCGGCCGGGAAATGCGCGGTGCGCAGGCGGGTGGCCCAGCGGTGCAGATCCGGCGGAAGCTCGGCGGTGACGATCAGCGGTGCAAGCGGCGCTTCGCTCACATCTCCCCGCGCGCGCGGCGGATTTCGAACCACTTGTCGACCGCCGCCTGATGCGCGGCGTAATCGGTGTTGAACTCGTGCCCGCCCGACCCGTCGGCCACCATGTAGAGCGCGTCGGTCTTCTCAGGGTTCAGCACCGCGGCGATGCTCTCGCGGCCGGGGTTGGTGATCGGGCCCTTGGGCAGCCCGGCCATTGCGTAGGTGTTGTAATCGTTGATATCGGCGATTTCCGACTGGCGGATGCGGCGGCCGAGCGGCTTGCCCTGCGTGATCGGGTAGATGATCGTCGGATCGGCCTGGAGGAACATGCCCGCCTTCACCCGGTTCGAATAGAGCCCGGCGACCATGCGCCGCTCGCTCGGCAATGCGGTTTCCTTCTCGACGATCGAGGCCAGCGTGACCGCTTCGTCGATATCGCCCACCGCAATGTCGGCTGCGCGCCTGGGCCATGCTTCGGCGAGGTAGTTGCGCATCGCTGCCTGCATCCGTGCGAGCACCGCCGTGCGCGCTTCGCCGCGCTCGAAATCGTAGGTATCGGGGAGGACGGAGCCTTCCTCGGGTACCGGAATATCGCCGGTCAGCAGCGGTTCGGCCATCAGCCGTTCGTGGACCATGATCGAGGGCATGCCTTCGGGAATTGTCACGAAGCGGCGGATCACCTCGCCGTGCTGGAACGTGTCGAGGATGCCGCCGAGGCCGACGCCCGCGGGCAGCAGGAATTCGCCCGCCTGAATCGGGTCCGACCCGCCGAGCAGCTTCGCGCGCAGCAGGAAGCCGTCGGCCGAAGTTATCAGGCCCTCGTCTTCCAGCTTCCCGGCCACCGCGGTCAGCGTCGAGCCGGAAGGCACGATGAAGTTCGTGTCCTCTTCGACCTCGGACGAGCCGAACGCCAGTGGCCCGGCGAACATGGCCGCAAGCAACGCCAGGGCGGCGAGCACCCCGGCGACGAGGCAGCCCTTGCCGCGCATGTCAGTCGACCTTCTTCAACACCAAGCTGGCATTCGTTCCGCCGAAGCCGAAGCTGTTGTTGAGCACGGCGGAAACCTCGCGTTTCTTCGCGGTGTGCGGCACGAGATCGACGCCCTCGGTGCCCTCGTCCGGATTATCGAGGTTGAGCGTCGGCGGCACGATCTGGTCGCGGATCGCGAGGATGCAGAAGATCGCCTCAACGGCACCGGCACCGCCCAGAAGGTGGCCAATGGCCGACTTGGTGCTCGACATCGAGGCGCCCGAAAGATCGTCGCCCAGCACGCGCTTGACCGCGCCCAGCTCGATCGTATCGGCCATCGTCGAGGTGCCGTGCGCGTTGACGTAGTCGATATCGCCCGGCTCCATGCCGGCCTTCTTCAAGGCCATGCGCATCGCCAGTTCGGCGCCCTTGCCTTCGGGGTGCGGCGCGGTGACGTGGTAGGCATCGCCCGACAGCCCGTAGCCGACGACTTCGGCATAGATCTTCGCGCCGCGCGCCTTGGCGTGCTCGTATTCCTCGAGCACGACGACGCCCGCGCCCTCGCCCATCACGAACCCGTCGCGACCCTTGTCGTAAGGGCGGCTGGCTTTTTCCGGCTGATCGTTCATCGACATGTTGAGCGCGCGCGCCTGCGCGAACCCGGCCACGCCGAGCGGGTTGATCGTGCTTTCCGCGCCGCCCGCCAGCATCACGTCGGCATCGCCGTCCTTGATCATGCGCGCGGCGTCGCCGATCGAATGCGCGCCGGTCGAGCACGCGGTGACGACCGCGTGGTTCGGCCCCATCAGCCCGTACTTGATCGAGACCTGCCCGCCGATCAGGTTGATGAGCCGCCCGTGGACGAAGTGCGGGGAGACGCGGCCCGGCCCACGCTCGTGCAGCACGATCGATTCGCTCTCGATCCCCGGCAGGCCGCCGATGCCCGAACCGATCGAGACGCCGGTGCGAAGCTTGAGATCGTCGTCCATGTCGGCAAGGCCGGCATCCTCGATCGCCTGACCGGCGGCATCGATGCCGTAGACGATGAAAGGATCGACCTGCCGCTGGACCTTGTGATCCACGCGTTTGTCGGCATCGAAGCCCCATTCGTGATCCTTGGGCTTCACCTCGCATGCGATCGTGCATTTCTGCCCTTCGGTGTCGAAGCGGGTGATCGTGCCCGCGCCGCTCTTGCCCGCGATCAGGTTGGCCCACGTCGTCTCGACGTCGCCGCCCAGCGGGGTGACGAGGCCCAGACCGGTTACGACAACACGGCGCATGCTATTCTCCTAGAAAAAGAACAGGCCCAACCCCGTTTCGGGCTGAGCCTGCCTGCCCCCCGCGAAAGCCGGGGGCCTGCCCCCGCGCAGGCGAGGGTCGAAGCCCGGCCGCACCCCTGCAAAGGATGCGCGGCCAGGGGGCGGATCAGCCCTTGTGCTCTTCGATGTACTTGGTCGCGTCGCCGACGGTGGTGATCTTCTCGGCCGCATCGTCGGGGATTTCGACACCGAATTCCTCTTCGAACGCCATCACCAGCTCGACGATGTCGAGGCTGTCGGCGCCCAGATCGTCGATGAAGCTCGCATCCTGCGTGACCTTGTCGGCCTCGACGCCAAGATGCTCGACGACGATCTTCTGCACGCGGTCGGCGGTATCGCTCATAGTATGCCCTCTTTACTGGGGGGTTAGTGATTGGCTTTCGCCCTAATGAACGGCGCGCGCGCTGGCAAGTGCCCGGTGGTCGATGACGATGCGTTTCAGATCGGAGAAGTGACCGCCGCAGGCGACCATGCCCCAGCCCGACGCTCGGACTGACGCTGCGGCCGGAACATGCGTCGATCCACCGCGATCGCGACCATCGATACGAGCGCACCCGCCACCACGTCGACCGCGTAATGGCTGCCGAAAATCGGCGTCGAGGCGATCATGACGAGGTTGATTGCCAGCATGACGGTGAACAGCGGCCAGCTTCCGCGCGCACAATAGATACCGACCACGCCCATCGCGGTGTGAAACGAGGGAAACGTCACCAAACCCGGGAGATGATCGAGATCCAGCACGTGGCGAGGATCGGTGCGTAGCGAAAGCAACAGGTCGAGGTGATAGGCCCCCGTGCGAGGCGAGAAAAGTTGAAACGTGCCATCGGGCACCTGATAGTAAGTCATCGCCGCCACCGCCGGAAAAAAGGCACCGGCTGCCATGCAAAAGATCGCCGTGGCTAGAAAAAGCCGGATCAGTTCGGCGCAGCGCCTTCGAGCGCCTTCTCGGCAGACGAGGATAAGGAAAAGCAGCGCAGTGTAATCGGTGAGGCTGCCGTAGGTCAGTCTCATCCCGTTCACCAGCCACACCTTCTGATCGGCGAAGGCGACGTAAGCCTTCCAGTCGAATCCGAGCGCCAGATCCGCCGCGGCCAGCCACGAATCCGCCAGCGGCGCGTCGATCGTCATAGTGAGGTGGTTGAACAGACGCAGGCTGGGCCAAGCGGCCAACATAACCGCTGCACCGATAAACAGCGTTCGCAGTCGCTCGATGTCGCGGCAGAGATAGCTGCACGCCAGCGCGGCCCCGGCCATACCGACGACCTGCGCGATGCGAAAATAGGAACCCTCGGAAATCGTCAGGTCAGAAGACAGCAGCCATACGGCGTCGACGGCGGCGATCAGCAGTACGGGCACGAACAGCCACCCGAACCAGTGCCGGTCGCGCCACCCGTCAAAGGTTCGATCAATGACTGCCCTGAGCATCCGGCGCCGTTAGCCGACCGCTGGTAAAGATCGGTTAAAGGCCTGCGTCGGCCCCAGGGATCAACCCTCGCTGCCGGGCGCCTCGTCGCGGTCGGTCGCCTTGCTGTTCATGTCGCTGGCCTCGGCATCGGGCGCAGCTTCGACCGCTTCGCGAGCGGCGGAGGACAGGTTGATGTTCAACTCGCGTAGCTGCTTCGCGCTGACCACCGAGGGTGCACCCATCATCAGGTCCTGCGCGCGCTGGTTCATCGGGAAGGCGATCACCTCGCGGATGTTCGGCTCGTCCGCCAGCAGCATGACGATGCGGTCGATGCCAGGTGCCGATCCGCCGTGCGGCGGGGCACCGAGCTTGAACGCCTCAATCATGCCGGAGAAGTTCGCGTCGACTTCCTCCTGCGTGTACCCGGCGATCTCGAACGCCTTGTACATGATTTCGGGCTTGTGGTTCCGGATCGCGCCGCTCGACAACTCGTAGCCGTTGCAGACGATGTCGTACTGCCACGCCTTGATGTCGAGCGGGTCCTGGCTTTCCAGCGCCTCCATCTCGCCCTGCGGCATCGAGAATGGGTTGTGGCTGAAATCGACCTTTTTCAGGTCTTCGTCGTATTCGAACATCGGGAAATCGACGATCCAGCAGAACTTGAAGCAATCCTGCTCGATCAGGCCCAGTTCCTCGGCCACGCGGGTGCGCGCGGCCCCTGCCAGCTTGGCAGCGTCCTTCTCCTTGCCCGCGGCGAAGAACAGGCCGTCGTTCTCGCCCAGCCCGAGCTCGGCGTAGAGCTTCTCCATGCCTTCGGTGCCATGGTTCTTGGCGATCGGGCCGCCGAATTCTCCGCCCTTGCGGGTGACGTAGCCGAGCCCGGCGAAGCCTTCGCGCCGCGCCCAGTCGTTCATCTCGTCGAAGAACTTGCGGCTCTTCTCGTGGGTCGCGGGCGCGGGGATCACGCGCACGCGCCCGCCGCCGCCCACGATCTTCTCGAACAGGCCGAAGCCCGAGCTGGTGAAGTGCTCGGTCACGTCGCTGATTTCCAGCGGATTGCGCAAATCGGGCTTGTCGCTGCCGTATTTCAGCATCGCGTCGGCATAGGGGATGCGCGGGAACGCGCCCGCCGGGGTCACGCTCTTGCCGTTCGCGAATTCCTCGAACACGCCGGCCAGCACCGGCTCGATCGTCTGGAACACGTCTTCCTGCGTGACGAAGCTCATCTCGAAGTCGAGCTGGTAGAATTCGGGGCTGCGGTCGGCCCGCAGATCCTCGTCACGGAAACACGGCGCGATCTGGAAATAGCGGTCGAACCCGGCGACCATCAGCAGCTGCTTGAACATCTGCGGCGCCTGCGGCAGCGCGTAGAAGCGCCCGGCGTGGAGGCGGCTGGGCACGAGGTAATCGCGCGCGCCTTCCGGACTCGAAGCGCCCAGGATCGGCGTCTGGAATTCGGTGAAGCCCTGGTCGTTCATCCGCCGCCGCAGCGAGGTGATGACCCGGCTGCGCAGCATGATGTTCGCGTGCACCCGCTCGCGCCGGAGGTCGACGAAACGATACTTGAGGCGCGTTTCCTCGGGGTAATCTTCCGCCGAGTTGACGATCAGCGGGAGATCGTCGGCCCGGCTCTGCACCGTCACCTCGCGCGCGAAGACTTCGATCTCGCCGGTCGGCAGGTTCGGATTCACCGCCTCGGCCGCGCGCGCCTTAACCGTGCCCTCGATCGTGACGACCGATTCCAGCTTGAGCTTTTCCAGCACCGGCAGCGCCGGGCTGTCGCTGTCGGCCACGACCTGCGTGATGCCGTAGTGATCGCGCAGGTCGATGAACAGCACGCCGCCGTGATCGCGCCGGTTGTGGACCCAGCCCGAAAGGCGGACGGTCTCGCCGACATCGGCCTTGGCCAGCGCTGCGCAGTTGTGGGTACGATAGGCGTGCATCTAAAATCTTTCCATTTTCGGGGCTATGGCGCTAGGGGCGCAGCGCGCGCAGGCTCTAGCAGAAATCGCGCGCGCTAACAGGGCAAGCGCGGGGCTTTGTCAAGGCACCGGGCATGGCCGAGCGGCGGTACTCCGCCCCACGACAGAAAAGACCTATGAAGATACACGACCTGATAACCACCACCGACGAGCTCGCCGCACTGTGCGAGCGCCTCGCGAAGTCCGATTTCGTCACCGTCGATACCGAATTCATGCGCGAGAACACCTACTGGCCGGAACTGTGCCTGGTGCAGATCGCTAACGAGGAAGAGGCCGCGGCAGTCGATCCGCTGGCCGACGGGATCGATCTCACTCCCCTGCTCGACCTGATGTGCGACAATCAGGACGTCCTCAAGGTCTTCCACGCGGGCGGGCAGGATGTCGAGATCATCTACAACCTGACCGGCAAGACGCCGCATCCCATCTTCGACACCCAGATCGCGATGATGGCGGTCAGCCAGTCCGAACAGATCGGCTATGCCAATCTCGTCGAATCCTGGCTCGGCTTTACCGTGGACAAGGGCGCGCGCTTCACCGACTGGAGCCGCCGCCCGCTGACCGCGCGGCAGATCGAATACGCCATCGGCGACGTCACGCACCTGTCGAAAATCTTCCCCAAGCTGCTGAAGAAGCTGATGAAGACCGGGCGCGGCGAATGGCTCGACGCGGAAATGGAGAAGCTCGCCGATCCCGCCAATTACCGTAACGAGCCGGGCGACGCGTGGCGGCGCATCCGGCAAGCGGGGCGCAACCCGGCGGTGCTGGGCCGGCTCAAGGGTCTCGCCGCATGGCGCGAGGGCGAGGCGCAGCACAAGAACATTCCGCGCGGCCGCATCATGCGCGACGAAACGCTGGCCGACATCGCCAGCCATCCGCCCAAGCAGCAGGGGGATCTGGTCAAGGTCCGCGGCCTGTCGAATGCCTGGCGCGACAACGACATCGGCAAACGCCTGATGAAAGTGCTCGAAAAGGCCGAGCCGCTTTCCGCCGACGAAATGCCCGACAAGCCCAAGCGCGGTGCGCCGCTGGGCAAGGAAGGCGCGCTGGTGGCCGACTTGCTGAAGCTGCTGCTGAAGATCCGCACGCGCGAGATCGATGTCGCCGCGCGCCTGCTCACCCGCGCCGACGAGATGGAAGCGCTCGCGGCGGGCGTGCGCAAGCTGCCGGTGCTGCAAGGCTGGCGTTACGAAGTCTTCGGGCGTGACGCGCTCGAACTGGTCGAGGGCAAGCTGGCCTTCGCGGTCAAGGGCGGGCGGCTGCATATGACGCACATAGACGACGTGCAGGCCGACATGGCCGAGGCGCAGGCGGCGGAGTGAGCACCTACCTGCCCACGATCAAGCAGCTGCAATACCTCGTCGCGCTGCACGAGCATGGCCATTTCGGACGTGCGGCGGAAGCGAGCTTCGTGTCGCAATCGACGCTGTCGGCGGGCATCCGCGAACTCGAATCGCTGCTCGGCGTCACGCTGGTCGAGCGCAGCCGCCGCGTGGTGCGCTTCACCACGCTGGGCGAGCAGGTAGTCGAGAAAACGCATCGCCTGCTGCGCGAGGCGGAGGAACTGTCCGATCTCGTGCGCGCAAGCGGCAAGCCGCTTTCGGGCACGCTGCGCATGAGCGTCATCCCGACGATCGCCCCGTTCATGCTGCCGCGCATCCTGCCCCGGCTGCGGCGGGAGCGGCCCGATCTCAAGCTGTTCCTGCGTGAGGAAACCAGCGCCGATGCTGTCGAAAGCCTGCAGCACGGACGAGTCGACTGCGTTCTGCTGGCCCTCCCCTTCGCGACTGGCGAGGTCGAGATGGCGCATATCGCCGACGACCGTCTGTTCGTCGCTTTCCCGAAAGACGATCCGCGCGATCCGCCCGAGGCGGTCCCGCCTTCGATGATCGACGAGGGGCGGTTGCTGTTGCTGGAAGACGGGCACTGCCTGAAGGAGCATTCGCTCGCGGCGTGCAATCGGCCCGAACTGCGCGCTTCGGCCACGATGATCGGCACCAGCTTGCACACGCTGGTGCAAATGGTCGACAACGATCTGGGCCTCACCATGCTGCCCGAAATGGCGATCGACGCGGGCATCCTGCACGATACCGAGATCGTCGCCCGGCCTCTCAAGTCGTCAGCGGCCAGCCGCGAGATCGCTTTGATCTGGCGGAAAAATTCCCCCCGCAAGGCCGATTTCGAGCTGCTCGCGCAGGAACTTCGCGCGGGGTAGCCGCGCACCCCGATCGAGAATTTTTCCGGTCACAAGAGACTGTTGACCGAATCGTGCTAAAAGCTGTGGATAACCGATTCGCGAGTGTGGCGGGGAACTGCGCGTGGGGACCGAAGCCAAGGACAATCGGGATATCGCGGCGGCCGCTGGCACGCGCCGTTGGAGCGACGGCGAACATCCGGGCGTGATCTTGGCCGACATCGCCTCGCGACCTTCCCTCGCGGGCCACGTCATCACTTTCGCGAACGAAAAGGGCGGCGTGGGCAAATCGACGCTCGCGTTTCATTGCGCCATCGCGCTGGCGCATGCGGGTCATCGGGTCGTGGCGCTCGATCTCGACTGGCGCCAATCCACGCTCGATCGTGGGCTTTCGTTCCGCGAAGGCACCGTACGTATTCTCGGCACGGGTCTGCCGATGCCCGCGCACGCCGTGCTGACGCGGCCGTGTACCGCGCAGCTCTATCAGGAACTTGCCCGCCTCGACGCGCGGGCGGACTATATCGTGCTCGACGCGCCGGGCGCAGACTGTCCGATCTTCCGCCGCGCGGTGGCGATGGCGGACACACTGGTGACGCCGGTCAACGCATCGTTCATCGATCTCCAGGCGCTGGGCCAGGTCGATCCGGTGTCGGGCCGCGCACAAGGGCCGAGCTGCTTTGCCGACACCGTCGCCGGGCTACGTCGCGAGCGCGAGCGGCGCGGCCGCGGTCCGATCGACTGGGTGGTGGCGAAAAATCGCGTGCGCAATACCGAGCGGCGCCATATCGGCCGGATCGACGCGGCGCTCGCGACGCTGTCGCAGCACCACGATTTCCGGGTGGGCGAAGGGCTGGCAGAACGCGTCGCCTTTCGCGAGCTGTTCCAGTTCGGCCTCACGCACCTCGATCTCGAACTGCTGCCCGAAATCGCCCGCGCACACCCCGGCACGCTGGCCGAGCTCGAAAAGCTGCTCGGGTCGCTCGCGCTCGATCCGCCGCGTCCGGCACGGCGAATTGCGCCTGCCGCGCCGCGCGCGCGAAGCTCGCCGCGCACGCGCGCCGCCTATCGCGAAGCGCTCGTGGCCGTGCTCTGACGGCCAACGTACGGGCGGTCAGTCCATGTGTCTGAGGCCGACCCTCAGGTAATCCCATCCGGTTATCAGAGTGAGCACGGCGGCGGTCCACAAGGTGACGAGGCCAACGATGTGCGGCACGTTGAACACCGCATCACCGAGCGGCATCGTCCATCCCGGCAACGCCCCGGCGAGGATCAACGCGCCGAGCGAGACCATCTGCGCAGCGGTCTTCCACTTGGCGAGCTTGCTCACCGGCACCGAGACCTGCAGCGGCCCGAGAAATTCGCGCAGGCCCGACACCGCGATCTCGCGCATCAGGATCACCAGCCCGGCGATCACGTGGAAATCGCCGGCCCACGGTCCGCGCAGCCAGCCCTGCGCCGTCAGCACCAGAATCACCGCGGCAACCATGATCTTGTCTGCGATCGGGTCGAGGAACACTCCCAGTTTCGAAACCGTCCCGCTCGACCGCGCGAGGTAGCCGTCGAAATAGTCGGTGAAGCCCATCAGGCAGTAGAGCGCGAAGGCGAGGAGATAGCCGAAGGCCCAGCCCGGCCACCACAGGAGAAACACCAGCAGCGGTATCGTGACGATCCGCGAAAGCGTGAGAATGTTCGGCAGGTTGAGCACGGAATGAACCTCTAGCGCGTCCGGTGGCCGGGAAAAAGCCGCGCTTTGCCCTTGTCCGCATCGGCGCGTCCTCTACAGCAGCATCGAAGCCGCAAGGGACGCACGGACTTTCGCATGACGACCTCGACGCACATCCTGCGCCGCCGCCGGTTCCTGCCCCTGTTCGCGACGCAATTGTTCAATGCGTTCAACGACAACCTCTACAAGACCGCGATGGTCCTGTTCGTGGTCTACGTCGTCTACAACTCCGAGGCGGAGGAGGCGATGTTCAGCGCGATCGCCTCGGGCGTTTTCATCCTGCCGTTCTT
This sequence comes from Pelagerythrobacter sp., assembly GCF_041912895.1. Lineage (NCBI taxonomy): Bacteria > Pseudomonadati > Pseudomonadota > Alphaproteobacteria > Sphingomonadales > Erythrobacteraceae > Pelagerythrobacter > Pelagerythrobacter sp. Next base: position 238,347 of record NZ_JAYSGI010000001.1, on the reverse strand, counting down.
CGTGCTCTCCGCACTCGCCGGCCAGTTGGCCGACATGGGCGACAAGGCGCGAATCGTTCGGATCGTGAAAGCGTGCGAGATCGGCATCATGGCGGTCGGCGGCGCGGGCCTGTTCATCGCCTGGCAGGGCATAGAATGCGCGAATGCGGCCAGCGACTGCCTGATGCGGCCGCCCCCGCTATTCGAAGAGGCGTCGATCCCGCTGATGCTCGTCGCGCTGTTCGCAATGGGCGTGCACTCGACGTTCTTCGGGCCGATCAAATACGCGATCCTGCCCCAGCACCTGAAAGCGGACGAGGTACTCGCCGGGACGGGGCTGGTCGAAGCCGGGACCTATATCGCGATTCTCTTCGGCACGATTCTCGCCGGCTGGATCCCTGTCGAAGTGGCGGCGGTGGTTGTGTTCGTGGTGGCGATCGTCGGTTATCTGACCTCGCGCCACGTTCCCCCCGCCCCGCCGCAGGGAGAGGTCGAACCGATCGACTTCAACGTCGTTAGATCGTCCTACGTGCTGGTGCGCAACACGATGCACGACAATCGCGTGTTCCTCGCGATCATGGCGATCAGTTTCTTCTGGACGATCGGCGCGGTGCTGGTGATCCAGTTTCCGCCGCTGGTGAAGAACGTGCTTACCGGCAATCCCGAGGTCGCCAGCCTGTTTCTGGTGATCTTCTCGATCGGCGTGGCGATCGGCTCGGTTTCGGTCAACGCACTGCTCAAGGGCACGGTCTCGGCGCGCTATTCGCCCGTTTCGGTGATCGTGATGGCGCTATTCGTGGTCGCGTTCTACTTCGTATGCCGGTCGTGGAACGCGGCGCCGGAGGGCATGCTGATGGATGTGGGAGACTTCATCGCCCAGCCCCTCGCCGTGCCGCTGCTGCTGTCGTTGCTGGGGATCGCGGTCGCGGGCGGCATGTTCGTCGTGCCGCTTTACGCCTTCCTGACCACGTTCGTGCCCAAGACCCAGACCGCGCGCACGATCGCGGCCAACAACATCGTCAATTCGGGCGCGATGGTGATCGGCGCGCTGATCGCCACGGGCCTGAGCGCCGCCGGCGTGGAGATCACGGATCAATTGCTGCTGAGCGCAGCGATGTGCCTGGTATCGAGTTGGCTGGGAAAGAAGCTCTACGCCGCCGAAAGCCCCGGTGTCGAAGCCCCGCCCGTCAGATAATGAACGCCGTTATCGCGATCACGCAACTGACGTAGGCGCTGGCGAAACCGCGCATGTCGGTCAGCGTGATCCGCCATTCGCCACCCGGATCGCAATCGGACGGCTCGAGGCGACGGGCGCTGGGCGGAAGACTGGCCCGGAATGGATGCCGGGCGGTTTCGTCGGTGAGTACAAGGGATCGGCGCATGGTGAAGCGTTAACGTTTCGCTAACCATGCGGCTCCCGGAGAATGCGAACTGTCGCGTCGCGGGACAGTTCACGGCACCTGCGGTGGCTTCATACGAAAAAGGGCCGCCCGAGGGCGACCCTTCTTCACCGAGCTTCGTCGGATGTGCGTCAGACCTTGTCGCCGAGCGCACCCTTTACGCTGCCCTTGAGATTCTGGGCTTCGCCCTTGCGCTCCTGCGCCTTGCCTTCGGCGTCGAGCCGCGGATTGTTGGTCGCCTTCGCGGCAGCCTGCTTGGCATTGCCGGCCACTTCGTTGCCGATACCTTTGGCCTTGTCTTTCATCTCGCCCATGGGAGATATCTCCTGCATTATTACGGCGGCGGCGGAATTGCGCGCCGTCTTGCAAGATCAATGCGCGGACGCGCTCGACGGTTCCGGCCTAAGCCCCTGCCATCGAAAGAATTTTCTTCCATTCGGCCGGGCGCACTTCGGACACGGACAGGCGCGACTGGCGGACCAATTCCATATCCTCGAGCGTTGGTTCTGCCTTGACCTGCTTGAGCGTCACCGGACGCGGAAGCTTCTCCTTCGGCTTGACCTTGACCGCCGCCCATTTGCCTTCGGGATCGGTCGGGTCGGTTATCCCCGCGACGCTGATTTCGGCGATCCCGACAATCTCAAGCCCGATGTTCGAATGATAGAAGAACGCCTTGTCGCCGACCTTCATCGCCGCGAGGTTGTTCTTCGCGCGATGGTTGCGCACGCCATCCCACGTGCCTTCGCCCTCGGCGACGAGATCGTCCCAGCCGTAGACGTCGGGTTCGGATTTCATCAGCCAGTAACGCGGCACGCGCATGCTCCTTATGATCGGGTCCATGGATGGTGCGAGCCATAGCGGCACCAACCGGTACAGGCCAGCACCACCCCGCCGGCGAGCCGGATCGGCGGGCCGGCCTTAGTTAACTTCATCTTTATCCGCCGCTGGCAAAAGCACGGCCATTAAAGTCGGACGCGAATGGCGCCTGGCTGCCGCAAATATGGCGCGACACGAGATGATATCGTCAAAAGGCAACAGGGCCGAGCACGACCTCGTCGCGACGGGCATCGCGATCGCGGCGATCATCCTGTTCGTGGGCACGGGCGGCGCGGTGTTGCCGCAGATCGTGCGCGCATGGAGCGGCTCGGGCGAAGCACCCGACATGCTGCTGGTCAACGCGCTGCTGCTCAATATCGCGCTGATCATCCTGGGCTGGCGGCGCTATTCCGAGCTGATGCGAGAGCTCGCCGAGCGCAAGGCGGCCGAGCAGAGCGCCCGCGCGCTCGCCGAAACCGATCCGCTGACCGGGTGCCTCAACCGCCGCAGTCTGCCGCCGGCGATCGACGAGCTGATCGCATCGTGCGCGGAACGCGGCGAGGCGGTCGCGGTGATCATGATCGACCTCGACAACTTCAAGCAGGTGAACGACCTCAACGGCCATGCGGCGGGCGACAGCGTTCTGCAGCAAACCGCCGAGCGGATCGGCTCGGCCGTTCCGCCGGGCGCGCTCGTGGCGCGGCTGGGCGGCGACGAGTTCGTCTGCGTCGTGGCCAGCGATGCAGCGAGCCCCGACCTGCTCGACGGGCTCGTGCAGCGGATCATCGCGCGCGTCGCCCGATCGATCGACATCGCGGGCGGGAGCGCTGAGATCACGGTGTCGGTCGGCGTAACCTCGAACCTGGGCGAAGACCCCGCCGGCGCGGCCGACGCGCACGCGCTGATGCGCCGCGCCGACATCGCGATGTATCATGCCAAGAAGCGCGGAAAGAACCGCTACTACTGGTTCGAAGCGCAGATGGAGGACGAGCTGCGCTTTCGCGGATCGCTCGAAGCGGGCATTCGTGCGGGGCTCGCGAACGGCGAATTCGTGCCATACTACGAGCAGCAGATCGATCTCGAGAGCGGCGAGCTCACCGGCTTCGAGATGCTGGCGCGATGGAATTCCCCTCGGCTCGGCCAAGTTTCGCCAGAAGTGTTCATTCCGATCGCCGAGGATATCGGCACGATTGCTGCATTATCGGAGCAGTTGATCGCGCGCGCGCTCGACGATGCCCGCGGATGGGATCCGTCGCTGACGCTCTCGGTCAACATATCGCCGATCCAGCTCAACGATCCGTGGTTCGCGCAGCGCCTGCTCAAGCTGCTGGTGGCGCACAATTTCCCGCCGCAGCGGTTCGAGATCGAGATCACCGAAAGCTGCCTGCACGAGAATATCGAGATGGTGCGCTCGATGATCGTCAGCCTGCGGAATCAGGGAATCAAGATCAGCCTCGACGACTTCGGCACCGGCTATTCGAGCCTCGCGCAATTGCGCTCGCTGCCGTTCGACCGGATCAAGATAGACCGCAGCTTCGTGGCGGAGCTGGGACAGGGCGGCGACGGATCGAAGATCGTCGACGCGATCGTCTCGCTGGGCGAGGGGCTCGGCATGCCGATCACCGCCGAAGGGATCGAGGACCACGCGATCCTCGCCAGCCTGCGCGATCTCGGCCGCCTCAAGGGCCAGGGCTATATCTACGGCCGCCCCGAAACGATCGAGCAGGTCCGCAAGCGGCTGCGGGCTCTCGGACGGCTTGCCACGCCGGTGGCCGAAACGTCCGAACCGGTCGATCCCCTGCGGGCTGCCCGCGGCGGCTGACACTGGACGCGCCCGCACGCGATGCATAGATGCGCCGCGATGCAGGTTCATTTCACCAAGATGCACGGCCTCGGCAACGACTTCGTCGTACTCGATGCGCGCGTCGAGGCGCTGCCGCAGATGACGCCGGCGGTCGCGGCGCGGCTGGCGGACCGCCGCACCGGCATCGGCTGCGATCAGGTAATCGTGCTCGAGCCTTCCTCCGCCGCCGATTTCCGGATGCGGATCTTCAATTCGGACGGCGGCGAGGTGGAAGCCTGCGGCAACGCCTCGCGCGCAGTCGCTCTGCTGCACGGCGCGCCGGCCACCGTCGAGACGGCGGGCGGCACGATAAGCGTCGAACCGGCGGACGACGGCGCGAGTGTGGACATGGGCGTGCCGCGCTTCGGGTGGGACGAAATCCCGCTCGCCTACGCGATGGACACCGCCGCGATGCCGGTCGGCTGGGAGCCGCTGGAGAACCCGGTGGCGGTCAACGTCGGCAATCCGCACGTGGTGTTCTTCGTCGAGGATTGCGACGCGGTGCCGCTGGAAACGCTGGGGCCGGAGATCGAGCGCGATCCGCTGTTCCCCGAGCTCGTCAACGTCAACGTCGCCACCGTCGAGAGCCCGCGCCGCATCCGCCTGCGGGTGTGGGAACGCGGCGCGGGGCTGACGCGCGCCTGCGGCACCGGGGCCTGCGCCACCGCCGTCGCCGCGATCGGGCGCGGGCTCGTGGAGCGCGAGGTCGAAGTCCGCCTGCCCGGCGGCGTGCTGACGATCGCCTGGGGGCAGGACGGGCGCATCCGCATGACCGGCCCAGCAGCCGAAGCCTATCGCGGCAGCTTCGAATGGAGCCACTTCGCGTGAGCGCGGAGGTGATCTCGCTCGGCTGCCGCCTGAACATCGCCGAGAGCGAGCGTATTCGCGCCATGCTGGCGGGCGAGCGCGACGTCGTGGTGGTCAACAGCTGCGCCGTCACGGCGGAGGCGGTGCGGACCACGCGGCAGGCGATCCGCAAGGCGCGCCGCGCGCGGCCCGATGCGCGGCTGCTCGTCACCGGCTGCGCGGCCGAGATCGAACGCGACACAATCGCCGCCATGCCCGAGGTGGATGGGCTGGTCGCCAACACCCGCAAGCTCGACCCGCGCGCCTGGAACGCGCCCGAAAGCGCCCCGCCCGCGCCAGCATCGCGCACCCGCGCGTTCATCGCGGTGCAGAACGGCTGCGACCACGCCTGCACCTTCTGCGTGATCCCGCAGGGACGCGGTCCGAGCCGGTCGCTGACGATTGAGCAAGTGCTGGCCGAGGTCGAGCGCGACATGGCACACAACGCCTCCGAAGTGGTTCTCACGGGGGTCGACGTCACCTCGTGGGGTCACGACCTGCCCGGAAAGCCGCCGCTGGGGGAACTGGTGCGCGCGATCCTCGACGCGTTTCCCGCCCTCCCCCGGCTGCGCATGTCCTCGCTCGACGGGATCGAAATAGATCCGCTGCTGTTCGAGCTTCTCGCGTACGAGCCGCGCGTGATGCCGCACCTCCACCTCTCGCTCCAGCATGGGAACGACCTGATCCTCAAGCGGATGAAGCGCCGCCATTCGCGCGGCGACGCGGTCGAGCTGGTCGCGCGGCTGAAGGCGGCGCGGCCCGAGATCGCCATCGGTGCCGACCTGATCGCCGGATTCCCCACCGAAAGCGCGGCGCATCACGCCGACAACCTCTCGATCGTGCGCGAACTCGATATCGTTCACGGGCATGTCTTTCCCTACTCGCCGCGCCCCGGCACGCCGGCCGCGCGGATGCCGCAAGTCGCGCGCGAGGCGGTGAAGGCGCGCGCGGCGGAATTGCGCGGCGTGGTCGCCGAGCGGCGTGATGCATGGCTCGGCGCGCTGATCGGCACGAAGCAGAGCGTACTCGCCGAAAGCGACGGCACCGGTTATGGCCCGGCTTTCGCGCGCGTGGCGGTTCCGCCCGGCGCCCCGCGCGGCGCGATCCTGAGCATCATTCCCACACGGCACGAGAAAGGCCTGCTCTCATGAGCGAGACGAGCTGGGGCGAGCGGCTGTTCGGCGGCTTCCGCAAGACATCCGAACGCCTCTCGACCAACCTGGCCGGCGCGGTCGGAACATCGAAGCTGGACGACGCCACGCTCGACGATGTCGAGGATGCGCTGATCCTGTCCGACCTCGGCCCTTCCGCCGCCGCGCGTATCCGCAAGCGGCTGGCAGAAAAGCGCTTCGGCCTCGAGATTTCCGAGCGCGAGCTGAAGGAAGCCGTCGCCGAAGAAATCGCCGCGATCCTGCGCCCCGTGGCCAAGCCGCTGGAGGTGGTCGCCTTCCCCCGCCCGCAGGTGATCCTGGTGATCGGGGTGAACGGCAGCGGCAAGACGACCACGATCGCCAAGCTGGCGCACTGGTTCCAGGAGGACGACTACGGCGTGATGCTGGCGGCGGGCGACACCTTCCGCGCCGCCGCGATCGGCCAGCTCGCCACCTGGGCGGAGCGGATCGGCGCGCCGATCGTGCGCGGGCCCGAAGGCGGCGACCCGGCCTCGATCGTGTTCGACGGGGTCAAGGCGGCGACCGCGCAGGGCATCGACGCGCTGGTGGTCGATACCGCCGGGCGGCTGCAGAACAAGCGCGAACTGATGGACGAGCTGGCCAAGATCCGAAAGGTTCTCGGCAAGCTGAACCCCGAAGCGCCGCACGACGTGGTGCTGGTGCTCGACGCCACCAACGGGCAGAATGCGCTCAATCAGATCGACGTTTTCAAGGAGGTTGCCGGGGTGACGGGCCTGATAATGACCAAGCTCGACGGGACCGCGCGCGGCGGCGTGCTGGTCGCCGCGGCCGAGCAGTACGGCCTGCCGATCCACGCGATTGGCGTCGGCGAGAAGATCGACGACTTGCGCCCGTTCGATCCCGACCTCGTCGCACGCGTGATTGCTGGAGTGGCGTGATGGCCGAAGCGAAGCAGAAATCCGGCTGGCTCAACATCCTCGTCGATTACGGGCCGCTGCTCGTATTCCTCGGGGTCTACAAGTTCTACTCGCCCGAAGAATCGAGCCCGCTGGGCGAGATCGCGGCAGTGATCCGCGGGACAATCGCGTTCATGGTCGCCGCCGTCGTTGCTCTGGCGTTCTCGAAATGGAAATTCGGCCGCGTGTCGCCGATGCTCTGGCTTTCCACCGCGCTGATCGTCGGCTTCGGCGCGCTGACCATCTGGCTGCGTGACGAGAGCTTCATCCAGATCAAGCCGACAGTGATCTACTTGCTATTCGGCACCGCGCTGCTGATCGGCTGGATGCGCGGCAAGGCGCTGCTGGAAATCCTGCTTGGCGCCGCGTTCGAGGGGCTGGACCAGCAGGGCTGGCTCAAGCTGTCGCGCAACTGGGGCCTGTTCTTCTTCGCGCTCGCCGCGCTGAACGAAGCCTTGCGCGCCACGCTGTCGTTCGAGAGCTGGCTGTGGGCCAAGCTGTGGGTGTTCCTGCCGCTCAGCTTCCTGTTCACCTTCACCCAGATCCCGATGCTGCTGCGGCACGGGCTCGGCGTCGAAGGCTTGGACGAAGAGGAAAAGACTCCGCCGCCCACGGCCTAACGGCTAGATCTCCACTTGGCTGCCGAGTTCCACCACGCGGTTGGTCGGAAGGCGGAAGAATTCCATCGCCGTCGCCGCGTTGCGCAGCATCCAGGAAAACAGCTTCTCGCGCCAGATCATCATGCTCGGGTTCTTCGAGGGCAGCAGCGTCTGCCGGCTGAGGAAGAAGCTCGTCTGCATCATGTCGAACGCGCCGCCGCACCGCTCCACCCGGCGCAGCGCGGCGGGCACGTCGGTTTCCTCCATGAAGCCGTAGTGCAGCACCATGCGATAGAAGCCCTCGCCCATGTCGTGGAATTCCATGCGGTTTTCGGCATCGACGTAGGGTTCCTCGGCGATCTGGACCGTCAGGATCACCACGCGCTCGTGCAGCACCTTGTTGTGCTTGATGTTGTGCAGCAACGCAGAGGGGACGCCGGCCGTGCTCGAGGCCATGAAGATCGCCGTGCCCGGCACGCGGGTCGCGCTGTTCTTGGCCGATTTCGCGAAGATCTCGATCGGCAGTGCGACTTCGCTCATCCGGTCGCGCATCAGCTTGCGCCCGCGCGCCCAGGTGGTGAGGAAGGTGAAGGCGATCGCGCCCACCAGCAGCGGGAACCAGCCGCCGTCGGGCACCTTGGACAGGTTCGCCCCGAAGAACGCGCCGTCGACGATGAAGAACACCGCCGCCGCCGGGATCACGACCCACATCTTCCACTTCCACACGCCGATGAACAGCACCGCCATCAGGCACGTGTCGATCAGCATCGCACCGGTCACCGCGATGCCGTAGGCGCTCGCGAGGTTCGACGAGTTCTGGAACGTCAGCACCAGCAGGATCACTGCGATCATCAGCACCCAGTTCACGAACGGGATGTAGATCTGGCCATGCTCGGTCTCGCTGGTGTGCAGGATCGACAGGCGCGGCACGTAGCCGAGCTGGATCGCCTGATGCGTGACCGAAAAGGCCCCGGTAATCACCGCCTGGCTGGCGATGAAGGTGGCGCAGGTCGCCAGCAGCACCAGCGGCAGGCGGTAGTCTTCCGGTGCCATCAGGAAGAACGGATTATGGATCGCCTCGGCCGCGGCGGCGGGCGCCATGCCGATGATCATCGCGGCCTGCCCGAAATAGTTGAGCAGCAGGCACGGCATGACGAAACCGAACCAGCCGATCCGCAGCGGCCCGCGCCCGAAATGGCCCATGTCGGCATAGAGCGCCTCGGCCCCCGTCACCGCGAGGACGACCGAACCGAGCGCGAGGAAGCCGAGCAGCTTGTCGGTCATGAAGAACTGCACCGCGTACCACGGGTTCAGCGCCACCAGCACGCCGGGGTTCTGCACGATCTGGATCAGGCCGAGCACCGCGAGCACGCTGAAATAAGTGATCATGATCGGCGCGAACAGCTTGCCGATCCGCGCCGTGCCGCGCCGCTGGAGCAGGAACAGCCCGATCAGCAGGACCAACGCGATCGGGATGACGAGCGGCGCGAGATCCTCCTCCACCGTCGTCAGGCCCTCGACCGCGGACAGCACCGAGATCGCGGGCGTGATCATGCTGTCGCCGTAGAACAGCGCGGTGGCGAACACGCCGAGCATCACCGCGACCCAGCCGTAGCCGATCCGGCCGATATGGCTGGAAATCAGCGCGACGAGGGCGAGCGTGCCGCCCTGCCCCTTGTTGTCGGCGCGCATCAGGATGGTGACGTATTGCAGCGAGACGATGATCGTCATCGCCCAGAAGATCAGGCTGAGCACACCCAGCACATGCAGCGTGTCGAGCGCGAGCGGGTGCGGGCCGACGAATGTTTCACGGAAGGCGTAGATCGGGCTGGTGCCGATATCGCCGAACACGATGCCGACCGCGCCCACGGCGAGCGCCGCCTTCGACGACGAAGCGACGTGCGCGCGCGGCGCAGCTCCTTCGGGAACCGCATCGCCAGCCTGTACGGGCGTATCGTTCATGGAGTCGGCGTTCCCGTCGTCATCCGGTGCTGCCTCGGTGCGACCTGTTGCAAAGGCGGCGGCGCTTAGCACTCCGCCTTCGCGCCTGCAACACGTGCCGAAAGGTGCCTATTGCCGGGACATGGCTTCGATCAGCGCATCGAGCCGCTCGAGCCGCTGCCGCATCGGTTCGACCCATTCGGCATCTTCGGGCGCGGCATCGATCGTCTGCCGCCAGATCGCGCTGGTATCCTGCGGCCGCCCGGCGCGCAGCAGCGCGATGCCGAGGAAATAGGGCGCCGCCGGGTGGCCGGGCGCGGCCTCTTCGCCCTGAGCATAGGCGTAGATCGCGGCGGGCGTGAGGTTACCCTCGGCATGTTCGACCAGCGCGTTGCCGAGCGCGACCCAGGCTTCGGCGTTGCGCGGGTTCTCGGCCACCTCGCCTCCGAGAATCTGCGCCGCGTCGGCATATTGCCCGCGGCGCGCGAACCCGTCGGCCACGATCACGAAATTGCTCGCCGGGATCGCCGCGTCGAACAGCTCGCGCCGCGCCTCGATCATCGCGGCACCGGATTCGCTCGCCTGGGGGGCGGCGCTCCGGGGCGCGGCGGGCAAATCGGGACGGCCCTGAAACGCGTAGCCCGCGAGGCCGAACAGCAGCGCCGCGCCGAACGCGGGCCAGCCCGCGCGCGGCAACCTGAGCGCGAACGCGGCGACCGCGAACACCGCGGCGGCGAGCAGGATCGCGGGAAGCCAGCTCATCGCACCCTCCGCAGCCGGCGCCACAGGATCGCGCCTGCGGCCAGCAGCAGGAGCAGCGGGACGGCGAACAGCGGCCATGTCCTTTCGCTGACGACCGGCGCGTAGCTGACGTAATCGCCGTAGCGTTCGACCAGCCAGGCGCGGATCGTCTCGGGCTGTTCGCCTGCCGCGATGCGCGTGCGCACCTGATGGCGCATGTCGCCGGCCATCGGCGCGTCGCTGTCGGCGATCGACTGGCTCTGGCACTTGAGGCAGCGCAGCGTCTCCATCAGCGCCTGCGCCGCGGCCTCCTGCGCCGGATCGTCGAGCTGGCGATAGGCATAGGGCGCGGGCGGCATGGCGTCCTGCGCGGCTGACGGAGCCGCGAGCGTGGCCAGCGCGCAGCCGAGCACGAAGGCGAGCGGCAACCTCATTCGCTCGCCTTTCGCAATTCCGCGAGCAGCACGGGGACGTGCTCCGCGCGGATGTCGCCGATGTGCTGGTAGGTTATCCGTCCTTCGCCATCGATCACGAAGGTCTCGGGCACCCCCGAGGAGCCGATCGCGAGCTGGACTTCGGACAGGTCGTCCGCGCCGATCGCCGAATAAGGATTCCCATGACGCGCGAGGAACGCGGCGACGTCCTTTGGCCGGTCGCGGATCGCGATGCCGACGATGTCCGCACCTTCCTCGCGCAGGCGTTCGAGCTGCGGCGCTTCGGCGATGCACGGCAGGCACCAGCTCGCCCAGATATTGAGCAGGCGCGGCGTGCCGTCGCGGAAATCCGTAGCGGCGGCGCCGGGCATACCTTCCACGGCCGGGCGCAGCGCGAATTCCGGCAGCGGCTTGCCGATCATCGTGCTGGGGATGAATTCGTCCTTCGGCTGGGTCAGCTGATAGGCCGCGACGCCGAGGAACAGCGCGAACAGCATCAAGGGGATCCACCACCAGCGCATCACACCGTCTCCGCCCGCCGCTCGGCCGCGCGCGCCAGCACCGTGCGGCGCTTGAGGTCGGCCAGCACGCGCCCGACGAGGGCCAGCGCGCCGCCCAGCGCGATCAGCATTCCGCCGTACCAGATGAAGGTCACGAACGGCTTCCACCACAGCCGCAGCTGCCAGCGCGTCCCGTTCGGCCCCGGCCCGGCCTCGTTGCCGACCACGGCATAGAGCTGGCCGTTCCAGCGGGTCGCCAGCGCGCTCTCGGTGGTTTCCTGCGCCGGCGCCCAGAAATTGCGCGACTGCGGATCGAGCTCGATCGGTTCGGCGCCCGCATAACTGGCGAGCAGGTGGCCTTCAATCGCGGTCCAGTTCGGCCCGGCGGTCGGCCTGATCCCCGCCAGCGTCACCTCCCACGGGCCGACCTGCGTCACATCGCCGGCTGCCACGGCGGCCAGTTTTTCCTCGGAGAACGCCGTCTCGCTCGCCATGCCGAAGAGCGACACGGCGATGCCAAAGTGCGCCACGACCATACCCCAGGTCGCGAGCGGCACGCGCGTCAGGCGCCGTCCGCGCAGCGGCAGGAACGCGGCGATCGCGAGCCCGAGCGAGATCGCTAGGCCGCAGAACGCGAGCACGCTCATTCCGCCCAGTGCGAGCCCCGCCACCGCAGCCGCGAGGATCGCCACGCCGATCAGCACCAGCGGCTTCTGGACCCGCGCCAGCGAATCGCGCCGCCAGCGCAGCAGCGGCCCGACGGCCATCACCAGCAGCATGGGAATGGTGAAGATCGCGCCGACCGGGTTGAAATAGGGCGGCCCGACCGAGACGCGCACGTCGAACGCCTCGGTCAGCAGCGGATAGAGCGTGCCGAGCAGCACGATGCCGAGGATCGCGCTCAGCATCACGTTGTTGAACACCAGCGCGCCTTCGCGGCTCGTCAGCGCGAACCGTTTGCCTTCCGCGACCGAGCCCGCGCGCAGGGCGAACAGCGCCAGCGCGCCGCCGATGTAGAGCGCCAGCAGTCCGAGGATGAAGCTGCCGCGTTCCGGGTCGACCGCGAAGGCATGGACGCTGGTGAGGATGCCCGAACGCACGAGAAACGTACCCACCATGCTCATCGAGAAGGCGACCACGCCGAGCATGATCGTCCACGCACGCAACGCGTCGCGCGCGGCGAGGACGCTGGCCGAATGAAGCAGCGCGGTGGCGGCGAGCCACGGCATCAGGCTGGCGTTCTCGACCGGATCCCAGAACCACCAGCCGCCCCAGCCGAGCTCGTAATAGGCCCAGTACGACCCTGCGGTGATGCCAAGCGTGAGGAACAGCCACGCGCCGAGCACCCACGGGCGCATCACGCGCGCGAACTCGGGCGTCACCTGCCGCGTCAGCAGCGCCCCGACGGCGAAGCTGAACGCGACCGACAGGCCGACATAGCCGAAGTAGAGCGTGGGCGGATGGAACGCGAGGCCGATATCCTGCAACAGCGGGTTCAGCCCCAGCCCCTCGATCGCAGGCTGCGACAGGCGCTCGAACGGGTTCGAACTGAGGATCAGGAAGGCGTAGAAGCCGAGCCCGACGAAGGCCTGCGCGGCGAGTGTGGCCATCATCGTGCGCTCCGGCAGGCGCCGCTCGATCAGCGCGATGAGCGCGCCGGACAGGCTCATCACCGTGACCCACAGCAGCATCGAGCCTTCGTGGTTCCCCCAGGCGCCCGAGAGCTTGTAGATCATCGGCTTGGCCGAGTGCGAATTGCTGGCGACGAGCTTCACCGACAGGTCGGTCGTCGCGAACAGCCACAGCAGCATGCCGAAGGCGAACGTACAGATCAGCCCCTGCGCGATTGCCGCGGGGCGCACCAGCGCGGCCAGCGGCGCGCCCGCCGGGCGCAGCGCCATGGCCCCTGCATAAAGCTGCAAAGCCGCGAGCGCAGCCGAGAGCCACAGTGCGGCGAGGCCGAGTTCGGCGATCACACGCTGCCGCCCGTTTCGGCCACGACTTCGCGCTTCTGGTGCTCGCTCATTTCCTGCAGCTCGCGCGGGATGTAGTTCTCGTCGTGCTTGGCGAGAAGGTTGTCGGCGATGAACATGCCGTCCGCGCCCAGCCGCCCTTCGGCGACCACGCCCGATCCTTCGACGAACAGGTCGGGCAGGATCCCGGCGAAGCGCACCGGCACGCGCGCCTTACCGTCGCCGACCACGAAGGCGATCGTCACCCCGTCCTCCAGCGTCTCGACCGAGCCTTGCTCGACCATGCCGCCGAGCCGCACCGCGCGGCCCGCCTCGGGCGGATCGGACGTCATCTGCTCGGGCACGTAGAAGTAGCTCGCCTGGCTGCGCAGCGCCCACGCCGCGAGCAGCCCCGCGCCGATCAGCGCCACCAGCGCGATCACCACCAGCACGAGCCGCTGGTGCTTTGCCTTCATCCGGGGCTTGAGCGCGTTCACCGGCGGCGCGCCTCGTCGCGGCGGCGCTCGGCGCGCTTCATGTCGAACCACGCCCAGGCGACGAGCGCCAGCGTCGCCAGCACACCGATCGCGTAGGCCGCGATCACGAAATCCCACTGGTCGAGCGCCTCGCGCATCATGCCGCCTCGCCCGCCTTGCGCCGCAAGCGCGCTTCGGCCTGGATATCGCCGAGCAGCGCCCGCATCCGCGCCAGCACCACGCCGCCGAAGATCAGCGAGAAGCCGACCACCGCGACCAGCAGCGGCGCGAGGAACGCGGCGTCGATCGAGCTTTCGCCCAGCGTGATGCTGGCCGGCTGGTGCAGCGAGTTCCACCACACCACCGAGCGGTTGATGATCGGGATGTTGATCGCGCCGATCAGGCCGAAGATCGCCGGAATACGGCTCGACCCACCCTCGCGCGCCACCGCCTGCGCCAGCGCGATGTAGCCGAAATAGAGGAACAGCAGCACCAGCATCGAGGTGAGCCGCCCGTCCCACACCCACCACGTGCCCCAGGTCGGCCTGCCCCAGATGGAGCCGGTGGCGAGGCAGATCGCGGTGAAGATCATGCCCGGCACCGCGGCTGCGCGCGCGGCGAGATCGGCCAGCGGATGGCGCCAGACGAGATAGACCGCGCTGGCCACGGCGATCGCCGTCCAACCACCCATGCCGAGCCAGGCGGCGGGGACGTGGAGAAAGATGATCCGAACCGTCTCGCCCATCAGCCGATCGGGCGGAACGACGAACAGGCCCCAGGCCAACGCGCCCGCCGCGAGCGCGAGACCGCTCGTCAGCAGGAGCGGCGTCATCCAGCGCGCGAGCGTCAGGAACCGCTTGGGATTGGCAAGGCCGTGCATCGATGAAATCCGTCCGCCGCCGCAATGGCAGGGCGCGGCCCCACTCGCAAGGTTTCGCGTCAGCGGCCGATCAGCTTTTGCGCCATGCGGTCGGCCACGACGTCGGCCGGGACGCCGCTGGTGTCGCTCTCGCGCCAGATTTCCTCCAGCCTGCCGGGGATCAGGGCGATGCGCTTGCGCACTTCGTTGATGTCGCATGACGTGCCGTCGCGGCGGGCGAGATATTCCAGCGTCACGCTGATGATCCCGCCGGCGTTGATGACGTAGTCGGGCGCGTAGAGGATGCCGCGTTCGGCCAGCAGCTTGCCGTGATGCGCGCGTGCGAGCTGGTTGTTCGCTCCGCCCGCGACGATCGGCGCGTCGAGCCGGGCAATCCCCTCGTCGTCGAGGATCGCGCCGAGCGCATTGGGGCTGAACACGTCGCACGATACGCTCATCACCGCGTCGGGCGCGGCGGTCTGCGCGCCGAGTTCGTCGGCGAGCGCTTCGGCCCGGTCGCCGTTGATGTCCGACAAGGTCAGCTTCGCGCCGTCCTTCGCCAGCAGGCGCGCGACGCCGCCGCCGACGCTGCCCGTTCCCTGGATCGCGACGTGGACGCCGGCGACCGAATCCTTGCCGAGCTTGTGCCGGACCGCGGCCTTGATCCCGTGATAGATGCCCATCGCGGTGAACGGACCCGGGTCGCCGCCCGCCGCATCTTCCCCCGCGACCGGCAGGCCGGAGACGTATTCGGTGCGCTGCGAGACCGCGACCATGTCCGCTTCGCCGATCCCGACATCCTCGGCAGTGACATAGCGCCCGCCGAGCGCGCCGACCGCATCGCCGAAAGCGGCGAGCATCTGCGGCGTCTTGGCCTTGTCGCTCCCCGCGAGGATCACCGCCTTGCCCCCGCCCATCGGCAGGCCGGCCATGGCGTTCTTGTAGCTCATCCCGCGGCTGAGGCGCAGCACGTCGCGCATCGCGTCCTTCGGATCGGCATAGTGCCAGAACCGGGTGCCGCCCGCGGCCGGGCCGAGATGGGTGGAATGCAGCGCGATGATGGCCGTCAGCCCCGATGGGCGATCATGCACGAGTTGCACCAGTTCGTGCTCGTCGTAATCCGGTTCGGTCCAGAAAGCCGTCATGTCGGAAAGCGCTCCGCTGTCAAAACAACGGCGAAATTCGGGGGAAAATGGGGCGATCGAGGGGTCTCGAACCCCCGACCTCCGGTACCACAAACCGGCGCTCTAACCAACTGAGCTACGATCGCCACATACCCCGGCCCGGATCGGGCCTGCCGTGTAGGCGGGGCTGATAGGCCCCTGCGCCGCGCGGTCAAGCCGCGAGTGGCAGGGGCGCGGCCCTGTTGCACAGGCGCCCATGTTTGGGAAGCGAAAACTGTGTTCCGGGTCGGCATACGCAATATTCTTTCGCGCTTGCCCGCACGATCCGGCGGCCTATCCTCGCGCCATGACGACGCCCGGCGAATCCAGTTCCGATCGGCTCCTCGCGCGCGCCGGACTCCAGCGAATCCCCAACCCCGGGCTCGAACTCTTCCAGCTGAGGGATTTCGTGCCGGGCGCGCTGTGTGCCGAACTGATCGCGCTGATCGACGCCGAGCGGCGCCCGTCGACCATCGCCGACGACAACGGCGACAGCTATTTCCGCACCAGCGAGACCTGCGACCTCGCCCCGAACGACCCGGC
The DNA here is from genome assembly GCF_041912895.1 of Pelagerythrobacter sp. Classification (NCBI taxonomy): domain Bacteria; kingdom Pseudomonadati; phylum Pseudomonadota; class Alphaproteobacteria; order Sphingomonadales; family Erythrobacteraceae; genus Pelagerythrobacter; species Pelagerythrobacter sp. Next base: position 222,166 of record NZ_JAYSGI010000001.1, on the reverse strand, counting down.
GGTGCGCGCGCTGGAAACCATGCTGGCCGACCTCTCGGGCATCGACCCGGCGCACGGCGAACCGCTCCAGGGCCAGCGCTACGCGCCGGGGCAGGAGTTCAAGCCGCACACCGACTATTTCGCGCCCGACGGCGCCGATTTCGCCACGTATTGTTCGGTCGCCGGCCAGCGCACCTGGACCTTCATGGTCTACCTCAACGCGGTCGAAGCCGGCGGCGCGACCCGGTTCAAGGCGGCTGGCAAAACCTTCCAGCCCGAACCGGGCAAGCTGCTATGCTGGAACAACCGCCGCTCCGACGGGCGGGTCAATCCGAACACGCTCCATCACGGCATGAAAGTGCGTAAGGGAATGAAGTACGTGATCACCAAGTGGTATCGCGAAAGGCCCTGGGGCTAAGCCCCGCCGCCCCTGCCCGCGATCAGTGCTGCGTGGTGAGGTTCAGGCCTACCGCCCCGATCAGGATCATCACGACGAACACGTATTGCAGTGCCCCCAGCTTCTCGTCGAAAGCGAAGATGCCGATCGCGGATGCCGCGACGATGCCGACACCTGCCCAGATCGCATAGACCACGCCGACCGGGAGTACCTTCATCGCGGGAGCGAGAAACCAGAAGCACGCCGAATAGCACAGGATCGAGAGCGTGCCCCAGCGCCAGTCGTCGAACCCGTTCGATAACTTGAGCAGAAACGTGCCGGTCACTTCCAGCACGATGGCGCCTGCGAGAAAAAGCCATGCCGACATCGGTCACCCCCTTGGAACGGGGCCACCTTATCAGTCGCATCGATTTCGCAAAGCGAAAGGGCGGCCCATGCGGACCGCCCTTCGTGCGCGGCGATGGCCGCGACAATTTTCCGGTTCTCAGCTCTTCTTGAGGCTGAGGCCGCCGAAACGCTTGTTGAACTGGGCGACGCGACCGCCTTCCTGGATCTGCTGCTTGCCGCCGGTCCAGGCCGGGTGGCTGGTCGGGTCGATGTCGAGCGTCAGCGTGTCGCCCTCGCCGCCCCAGGTCGAGCGGGTCTGGAATTCGGTGCCATCGGTCATCTTGACGGTGATGGTGTGATAGTCGGGATGCGTTTCGGCCTTCATGGCTCATGATCTCCATAGCTTCGGAACGGTTCCGACCGGTCCAGCTGTTGGCGGGAAAGGCGCGCCCTTAGGCAAATGCGCCGCGATTGGCAAGGCGTTGTCTCAGTCGCTCGGCGGGTCGGCGATCATCGCGGTGAACTCGGCTTCGCTCGTGGTCTTGCCCTCGACGCTCGCCGTGCCCTTGAACTTGTAGACCCGGCTGCGTTTCTGGAGGAACTCGACACGCAGGTCGAGCAGGCAGCCGGGTGTCACGGGCGCACGGAACTTGGCGTTCTCGATGCCCATGAAATAGACCAGCTTGCCTGTGCCCGCGAGTTCGAGCGTCTCGATGCCGAGGATCGCCGCGGCTTGCGCCATCGCTTCCACTTGCAGGACGCCAGGCATGATTGGTGCGCCCGGAAAATGCCCCTGGAAGAAATCCTCGTTGAAGGTCACCGCCTTCACCGCGTGGATCTTCTCGCCCAGCTCGATCGACTGCACGCGGTCGACCAGCAACAGCGGATAGCGGTGCGGCAGGGCGCCGAGCACCTTGCGGATATCGTACGCCGACGCATCCTTTTGTTCGCTCATCGCCCTGCTCCGCCGCGGTCTATCAGCGACCGGTGGGCTGAGGGGCCGGCTGCGTCGGTTGCGCCGGCTGTGCGGACTGCGCGGCCTGTGCGGCGGCCTGCTGCTCGCGGATCTCGCGCGGGAGCCAGCCCTCCGGCGGCGTGATCTGGACGCTGGGCAGCAGCGTGTTGAGCTCGGTCAACACGTCCTGCGTGACGTTGTGCTGGGCGCCCGCGAAGACGACCTGACCCGAGGTGGCATCGAGGATCAGCGAAACGTTCTTCTTGGTCGCAGCCGCCTGCACCGCCTCGTCGAGACGGTCCTCAATCTGCTCGGTGACATAGGCACGGCTGAGCGAGACCGGGGCAAGGATCGTCTGAAGTTCGCGCTGGCCCGACTGTTCGATCTGCTGGATCTGCGCGGCCTGCTGCTGGAGCGCGGCCTGATCGGGCGAGGCCGCCTGGCGGGCGGTGTTGAACTGCTGGATCAGCGGGGTGATCTGCGCCTCGATCTGCTGGCGGCGCGTCTCGGCCTGGCTGATCTGCGCCTGATAGGTCGTCTGGCGCTGCTGCTCGGCGGTCTTGAAGGCCTCCGAATTGGCGATCACGGCGGGCAGGCTCACGACACCGACGCCGCGAGCATCCTGCGCGGCGGCCGGAGCGACGAGCACCGGAGCCGAAGCGGCGGTGAGGACGAGTCCGGCGGCGAGCACCGGCTGGAGAAGCTTTTTCATCAGAATTGGGTTCCTACGTTGAAAGTGAAGCGCTTGGTGTCGTCACCGGGCTCTTTCCTGAGCACGTGCGCGAAGTCGATGCGGAACGGGCCGAACGGCGAGTTCCAGTTCACGCCGATCCCGATCGAAACGCGCGGGCTGGCGGAATCGCCCAGAAAAACCTCCTGGAACGGTGCGGCGACCTGGAACAGCACCGGATCGTTGGCATTGCCCATGCCGTCGGTCGGATCGGTCGTGGTCTTGGTGGGATCGGTCGGATCGATGAACAGGAGATCGCCGTTGCCATTGCGGCTCTGGCGCTGGATGCCGTTGGGGAACGGGCTGTTCTGAAGGTCCGGCGCGGTGACGTTGAACAGCGCACCGACGTCGAGGAAGACCGACGGACGCAGACCCAGTTCGCGCGCGCCCGATCCGAGGGGAATCTCGAGCTCCGCACGGCCGAGGTAATAGGCGTTGCCGCCCAGCGCGTCGTCGCCCACCTGATCGCGTTCGGTGACGACCACCGGGTTGCCATCCTCGTCCTCGCGGATCGGCTGGCGCAGCACGCGCGGGCCGACGCCGCGGATGTCGAACCCACGGAACTGCGGTTCACCGAGGAAGAAGCGATCGGTCAGGCGCACGTCGTCGACGCCGGGGCCGCGATCCTCGAGGCCCTTGATGACGCCACCCTCGCCCTGAACCGAGAAGATGAACCCGCCGAAGATCGGCCAGTACTTGGCACCCTTGGCGCGGAAGCGCAGATACTTCACCGAACCACCCAAGCCCGCGAACTCGGTGCTCAGTGAGAGATTGTGGCCGCGCGTCGGGCGATAGGGATTGTCGACCGTCTGGAGCGCGACGGTGAGCCCGACAATCGAGCTCAACCGGTTGCCCACGGCCTCGCACAGATAGCGCCCGGCGAGCACGGGATCGCACTCGGTGATGCCATCACCGTCGATATCCGAATAGTACGAGAATTCGTCGAGCGAAACGTCGTCGTAGTTGAGCGTGTAGCTGCCGATCGCCGAAATGTATTCGGTCAGCGGCACGCCGACGCGGACCGAGAAGCCCGTCGTCGATTGTTCGAACGTACGGTTGCGATCGTTGTTGGTGAAATTGAAGCTGTTGTAATCCTTGCGGTAGATATCCGCGCCGACCGAGACGTTGCGATCGAACAGATAAGGCTCGCTGAAGCTCAGCACGGCCGAACGCGAATAGCGCGAATAGTTCACCGACGCGCCGACCGTCTGGCCGCGGCCGCGGAAGTTCTTCTGCCTGATCGAGCCGGCGAGGATGAAGTTCTCGATCGACGAGAAGCCGGCGGAAAGCTGCAATTCGCCGGTCGGCTGTTCCTGCACGTTCGCCTCGAGGATGATGCGGTCGGGGGCGCTGCCCTCCTTCTGCTCAATCTCGAAGTTTTCCTGGAAATAACCGAGCGACTTGATGCGGTTGGTCGACCTGGCGACCTGGAGCGAGTTGAACGCGTCGCCTTCGGACACGCGAAACTCGCGGCGCACGACCTTGTCCTGCGTCAGCGTGTTGCCGTTGATATCGACCTGTTCGACGTAGACCCGCGGCGCTTCGCGCAACACGAAGGTCACGTTCATCGTCAGGTCGTCCTGATTGCGCACGAACTGCGGCTCGACATCGGCGAAGGCGTAGCCGAACGTCCCGGCGAGCTCCGCCAGTTGCTCGACGGTGTCCTCGACTTGCTTCGCGTTGTACCAGTCGCCTTCCTGGATACCGAGGTTCTGCGTCATCCGGTCGCTGTCGAAGTCGCGGATCTGGCTGTCGACCGTGACATTGCCGAACTTGTAGCGCTCGCCTTCCTCGACGACGTACGTGATGATGAAGTCGCGCTTGTCGGGGGTCAGCTCGGCGACAGCCGAAACCACGCGGAAATCGGCGTAGCCTTCGGTGAGGTAGAACTGGCGTAGCTTCTGCTGGTCGAACGCCAGCCGGTCTGGGTCGTAGCTGGTGTTCGAGCTGAAGAAGCGGAAGAAGCGCGCTTCCTTGGTGACCATCTCGCTCTTGAGATCGCCGTCGTCGAATTCCTCGTTGCCGAGGATGTTGATCTGCCGCACCTTCGACTTCGGACCTTCGGTGATCTCGAACACGACGTCGACGCGGTTCTGGCTCAGCTCGACCGTCTGCGGCTCGACCGTGGCGGCGAAGCGGCCCTGGCGCTTGTAGAGCTCGATGATGCGCGCGGTGTCGGCGCGGACTTTCGACCGGGTGAAGATCTGGCGCGGTGACAGCCTGATCTCGGGCAGAATCTTGTCGTTCTTGATCCGGTCGTTGCCTTCGAGGATGATCCGGTTGATGACCGGGTTCTCGGTCACCTCGATCACCACGTTGCCGCTTTCGTTACGGATGCGGAAATCCGAAAACAGTTCCGTCGCGGCGAGATCCTTCAGCGCCTGGTCGGCCAGCGCCTGCGAATAGATGTCGCCCGGGCGCATCTGGATGTACGAGAGGATCGTCTGCGGCTCGAGCCGCTGCGCGCCCACGACCGAGATCGTGCGAATCGTCTGGCCCTGCGGAGCCGGAGCGGGCGCCGTCTGCGCGCTCGTCGGCTGCGCCGCGGGCGTGGTGGCCGGGGCGGATTGCGGGATCGGTGCCGGCTGCGGCGTCGGTTGTTCCGTCGGCTCCGGCTGCGACGCCGGTATCGGCTGTTGCGTCGGATCCGGCGCGGGCTGCTCGGGCGTCGGCAGCGAACCTTCGGGTGCCGGTCCGACCTGCGCCATCAGCGGAGCGGGAACGCCGGCCAGCATCGTGCCGCCGAGCAGCACAATCGCGAAGCGTGCGCCGGTCCTGCCGAATGCGCCGGCGGCTTTTTCGCGTTCAATCATCGCCAAGTCGATCCCGTCCAATTCTTACAAAACGCACATTCGGGCCACCCGTAGATAGCCCAATCGATCGGGCCCCGGCGGCGAAAAGCCGCCCTTGCCCGATGCCGTGCCCCCGATCAAGCAAAGGAAGGAACCAGTCCCCCGCGCTCTATCGCTCCCCGGACCCGTCAGCCGCCAAAGATCGGCAGCGAGACGAGATCGTTTATCGTGACGAGCACCATCAGCGCGAGCACCAGAGCGATCCCGGTACGAAACGCGATTTCCTGACCGCGCGGGCCCACCGGCTTGCGACGGACAGCCTCCGCCGCGTAGAAAGCCAGATGCCCCCCGTCGAGGGCCGGAATTGGCAACAGGTTGATGAATGCCAAATTAAGCGAAATCAGCGCGACGAACCATACGAAGCGTTCGGCCCCGAGGCTGAACTGCTCGCCCGAATACTTGGCGATCTTGATCGGGCCGCCCAGTTCCGCGACCGAGCGCTGCCCGGTCACGATCTGCACGATGCCGGTGACCATCATCCTGGTTACGCCGATCGACTGGTCGACCGCCAGCACCGCCGCTTCGCCCGGCCCGACCGGGACGGAGCGATATTCCTGCACTCCGGAATAGATGCCGAGCCGCCCGATCTTCGAGCGGTTGCCGAACGAATCCTCCTCGATCGTGCTCGCGATCGTCACCGGGACCGCCAGCCGGCTGCCGTCGCGATCGATGGTCAGCGTCACGCGCTTGTCGGGGTAGAGCGTCACCGCGTGGAGGATGTCGGCGAACGATTCGGTCGTTTCGCCGTCGATCGCGACGATGTCGTCGCCGATCCGCACTCCCGCGTCGCGCGCCGCCGATTCGTCGGCGAACCGCGCGACGACCGTTGGCTCGACCGGCCCCACCGGCTCCGCCTTGCCGAACACCATCGCGAAGCCCGCGAAGATCGCCAGCGCGACGATCACATTGGTCGCCGGCCCCGCGAACACGATCAGCGCGCGCTGCCACAAAGGCTTGAAATGGAAGGATCCGGCGCGCTCTTCCGCCGGGATGGCCGCGAGCTTTTCGGTGTCCGGAATGCTCGCCGGGTTCATGTCGCCCTTGAACTGGACATAGCCCCCCAGCGGCAGCGCGGACAGCTTCCAGCGCGTGCCGCGGCGGTCGGTCCACCCGGCGATTTCCTTGCCGAAGCCGATCGAGAACGCCTCCGCCTGCACGCCGAACAGCCGCCCGACCAGATAATGGCCGAACTCGTGGATCGTGATCAGCGGCCCCAGCACCAGCAGGAAGCCGACGATGTACATCCAGAAGGAAGGCGAATCAGCCAATTGCGGCAGTCTCCAGAATCTCGCGAGCCCGCGTGCGCGCCTCGGTATCGACCGACAGAACGTCGTCGAGAGCGGCGGGCGCCGGCGGGTTATAGCTTTGCAGGGTTCGCTCCGCCACTACGGCGATGTGCGTGAACCGCGTCTGACCGGCGAGGAAGGCGGCAACCGCCACCTCGTTCGCCGCGTTCAGCACCGCCGGTGCCGCGCCGCCCGCATGCACCGCCTCGCGCGCCAGCCGGGTGGCGGGAAAGCGGTCCTCGTCGGGCGCCTCGAACGTCAGCGACCCGATCGCGGCGAGATCGAGCGGCGCCAGCGGCGTGTCCATCCGGCCGGGCCAGGCGAGGCACGAAGCGATCGGCACGCGCATGTCCGACGGGCCGAGTTGCGCCAACGTCGAGCCATCGCGGTATTCGACCATCGAATGCACGACGCTCTGCGGGTGGACGACGATGCGCAGGTGATCGAGCCCCACCGGGAACAGGTGATGCGCCTCGATGAATTCGAGGCCCTTGTTCATCATCGTCGCCGAATCGACGCTGATCTTGGCCCCCATGTCCCAGTTGGGATGCGCTACGGCTTCGGCAGGCGTCGCAGCCGCGAGCCGCTCGTGCGTCCAGGTGCGGAACGGGCCGCCGCTGGCCGTGAGGGTGATCGAGCGCACGTCCTCGATCCGCCCGCCCTGCAGGCACTGGAAGATCGCGTTGTGCTCCGAATCGACCGGCAGCAGCGTCGCGCCATGCTGGGCCACCGCAGCCGTCATCACCTCGCCGGCCGAGACCAGCGCTTCCTTGTTCGCCAGCGCGACGGTGCCGCCCTGCCGGATCGCGGCCATCGTCGGCCTCAGCCCCGCGCAGCCGACGATCGCTGCGACGGTGAGGTCCACCGGCCGGGCCGCCGCTTCGCACAGCGCCTCGCGCCCGCCCGCCGCCTCGATGCCCGAGCCGGACAGCGTGGCGCACAGGTCGGTGAAGCAGCTATCGTCGCCCACCACCGCGATTTCGGCCTCGAATTCACGCGCCAGCGCCGCCAGCTCATGCGCGCTGCAATTCGCTGTCAGCGCGACGACGCGCCACTGGTCGCGATTGCGGCGTATCAGATCGAGCGTGGAGGCGCCGACCGATCCGGTCGCGCCGAGGATGGAGATGGTCCGCATCAGCCGCTCGCCGTCAGTTCGCCACGGAAGCCGCCAGCGCGCCGACGGCAATGGCGACCGGCAACATGCCGTCCACTCGGTCGAACACACCGCCGTGCCCCGGGATCAGGCGCGAGCTGTCCTTCACGCCCGCGCGCCGCTTCAGCCAGCTTTCGAAGAAGTCGCCCGCCTGCGCCAGCACCGCCAGCCCCGCACCGAGCAGCGCGGCATTGCCCAGCCCTTCGGCGTCGAGCGGCAGGCCGAGCTCGAACCGCGGGCCGAGCCATGTCACTTCGCTGTCGATAGCGAGCACCCACAGCACGACCCACAGCGCGGATGCCGCCATGCCGCCCAGCAGCCCCGCCCATGTCTTGGATGGGCTGATACGCGGCGCGATCTTCGGCCCGCCGATCGTGCGCCCGGAGAAATAGGCGCCGGTGTCGGTAAAGATGGTCACGCCGAGAATGAGTATGACGAGAAAATCGCCCGCCCCGACGATGATCGCGGCGGCGATCCCGATGTAGAGCGCGCCCGCGATCAGCGCGGCGAGCCGATAAGGCACGTTGTCGGTCGCGCGCGAGACGAGGATCGCGAATTCGGCGAGGCAGGCGAAGGCGATGAGACCGATGAACAGGTCGAATACCTGCCCGCCCGCCCAGAACGCCGCACCCGCCACCGCGAGCATCACCGCGGCGGAGGCAAGCCGCACCGGCAAGTCGGACGTGCGCACCGCCAGCGGCACCGTCATGTAGCGCTTAGCGCGCGCCTTCAGCCGGTCGCGCTTGCGCATCTCGGATTTGTCGTCAGCGTCCGCCATAGCGGCGCTCCCTGCGTGCAAAATCGGTCAGCGCATCCGCCAGATGCGCGGGCGTGAAATCGGGCCACAGCGTGTCGACGAAGACCATTTCCGCATAGGCGCACTGCCACAGCAGAAAGTTCGACAGGCGCACCTCTCCGCTGGTGCGGATCAGCAGGTCGAGCGGCGGCAGGTCGGCGGTGTCGAGATGCGCGGCGATGCTCTCCACCGTGATTTCCCCGTCCGCCGCAGCGTTAGCTGCTGCGCGCGCGATTTCCTGCTGCGAGCCGTAGTTGAGCGCGACCGCCAGAGTGCGGCTGCCCCCGGCGGTCTGCGCCAGCGCATCCTCGAGCATTTCCACGATATCGGGTGCAAGCCCCTGCCAATCGCCGATAATCTTCAGCTTCACATCGTTGGCGACGAATTCGGGCAAGTCCGATTTCACGAACTTGCGCATCAGGTTCATCAGGTCGTCGACCTCGTCGCCGGGCCGCTTCCAGTTTTCCGAACTGAAGGCGTAAAGCGTCAGGCACTCGATCCCCATGCCGCCGAGGCCGCGCACCAGTTCGCGCACCGCCTCCACCCCGCGCTGGTGGCCCATCGCGCGCGGCAGGTGGCGGCGCTTGGCCCAGCGGCCGTTGCCATCCATGATGATGGCGACGTGCCGGGCGCTGTGGCCGTCCTGCGTCATCCTCTACCCCGGAACCGTAAACCCCTCACTGCGTCAGGATTTCCTTTTCCTTCTGCGCGGCCGCGGCATCGGCGTCGGCGACGAACTTGTCGGTCAGCTTCTGCACCTCGTCCTCGCTGCGCTTGCGCTCGTCCTCGGAGATTTCCTTCTTCTTCTCGTCTTCCTTGAGCGCTTCCATCCCGTCGCGGCGCACGTTGCGGATCGCGATCTTGGCCTGTTCCGCATACTGGCCCGCCAGCTTGGCGAGATCCTTGCGCCGCTCCTCGGTCAGGTCGGGCATCGGCAGACGGATGGTCTGGCCGTCGGTCATCGGGTTGAGGCCGAGGTTCGCCTTGGCGATCCCCTTCTCCACCGCGCTGACGTTCGCCTTGTCCCACACCTGCACGCTGAGCATGCGCGGTTCGGGCGCGGACACCGTCGCGACCTGGCTGAGCGGCATCATCGCGCCGTAGACCTCCGCCACCACCGGATCGAGCAGCGCGGTGTTGGCGCGGCCGGTGCGCAGGCCACCGAGGTCGCCTTTCAGGCTGTCCACCGCGCCCTGCATCCGGCGCTCGATATCGCTCTTGTCGTACTTCGCCATGTGTCAGGCTTCCTCTTTCACTATCGTGCGCACGCCCTCGCCCGCGAGAACCCGCGCGAGATTGCCCTTCTCGCGGATCGAGAAGACCACGATCGGGATTCCGTTGTCGCGGCACAGCGCGACGGCGGAGGCGTCCATCACCTTGAGATTGCTTGCCAGCACCTTGTCGTAACTGACGGTATCGAAACGTTTTGCTTGCGCGTTCTTCTTCGGGTCGCTGTCGTAGACCCCGTCGACGCTGGTACCCTTGAACAGCGCGTCGCAGCGCATTTCCGCCGCGCGCAAAGCTGCGCCGCTGTCCGTGGTGAAATACGGCGCGCCGACACCCGCGGCGAAAATCACCACCCGGCCCTTCTCGAGATGGCGTTCGGCGCGGCGGCGGATCACCGGCTCGCACACCTGGTCCATCTGCACCGCCGACTGCACCCGCGTCTGCACGCCGAGTTGTTCGAGTGCGTTCTGCATCGCCAGCGCGTTCATCACCGTGGCGAGCATGCCCATGTAGTCGGCCTGCGCGCGGTCCATGCCTTGGGCCGCGCCTGCCATGCCGCGAAAGATGTTGCCGCCGCCGATGACGAGGCAGACCTGCAGCCCGGTATCCTTGGCTGCCTTCACCTCTTTCGCGAGTTCGGCAACGAAGGCCGGATCGATCCCGAACTGCTGATCCCCCATCAGCACCTCGCCCGACAGTTTGAGCAATATACGCTTGTATTCGGGGGAGGACATAGGCGACACGGGTTCCGGTTCGATCTTGGGGTCGCCGGCGTCCTTAGCCGCCCCGACCCTCGTGCGCAAAGGGAAAGCCGGTGGCCGGGAAGCTGCGGCAATCGAGGAAAATCCGTTGGATCGCCGCGCTGCTCGCGCTGGCGACGATCGCGCTCGGCACGAAGGCATGGTCGGACACGATGCGCGACGCGGTGATCGAACGGACGCGTGTCACGCTGCCGGAGTTGCCCGACGACGCTGCCCCATTGCGCGTCGCGCTGATCAGCGACATCCACGTCGCCGGACCCGACATGCCGCCAGAACGGCTCGAGCGGATCGTGGCGCAGGTCAACGCGCTGGAGCCCGACGTGGTATTAATCGCGGGGGACCTCGTCAGCGACAAGCGCACTGCGACGCATATCTACACGCCCGAGCAGATCGTAGCCCCGCTAGGTGCGCTCGATGCGCCGCTCGGCGTGATCGCAGTGCCGGGCAACCACGACCACTGGTTCGACATGCCCGGACTGGCCGCGGAACTCGACCGCCACGGGATCGCGCTGCTCGCCAACGAAGCGATGCAGGCAGGGCCGCTGGCGATCGGCGGTCTCGACGACGATTATACCGGCCGCGCCGACATCGCTGCGACCCTGGCCGCACTGGGCCGGCTTCGCGGCGCGCGGATCGTTCTCAGCCATAGCCCCGACCCGTTTCCCGAAATGCCGGGCTCGATCCCGCTCATGCTGGCCGGGCATACGCACTGCGGCCAGATCGCCTATCCGTGGGGAGGCGCGCCAGCGCATTTGTCCGATTACGGCGATCGCTACGGCTGTGGCCGGGTCGACGAGAACGGCAAGACGCTGATTGTCGGCGCAGGCCTCGGCACCAGCCTGATCCCGCTGCGGCTGTTCACTCAACCGACCGTATGGCTGATAGAACTGCGGCCGCCGGAGCAAGTCGCTCCAACGGCCGCAAATTCGCGTATGTAGCGCGGAAGGTCAGCCCGCGACGGCGGCGGCGACTTCCGCCGCGAAGTCGCTTTCTTCCTTCTCGATGCCTTCGCCGAGCTGGAAGCGGACATAGTCCTTCAGCACGATCGGCTTGCCCGCGTCCTTGCCGGCCTTGGCGACGACGTCGGCGATGGCGGTCTTGTTGTCCATCACGAAGACCTGGCTGAGCAGCGCGTTTTCCTTGGCGAACTTCTTCACCGCGCCGTCGACCATCTTTTCCTGCACTTCGGCGGGCTTGCCGCTCTCGGCGGCCTTTTCGGCGGCGATCTTGCGCTCGCGCTCGATCACCTCGGCGTCGAGCCCGTCGGCGTCGAGCGCCTGCGGAAACGCGGCGGCGATGTGCATCGCGAGCTGCTTGCCCAGCGTGTCAAGCGTGCCGGCGTCGGCCTCGCTCTCGAGCGCGACGAGCACGCCGATCTTGCCGAGGTTCGGCGCGGCGGCATTGTGGACGTAGGGCACGACCACGCCTTTATCGACCGAGACGGTCTTCATCCGGCGAACCTGCTGGTTCTCGCCGATCGTCGCGACGTTGTCGGTCAGCTTGTCGGCCACGGTGCCGCCATCGGGATACGACGCGGACTTGAGCGCATCGACATCGTCGCCGGACACGCCGAGAGCAGCCTCGGTGGTCTTGCGCACGAAATCCTGGAACTTGTCGTTCTTGGCAACGAAGTCGGTTTCGGAGTTCACCTCGACGGCGACGCCCTTCAGCCCTTCGACGGCCACGCCGACGAGGCCCTCGGCCGCGGTGCGGCTGGACTTCTTCTGCGCGGTGGCGAGGCCCTTGGCGCGCAGCGCGTCGACCGCGGCCTCGATATCGCCGTTCGCGGCTTCGAGCGCCTTCTTGGCGTCCATCATGCCCGCGCCGGTCTTCTCGCGCAGGGTCTTCACGTCAGCGGCAGTGAATGCGGCCATTGTCGTTTCCTCGTATGAATTCGGGGCGCCGGCCCCGCGGGTGCTCGGGTCCGGCGCCTATATGGTGTGCGTTACAGCGGGTTGAAGGTCAGGCGGCCGCTTCGGCGGGCGGCTGCTCCATCGCACCGATGTCGTCGCCCGAATCGGCGACCTTGCCACCACGGCCCGAGACCGCGGCGTCGCGCACGGCGTCGCAATAGAGGCGCACCGCGCGGCTGGCGTCGTCGTTGCCCGGAACCGGGAAAGCGATGCCCGTGGGATCGACGTTGGTATCGAGCACGGCGACGACCGGGATGCCGAGCACGTTGGCTTCCTTGATCGCCAGGTCTTCCTTGTTCGCGTCGATCACGAACATCACGTCGGGGATGCCGCCCATGTCGCGGATGCCGCCGAGCGAAAGCTCCAGCTTGTCGCGCTCGCGCGTGAGCTGGAGGACTTCCTTCTTGGTCAGGCCCGAGGTGTCGCCCGAGAGCTGCTCTTCGAGCGTCTTGAGGCGCTTGATCGACTGGCTGATCGTCTTCCAGTTGGTGAGCATGCCGCCCAGCCAGCGGTGGTTGACGAAGTGCTGGCCCGAGGCGCGCGCGGCTTCCGCGATCGGCTCCTGCGCCTGGCGCTTGGTGCCGACGAACAGCACCTTGCCGCCCGAGCGAACGGTCTGCTCGACGAAATCGAGCGCGCGTGCGAACAGCGGCACGGTCTGCGACAGGTCGATGATGTGGACACCGTTGCGCGCGCCGAAGATGTACGGCTTCATGCGCGGGTTCCAACGGTGGGTCTGGTGGCCGAAGTGCGATCCGGCCTCGATCAATTGCTGCATCGTGACGGTGGAAGCCGCCATAGGTAATTCCTTCCGGTTATGCCTCTGGAGAGCTGGAACCCGTGCGGCGATCCCGCGGCAGGCACCGGTATGTGGCGCTCTCCATGTGGATTTGCAGTGGCGATCCCGATCAGCGAACCGGTCGGAAGTTGCCACGCGGGCGCGCCCTTAGCGAGGTTCGGCGAGGAAAGCCAGACTCAATCTGCCGCTTGCCAGGCAGCACCTGTCGCTAATAGCGCTTGACACATAAGAACAAATAGAGAACACAGGGTGTGTCGCTGGAACGACTCATGCGGCAAGTTAGTTATCCACAGCAAACCCACAGGCTGTCAACAAGCCTTCGGGATCGCTTATCGCAAGGATCACGATCATGACAGGCGTCATTCTCTTCGCGTTTTTCGCGGTTGTCGCCATCGGCGCCGTTGCCGTGCTGGCCGACAGCTTTCTGCGAGGACGTGACGCGTTCGCGCGTCTTCGGTGCGAACTGCGACAGTCCGCACTGAGCGGGGGCATCGTGGTGACGATCGTGGATTTCGCGGCGCACGAAGTGCCCGCCGCTCCTCGCCTGCGGGTTAGCCGTCGCGCGAAATTTAACTGTCGCGCGCCGACACCGAGACAGCGGCTCGCCGTGGCCGCCTGACCCGGGCATAACGCATCAGCGCATAGGGCATCAGCGCGAGATAGCCGATGCAGATCGCCGCGAGCGTCCACCATGGCTCGAGCAGCAGCGCGGCGAACACGATCCCGACCAGTGCGATCACTTCCAGCCTGACGTTGCGACGCGGGCGGATCGAAGCCCAGCTGAAGGTCGCGACGTTGGAGATCATCAGGAAAGCGATCGCGACCATCCAGATCGCGCATACGATAGGCTCGCGGAATTCCTCCCAGCCGGTCGCCATCCACAGGTAGAACGGCAGGAACGCCAGCCCGGCACCGACCGGCGCGGGAACGCCGGTGAGGAATCCGGCCGACTTGTGCGGCTGCTCGTCCACGTCGATCTGCGCGTTGAAGCGCGCGAGCCGCAAGGCGCAGCAGATCGCGAAGGCGAGCGAAGCGAACCAGCCGAGCCGGGGCAGATCCTGCAGGGTCCACAAGTAAAAGATGATCGCCGGCGCCATGCCGAACGAAAGCGAATCGGCGAGGCTGTCGAGCTCCGCACCGAAGCGCGACTGCGCCTTGAGGAGCCGCGCGATGCGCCCGTCGATCCCGTCGAGCAGCCCGGCGAGGATGATTGCGAAGATCGCCAGCCGCCAGTTCTCGCCGATCGCGAAGCGAATGCCGGTGAGACCCGAACACAATGCCGCGGCGGTGATCGCGTTCGGTAGCACCGCGCGCAATGACAGCCCGCGGACGCGCCCGGCGGCGACCGGGACCTCGTCTTCGGCGGCCTTGGGGCCGACCCGGGGGTAATCGTCGCTCATGACAGGCGCGTAGCTTCGACCGTCACTGGGCGATGCCCTCGATCAGCTTCTGTTCGCCGATCTCGGCCAGCACGGTTTCGCCGGCGACGACCTTCTGCCCGACCAGCACCTTCGAATCGGTGCCCGCCGGCAGGTATACGTCGACCCGGCTGCCGAAGCGGATCAGGCCGACCCGCGCGCCCACCGCGAGCGTGTCGCCCGGCTTGACGAAGGGGACGATGCGCCGCGCGACGAGCCCGGCGATCTGGGTGAAGCCGATCGCCAGCCCGTCCTGCCGCTCGATCAGGATATGCTGGCGCTCGTTCTCCTCGCTCGCCTTGTCGAGGTCGGCGTTGACGAACTTGCCCGGGATATAGACCAGCCGCCGCACGGTGCCGCCGATCGGCGCGCGATTGATGTGCACGTCGAACACGCTCATGAAAATGGAGACGCGCGTGACCGGCCCCTTGGGCAGCGCCAGCGTGCCGCTGCCGTCGTCCATCGTCAGTTCGGCTGGCGGCTCGACCGTCGCGATCAGCGAGACCAGGCCGTCCGCCGGGGAGACGATCGAACGGTCGTCCTGCGGCACCACGCGTTCGGGATCGCGGAAGAACGCGAACACGCCGAGCGAGAGGAACGCCATCGGCCAGGCCAGCGTCTCCCACGCGAGGAATGCGAATACCAGGCTGATCGCGATCGCGATGAGCCCGAACTTGCGCCCTTCGGGATGGATCGCCGGCCACTGCCAGCCCACATCCCCGCGCCCTTTGTTGTCGACCAGTTCGCCTGCCATCCCCGACATCTAGGGTCCCGGCCGGTAACTGGCAATGCCGCATCGCGTTAGGCGGATGCTTACCATATCGCGGTATCGGCCGGGCATGGACAGGCGTGAGGACACTGCCGCAGGCTGGGCGCGGCGCTGGATCGGCGAACTGCCGATAGTCGCGATCGCGGCCGCGCTGCTGGCGCTGTGCACCGCCATCCTTGCCGCCAACGGCATCGGGCTGAACGCGAACCCGATCCTCGCCAACGCCCGGTTGTTCGGGTTCGCGGTCGTCGCCGTGGCCTCGGTCGACGCGGTAATCCACCTCGCCCGCCATCGCCCGGCCGAACCGATCGCCGCGCTGCACCGCCGCTATGCCGGGCCCGAAGCGTTGCGTCGGTGGCTCGCCGGTATGCCGATGCTCGCGCTGTGCGTGATGCTGATCCCGTTCTTCTCGAAGATGAAGGCGGCGATCCCGCTGTTCGCCGACTACACCTGGGACGGCACCTTCATCGCGTGGGACCGGGCACTGTTCTTCGGCCACGACGCCTGGCAGGTGCTGCAGCCGGCGCTCGGTTATCCGCTCGTTACCGCCGCGCTGGCGTTCCTCTATCATGCCTGGTTCCTGCTGCTCTATCTCGGCTGCCTCTATTTCGCCTTCGCCCGGATCGATTCGATGGTCCGGCGGCAGTTTTTCCTGACCTACGTCCTCGCGTGGTCGGTGATTGGCGGCGGGTTCGCGACCTTGCTCGCTTCGGTCGGGCCGTGCTTCGTCGGCCCGCTGCTCGGCGACGCGACGTTCGATGCGCAGATGGCCTATTTGCGCGCAGCGGACGCGCAGGTGCCGGTGATGACGCTCGACGTGCAGCAGATGCTGCTCGACTGGCACCGGTCGGACGCCAACGGCCTCGGCAGCGGGATCACCGCGATGCCCTCGATGCACGTCGCGATCGTGTTCCTCTTCTGGCTCGCGCTGCGCCGCGCCGCGTCGCGCGCTGGCCGCTGGATGCTCGCATTCGCCGCGGTGATCTGGATCGGATCGGTCCACCTCGCCTACCACTACGCGGTCGACGGCATCGTCTCTGCGGTGCTGGTCGCGCTGTTGTGGCGCGCCTCGGGCATGGTGTTCGCCTGGTGGGACGCGCGCACCGGAAACGCGCGGTTTCAGCCCGCCTTGCGCACGAACACCGTTCCCGCCGAATAGCCCGCCCCGAAGCTGCAGATCAGCCCGGTATCGCCCGGCGCGAGGTCACCGCTGTGGAGATGGAAGGCGATGATCGAGCCCGCGCTCGAGGTGTTGCCATAGGTATCGAGCACCGTCGGGCTTTCGTCCTCGTTCGCCTCGTGCCCCAGCACGCGCTGCGCGATCAGCCGGTTCATCCCCGCATTGGCCTGGTGCAGCCACAGGCGGCGCAGGCCCTGCGGATCGATCTCGAGCCGGTCCGCCTCGTCGACGATCATCTGCGCGACCATCGGCACGACTTCCTTGAACACCTTGCGCCCTTCCTGGACGAACAACTTGTCGGGCGCGTCCGCGCTGTCGGGATGCGCGCGGTTGAGGAAGCCGAAGTTGTTGCGGATGTTGTTGGAGAACACCGTCTTCAGCCGCGTGCCGAGGATGTCCCAATGCGCCGCCGGGGCCAGCGCGGCGTCCTCCACCAGCACCGCGGTCGCCACGTCGCCGAAAATGAAGTGGCTGTCCCGGTCGCGCCAGTTGAGGTGCCCGCTGGTGATCTCCGGGCTGACCACCAGCACGCTGCGCGCATTGCCTGCGCGGATATAGTCGGCGGCGGTCTGGATGCCGAACGTGGCCGACGAGCACGCCACGTTCATGTCGAAGCCGAAGCCGTCGATCCCCAGCGCCTGCTGGATTTCGATCGCCATCGCCGGATAGGGGCGCTGCATGTTGGATGCGGCGCACAGCACCGCGTCGACATCGGCCGCATCACGCCCCGCCCTCCCCAGCGCGTCGCGCGCGGCAGCGACCCCGATCTCCGCCAGCACCGACAGGTCCTCGTCGGGCCGCTCGTCCCAGCGCGGGGCCATCACCTCGGGATCGAGCACCGGCGCCTTGGCCATCACATGGCGCGCCTTGATCCCGCTCGCCTTCTCGATGAATTCGGTCGAACTGGGCTCCAGCGCCGCCACCTCACCCGCGGCGATCGCCTCGGCATGGGCCGTGTTGTGCTGCTCGACATAGGTGTTGAAGCTGGCGACCAGTTCGGCGTTGGAGATGCTCTCGGGCGGCGTGAACAGGCCGGTCGCGGAGATGACGGGGCGGTGCGTGGTTTGCATGGCGATTCACTAAGCGTCTCGCCCGAACCGGGCAAGCGCGAGCGAACGGCATCGGTTCACAGCGCCCCTCCGGATGGCTAGGCTGCGCGCTTTTCCGCAACCGGGGACCGCCCATGATCTTTCGCCCAGCCGCCTTCGCCGCCGTCTGTCTCGTTTCGTCCGCTGCCATTGCGCAGGACGCCGCCGACACCACCGCGCAGATCGACGCGGACAACCTGACCGAGACGGTGCGCACGCTCGCGTCCGACCAGTTCGAGGGCCGCGCGCCCGGCACCGTGGGCGAGGAGCGGACGATCGGTTACCTGATCGGCCGCCTGCAGGCGCTCGGGCTCGAACCCGGCGGCGAGGACGGCACGTGGACGCAGCGGGTCCCGCTGCTGCACACCCAGCTCGGCGAGCCCGCCACGCTCGCGTTCACCCATGGCGGCGAGGCGCAGCCGCTCGATTTCCCGACCGACATCTACGTCTCCACGCTTCAGCCGAACGACGTCGCACGGATCGACGGCGCACCGCTCGTCTTCGTCGGCTACGGCGTTCACGCGCCCGAGCGCGGATGGGACGATTTCAAGGATGTCGATCTGACGGGCAAAGTCGCGGTGTTCCTCGTCAACGATCCCGATTTCCATGCGGCTGCGGGCGAGCCGGTGGCGGGCAAGTTCGGCGACCGGACGATGACCTACTACGGCCGTTGGACCTACAAGTTCGAGGAAGCCGCGCGGCGCGGCGCGGTGGGCGCGCTGATCGTCCACGAGACCGAAGGCGCGGGCTACGGCTGGAACGTGATCGAGAGCCCCGGCGGTGAGAACTATGACGTGGTTCGCGCGCCCGACGAGGTGACCAGCCTCGCGTTGCAGGGCTGGATCTCGGGCGAGACCGCGCAAGCGTTGTTCGCCGACGCCGGGCTCGATCTCGCGCAACTGAGCGAAGCCGCGCGGCGCGCCGATTTCGCGCCGGTTGATATGGAAACCACACTCGCGGCGCAGTTCCCGGTCGAACACGAGGTCGTGCAAAGCCAGAACGTGCTGGCGAAGATCACCGGCAGCGCTCGGCCCGACGAAACGGTGATCTACGGCGCGCACTGGGACGCCTACGGCAAGGGCGAGCCCGATACGCAAGGGCGCATCTACCGTGCGGGCGCCAACGACGATGCGCTGGGCGTCGCCGGGCTGTTCGAGATCGCCCGCGCGTTCGAGGCCGCGCCGCAGCCCGAGCGCAGCATCGTCTTCGCGTTCTGGACGGCCGAGGAGCGCGGCTTGCTCGGCTCGGAATACTATGCCGCCAACCCGATCTATCCGATCGACAAGACGGTCGCGAACCTCGGCCTCGACATCCTCCAGACCGCGGGCCGCGCAAAGGACGCGATCCTCGTCGGCAAGGGTCAGGGCACGCTGGAGGACGACATGGCGCGCTTCGCCGCCGCACAGGGCCGCACGGTGACCGAGGAAAGCCTGCCCGAACGCGGACTGTTCTACCGCGCCGACCACTTCAGCTTCGCCAAGCGCGGCGTGCCCGTGCTGCTGATGATGGGCATCGCGGGCGCGTCGGATCTGGTCGAAGGCGGCACGGCCGCCGGGCAGGCGTGGGTCGATGACTACACCGGCCGCTGCTACCACGCGGCGTGCGACGCCTGGAGCGAGGACTGGAACCTCGCCGGTGCGGTGCAGGATATCGCGCTGTTCCACGCGATCGGCAGCGATCTGGCCAACTCGGACCGCTGGCCGGGCTGGAAGGACGGCTCCGAATTCAAGGCGATCCGCGAAGAAAGCGCCGCGGCGCGCGAGTGAGCGAGAGGCAGGTGGTGGACAGGGCTGGATTCGAACCAGCGTACGCTTGCGCGGGCAGATTTACAGTCTGCTGCCTTTAACCACTCGGCCACCTGTCCACATGCCTGGCTTGCGGGAAATGGTGCCCTGCCGAAGCGGGCCCCTTGCCGAGAGGCGCCCCTTTGGCGAAGCGGCGCTTGCCTGTCAATGGGGCCGCTGGCATGGGCCGGGCGATCGATCGAACAGGGAGTTTCCAGTGGCGAAAGGTGACCGCAAGCGGGCGTTGCGCGGGCGTGCCGGGCGGATGCAGGGTGGGCGCGGCAGCGGCCGGGCGAGCACCGGGCAAGTGCGCCTGTGGGGCCGCCATGCGGTCGAAGCGGCGCTGAAGAACCCGGCGCGCAGCCACCGCAAGCTGTGGGCGACGCGTGAGGGTGTCGAATCGCTCGATGGCGAGCTGCCCGCCGATTTCCCGGTCGAATATGCCGACGTGTCCGATCTCGCCCGGCTCGTCGCGCGCGATGCGCCGCATCAGGGGCTGGTGCTCGAATGTGCGCCGCTGGAGGACGTGCATCTGGACGAGGTGCTGGGCGGCGATCCGGCGCGGCCGCTGGTGGTGCTCGACCAGGTGACCGATCCGCACAACGTCGGCGCGATCCTGCGCTCCGCCGCGGCGTTCGATGCCTGCGCGATCGTGACGCAGGACCGGCACGCGCCGCCCGAATCGGGCGTGGTGGCGAAGTCCGCCTCGGGCGCGCTCGAGGTCGTGCCGTGGGTGCGGGTGGTCAATCTCGCGCGCGCGCTGGAGAGCGCGGCGGAGGCCGGCTACTGGCGCATCGGGCTGGCCGGCGAAGCCGACGCGAGCCTCGCCGAAGCCCTGCCCGCCGGGCTGGTCGCGCTGGTGCTCGGCGCCGAGGGCGAAGGTATGCGGCACAATATCGGCGCGCACTGCGATGCGCTGGCCCGCCTGCCGATCAGCGAGCGGATGGAGAGCCTGAACGTCTCCAACGCCGCCGCGATCGCGCTCTATGCTGTGGCGACACGCTGATCCGAATAACGTCATAGCGGGTATCGATGACCGTTTTCCCGACTTTCAAGCGGCTCGCGAGTGCCGGGTTCGCCGCCTTGGGCGCCGCGCTGCTCACCGGTTGCATGCTCTCCCCCGGCGCGTTCACCTCGCAACTCGAGCTGATGAAGAACGGCACGTTCGCCTACGCCTACGAGGGCGAAATCCATCTCTTCGGGCTGAGCAAGCTTGCGGAAATGAGCAATCCGAAGCCGGAACTGGAAGACGAATACACGCCGCAGCCGTGCTACGACGACGATACCTTCGAGGACCGCGAATGCACCGCGGAAGAACTGGCGCAGCAGGAAATCGACTGGGCGGAGCAGCGCGAGGCGCGCGAGCGTGATCGCGAGCGGGAAACGCAAATGATGCGCGCGATGTTCGGCGGGATCGACCCGTCCGATCCCGAGGCTGCGCAGGATCTGGCCGCGCGGCTGGAGCGGCAGGCGGGCTGGGACAGCGTGGAATATCTCGGCGACGGCGAGTTCGCTGTCAGCTTCCGCATCACGGGGCGGCTCGACCACGATTTCGTGTTCCCGACGATCGAGCAGATGCCGATGGCGAATTCGTTCGTCCATGTCGCGCTGCGTGATGGCGACAGGGTTCGGATCGACGCGCCGGGCTTCGCGGCGCAGAGCGGCACCAATCCGATGCAGGCCATGATGTTCGCTGGGATATCCGAGCCGTTTACCGGTGCAGGCCCTTCGGACGAAAGCCAGCCGCCGCTCCCCGAGATGAAGGGGACGTTCCGCATCGTCACCGATGGCCGAATCCTGGCGAACAACACCGACGCGGGGCCCGCCGAGGACGGCGGACGGCAGGTGCTCGAATGGCAGGTCGACCGGCGCGCGCAGGCGGCGCCGATGGCGCTGATCGAGCTCGACTGAGCGCATGAAAAAGCCGCGCTCGCCCAGCGGCGGCGCGGCTTTTCGGTTGGCCGGCGCGCGGCCCGTGGCGTCAGTTGACGCTGTCTTTCAGGCCCTTGCCCGCCTTGAACTTCGGCTGATTGGACGCCTTGATCGTCATCGGCTCGCCCGTACGCGGGTTGCGCCCGGTCGAGGCCTTGCGGCGCGCGACGGAGAACGTTCCGAACCCGACCAGCCGCACTTCGTCGCCCTTCGACAGCGACTTGGTGATCGCGTCGAACACCCCTTCGACCGCACTCGACGCGTCGCTCTTCGAAAGGCCGCTGGTGTCCGCGACGGCGCTGATCAGATCGTTCTTGTTCATTCTGGGAATCCCCCTGACATCGAGTTGGAAAACGGGCTTCGGTGAATCGCCTCTCCGAAAGGGCGGGATTTGAACGCGTTTTTGGCGAGGCTGTCAAAGGCAAATCCGGAACTATGCGACCGACCGGCAACGATCCGGCACGATTCGGGACAAATCGTGGAGCATCGTTGCGCATTGCCGAAAGATGAAGCCCGCACTCGCCGTCGCAGGCGAATCAATGCGCGGTCGGCGGCTGCTCCCCGGTCGCCTGCCCCGGATGCGCCGGCTGGCTGGCGAGATCGTCCGCCTCGGTCCACTCGATCGGCGACGGCTGCGAGACGAGCGCATGCTCGAGCACCTGATCGACGTGCGCGACGGGCAGGATCTCCAACCCGTCCTTCACGTTGGCCGGGATTTCAGCGAGGTCCTTCACGTTCTCTTCGGGAATCAGCACCGTCTTGATCCCCCCGCGCAGCGCGGCAAGCAGCTTTTCCTTCAGGCCCCCGATCGCCAGCACGCGCCCACGCAGGGTGACCTCGCCGGTCATCGCGACGTCGGGCCGCACCGCGATGCCGGTCAGCGTGGAGACGATCGAGGTGACCATGCCGACGCCCGCGCTCGGCCCGTCCTTGGGCACCGCGCCTTCGGGCAGGTGGATGTGGATGTTCCTGCGCTGGAAGATCGAAGGCTTGATGCCGTAAGCGGGCGCGCGCGCCTTCACGAAGCTGAACGCGGCCGCGACGCTCTCGTTCATCACCTCGCCGAGCTTGCCGGTGGTTTTCGCCTCGCCCTTTCCGGGCGTTGTAACGCTTTCGATCGTCAGCAGTTCGCCGCCGACTTCGGTCCAGGCGAGCCCGGTGACCGCGCCGACCTGCGCCTCTTCCTCCGACACGCCATGCTTGAACTTGCGCACCCCGGCGAACTCGCCGAGGTTGTCGGGCGTCACGGTGACGCTCTCGGCCTTGCCTTCGACGATCCGCCGCAGGCTCTTGCGCGCCAGCCGTGCGATCTCACGCTCCAGCGTGCGCACGCCCGCTTCGCGGGTGTAGTGGCGGATCAGGTCGCGCAGGGCTTCCTCGGTCAGCGAGAACTCGCCGTCCTGCAGCCCGTGCGCCTCGACCTGCTTGGCGATCAGGTGGCGCTGCGCGATCTCGACCTTCTCGTCCTCGGTATACCCCTCCAGCCGGATGATCTCCATCCGGTCGAGCAGCGGCTGCGGCAGGTTGAGGCTGTTCGCGGTGGTCACGAACATCACGTCCGAAAGGTCGATGTCGAGTTCGAGGTAGTGATCCTGAAACTTCGCGTTCTGTTCGGGATCGAGCACCTCGAGCAGCGCCGAGGCCGGATCGCCGCGGAAATCCTGCCCCAGCTTGTCGATCTCGTCGAGCAGGAACAGCGGGTTCGACTTGCCCGCCTTCTTGAGGTTGGTGACGATCTTGCCCGGCAGCGAGCCGATGTAGGTGCGGCGGTGGCCGCGAATCTCGGCCTCGTCACGCACGCCGCCGAGGCTCTGGCGCACGAATTCGCGGCCCGTGGCGCGCGCGATCGACTTGCCGAGGCTGGTTTTGCCCACGCCCGGCGGGCCGACGAGGCACAGGATCGGGCCCTTGAGCTTGTTGGTGCGCGCCTGCACCGCGAGATACTCGACGATCCGGTCCTTGACCTTCTCCAGCGCGTAGTGGTCCTCGTCGAGCACCGCCTGCGCCTCGCCCAGATCCTTCTTGAGCTTCGAGGTCTTGCCCCACGGCAGGCCGAGCAGCACGTCGAGGTAGTTGCGGATGACGGTCGCCTCCGCGCTCATCGGCTGCATCGATTTCAGCTTCTTGAGTTCGCTCTCGGCCTTGGCCTTGGCTTCCTTCGAGAGCTTCAGCTTCTCGATCTTGGCCTGCAGTTCGGCGATCTCGTCGCCGTCCTCGCCGTCGCCGCCCAGCTCGTTCTGGATCGCCTTCATCTGCTCGTTGAGGTAGTATTCGCGCTGGGTCTTCTCCATCTGCCGCTTTACGCGGCCGCGGATCTTGCGCTCCACCTGCAGGACGGACAGCTCGCCTTCCATGAACGACATGACCATTTCGAGCCGCTTCAACGGATCGCGCTCGGTCAGCAGCGCCTGCTTGTCCGATACCTTGGCGGCGATCGCGGCGGCGATCGTATCGGCGAGTTGGCCGGCGTCGTCGATCTCGTCGAGCTCGTCGCCCGCGCCCTCGCCCAGCTTCTTGTCGAGCTTGGCGTATTCGCCGAAGCGCTCGATCACCTGGCGCATCATCGCCACCACTTCGTTGCCCGAGGCGGTTTCGGGCTCGAGCGGGGTCACCTCGGCGACCATGAAATCGCCGTTGGGTTTGATGTCCTCGATCCGCGCGCGGGCGCTGCCTTCCACCAGCACGCGCACGGTGCCGTCGGGCAGCTTCAGCAGCTGGAGCACCTGCGCCACCGTGCCCATGTCGTAGAGATCGTCCATCCCCGGATCGTCGCAGCCCGGATCGAGCTGCGAGAGCAGGAAGATGTCCTTGTTCCCATCCTCACCCTTGCCGTTCGCCATCGCTTCTTCCAGCGCGGCGACCGACTTGTCGCGGCCCACGAACAACGGGACGACCATGCCGGGAAACACGACGATGTCGCGCAAGGGAAGAAGGGGGTAATGCTGTTTCATGCTGTCAATCCGTCCGTCGGGCGCGGCAAGATGCGCGCCTCGCTTGGCGTCGGATATGGGAACCCGCCCGCCGCGCCGCAACGCCCGCAGGCTGCGAAGCTGTGGATGCCGCGCGGCGCCGGGCGAGACATGGACCACATGTTACACTGTCCTGAGACGAAAAAATCGCCGGGGCGCGAGCGCCGGGCGGGCGGGATGTTTCCGGGGGCAATGCGATGGTGCGGCATGGCGGCAGACTGGCAAATCGGCGCGATGTAGGAAAACGGTTTGTGGCGGGCCGGATTGCCCTGGCTCAGCGCTGGAGATCGGCGACCGGCGCGTTGCCGAACATGCCCTTGTACTCCCGGCTGAATTGCGACGGGCTGAGATAGCCCACCAGATAGGCCACGCGCGAGACGTTGGCGCTGCCGGCCGCCAGCAGCCTGCGCGCTTCATGCAGGCGCATATGGCGCTGGAAGGCGAGCGGGCTGAACCCCGTTACCGCCTTGAAATGCCGGTGGAACGAGGTCACGCTCATCCCCGCCGACGCCGCCAGTTCGGGGATGGAAACGGGTTCGCTGTGGTTTGCGGCGAGCCAGTCCGCCGCCGCCTTGAGTTGCCGGAACCGCTCGTCGCGCGGGCCGAGCTGGCGCAGCGTGTCGCCCATCGGGCTTTGCAGCAGGCGATAATAGAGTTCGGCCTCGTAATGCGGCGCGAGCATGTCGGCATCGTCGGGGTTGGCGACGAGGCCGACGAGGCGGGCGAAGGCATCGCCGACCGGACCGTCAAGATCGCCCGCCGCGACCACGCATGTCCAGCGATCTTCCCGTTTGGGCATATCGAGCATGACGCGGATAAGCAGGTCGATATCGAGCTGGAGGCCGATCCCGACATACGGATGCACGAGCGTCGCCCCGCTCAACTGGTGGCTGTATGGCACGCCGAGCGACGATACCGCACAGCCCCCGGCCGTCATATCGAAGCGATTGGCGCCGATGATGAGGGTCTAGGTGCCCCGCAGAACGGCGTAGAACATAGGATCGAACAGGGCAGGCGTCGGCGGGGTGTCGCGCGTGCCGGACCATACCGTCATGCGCGGAACGGGTGTCGCGAAGCCGGTCAGTTCCGGCTGATGCCCAATGTACGGGGCGGTGTGATCCAGCAGGCGGTCGGCGAGGTTCGGGTAGGGGTCCATAGCCTCACAGATAGCGATTTGGCAGGATCGGGCAAATCTCTGGTGCGATCGGGAATGCCGCCGCTGCCATGCGGCCCCATTCTCGGAGCCTTCAGAAACGTTATCGAAAGGACCACGGATGACAGATCTCACCAGTAAGCGCGCCCTCGTCACCGGAGGATCGCGCGGTATCGGCGCCGCGATCGCAAAAGCGCTGGCCGAAAACGGCGCGGATGTCGCGATCACCTATCAAAGCTCGGCCGGACGCGCGCAGGGCGTCGTCGCCGAGATCGAGAAGCTGGGCAGGCGCGCGGTAGCGATCGAGGCCGACAGCGGCGACGTCGATGCCATCAGGCGCAGCGTCGAGGAAACCGTGAAGGCGCTGGGCGGGATCGACATCCTCGTCAACAATGCGGCCGTCGGCGTGGGCGGGATGATAGCGGACCTCGATTTCGACCAGTTCCAGAAGATGCTCGACGTAAACGTGCGCGGGCCGGTCGCCTATGCGCAGGCCGCGATACCGCACCTGAAGGACGGGGGCCGGATAATCTCGATCGGATCGGCGCTGGGCGACCGCGTGCCCTTCCCCGGCATCACGGCCTATTCGATGTCGAAATCCGCGCTGCTTTCCTTCACTCGCGGGCTGGCGCGCGAACTCGGCCCTCAGGGCATCACGGTGAACATCGTCGCCCCCGGTTCGACCGATACCGAAATGAACCCGGCGGACGGCGAGCAGGCCGATTACCAGCGCAGCCTCACGGCGGTCGGGCGCTACGCCAAGCCGCGCGAGATCGCCGACGTGGTAGCGTTCCTCGCCAGCCCCGCCGCCGCGATGGTGACCGGCGGCGTGGTCACGGTGGATGGTGGCGCGAACGCCTGACGCCAATCAGATGGGCAGGCCCCGCCCTATTCCCGGAACCCCGGGTCGATCCGGTCGAGCTTGCGCAGGAGAGCGGGCCAGGCGAGCGCATTGGCGACCATGCCGATGCCGGCGGGCGGGGTCTGCGCCTTGACCTTCTCGGGCGTGCCCTGCGGCGGATTATGCAACCCGTCGCGCCCCGCGGCGAGCATCTTCACCTGTGCGTCGCACGCGCGCTCGACGAAATAGAGCCGCAGGAAGCATTCGCCCACGCTCTTGCCGATCGCCAGCGTGCCGTGGTTGCGCAGGATCATGACGTGCTTGTCGCCCATGTCCTCGACCAGCCGCTCGCGCTCCTCGAGATCGGTCGCGATGCCCTCGTACTCGTGATAGGCGATGTCGCTGCGCGCGATCATGCCGGTCTGCGTGTGCTCCATCAGCCCCTCGGCCATCGCGCTGACCGCCTGGCCCGAGGGCGTGTGGAGGTGCATCACCGAATGCGCATCCTCGCAGTTCATGTGCAGCGCCGAATGGATCGTGAAGCCCGCCGGATTGACCGGGTGCGAGGTGGGGATGACCGGCTGCCCCTCGACGTCGATCTTGACGAGGCTGGACGCGGTGATCTCCTCGAACATCATGTCGTAGGGGTTGATGAGGAAATGATGCTCCGGCCCCGGCACACGGACGGAGAGGTGGGTGAAGATCAGGTCGTCCCAGCCATAGAGCGCGACGAGACGATACGCGGCGGCGAGATCGACCCGCACCGCCCATTCCTCGTCCGGAACCTGCGCGCGGATATCGGCATCCGAACCGCTCGCGTTGTCGTTCATCACCGTTGCCATGGCTGCCTCTCGATTGGTTGTCTTTCGCTACCGGTAGCATGGAAACGAACGACACTGCACCGGATTTCTCGGGGCGAACCGATGGCGCTGGGTCGTGGAAGGCGAAGCGAAGCGCGCTTCACCCCATGCCCGGCAGGTTGAACCCCGGCGGCAGGCCGAGCCCGCCCTGCATCTTCTGCATCTCTTCGTTGGAAACGCGGTCGGCCTTGTCGCGCGCGTCGTTGAAGGCGGCGGTGACGAGGTCCTCGACCATCTGCTTTTCTTCCGGCTTCATCAGGCTCTCGTCGATCGCGACGCGCAGGATGCGGCCCTTGGCGCTCGCCTTGACGGTGACGAGGCCGCCACCCGCGGTGCCTTCCACCTCGATCGCGTCGAGCTTGGTCTGCATCTCGCCCATCTGGCTCTGGATCTGCTCGGCGGCCTTCTGCGCGGCCTGGATCATCTCTTCCATCGATTGCATCGTTCGTATCCTCGGGTGGGGGTTATCGGCCCCAGGCCTGCTTGCCTGCGGGCTGCACGTCGGCGTCCTCGACCATCTCGGCCTCGGGAAACGCCTCGAAAGCGGCTTCGACCAGCGGGTGCGCGCGCAGCTTCGCCTTGGCTTCGGCCTTAGCGGCCTCGTCGCGTTCGCGCAGGCTCGGCGCACCGCCGGCCTCGCGTTGTTCGATTTCCCAGCGCTCGCCGTCCAATTTGGAAAGCGTGTCGCGGAATTCGGCCGCCGGATCGCCCGCGAAACCTTCGGCCAGCGCATAGACGAGGCGGCCCTGCGTCAGCTCGATCGGACGGACCCAGTCGCGCATCGTCTGCTCCACACGCAGCGCGCCCGAATTACCGACCCGGTCGACCAGCGCCTCCCAATCGAGCGCAGCGCTCGCACCACCGCTCGCCCCCTGCCCCACGGAGGCGGGCGCGGCGACGCCGTTCGCGGCCATGTCGTCGAGCTTCTTGGCCAGCTTGCCCGGATCGGGCAGATCGGCGGCGTGGAGCACGCGGAGCAGCGCCATCTGCGCGGCGACCAGCGGATCGGGCGCCTGCCGCACCTCGTCGTGCCCCTTGAGCAGCAGTTGCCACAGGCGATGGAGCTGGCCCGCCGAAAGTCGCCCGGCCCAGTCGGCCAGCGCGGCGCGTTCCTCCGCGCTCGGCGCGTCGGGCTCGGCCTGGCCGATCTGCGCGACGGTGATCCGGTGGACGAGATCCATCAGCCCGCGCATCAGCGCAAGCGGCTCGACCCCGAGCGCATATTGGTCGGCCACGCCCACCAGCAGGGCCTGCGCATCGCCTTCGAGGATCGTGCCGAGCAGCCGCCGCTGCGCGCCCTTGTCGGCCAGCCCGAGCATGTCGCGCACCCGTGCGGCGGTGACCCGCTGGTCGTCGCCCATGTCGGCATGCGCGATCGCCTGATCGAGGATCGAGAGCCCGTCGCGCACCGACCCTTCGGCGGCGGCGGCGACCATGTACAGCGCCTCCGGCTCCACCGCGACGCCTTCCTGCTCGCAGACCCACGCGAAATGCGCCTGCAGCAGTTCGGCGGGGATGCGGCGCAGGTCGAAACGCTGGGTGCGGCTGAGCACGGTGACCGGCAGCTTGTCGACCTCGGTGGTCGCGAACAAGAACTTCACATGCGCGGGCGGTTCCTCAAGTGTCTTGAGCAAGGCATTGAAAGCGTTGCGCGACAGCATGTGGACTTCGTCGATGATGTAGATCTTGTAGCGCGCGGAGACGGCGGCATAGCGCACCGCCTCGATGATCTCGCGCACGTCGTCGACGCCGGTGTGGCTGGCCGCGTCCATCTCGATCACGTCGATATGGCGGCCCTCGGCAATCGCGGTGCACGGCTCGCACACGCCGCACGGGTCGATCGTCGGGCCGCCTTGCCCGTCCGGCCCGACACAGTTCAGCGCCTTGGCGATCAGCCGCGCGGTCGAGGTCTTGCCCACCCCGCGCACCCCGGTCATCAGGAAGGCATGCGCCAGCCGGTCGCGCTCGATCGCATTGGCGAGCGTGCGCACCATCGGTTCCTGCCCGATCAGCTCGGAGAAGGTCTGCGGGCGATACTTGCGCGCGAGCACGCGGTAGGGCTGGTTCGCGGGCGGCGCGGCAGGTTTCGGCTTGGGCGCGGCGGCGGGCGGTGCATCGCCGAACATCGCGGACTGGCCTGCCGCCTCGAGATCGGCGGCGCTCGGCGCTTCGGCGTCGCCCTCTTCCCACGGAAGGTCGGCGGGATTGTCCGGTGAATCACCCATGACCGACAGGTAGGGCGAATGCCGGCGAATGTCATGCGGATGCTGGAACAAAAAAGGAGCCGGGCGACCCGCCGCAATCCACCTGGGCTGCTTCCTTCCGGACCTGACCCGGTGAGCGAACGCAAACGTCCACCCGACTCCCGGCCGGGCATATGGCGGGATGCGCGAGGGATTACAACTCGATTGTAGGACTCACGCGGAGGCGCGGACACGCGGAGGGCTTTCGCCTGCGGCGCAGCCGCACTCTATCTTCCAGTGTGACCGAGAGGCGGGGTTTGCAGATAACGCGCCTTCGGCGGCTGCGGAGACACCTCCGCGTCTCTGCGTCTCCGCGTGATCGACGCTACCGGAAATTGTCGGCGTAGGCCTGGATTTTCAGGTTGCGCGGCGGGGTGGCGTGGATGCGGGCGGGGATGCCGTATTTCGCGGCATAGGCCTTCGCGGCGTCCTTGTCGGGGAAGGTGAGTTGCACCTGCGCCTGCGTGTCGGCGCTGCCCGTCCAGCCCATCAGCGGATCGGCGCGACGCGCCTCGGACTGCTCGAATTCGAGCACCCATTCGTCGGTCCGCGCCTTGCCGGACTGCATCGCATTCTTCGGTCGCTGGTAGATTCGTGCTGGCATGTCTGGCGCTTTTCACTCGGGCGGGATGAAAATCAAGGTTCTTCGGGTTTGGTTCACGCGGAGGGCGCGAAAGAAAAAATCCCCTCACACGAAGACACGAAGACACAAAGATGTGTCTCCCGCGGCGAAGCCGCAGCCCATCTTCGCGTGCTGCGCTGGCGGTTGATGCGCCTTCGGCGCGAGGATGTGCAGCAGCTTCGTGCCTTCGTGTCTTCGTGTGACAAAATCTTTTCTCGCTATCTACATGAACCCTGTCAGCCACCGCCCCTCGAAAAGGCGTTCTTCGTCTTCAAGCTCGGCGCCTCCGCCCACGGTTCGTCGGGCCAGCGGTGCTTCGGGTAGCGGCCCTTCATGTCCTTGCGCACCTCGGCCCAGCTGCCGCGCCAGAAGCCGGGCAGGTCGCGGGTGGACTGGATCGGGCGGCCCGCCGGGCTGGTGAGCTTGAGCAACAGCGGCGTGCGGCCGATCATCGGATGGCGCTCCAGCCCGAACAGCGCCTGCACCCGCACCTCGACGCTCGGCGCGTCGTCGCCGCTGTAGTCGATCGCGTGGTGCGTGCCGGCGGGGGAAGCGAATTCGCGCGGGGCGTCGCGGTCGAGCGCCTGCCGGTCGCCCCAGTCGAGCTGGCCGAGCAGCGCATCGACGAGCCTGCCGCGCGGCACGGCGAGATCGCGCCGCCCCTCCAGCAGCGGACGCAGCCAAAGCGCCGCGTTCTCGGCCAGCCCCTCGGGCGAAAGCGCGGCAATCCCGGCGTAGCGCGCGCGGGCGAGCAGGTCGGCGGGGAGCAGTTCCCCCAGCCGCTCCACCGCCTTGTCCACAAGCATATCCACAATGGCCTCGGGATCGGGCGACGGGTCCGGCCCGCTGGCGAGCACGATCGCGCCGAGGCGACGTTCCAGCCGGGCTTCGACCCGCCCTTCCCCCGCGTTCCACTTGAGCACGGAGCGCCGCTCGATCCGCTCGGGCAGCCAGCGTTCGATCTCGGCTTCCTCGAGCGGGAGCGCGGCGGTGATCCGCGCGCCCTTCGCCTGCCCCTGCGCGTCGCCGATCGCGAGCCATTCGGCGCGCGCGAGCGGGCTGGCCGGATCGAGCACGAAGCCGCGTCCGCCCGCCGACAACCAATGCTCGCCCGAAGGATCGCGGCGGCGCGCGATATTGTCGGGCAGACCAGCCGCAAGACAAATTCCCGCTGGAACAGGGCTTTGGGAAGGTAACTTCGTCAATTCCTCAGCTTTGCGCGCCCATCGCTCGGCCAGCTTGCGACTCGCTTCGGCGCGCGGCGAGCGGTCGGCGGCCCAGCGCTGGAGGCGGCCCGCGAGATCCTCCCCCCGCCCGCCGAGCCCGCGTTCCTGCAACAGCAGCGCGATCCGCGCGGCATCGCGCGCCGCGCCGTGTTCGGCCCCGAACAGGACCATCGCGGCGTGCGCGGGATCGAGCGGGAGCGCGGCCAGCGCCTCGCCGCGGTCGGTGATCCGCCCTTCCCCGTCGAGCGCGCCGAGTTGCGCCAGCCGCTCCCGCGCAGAAGCGAGCGCGGCGGCGGGCGGCGGATCGAGCCAGGCGAGCAAGGCCGGATCGCTTCCGCGCCGCGCGAGGCCGAGCAGCAGCGGCGCCAAGTCGGCGGTGGCGATTTCGGGCAAGTCGAATTCGGGGCGGCCGGGGTGCGCGGCCTCCTCCCACAGGCGATAGGCGACGCCGGGCCCCTGCCGTGCCGCACGCCCAGCACGCTGGCCCGCCGAGGCCTGGCTCGCGCGACGGGTTACGAGGTGCGTGGTGCCCGCCGCCTTGTCGAATTCGGCATGGCGCGCCACGCCGCTGTCGACCACCACCGATACACCGTCGAGCGTCAGCGAAGTTTCGGCGATCGCAGTGGCGAGCACGATGCGGCGGTGCCCCTGCGGATCGCGGCGGATCGCGGCGCGCTGGGCCGCAGGGTCGACTTGGCCGTGCAAGGGCAGGATTGGCATGTCGGGCAGGCGCTCGGCGAGCCGCTCGCGAGTCCGCTCAATCTCGCGCACGCCGGGCAGGAAGGCGAGGATGTCGCCCTCGGTATCGCGCCACGCCGCCATGACGGCAGCCGCCATCGCATCTTCGAGCCGTTTGTCGGGTGCCGAGCCCAACCACCTGATTTCGAGTGGAAATGCCCGCCC
Source organism: Pelagerythrobacter sp. (assembly GCF_041912895.1). Taxonomy (NCBI): domain Bacteria; kingdom Pseudomonadati; phylum Pseudomonadota; class Alphaproteobacteria; order Sphingomonadales; family Erythrobacteraceae; genus Pelagerythrobacter; species Pelagerythrobacter sp. The sequence continues at coordinate 190,003 of NZ_JAYSGI010000001.1, read as the reverse complement.
CTCGCTCGCGATCACCGGCGCATCCTCGCCCAGCAACCGAGCGAAGCGCGCGCCGTCGATCGTCGCCGACATGACGCAGACGCGCAGGTCCTCGCGCACCACGGCGCGGGTTTCCAGCGCCAGCGCGAGGCCAAGATCGCTGTCGAGGTGCCGCTCGTGCGCCTCGTCGAACAGCACGGCGGAGACGCCCGCAAGTTCCGGGTCGTCGATCACGCGATTGACGAAGATCGCCTCGGTCATCACCAGCACCCGCGTCTTCGCCGAGGTGCGGCTGTCGAGCCGGGTCAGGTAGCCGATCGTTTCGCCTGCCTTCTCGCCGAGCAGTTCGGCCATCCGCTCGGCGGCGGCGCGCGCGGCGACCCGGCGCGGGCTGAGGAGGATGACCTGCCCGGTGCACCACGGCTCGCCCAGCAGCGCGGGCGCGACCGCGGTGGTCTTGCCGGCCCCCGGCGGCGCGACCAGCACCGCCGTGCCGCTTGCACGCAAGGCGGCGAGCAGTTCGGGCAAGGCGACGTGGATCGGGAGGTCGGTCACGCAGCTGCCCTACTCACCTCGTCATCCCGGATGCGGAATCAGTACCCCCGCGCCACCGCGAAGTGCGCGGCTTCGGCCATCGCGGCGCGGGCGCGGCCGTCGGGGAAGATCGAGATCGCGTCCACCGCGCGGGCGGCGAAGTGGCGAGCGCGTTCGCGTGTCGCCTCGACCGCGTCGTACTTGCCGATCAGGTGGATCGCCTCGGCCAGATCGTCGTCGGACGTGCGCAAGCCGGAGATGGCGGCCTGCCAGAACTTGCGCTCTTCCGCGGTGCCGCGCGCATAGGCGAAGATCACCGGCAGGGTCATCTTGCCTTCGCGGAAATCGTCGCCCTTGTCCTTGCCCATCTCGGCGGCGTCCGAATCGTAGTCGATCGCATCGTCGACGAGCTGGAAGGCGACGCCGAGGTTGCGGCCGTAATCCTCCAGCGCGCGTTCCTCGCGCTCGCCGCATTCGGCCACGACCGCGCTGATGCGGCTCGCGGCGGCGAACAGTGCGGCGGTCTTGGCGCCGATGATGTGAAGGTAGCGCTCCTCGCTGGTTTCGATCTGGCGCTGCGCGGTGAGCTGCGAGACCTCGCCCTCGGCGATCACCGCGCTCGCGCTCGAGAGGATCTTGAGCACCTTGAGGCTCCCGTCCTCGGTCATCAGTTCGAACGCGCGGCTGAACAGGAAATCGCCGACCAGCACGGTGGCCGGATTGCCGAAGATGATGTTCGCCGCCGCCTTGCCGCGGCGCAACTCGCTGCCGTCGACCACATCGTCGTGCAGCAGCGTAGCGGTGTGGATGAATTCGACCGACGCGGCGAGCTTGTGGTGCCGTGTGCCCTGGTAGCCGACCAGTTCCGCCCCCGCGAGCGTCAGCATGGGGCGCAGCCGCTTGCCGCCGCCCGAGATCAGGTGCCCGGCGAGGCGCGGGATCAGCGGGATTTCGCTCTGCATCCGGTCGAGGATCACGGCGTTGACCGAGTTCATGCCCTGCGCGGTCAGCGCGAGCATCGGATCGAGCGTGGGCGTGCGGCGCGGCAGGGGAACGACGTCGGCGGTCATGATGCGCCCGCATTGGTGGCCGCGACGCGGCTTGGCAAGCTTGGAATCGTGACGTCCAGCGTGATATGCGAGCGCGCGATGGCCGATTCCGAACCAGATGCGCAGCTCGCCGCCTTCCGCCGCAGCATCGACAACATCGATGCCGCGCTGGTCCATATCCTGGCGGAGCGGTTCCGCATCACGCAGGCGGTCGGCAAATACAAGGCGGCCAATGAGCTGCCCCCGGCCGATCCCTCGCGCGAAACCGAGCAGATCGCGCGGCTGCGCAAGCTGGCGGAGGATTCGCAGCTCGACCCGGAGTTCTCGGAGAAGTTCCTGCGCTTCATCATCGACGAGGTCATCCGCCACCACGAGCGCGCCAGAAGCGGCTGACGCGGCGGCTAGCGAGAGTCAGTCGTCGCGGTCGCGCCCGCGCCACCTGCGATCGCCGTCGCGGCCACCGCGCCGATCGTCGCGGTTCCAGTCACCCCGGTCGCCGCGCCGATCGCGCCAGTCGTCGCGCCGGTCCTCCCGACGTTCGCGCCAATCCTCGCGCCGGTCGCGCCAGTCGTCACGCCGGTCGCGCCAGTCGTCACGCCGATCGTCCCGGCGGTCGCGCCAGTCATCGCGCCGGTCGCGGCGATAGTCGGACCAGTTGTCGCGCCACTCGCGCCGGTCGCCATACCCGTGGCGGCGCGCCTCCCAATAGCGGCGGGTGCTGTCGTTCCAGCGATAGCGCTGGCCGGCGCGGTTGTAGACATAATAGCCGGTGCCCGGATAATAATAGTCGTTGTACCAGCCGTAATACGACGAGCCGTAGCCGCTGCCATATCCGCCGCGGTCGTAATAGCCGCTGCCGTAGCCGTACGACGCGCCGCCGTAACCGTATCCGTCGTCGTAAGTGCTGCACGCCCCGAGGCCGATCGTGGCTGCGGCCAGGGTCGCCATGGCAAGTATGCGCTGCGCCATCGTCAGTCTCCCGGAAAAAAGTTAGCTTACAAGCTGCTATGCGCGAACCGGCGCGAAGTTCCGAAGCGCCCTCCGTACCGGCTCAGCCGGCACGCGGCAGCCGGAGCTTCACCAGCAGTCCGCCGAGATCCTCGCTTTCGTTCAGCTCGACCGAACCGCCGTAGATTTCCGCCACGTCGCGCACGATCGCGAGGCCGAGCCCGGTGCCGGGTTTGCCGGTATCCAGCCGCGCGCCGCGATCGAAGATGCGTGTACGCTCCTCTTCGGGGATGCCCATGCCGTCGTCCTCGATCCAGATCACGCAGCCGTCGGGATCGGGCTCGGCATCGATGGTGACGAACACGCTGCCGCCGCCGTACTTCGCGGCGTTCTCGATCAGGTTGCCGAGGATCTCGTCGAGATCCTGCCGCTCGATCGCGACGCGCGCCTCGCGGCTCCCGTCGATATCGAAGCGAACCTCGGGATAGAGCCGCTCGACCGCGCGGCGCACGGCTTCGGCGCTGTCGCACACCGGCGTGCGCGCATGGCCGACCGAGCGGCGCCCCACGGCGCGCGCGCGGGCGAGGTGGTGGTCGACGTGGCGGCGCATCGTGCGCGCCTCGCGGATCACCGTGGCGGCGAGATCGGGCGCGTGCGCGGTGGCCGCGTTGTTGACCACCGTGAGCGGCGTCTTGAGCGCATGCGCGAGATTGCCCGCGTGGGTGCGCGCCTCCTCCGCCTGCCGCTCGGAGTGCGCGAGCAGCATGTTGAGCTCTTCCACCAGCGGCTGCACCTCCAGCGGCAGGGGGTCGGTTACCCGGTTGGTGCCGGTGGTGCGGATGCGCTGGATCGCCGCGCGGATGCGGCGCAGCGGCAACAGGCCGTAGTAGCTTTGCAGCACCGCCATGCCGATCAGCCCGAGCCCCAATGCGGCGAAGCTCCACACCAGGATCGAGCGGATGCGCGCGATCTGCTTGTCCATCTCCTCGCGCGCGGCGGCGACGGTGAAGGTCCAGCGCACGTCGCTGCCGGGCAGGATCACCGTGCGCTCGACCGCGCGCAGCGGTTCCTCGGGAAACTGGCGGTTGTCGTAGAAATGCGGCTCGTGGTCGATGTGGTCGCCCTGCTGGGTCAGCGTGCGGTCCCACAGCGATTGCGACGGTTCGAGCGAGTACGATTCGAAGCCCTGCCGCCCTTCGGCCGAAATCTGCCAGTACATGCCCGAATTCGGCTCGAGGAAGCGCGGCTCGCCGATCGGACGGATGAAATAGACCTCGCCGATCGGATCGACTTCGGAGATCGCGATCATCGTGTTGAGCAGGTAGCCGAGCTGATCGTCGAAGTTCTGTTCGACCTGGCCGGTGAGCGACCGTTCGAGCGCGACGCCCCCGCCCAGCAGCAGCACGACGATCCAGCCCGCCGCGATGAGCAGCATGCGCCGCGCCAGACTGCCGGTATGCGGAGTCTGCCCGTCGCGAGGCTCCGCCGCGCCGGCGGCCGGATCGGCGGCCTCAGGCGCGGGGGGCGTCTGCGGGGTCGTCGAGACTGTAACCGAGGCCACGGATGGTCGTGATGACGTCCGCACCCAGCTTCTTGCGGATGCGGGTGACGAAGACCTCGATCGTGTTCGAATCGCGGTCGAAATCCTGATCGTAGATGTGCTCGATCAGTTCGGTGCGGCTGACCACCTTGCCCTTGTGGTGCATCAGGTAGCTGAGCAGCTTGTATTCCTGCGCGGTCAGCTTGACCGGCTCACCCTTCAGCGTGACGCGGCCCGAGCGTGTATCGAGCCGCACGTCGCCCGCCGTGAGTTCGGACGAGGTGTTGCCCGAGGCGCGGCGGATCAGCGCGCGCAGGCGGGCGATCAGCTCCTCGGTCTGGAAGGGCTTGGCGAGATAGTCGTCCGCCCCCGCGTCCAGCCCGGCGACCTTGTCCGACCAGCTGTCGCGCGCGGTCAGCACCAGCACGGGGAAAGTGCGCCCTTCGCGCCGCCACATGCCGAGCACGGTGAGCCCGTCGATCTCGGGCAGGCCGAGGTCGAGGATGACCGCGTCGTAATCCTCGGTCGAACCGAGGAAGTGGCCGTCCTCGCCATCGGTCGACAGATCGACCGCATAGCCGTTCTGTTCGAGCGTGGACTTGAGCTGCTGGCCGAGTGTCGGTTCGTCCTCGACGATCAGGATGCGCATGTTTCGGTCCGTTCCCCCTGGGATAAGGCTGACGCTAAGTGGGCTTTCGGCGTGAACGCGTCAACAAGCCTGCCGGTTTCCTGCGCCGTCAGCGGCTGCGGCGCAGGACGCGGCCGGTGCGTGCATCGACGTCGACGTAGATCACGCGCCCTTCGCGGATGAACTTGAGGCGATAGGCCATCGCGGTCGAATCGTAAGCCGGGCCGAGGTATTCGGCGTCCTTCATCGTCGGCAGCACGCGCCGCTCGATATCGCGCAGCTTCATCAGGTTGCCCGCGTGCATCTCCTTGCGCGCCTCGCCCTGATCGTCGCGCGACTGGGCGTGCGCGGGGGTGGCGGCGAGGCCGGAAATCGAGAGCGTGGCGGCGAGGCAGGAGGCGATAAGCTTGCGCATGACGCCTTAGTGCCTAGGCGGCGCGCATTGAACAAGCTGTGAATATGCGCGCCGCCGCCGGTTCAGTTTTACCTTACTGGGTCATCTCGTACTTAACCGTGAGCGTCACGAGCGTCTCGACCATGCCCGGCTCGACCGGGGTCGGCGCCTTCGCCTCGGCCATCACCGCGCGCGGCGCGTTGCCGGCATAGGGCATCGGCGGGCCCGGTTGCACGGTTTCGTTCACCTCGAGCAGGCGGACATCCGAATAGCCGGACCAGCTCGCGTATTCGGTAGCCTGCGCCTTCGCCTTCTCGAACGCGGCCTGACGCGCCTGCTTGCGCGCTTCGCTGTCGTCGTCGAGCGAGAAGTTCGGCCCGCCGATATCGGTCGCTCCGGCGGCGACCAGCGCATCGAGCACGGGGCCCGCGCGCGCCACGTCGCGCAGCGTCACGCTGACGCGGTTGGAAGCCTGATAGCCGCGGAATACCTGCCGGCGGGTCGCCTGATCGTAATCGTACTGCGCGCCGAGGTTGATGCCGACGGTGCGGATGTCGTCGGCGGCGATGCCGAGCGCCTTGATCCGCTCGACCACCGCGGTCATCTGCTGGGCGTTGCGCTGCATCGCCTCGACCGCGGTCTGCGCATCGGTGGTGACCCCGGCGCTGATCTCGACGATGTCGGGCTTGGCCTGCACGGTTTCGTTGACGGTCAGCTCGACCACCGGGCCCTGCGCCGGAATCTGGACCTCGGCGGCCTGCGCGGGAAGCGCGCCGGCGGAGGTAACGGCGAGCAACGGGATGGCATAGCGGAACATAAGCACTCCTTTGTTGGTCCGGCGCTGATGCGGACAGGCCGGTTACGCGTGGATGAACCGGGTTGTTCCGGCGACGGATCGCGGCGATAGCGTCCGCAGACGATAGACGGAGGGGTCCCTTGCCTACCTTGAACCTGCGCGCCGTGCTGGCCGCCTGCACTCTGGTCTGGAGCACCGCGCTCGCCGCGCAGCCGGGGATGGAGCCGGTGCCCGACCGCCCGGCCGGCGAAGGCGAAGGGCCCTACCCCACGCTGGTGATCCGCGGCGCGACGATGATCGACGGCACGGGCGCCCCGCCGATGGGGCCGGTCGACATCGTGGTCGAAGGCGACCGGATCGCCGGGGTCCACTTGGGCGGCGCGCCTGCCGACGCGATCGCTGGCGCGGATCGCACGATCGATGCGGGCGGCATGTTCGTGATGCCCGGCTTCGTCGACGTCCACGGGCACAACGGCGATCCGGGCAAGGCCCCGCAGCCGAGCTACGGCTACAAGCTGTGGCTGGCGCACGGGGTGACGACGGTGCGCGGCGTCTCGTTCTACTTCGGCCCCGACCAGCCCGACCTCAGCGATGCCGCGCGCAGCGAGGCGAACACGATCACCGCGCCGCGGCTGATCCCCTATGCCGCGTTCGGCGACAAATGGCCCGGCGGCACGCCCGACACGCCGGAAGAAGCGCGCGAATGGGTCCGCTGGATCAAGGCGGCGGGATACCACGGGGCGAAGTTCTTCAATTCGGAGACCCCCGAAGTGCTCGGTGCCGCGCTCGACGAAGCGGATCGGCAGGGACTCGGCACCGTCGCGCATCTGGCGCAAGTGGGCGTGGCGCAGGTCAACGCGAGGAAGGCGGTCGAACTCGGGCTCGACGGCGTGACGCACTTCTACGGCCACTTCGAAAGCCTGCTGGAAGACGGCGTGGTCCCCGAATATCCGGCGGGCTACAACTATCTCGACGAGCAGGACCGCTTCGGCTGGGTGGCCCGGCTGGCGGACGAGATCGTCGAGCCGGGCAGCGAGGCGTGGGACGAATACGTCGATTTCCTGGTCGACAGCGGCGTGACGCTGAGCCCGACGTTCAACATCTATTCGGCCAGCCGCGACGTGATGCGCGCGCGGACCCTCGAATGGCACGACCGCTACACCCTGCCCTCACTGATGAACTTCTACGAGCCGAGCCTGACCAACCACGGCAGCTATTATCACGACTGGTCGACCGAGGACGAGGCGGCGTGGCGCAAGTTCTACGCCCCGTGGATGCGGCTGACCAACGAGTTCAAGAACAAGGGCGGCCGGGTCACCGCCGGATCGGACCCGGGCTATATCTACCAGACCTGGGGCTTCGCCTATATCGGCGAGCTGGAGATGTTGCGCGAAGCCGGGCTGAGCCCGCTCGAAGTGATCCAGGCGGCGACGATCAACGGCGCGCGCGAGATCTACCAGCCCAAGGGCGAGGAGCCGCCGATGGGCCGGATCGCGGTGGGCAAGCTCGCCGATCTGGTGATCGTGCCCGAGAACCCGCTCGACAACCTCAAGGTGCTCTACGGCACCGGGCACAAGCGGTTGAACCGCGAAACCAACCAGCTCGAGACGGTCGGCGGCGTGCGCTGGACGATCAAGGACGGGATCGTGTTCGACGCGCCCACGCTGCTGGAAAGCGTGGCCGCGATGGTCGAGGCGGAGAAGGCGCGGATGCCGGCCGCGCAGTAAGGCGGCTTGCCGCGCGCGCTGCGCTCGCCTAACCGGCGCGCCTCATGGCGCAACCTCCGATCCTCTCATGGGAAGGCCTCGGCCTGCAGCAAGGCGGCCGCTGGCTGTTCGGCGGTCCCGACTACGGCGACATCGACCTCCACATCGGCCCGCGCGACCGGCTCGCGCTGATCGGTCGCAACGGCGCGGGCAAGACCACGCTGTTCAAGCTGATCGACAATCAGATCGAGGCCGACCGCGGGCTGCGCAAGGTCAAGCCGGGCACGCGGATCGTGCTGCTGGAGCAGGAGCCGGACTTTTCTGGCTGCGAGACGCTGATGGACTTCGCGCTGCGCGGGCCGCACGCGCCCGCCGAGCACGAGGTGGAGGCGATCGCGGGCCAGCTCGGGATTGACATGGCCACCCCGGCGAAGGGCGCGAGCGGGGGCGAAAAACGCCGCGCGGCGATCGCCAAGGCGCTGGCGCAGGAGCCCGACCTGCTGCTGATGGACGAGCCGACCAACCACCTCGACCTCGCCGCGATCGACTGGCTCGAAGGCTGGCTCGACCGCTACAAGGGAGCCTTCGTCGTCATCAGCCACGACCGCACGTTTTTGAAGCGCCTGACCCGCGCGACGATCTGGCTCGACCGCGGCGGGCTGCGGCGCAAGGAAGTCGGCTTCGGCGGGTACGAAGCGTGGGAGGAGGCCGTGTATGCCGAGGAAGCGCGTTCCGCAGAAAAGCTCGACGCGAAGCTGAAGCTCGAAGCGCACTGGCTCGAACGCGGCGTGACCGCGCGGCGCAGGCGCAACCAGGGGCGGCTGGAAAAGCTGCGGCAGATGCGCGCCCAGCGCGCCGCGATGATCGCGCCCAAGGGCACCGCGAAGCTGGGACTGGCGACCGAGGAGGATTTCAAGTCGAAGTCGGTGATCGTCGCGCAGGGCGTCTCGAAGTCTTATGGTGATCGGAAGATCATCCGCGACTTTACGCTACGCATCCAGCGCGGCGACCGGATCGGTGTGGTCGGTGCGAACGGTGCGGGCAAGACCACGCTGCTGAAGCTGCTCACCGGCGAGATCGTGCCCGACGAAGGCAGCGTGGAAATCTCGAAGAAGCTCACCGGGGTGATGATCGACCAGCAACGCTCGCTGCTCGAAGGCGACCGCACGGTGCGGCAGGTGCTGGCCGAGGGCGGCGACTGGATCGACGTGCGGGGCGTGCGCAAGCACGTGCAGGGCTATCTCAAGGAGTTCCTGTTCGATCCCGGCGTCGTCGACACGAAGGTCGGGATCATGTCGGGCGGCGAGCGCAGCCGGCTGCTGCTCGCGCGCGAATTTGCTCGCAAGTCGAACCTGCTGGTGCTGGACGAGCCGACCAACGATCTCGACCTCGAAACGCTCGACCTGCTGCAGGAAGTGATCGCGGACTACGAGGGCACCGTGCTGATCGTGAGCCACGACCGCGACTTCCTCGACCGCACGGTGACGCTGACGCTGGGCCTCGACGGCAGCGGCTTCGTCGACATCGTGGCGGGCGGCTACGAGGACTGGGAGGCGAAACGCCGATCCTCCCTGTCGCGCGGGGGAGGATCGTCACGGGGCGATGGCGGCGGGGCCTCCACAAAATCTCCGGCCGCCCCGCCCCCGCCGAAATCGACCAAACTCTCCTACAAGGACCAGCGCGATTACGAGCTGCTGCCCGCACGGATCGAGGAACTGGAAGCGGCGATCGTGCGCGGCGAGGAACTTCTGGCGGACCCCGAGCTCTACGCCCGCGATCCGCAGAAGTTCGCCAATCTCACCAAGGGAATCGAAAACGCCCGCGCCGAGAAGGATTCGGCCGAGGAACGCTGGCTCGAACTGGCCGAACTGGTCGAGGGCTAACCCAGCCCTTCGGCGGCCATCGCCTGCTTCACCGAATCGCGCGCGAGGTTGCGCTTGCGGTATTCCTTCAGCGTATCGGGCAGTTCGACGCCGAACTTGTCGGCCCACAGCAGCGTGACGAACAGGTAGTTGTCCGCCACGGTCGGGCCATCGCCGACGAGCCATTCGCGCCCGTCCATCAGCTTTTCGGTCAGCTGGTACTTGTCCGCGAGCGCTTTCTTGGCCTTCGCCTGGCGCTCGTCGGTGTCCTTGCCGAACAGCGGATGATAGCCGCCGTGCAGTTCGGTGCCGATGAACCCGAGCCATTCGAGCATGCGGTAATGGTCGTTGCCCTTGGGCGCAGCGCCGGTCCAGTCGGCGACGTAGGCGAGCACCGCGGGGTTCTCGGTCAGCACGTCGAAATCGTCCGATGCGATCGCGGGCACGTAGCCGCGCGGGCTGATCGCGTAGAAATCCTCGCCGTCCTCGGTTTGATGCTTCCCGAGGTCGACCTTGACCTTGTCGAACGTGCGCCCGCTCTCGATCAGAGCGATATGGCTGGCGAGGCTGCAAGCGCCGGGGGCGTAGTAAAGTTTCATGGATAGCTTCCTTTCACTGGAAGGAAGGCTTCGCGGCGCATCGCGTTCCGAAGCCGTCACGCGATGCGATAGAAATCGGCCACCCGGTCCAGCGCGATCCTGAGCACCAGCTTCCCGCTGCGCGCGGGCCAAGCGAGCGCGCGTTCGGCATCGGGCAGACTTTCGCAGCCGCAGACGACGCGCCACAGGATGTCCTCCAGCCCCTTGCCCGCCTGGGCGATCGCGCCGTGGAAGCGCTGCTTGGCGGCGATCTGGCGTTCGGTGGGGGTGAGCCCGACCCCGCGCTGCGTCTTTATCCGCACCGGATCCCATCGCATCGTCACGTTCGGGGCGAGCGCGGCGCGCTCGTAATCGGCGCGCAGGCGCTCGCCCGCGTCGAACAGCCGATCCTCAATATGGCCGCGCGCGTGAAGCCAGGCGAGCGGCGATTCGGCGAGGTTGACGGTTACCGTGCGGCGCTTGCCGCGCGCGGTTCCGCTCCGGCGCGGCCCCTCCCCCGTCAGTTCGCGTTCGGCGAGTTTGCGCGGCATTGCGATCTCCTTCTGGCTGCGGATCGCCCCTTGCCAAAACGACACTGATGTAGGAAAGTGAAAACCATATCGGTTACACGAGGATCGTCATGATAAACCGCATCCGCGACATTCGCCGCGAAAAGGGCCTGACGCTCGCCGATCTCGCGCAGGCCTGCGATCCGCCGACCACCGCGCAGACGATCGGCCGGCTCGAAACCGGAATGCGCAACCTCTCGATCAAGTGGATGGACCGGATCGGCGCCGCGCTGGGTGTGTCGCCCGATGCGCTGGTCCGTTCGGACGGCATCGCGCATCCGCAAGTCGTCGCCAAGCTCGGCGGTGGCGGCCCCGAAGCGCTGGCCAAGCCGCGCGACGCGATCGCGCCGACCGAGATCGGCGGCGATGCTCCGCTGGTCGTGCTCGCGGTCGAGGCCGCGACCGGCCCCTATCTCGCGGGGGATCAAGTGTGGTTGCGGCAGATCGACCCGGAGGACGCGGCGCGTGCGATCAATCGCGACGTGCTCGTCCCGCGCAAGGGCGGGCGGTTCGCTTTCGGGCGGCTGATCGACCGGCAGGGCGACCGCCTGGGTATCCTGCCAACCGGCGCGGGACAGAAACAGCAGGTGGTCGATTCGCCGCCCTGGCTCGCGGTTGCGGAAATGCTGGTGCGGCGGCTGTGACCGGGCAGCGCCACCGTCGCCTGCTGTCGATCGCGACGCTCTACCCGAACGCCCACACCCCGCAATTCGGCACCTTCGTCGCGCGCTCGCTCGAGGCGCTCGCCGCGCGCGACGACTGGGAGGTCACCGTCATCAATCCGATCGGCATCCCGCCGCTCGCGCTGGGCCGCTACCGCGCGCTCGCGGCGGCGGCGGTCGACGGGGTGGAAGGCGGCGTCGCCGTCCACCGCCCGAGCTTCCTGCTGATCCCGCGGATGGGCGGGCGCATCAACCCGGCGATGATCGCGCGCGCGATCCTGCCGCTCGCCCGGCGTCTGCATGAGGAACAGCCGTTCGACCTCGTCGACGCGCAGTTCTTCTACCCCGATGGCCCCGCGGCGGCGTGGATCGCCCGGCAGCTCGACCTGCCCTACGCGATCAAGGCGCGCGGATCGGACATATCGTATTGGGGCGCCCGGCCGTTCGCGCGCGAACAGATGGTCGAGGCGGCCGAGGGCGCGCGCGGACTGCTGGCGGTGTCCCACGCGCTGGCGGAGGACATGGCGGCGCTGGGCATGCCGGCGGGCCGGATCGCGGTGCATTACACCGGGCTCGACCGCGACCGCTTCCGACCGCTCGCGCACACCGGGCTGCGCGCGCGGCTCGGCGAACGGCTCGGTATCCCGCTGGCCGAGAGCGACAAGCTCGTCGTCACCGTCGGCGCGCTGATCGACCGCAAGGGACAGGATCTGGTGATCGGCGCGATCGCTGGCCTGCCGGGTACGCGGCTGCTGCTGGTCGGCAAGGGCGAGGACGAGGCGCACTTGCGCCGGCTCGCGGCCGATCTCGGCGTGGCCGGGCGGGTGCATTTCCTCGGCTCGGTCGATCACGATCTGCTGCCGGTGGTGCTCTCCGCCGCGGACGCGATGGCGCTGCCCTCACGCAGCGAGGGGCTGGCCAACGCCTGGGTCGAAGCGCTCGCCTGCGGCACACCGCTGGTGATCTCCGACGCGGGCGGCGCGCGCGAACTCGTGACCGCGCCGGAGGCCGGGTACATCGTCCCGCGCACGATCGAAGGGGTTGCAGGCGCGCTGCGCAGGCTGTTCGCCGCCCCGCCCCCGCGCGAGCGGGTGGCGGCGACGGTCGAACGGTTCGGCTGGCCCGCGCACGCCGCGCAACTGGCGCGGCTCTACGCGAACTTCGCCTAGGGCTCTCAGGCCCTAGACCTCGCCGCGGGCGATCTTCTCCTGTCGGTCGGCGGCCGATTCCTGCGGCACGAAGCTGTTCGAATCGACGCCCAACCAGATCAGGATCGGCGCGGCCATGTAGACCGAGCTGTAGGTGCCCACGAACAGGCCGAGCGTGATCGCGGCGACCATACCGAACAGGCTCGGCGGGCCGAACAGCAGCAGCGGGATCAGTGCGATGAACAGCGTCAGCGAAGTCATCACGGTGCGCGCCAGCGTCTCGTTGACCGACAGGTCGAGCAGCTCGGGCAGCGGCATCTTGCGATACTTCTTCATGTTCTCGCGGATGCGGTCGTAGATCACGATGGTATCGTTGAGCGAATAGCCGATGATCGCAAGGATCGCGGCGATGCTCTGCAGGCTGAATTCCATCTGGAACAGCGCGAACATGCCGAGCGTCAGCGACACGTCGTGAAACAGCGCGAACAGCCCCCCGACGCCGAACTGCCATTCGAAGCGGACCCAGATATAGAGCGCGACCGCGAGCATCGCAGCGAGCAGAGCGAAGGCTGCGTCACCGCGGAACTCCTCCGAAACCTTGCCCGAAACGTTCTCGTTTCCGTCGAGCCGGAAATCGGCGAAGCTCGAATCCAGTTCGGCGACGATGGCGTTCGCGATCGTCTGCGCCGCCTCGGGATTGCCCTCGGCGCTTTCGGGTAGCGGCACGCGGATCGCGACCTGATTGTTCTCACCGAAGCGCTGCACGACCGGCTCGCCGTAGCCGAGGCCGGCCACGGTATCGCGCAGCTCACCCACCGGCGCCTCGCTGCTTTCGGTGAAGGTCGCGGTGATGTTGAGCCCGCCGGCGAAGTCGACGCCGTAGTTGAGGCCCTTGGTCATCACCAGTCCCCAGCTCGCCACGATCAGCAGAATGCTGACCACGTAGAACGGCATGCGCCAGCGCAGGAACCTGATGTTGGTGTCGTCGGGGACGAGCTTGAGCAGTTTCATGTGTCGTCTCCCTTAAAGGCGGATGTCCTGCGGCCGCGCCTTGCGCAACCAGCCGGCGACCCACATGCGGGTCAGCGACACCGCGGTGAACACGCTGGTGAACAGCCCGATCACGAGCACGACCGCGAAGCCGCGCACCGGCCCGGTGCCGAACATGAACAACAGCGCCCCCGCGATGAAATTGGTGATGTTGGCGTCGAAGATCGCGCGGCTCGCCTCGCGGTAGCCGTTCTCGACCGCGGCGACCACCCGCCGCCCGCGCTTTCGCTCCTCGCGGATGCGCTCGTTGATCAGTACGTTCGCGTCGACGGCCGCGCCGATGGTCAGCACGAAGCCGGCGATGCCGGGCAGCGTCAGCGTGGTGTTCATCAGCGCCATGATGCCGAGGATCATCAGCACGTTGAACACCAGCGCGATCGTCGCGTAGACGCCGAACCGGCCGTAGGTGGCGATCATCAGCGCGACCACCGCGGCCGAACCGACGATCATCGCGATAATCCCGAGACGGATCGATTCGGCGCCGAGGTCGGGGCCGACGGTCCGCTCTTCGACCACGGTCAGGTCGACCGGCAGAGCGCCCGACTGGAGCGAGATCGCCAGTTGCTGAGCGCTTTCGGCGGTGAAGTTGCCCGAAATTTCGGAGACGCCGCCGAGGATCGGATCGTTGATCACCGGGGCCGAGATCACCTGGCCGTCGAGGATGATCGCGAACTGCTTGCGCACGTTCTCGGACGTCAGCTTGGCGAACCGCGCCCCACCCTGCTGGTCGAAGGTGATGACGACGACGTCCTGATTTTCCTGATTGCGGCTCGCTTGCGCCTTGATCAGCGAGTTGCCGTCGATCCCGCCCAGCCGATAGACCGCGACGCTCTGTCCGGCGAAGCCGCTGTCGGGGGAATAGGGGAATATCTGCTGCCCCGGCTCGGCGATGCCCTGCGCGATATCGGTCGGCAGCGCGCTTTCGTTGACAAGCTTGAATTCGAGCCGCGCGGTCTTGCCGATCAGTTCCTTGACCTGCTCGGGATCCTGCAGGCCGGGAACCTGCACCACGATGCGATTGTCGCCCTGGCGGATGATCGTCGGCTCGCGCGTGCCGAGCGCGTTGATGCGGCGGTCGATCACGTCCTGCGAAGCATCCATCGCGGCGTTGACCGCGCGTTCGAGGCCCGCTTCGGTCGGTGTCAGCACGACACGCGTCTCGTCCTCGACCGCCAGGTTCCATTCGCGCACCAGTCCCTCGCCGTTGAGCAGGGGTTCGAGCAGTTCGCGCACCCGGTCGACGTCGGCCACGCTCTCGACCATGAAACTCAGCCGCCCTTCGGCGGTCGACAGGTCGCCGAAATTGATCGCGGGTTCGGCGCGGTCGAGCGTCGAATTGACCGATTCGGCCATGTTCTGCAGGCGCTGGCGGGAAACTTCGCCCGGATCGGCCTCGAGCAGGATGTGACTGCCGCCGGCAAGGTCGAGCCCGAGGTTGACCTCCGGATCGGGCAGTGCTGACGGCCAGTTTGCGCCGCTGATCGACACGAGCGACGGCAGCGCGAGAAGCGAGCAGGCGAGCGTCAGCCCCCAGAACCAGCCACGCTTCCAGAGCGGGAAATCGAGCATCTGCGTTTCTCTCCGCTCAGTCGTTCGCGGCTTTGCCGCCGGGCGGAACGATGTCGCCGATCGTGCTCTTAACCGCCTTCACGCGCACGCCCTGCGCGATCTCGATCTCGGCATAGCTGTCGTCGACCTTGATCACCTTGCCGACGATGCCGCCGGCGGTGACGACCTGGTCGCCCTTCTTGATGCCGGCGATCTTCTCGCGATGCTGCTTCTGCTGGCGCATCTGCGGGCGGATGATCAGGAACCAGAAAATCGCGATCATCCCGACGATCGGGAGCCACTGGATCCACGCGGGCGGCGCGTCTGCGCTGGCCGCCGCGGCAAGGAAATCGAGCATGGGTAAAGCGCCTATCGAGCTTGAGACCAGGAAGTCGGCGGGATTGCGCACGCCCGCAAGCGGACCTTGGCCTCCCCGGCGATCAGGTGGGCGCGCCTAGCAGCATTGCAAGGGCAGGGCAACGAATCGCGCACCTGCCCCGCCCCGCCCGATCGGCGCTTGCCAGCCGCCCGACTGCCCCCTATAGGGCCGCCCTCCACTGGATCGGGACGTAGCGCAGCCTGGTAGCGCATCACACTGGGGGTGTGGGGGTCGGAGGTTCGAATCCTCTCGTCCCGACCAGTGGTTTCAGCAGCATCGGCGGCACCCGCTTCGGCGACAGCTCCGCCCTCCCCTTGCGTCGTTCGCCATACCTGTCATCACCTGTCATCCTGCCTTCGGGCGAGGATGAAGGAGCGAGCGATGCGGTTTTTCACCGACAGCGACCGTGAGGGCCTGGATCCGGCGGAGGAGAGCGAGCCGCGCACGCCGCTGCCGGTGCGGATGGTGGCGAGCGAGGAATACCTTCCCGTGCGGCAGACCGCCCAGCAGCGCGAGGCCGAGCAGCGGCTCTACGCGCTGGCCGACGAAATCGCGCCGCGGCTGGGGCTGAGCCGCCGGCGGTTCTTTCAGACATCGGCCGGGATGGCGGCGGCGTTCACCGCGCTCAACGGCACGTTCGGCAACCTGTTCGCCGCCAGCGCCGCCGAAGCCGCGACGCCCGAGGCCGCCGACGAGCGCGCCCGCGCCTTGTCGGGCCAGTTCATCATGGACATGCACACCCATTTCCTGCGCGACGATACGAAGCTGACCCACTTCGTGGCGATGCGCGAATCGGTCGCCGCGCAAGGGTGGAACCCGCAATTGAGCGAAGCGGGCGAGCAGACCATCGACGATCTGAAATTCGCCAATTACTTCAAGGAAGTCTATCTCGATTCCGACACCAAGATCGCGCTGATATCTTCCGCTCCGTCCGAAATTCCCGACGACTGGTTCCTGACCAACCGCCAGATGGCCGAAGCGCGGACGCGGGTGAATGCAGAGGCCGGCGGCAAGCGGATGATGACCCATGCGATCATCACTCCGGGCGCACCAGGCTGGCTCGACGATCTCGACGCCGCGCTGGAGCTGAAGCCGGATTCGCTCAAGGGCTACACGGTCGGCGACAACACCCACAAGGATCTCGCCCGGCACCCATGGCGGATGGACAGCGAGGATACCTACCGCGGCTACGAGAAGGCGGCGGCGGCGGGCATTCGCAACATCTGCGTGCACAAGGGCCTGTGGGGCCGGCAGCTCGACGATCGCTTCCCGCGCCTCGCCCCCTATGCCCGGGTCGACGACGTGGCGCAGGCGGCGAAGGACTGGCCGCAGCTCAATTTCGTGATCTACCACGCGGCCTATCGGCTCGACGATCCGGCCTGGGCGCTCGAGGAGTTCGAGCGCACGGGGCGCATCGACTGGGTGACCGACCTCGCCGAAATCCCCGCGAAGCATGGGGTCGACAACGTCTATGCCGATCTCGGCCAGATCTTCGCGCAAACGCTGATCGCGCAGCCCCGGCTATGCGCGGCGATCATGGGGCAGCTCGTCGCCGGGCTCGGCGCCGATCACGTGTGCTGGGGCACCGATGCGGTGTGGACCGGCTCCCCGCAATGGCAGATCGAGGGGCTGCGGCGGCTCGAAATCCCCGAGGACATGCGCACCAAGTACGGCTTCGCCGAACTCGGCCCGGCCGACGGAGCAGTGAAGAACGCGATCTTCGGCGGCAACAATGCGCGCCTCTACGGGATCACCGCGGCGGAGGCGGACAGCGTGGCCGGCGACCGGGTAGCGGCGATCCGCCGCGACTATCTGGCAGGCGGCGCTGCGCCGTCCAACCGCCGCTACGGCTACGTCGCGCGCGGCTAGAGGTTCAGCGTTCGCGGCGGCGCATGAAGCGCTGCAGCCAACCGGGCTTCTCGTCCATCGGCTGGATGCGGCCGAAGATTGCCCGGCGCGCGGAAGGATCGAGCGTGTGCTCCGACAGCCTGCCCCCACCCGAACCCGTACTGTGGAACCTGAAACGCGACACGCGACCCTCCGTTGAAATTCGACCCTGAATTCAAGGGGCCGACTATGCCGCATTTCCTGTCGCGCGGTTGAATATTCTGCGCGCCCCGCCGCAAGCCGAGCGCCGGTCGCCGCGAACCGGTTTCAGGGCTGCGGCGAGTTGAAAAATCCGCGCAATCGTGCGTGCGGTTGCCTGTGACGCGCGCCGTGCTACGCGCTGACGAACAAGGAGACGATCGATGCAGCGGATGCGCTCGTGGCTGTTCGCCCCCGGGGACAGCGAGAAGAAGATGGCCAAGGCGGCGGACGGCGCGGCCGACGTGGTGCTGCTCGACCTCGAGGATTCGGTCGCGCCCGAAGCCAAGCCCGCCGCGCGCGAGCTGGTGCGCGAGTTCCTGGCCGCGCGCGGCGACCGCGAGCGACTGTGGGTGCGGATCAATCCGCTGTCGGGGGACGAGGCGGCGCGTGATCTCGAGGCGGTGATGCCCTCGGCGCCCGGCGGGGTCTTCCTGCCCAAGGCGGAGGGGCGTGGCGATGTCGAGACCCTCGACGAAATGCTCTCCGCGCTGGAGGCGAAGCACGGCATCGCGCCGGGCTCGACGCGGGTCGCCGCGCTGGTGACCGAAACCGCGAAGGCGATGTTCCACACCGGCGACTATGCGGGTTCGCCCAGGCTGGTGGCGATGAGCTGGGGAGCGGAAGACCTGTCGTCGGCACTGGGCGCACGGGTTCAGTTCGCGCCGGGCGGCGGTTACATGCCGACCTACGAACTGGCGCGCAGCTTATGCCTGCTCGGCGCGGTCGCGGCGGGTGTCGCGCCGATCGAGACGATCCAGGCTGATTTCCGCGATCTGGACGGCTTGCGCGAACGCGCGGCGATGGTGCGCAGCCAGGGCTTTCGCGGGATGCTGGCGATTCATCCGGCGCAGGTCGAGGTGATCAACGACGCCTTCACGCCCGGCGAGCAAGAGATCGCGCACGCGCGCAAGGTGATCGCGACGTTCGATGCCCATCCCGGCGCGGGCACCGTGGGGCTGGACGGCGCGATGCTCGACCGGCCGCACCTCGTGTTGGCGCGATCGCTGCTGGCGGATGCGGGGTTGGATGGCTGATCGGTAAAAACTGGTTTCCTACACGAACCAGTATGGTTATCTAAATTGGCGACTCGCAGCCAGCGGAGTGCGCCAATGCCCCTCATCGAATCGCTGATCGGCCCGATCGCCTCGATCATCGACAAGGTCATCCCCGACAAAGAGGCGCGGGCGAAGGCCAAGCTCGAACTTCTCGCGCTGCAAGGCACGCAGGACCTGAAGCAGATCGAGGCGCGGCTCTCCGCCATCGTCGCCGAAGCCACTTCGCGCGATCCCTGGACCAGCCGAGCGCGCCCCAGCTTCCTCTACGTGATGTATGCGCTGGTGCTATTCGCGCTGCCGATGGGCGTGATCTCGGCGTTCTCGCCAGGCATCGCCCAGGGGATCAGTGCGGGCATCACCGCCTATCTGCGCGCGCTGCCGGAAGAACTCTACGCGCTCTTCGGCACCGGCTACCTCGGCTACACCGCGGCCCGCCAATGGGGCAAGGCGAAGGGGGTTGAGCGGTGATCGGGCTCCGCGCTATCTGCGCGGCATGAGCGTTCCGATCACAAACACCATCTACGTCCTCAACGGCCCCAACCTCAACCTGCTGGGTCTGCGCGAGCCGGACATCTATGGCTCGGACACGCTCGACGACATCGCGGCCATGCTGGAGGATTGCGCGCGCGGGCTCGGCTACGAGATCGACATGCGCCAGACCAATCACGAGGGGATGCTGGTCGACTGGCTGCACGAGGCGCAGGCGGAAGGCGCGAAGGCCGTGCTGCTGAACGCGGGGGCCTATACCCACACCTCGATCGCGCTGCTCGATGCGATCCGCGCGATCCGCACGCCGGTGATCGAGGTTCACTTGTCCGATCCCTCCA
The DNA here is from genome assembly GCF_041912895.1 of Pelagerythrobacter sp. Taxonomy (NCBI): domain Bacteria; kingdom Pseudomonadati; phylum Pseudomonadota; class Alphaproteobacteria; order Sphingomonadales; family Erythrobacteraceae; genus Pelagerythrobacter; species Pelagerythrobacter sp. The sequence continues at coordinate 170,663 of NZ_JAYSGI010000001.1, read as the reverse complement.
CGCGCGAGGAATTCCGCCACCTTTCCTACGTCGGGATGACGGCGGCGAAGACCGTGCAGGGTCTCGGCGCGCGCTCGTACATCGTCGCGCTGGAAGCCGTAGCGGAATTGTAACCTGCGCCCTTGCCAGCCCGCGCCCGTCCGCGCATAGGCGTCCGCTTACAGCGAACAAGGGTTGTTTATGGCCGAAACCAAAGGCAGCGCCGGGCGTAAATCCGGCATGGACGTCGACACGAAGCTGGTGCGCGAGCTCGCCGAACTGCTTGCCGAAACCGGGCTGACGGAAATCGAGGTGGAAGACGGCGAGCGCAAGGTGCGCGTTTCGCGCGGGGGCGGCGTCGCTGCGGCCCCGGCCTATGCTCCCCCGCCTCCTCTTGCCGCAGCATCGGCGCCGGGCGCCGCCCCGGGGGATGCACCCGCCGCGCCTGCCGCCGACGACCACGCCGGCGCGCTCAAGTCCCCGATGGTCGGCACCTGCTACCTCGCGCCCGAGCCGGAGGCGCCCAATTTCGTGAAAGTCGGCGACAGCGTGAAAGAGGGGGACACCCTGCTGATCGTGGAAGCGATGAAGGTGATGAACCCGATCGCGGCCGACAAGGCGGGCACGGTCAAGGCGATCCTCGTCGACAACGCCCAGCCGGTCGAATTCGACCAGCCGCTGGTCGTGATCGGCTGATTCGCAACATGGGCATTTCACGCATATTGATCGCCAACCGCGGCGAGATCGCGCTGCGCATCCATCGTGCCGCGCACGAGATGGGGATCGAGACGGTCGCCGTCCATTCGACCGCCGACGCCGATGCGATGCACGTGCGGCTGGCCGACCATGCGGTGTGCATCGGCCCGCCGCCCGCCGCCGACAGCTACCTGAACGTCGCGGCGATCATCTCGGCCGCCGAGATCGCGCATGCCGACGCGGTCCATCCCGGCTACGGGTTCTTGTCGGAGAACGCCAAGTTCGCCGAGATCGTCGAAGCGCACGACCTCGCCTGGATCGGCCCCAAGCCCGAGCACATTCGCACGATGGGCGACAAGGTGGAGGCCAAGCGAACCGCGGGCGCACTCGGCCTGCCGCTGGTGCCCGGCAGCGACGGCGCCGTGTCCGATTACGACGAGGCGCGGCGCATCGCGGCGGAGATCGGCTACCCCGTCATCATCAAGGCCGCCAGCGGCGGCGGCGGGCGCGGGATGAAGGTGTGCGAGGCCGAGGACCAGCTCGAAAGCCTGATGAAGCAGGCCGGGACCGAGGCGAAGGCCGCGTTCGGCGACGCGACCGTCTATATCGAGAAATATCTCGGCAATCCGCGTCACATCGAATTCCAGGTGTTTGGCGACGGGCGCGGCAAGGCGATCCATCTGGGCGAGCGCGACTGCTCGCTCCAGCGCCGCCACCAGAAGGTGCTCGAAGAAGCCCCCTCCCCCATCCTCACGCCCGAGGAGCGTGACCGCATGGGAATGATCTGCGCCGACGCGATGGCCAAGATGGGCTATCGCGGCGCGGGTACGATCGAGTTCCTGTGGGAAAACGGCGAGTTCTACTTCATCGAGATGAACACGCGCCTGCAAGTCGAGCATCCGGTGACCGAGATGATCACCGGGATCGACTTGGTACGCGAACAGATTCGTATCGCCGACGGAAAGGACCTGTCGTGCCGGCAAGACCAGATCACGTTTTCCGGGCACGCGATCGAATGCCGGATCAATGCGGAAGACCCGTTCACCTTCGCCCCTTCGCCGGGCACGGTGAACTACTACCACGCGGCAGGCGGCATGCACGTGCGCGTCGATAGCGGGCTCTACGCCGGCTATCGCATCCCGCCATACTACGACAGCATGATCGCCAAGCTGATCGTCTACGGCCGCAACCGCGAACGCTGCCTGATGCGCCTGCGCCGCGCGCTGGAGGAAATGGTGGTCGAAGGCGTCAAGACTTCGATCCCGCTGCATCAGGAACTGATCCAGCAACCCGACGTGCTGAGCGGCGACTACTCGATCAAATGGCTCGAGGAATGGCTGAAGGAGCGGGAGGGATAAGATCCTCCCCGTTTTCGCCGCAGGCGCAAATGGGGAGGTGGCGCCCGCCGCAGGCGGGTGACGGAGGGGGCGAATGCCACGCAGCAAGCAACCGCGCAACGTTGGCCTGGCACGCAGGTTGCGCCAGTCGATGTCGCTGCCAGAAGTGCTGTTGTGGCAGGCGCTGCGTGGATCTCCGCAGGGCATCAAGGTCCGCCGCCAGCACGCGATCGGCGACTATGTGCTCGATTTCTACGTCGCAAGCCGGAAGCTCGCGATCGAGATCGATGGCATTTCCCACGACATGGGTGACCGCCCTGCCCGCGACGAAGCGCGCGATGCATGGCTGCGCGAACGAGGCATCGAGGTCATGCGGATCGCAGCGGACGAGGTGCTGCGCGATGCGGACGGGACTGCCGATGCGATAATCCGGTATTGCCTTGGGGGATAACCCCTCCGTCAGCCGCTGTCGCGGCTGCCACCTCCCCATTTGCACTGCGTGAAAATGGGGAGGATACCGAAACTCAGTCGCCAATCTTACGGTGTTGACGGGAAGAGCTACTCCAGCGGCACACCGGGTTCATGCTTGCTCGTGCGGATCGTCAGCGAGGTCTTCACGCTGGCGACGTTGGGCGCGGGGGTCAGCTTGCTGGTCAGGAATTCCTGGAAGCTCTGCAGGTCGCGGCTGACGATCTTGAGGATGAAATCGATCTCGCCATTCAGCATGTGGACCTCGCGCACTTCGGGCAGGTCGTGCATGTGCGTTTCGAACTCGCGCAGCGCGTCCTCGGCCTGGCTCTTGAGGCTGACCATCGCGAACACCGTAATCGCGAAGCCGAGCTTGGAGGCGTCGAGTTCGGCGTGATAGCCGCGGATGACGCCGGCTTCCTCCAGCGAGCGGACTCGCCGCAGGCACGGCGGTGCGGTCAACCCCACCCGATGCGCGAGCTCGACGTTGGTGACGCGCCCCTCGTCCTGCAGTTCGGCCAGCAGACGCCGGTCGATGTCATCCAGATTCGCCATCGCGGGTGCCCCTACGACTGCCATGCGCCCGCACGGCCATGCTGAAACTAAACCGGCCCCACCGCCGCCAGTTGGCTAATTTTATTATCTCTGCCAGCAATTGTCCCGCTTTGCAACGCAGTGTTCGACGGCCTGCCGCAGCTCCGGGGATATTGATAGATGGCGCATTCCCGCCACGCGCCGGGGCCTCTATGTCCAGCGGAGATCCATGCAGTTCGACGACCGCCTCGCCACAGTGCTGCGCCACCGCGCGAGCGGAGGCCGGGCTGCGCATACGCAGTTCCGGCAGTTGCTCGACTTGCTCGGCGCACGGCGCGGGGGGCATGACGGCAAGCTGCTGTCGTCCGCCTGGCTGCGGCTCGGCGCGCTGGGCGAGGCGATCGCGCCGCGCGAGCGGGCGACGATGATCCGCGACGGAGGCTGGCGCTTCGGCAACCCCGAGCTGGCCGCGCATTTGGCGGAGGAGGAGCCCGAGGTCGCCGCCGCCGCCCTCGCCCGCGCGGACTTGTCGGAGGACGACTGGGAGGCGCTGATCCCGCGCCTGCCGATCCGCGCGCGCGGCTTCCTCCGCCTGCGCCGCGGCCTGCCGCCACGCGCGGAGGAATTGCTCGAACGGCTCGGCATCCACGACCGCGGGCTGCCCGATCCCGGCCCTGCGGCATCGCCCGATGTCACCCCATTCCCTGCACGCGAGCGCGAGCCGCTCGAGCTCACCGTCCCCGCCAACGATTACGACGACGGGGAGATCGAGGAGGAAAGCGCGATCGGCGCGCTCGTCCGGCGGATCGAGGCGTTCCAGCGTGCGCGCGCCGAGGGCGTGCCGAACGATACGTCGCCGCGCCTGCCGCTCGGCGAACAGGACGACACCGCGCGGCCGCCGCTGGCGGGCTTCGCTTTCACCACTGATGGCGAGGGGCGGATCGACTGGGCGGAGCCGCACGTGGCCCCGATGGTTGTCGGCACCGTGCTGGCGGACGCCGCGTTCCGCAAGGCGCTGCGCGAGTGGCGGCGGGTGGAGCGCATGCCGGTCGAGCTGCGCGGGGCTTCGCTGGTCGCGGGGCATTGGGTGGTGGACGCGGCACCGCGCTTCACCGTACCGAGCGGGCGGTTCTACGGCATGGCGGGCAAGCTGCGCCGCCCGCCGGTGCGCGCCGCAGCCGCCGTTGCCGACACGGAGGGAGAGGCCGACCGCATCCGCCAGTTGCTTCACGAACTGCGCACCCCGGTGAACGCGATCCAGGGCTTCGCCGAGGTGATCCAGCAGCAGGTGTTCGGCCCGGTGCCGCACGAATACCGCGCGCTGGCGGCCGCGATCGCGGGGGATGCCGCGCGCATGCTCGCCGGGTTCGACGAGCTCGACCGGCTGGCGCGGCTCGAGACCGGTGCGATCGAGCCGCTGGAGGGCGATTGCGATTTCGCACTGCTGTGCCGCGCGCTGGCCGGCCAGCTCGAGCCGGTTCTCGCGCCGCGGATGTCGGGGTTCGAGATCGACATCCCCAAGGGTCCGGCGGTCGTCCCGCTCGCGCTGCGCGAGGGGGAAGCGCTGGCCTGGCGGCTGCTCGCGACGCTCGCGACCGCGGTCGGCACCGGCGAATCCCTCCCGCTCGTGCTGCGCCGCGAGGCCGGGCACCTCACCCTGACCGCAGGCGTGCCCGCGGCGCTGGCGGACGAGGAGGACGTGTTCGCCGCCGCGCCGCGTCCCTCGTCGGGCGCGCTGAGCGCGGGGATGTTCGGCGCGGGGTTCGCGCTGCGGCTCGCGCGGGCGGAAGCGCGCGCGGCCGGGGGCGATCTCTCCCACACCCGCGGCGAACTCCGGCTCGTTCTACCGCTCTTGACCGCCGCCGGGCGCAACTCTAGCGCCGTGGATCAGGACGAGGATCGGCGGCGACCACAGGCGCGCTGACCGGTCGACCCGCTCGTGAGGAACGCCGCCGCTTGAACCGCATGTCCCCGCCCGGCCCTCCGGCCCGCTTCGCCCCCGACTTCGGGCAGCGCGTGCTGCTGACGGTCGATACCGAGGAAGAGTTCGACTGGGACGCGCCGTTCACCCGCGACCGGCACGGGCTCGACCATCTGCCCCGGCTGCGCAACTTCCAGCAGTTCTGCGAAGATCATGCGATCGTGCCGGTCTATCTGGTCGACTGGCCGATCGCCACGTCGCCGCTGGCGCAGGAAATCCTCGGCGATGCCGCGGCGCGCGGCGCGGCGGAGATCGGCATCCAACTCCACCCGTGGGTCAATCCGCCGTTCGACGAAGAGGTGAACGCGCGCAATTCGTTCGCCGGAAACCTGCCGCCGGAACTGGAACGGGACAAGCTCCTGCGCCTGCGCGACGCGATTGCGCAGGGCTTCGGCATCGAACCGATCATCTATCGCGCGGGGCGGTACGGCTTCGGCCCCGCCACGCCCGGGCTGCTGCAAGAAGCGGGGGTCGCGATCGACACTTCGTTTCGCGCGCTGTTCGATTACAGCGGTGGGCACGGCCCCGATTACAGCGCCTGCCCGCTCACGCCGTTCTGGCTGGACGACGAGCGGCAGGTGCTCGAACTGCCTGTGACGACGGTCTACTGGGGCATGTTGCGGCAGCAGGGGCGTATGCTCCATCCTTTGCTGTCGCGCGCGCCGGCGCTGTCGGGCCTGTTTGCGAAGCTCGGCCTGCTGCAACGCATCGCGCTGACGCCCGAGGGGATCACGATCGACGAGGCCGTGCGCGGGCTCGACATCGCGATAGACGACCGCCTGCCGCTGATCGTCCTGTCGTTCCACAGCCCCTCGCTCGCTCCCGGGCACACGCCCTATGTGAAGAGCGAGGGCGACGTCGGCGCGCTCTACGGCTGGCTCGCCGCGGTCTTTGCCTACCTCGCCCGCCACGGCGTGCGCCCGACCACCGTTGCGGAGATCGTGCAGTCGGTGGTGCGCTGACGCTTGCGCCCCGCCGCGCCGCGGGCTAGTCGCCACGCGCCGCACGGTATCGCGGAGGGCCTGTAGCTCAGTTGGTTAGAGCTGGCCGCTCATAACGGCTAGGTCGCGGGTTCGAGTCCTGCCGGGCCCACCGGATACCGCAGGCGAAATCAGGTCGGGGAGTGGCGCAGCCCGGTAGCGCGCTTGCTTTGGGAGCAAGATGTCGCAGGTTCGAATCCTGTCTCCCCGACCATTTTTTTATCCAGATCAGCGCAGAAGCGCACCTTCGCTTTTCCAGGTCTATCCAGATCACTCACTGTCATCGGCCGCCGCAGGCGCGAGGCTGCCCAGCGCGACGGCGCGGTTCGCGTCTTCCGCGATCGAAAATATGAAGCGCGTGTGGTCGGCGTCGTTCAGGACGATCGTCCAGCGGCCCGGAGCCAGGCCCGAGGCGCCGAACCGGCCGGCGGCGTTGGTGAACAGGGCGATCGGCTCGCGGTCCGGATTGGCGTCTTCGGTGGCGGTGCCGGAGACCAGCGCGATGGGCTGGCCGCCCGCATCGAGCAACTGGCCAACCACGCTCGTCATGTAGTCGGAGCCGACCGTCAGACGGTATCCGGCGCGATAGGGCGGCAGCAGGCGGAACGAGCCTTCGCCCAGATCGGTGCCGAGCGGCGCATCGGGCGCGGTCACCAGGATATTGCGCTCGCTGTAGCTGCTCAGGCTGGGCTGCAGCGCGGTGCCCAGCGCGCCGCTGTTGGCGGTGGCGTAGCGTCCGTTGGCATCGATCAGCACGTCGGTGCCTTCCAGCGCGCGGTGCGGCGCGACGATCGCGAACCCGTCCTGTATCGGTCTGCCGACGGTGACCGCGCCATCGGCCATCGCCAGCGCGATGCCGAAGCGCAGCGAGGTGCGCTGCGAGGTCGATCCGCCCAGATCGCCCTCGAACGTGCCGAAATGCGCGAAACCGAGTTCGGCGCGGTTGGAGTAGTAGATCCCGTTGGCGGTGGTGCCGATGCCGAGATCGCTGCGCTCCACGTCCGCGCTCAGATTATAGGCCCCGGTGCCCGAACCGCGATAGGTCTGGTAGCTCAACCGCGCGCGGTTGTTCCGGCTGTCGTAGTCGCTCCGCACGCTTGAGCTGCGGTCGAGGCGGTACACCAGCGATATGAAAGCGGAGACGCGCCCTTCGCCCCGGACGCGCTCGTAACCCACATCCGCGGTGAGGTTGAGACGGGGGGAGATCAACCAGCCGCCCGTCGCGCGCAGGATTCCTGCGTCTGGCTCTCCGCCGCGCCCGCGTGAATAGCGCGCGTCGATCCCGGCGTAGATGGTTTCGGTGATCGACGCATTGTAGCTGGCGCCCGCGATCACGCCGTAAGGGTTGAAGGGCAAGAAGGTGCCGATCGGCGCGAAATTGCGGCTGCGCGTCTCGACCGATGCCGAGAGAACGTCGCTGCCGCCGCTCGCCGCGCGGGCGATGGTGCGCTGGAAGGTCAGGATCGACGCCCAGCCCGATCCCACGCCGTTTACGTGCGAGGCCGAGGCGAACCCGCCGAACGATCCGATCGGCGTGGCGACCACGGTTTCCACCCCGCCCATCCAGCCGCCCGGATCGGCCTGCGCGTTGACGCCTAGCGTCAGATTGTCGCTGACCCCGCGGCGATAGAACCCGCTGAACGCGAGATCGTCGCTGTACACGGGCCCGCGCCTGCCGAGCGGTGCGAGCACGCCTGCGTAGAGGCCGAACTCGCTCAGGCCGTCGGCCAGTTGCCCCTGATCGAGGAAGATATCGAAATCGACCGTTTCGCTCCGCCCGGTATCGTCGGTGATCGTCAGTTCCACGTCGTTGGCACCCTGCGCGAACGGGAAATCGGTGAGGTCGAACGTGCCGGGATCGAGTTCTACCCGGCGCACGAGCTGGCCGTTCACGCGCACTTCCACCACCGAGCGGCGGTCGAGCTGGAAGCTGCGATTGCCGCGCGGGCGGACGATCCGTTGCGGATCGAGCAGCGAGTAGAAACGCGAAACCGACAGGCCGCTGATCTCCGGCGCGGCCTGGAATCCGCGCGCGAGCGTCTGCAGGTCGCCGCCGCTCCAGCGCATGAGATTGCGTCGGTCGTCGTAGACCAGGCGCGATCCGCGGCGCTGGAAATCCGCGCCCGGCGCGCCCGCCTGCCAGTTCGCCTCGCTCTCCGCCACGATGCCGTTGATGCGCGCCGCGCCGTCGAGATAGGTGATCGGCGCGGCCAGCCCGCGGTCGCTGCCCTGCTGGACCCAGTCCATCGAGCCACGCACGTTGAGATACGCGCTGACATCCGCCGGTGCGACGTAGCTCACCGGGCCCCGCACGCCATCGTCGCCAACCGCCAGCGAGCGGCTGATGCGGCTCGCCGGGGCGATCTCGAGAACGAGTTCGAGCGTCTGCGGATCGTAGCCGATGCCCACGCCGACCGCTTCCAGATCGGCGCGATCGAGCACGCCGCGTTGCGCCGCACGCGTGCGCAGGCGCGCTACCAGCGCCGGCGCAAGACGCGGCTCAAGAAGATCGAGCAAACGTGTGGTGGCGAAGCTGAGTTGGCCGTTCGTCTCCAGCGTGACAGTGGCGTCGCCGAGGTAGGCCTCGCCATCCATCACCGGAACGATCAGCACCGTGATCCTGCCGGTCGGATTGACCCGCGCGCCGTCAGCCGCAGGGTCGATCACCACCCGCGCACCGCCGTCCGCCGCGGTCTGGGCGTGGCCCGCGACCGGCAGCAGGCTTGCAGCGACGAGCAGTGCAGCCGCGATACGTTTCGTCATTGCGGCCTGCGCTGTCTCAATTGTCGGGCGTGAAGCGCGCCTCGATCCGGCCTTCGGCCTGCGGCAGCGCGAGCGGCAGAGTCAGCCGCCGGGTCTGCTTGCCGCCGATCAGCCCGTAGCCGAGGGTCTGCTGCATCTCGGGTCCGGTGATCTCGTCGCTGAAAACCTCGCGGCCGTCTGCGCCATATTGCGCAACACGAATGCGTCCGCGCGACAGATATCCGTGCGCGGCCGAGGTATTGGAGACGGTGACGACCGGTACTGGCGCGCCTTCGGCATTCGCGCCGATTTCGGCCGAAACGATCGACAGCTCGGGTGTCACGCCTACGGGCGACACGCTGACGAGGATCTGGAAATTGTAGAGCAGCTGGACGTTCGACTGCACGTCCGTGGTCTGGACGGGCAACTGCGCGGCGGTCACGAAATAGTGCTTGCTGCGCTCCAGCGCCGGATCGCCGACGTACTGGACGCGAAAGCTCTGCCGCTGGCCCGGTTCGATCAGCGATTGCGGCGGGAAGACCACGAGTTCGCCCGGGTCCTGCCCGGTGGGTGTCACTCCATCTTCGGTCAGCTCCAGCGCCTCGACGCGCATTTCAACGGGGAGCGGTTGGTCGAACGTGTTCTCGACCGTAACCGTCTGGCTCATCGTACGGCCCGAGGTGGTGAGGTCGATCACCACCGGCTGGACGATCATCGCATAAGCGGCGGCGGACACCAGCAGCCCCGCGGCAGCTACGGCCGATACGGTACCGATTGCGATCTTGTTGAGCAATTGCAACGACCTACTCCTCTCGCGCACCAGTTTCGGGCGTGACGATGAACGTCCGTCCGTCATATCGGAAGAAAGAAACCGGGTTAACCCGCGCTTATCCATTTCGTCGCGCCTGCGGTGAAACGGGCACACTAGTCCGGCAGGAAGAAACGTTCGCCTTCACCGAAAGCGCCCGACAGGCGCTCGTATTCCTCGGCCAGGAAGAGCAGCTCTTCTCGCTCGCGCGGATCGCTCGCCGCCGCCGCCCGGACGCGCAATTCGGCCGCGAGGGCCGAAGGGTTGCAAGTCTGCATGCCGGCTCGCGGCCAAAATCCCGGCAGGCCCCCGAAGGAACCTGCCGGGAGCCCCCCGTCAGGCGGTCGGCGCGATGGTGATCTCGACCTTGCCGGCATAGGTGCCCGCATCGAGGATCGCCGTCGAATCGGCGGTCATGCCGCTACCGACCGTCAGCGTGACGTTGTTGGACACCGCAGCGAAGCGATCGCCCACTTGGCCCGTCGTCGCGCCCGAGCTCAGCGACTGGTCGGCCACCGGCGTCGTGCCGCCCTTCGCACCCATCGCGACCAGCGTGGCGGTGTAGTGCACGGTGTTGGTGTAGCCGTTGGGCGAGTTGGTCGCGGCGGCGTTCACCAGCGGCTTCGCATCGACCGAGATCTTCGGGTTGGCACCGTTGCACTTCACGGTGAAGCTGCGGCTGAGGCCGCCGGTGTTGCCGGCGAAGCTCGGGTCGACGGTGCCGTCGGCCTTGGCGAGTTCGCCCAGCGTGATGCTGCCGGTGATCGGCGTCACGGCGGAGCAGCGCGCACCCACGGTGCCGGTCACGTCAACCGAGCCGCTGGCCGACTGCGCGAAGGCGGGGGTGGTGGCGAAGGCGGAACCGATCACGAGAGCGGAAAGAAGCAGCTTGTTCATCGTCATTCTCCAGTCGAAAGTTCGAAGGGGCGGTGTTGCCCCGATGACCTGGAGATAGCCCGGACCTGACCGCGCCGACATTTAGCGGACGGCGAAAAGCAGCCTAACTTCCGGCGCTTTCTCGCTATATCCGAGGATATAGCCGCAAGGCGGCCTACAGCGCCGCGCAGTTGGTGGGAGCTGATGCGGTGACGATCGGCGTGAACGTGATGCTGATGACGTCGCCGTAATTGGGCGCCGGGGTCTTGGCCGATCCGCCTTCCTTCAGCGTGGCGCGCAACGGCAGCGTTCCGGCCCTCCCATCCATCCCCGCCCGCGCGCAGGTGCGCGTGCCGAACGAAGTGTTCGAGGTGACTTCCTGCCCCAGGAAGCGCGCGCTGTAGCGGATCGTCTGCGCGCTGTCCGACAGGTTGCCGCCGGGATAGGTCAGGCGGAAATTGTTCTGCGACCGCATTCTCACCTCGAATGGGCCGGAGCTGCGCACACGCAGCGAATTCACCGCCGAAGTGGTGTAGCGGTCGGGTGCCGCAAGCACGGCCGAGGTGGTTGCGTCCCCGATTTCCCCGAAGTCGAGCGGCGATCCGGCGTAATAGGCCTGGAGCGCACTGACGGTGTTGACGTTGATCCGTATCGCGCCGGGCTCGCGCACGGGCACCGGCTGGCCGAGAAGGCCGAGGACGCCGGAACAGATGTACATGAGGTCGAGCACGATCGGCTCGCCGGAAGAAAGGTCGGTGCCGGGCGGCACGGTGACGCGCAGATTAAGCGGCGTGGACAGGTCCGACGACAATATCCCCCCGAAATCGAACCGTATCTCACCCGCCGCACCCGCGCCATTGTCGCGCGAATCGAGCGCGCGGGGGCGACCGGCGGTCGCACCCTCGGGATAGATCACCCGGTATCCGCGATAGGTCACGTCGATCGCGGGCGAGCCGGTGGGGGCGACGATAATCGCGCTCACCTCGTCGGTCAGGCCCAGCACCAGCCCGCGATTGCGCCGCAGGACAAGTGGGATGGTGACTTCGGACAGGCCGCCGGGGGAAAACGGATCGTAGGTGATGCTGGCCGGCGCGGTCGCGGTGCCGGTGACGCCGCAGATCGACGCGATCTGGGTCTGCGCCTGCGCAGGCGACGCGATCGCCAGCATCCCCGCCAGCCCGCCGATGGTGAATGCAAATGTCCGCGCCCTCATAAACGGGGCGATACGACGATCTCCAGTGCGGCGCGAGTCGATTGCGTGTCCGAGCGTGCGGTTCCGGATGCACCGTCGCGTTCCGTCAGATTGCGAACCTGCGATGTCATGCGCGGCTGCGCATGATTGCAAATCGCCCTGCCATCGGGCGTCGAGCGGGTCTTGCGCGCAGCCGATACATTTGGATTCGCGACCCAGCAGCGCGGCGCGACATGACCCTGAACCCCGATCTGCACGGCCTCGTCCGCGCGCGCCGGGCTCACTGGCAGCGCCAGTATCACCGCCAGGGCGGCGAACGCCGAAAATCCGCGCAAACGAGATGCAGGCCTCATCATACCGGAGCGAGAGGTATGCGCCGCCGGTTAATGAAAGCAAAGACGAAATGCTTACCCGCATGTTAGGGACTCACACTGACGGTGATCGAGAGCGTATCGGCATAGCGGCCCGCCACGAGCGTATCGGCTCCGGCATAGGCTGGCGCGCTCACGCGCAGATACGATCCGTTCGCTTTCGTGGCGGCGCCTGCCAGCCGCAGGCCGGTGCTGCTGCTCGCCGTGCCCGCGAAGGCGCAGGAGCCGCCGGCCGACAGGCTCGAAGCGTCGCAGCTGGACGAGCTGTTGGTACCGTTGTCCGCCACCATGTAGAGCGCGACGCGATAGGGCGCCTTCGCCTGGTACCCGCTTCCGCCGGCCGCGGCGCTCGCCATCCCGCCGTTCTGCGAGGTGACCGCGATGCGCGAAGCGCCCGTGCAATCGAGCTGGATCGCGAAATCGCGGGTGAAGCCGTTGCGGTCGAAATCGGCCTGGTCGATCGTGCCCGAAGGCGCGCCGCCGCTGGCGAAGCCGCAGCGGCCGAGCACTGAAGCGCGGACTTCCACCCCCACCTCGATGCTGTTGATCGCGCCCTGCCCGGCAGCATAGGCGGTGGTCTGCGCACGCGCGGGCGGGCTGGCTATAGCGAGGATCGCGACCAGCAGTGCCATTCCGAGCGTGTGGAGGTAAGCCATCGTCCGCCTGTCGTCGGCGGCGGCCCCATGCCGCTCGCCTTGAGCGGCAGATGCGCGATCAGGGCGGCGCGGGCCATTCATCCGGCGGCGATAAAGCGGCTCACCTTCGGCAAAAAACGCCTATATCTTCGGATATAGCGGCTAGAGGCCATGCTCCTTGGCGAGCAGGATCAGCTCGGTGCGGCCGCGCACCTCCAGCTTCTCGAACACCTTGTGCAGATGCACTTTCACCGTGCCTTCGGTGAGGCCCAGTTCGCTGGCGATTTCCTTGTTGCGCAGGCCGCGTTGCACCAGTGCCGCGACCGTGCGTTCTCGGCTGGAGAGCACGGCGAAGGGGTCGCGCGGCGCATCGGGGGACATGGCGAAATCCATCGCCCGCTGCATCACCTCCTGATCCAGCCAGCGGCGCCCCTGCACCACCGTCTCAAGACAAGTCAGCAGGTCGCGCGGCGCGGTCGCCTTGATGACGATGCCGTTCACCGACAGCTGGATCGCCTCGCGCGCAAGCTGGTCGTTGATGCCGCCCGTCAGCAGCACGACCGGGCGGTTGTCGCCGCGTGCGCGCAATGTCCGCAGCACGTCCAGCCCGCTGCGTTCGGGCATTCCGTTGTCGAGGATGAGCATGTCGGGCCGCGCGCTCGCGAGCGCATCGAGCGCGGCCGCGCCGGTGTTCACCGTCGCCACGACCTCGAAATTGGTGTTGTCCAGCAACGTCGTAATTCCCGCCATGGTCAACGGGTCGTCGTCCGCAACGAGAACCTTGGTCATCTACTCCACCGTATCGTTAGCAAGCGGCGCCGGACCATGCCCGAGCGATGCAAGTTGGCGTAGGAGATCGCGCGCCAGTTCCGCAACCTCGCCCTCAGGCCGTCCCTCGTCGATCGCGATCTCGACACAGCGCGCCGCATCGCCGATCGCGGGATGGCCGAACATTCCTGCGCGCCCCGAAAGGCTGTGGCACAGGCTTGCCAATTCCTGCCGGTCTTCGCGCTCCAGCGCGGCGGCGATAGCAGCGGCGGTGTCGCCCGCCTGCTCCGCAAAACGCGCCGAGAGCGCGGCGAGGCGCTGGCCGATGTCATTCATCGAGCAAGTCGCGCACCTGCTGCGCCAATGTCATCGGGTCGAACGGCTTGGCGATCACCCCGCGCGCGCCGAGATCGCGCAGATGCGCGACTTCCTGCGCTTGCGTGCGCGCGGTGATGAAGACCACGGGGATCGCATAGGTCCGGTCGTCGTCGCGCAGGATGCGGAGCACACCCGGCCCGTCGAGTTCGGGCATCATGACATCGAGCAGGATAAGATTCGGTTGCCACGCCCGCGCGGCGTCCACTCCTTCATGACCCGAACCGCAGGTGCGGATTTCGAACGCGGGATCGAGCGACAGCGCCATCTCGGCGATCTCGCGGATATCCGCCTCGTCGTCGACATAGAGTATACGGCTCGTCACTGCTTGCCTCCGGCATGTTCCTTTCGATCGATGCGCCCCATCACCTCGTCGACCAGCGTATCGAGGCTGGCGCGCGATTTCACGAGCACGAGATCGATACCGTCTTCTCCGCCCGCGGCGACCTCCTGTGCGGTGAACAGAACGATCGGCAAGGTCGATGAACGCTTGCGCAGCGGGGCGACCAGTTCGGTGCCGGGACCATCGAGCATACCCACGTCGAGGATCGCGGCGTCGTAGCGCGTCCGCTTGATGAGCGAGCGCGCCTCGGTGACGCTTGGCGTCGAATGAATGCGCGCGCGTCCGCCGAACGCGCTGGCGACGACAGCGAGCATATCCGGATCGTCGTCGACATGGAGTATGACAGGCAACGCATGATCGCCGGGGGCAGGTTCGCGCGCCGCGGCGGAACTGCGCATTTCCGCCATCGGCAGGTCGACATGAAACATACTGCCTTTGCCCGTCTCGCTATCGAAACTGACCGATCCGCCCAGCCGTATCACGATCTCGCGCACGATGCTGAGGCCAAGGCCCGTACCGCCCTTCTGCCGCGAATCCGACGCGTCGGCCTGCGCGAACTTGCCGAAGATCCTGTCCCGGAAGGCTTCGGGAATGCCGTCACCCCGGTCGATCACGCTGATGCGGTAACGCCGATCCAGCGGCGTGACGCGCAACGTCACCGCCTCGGCGCGTGGGGAGAATTTGATCGCGTTGGACAGCAAGTTCGTCACCACCTGCATCAACCGGTCCTCGTCCGCCAGCACGGCGGCGTCTGCCGGGATATCGTCGACCTCCACGGTTACCCCGTAATCGCCCGCAAACCCGGCCGTCTGGTGAACCGCGGCCTCGAGCAAGGTCGACAGCGACAGCGGGCGGATATCGAACGTCATGCGGCCCGCTTCGATCTTCTCGATATCGAGGATGTCGTTGATGAGCCGCACCAGCCGCGCGGCATTGCTATGCGCGATCTCGATCAGGCGTGCGATCTTGGGCGGCACCTCGCCGGCCGCGCCGCCATTGATGAGACCGAGGGAACCGGCGATCGAGGTTAGCGGCGTGCGCAGTTCATGGCTGACCGTGGCGACGAATTCTCCCTTCAACTGTTCGACCTCGCGGCGCTCGCTGATGTCGCGCAGAACTGCCAGGAACAGGGTTTCACTAGCGAGTTCGACCGGGCTGATGGAAACCTCCAGCGGGAAGGTCGAACCGTCGCTCCGCCGCCCGACGAACTCCTGGATGTTTCCCGAACCCGCCTTGCGGTTCGCCTTGAGGCGGCGGAGGAACGTCTCGATCTGGCCGCGATCGGGCGCGACTTCGAACAGCGCGCCGATGTCGCGCCGCAAGAGCGATTGTTCCGTCACCCCGAACATGTCCGCAGAGGCCGAATTGAGGCTTTCGATGCTACCGCTGGGGTTCAGCACGATCATGCCGTCTTTCGCGCTGCCGAAAATCGCGTCCTGCCGCGCGGCGGCATCGCTCGCGCGGCGTAGCGCCCGGGTGCGCGCGGACTGGCTGCGGACGATCAGGAAGGCCGCGATCGCGAGCAGCGCGATCAGGCCCGCTTCCAGAGTCAGCGTGCGTATTCGCAGCCGTTCACGAACCACTGCCGCTGTGGCTGTACGCTGTTCGAGCCTGGCGCGCTCCTCTTCGGAGATCGTCTCCACCAGCGACCGGATGCGATCCATGATTCTCTTGTCGCTGCCGGTCGATATCAGACGAACGGCCTCGTCCCGCCGCCCTTCCTCGACCAGCGCGATCGTCCGCGCAATGAAGCGCCGCTTGTCAGTCGATGCGCCGCGAAGCAGATCGATCAGCCCCGCTTCGCGCGATCGGCCGGCCAACCGGATATATGTCGCAAGGCTCTCGTCCACGCGCGCTTCGGCGGCGAGATAAGGTTCGAGGAATCGCGGGTCGCCGGTAATGACATAACCGCGCTGACCCAGTTCCATGTCCTGATGCAAAGTCAGGACGCTCTGCAACGCGGCCCGCGCGTCATAGGATGAAAAAACGTCCTGCCGCAGCTTCGCGCTCTGATCGAACCCGCGATCCGTCGCGAGCGCCAGAAACGCGATAACCACCAGCACACCGGCGCATGCCGCAATCAGCAAATGATTGGAATTCCGGGCAAATCTTAAAAGCGAAAAACGCCGCATGTGTGAATGTCCGGAACGCGATCCGCGAAATTTGTCGTCAAACCTTAAGATACATAGTGCGCGCGCGGTTAGGAAACAGTTAAAGGAGACTTGCCGACCGCACGATGGAAATCGGCGCGCACGGCGCACAAGCGTGGCACATGCCGCCAACTGCATCCTATGGGTCGTGAAGAACGATAACTTTCCGCCGTTGCGATTCTTTGGGAGGAGCACTGCTTGAAGGCCACCTCCACCGACACCCGCGCGATATGGGCGATCGCCCTGCCTGCGATGGTCACCAATGTCGCCACGGCGCTGATCGGGCTCGGCGACATATGGATTGTCGGGCGGTTGGGCGACGCTTCAGCGCAGGGTGCGGTCGATATCGGCGCGCGGCTGTTCGCGATGCTGTTCGTGGTGATGAATTTCCTCAAGACCGGGACGACCGGCCTCGTCGCGCAGGCGGGCACGCGCCATGGCGCGCATGAGCAGGCCGCGGTGCTGCTGCGCGGGGCGACGATCGGGATCGCCATCGCCGCGGCGCTGCTGCTCGCCAAGCCGCTGCTCCTGCCCGCGCTGCTCGACGTGCTCGGCGCGCGCGGCGAAGTGCTGGCGGCGGCGCGGACTTATGCCGATATCCGCTACTGGACCGCGCCGGGCGTGATGCTGAATCTCGCGCTGGTCGGCTATCTCGTGGGGCAGCGGCGGATGACGGCGGTACTGCTGTTCGAGGTCGGCTACAACCTCGCCAACGTGGCGCTCGGGCTGTGGTTCGTGCTCGGGCTCGACATGGGCATCGCCGGGGTTGGCTGGTCGAGCTTCGCGGCCGAATACGCCAAGCTGGCCGTCGTCGTGCTGTTCGTGCTGCGCGGCAACAAGGGCCGCGTGGTGATCGCCGCCGCGCGCGAACGCACGGTGCTGCGCTGGGCGAGCCTCCGGCCGTTCCTCGCGCTCAACCGCGACCTGTTCCTGCGCACGGTGGTGCTGATGATCGCGCTCGCCGCGCTGACCCGGCTGAGCGCCGAACGCGGCGCGGTGGTGCTGGCGGCGAACGGCATCCTCTACCAGATGTTCGTGCTTTCCGCCCTGCTGCTCGACGGGTTCGAGAACGCCGCGCAAGTGCTGAACGGCGAGCGCAAGGGGGCCGAGGATCGCGCCGGGTTCGCCGCCTATCTCAAGGCGATCCTGCTACGCGGCTTCGCGGTCGCCGCGCTGGTGGCGGCGGGCTTCGCGCTGTTCGCCGACCCGATCCTCGCCAGCTTCGCCGCCACGGAAGCGGTCGCAAGCGCCGCGCAGGAGCAGGCGATCTGGCTGGTGCTGATCCCCTTTTCGGGCGTAGCGGGCTTTGTGTTCGACGGGGTGTTCGTCGGCGCGAGCTGGACGCGCGCGCTGCTGCTCTCGATGCTCGGTGCGGTCGCAGTCTATGTCATCGCTTTGTGGCTCGCATGGCCGCACGGCAACTGGGGGCTGTGGCTCGCCTTCACCCTGCTGCTTGCCGCGCGCGCCGCGATTCAGGCGGCGATGCTGCCCCGGCTGATACGGCACGGCTTCGCAACCTGAACGGCGTGCGACAATCCGCTACCAACCGCGACGCGACGGGCGCGCGATGCGGCGTATGGTGGCGGAATGAGCGAACTTTCGATCGCCTTGAACCGGTTCGGCCTCGGCGCGCGCGGCGGCACCGCCCCGCCCGGCGATCCGCGCGCCGACCTGCTGTGGCAGATCGACCGCTACGACCCCGCGCCGCCCGCCATCGCCGCGCTGCCCGGCAGCTCCGCGATGATCGGCAGATATGCCGAGTTGCTGCGCGCACGCCGGGAATTGCGCGAACAGCGCAAGGCCGATGACAGCGCGGCGCAAGGCCGTGCCAAGGGCAACCGCAAGCGCGCCGACGGCGTGCGCGGGCCGTTGCAGGATGCGGTCGCCGCGCGGCTGACGCAGGCCGTCGCCACCGAAACGCCCTTCGCCGAACGCATGGTGCATTTCTGGGCCAACCATTTCGCGGTCTCCACCGACAAGCGCACCGTCGTCGGCCTCGCCGGGCCGTTCGAAGCGGAGGCGATCCGCCCGCACGTGACCGGCCGCTTCGCCGACATGCTGGAGGCGGCGGTGACCCACCCCGCGATGCTGCTCTATCTCGACCAGTCGCGCTCGATCGGGCCGGAAAGCCCGCTCGGTCTGCGGGTGCGCGAGCGCGGGCGGCGGCAGCGCGGACTGAACGAGAACCTCGGGCGCGAAGTGCTCGAACTGCACACGCTCGGCGCGGGCGGCGGGTACGAGCAGGCCGACGTGATCGAACTGGCCAAGGCGCTGACCGGGTGGACCGTGGCAGGCGCCGCCGCGCGCGACATCACCGGTCCCACCGGCACCCGCTTCGCCGCGCGTACGCACGAGCCCGGCGCGCGCACGATCATGGGCAAGCGTTACGGCGAAGGCGGCGCGGGGCAACTGCGCGCGATCCTCGCCGATCTGGCGGTGCATCCCTCGACCGCGCGGCACGTCGCGACCAAGCTCGCGCGCCATTTCGCGGGCGACACGCCGCCGCCCGCGCTGGTCGATGCGCTCGCCGAGCGGTTCCTCGCCACCGGCGGCGATTTGCCCGCCCTCTATCGCGTGCTGGTCGAACGACCCGAGGCATGGGCGGCCACGCCGCGCTTCCGCAGCCCGTGGGAATGGCTGGTCGCAGGCGCGCGCGCGACCGGATACGCCCCGCCGCGCCCGCGCTTCGCCTATCGCCTGACCGAGGAACTGGGCCAGCCGGTGTGGAAGCCCGGATCGCCCGCCGGATACGACGATCTCGCCGCCGGATGGGCCGGGTCCGACGCGCTGATGCGCCGGGTCGAGGTCGCCGGGCGGATCGCGGCCGAGGTGCGCGAGGTCGATCCGCGCGCGCTCGCCCCCGCTCTGTTTCCCGAAGCGCTGAGCACGGCCACCGCCGATGCCATCGCCCGCGCCGAAAGCCAGTCGCAGGGTCTCGCGCTGCTGCTCGTGTCGCCCGAAATGATGCGGAAATAGCCATGACCATGCCCCTCTCGCGCCGCTCCCTCCTCGCTTCCGGTCTGTTCGGGGGCTTGGCGCTCGCCTGGCCCGGCCTGTCGCTGGCGCGCGTGGCGGGCGAACAGCGGCTGGTGTTCGTGATCCAGCGCGGCGCGGCCGACGGGCTGATGGCGCTGGGCGCGCCCGGCGATCCGCAGTTCGGCGCGGTGCGCGGCGCGCTGGCGGAAGATTTCGCCGACGCGCCGCAGATCGGCGGGCTGTTCGCGCTCCACCCCGCGCTCGCCGAAACCGCGAAGCTCCACGCGGCGGGCGAGGTGCTGTTCGCCCCCGCCGTCGCCTCGGTCTATCGCGAGCGATCGCATTTCGATGCGCAGAACGTGCTCGAAACCGGCGGCGCGCGCGCCTACGCGGTGAAGGACGGCTGGCTCAACCGGCTGGTCGGGTTGCTCGACGGCGGCGAAGCGCGCGCGCTGGCGCTGGCGGCGACCGCCCCGCCGGTGCTGCGCGGGGTGAATCCGGTGTCGAGCTACGCCCCCTCGGGCCTGCCCGACGCGCAGGCCGCGCTGATGGGCCGCGTCGCGCAGCTCTATGCCGAGGACGCGCAGTTGGGCGGGCTGTGGGACGACGCCCTGCGCACCCACGGCATCGCGGAGGACGGCGAAGCCGCCGGGCGCGGCGCGGCCAGCCTCGGCACGCTCGCCGCCGCGATGCTGACGGCCGAGGGCGGCGCGCGGATCGCCACGATCGAGACGACGCGGTGGGATACGCATTACGGCCAGCGCGCCCGGTCGAATGCGCTGCTGAAGGATCTCGACGCGCTGCTCGCCGCTCTGCGCGAAGGGATGGGCCCGGCGTGGGCGAACACGCTGGTGATCGTCGCGACCGAGTTCGGTCGCACGGTCGCGGTCAACGGCACCGGCGGGACCGACCACGGCACCGGCTCGCTCGCCTGGCTGCTGGGCGGCAAGGTGCGCGGCGGGCGGATCGTGGGCGACTGGCCGGGGCTGAGTTCATCGGCGCTCTATCAGGGCCGCGACCTCTATCCGGCACAGAGCCTGGAAGCGCTCGTCGCGGGCGCGATCGCGGAACACTATGCGCTAGACCCGGAGCAGGTCGGGCGCACGCTGTTTCCCGCGATGAACGGGCGGCCCGTCGAAGGGCTCGTTACCGCCTGATAGTCATCGCCTGATTACTGACCCTTGATCGGGCCCGGTTCGTTGGCGAGCAGGCCGACCACCTGCGTCCACACCGCGACGTTCTGGCGCAGCTGCTCCGGATCGATCTTGTCGAGCGTGTCGTCGGGCGTGTGGTGCAGGTCGAAATAGCGCGTGCCGTCCTGCGACAGGTCGATGATCGCGCCGTTCTGGTCGCGCACGATGTTGATGTCCGCCCCGCCGGTGGCAACGCCGGTGCCGGTCGACACCCCGAAGCGCGCGACCGCGGCGGCAATGCGCTTGTGCAGGTCGGGATTGCTCTTGGCGAAGTTGCTTTCGAACTTCCAGATCCGGTCCGCGCCGAAATCGCTTTCCAGGCCGACGGCGATCGGCTCGTCGATATGTGCCTTCGAATAGGCTTCCGAACCCCACAGCCCGGTTTCCTCCGCGCCCGCCATCAGCACGCGGATCGTGCGCAGCGGCTGGCCTGCGGCGGCGGCGTGCTTCGCGGCGGCGGCGACGATCCCGCAGCCCGCCCCGTCGTCGATCGCGCCGGTGCCGAGATCCCAGCTGTCGATATGGCAGGCGACGAGCACCGGCGGCAGCGACGGATCGCGCCCGACGATCTCGCCCACCACGTTGCCGCTGGTGGTCGTGCCGAGATCGCGCGGGGTCAGCACCAGCTTCATCGTGATCGGGGTGTCGCCCGCCCGGTCGAACATCCGCTCCAGATTGGCGGCATCGGGATTGCTCAGCGCGCCCGCCGGGATCGGCTTCACGCCTTCGGGAAACGAGGTGCCGCCGACGTGCGGGTTGCGGTGGTAATCGGTGCCGACCGACTTGATGACGCTGGCGACCGCGCCCTTGCTCGCCGCGATGCCCGCGCCGACCCAGCGCGCCGGGCCGGCAAAGCCGTATTGCGAGCCGTCCTGCGTCGGCGTCATGTTGTTGCTGATATAGGCGATCTTGCCCTTCAGACTGCCCTCGGGCGCGGCCTGCAGCGCGGCCACGCTGTCGAACTCGACCACTTCGGCGGTGATCCCGCGGTTGCCGGTCGAGGCGCTGGTGCCGAGCGCGGCGACATGGAACGGCTGGGGATAGGGGCTGACGATTTCGGCCGTCTCGGTGCCGCGCACCCAGGTGTCCATCTCGAACGGCTCGTCCGCCACGTTGGCGAAGCCGTTGGCGTTGAGCCAGGCGACCGCCCAGTCGCGCCCGCGCTTCTCCGCTTCGGTGCCCGCCTGCCGCGGGCCGACCTCGGTGGTAATGCCTTCCACGAAATCCCACGCCAGCACGTCGTCGGTCAGCGCGGCATCGGCGCTGGCTTCCAGGGTTGCGGGGGTTTGGGGGCCGGCGGCCTGCGCGAAGGCAAAGGTCGGGAGCGATGCGGCGGCGAGCGCCAGGGCGAGTCTGTGCATGGCCGCACCTGCTATCCCTCTCCCCGGCCCAAGTCCAGCGCGGCTGGTTGAGGGGGCACGTCCGGCTTGCCCGCGCGCGCGCCAGCCCCTATCTGCGCGCCAACTCTCGAAACATCCGATATTCTCGAAGGACGACTGATGGCCGCCCAATACGCATTTGTCATGAAAGGCATGACCAAGACCTTCCCCGGCGCGCCCAAGCCGGTGCTGAACAACATCGACCTGCAATTCTACCAGGGCGCGAAGATCGGCATCGTCGGCCCCAACGGCGTCGGCAAGTCCACGTTGATGAAGATCATGGCGGGCATCGACACCGATTTCAGCGGCGAGGCCTGGCCGGGCGAGAACATCACCGTCGGCTACCTGCCGCAGGAGCCTTCGCTCGACGAGAGCAAGACCGTGCTCGAGAACGTCAAGGACGGCGCGCGCGAGACCGCCGACATGGTCGAGCGGTTCAACGCGATCGGCATGGAGATGGGCGAGCCCGACGCCGATTTCGACGCGCTCAGCACCGAGATGGCCGAGCTGCAGGACAAGATCGACGCGGTCGACGGGTGGACGCTCGACAACCAGCTCGAGATCGCGATGGAGGCCCTGCGTTGCCCGCCGGGCGACTGGCCGGTCACCGATCTGTCGGGGGGCGAGAAGCGCCGCGTCGCGCTTACCCGCCTGCTGATCCAGAAGCCCTCGATCCTGCTGCTGGACGAGCCCACCAACCACCTCGACGCCGAGTCGGTCGAATGGCTCGAAAACCATCTCAAGGAATATGCCGGCGCGGTGCTGATGATCACCCACGACCGCTACTTCCTCGATCACGTGGTCGGCTGGATCCTCGAGCTCGATCGCGGCACCTACTACCCCTACGAAGGCAACTACTCGACCTACCTCGAGAAGAAGGCCAAGCGGCTCGAACAGGAAAGCCGCGAGGAGAGCGGCAAGCAGAAGGCGCTCGCCCGCGAGCTGGAATGGATTCGCCAGACCCCCGCCGCGCGCCAGACCAAGTCCAAGGCCCGTATCCGCAAGTTCGAGGCGCTGCAGGAATCGCAGGACAGCCGCAAGCCGGGCAAGGCGCAGATCGTCATCCAGGTGCCCGAGCGGCTCGGCGGCAAGGTGATCGAGGCCAAGGGCATCTCCAAGGCCTATGGCGACAAGCTATTGTTCGAAAACCTCGATTTCATGCTCCCGCCGGGCGGCATCGTCGGCGTGATCGGGCCGAACGGCGCGGGCAAGTCCACGCTGTTCCGCATCATCACCGGGCAGGAACAGCCCGACGACGGCAAGCTGGAGATCGGCGAGACCGTGCGCCTCGGCTACGTCGACCAGAGTCGCGACGACCTCACCGCGAAGAACAACGTGTGGGAGGAGATCTCCGACGGGCTCGACTACATGAAAGTCAACGGCCACGACGTCAGCACGCGCGCCTACGTCGGCGCGTTCAACTTCAAGGGGCAGGACCAGCAGAAGAACGTCGGCAAGCTGTCGGGCGGCGAGCGCAACCGAGTCCACATGGCCAAGATGCTCAAGCAGGGCGGCAACGTGCTGCTGCTGGACGAACCTACCAACGACCTCGACGTCGAGACGCTGGGCGCGCTGGAAGAGGCGATCGAGAACTTCGCCGGCTGCGCCGTGGTCATCTCGCACGACCGCTTCTTCCTCGACCGCCTGGCGACCCACATCCTCGCCTTCGAGGGCAACAGCCACGTGGAGTGGTTCGAGGGCAACTTCGAGGCTTACGAGGAAGACAAGCGGCGGCGGCTGGGAGATGCTGCGGACCGGCCGACGCGGTTGGCGTACAAGAAGTTGACTAGGTGATCGTTTCCCTCGCTTGTTTGCTCTACAGAAGTCGTTGCACCAGAAAGCGATTCCGGTAATTTGTCCGCAAACAAATGGGGGCAAAAATGGAACTGGAAACGAAGCTAGCTGATCTCACGAAAACTGTTCGCGAGCACCGAGAGGTTCTTCTGACCGAGGAAGCGGCGAAAAACGCGCTGGTGATGCCTTTTCTACAGGCGCTAGGCTACAATGTCTTCAATCCCTCTGAAGTGGTTCCGGAATTCACGGCTGATGTCGGAACAAAAAAGGGCGAGAAGGTTGATTATGCAATCTGCAACGAGGGCAAGGTTTCAATCTTGGTGGAGTGCAAGCCAGCAAGCTCAGACCTGACAATTAATCACGCTTCTCAACTATTTCGCTATTTCTCCGTCACGGATACTCGAATTGCAATTCTGACAAATGGGGTAATTTTTAAATTCTTTTCTGATATCGACAGTCCCAATAAGATGGATTCCAAGCCGTTCTTCACGCTTGATATGGAGGGAGTGAAGAAGTCCGACATTCGCATACTCTCGAATTTCATGAAAAATGCCTTCAACATCGACACGATTGTCGCTGAGGCAGGCAACCTCAAGATGCAGAGCCTGGTGGCGAACGAACTTGAGAAGGAGTTTGCAGAACCATCGGACGAGTTGATTCGATTGATCGCCAACCGCGTTCATGAGGGCCGCGTAACCGCTTCGATCAAAGACAGCTTCAAAAGCCTGATCGTCACCTCCATCAACGCTCTCATCCGCGATAAGGTGAACGAGCGGCTGACTTCCGCCTTACACGCTTCCAACCCGGGTGATATCGAGGATGGCGATCCGCCCGCCACACTTGAAAGCGAGGGCGTGATGACGACCCAAGATGAGATTGATGGCTTCAACATCGTTCGAGCCATCGGGTCGCGGGTTGTGGATCCCAGTCGCATCGTCATGCGAGATGCCAAATCCTACTGCGCCGTTCTGTTGGATGACAACAACCGCAAGACGATTGCGCGCCTCCACTTCAATAGCCCCACAGCTCGGTACTTGGGCACTTTCATAGACAAGAATGAAAGTCGCCATGCGGTTAGCGGACCTGTGGACCTTTACAAGTTCGAGAAGCAGATCGCTGGCCGGATCGCGGAGCTTGAGCCTTAATTCTCTAGCTTCAGCCGCCTCCCGTCCGGCGCCTTACCGCTTAGCCGAGATCAAGCTTAATTGAGCCCGCTGGTCTCCACCGCCAGCCCCTCGATCGTCGCCGCGTGCAGCGGCTCGCCGAACGGCACGTCGATCTGTCCATCGTAGCCGCTGGCGTCCTCTCGCGGATGAGCGTGCATCAAGACGCGGCGCTCCTCGACATCGACCACCCAGTATTCGGGCACGCCGGCCGCGGCGTAGAGGTCGGCCTTGGGGCCGAGGTCGGTGGCGAGCGTGCTGTCCGCCACCTCGATCACGAGCTTCGCCGCCTCTAAAGGCAGGATGCCCTCGCCGTCGGGCGCGTTCGTAATGACGATATCCGGTTCGGGTGCGTCGTGGTCCGAGAGCCGCACCGAAATGTCGGTGAGGACGCTGAGGCCGGTATCGCCGGCTTCGAGCGCCTGCCTGATACAGAAGTAGAGATCGCCGACAGTGCGCGCATGCGGCCGATGCTTCGGACTCATGTAGTAGACTTCCCCCCCGAAGAGCTCCGCGCTGCGCATGCCAAACGCGCCCGCGCGATCGAGCATGAGGAATTCCTCCACCGTCAGGCGATGCTTGTTCTGCCCGTCGAGAAGCTCTTGCGCCGTCATCGGCAAATACTACCAAACGGCAGCGGAGTGTTCAAATCCCATCAGACCGACCGCTCCACATCAGAGGCATCGTTGGAACCCATGACCGCCCGCAATCTCACCATCCACGGCCGCGTCCAGGGCGTGTTCTTCCGCGACTGGACGGTCGAGACGGCGCGCTCTCTCGGCATAGCGGGGTGGGTCCGGAACCTGCCCGACGGCAGCGTCGAGGCGCATGTCGAGGGTGAGGTGGGTGCGGTGCGGCGGATGATCGCGGCGCTGCACGACGGTCCCCCGCGCGCGGCGGTCGAGCGGATCGTAGACCGCGACACGGAGACCGAGGGGCTGCAAGGGTTCGCGCGGCGTTGAGCCGAACGCGGCGGAAACCGTTTTCCTACAGCGCTATCGCCGGGCTACTCTCGCGCCATGTCCGTGCTCGCCAGCCACCTGCGCGACAGCGCCATTCCCATACCAAGCGCTCCTTCGCGCACGCCGGATTTTTTCTCTTCAGGACAGTGTAACAACCGGTCCATGTCTCGCCGTCGCGCGACACTGCGCGCCGGTTCAGCTCGCGCCGTCGTCCTTGCGCGACTCGGCCTCCCCGCCCTCGGCAGCCGCGCGGGGCGCGGCGAAATCGCGCGCCAGCGCGTGGTAGAGCCGCTCGCGGCAGACCATCGCGCCGGTCCAGTCGCCGATCAGCGCGGTGGCGAACAGCGGGAGGATCGCGTGGCTCGATCCGGTCGCTTCGCTCAGGATGATGACCGCGGTCAGCGGCGCGCGCACCACGCCGGTGAAGTAGCCGCCCATGCCCAGCAGCACGATCAGCCCGGCATGCTCGGGTGCGAACAGCGGGGTCATCAGCTCGCCGAAGCCCGCGCCGACCGCGAGCGAAGGCGCGAAGATGCCGCCGGGGATGCCGCTGACGCTGGTGGCGAGCGCGGCGGCGAACTTGGCCGGGCCGAACCAGTAGGCGCCGCCCGCGCCCGCGAGCAGGTCGCGCGTCGGCTCGTACCCGGTGCCCGCGGTCGCGCCCGCAGTGGCGAAGCCCAGGCCGCCGACGATCAGTCCGCAGACCAGCGCGGTCGCCAGCGGGCGCTTGCCGAGCACGCGGGTATAGCGCCCGTCGGGCCCGCGCAGCGCGCAGACGGCGCGCGCGAACAGCCCGCCGAGCACGCCGCCGATCACGCCCGCGAGCGGCGCGGCGATCAGCACCGTGGCGATCGGCAATGCCCCGTCGAGCTCGCCGAAATAGACGTAGCTCCCGGCGATGCCCTGCGCGGTCAGGCCCGCGATCATCACCGCCCCCATCACCAGGATCGCGACCCGCTGTTCGTAGGCGACCGCGAGTTCCTCGATCGCGAAGGCGATCCCGGCGAGCGGGGTGTTGAACGCCGCCGCCACGCCCGCCGCGCCGCCCGCGATGATCACGCCCGAGGTCACCTTGACCCGGAACAGCCGATGGACGTGCGCCATCGTCGCCGCAGCGAGTTGCACCGTCGGCCCCTCGCGCCCGACCGATGCCCCGCCGAGCAACGCGCCGACGGTCAGCGCCACTTTGGCCAGCGCGGTGCGGATCGACAGCAGCGCGCCGCTCTGCGCGGCTTCGGGGGCCTTGCCCGCGGCCATGACCTGCGGAATGCCCGATCCGCGCGAAGCGCTGGCGAAGCGCACCGTGATCGCGGCGATGGCGACGAAGGCCAGCGGGGTCGCGACGAGGTTGATCCAGGGGCGACGCGCCTGCGCATGCAGGAACGTCTCCTGCGCCCAGTCGCCCGCGAAGGCGAAGGCGATCGCCGCGAGGCCCACGAGCACGGCCGATACGAGCATGGCGATGCGCCGGCCCCAGTCGGCCGGGCGCAGGATCTCGGCCGGGACCCCTTCCTGCATCGATCGGTTGATCTGTTCGCGCCAGCGCATGACTGCCGCGCTTATGAGCCTGCACGCACGAGGTCCAGCCCCGCAGCTTCGTTCATGCGGGATCGCGCGAACCTGAACGAGAGGCATCGTACCCGGTTCAGTTTGCGGTCAGCCCGTCGGCGGTATGCGGATGGCATCGGAGGGCCGCTAGGAGTGGGCGCGGCGTTTCTCGAACACTGGAGAATCGCACGATGACACTGGAACAGTTACTGAAGGGAAGCGCGCTGTCGGCAATCGCCGCGGCGATGGCGCTGACCGTGCTCCCAGCCGCCCCCGCGGCGGCCGCGGAAATGCAGCAGCAGCGCGCCGATCGCGAGCGCGGAGAGCGGCCGCAGGCGCGCTCGAACCGTGGCGAGCGTCGCCAGGCACGGCCGCAGCAACGCCGCGAGAGCCGGCCCCAGCAGCGCAGCGAGAGCCGACCGCAGCAGCCCCGCCCCGTCGCCCGCACGGTGCGCGATGCCGATGCGGGCCGCGCGCGGTCCGTCCGGCAGAGCGTCAGCGTCCGGCAGGAAGCGCTTCAGCGTGCCGCGCAGCAGCGGCAGGCGAGCCAGCGCGGCGAAGCGCAGCGCCGCGCGGCCGTCGTTGGGCGGACCGTCCAGTCCGACCGCAACCGCAGCTATCGCGACAACGACCGCAACCGGACCTACCGCCCGCGCGATAACGACCGCCGCGACAACCGTGAAAACTGGCGCGACCGGCGCGAGAATCAGCGCGAGAACTGGCGCGACCGCAACGACGACCGCCGCGACAGGTGGGACGATCGGCGAGACAACTGGCGCGATCGCAACGATGACCGGCGGGACCGCTGGGACGACCGGCGCGACAATCGCCGCGACCGGTGGGACGACCGCCGCGACAACCGCAACCATCGCGCGTGGACCCGCACCTGGCGCAACGACAATCGCTACGACTGGCACCGCTATCGCTCGTCCAACCGCAGCGTCTATCGCATCGGCCGCTACTACGCGCCGTACCGCAACTACAACTACAGCCGGATCAACATCGGCATCCGTCTCGGCAGCCCGTTCTATGGCAACCGCTACTGGATCAACGATCCGTGGCAGTATCGCCTGCCGCCCGCCTACGGCCCCTATCGCTGGGTCCGCTACTACGACGACGTCCTGCTGGTGAACACCTACACCGGAGAGGTCGCGGACGTGATCTACGACTTCTTCTGGTAGCGCGCGTTTCCCAAGGCTGCCGGGGCCTCTCAGCCCGGCAGCCCTTTGCAAGCCCCCGTCGGCCCGCGCCGGCGGGGGTTCTTGCGTCAGGCCTTCGGCGTGCCGAACGGCAGCATGCGAAACAGGTTGCCGTCACGGTCGATCAGCGTGTGCTTGAGCGCGCCGAGCACATGGATCGCGGCAAGCACCAGCAGCGCGATCCCCGCCGCGGCATGGAAACCGAACACGTCGCCCGCGCCTTCGGGATCGGTCGCTACCGGCAGCGCGGGCAAGGCGAATAGGCCGAACACATCCACGCCGGTGCCGTATTTCGACATCGCGTACCACCCGGCCAGCGGCATCCCGATCAGGAGCACGTAGAACAGCGTATGGGTGACCTTCGCCAGCCACCGTTCCCAAGCCGCGAGATCGGCCGCGAGCGGCGGATTGGGCCGCACCAGCCGCCAGGCGAGTCGCGCCAGCGCGACCAGCATCACCACGATGCCGAGCGAAAAATGGTTCGCCATGATCGCACTCCCCGCTTCGTCGCTGGGCGCGTTCTCCCCTGCAACGGCGAGCCGCCATTGCGCGATCACCCCGATCGCGAGGAGCCAGTGCAGCGCCATCGCCACTTTCGAATATCGGCGTCCCGCAGCTTCGTTCACCGCATGTCTCCCTTCGAACCGTCTGTGTCGCATCGGACCTTGAAGCACACCCTGGCGCTGGTAGGGAAGGCCTCGATGAAGAAGACGGCCACCATCCCCGACCAGGACGCGCTGAAGCGCGTAGGTGCTTCGGTGCGAAAGCGCCTCGGCGCCGATCCGCAGGCTTACAAAATCGATACCGACAAGGCGGAGATCTACGCTTTCGGCGACTTCCTCGGCGCGGCCGAGTGCCAGCGGCTGATCCTGATGATCGATGCGGTGGCGGAACCCAGCACGCTGTTCGATGCCGACTATTCGACTGGCTTCCGCACCTCGTATTCGGGCAATCTCGATCCGCGCGATCTGTTCGTCGCGGGCATTTCGCGCCGGATCGACGACCTGCTCGGCATGAAGGCCGAGACGGGGGAGGCGATCCAGGGCCAGCGCTACATGCCCGGCCAGCAGTTCAAGCCGCACAACGACTGGTTCTACACCACCGAGGACTACTGGAAGTCAGAGCGCAAGCGCGGCGGGCAGCGATCGTGGACCGCGATGGCCTTCCTCAACGAGGTCGAGGCCGGGGGCGAGACGCACTTCACCGAGGTCGGGATCAAGATCCCGCCCAAGCCCGGCGTGCTGCTGGCGTGGAACAATGCCCTGCCCGACGGCTCGCCGAACGACGATACGATCCACGCCGGAACGCCGGTCGAAAGCGGCGTGAAATACGTCATCACCAAGTGGTACCGCACCCGCAAGTGGGGCTAGGCTTCACCCGCGCGCCAACGCCTCGGCGATCAGCTTGCGGGTATTGCCGATGCCGTAGAGCGCGATGAAGCTGCCCATGCGCGGCCCCTGCGGCGAGCCGAGCAGCGTCTCGTAAAGCGCCTTGAACCAGTCGCGCAGGCTCTCGAACCCGAACTCCTCCTGCTTGCCGATCTCATAGACAATCGTCTGAAGATCTTCCGCACTCGCATCCGCCGCGACCATCTCGAGCGCCATATCGAGCGTACGCAGTGCAGCTGCTTCGTTATCCGCAGGCGCACGCCGTTCCAGCGTGGGGGCGACGAAATCGCGGTTGTAGGCGAGCGCGGTGCCGACCAGCGCGTCGAGCTCCGGGTGCTTCGCCGGATCGGGCTCGGCGATGTAGTTGCCGAGATACGACCACACCTGCTCGCGCGTCGCGCCGGCCCCGAGCACGCCGACGAGGTTGAGCAGCAGCGCATAGGTTACGGGCAGCGTGTCACCCGCCCCCGGCGCCGCGGCACTCAGTTCAGATCCGGGGCCACTGAAGTAGCCAATCGCTACGGGAGCGTTGCGCAAGAGCCTGCCTGCGGTTGACAATCGAGCCTGCGGGTTACCCTGCACTGCTCGCGGAGCGTTACTAGTCAGCTTTGACAATCCGTTCGCGCGCAGCAGGTGCCAAACCGGATTGCCGAGCTGCTTGTCGAGCGGCTGTTCCGCCAGCCGCTCGCGGAACTGCCAGTAATCGTCGACCGCGCGCGGGATCACCCCGGCGTGGAGTTGCTTGGCGCTCTTGGGATTGGGGAAGATGTAGAAGCCAAGGCTCTCTTCGCTGCCGTAGGTCAGCCATTCCTCGATCGTCAGGCCGTTGCCCTTCGACTTGGAGATCTTCTCGCCGTTCGCGTCGAGAAACAGTTCGTAGATCAGCCCTTCCGGCTTGCGGCCACCGAGCACCTGCACGATCCGGCCCGACTGCGTGACGCTGTCGGTCAGATCCTTGCCGCACATCTCGTAATCGACGCCCAGCGCGTACCAGCGCATCGCCCAGTCGACCTTCCATTGCAGCTTGGCCATGCCGCCCAGCGCCGACTGCTCGACGGTCGTTCCGTCCTCGTCGGTGAAGCGCACCATGCCCGCCTCGGCGTCGACCACTTCGACCGGCACTTGCAGGACCGCGCCGGTCGTTGGGCTGATCGGCAGCACGGGCGAGTAGGTCCGCCGCCGCTCCTCCCGCAGGGTCGGCAGCATGATGTCAAGAATCGCCTGGTTCTGCCGCAGAACCTGTCGCAGCGCGTCGTCGAACGCGCCCGAATTGTAGCGCTCGCTGGCGGACACGAACTCGTATTCGAAGCCGAACCGGTCGAGGAAATCGCGCAGCATGGCGTTGTTGTGATGCGCGAAGCTGGCGAACCCCGCCTCGAATGGATCCGGTATCCGGGTGAGCGGCTTGCCGAGGTGGCCGGTCAGCATCTCGCGGTTGGGGACGTTGTCGGGCACCTTGCGCAGCCCGTCCATATCGTCGCTGAACGCGATCAGCCGGGTCGCGCCGTCGCCCGGCTTCGCGCCGATCAGCGCCTCGTAGGCGCGGCGCACGAGCGTGGTGCGCAGCACTTCCTGGAACGTGCCGATGTGCGGCAGGCCCGATGGGCCGTAGCCAGTTTCGAACAGTACCGGCGCACGCGTGCCATCCGCCGCGACCTTGCCGTCGGGATAGCGCTTGAGCAGCTTCTGCGCTTCCTGGAACGGCCAGGCCTTGGACACGCGGGCGGCTTCGATGAGGGTCTGCTCGGTCATGTGCGTGCGTGTTGCGTAACACGCACCATGTTGCAAGCGCGAACGGCACAAAGGAAAAGGGGCGCACCTCGCGGTACGCCCCTTCCCTGCGACCCTCGCGAGATCAGGCGAAGGAGGTGCGGCGGCCCGCCAGCGCCGGCCAGTTGCGGGTGTACTGGCTGAGGTCGAAGCGCGGCTTGACGTTCTCGAACGTCCGGCCGAGCGATTGGAGGATCAGCCGCGCGCGCCGCGCGCGGGCCTTGCCCGAACGGAAGGGGTTGGCGCGATCCGGCTCGGCCTCGATCATCCGCTTGAGAAGGGCATCGCGCTCCTCGAACGATTTGGGCAACTCGGCCGGCAGCGAAACCGCCGCACCCTTGTTGGGCAGGCCCTGATAGCCGTCCATCGGGTTTTCACGCGGCGCGGTGGTGGCAGGAGTCGTCACGACCGGCACCGGTTCCGGATCGAACGCGAGCGACGGCGTGACGGGTTCGGCAACGCGGTCGGCCAGCGGGGCCTGCACAGGCTCGGCAGCCGGTTCCTCGACATACTCGACCTCGTCGTAAGCCTCGCTCTCGAGCGCATCCACCCGGCGCGAGCGGCGACGGAACCAGACCAGTGCGAAGGCGATCGCACCCAGCGGGATCAGGCCGGCGAGCGCAAGCGAGATGATCGCCACCCAATCGGGTCCAGCGCCAGCAGGCGCAGGCTCGGCTGCAACCGCTTCGGGCGCGGTTGCGGCGAAAGGAGCCGGCGCGACGGTCGGCTCGGCCAGCAGCGCGTCATCGGCAGTCGACGAAACGGGCGCATCGGCCGATGCCGCGACCGGAGCGGCGTCGTTCGATGCGGCGCGGTCAGGAACAGCACGTTCGCGGCTCGCCGGACGCGGTTCGGCGGCAGGCGCAGCGGCGGTCGCCCGTTCGTTGCTGACGGGCGCGGCTTCACGCTGTGTTTCGGCGACAGGAGCCGGAGGCACGTCCAGCACGATGGCCGGCTGTTGCGGCGCGGGTTGCGTCGGAGCGGTACTCTGCGTCGTACGCGGCGCAGCCACCGGAGCCGCGGTCGTCGGCGCGGGATTGGGCGTTGCCGCAGGCGGAGCGACCGGCGACTGCAGCACGATCGGATCGGAGGCCGAGGGTGTCTGCGCCGGCGCGCTCTGCGCCATGACGGGGGTGGTGCCAAGCGCGAGCATCGCGGCAATCGCGATGGGGGCGCTGCGAACAAGATGCTGTGTGTGTCGCATAGTGACGAAACAACGCGGCACATTTTCGCCATGTTCCGGTCCACGGCGGGTTCAGGATTTTCTAAACTATTGATTTTTCGTGATTTCGCCATTCGACTTCGCGACCGGGCGCGAACTGTCTGCGACCAACCGTTGCCCGAAATGGCGCACTTGGAGGGCGATGTTTACATTTCGTTCCGGCCACGCCATCGTCAGCCGATGCCCGCACCGGTGCCCCTTCCCGCGCTCCACGCCAGCCACGCCGGATCATGGCTGCGCGACGCCGGCGCCACGCGCACGTGCTCGCGGGGCGAGGCGATCATGGCGTCAGCCGACACGCCCGTGCTGCTGCTCAACGCCCCGCTCGTCGCCACGCGGCTCGGCTACCCCGACCTGTCGGGGCTCGACCTGCTCGAACTCTACGCCTTCGTGCATCCTGCGCGGTTTTGCGTGCCGACGCCGAGGGGACTGGCGCATGCGCTCGATCTGGACGAGCCGGCGAGCGACGATGCCGTTCCCGCGCTGCTCCAGCAGGCGGCAGGCGTGCTGCTCGAAACCTGCGCGGCTGACGACTGGGTCGAGCGCGAGGGCGCGTGGTCGGCGCTGCAATCACTGATGCGGCTTCGATGGCCGTGGGCGCAAGTCCTCGCGCCGCATGTCGCGCGGCCCGAAAAGGCCGAGAAGTGGCTGTTCTCCCGCCTGCCAGAGTGGGAGGAAGCGCCCGAGCGCCCCGCCCCCGGACAGGTGCTGATCGAGGAGCCCGAGATCGAGGCCCAGCTCGCTCACCTCACCGGCGCGGGTTCCGAACGGCGTGAGGGGCAGCGGGCCTACGCGCGCGATGTCGGCAAGGTGTTCGCCCCGCGCGGCAAACGCGGCGCGCCACACGTGCTGCTCGCGCAGGCGGGCACCGGGATCGGCAAGACGCTGGGCTACCTCGCGCCCGCTTCGCTCTGGGCCTCGGCGGCGCAAGGCACGGTGTGGGTCTCGACCTATACCAAGAACCTCCAGCGCCAACTTCGCGGGGAAAGCCGCCGCGCCTGGCCCGAACGGCGCGCCGACGGGTCGCAGCCGGTCGTGGTGCGCAAGGGGCGCGAGAACTACCTGTGCCTGCTCAATCTGGAAGATGCGCTGCAAGGTGGCTTCGGCGGGCGCGCGGCGATCCTCGCGCATCTGGTCGCGCGCTGGGCCGCCTATAGCCGTGATGGCGACATGATCGGCGGCGACCTGCCCGGCTGGCTGGGTACGCTGTTCCGCAAGCGCGGGATCGCGGCCCTGACCGACCAGCGCGGCGAATGCGTCTATGCCGGGTGTCCGCACTACCGAAAGTGCTTCATCGAACGCGCGGCACGCGCCTCGGCGCAGGCCGACCTCGTGATCGCCAACCATGCGCTGGTGATGGTCAACGCCGCGCGCGGGCGCGACCACGCGCAGCGTCCGACGCGGATCGTGTTCGACGAGGGGCATCACGTGTTCGACGCCGCCGACAGCACCTTCGCCGCGGCGCTGAGCGGGCAGGAGGCGATCGAACTGCGGCGCTGGATCGTCGGGCCGGAACGAAAGTCCAAGGGCCGTCGCCGGGGCCTCGCCGCGCGGCTGGCCGACGTCGCCAGCTACGACGAAGCGGGCGGCGAAGCGATCGAGGCCGCGCTTGAGGCGGCGCATGCCCTCCCCTCCGATGGCTGGCTCCAGCGGCTGCACGACGGCGAGCCCTACGGCCCGCTCGAAGCGCTGCTCGCCGCCGTGCGCGGCTGCGTCTACGCGCGCGACGAGAGCGGTGGGCAGGAGGCGGGCTACGGCATCGAGACCGAGGCCGCCGGGTTGCCCGGCCCGGTGATCGAAGCGGCGGGCCATGCGCAGGCGGCGCTGGCCGCGATCCGCCGCCCGCTCGCCAAGCTCGCGGTGCGGCTGGAAGCGGTGGTGGAGGACGCGCCCGATTGGCTCGACGGCCAGGGACGCGCGCGGATCGAGGGCGCGCGGCATTCGCTCGCCTGGCGGATCGACCTGTTGCTGGCGTGGGAAGCGCTGCTCGACCGGCTCGGCGGCCCCGCCGATCCCGAATTCGTCGACTGGCTGGCGGTCGATCGCAGCGAGGCGCGCGAGTTCGATGTCGGCATACACCGCCGCTGGCTCGACCCGATGAAGCCGTTCGCGCGCGTCGTGCTCGAACCCGCGCACGGCGTCATGCTGACCAGCGCCACCCTTCGCGACGGGGAGGACTGGAGTAGTGCGGTCGAGCGCGCGGGCACGCGGCACATCGAGATCGAACCGCATCTCGCCAGCGCCGAGAGTCCGTTCGACTATGCCCGCCGTGCCGAGGTGTTGATCGTCACCGACGTCAAACGCGGCGACCTGCCCGCGCTTGCCGGGGCCTACGCCCGGCTGGTCGAGGCGGCGGGCGGCGGCGTGCTCGGCCTGTTCACCGCGGTGCGCCGCCTGCGTGCGGTGCACGGGCGGATCGCCGACCGGCTGGCGCGCGCCGGGCTGCCGCTCTACGCCCAGCACGTCGATCCGATCGACACCGGCACGCTGGTCGACATCTTCCGCGACGATCCTGCGGCCAGCCTGCTCGGCACCGACGCGCTGCGCGACGGGGTCGACGTGCCCGGCCACTCACTGCGCTGCGTGGTGATGGAGCAGGTGCCGTGGCCGCGCCCCGACATCCTCCACCGCGCACGCCGCGCAGCGAACGGCGGCGGCGCATACGACGACCGGATCATCCGCGCGCGGCTGGCGCAGGCGTTCGGGCGGCTGATCCGCAGCAAGGACGATGCCGGGCACTTCGTGGTCCTGTCCGCGGCCTTCCCCAGCCGCCTCCTCTCAGCCTTCCCGCCGGGCACGCCTGTCATCAGGCTGACGCTGGCGGAGGCTTTACAACGCGTGGCCGCCGGTGTTTCAGGGGGCGAAACCGCGCGCACTGTAGAGGACCGCCAATCGTCGTGAAGATCCTGGGACTGCTGCGCCACGCGAAATCGGACTGGGACGACATCGGCAAGCGCGATTTCGACCGTGGGCTCAACGCGCGCGGGCGCAAGGGCG
This sequence comes from Pelagerythrobacter sp., assembly GCF_041912895.1. Lineage (NCBI taxonomy): Bacteria > Pseudomonadati > Pseudomonadota > Alphaproteobacteria > Sphingomonadales > Erythrobacteraceae > Pelagerythrobacter > Pelagerythrobacter sp. Next base: position 134,837 of record NZ_JAYSGI010000001.1, on the reverse strand, counting down.
CGCGGCTGATCGGGCGGCATATCGGCGAGCATGGCGTGGCCTTCGACCGCATCGTCGCCAGCCCGGCGGAGCGGGTGCGGCGGACGCTGGAGGCGGCGCTGCCCGATGCCTCCCCGGAATTCGACGAACGGCTCTACCTCGCCAGCGCGGACACCATCCTCGACGTGGTGCGCGAGCGGGCGGGCGAGGCGCAGGCGGTGCTCGTCGCGGGGCACAACCCGGGCTTGCAGGAAGTGCTGTTCGCCCTCGTCCCCCCGTCGGCCGAGGACGCGCTGTTCGACGAGGCGGCGGCCAAGTATCCGACCGCGACGTTCGCCGTGTTCGAGCTCGACATCGACGACTGGGCCGATCTCGCGCCCGATCGCGGGCGGCTGGTCCACTTCACCCGCCCGCGCGATCTCGACCCGGCCCTCGGCCCAGAGACTTAGGCCCGAAAGCTAGGCGATCTCGCGCAACACGCGCGGCCCCGGCCCCGCCTCGCCCGCCGCATCGCCCGGATTGTAGAGCTTGCAGTGCTTGAGACTCAGGCACCCGCAACCGATGCACCCGTCGAGGTTGTCGCGCATCGCCTCCAACTGCGCGATGCGGCGGTCGAGCCGCTCGCGGATCGCCTCGCTGATCTTCCACCAGTCGAAGCTGGTCGGCGTGCGCCCCGCGGGCAGGCGGGCGAGCTGTTCGGCGATCTCCTCCAGCGTGAGGCCGAGCTTCTGCGCGATCAGGATGAAGCTCAGCCGCCGGATGTCGGAGCGCAGGAAGCGGCGCTGGTTGCCGCCGGTACGGTGCGCGGCGACCAGCCCCTTGTCCTCGTAGAAGCGGATCGCCGAGGGCGAGAGCCCGGTGCGGCGGGCGAGCGTGCCGATCGGCAGGAGGTCGCTGGCGTTCATGCCGCCCGCGATAGCCGAGAAACCGCTTGACCTCAAGTTAGCTTGAAGTTGCATTATCGCGGGCACCCCGATTCGCCCCGGACCCGCCGCGCGCGGCATCCGGCGCACAACGACAGGAGTGCCACCATGCCGACAGGCCATATCGAACACGCCAACCTCACCGTCACCAATCCGCAGCGCAGCGCCGCGCTGTTCGAGCGGCTGTGCGGCTGGCGGCAGCGCTGGCGCGGGCCGGCGATGAACGGCGGGGAGACGATCCACGTCGGCGACGATCACACCTACCTCGCGCTCTACACCAATCCCGCGGCGCGCGACGGATACGACACCGGCGCGCCGCTCAACCACGTGGGGCTGGCGGTCGACGATCTCGACGCGGCCGAGGCGGTGGTGCGCGCGGCGGGGCTGAAGCCGTTCAACCACGGCCGCTACGACCCCGGCCCGCGCACGTTCTACTTCCGCGACTGGGACGGGATCGAGTTCGAGGTGGTCGCCTACCAGTAAGCCGTTCGCCCCACGCCGATAACCGCATGATCGAGGTTCCCGCCACCCGGCGGGGACTCGCGAGGGGGCCCGCATTCCGGCTCGCCCCCTCGCGAACCCTCCCTTCCGATCTCCGCTATTCCTCGTCCGCGAAGTACCACGCGTCCGGGTCGTCGCCGGGGCCGGGCGGCACGACCAGCCACCAGTGTTCAACCCCCGCCTCGAACGCGGCGAGCTGCTCGGCCTCGACCTCGCCGACATAGGCGCACGTTCCGGGGAACGACGCGGGCGGGCGGGCGCCGGGCGGGCGAGCGGCGTCCATCGCGTCGAGCCGCCGGCAATAGGGCGGGATATACTCGCCGCCGCGCCAGTGCGCGGGATCGTCCATGTCGGGCAGCCACGTGTCGTAACCGGGCGGAAGCTTGCGGCCCGGCGGCACCGCGCGCGGACCGGCCGCCGCAGGGGCCGAACCCCCGCCCTCCCCGTGCCCGCCCTTCCCTCGCTCAAGGGGAGACATGGACCGGTTGTTACACTGTCCTGGAGAAGAAAAGTCCGGGTCCCCCGCCCTGGCAAACTGACGCCCATCCCCTTCCCGCTCACCCTGAGCTTGTCGAAGGGTGCTTGCTGCACGGTTGCACTGGGCCCGTTGACCCTGCGGGTCAGCTTCGCTTCCGACAGGCTCAGGGTGAGCGGAGGTGGTGGCTTCCGCGTCAGGCTCCGGCTGCGGCTCTCCGCGTTCGAAGCGGGCGAGCGCTTCCTCGAAATCCTCGGCGAAGGCGTGGGTAGCGGCATCGCCGTCCAGCCGGTCGAGCCGCGCGAGGTGCGCCAGCAGCAACCGCGAATCGTAGCGCCGCCGGGTGGCGACCTCCTCGCCGTGGTAGAACACCTTCTCCTCCACCCCGTCGAGCGCGCGGGTGGCGAGCACGTCCGCCGTCACCGCCCGCGCGGCGAGCAGCGCCGCATCCCACGCGAGCCTGAACGCCGGGGTGGCGCGGCGCATGCGATAAGCGGTCTGATGGCTGACCCCCGCCGCCTTCACCGCCCGCCGCACCGCGCCCGAATCGGCGAGCGCGAGGAGGAACTGCACCTGCCGCGCGCGCGTGAACTCGGTCTGCTGCGGCCGCGCGGCATCGCCGGACAGCGCCTCGATGAGCGCGGGGAGATTGGTGGGGGCGGCGCTTGCGGGCGGAGCGTCGGGAGCAGTGTCCTGACGAGGCGCGCGGCGGACGGCGGCGGGAGTGAAAGCCATGGTTCGTGTCTCCGTGCGAGGGAACGAACCGGGCTATGTATGGCAGGTGGGGGGCTGTAGGAAAGTTGTTTGGCAAAACATCAACCACGCCCTTGATTTATGCCCCCAGTCACGCCTTGTTGCGCCCATGACTGCTTCCGCGTGGCGCAAACGATATAAAAAATTTAAGACTTCGGTCCCAAACGAACTGCGAGCGGATCGAGACCTCTCTCTTTACGCATTTCTTAAAAAAGAAAAAAAGGCCGAGCTCCAAAGAGCCTTTGCCGCCGATGAAATGCGCCATAGGTCAAATGCCAAACGTTCTTACTACCGAAAGCGTCAGAAGATATTAAAAAGCACCCGAGACCCCGGGAAGAAAAGATTCAATATCAAAGACCCGGAGCTTCTTCTATTTAAAATTCGCGATAGTTATCTTCGGGATTCATTATGCCCGCTATATAAAAAGCGATGGATTCCCATCCCCAAGAGATTAAAGGGACGAAATCGTGACCATATAGTCCTAAAAGATTTCTCCTTTAGTAGAAATCCACATGGAACGCTCGTTCAAATTAGGGATTTAGTTCGCATAAGCTCAAACTGTTTAAATGTTCGGCTAGACTTTGTAGATGAAGTCTGCGACGATGTTTCTCCTTACTTAGTTCTCGCATCGCTCATGCCGACCTTGCCTCCTGTTTTTTCTGGGGGATTTATTAGCGCCGAGGTTGCTGCCGTGATTGAGTCGGTGGGTCTGCATGACGCGCTGAGAGTATACCGCATACATAAGCGGTCGCGCAGTAAATACCCCATTTTGCCTTTCAAAATGGCGGTCAGAAACCCTCCTCGGAGGTTTCGGGATAAAAACTCACAGTTAAAACCGCAAAATAAGGAGATGGTCGCCGATCGGTTCTGCGACGCGTTGGAAAGCTGGTTAGATAAGTATGAAATGGAATTGACGGAGGGCGGTGCTCAATCGCTCATTAATTCCATTACAGAAGCGCTTGATAATGCCGAAAGGCACGGTCGACCCGACATTGAGAATAGCGTTGGAGATTGGTCTATGTGCGGTTTCAGCCGACTCGTCGATCCTTCCGACGAGGATCAAGAAGCGCCGCGCTTGGAGTGCGCCTTTGCGATCGTGAATGTAGGCGCGACGATCTTTGAGAGCCTCACCACCGCTGATGCCACGATCAAGCAATTTGTGGCAACTTATACGAATCGACACGACGATCTTTTGAGCCCAGAATTGGCGGCCACCGTTGTTGCGCTTCAGGACGGTATCACGCGGGTTCCGGCGGCCAGTGGGGCAAAGCGCGGAGGTGTGGGCTTGCTGGAACTTGCTGACTTGGTTGCCGAGCTTGGTGATACTGATCAACCAGAGTTGCAATCGAGATACACGATCTTATCTGGTTCATCATGCTTACAGGTTACCGCGCCATATCAGCGTGGCGAGCGAGCCCCGGGAACTCAGTTGCGAGAGTTGTGGTTTAATGAGACAAACTCTGCCAGCAGCGTTCCAACCGAATCACACGCCTTCACCATTCCCGAGCGTTTCGCTGGTACGGTAATTTCGGCTTGGTTTTGTATCGATCCGGAATTCCTCAGAAAGAGCATGAAAGTATGATTGTCATGGCTGATGGCCACATTGTACTGAAGAAGCTAACGCGTGGACAGGTTAGGAATCTAGCAGGTCATGATCGCGGAACTTCGGCTCGTGCGTTTTTTGAAATCGACAGGTTAGATCAGGTGCCAGAGCCGGTTATTGTTGATGTACCGGAAAATTTTCGAGCAATCAGCGCGTCATTTTTTCAAGGCATGTTTTCGGAAAGCGTGCGCGCGCTTGGTGGCGCTTTGGCGTTTTTTGAACACTACAGATTCGATGCCCCGGCTCACATTCGGACAAAGTTGGCGGAATATGCCGAGCAGTCGCAGCGCACCCACTGAGGCAACCACCACACAATCTCCCACCCCTCCAGTACCTGCGGATTATGGACCTACCATAAGCGCGGGATCAATGCTTCTTTCTTTCGTTGCGATAGCCTTCGCCGTCTCCGGGCACAGAAGGGCCGGACGACTGGAAAAAGAATCTTGGTTTGAAAAAAACTTCGGAGAGAATTTACGTCTATCCTGTCGAAAACTCGATAAGTCGGCGGATTCTCTAAACGCGTTTCTTTATAAAAGCGCGAAGAGTTTGGACGATCTTCAAGATGAGCTTTCAGGCATGATTGCAGAAATTGAAGAATCATCATCAGATATACGAGCTATATTACGGGAAGTAGATCTTTCAAAACGTGTAAATAGAGATGATTGGGAATCAAAATTCCAATGTAAATATCGTGATATAGAAGGACTTCTTTCAGGCGCCCAAGAGCAAACAAACGACGTTTTGTTGAGTCGCGTTGTATTGAAAGCAAAAGAAAGAATTCATAATTTGGTTAAGGACTTACGAACAAAAATAGAGCGAGTTCGTGTGCGATAAAATAAAACCTAATCTGCCGCCTCGCTGACCCGCTTCTTCGCGTTCCCCAGCATCGGCTTGAGATACTGCCCCGTATAGCTCGCCGGCGTCGCCGCGACCTCCTCCGGCGTCCCCTCGGCCACCACCTCGCCGCCGCGCACGCCGCCATCCGGGCCGAGGTCGAGGATGTGGTCAGCCGTCTTGATCACGTCGAGGTTGTGCTCGATCACCACCACGCTGTTCCCTTGGTCCACCAGCCGGTGGAGCACTTCGAGGAGCTTGCGGACGTCCTCGAAGTGCAGGCCCGTGGTGGGCTCGTCGAGGATGTAGAGCGTCTGGCCGGTGCTGCGCTTGCTCAGTTCCTTGGCCAGCTTCACCCGCTGCGCCTCCCCGCCCGAGAGCGTGGTCGCCTGCTGGCCGACCTTGACGTAGCCGAGGCCGACCTCGTTCAGCATGTGCATCTTGTCGCGGATCGGGGGGACGGCCTTGAAGAAGCCTTCCGCGTCCTCGATCGTCATGTCGAGCACGTCGGCGATCGAGAGGCCCTTGAACTTCACCTCCAGCGTCTCGCGGTTGTAGCGCTTGCCGCCGCATTCCTCGCACGTCACGTAGACGTCGGGCAGGAAGTGCATCTCGATCTTGATGAGGCCGTCGCCCTGGCACGCCTCGCACCGGCCGCCCTTGACGTTGAAGCTGAAGCGCCCGGGCTTGTAGCCGCGCGCCTGGCTTTCGGGCAGGCCGGCGAACCAGTCGCGGATCTGGGTGAAGGCGCCGGTGTAGGTCGCCGGGTTGGAGCGCGGGGTGCGGCCGATCGGCGACTGGTCGATCTCGATCACCTTGTCGCAGTATTCGAGGCCGGTGACCTTGTCGTGCGGCCCCGCGATCACCCGCGCGCCGTTCAATGTGCGCGCGGCGGCGGCGTAGAGCGTGTCGATGGTGAAGCTCGACTTGCCGCTGCCCGATACGCCGGTGACGCAGGTGAAGGTGCCGAGCGGGATCGAGGCGGTGACGTCGGCGAGGTTGTTCGCGCGCGCACCGTGGACGGTGAGCTGGTGGCCGTTGCCCTTGCGGCGCGTGGCCGGAACCGCGATCTCGCGCCGCCCGGTGAGGTAGGCGGCGGTGAGCGAGGCCTTCGACTTGAGCACCTGCTTCAGCGTGCCTTCCGCGACCACCTCGCCTCCGTGGACGCCCGCGCCGGGGCCGAGATCGACCACGTAATCGGCCGCGCGGATCGCATCCTCGTCATGCTCGACCACGATCACGGTGTTGCCGAGGTCGCGCAGGCGCTTGAGGGTTTCCAGCAGCCGGTCGTTGTCGCGCTGGTGGAGGCCGATGCTCGGCTCGTCGAGCACGTAGAGCACGCCCGAGAGGCCGCTGCCGATCTGGCTGGCGAGGCGGATGCGCTGGCTCTCGCCGCCGGAGAGGGTGCCTGAAGTTCGATCGAGGTTGAGGTAATCGAGGCCGACGTTGTCGAGGAAGCCCAGCCGCTCGTTGATTTCCTTGAGGATGGCCCTGGCGATCTGCTGCTGCGTGTCGCCGAGGTGATCGGGCAGCGCGAGGAACCAGGCCTTCGCGTCGCTGACGCTCATCTTGGTGGGGGTGGCGATGTCGGTAACGCCATCCGGCCCCGGCAGCTTCACCGCCAGCGCCTTCTCGTTCAGCCGCTTGCCGCCGCACACCTCGCACGGCTGCGCGGTCTGGAACTTGCCCAGCTCCTCGCGCATCCACGCGCTTTCGGTCTGGAGCATCCGGCGGTTGAGGTTGCCGATGACCCCCTCGAACGCCTTCTTCACCGTGTATTCCTTGCGCCCGTCCTTGAAGGTGAGCGGCACGGCCTTGCCCTTCGTGCCGTGGAGGATCGTGGCGCGCTGATCCTCGGTCAGGTCGGCCCACGCGGTGGTGAGATCGAAGCCGTACTCCTTCGCCAGGCTGGCGAGCACCTGCATGTAATAGGGCGACGGCGGGTTGGACTTGGCCCACGGCACGACCGCGCCCTGCTTCAAGGTCAGCGCCTCGTTCGGGACGACGAGCTGCGGGTCGAACAGCAGCTTCTCCCCCAGCCCGTCGCACGCGGCGCAGGCGCCCTGCGGGGCGTTGAACGAGAACAGGCGCGGCTCGACCTCCTCGATGGTGAAGCCGGAGACGGGGCAAGCGAACTTCTCGGAGAAGACGATGCGGTTGGGCGGCAGGCCGGCGCCTTTCATCGCGCCGCCCGCTTCGCCCTCGTCCTCGCGGCCCGGCACCACGCCGTCCGCCAGATCGACGTAGGCCAGCCCCTCGGCCAGCTTGAGCGCGGTCTCGAAGCTGTCGGCGAGGCGGGTTTCGAGGCCCTCCTTCACCGCGAGGCGATCGACCACGACCTCGATGTCGTGCTTGTACTTCTTGTCGAGCGCGGGGGCTTCCTCGATCGGGTACATGTCGCCGTCGATCCGCACGCGGGTGAAGCCCGCCTTCTGCCATTCGGCGAGTTCCTTGCGGTACTCGCCCTTGCGCCCACGCACCACGGGCGCGAGCAGGTAGAGCCGCGTGCCCTCGGGCAACGCCATCACCCGGTCGACCATGTTGGAGACGGTCTGCGCCTCGATCGGCAAGCCCGTCGCGGGCGAATAGGGCACGCCCACGCGCGCCCACAGCAGGCGCATGTAGTCGTAGATCTCGGTGACGGTCGCCACGGTCGAGCGCGGATTGCGGCTGGTGGTCTTCTGCTCGATCGAGATCGCGGGGCTGAGCCCGTCGATATGCTCGACATCGGGCTTCTGCATCATCTCGAGGAACTGGCGCGCATAGGCCGAGAGCGACTCGACGTAGCGCCGCTGCCCCTCGGCATAGATCGTGTCGAACGCCAGCGACGACTTGCCCGAACCCGACAGCCCGGTGATGACGATCAGCGCATCGCGCGGCAGATCGATGTCGACGCCCTTGAGGTTATGCTCGCGGGCGCCGCGGACGGAAATTTTGGTGAGTGCCATAGCGCGCGTCTGTTCCGCAAATGTTCACGTGGGTCAAGAAGCTAAAGCGACAGAGCCGCCGCCGTCAGCAGGATGTGGGCGATCGGCAGATGTGATGGTCCGGCTCGCGCGGTCGATGTGGGAGGCCGGCCCCCGATTGCAACCGGACGGGCCGGGCGGCGAGGACATGGCTTGCGGGCCGCAGTCCGCGAAGGATCAGTTCCCGCCGAGCGTCAGGTCCACGCCCGCCTGCCGCGCGATCAGCCCGATCCATTCGCCGACCTGCGCGATCTCTTCCTCGGTCACGCGACTGGCGGCCCGCTCCGTTTCGCTTTTCCTTCGCGCGTCGAAATCGCCCCCCAGCTTCGCGTGGCTGGAAAAGAGATCGCCCGATGCCACGGCGTCCGCCCGTTCGGGCGTGAGGTCGAGCGCGAAATGCCGGCTGACAGTCAGCAGGGTGGCGGCGCGGGCCGCGTCGAAGCGGTCGCCGTCGAGCCAGATCAGCCGCTCGCCGTATCTATCGCGCAGCATCGAGAAATAGCGGCGGTTCAGGAACCAGGCGAGACCGGCCGCCTGAAGGTCGGTCATCGCGAACTGCTCGGGGCCATCCATGCCGAGATCGACGCCCGCGTAACCCATCAGCTCGAAATAGAGTTGGCGTCCCCAGCGGCGCCCCATCATGCCCCGCTTCGCCACCGACAGCAGAAACGGATCGAGCGCGCTGGTCATCAGTACGCCGCGCGCATCGGGGCGCGCATCGAGCAGGGCCGGGATCAACATGTTCGCATGATTGGTCGGCTTGACGATGACCGCCCGCTCGTCCCCATGCCGACGCGAGAGGAGATCGAGGACGGGCTTGACCAGCGGCGCGCCCTGCCGACCGGCACCGGCCAGGCTGCCGATGATGCCGGGCTCGCTCAATCCGGCCGAGATTCCCGGCAGGTCCAGCGCCCGCACCAGCAATGTGGAGCGGCAGAACGCGGTATGGAAAATGAAATGAAGCGGACCTGTGGCTGGCGCCATCCCGAGCACGTCGCCGAGCGGTACCGATGCTTCATGGTCCGCCGAACCCGGAGTTCGATCGGCGAGGAACGTCGGACCATCGAGCTGCTCGCGCGCGAGCCGGAGGAAGCCCATCCTGCCGGAGGCCATGTCTATCCGATGGGGAAGCCAATCGGGGTCGGAGGCTAGGGATGCGGCATCGGGCATTCGCCGTGCCTATCGGCGTTCTCGGCCCGATCAAGCCCCAAACGCGCACGAAACGGCGCATCCTGCGGCGGCAATCCCGCGTGCCGCCGCTGGCGCGCACCCGGCGCGATCTGTAACGTGCCCCCATGCACCGCCTCTTCGCCGCGATCCGCCCGCCCGCCGTGGTGCGCGACATGCTGATCGACACGATGGACGGTGTCGCGGGCGCGCGCTGGCAGGACGACGACCAGTTGCATCTGACGCTGCGTTTCGCGGGCGAGATCGAGGGGCCGCAGGCGGAAGACCTCGCCGACGCGCTGGCGCGGGTCGCGGGCGGGCCGTTCGACCTCGCCTTGCGCGGGGTGGGATATTTCGAGAAGAAGGGACTGGCGCATACCTTGTGGGCCGGGGTCGAGGCGAGCGAGCCGCTCGCCGTGCTGCAACGCCGGGTCGAGCGGGCGTGCCGCGCCGCCGGGCTAGCGGCGGAGACGCGCAAGTTCGCGGCGCATATCACCCTCGCCCGCCTCAACCGCGCGAGCGGACCGATCGGCGGCTGGCTGGCGCGCCACGCGCTGCTGGCGAGCAAGCCTTGGCGGGTGGAAGCCTTCGCGCTCTATTCGAGCCGGCTGACGCCCGCGGGTTCGCAATACGATGCGCTGGTGCGCTATCCGCTGGGTTGAGCACGCCCTTGCAATCGCGGGCAATCTCCGGTTCAAGCGCCGGGTGATATTTCATCCCGTATTCGCCGCGCCTTTCGCACGCGCCGGCGCCAAACCTGAACTGGAGAGACCATGAAGGCCCATATCCTGGCCACCACCGCCCTTGCCGTCGCGCTGGCGGGTTGTTCCACCATGCAGGAGGGCAACATGCAGTCCGCTTCCGATGTAGTAGCCTCGGCCGATATTCCCGCAGGCACCGGATACTTCGCGCAGCCGAGCACGCTGCCGTTCCACGCGCCCGACTTCACCAAGATCCAGGACAGCGACTATCAGCCTGCGTTCGAGCAGGCGATGGCGATCCACAACGCCGAGATCGCGGCGATCAAGGCCAACCCCGAAGCGCCGACGTTCGAGAACACGATCGTCGCGCTCGAAACCTCGGGCCGGATGCTGGGCCGCGTGGCCACGGTATTCTTCGCGCTGACCGGGTCGAACACCAACGATACGTTGGACGCGGTGCAGGCCGACATCGGCCCCAAGCTGTCGCAGCATTCGGACGCGATCACGCTCGACCCGGTGCTGTTCGAGCGGGTGAAGGCGGTCTACGACAACCGCGCCTCGCTGGACCTGACGGCGGAAGACACCAAGCTGCTCGAGGAAACCTACGAGCAGATGGTCCACGCCGGTGCGATGCTCGACCCGGCGCAGAAGGAACAGGTCAAGACGATCAACTCGCGCCTGTCCGAACTGACCACCGAGTTTTCGCAGAAAGTCCGCGCGGCGACGGTCGACGGCGCGCTGGTGGTGAGCGACCGGGCCAAGCTGGCCGGGCTGTCGGATTCGGACATCCAGGCGGCGGCCCAGCTCGCCACCGAAAAGGGGCTGGACGGGCAATACGTGATTGCGCTGCAGAACACGACGCAGCAGCCGCTGCTGCCGATAATGGAAGACCGCGCCACGCGCGAGCAGCTGTTCATGAACAGCTATAACCGCTCGGTCCACGGTGACGAGAACGATACCCGCACGCTGCTGGCCGATATCGCCGAACTGCGCGCGCAGAAGGCCGCGCTGTTCGGCCAGCCCGACTGGGCGAGCTACGTGATGTACGACCGCATGGCGCAGAACCCGAAGACCGCGCTCGACTTCATGCAGCAGATGGTCCCCGCCCTCGCCGCCACGCAGCGGCGCGAGGCGGCGGTGCTGAACGAGCAGATCGCATCCGAGGGCGGCGATTTCGAGGTCAAGCCGTGGGACTGGTATCGCTTCGCCGAGAAGGTCCGCAAGGCGCGCTACGACATCGACGAGAATGCGGTGAAGCCGTATTTCGAGATCAAGAGCGTGCTGGAAAACGGCGTGTTCTATGCCGCCAACAAGCTCTACGGCCTGCGCTTCGAACAGCGCACCGACCTGCCCGTCTATCACCCGGACGTGACGACTTACACCGTGTTCGACAAGGACGGCAGCGAGCTCGGAATCTTCTATTTCGACCCCTACCAGCGCCCGAGCAAGCGCGGCGGGGCGTGGATGAGCAACTTCGTGGACCAGAGCCACCTCTACGGCACCAAGCCGGTGATCTACAACGTGCTCAACATCCCCAAGGCGAACGCGGGCGAGCCGCAGCTCGTCAGCTTCGACAACGTCAACACGATGTTCCACGAATTCGGCCACGCGCTGCACGGCTTCTTCGCCAACCAGAAATACGCCAGCCTCTCGGGCACCGCGACGGCGCGCGATTTCGTCGAGTACCCGAGCCAGGTGAACGAGCTGTGGGCGACCTATCCCGAGGTGCTGCGCAACTATGCCAAGCACTACCAGACGGGCGAGGCGATCCCGGCCGAACTGATCGAGAAGATCGAGGCGGCGGCGAAGTTCAACCAGGGCTACGACTTCGGCGAGACGGTGGAGGCCGCGCTGCTCGACATGAAGTGGCACGCGCTGAACCCGCAGCAGGCGGCCGCGATCGACACGCCCGAAAAGGTCGACGCCTTCGAGCGCAAGTCGCTGGAGGAATTGGGGCTGGAGGTCGATCTGGTGCCGCCGCGCTATCGCAGCAGCTACTTCAACCACATCTTCTCCAGCGCGACCGGCTACAGCGCGGGGTATTACTCGTACCTGTGGACCGAGATGCTCGACCGCGACAGCCGCAAGTGGTTCCTCGACAATGGCGGGCTGACCCGTGAGAACGGCGATCACTACCGCGACACCGTGCTCAGCAAGGGCGGGACGATGGACTACTTCGAGATGTTCGAGAACTTCGCCGGGCGCCAGCCGGACGTGACCCCGATGCTCGAGGCGCGCGGCCTGACCGGCGACGGCGGCGATGCGGGCGCGACGTCGGACGGCGCGCTGCCGCCGCAGACCACGGGCGACGGGGCGCAGTGATCGTGGCCGCCCCCTCCTCACGGCGAGGAGGGGGCGGGCCTGGTTTTTCTCACACGAAGACACGAAGGCACAAAGATGTTGTGCCGGCGGCGAAGCCGCACCCAATGATGGTCAGGCGGCAAGATACCCGCTTGCAGATTGGTTTCGACACTTCGTGTCGCGATATTTCTTCGTGCCTTCGTGTCTTCGTGTGAGACCCAAATCGGTGCCCGGCTCGAAACGAAGCCGGGCACCGGAAGCCTTCAGAACCGCGCGCGGGCGCCGATGAAGGCGCTGCGGCCTGCCGTCGCGTAGCCGGCGACGGTCTGGTATTCGGCGTCGAACAGGTTCTCGACCCGGCCGAATACCTCGAACCGTTCGCCGAACGGCAGCGCGGCGCGCACGCCGGCCAGCGTGTAGCCGTCGAGCCGGGTGAAGTTGCCCGCGTCGTCGAACGAATCGCCGACCATGCGCACGTCGCCGCCCAGCGTGAGATCGGCCAGCGGGCTGACCCAGTCGGCCGAGAGCGTGAGCGCGTGGCGCGGACGGCGGGCGAGGACGTTGCCCGCGTTCGCCGCGCCGAGGGTGCGGTTCTCGGTGTCGGTCCACGAGTAGACCGCGCGGGTGATCCAGCGGTCGGACGGACGCGCGCCGAGTTCGAATTCGAACCCTTCGGCGCGCACGCGGCCGATGTTCACGTAGTAGCCGAAGGGCCGCGTGTCGCAGTTGGTGTCGCAGTTCGCGAACTCGATCTGGTCGCGCGCGTCGCGGCGGAACAGCGTGGCCGAGCCGTAGAAGCGCGTGTCCGTCAGCGAGCGATCGCCGTGGACCAGGCCGACGTCGTAGCTGGTGCTGCGTTCGGGCTGGAGCGCCTCGTTCCCGTAGTCGGAGAACAATTGGTAGAGCGTCGGCGCCTTGAAGCCCTCGCCCACGCTGGCGCGCAGCCGCAGCTCGCCCGTCAGGACGTAGCTCAGGTCGCCGCCGAAGCTGGTTTCGGTGCCGAAGCGCTGGTGATCGTCGACCCGCATCCCCGCATGCGCGGCGAGCCCGCCCATCTCGATCCCGAGCTGACCGTAGGCGCCGAAGATGCGCGTGTCCTGCTCCTCCTCGAACAACGTACGGTAGGAAGCCCACTCGTTCTCCGCGCCGAAATTCACCAGCAGCGGGCCGATCGGACGCCATTCGCCGCGCAGTTCCACGCGGTCCGAATGGCCGTCGCTGGTGAACGTGGGGTCGGCGCCAGCGACGGGATCGACATTGACCCGCTCGGTATCGGCGAACGAGTAGGCCGCGCTGACGAACAGCGGCCCGGTGTCGTAGATCGCGCCGGTGGAGGCCGAATACTGGCGGGTGTGCTGCGTTTCCTCGGTGTCGGCGAGCACGAAGTTCGGTGCCGGGAAGCCGTCGAGGTCGACGTCGCCTTCGGCATAGCGGCCGCGTGCGAACAGTTCGACGCTGGGCGAGAGGTAGAGCCGGCCCTGGCCGTTCACCGCCCACTGCTCGAACCCGTCGGCCTCGGCGCCGCTCGCGGCTTGCGAGAACCCGTCGGTGCGGTAGTAGCTCGCCGATCCGCCGAGGAAGCCGCGGTCGCCGCCGATCCCGCCGGAAAGCGTGCCGGTGGCGGTATCGCGCGCGCCGTATTCGGCGCTCGCTTCCAGCCCGCTGGCCGCGCGGGTGCTGGCGACGAGCACGCCGCCGATCGCGTCCGAGCCCCAGATCGTGGAGTTCGAGCTGCGCAGCACCTCGATCTTGGACAGGTTGCCTGCCAGCAGGTTGCCGAAATCGAACCCGCCGCCGGGTGCGGCCGGATCGGCCACGCGCACCCCGTCGAGCAGGACGAGGAGCTGCTCGCCCTCCGCACCGCGCACGCGGACCTGGGTCACCGCGCCCGGCCCGCCGTTGCGGCTGAAGGTGAGGCCCGGCACGCGCTCGAGCACGCGGGTCAGGTCGGCGCCCTGCACGCTCTCGATCTCGTCCTCGCCGATCACGGTGATCGGCTGACCGGTATCCTCCAGCTCGATCCGCGTGCCGGTGGCGGTGACGGTGATCTGGGTTTCCTCGGGCCGGAATTCCGAGAACGTCCCGGCGCTGTCCTGCGCCGCGAGCGGAGCGGCGAGCGCGGTGAGCGCCGTGCCGATAATCAGATGGTTACGCATTATACCTCCTGTCATGTGCGAACGTCGCCCATGACGGAGCAGGGGCACATGCCCCTTCCGCCTGCTTCCGGTTCACCCCGCCCGGCAGCACGAACGACCGTCGACGGGCAGGTCTCCTGGCTCCCGGATCGTCACGCCTCGCACCGCCTTCCCGGCCCCCCGAAGGATCGGCCAGTGGCATGTGGAGCGGGCGCTCCCCGGTCACAGTTGCGGGGGCAGCGGAGGCCCCGGGAGACGACCTCCCTACCCCCTTCCCTCTTCGGTCCGCCCGCTTCCCGAGGGAAACGCGCCGACAACCCATGACGTGCGCGCGCCCTTAGCGGCGGCTTCGCGGGTGCACAAGATGGCCGCGCGGTAACCGGGCGGAAAGTGTCCGCGTTAACCGCCGCTTGCGAGGTGTTCCGCCAAGGGACAGCCCGTGCGGCGCGGTCGAAATTCACCGGTCGCGCTGGTACGCGCCGGGGCGCGCTGCAAGCGCCGCAAGCACAAGGATCGCCGTGACCCCTGCCCGCACCCCTGCCTTCCAGCTTCGCGCGCGCCGCCGGCAGGCGAGCCTGTGGGCGCGGCTGGCGGGCAAGCATCGCGGGCGGCGGATTCTCGCGCTGATCGCCGCGGTGGGGGTTCCGGCGATGGCCGCGCCGGACGACTGGCGCGCCTTCGCCCCCGACGCCCGGCACGAGGCGGCCACATCCGCCGTCAAGCCGATGCCGTTCGAGCGCGCGGGCCAGAGCTTTCCCGGCTCGGCGTTCTATTTCCTCGAAGCCGCGCCGCGCGCCGACTACGCCGCGATCGAGAACGGCGCGCGCGTGTTCGACCTGACCGGTGCGGGCGGCGCGGCGGCCGAACTCGCCGCGGTGCGCAATGCGGGGCCGGCGGCGCGCGCCTTCCATTCGGCGGGCACCGGGATCGACAAGGCGCGCGCGCTGCAATGCCTCGCCAGCGCGGTCTATTACGAGGCGGCGAGCGAAGCGATCGGCGGCCAGCGCGCGGTGGCGCAGGTGGTGCTGAACCGCGTCGCGCACCCCAGCTATCCGAACAGCGTGTGCGGCGTGGTCTATCAAGGTTCTGAGCGGACGACCGGGTGCCAGTTTACCTTCACCTGCGACGGCTCGCTGGCGCGCCAGCCGATGAAGGCGGCGTGGGACCGCGCGATGGGCGTGGCCCGGCGCGCGCTGGCGGGCGAAACCTACGCGCCGGTGGGCCTCGCGACCCATTACCACACGATCTGGATCAACCCGTACTGGGCGCCGAGCCTCGACACGGTCGGCGTGATCGGCGCGCACCGCTTCTACCGCTGGCGCGGTGCGGCGGGGCGGCCTGCCGCGTTCACCGCGGCCTATCGCGGCGGCGAGCCGCTGGCCGCGCCCCACCCGCGCTCGAGCGTGCCGGAACCGGCCGCCGCGTCCGACCCGGTGGCGCTCGCCCGCGCTTACGAGGATGCGCGCAGCGCCGCGATCGGCGCGGCCCCGCCTGCCGCGACCCGCGTGCCCGCGCCGGACTATGCGCCGGCGGTCGAGGCGCGCGGCGGCGATGCGGCCTTCACCGCGAGCGACCTGCCCGGCGGCGGCGGGGTAAAGGCCGAATACGCCAACAGCGGTCGCTGGATCGCCGAGCCGGGCCAGGCGCGCTGACCGGCCGACAAGGGTTAAGAACGGGGAAACCCTAGCGCAAAACCCCCGCTTCACGAGTTGGCGCCTAAACCCGCGGAAGTCGCAACCCCGCAAGAGGGCCTTCTCCGCATGACCGTCCATTTCGCCGCTTCGCGTCTGAACGCGGACTCGCCGATCGCCCGCGTCCTCCGCCGCCGCGCCCCCGCCACCGCCGCCAACGACAACTGCCACGAGCGCGCCGACGACCGCCTGCTCCACGCCGCGCTGCGGCATTTCGCGCAATACGGGATCGGCGCCGCGCACGAGGCACGGGGCCAGGCCGAACGCGCCTTCTTCGCGGGCGACCGCGAACGCTACGACTGGTGGCTCGGCATCTGCCGTACGCTCGACGCGCGGCTGGCGCGATCGATCGAACAGGCGGAAGGCGATCGAGCCGGACCGCGCGCCGGCGCGCCGCTGCGGCCGGCGTCGGATGCCTAACGCCGGGTTTCCCGCGCGTTTCGTCGATCTGTAAGCGGCCTATTAACTATGCGGTGACCACTTTTCGCTAGGCCGGTCCCTATGGCGAGCAGCGATCCGAAGGACGAGGCAGACTGGGCCCTGGCCTATTTCACGAAAGGCGACGCGTTGTCCGAACGCGTTCGCGGCACGCTCGTCCGCACGCTCTACACTTTGCCCAGCAGCCTCGCCGCGGGCGCGGCGAGCGGGATCGCCGCTTCGCTGGTGGTCGCCTGGCTCAGCGGATCGACCGTGCTCTACGTGCTCAGCCTCGCGCTGACGGTCGTCGCGCTCGTCCGCGTGGCCGTGGCCGTCGTCCTCTCGCCCGACAGCAAGGCGAGCACGAGCAAGCTCGAGATCTTCTACGAAGTCGGCGCGTTCACGTACGCCCTGCTGATGGGCACCGTGGCGGCCGCCTCGCTGATCCTCGAGGTCGAGCCGGCGGGCAAGGTGCTGCTGGCGGCGAATGCGATCGGCTACGGCGTGGCGATCTGCGCGCGCAACGCAGGCCGCCCGACGATCGCGATCGGCCAGCTGATCCTCGTCTGCATGCCGATGTTCGCCGCCTGCCTCTATCTCGGCTCGCTCGCCTATTACGCCTTCGCGGTGACGATCGTGCTGATGGTGCCCGCGATGGCCTCGATCACGATGAACGTGTTCAAGGTGCTGCGCGACAACATCGCCGCCGCCGAAACCAGCGCGCGGCTGGCCGCCAAGATGCAAAACCTCGCCCGGACCGACGCGGTGACCGGGCTGGCCAACCGCGCCGGGCTCAACCACGAGATGGTCGAGAAGCTGATGAACGTGCCCGCCGACCAGATGATGGGCATGATCTGGATCGACCTCGACCGGTTCAAGGAAGTCAACGACCTGCTCGGCCACCCGATCGGCGACCGCCTGCTGCAGAGCGTGGCGCGGCGGCTGCAGGACGTGACGCCCGACGGGGCCACGGTGGCGCGCTTCGGCGGCGACGAGTTCATCATCTTCTGCGAAGTCGACAACCGCGCCGACTGCATGCGGCTGGCGAGCGAGGTCCACGCCGAGATCATGCGCCCGGTCCGGATCGACGGCGAGCGGCTGGAAATCGGCGCGTCGCTCGGCGTGGCGGTGCTGCCCGACGACGGCGCCGACGCCGACAGCGTGATGCAGGCGGCCGACCTGGCGCTCTATCACGCCAAAGTGGGCGGCCGGCGCCAGACCTGCTTCTTCGACAGCTCGATGAGCCGCGACCTCGCCCGCCGGCGCGAGATCGAGGCGGAGCTGCGCAGCGCGATCCAGAAGAACGAGCTGTCGATCTTCTTCCAGCCGATCGTCGACCTTTCCACCGGCCGCATCCGCACGTTCGAGGCGCTGGTGCGCTGGTTCCATCCGCAAAAGGGCGAGATGCGCCCCGACGAGTTCATCCCCGTGGCCGAGGAGACCGGGGTGATCGTCACGCTTGGCAACTGGATCACCGGCCAGGCGGCCAAGGCGGCGGCGCAGTGGCCCGACGACGTGACGATCGCGGTCAACCTCTCGCCGCTGCAGATCAAGGCGCCGGGCGCGGCGCTGGGTATCCTCAACGCGCTGCGCGAGGCGAACCTCGACCCCACGCGGCTGGAACTGGAAGTGACCGAGAGCCTGCTGCTCGACGACAGCGACGCGACCGAGGCGTTCATCCGCGAGCTGTCGAGCCGCGGCGTGCGCTTCGCGCTCGACGATTTCGGGACGGGCTATTCCTCGCTGTCGTACGTCAACAAGTATCCGTTCCGGAAGATCAAGGTCGACCGCAGCTTCGTCTCCGGCCCGGAAGTCTCCAAGCGCACCGAGGCGATCATCCGCGCGGTCGCCGAGATGGGCGCCCAGCTCGGGATGGAGATCGTCGCCGAGGGACTCGAAACCGTCGAGCAGGTGACCGCGGTGCGCGATGCCGGGTGTACGCTCGGCCAGGGCTACTACTTCAGCCGCGCGGTGCCCGATTATCTCGCGGCGATGCTGCTGGCACAGGAACGCGACGAGGGTTCGGGCCGCCGGATCGCGCTCTGACGACCCGGGCAGGCGGCGCTTTCCGATGCCTTATTGCAATTGCAAACCAATCGCAAAGATAGTTTGCTACGCTGCGCCTTTCGCGGTTGCAATCCCCCCGGTGCGGGCCTAGGTCGCTGCCGTTCGCCGGGCGCGGCTTCCTCGCGGGACCTTAAGGCTGCGCGCTTCACGGCAGACTTCGCCGGTCCCGCGCAGTTGAAGGACGCACAGCAGCACATGGCCCGGAAGAAAATCGCGCTCGTCGGCGCCGGCATGATCGGCGGCACTCTCGCCCACCTCGCGGCGATGAAGGAAATGGGCGACGTCGTCCTGTTCGACATTGCCGAGGGCATGCCGCAGGGCAAGGCGCTCGATCTCAGCCAGGCGGGCCCGGTCGAAGGCTTCGACGCGACGCTCAAGGGCACGAGCGACTACCAGGACATCGCCGGGGCCGACGTTGTCATCGTGACCGCTGGCGTGCCGCGCAAGCCGGGCATGAGCCGCGACGACCTGCTCGAAATCAACCTCAAGGTGATGAAGGCCGTGGGCGAAGGCATCAAGGCCAACGCACCCGACGCCTTCGTGATCTGCATCACCAACCCGCTCGACGCGATGGTCTGGGCGCTGCGCGAATTCTCCGGCCTGCCGCACGAGAAGGTCGTGGGCATGGCGGGCGTGCTCGACAGCGCGCGCTTCCGCCACTTCCTCGCCGAGGAATTCGACGTGAGCATGGAAGACGTCACCGCTTTCGTGCTCGGCGGCCACGGCGACACGATGGTGCCGATCCTCGAATATTCGACCGTCGCGGGCATCCCGGTGCCCGATCTCATCAAGATGGGCTGGTCGACGCAGGAGAAGATGGACGCGATCGTCAAGCGCACGCGCGGCGGCGGCGGCGAGATCGTCCAGCTGCTCGGCAACGGCAGCGCCTATTACGCGCCCGCAACCAGCGCGATCCAGATGGCCGAGAGCTACCTCAAGGACAAGAAGCGCGTCCTCCCCTGCGCCGCGCACCTGACCGGCCAGTACGGCGTCGACGGCCTCTACGTCGGCGTGCCGATCGTGATCGGCGCGAACGGCGTGGAGCGGATCGTCGAGATCGAGCTCGACGACGAAGCCAAGAAGGGCTTTCAGGTCAGCGTCGACGCGGTCAAGGAACTGCTGGAGGCGTGCAAGGGTATCGATAGCTCGTTGGCGTGAGGAAGACGCTATGAGCTACGATTTGATGGTTTTTGACGCGGAGGTTGCACCACGTGAGCGGGCGGCTTTCGTTGAATGGTACCATCATCAAGCGGAGTGGTCGGAGGGTCACACCTACGATGATCCAACAAATACCACGGCGGCTCTCGCCGCATGGTACGAGGATATTCGCCAGAGCTACCCGAATATGAACGGTCCGGAATCAGTGACCGACCAAGATCTAATGAAACCGGGGATCGAGGATCGGCTTGGTGATTATTGCATCGGGCACCATGTGATTTATGCGGGATTTCGCTGGTCAGAAGCCGAACAAGTTTATCCCCTCGTCCGAAGGTTAGCTGTCAAACACGGAGTGGGATTTTATGACGTGAGCGGCGATGAAGGAAGTGGCGAAATCCACTTCCCTGGAGAAGAATTGGAACCAGAGTCGCAGGGCACCTGGCGTCAGATCGCGCGCGAATTCAAGGAAATGGACACGTAATGAGCATCCTCGTAGACAAGAATACCAAGGTCATCACCCAGGGCATGACGGGTGACACCGGCACGTTCCACACCCAGCAGGCGCTCGATTACGGGACGCAGATGGTCGCGGGCGTGACGCCGGGCAAAGGTGGGACCGAGCATATCGGGCTGCCGGTCTACGACACCGTCGCCGAGGCGGTGAAGGCGACCGGCGCGACCGCGAGCTGCATCTACGTGCCGCCGCCGTTCGCTGCGGACTCCATTCTCGAGGCGATCGACGCCGAGGTCGAGCTGATCGTCGCGATCACCGAAGGCATTCCGGTGCTCGACATGGTTCGCGTCAAGCGCGCGCTCGACGGCAGCAAGAGCCGGCTGATCGGCCCCAACTGCCCCGGCGTGCTGACCCCCGGCGAATGCAAGATCGGCATCATGCCCGGGTCGATCTTCCAGAAGGGCTCGGTCGGCGTCGTGTCGCGTTCGGGCACGCTGACCTACGAGGCGGTGCACCAGACGACGCAGGTCGGCCTCGGCCAGACCACCGCGGTCGGCATCGGCGGCGATCCGGTGAACGGCACGAACTTCATCGACGTGCTCGACCTGTTCCTCTCCGACGACGCGACCAAGTCGATCATCATGATCGGCGAGATCGGCGGATCGGCCGAGGAAGAGGCGGCCGAGTTCATCGCGCACCAGGCGAAGAAGGGCCGCAAGAAGCCGATGGTCGGCTTCATCGCGGGCCGCACCGCCCCTCCGGGTCGCCGCATGGGCCACGCGGGCGCGATCGTCAGCGGCGGCCAGGGCGGCGCCGACGACAAGATTGCCGCGATGGAGAAGGCGGGCATCCGCGTCTCCCCCTCCCCCAGCGAACTCGGCACCACGCTCGACGCGATGCTGAAGGAACTGGCCTGAGTTAAGGCGCGGACTGCCCTCCTCCCCGGGAGCATCCGCGCCGCTCGGACATTGGTTTTGTTAAGCCGGCGCGCGTGCCGGCGCGAGAGGTGACCCGGATGGGTAACGAGAGCCACGATTTCCTGCCCGAGCTGGGCGATCAGGGTGGGCCGCAGCCGGGGCCGAGCTGGGCCAACCCGCGCTGGCCGATGACGGCGGTCGATGCCGAGGGCGACCTGACGCAGGCGCTCGATCCCACGGCGATGAAGATCGCGGTGAAGGCGGCGGCGGAAAAGGCCGGCAAGCCCGCCGATCCCAGGGCGATCGAGGAAGCGGCGGAGGATTCCATCCGCGCGATGCTGATGATCCGGCTCTACCGGGTGCGCGGACACCTGGCGGCCAAGCTCGACCCGCTGAACCTCGCCGACCGCGAACTGCCCGAAGATCTCCAGCTCCGCTCGCTCGGCTTCGCCGGGCAGGAAGACAAGGAAGTGTTCGTCGGCGGGCTGATGGGCCGCGAATGGGTCAAGGTGTCCGAGCTCGCCGAGATCCTGCAGGCCAATTACTGCGGGCACGTCGGCCTCGAATACATGCACATCGCCGATGTCGAGGAACGGCGCTTCCTGCAGGAGAAGTTCGAAGGGCCCGAGGACGTGATCCAGTTCACGCCCGAGGGCAAGCGCGCGATGCTGGCGGCGGTGATCCGCGGTGAGCAGTACGAGGCGTTCCTCGCCAAGAAATACGTCGGCACCAAGCGCTTCGGCCTCGACGGCGGGGAATCGATGATCCCCGCGCTGGAAGCGGTCATCAAGTACGGCGGGCAGGACGGCGTGCGCGAGATCATCTACGGCATGGCCCACCGCGGCCGGCTGAACGTGCTCGCGAACGTGATGGGCAAGCCCTACAAGGTGATCTTCCACGAATTCTCCGGCGGCAGCGCCAATCCGGAGGACGTGGGCGGTTCGGGCGACGTGAAATACCACCTCGGCACCAGCACCGATCGCGAGTTCGACGGCATCGACGTGCACATGAGCCTCGTGCCGAACCCAAGCCATCTCGAAGCGGTCGACCCGGTCGTGCTCGGCAAGACGCGCGCCCAGCAGGCGATCCGCGACGACCTGAAGAAGCACGAGCAGGTCCTGCCGGTGCTGATCCACGGCGACGCGGCCTTCGCGGGCCAAGGCATCGTGTGGGAATGCTTCGGCTTTTCCGGGGTGCGCGGCTACAACACCGGCGGCTGCATCCACTTCGTCATCAACAACCAGATCGGTTTTACGACGAGCCCGCAATTCGCCAGATCGTCCCCCTATCCCTCCGACGTGGCCAAGGGCGTCTCGGCGCCGATCCTGCACGTCAACGGCGACGATCCCGAAGCGGTGACTTTCGCCTGCAAGCTGGCGATCGAATACCGCCAGAAGTTCGGCCGCGACATCGTAATCGACATGTGGTGCTATCGCCGCTTCGGCCACAACGAAGGCGACGAGCCCAAGTTCACCCAGCCGCTGATGTACGATGCGATCAAGGGCCATCCCAAGGTCAGCGAGATCTACGCCAAGCGCCTCGAGGAAGAGGGCGTGATCGACGCGGGCGAGCGCGACGTGTTGTGCGGCGAGTTCGTGGATATTCTCGAGAAGGAATTCGCGGCCGCCAAGAGCTACAAGCCCAACGAGGCCGACTGGTTCGGCGGGCGCTGGGCGGGCCTCAACAAGCCCGCCGATCCCGAAACCGCGCGCCGCAACGTGGATACCGCGGTGTCCGACAAGCTGTTCGACAGCCTCGGCCGCACGCTGACCACCGTTCCGGACGATCTCGACCTGCACAAGACGCTGGGCCGCGTGATCGAGGCCAAGCGTAAGATGTTCGACAGCCGCGAAGGCTTCGACTGGGCGACGGCGGAAGCGCTGGCGTTCGGCAGCCTCGTGACCGAAGGCTTCGGCGTGCGCCTGTCGGGCCAGGATTCGGGCCGCGGCACGTTCAGCCAGCGCCACGCGGTGTGGATCGACCAGACCGACGAGCACAAGTACATCCCGCTCACTCAGCTGCCGCACGGCAAGTTCGAGGTCTACGACAGCCCGCTGTCCGAATACGGCGTGCTCGGCTTCGAATACGGGTTCGCGATGGCCGATCCCAAGACGCTGGTGTGCTGGGAAGCGCAGTTCGGTGATTTCGCCAACGGCGCGCAGATCGTGATCGACCAGTACATCGCCAGCGGCGAGGTGAAATGGCTGCGCGCCAACGGCCTCGTCCTGATGCTGCCCCACGGCTACGAGGGCCAGGGGCCGGAACACAGTTCCGCCCGGCTCGAGCGGTTCCTGCAACTGTGTGCGAACGATAACCTGCAGGTGTGCAACATCACCGTGCCGGCGAACTACTTCCACGTCCTGCGCCGGCAGATGAAGCGTTCGTTCCGCAAGCCGCTGGTGATCATGACGCCCAAGAGCCTGCTGCGCCATCCGATGGCCAAGAGCAGCGCCGACGAGTTCTTGGGCGAAAGCCATTTCCGCCGCATCGTGAGCGACACGGCCGAGATCGGCGACGCGAAGATCCGCCGCCTCGTGCTGTGCAGCGGCAAGGTCGCCTACGACCTGATCGAGAAGCGCGACGCGGAAAAGCTGGACGATGTCTCGATCGTCCGGATCGAGCAGCTCTACCCCTTCCCCGGCGAACCGCTGGCGGTGCGCCTCGGCCGGATGACCAATCTCGAAGAGGTCGTCTGGTGCCAGGAGGAACCGCGCAACAACGGCGCGTGGTTCTTCGTGGAAGGCAAGATCGAACACGCGCTGACCGAAGCCGGGCACGGCGGGATGCGCCCGCGCTATGCCGGGCGCGAGGAAGCGGCATCGCCCGCCACGGGCCTCGCCAAGCGGCACGCCGAGCAGCAGCGCTGCCTGGTGTCGATGGCGCTGGGCCTCAACGACGGCGGCGAGGCTGCGCGCGGCGGCAAGAGCAAGACGAAGACAAAGGCCTGAGGAAACGAACATGGCGAGCGAAGTCAAAGTCCCCACGCTGGGCGAATCGGTTACCGAAGGTACGATCGGCGAATGGCTGAAGAAGCCGGGCGACAGCGTGAAGGTGGACGAGCCGATCGTCAGCCTCGAGACCGACAAGGTCGCGGTCGAGGTCCCCTCCCCCGTCGCCGGCGTGCTGGGCGAGCAGAAGGCCGCTGTCGGCGACACGGTGGAGGTCGGCGCGGTGATCGCGACGATCGAGGACGCGACCGCCGCGGGCGAGAGCACCGATGTCGAGCCGCGCGAGAAGCCGGCGGACGCCAAGGATGCGGACAAGGCCGAGGACAAGGACAAGACCGAGGACGACGCCAAGGCCGCGCCTGCCCCGGCGGCGGCGAAGGAAGCCGCTTCGTCCGACACGCAGACGCTGTCGCCCGCGGTGCGCCGCGCGGTGCTCGAACACGGGGTCGATCCCTCGACCATCAAGGGCACCGGCAAGGACGGGCGGCTGACCAAGGAAGACGTGCTCTCCGCCGCGCAGGCGAAGAAGGACGGCGGCGGCCGCGAGGAGACGATCGACGATACCGCGCCCGCGCAGGCGAAGATCGACATTCCCGCGCCTGCATCGAGCGGCGAACGCCGCGAGGAACGCGTGAAGATGACGCGCATGCGCCAGACGATCGCCAAGCGCCTCAAGAGCGCGCAGGACACCGCCGCGCTGCTGACCACCTTCAACGACTGCGACATGAGCGCGGTGATCGAGGCGCGCGAGAAGTACAAGGACGTGTTCGCCAAGAAGCACGACATCAAGCTCGGCTTCATGTCGTTCTTCGCCAAGGCCTCGTGCCTCGCGCTGAAGGACATTCCCGCCGTCAACGCGCAGATCGACGGCGACGAGATCGTCTATCACGACTACGTCGACATCTCGGTCGCGGTCAGCGCGCCCAACGGGCTGGTCGTGCCGGTGGTCCGCAATGCCCACGCCAAGGGCTTCGCGCAGATCGAGAAGGACATCGCCGACCTCGGCAAGCGCGCGCGCGACGGCTCGCTGACGATGGACGACATGAAGGGCGGCACCTTCACCATCTCCAACGGCGGCGTGTTCGGCGGGCTGATGTCCACCCCGATCATCAACCCGCCGCAGAGCGCGGTGCTGGGCCTCCACCGGATCGAGGACCGCCCGGTCGTGCGCGACGGCGAGATCGTGATCCGCCCGATGATGTACATCGCGCTCAGCTACGATCACCGCCTGATCGACGGCCGCGAGGCGGTGACCGCGCTGAAGACGATCAAGGAAGCGATCGAGGATCCGACGCGGATATTGATCGACCTTTGATGACGCAGGAACCGAGCCCCATGTTCAAAACCCGCATCCTCCTCGCAGTCGCCGCCGTGGCGCTGGCGGGTTGCGACGCGGCGACGCAGATCGCCGGCGAAGCGGTCGAGGGCGAAATCCGCAACGCCGTCGCCGCGCAATGCGAGGAAGTGGCGCAGGGGGCGAGCTTCGTCGCCGGGCACGTGGCCGAAGTCTGCCAGTGCAGCACCGACAGGTTCATGGCCGATCCCGACCTGACGCTCGACGACGTCACCCGCGACAACATCGAAGGAATAGTCAACGCCTGCGCCCGGACCACGGCGCCGGAGAGTGGAACCTGGACAGAGACAACGCCCACGGAGGAAATCGGTGGCTGAACAGAACTACGACTACGACGTCCTCGTCATCGGGGCCGGCCCCGGCGGTTATGTCGCCGCGATCCGTGCGGCGCAGCTCGGGCTCAAGACCGCCTGCGCTGAAAGCCGCGAGACGCTGGGCGGCACCTGCCTCAACGTCGGGTGCATCCCCTCCAAGGCGATGCTGCACGCGAGCGAGTATTTCGACGCCGCGGCGAACGGCGCGATGGCCAAGATGGGCGTCGACGTCAGCCCCAAGCTCAACCTCGATGCGATGCACGGCCAGCGCCAGGACGCGGTCAAGCAGCTGACCGGCGGGATCGAATTCCTGTTCAAGAAGAACAAGGTCGACTGGAAGAAGGGCCGCGCCACCTTCCAGGATGCGCACACGGTGAAGGTGGGCGACGAAACCGTCACCGCCAGGAACATCGTCATCGCCACCGGCTCCTCGGTCACTCCGTTGCCGAACGTCGAGGTCGATAACGCCAAGGGCGTGGTCGTCGACAGCACCGGCGCGCTGGAGCTGGGCAAAGTTCCGAAGAAGATGGTCGTGATCGGCGGCGGCGTGATCGGGCTGGAGCTCGGCTCCGTCTGGCGGCGGCTGGGCGCGGAGGTCGTGGTGGTCGAATTCCTCGACCAGCTGCTGCCCGGCATGGACGGCGACGTGCGCAAGGAAGCGGCCAAGATCTTCAAGAAGCAGGGCATGGAGCTGAAGCTCGGCCACAAGGTCACCGGCTGCACCGTCAAGGGCAAGACCGCCACGCTGACGGTCGAGCCGTCGGACGGCGGAGACGCCGATACGATCGAGGCCGATTGCGTGCTCGTGTCGATCGGGCGCAAGCCCAACACCGATGGCCTCGGGCTCGAGGCGATCGGGCTGGAAACCAACAAGCGCGGCCAGATCGAGACCGAGCATGATTTCCGCACCAAGGTGGACGGCGTGTGGGCGATCGGCGACGTGATTCCCGGCCCGATGCTGGCGCACAAGGCCGAGGACGAAGGCATCGCCGTGGCCGAGAACATCGCCGGGCAGACGGGCATCGTGAACCACGCGGTGATCCCCAGCGTCGTCTACACCTGGCCCGAGATCGCCGGCGTCGGCCTGACCGAGGAAGACGCCAAGGCGAAGGGTTCGGTGAAGGTCGGCAAGTTCCCGATGATGGCCAACAGCCGCGCCAAGACCAACCACGAGCCCGACGGCTTCGTGAAGGTCATCGCCGATGCCGAAACCGACCGCGTGCTCGGCGTGTGGTGCATCGCCAGCGTTGCGGGCACGATGATCGCGCAGGCCGCGCAGGCGATGGAATTCGGCGCGACGAGCGAGGATATCGCCTACACCTGCCACGCCCACCCGACGCACAGCGAGGCGATCAAGGAAGCCGCGATGGCGGTGACCGGCAAGCCGATCCACATCTGACGGCGATGCGGGCGAACGACCAGGCCCGCACATCGCTGCCGTGGCTGCCCGCCGGCGCGCTGATCGCAGCGGTCGGCGCCGGGCTCGCGCTGTTCTGGGTCGGCGACGCCCCGCCGTCCTATTCGCTCGTCAATGGCGGGGCGCTGCTCGTGGCGCTCGCCGCGATGGTCGCGGCAGGGCGCGCACGATGCGGCCGAACCTGCGCCGTCTGGATCGTCGCGCTCGGCATCGCGGGGATTGCCGCGACGCTCGTTGCCGGACCGGATATCGACGGGGTGCGCCGCTGGATCGCCCTTGGCCCGGTGCGCCTCCATGCGGCGATGCTGCTCCTGCCCGCCGTGCTCGCCGCCTTGCCGCGCCTGCGGGGAAACTGGCGGCTCGCCCCGGTCGCGGGCGCGGCCACGGTGTTCGCCGTGCAGCCGGACCCGGCCGCGGCCCTCGCACTCGTTTGCGGATGTGCACTGTCGGAATGGTACGGCAGGCGCTCGGCCGCTTCGTTGCTCGTTCTCCTCGTCGCGATAGCGGGCCTCGCGGCGGCGCTGGTTCGCGACACGCCGCTGGAGCCGGTGCCCTTCGTCGAATCCGTGGTGCAGGACGGATTCGCGTTGCAACCGGCGCTCGGCGTACTTCTGGCGACGACGCTGCTGTTCGCGATCGCGGCGCCGATGTTCATGCGCGGGAGCGACCGCGCGGTGAACGGCGGAATCGCCGGGTGCTGGCTCGGCTTTGCGGCCGCTTCGCTGCTCGGCCCATACCCCACGCCGCTGGCGGGCTACGGCGCCGCAGCGATCGGTTACGGGCTGGCGATCGCGGTGTCGCGCGCGATCGCATCATTTCGCATTGGAAGCGGCTGAACAAGCGGATATATTCACCCCGGTAACAGGGGTGCAGCGATCCATGCCGATCGGTCGGTTTGCCGTATTGACGGTTTTCACCGCGCTTGCGCTGGCGGGGTGCAAGAAGGATGCGCCCACCGGCCCGCCGCCGCGCGCGAACGACGCGATCGAGGTGCCGCCGCAATCCTCCACCATCGCGGTGCCGGTGACGGCGGACCTGTCGGCGCTTTCCGCCGCGCTCGAAAGCGAAGTGCCGCGGACGCTGTGGACGATCGACCGTCAGGACGAGACGTGCGTCGCGTCCGAGCGGGTCAAGGTCGCCTTCGTCAAGCTCAAGACCCCGAAGATCAAATGCGACATCGCCGGCACCGTCACGCGCGGGCGGATGACCTTCGCCGGGCGCGGCCAGCGCATCGTGGTGACGATGCCGCTCCATGCCGAGGTGCGCGCGCAGGACATCGCGGGCATATTGAAGCAGGAAACCGCCACCGGCGACGCGATCGTGCGCGCGGTGGTCGACATCTCGCCCGATGACAACTGGAACCCGCGCGGCACGGTGGATATCGAATACGACTGGACCGACGCGCCGCACGTCGATTTCCTCGGCCAGCGGATCGAGTTCACCAGCGAGGCGGACGAAAAGCTGAAAGGCGTCGTCGCGCGGCTCGAACGCACCTTGCCGCGCGAGCTGGCGAAAGTGGAATTGCGGCGCGAGGTCGAGCGGCTGTGGCGGCAGGCGTTCACTTCGCTCCAGCTCAACGAGCGGGATCCGCCGGTATGGATGCGGATCACGCCCGAGCGGCTGCAATACGGCGGCTTCACGCTCGATGGCCGCAAGCTGGAGCTGAAGCTGGGGATGACCGCGCGGACCGAAACCTTCGTCGGCGACCGGCCGCCCGATCCCAAACCCGCCGCGCTGCCGCCGCTCCAGAGGCTCGAGGAGCAAGCGGGCAAGCTGGTGTTCTTCATCCCGGTCGTCGCCGACTACGCTCAGCTCGAACCGGTGATCGCCGAGGCGCTGGCGAAGCGTTCCGCCCGGCCCTTCGCGGTGCCGGGCATCGGACCGGTCGATGCGAAGTTCGGCAAGGTCGAGGCCTACGGCACCACGGAAAATCGCGTGGCCGTGGGCGTCACTTTCACCGCCACGCCGCGCGATCACGACGTCGGCTCGGCGCGCGGCACGGTGTGGCTGACTGGCAAGCCGGTCAACGCGGAAAATTCGCGCCGGGTCGGGTTCGAGAACCTGTCGATCACCGGCGACACCGACCGCGCGGGGGCCGACCTGCTGCTCGATCTCGCCAATTCGCCGGGCTTCGCGCAGACGATCGCGGTGGCGCTGGTGCAGAATTTCGAGGGGGACTATGATGAACTGCTCGGCAAGATCGCGCGCGCGATCGACAACAAGCGCGAGGGCGATCTGCTGATCCGCGCGCAGATCGAGGATATCGAAACCGGCCGCTTGCGCGCGGCAGGCCAGGGGCTCTACCTGCCGGTGCGCGGGACGGGCAGCGCTTCGATCATGCTATCGCCCAACTGACCGGCCGCGCTGGCGGGTTGCAACCGGCGCGCGTTTCGCCATGGTCGCGCTCACCACCGCAAGGAGGCCGCGCATGATTCCGAAACTGACCGACCAGCCGGGCGCGATCGCGCTCGCCGCGACGATTCGCGCGGGCGAGCTGTCTCCGCTCGAAGCGGTGGATGCGGCCATCGCCCGGATCGAGGATCGCGACGCGCAGATCGACGCGGTGGTGGTGTGCGATTTCGAGCGTGCGCGCGAAGCCGCCCGTTCGATGGACGGCCAGACGCCGGGCGACGACCGCCCGCTGTTCGGCGTGCCGATGACGATCAAGGAAAGCTTCGACATCGCGGGCCTGCCGACCACCTGGGGCCACCAGCAGTTCGCCGGCAACGTGGCGCGGCGCGATGCGCGGATCGTGCGGCTGCTCAAGCAGGCGGGCGCGATCTTCCTCGGCAAGACCAACGTGCCGCCCGACCTCGCCGACTGGCAATCGACCAACCCGGTCTACGGCCGCACCGCCAACCCGCACGACGTGTCGCGCAGCCCCGGCGGATCGTCGGGCGGCTCGGCCGCGGCGGTGGCGAGCGGCATGGTGCCGTGCGAATACGGCACCGACATCGGCGGATCGGTTCGCGTGCCGGCGCATTTCTGCGGGGTCTGGGGCCACAAGACCAGCTGGGGGCTCGTCTCCAAGCACGGCCACGATCACCCGCTGCTGGCAGGCGGCGACGCGCATGACGGGGCGCTGTCGATCGCCGGGCCGATCGCGCGCCATCCCGAGGATCTCGCGCTGCTGCTGCGCCTCACCGCGAGCGTTCCGATGCGCGAGAGCGGCAAGCCGCTGGCCGATTGCAGGCTGCTGCTGGTGACCGAATACCCGGAGAGCCCGGTCGATGCCGCGGTGCTCGGCCCGGTGAACGCGGCGGTGATGGCGATCGAGGCGGCGGGCGTGCGCGTCGACCGCACGACCGGCCTGCTGCCCGATCTCGCGCAGCAGCAGCGCGACTACATGAAGATGCTCAATATCGCGATGGCGCGCGGGATGCCGGGGCCGGATGGCAAGCGCGCGAGCGCGACCGACTGGTTCGAACTGCTCGACGCGCAGGCGCGCAACGAAGCGGCGTGGCATGCGCTGTTCGAGGAATACGACTTCGTCCTCGCGCCGCCCGCCCCCGTGCTCGCCATCCCCGCGCGCGAAGGGCGGCTGTTCGACGGTACGGTGACGATCGACGGGCGCGAGGAAAGCGCCGCCGCCGCGCTCGCCTGGGCCGGTATCGCGACTTTCCCCAACCTGCCCGCCACCGTGCTTCCGGTCGGCGAGACGGGCGGATTGCCGTGCGGGATTCAGGTGATCGGGCCGCGCTGGGCGGACCTCGACTGCATCGCGGCGGCGGCGGCGATCGGCGGGATCGTCGGCGCATGATGCGCAGGCTCGCGCGCTGGCATATCTGGCTGGGCTGGCTGATCGGGGTCCCGCTGATCGGCTGGACGCTGACCGGACTGGTGATGGTCGCGCGCCCGATCGAGCAAGTGCGCGGCGAGCATCTGCGGATCGAGGCCGCTCCGCAGCCGCTGAGCCTGCCGGGCGAGGCGTTCGGCAGCGTCGAGGGTCCGATCCGCGAGATGCGCGCGACGATGCAGGCCGGGCGCGCGGTCGCGGTGCTGACGATGATGGACGGCAGCGTGCGCCGGCGCGACATGGCGACGGGCGAACCGATCGCGCCGCTCGATGCCGCCGCCGCGCGCTCGGTCGCAGCACGCGGAATCGTCGACGGCGAGCGGGTCGAAAGCGTACGGTTCTTCGGCGCGGACGCGCCGCCGTTCGACTTCCGCCGTCCATTGCCGGTGTGGCAGGTCGCGCTGGCCGACGGCACGCACGTCTACGTCGGGCGCGACAGCGGGGAGATCGAGGCGGTGCGCACCCGCTGGTGGCGCGTGTTCGATTTCATGTGGGGCCTGCACATCATGGACCTGCAGGAGCGCGAGGATACCTCGCACCCGATCCTGATCCTGTTCGCCGCGATCGCGCTGATCGGCACGGTGATGGGCTCCGCGCTGCTGTTCCGGCGGCGCAAGGCGCGGGTGCGCACCTGACGATGTTTCCCGCCAGCCCCGCCCTGCCCCCGGCGCTCGACCTGCTCGGCACTGCCGTGTTCGCGCTGACCGGCGCGCTGCTCGCCGCGCGGCTGCGGCAGACCTTCGTGACGATGGCCTTCTTCGCGCTGGTGACCGGAGTTGGGGGCGGATCCTTGCGCGACATGCTGATCGGCGCCCCCGCGTTCTGGCTGCGCGATCCCTGGGTGGCGCTGGTGATCTTCCTCACCGCGCTGATCGCGTGGTTCACCCCGCGCCGGTGGTGGGAGGGGAGCCTGCTGGAATGGGCCGATGCCGCGGGCCTTGCCGCCTTCGCCGTGCTCGGCGCGGCCAAGGCGCTGGCCTTCGGGGTCGACCCGCTGCCCGCCGCCGTGCTCGGCATCGTGACCGGCTGCGCGGGCGGCGTGGTGCGCGACGTGATCGCGGGCGTGCCCTCGATCATCATGCGGCCCGAACTCTACGTCACCGCCGCCGCGCTTTCCGCCGGGCTGACGGTGATCGGCACGGTCGCGGGCGTGCTCGACGCCGCCATCTGGGCCACGGCGTGGATCGCCGGGTTCGCGCTGCGCGGCGCGGCGATCCGCTGGCAGTTGGCCC
This sequence comes from Pelagerythrobacter sp., assembly GCF_041912895.1. NCBI lineage: Bacteria > Pseudomonadati > Pseudomonadota > Alphaproteobacteria > Sphingomonadales > Erythrobacteraceae > Pelagerythrobacter > Pelagerythrobacter sp. The sequence goes on along the minus strand of NZ_JAYSGI010000001.1, from coordinate 102,734 downwards.
TGCCCGCCTATCGCGAGCGCGCCGACGCCGAAGCGCCGGGCGATCAGTCCTCGTAGTAATCCTCGCCCGGCAGCGGACCGCCGGGATAGGCGGGCTGGACCGGGGCAGGCTGCGAGTAGCTGACCCCGGGTGAGCCCGTGCCGACTTGGCGCCACGCGGCGGCGTAGGTGTCGTCGTCCCACTGATTGCCGCGCGCCTGCGTGGAATACGTGACCCCACCGCGCTCGTAACCCTGCCCGTAATCGATATCGGAGATGCGGCCGTCGTTGCCGATAAGGCAGGTGAAGCCGCCGCCGTCGGCGACCGTGCCGGCGACGCGCCAGCCGGCGGCATCGCGGGTCGCGACGTCGACCGAGGCAACGCGAACGTCGCGCTCGATCTCGGCGACGCACATGTCCATCGCGCGGTCGATCCCGTCGCCGCTGTAGGAGGTCGGGCGCGGATTGCGGTAATCGACGCGCGGCTCGTCGCGGTCGTTGTCCAGCGCGCTGGCGATCGCGAAGATGCCGCCGATGATCGCCGCGCCCGCGATCACGTCGCCCGCGCTGATCCCGTCGTCACGGTGATGGCCACGATGGCGCCAGCGCGAACGCTCGGCCGAAACGCTCGCGTCGCTCCATGCGGCGGAGCCGGCGTGCGTGGCCGGAGCGGCGTGCGATGGCAGATCGAGCGCCGCGGCGGGCACGGCAGCCGTGCCGAGCATCGCCGTGCTGGCGGCCAAAGCGGAAATCCTGAAAATGCGAGCCATAGGACGAAACCCCTGTGCCGGAATGCGATGGGCGGTTCAGGATGTCCTCACCCTGAACCGCCCGTGGTGATGTTGTCGAGCGCCGACCGTCACAGCCCGCGAATGCCGCTGTAGTCCAGATCGTATACCCGGCCGCTGTAATCGACGCGGCAGGTGAAGTCCCCGCTGTCGTATCCGCGGTTGCGATCGTAGCCGTAACTGCGGCCGTAACTGCGACCGACGTCGATCCGGCCCTTGATCCGCACATTGTCGCGGTTGGTGTCGACATCGCGAATCTGGGTGACGTTGGCGGCGCGATAGCCGTAGCGGCGGGCGTTGGTCTCGGCCGCCGCCACGCAGCGTTCGATCACCGCGCGCGAATTGTAGCCGCGATCGTAGCCGGTGCGATAATAGCGATTGTCGTAACGGTCGCGATCGTTGTTGTCGAACGCGCCCGCGAGCGCCGCGATACCGCCGATGATCGCAGCGCCTGCGATCACTTCGCCGACGCCTATGCCATCGTCGCGATCGTAGTCGCGATATTGCGCCATCGCGGGGGTTGCAGCGGTCATCGCCAGCCCACCGGCCGCGATGGTCCCGACGAGTGCCTTGGTGAGCGTTTTCATGGTCGATACCTCGTTGTTGAGCGAGCGGTCCGCTCGCGATTACGAGGTTCGTTCTAGGCCATCGCCGGTGATGCGAGGCTGAATTGCAGCGACAGCCCGCGTTCAGGCAATCAGCCGACTTCCTGAACGCGGGCTATTCAACTCATTCGGCGGCGGTATCGGCTTCGGGCACGTCCAGCCCCGTCCAGTAGCCGAGGAAGCTCAGCACGTCGGCGCCTTCCTCGATCGCCTTGTCGGTCGGCTTGCCGCTGCCGTGGCCCGCGCGCGTCTCGATGCGGATCAGGTGGGGCTCGTCGCCAAGGTCGGCGGCCTGGAGTGCCGCAGCATATTTGAAGCTGTGGCCGGGCACCACGCGGTCGTCGGTGTCGGCGGTGGTCACGAGCACCGCCGGATAGTCCACGCCCGAGCGGATGTTGTGATACGGCGAATAGGCGCGCAGCACCTTGAAATCGCTTTCTTCCGACGGGTGGCCGTAGTCGTCGACCCAGTAGCGGCCCGCCGTCCAGCGATCGAAGCGCAGCATGTCCATCACGCCGACCGCTGCATTGGCCGCGTCGATCAGGTCGGGCCGCTGGTTGACCACCGCGCCGACCAGCAGGCCGCCGTTCGAGCCGCCCTGGATCGCGAGGCCGTCCTCGGTCGTGTAGCCGTTGGCCTTCAGGTATTCGCCCGCCGCGATGAAATCGTCGAACACGTTCTGCTTGTTGTCGAGCCGCCCGGCGTCGTGCCACGCCTTGCCGTATTCGCCGCCGCCGCGAATGTTGGCGAGCGCGAAGGCGCCGCCCGCCTCCAGCCACGCCATACGCATGGCGGAAAAGCCGGGCGTCAGCGAGATGTCGAACCCGCCGTAGCCGTAGAGCAGCGTCGGCGCGGGGCCGGTCACGTCGCTGCGGCGGACGATGAACATCGGCACGCGGGTGCCGTCCTTCGAGGTATAGAACTGCTGCTCGGTCACGAAGCGTTCGGGATCGAAGGTCAGTTCGGGCGCGGCGAATTCGCTCTTCTCGCCCGTCTCCACGTTCAGGCGGTAGATCGTGCCCGGCCGGTTGAAGCTGGTGAAGGTGTAGAACGTCTCCGGATCGCCCGCCTTGCCGCCGAAGCCGCCCGCGGTGCCGAGTTCGCCCAGTTCGATGTCGTTGAGCGCATTGCCTTCGAGGTCATAGACCGCCGCGCGCGTGGTGGCATCCTTCAGGTAGGTCACGATCAGCTTGTCGCCGACGATCGAGGCGCCGTCGATCGGCTGCTCGCCCTCGGGCACCAGCGTGGTCCATTCGGGCGTCGGCGCGGCGAGATCGGTGGTCACGATGCGGTAGCGCGGCGCATCCTTGTTGGTGACGAAGAACGCCTTGGTGCCGATCGTGTCGATCGGGTTCCACGCGTTGTCGAACCCGGTGACCAGCGGCTTGGCTTCCCATTCGCCGCTCTGGTGGCCGAGATCGACCACGCGCACTTCGTACTTCGCGTCGGTGCCGAGCGAGCTGATGATGAAGCCCCAGCGCCCGTCGTCCGACACGCCGAGGCCATGGCCTTGGTCGGGATGCTCGGGGGTGGAGAACACCAGCTTGTCGGCCGACTGCGGCGTGCCGAGTTGATGGTAATAGACCGCCTGGTTGTAGTTGAGCGCCTGGAAATCCTGCCCTTCCTCCGGCTCGGGGAAGCGCGAGTAGAAGAAGCCTTCGTTCCCCAGCCACGAGATGCCGGTGAACTTGGCCCAGCGGATTTCGTCTTCCAGCTGTTCGCCGGTTTCGACGTCGAGCACGCGGATGATCCGCCAGTCGGTCCCGCCGTCCTGCACGGCGTAGGCCATCAGCGTGCCGTTCTCCGACGGCTCCCACCCGGCGAGCGCGGTCGCACCGTCCTGCGCCCAGGCGTTGGGGTCGATCAGCAGGCGCGGTTCGGCATCCAGGCCGTGGCGCACATAAAGCGGGCTCTGGTTCTGGAGGCCGGTGTTGCGGGTGTAGAAATAGTATTCCCCCGCCTTTTGCGGAATGCCGAACCGCTCGTAATCGAGCAGTTCGCCGATGCGCGCCTTGAACCAGTCGTTGCCGGGCAGCTTCTTGAGATAGGCGTCGGTGAACGTGCTCTGCTGCTGCACCCATGCGGCGACTTCGGCGTCGTTGCGCACGTCCGCTTCGAGCCAGCGGTAGGGATCGGCGATCTCCTCGCCGAAGATCGTCTCGCTCACGTCTCCGGCGCGGGTTTCGGGGTAGTCGGGCAAAGTCACCTCTTGGGCGGAAAGCGGCGCCGCGACGGCGAGCGCGATGGCGGAAGCCGCGAGTGCGACAGAACGGATATTCATGATAGGAAACTCCCCCGGGGATCGGAAAAACATGCGGTTACCGATGTAACCGCTGCGCCCCGGTTTGCAATCGCCGCGGGGCTATTTCCGCAAGGTTGCCAGCACGTCGCGCGTGAAGGCGGCGATGTCGAACCGCGCGCCGGTCGGGTCTTCGCCCCGGCGCACGATCAGCACCTTCTGGCTGGGCACAATAACCACGTATTGTCCGCGGTTGCCCATCATCGCGATGGTATCGGGCGGGATGCCGTCGGACTTGTCGAACAGCCAGAACCCTGCGCCATAACCGAACTCTCCTGTCGGCTGCGGGCCCGAGGGGCTGGAAACGTATTCGAGCCAGTTGTCGGGGAGCACGCGCTCGCCGCCGGGCAGAACGCCGTCGTCGAGATAGAGTTGGCCGAGTTTCGCCAGATCGCGGGCGGAGGCCCAGACCTGGCTGGAAAGGATGTAGTTTCCCTGCCAGTCGGTTTCGGCGATCGTCTGATACATTCCGAGCCGTTCGAACAGCCCGGCGGGCGGAGCGTCGTCGAACGTATCCTCGATCGTCTTCACCGCCATCAGCGTGTCGTTGTTGGCGTAGCGGAACGTGGTGCCCGGCGGATGGATCAGCGGCCAGGTCGCGGCCCGCTCGTCCACCGTCGCGCCGCCGAAATAAAGCGGATCGGTCCGATTGCCGACGGTATCCGAATAGCGGCCCGAAGCCATGCGGAGCAAGTGATCCACGGTGATCGCGCGGCGTGGATCGCCGTCCGCCAGCCCGAGCCCCGCGGAGGCTGCGACATCGGCCTCGCCCCGCTGCACCGCCGCGCCGATCAGGGTTGCCGCAAGGCTCTTGGCGACCGACCACGTGCGCTGCGGCAGATCGCCGTCGAAACCGGGTGCGAAGGCTTCGCCCAGGATACGCCCGTCTCGCTGGACGAGCACCGCCGTCGTGCGCGTGCCCGCACCATACCGCTCGCCCAGCGCGGTCGCAGCGAGTGTGGCATGGCGGCCGGTCGTTTGCGACGGCTGACGGCGCGGCGTACCGGGCGGGATCACGCGGTCGATGCGCATCGCGGATGGCGTTTCCCTATCGGGCGCACCGGCACCGATCGGCAGCAGCGCACAACCTTGCTCCGCGCCTTTGTGAAGCGCGATGCGCGGCGGCATGTCTTCCGCCCAATCGGCCGCGACATAGTCGAGAAAACCGTCTTCTCCGCGTTCCACACGGTGCGGCAGTTCACGCACGATCGGACCGAGCGCGGGGTAGATTCCGGTAAGTTCGTAGTCGATCACCGACGCCTCGCTCCGCCGCTGGCTCGAAGGCCCGGAACTGGCGATCCCACCGCACAGCATCAGCGCCTTGTAGCCCGCCGCGAGCGCGCGGTCGTAGCGCGCGTCGAGCGTTTCCTGCGCGCTCTGCGCGAGGGTTGGAACGGGCGCGAGCAGCGCGGTGGCGGCGAGGAGGTGGCGGATCATGCCGCGCGTTGTGCCACGCGCGGGCGCGCAGTCAAACGAAAGGGCCGCGAAAGTTTCCCCTCGCGGCCCTTCATGTCTCGTGTTGCGCTGGCGGCTTACGCGTCCTCGAACTCTTCCTCGTCGTTCATGACGGGGCCCGAATCCTGGCCCTTCGCCTCGACGTCGCGGTCGACGAATTCGATCACCGCCATCGCGGCGGCGTCGCTGCCGCGGAAGCCGGCCTTGATGACGCGGGTGTAGCCACCCTCGCGGTCACCGTAGCGCTCGGCCAGAACGTCGAACAGCTTCTTGAGCTGGGTCTCGTCGCCCAGGCGGCTCATCGCGAGGCGACGGTTCGAAAGCCCGCCGCGCTTGGCCAGCGTGACCAGCTTTTCGACGTAGGGGCGCAGTTCCTTGGCCTTGGGGGCCGTGGTCATGATCTGCTCGTGCTTGATGAGCGCGGTGGCCATGTTGCGCAGCAGGGCCTTGCGGTGGCCCGTCTTGCGCTGCAGCTTGCGGCCGTGGATTCCGTGACGCATTTCAGTACTCCGTTCGTAAGGGGGCCGTATCAGGTACCCCGGTCCGGGCGGCGGTTAAGGGCGCCGCCCAATCCCTTCGTCAGCCCAGCAGTTCCTGCTCGAGCTTCTTGGCCATTTCCTCGATGTTCTCGGGCGGCCAGCCAGGGATGTCCATGCCGAGGCGCAGGCCCATCGAAGAAAGGACTTCCTTGATCTCGTTGAGCGACTTGCGGCCGAAGTTCGGCGTGCGGAGCATCTCGGCCTCGGTCTTCTGGACCAGGTCGCCGATGTAGATGATGTTGTCGTTCTTGAGGCAGTTGGCCGAACGCACCGACAGTTCCAGCTCGTCCACCTTCTTGAGCAGGTAGCGGTTGAGCTGGTTGGCGTCGCTTTCTTCCGGCTGCGCGGCGTGGCCGATCATGGCCGAGCTCGGCTGCGGAATGCCTTCCTCGAAGTGGACGAACAGCGTGAGCTGATCCTGCAGGATGCGCGCGGCATAGGCCACGGCGTCTTCCGGCGTCACGGTGCCGTCGGTCTCGACCGTCAGGCTCAGCTTGTCGAAGTCGAGCTCCTGCCCGACGCGGGCGGCCTCGACCTTGTAGCTGACCTGGCGGATCGGCGAGTAGAGCGAATCGACCGGGATCAGGCCGATCGGCGCGTCGGCCGGGCGGTTCGAAACGGCGGGCGAGTAGCCCTTGCCGGTGTCGGCGGTGAGCTCCATCGCGAAGTTGGCGCCTTCGTCGAGGTGGCAGATCACGAGATCCTTGTTCATCACCTCGATGTCGCCCGACACGGCGATGTCGCCCGCGGTGACTTCACCCGGGCCGGTCTTGTTCAGCTGCAGGCGCTTGGGGCCTTCGCCTTCCATCTTGAGCGCGATCTGCTTCACGTTGAGCACGATGTCGGTCACGTCCTCGCGCACGCCGGCGAGGCTGGAGAATTCGTGCAGCACGTTCTCGATCTTGATCGAGGTGATCGCGGCGCCCTGGAGGCTGGAGAGGAGCACGCGGCGCAGCGCGTTGCCCAGCGTCAGGCCGAAGCCGCGCTCGAGCGGCTCGGCCACGAAGGTCGCCTTGCGCGCCTTGTCGCCACCGGCCTTGATGTCGAGACTGCTGGGCTTCTTGAGTTCCTGCCAGTTCTTGGTGTTGACGGCCATGGATTTCCCCTAGGGTTCTAATACGGGCAAGGACCGGCGGCGCTGGTGCGCGCGTCCGGTCCGATCAGGGTCGGCGGGGCCACGGGATCGCCCGCAGCCCGCCGGGCAGGGTCGGATCAGACGCGGCGGCGCTTGGAAGGCCTCACGCCGTTGTGCGGGATCGGGGTCACGTCGCGGATCGAGGTGATCGTGAAACCGACCGCGGCGAGGCCACGCAGCGCGCTCTCGCGGCCCGAGCCGGGGCCCTTGACCTCGACTTCGAGCGTGCGCACGCCGTGTTCGGCGGCCTTCTTGCCGGCGTCGTCGGCGGCGACCTGGGCGGCATAGGGAGTCGACTTGCGGCTGCCCTTGAAGCCCATCATGCCGGCGCTGGACCAGCTGATCGCATTGCCCTGCGCATCGGTGATGGTGATCATCGTGTTGTTGAAGCTGGCGTTGATGTGCGCGACGCCGCTCGAGATGTTCTTCTTGTCGCGCCGCCTGATCCGGCCGGGTTCGCGTGCCATGGTTCGTAATCCTTACAAGAGTTCAAGAAGGGAAAAGCGTGGAGGACATGGTCCCCCGCGCGCTTACTTCTTCTTGCCGGCGATCGGCTTGGCCTTGCCCTTGCGGGTGCGGGCGTTGGTGTGCGTGCGCTGGCCGCGGACGGGCAGACCGGCACGGTGGCGCAGGCCGCGATACGAACGCAGGTCCATCAGACGCTTGATGTTCATCGCGGTGGTGCGGCGAAGGTCGCCCTCGACCTGGTGGTCGGCGTCGATCGTCTCGCGGATCTGCAGGACTTCGGCGTCGGTCAGATCCTGCACCCGGCGGGTGTGATCGATGCCGAGCTTGTCGGCGATCCGCACGGCCGTAGTGCGGCCGATACCGTGGATGTAGGTCAGCGCGATGATCACGCGCTTGTTGGTGGGGATGTTTACCCCGGCAATACGAGCCACTTACTTCTCCATGCTCCACAGGTTCGACCAGGCCCGCAAGCGGGTGGCGCCCCCTATCTCATCGCTGTTCATCGGCACGGCAGGGGCCCGAATGGCAAAAGGCCCGGATGGCGCGCTTTTCAAGGCTGCCGCCTGCCGGACTGTCCCGCAATGCCGAATGAAGGGCGCGCTTAGGTCGATTCGCGATGAACGTCAACCGCAATGCGCGCGCATGCGACCACGCCGCCCGATATGGGCGGGGTGCGCCGAATTTCAAGAACGCTACACAACGAACGGCGCGGCGTCAAAAGCCTTCGCTCGGCCTTTACCATTTCGGCCCGCGCCGCCGCGGTCGCCTACACCATGCCGAAGGCCAGCATCGCGTCGGCGACCTTCTTGAACCCGGCGATATTGGCGCCCTTGACGTAATCGACGTGGCCATCGCGGCGATCGCCGTAGGTCAGGCAGCGTTCGTGGATTCCGTCCATGATCTCGCGCAGCATCGACTGGAGCTGGTCTTCCTTCCACGCGCGCCGCTCGGAATTCTGGCTCATCTCCAGGCCCGAGACCGCGACGCCGCCCGCGTTGGCGGCCTTGCCCGGCGCGAACATGATCTTCGCCTCCTTGAACGCGTGCACCCCGTCGAGATCGGTCGGCATGTTCGCGCCTTCGGCCACCGCGATGCACCCGTTCGCGATCAGCGCCTTAGCGTCCTCGCCGAGCAGTTCGTTCTGCGTCGCGCAGGGCAGCGCGACGTCGCATTCGACGCGCCACGGCGTCTCGCCCTCGTGGAAGGTCGCCCCCTTGAATTCGTCGGCATAGTCGCTGATGCGGCCGCGGCGGCGCGTCTTGTGCGCCTTGATCCAGTCGATCTTGTCCTGCGTGATGCCGTCGGGATCGTGGATGAAGCCGCCAGAATCCGACAGCGTCAGCACCTTGCCGCCGAGTTGGACGATCTTCTCCGCCGCATGGGTCGCCACGTTGCCCGAGCCGGAGATCACCGCCCGCTTGCCTTCGATCCCCTCGCCCTTGTGCTGCAGCATGTTCTCGAGGAAATAGACCGCGCCGTACCCGGTCGCCTCGGGGCGGATCATCGAGCCGCCGTATTCGAGACCCTTGCCCGTCAGCACGCCGGTGAATTCGTTGGTGATCCGCTTGTACTGGCCGAACATGAAGCCGATCTCGCGCGCGCCCACGCCGATATCGCCCGCCGGCACGTCCACGTCGGCGCCGATGTGGCGATAGAGTTCGGTCATGAAGCTCTGGCAGAAGCGCATGATCTCGCGCACGCTCTTGCCCTTGGGGTTGAAGTTGGACCCGCCCTTCCCCCCGCCCATCGGCAGTCCGGTGAGCGCGTTCTTGAACGTCTGCTCGAAAGCGAGGAACTTGAGCACGCTTTCGTTGAGGCCGGCGTGGAATCGGATGCCGCCCTTGTACGGGCCGATCGCGTTGTTGTTCTGCACGCGCCATCCGCGCTGGACGCGGATGCTGCCGTTGTCGTCTTCCCAGCACACGCGGAAGCTCACCACCCGGTCGGGTTCGGCGATGCGGCGCAGGATCTGCGCCTCGTGGTATTCCTCCTTGTCGTCGATGAACTCGAAGATGTCCTCGGCAACTTCCTGCACCGCCTGGACGAATTCGGGCTGGTGCGGATTGCGCTTCTTCACGCCTTCCATGAAATGCGGCAGATCGACGTGCCGCTGGTAGATTGCATTCATGATCGTGATCGTCCCTGTCTCTCGTGCAAGACGGGAAATGATCGGCTGGCGGCCCCTGTTCCGCGCGTGCTGCTCGGCCGGTCAGGCGCCGTCGTCGTCGGACAGGTCGCCGAAGGCCTCGTCGACCGTCGGCGCGGCTGCTGCCGGTTCGTCCGCATCCGGCGCATCCGGCGTTTCGGGCGCATCGACAGGTCCCAGCAGAGCGGCAAGGCCCTCGAGCTGCTGGGTCATGACTCCGTCGACCGATTTCGAGATCGTCGGCGTCTCGTAGCGCATGTAGCCCGATACGACATATTCGAACGTGATCGAGGTGCCCGCCTCGACCGTGTCCAATGCGATGGTCAATACACCGGTGACCGCTTCGCTCTGCAGCGGGCCGAGCGCGCCGCGCATGCGCAGCGCCTCGTCGGGCGCGGCATAGACCACGACCATGTGCTGCACGCTGCCGGCGAGCCCGACCCGGTCGCTGGTCTCGACCTCGGGAATGCGCTCGCAGAAGCAGCCGCCCGCCTGCGGGGTCAGCGTCATGTTCGCCGCGTCGCCCGACCAGGTGTGATCGTCGTTCCACCACTTCGCGGGCGAGACCAGCGCCATCCACGCCTCGCGCGGAGTCGCCTCGACCACCCGGGTCTCGCGCGTGACGAACGCGCTCGCCTCTTCCTCGACGACGTCGGCCAGCGCGGCGGCCGGAGCGAGCAGCGCGCCGGCGGCAAGCGTAAACGGAATGGTTCTGGTCATCGGCAATCCTCCCCTTGGCCGCCGATATCTCACAGCCATCGCCGCAAGCAAAGTGCCGAAGGGGCCGCGTTCAGCCGAGGATGGCGTCGATCGCGCCGGTAACCTCGTCGATGCTGGCCATGCCGTCGACCCGGCTGACGATGCCGCGCTCTTCGTAGATCGGCAGAATCGGCGCGGTCTTGGCGCGGTATTCGGCCATGCGGGTGCGCACGGTTTCCTCGTTGTCGTCGGGGCGCCGCTTGAACTCGGTGCCGCCGCACGAATCGCACACGCCCTCGACCACCGGCTGCTTGAAGGTGTCGTGATAGCCGGCGCCGCAACTGGCGCACGTGAAGCGTCCGGTGATGCGCTCGACCAACGCGTCCTCGTCCACCTCGAGTTCGATCACGTGATCGAGCGAGCGGCCGTGGCTGGCGAGGATTTCATCGAGCGAAGCGGCCTGCGCGGCGGTGCGCGGATAGCCGTCGAAGATCGCGCCGGTGCTGGCGCCCATCGCGGTCAGTTCGGCGTCGATCAGTTCGGAGACGATCTCGTCCGAGACGAGCTCGCCGCGCTCCATCACGGCCTTCGCCTTGAGCCCGACCGGCGTGCCCGCCTTAACCGCGGCGCGCAGCATGTCGCCGGTCGAGAGCTGGCGCATCCCGCGCTGCTGCTCGAGACGCTGGGCCTGCGTGCCCTTGCCTGCGCCCGGAGGCCCCAAGAGGATGATGTCCAAGCCGCTTCCCCTATTTCTTTTCGCGGTCAGTCCCTTCGCGCGCGATCAGCGCATCCGGCCCTTCAGCTTGGCCTTCTTGATCAGGTCGCCATACTGGTGCGCCAGCAGGTGTGACTGGATCTGCGTGATCGTATCCACCGTGACGTTGACCACGATCAGCAGGCTGGTGCCGCCGAGGAACAGCGGAATGCCCGTCTGCGCGATCATGTACTCGGGGATCACGCAGACCAGCGTCAGGTAGATCGCCCCGATCACGGTGATGCGGGTGAGGACGTAATCGAGATACTCGGCGGTGCGCTTGCCCGGGCGGATGCCGGGGATGAAGCCGCCGTTCTTCTTCAGGTTCTCGCTCGTTTCCTCCGGGTTGAAGACCACGGCGGTGTAGAAGAAGCAGAAGAAGATGATGCCCGCGGCATAGAGCGCCATGTAGATCGGCTGGCCGTGCGCGAGATACTGGTTGAGCCACACGATCGTGCTGCCCCAGGCGCTGTCGGTATCGACCTGATTGCCGGCGAACTGGCTGATCGTCAGCGGCAGCAGCAGCAGCGAACTGGCGAAGATCGGCGGGATGACGCCCGCGGTGTTCAGCTTGAGCGGCAGGTGGCTGCGGTCGGCCTGCATCATCCCGCGCTGCGTCGCGCGCTTGGGATACTGGATCAGCAGGCGCCGCTGCGCGCGCTCCATGAAGCAGATGAACAGGATCAGGATGATGACCATCGCGAAGAAGCCGACGATGATCACCGGCGAGATCGCCCCGCTGCGGCCGCCTTCGAACATGTTCGCGGCGAAGCTGGGAAACTGGGCGACGATGCCGGCCATGATGATCAGCGACACGCCGTTGCCGATTCCGCGGCTGGTGATCTGCTCGCCCAGCCACAGGAGGAACATCGTGCCGCCGACGAGGCTGACGACCGCGCCGACGCGGAACATCACGCCCGGCTGGACCACGGCCTGCAGCCCGCTCTGCGCTGCATAGGCCTCCAGCCCCGAGGCGAGGAACCAGCCCTGGATCGCGCACAGGAACACCGTGCCGTAGCGGGTGTACTGGTTGAGCTTCTGCCGTCCGCTCGCGCCTTCCTTCTTCATCGCGGCAAGCGCCGGATGGAGCGAGGCGGCGAGCTGCACCACGATCGAGGCGGTGATGTAGGGCATCACGCCGAGCGCGATGAGGCTCATGCGCTCGAGGCTGCCGCCCGAGAAGGTGTTGAACAGATCGAGAATGCCGCCGCGCGCCGTATCGTAGAGATCCTGCAGCACCAGCGGGTTGACCCCGGGGAGCGGAACGAAGCTCAGGAAACGGAAGACGATCAGCGCGCCGATCGTGAACCAGATACGGTTCTTGAGCTCGGTCGCTTTCGAGAAGTTGGCGAGACTGAGGTTGCTCGCGAGATTATCGGCGCGTGATGCCATGAGAAATGCTTGTGCCCTAACTCGGCGCCGGACCCTCCCGGCTCGGACAGGCTAGATAGGGTGCGGGGGGCACGATGTCGAACCCTCCGCCCGCTATTTTGCCTCTTACTTGGCCTTGGCGGCCTTGTTGGCGTCGCGCCGCGCGGTCTTCTTCTCGTGCTCGGAAGGGCCTTCCTTGGGAAGCTCGACCGAACCGCCGGCCTTCTCGACCGCTTCGATCGCGCCCTTGCTGGCGCCGGCGACCTTGAACTGGACCTTGGCCGTGAGCTCGCCCTTGCCGAGCAGGCGCACGCCGTCCTTGCCGCCGCGCGCCAGGCCCGCGGCCTTGAGCGCCTCGTGATCGACGACCTTCTTGGCGTCGAGCTTCTTGGCGTCGATGAACTTCTGCACCATGCCCAGGTTCACTTCGGCGAAGTCCTTGGCGAACGGATTGTTGAAGCCGCGCTTCGGCAGGCGCATGTGGAGCGGCATCTGGCCGCCCTCGAAGCCTTTCACGGCGACGCCCGAACGGCTCTTCTGGCCCTTCTGGCCGCGGCCGCCGGTCTTGCCCTTGCCCGAGCCGATGCCCCGGCCGATGCGCATCTTGCGATGGCGGGCACCTTCGTTGTCGCGGATGTCGTTGAGTTTCATAGTCTGCACTCGCTTTCGCTTTGATTCGCGCTGGTTGGAAGGGTGGCGCCTTAGGGAAACATCCCTAGGCTGTCACCCCTTGATTGCTCAGGTCGAGCCGAAGGCTCAGATCGGACGGACCGCCTTGTTGTTCGAGCGCGCCGGTCGATGCGCGAGAAGACGTTCGACGATGACGACGAGTTCGTCGGGATCGAACGGCTTGCGGAGATATTCAGTCGCGCCCGCCGACCGCGCGATGGTCTCGTCCGCCTTGCTCGTCCGGGCGGTGATGATGAGCACGGGCAGGTCGTACAATGACGGATCGCGCCGGACCTTGTCGAGCACTTGCGATCCGGTCATCTCCGGCATCGACATGTCCAGTATCAGCAGGTCGGGACGCCGGAGAGCCAACGCCGCCAGCGCCGCCTTTCCATCCGGCACCACGCCGACCGCGTGGCCCGAATCCATCAACACGGTCTGGACCAGTTCGCCGATCAGCTTGTCGTCTTCTGCGTAGATTATGCGTGCCATGGGAACCTACCTATTCGCGAGGTCGTGCCCGTGGCAACCTCAATGCAAAAAGCCCCGGCGCCGGGCCGGGGCTTTCGCTATCGATGGGCAAAGCCCCCGATCGATCGAAAAATCAGTCGACGATCGCGACCAGGTGCGGAACCTTGGCGACCGCGCCGCGCACCTCGGGGGTGTCCTGGCGCTCGACGACCTTGTGCATCTTGTTCAGCCCGAGCCCGATCAGGATCTTGCGCTGGCTTTCCGGGCGGCGGATCGGCGAACCGATCTGCTTGAGCTTGATGGTCTTGTTCTTGTCGGCCATCGATCTTACTCCGCAATCGCGGCGGCGTCGGCTTCAGCCTCGGCCTCGCTGGCGCCACCACGGCCGAGAAGGTCGGCGACCTTCTTGCCGCGACGCTGGGCGACCGACTTCGGCGAAGTCTGGTCGGTCAGCGCGTCGAACGTGGCGCGGATCATGTTGTAGGGGTTGGACGTGCCGACCGACTTGGTCACCACGTCGGCCACGCCCAGGCTCTCGAACACGGCGCGCATCGGACCGCCGGCGATGATGCCGGTCCCCGGAGGCGCGGTGCGCACGGTGACCTTGCCGGCACCGAAACGGCCGTTGCCGTCGTGGTGCAGCGTGCGGCCTTCCTTGAGCGGAACGCGGATCATCTTCTTGCGCGCCGAAGCGGTCGCCTTGGAGATCGCCTCGGGCACCTCGCGGGCCTTGCCGTGGCCGAAGCCGACGCGACCCGAACCGTCGCCCACCACGACCAGCGCGGCGAAACCGAAGCGCTTGCCGCCCTTCACCGTCTTGGACACGCGGTTGATGTGGACGAGCTTCTCGATGATGCCGTCGTCTTCTTCCTCGCGGCGCCCGCCACGGCGGTCGTCGCGACCGCGGCCGCGGCCCCGGCCACCGTCGCGTCCGCCACGATCGCCGCCGTCGCGGCCACCACGGCCGCCACGGCCACGCGGCTGCGCCGGATCGCCGCTCTCGGCCGACTGGCTATCGGCCGCTTCGGTCGACGACACGGTCGGCGTCGGGGTCGAACCCGCGTTGTCGACCTTGGGAGCGTCGGCAGGCGCAGCTTCGGTCGCTTCCGTCTTGGTCTCTTCGACCTTGGCGTCCTCAACCTTGGGAGCGTCCTCGACCTTGGCGGTCTCGGTGTTTTCGGTGTTGTTTTCTTCAGCCATCATCAGAACTCCAGCCCGCCTTCGCGGGCGGCGTCGGCCAGCGCCTTGACGCGGCCGTGGAACAGGAACCCGCCGCGATCGAACACGACGGTGGTCACGCCGGCCTTCTTGGCGGCGGCGGCGATATCCTTGCCGACCTGCGTGGCGGCATCGACGTTCGCACCCGAGCTCTTGCCCCCCAGCGTCGAGGCGGCGGCGACGGTCTTGCCGTCGGCGTCGTCGATGATCTGGGCATAGATGTGCTTGCCGGTGCGGTGCACCGACAGGCGCGGGCGGGCGCCGGCGCGGCTGCGCAGGGCCGTGCGGACACGGCGGCGGCGGCGTTCGAAAAGGGAAAGCTTGGCCATCTTACTTCTTCTTCCCTTCCTTGCGGAAGACATATTCGCCGCGGTACTTGATGCCCTTGCCCTTGTAGGGTTCGGGCTTGCGCCAGCGACGCACCTCGGCGGCGAACTGGCCGACCGCCTGCTTGTCGATGCCGCTGATCTCGACCGTGGTCTGATCCGGGGTCTTCACCTCGATGCCCTCGGGCACCTCGAGATCGACGTCGTGGCTGTAGCCGAGCTGCAGCTTGAGCCGCTTGCCCTGCGCCTGCGCACGGTAGCCGACGCCCGAGATCTCGAGCACCTTGGTGTAGCCTTCGGTCACGCCGTCGACCAGGTTGGCCACCAGCGTGCGCTGCATGCCCCAGAAATCGCGGCTGCGGCGGGTGTCGTTGGCGGGCTTGACGCTGATCGCGTCATCCTCGAGCTTGTACTCGACCTCGTCGGCGAGACCCATCGCGAGGGTGCCCTTGGGGCCCTTCACGGTGAGCGTACCGTTGTCGATATTGGCGGTAACCCCGCTGGGGATCGCCACCGGACGTTTGCCGATGCGGCTCATCAGAACACCTCCGCCAGCACTTCGCCGCCGACGTTGTGCGTGCGCGCTTCCGCATCGGAAAGCACCCCGCGCGGGGTCGAGACGATGGTGATGCCGAGGCCGTTGCGGACGGTCGGCAGCTCTTTCGAGCCCGAGTAGATCCGGCGGCCGGGCTTGGAGACGCGGGCGACGTGCTTGATCGCGGGCTCGCCCTCGAAGTACTTGAGTTCGATCCGCAGCGCGGGGTGCTTGCCGCTCGAATCCTCGCTGTAGCCACGGATGTAGCCTTCGCGCTGGAGCACTTCGAGCACGTTCGCACGCAGCTTGCTGGCGGGCGAGAGGACGCTGTCCTTCTTCGCCTGCTGGCCGTTGCGGATGCGGGTGAGCATGTCACCCAGGGGATCGGTCATTGCCATCTGTCAGTCCTCACCAGCTCGACTTGGTCAGGCCCGGAATCAGGCCCTTGTTGCCGAGGTCGCGCAGTTCGATGCGGTTGAGGCCGAACTTGCGGTAATAGCCGCGCGGGCGGCCGGTGGTGGTGCAGCGGTTGCGCACACGGGTCGGGTTCGCGTTGCGCGGGATTTCCGCCATCTGGAGGCGCGCGATCAAACGCTCGCCATCGTCGAGCGACGTATCGTCGGCGATCGCCTTCAGCTTGGCATACTTGCCCGCGTACTTCTTCACGAGCTTCTTGCGACGCTCGTTCTTGTTGATGGAACTCAGTTTCGCCATTGGACTTAAGCTCTCTTTGCTATCCTTGCGTTCAGGGGGCCGCTCACGCGGCCTCCTTCTCTTCGGCGGCCTGCTCGGCAGGGAACGGGAAACCGAACAGCCGAAGCAGTTCGTGGGCTTCCTCGTCGGTCTTCGCCGTCGTGGTCACGATGATATCCATGCCCCGGACCTTCTCGATCCTGTCGTAGGAGATTTCGGGGAAGATGATCTGTTCCTTCAGGCCCATCGCGTAGTTGCCGCGCCCGTCGAAGCTCTTCGGGTTCAGCCCGCGGAAGTCGCGGATGCGCGGCATGGCGATGGTGACCAGGCGGTCGAGGAACTCGTACATGCGTTCGCGGCGCAGGGTGACCTTGCAGCCGATCGGCATGCCTTCACGCAGCTTGAACTGCGCGATCGACTTCTTGGCCTTGGTGATGACCGGCTTCTGGCCGGCGATCAGGGCCATTTCCTCGGCGGCGGTCTGGACCTTTTTCTTGTCCTGGCTCGCTTCGCCCACGCCCATGTTGAGCGTGATCTTCTCCAAGCGCGGCACCTCGAGCCGGTTCTTGTAACCGAACTTCTCGGTCATCGCCTTGACGATCTCGTCGTCATAGCGGGTGCGCATGCGGGGGGTGTAATCAGCCATCGATGGTCTCCCCGGATTTGACGGCAATGCGGACCTTCTTCCCGTCCTTCTCTTCGAAGCGGACGCGGGTCGGCTTGCCGTCCTTGGGATCGGCCACGGCAACCTTGGAGATCGACATCGGCGCTTCGAAGCGGTCGATGCCACCCTGCGGGTTGGCCTGGCTCGGCTTGCGGTGACGGGCGGCGACGTTGATGCCCTCGACCACGATCTTGCCGTCCTTCGGCATGACCTGACGGACGGTGCCGGTGCGGCCCTTGTCCTTGCCCGAGAGCACGACGACGTTGTCGCCCTTCTTGATCTTGGCGGAAGCCATCACAGCACCTCCGGAGCGAGCGAGATGATCTTCATGAACCCGCGGCCGCGCAGTTCGCGCACCACGGGGCCGAAGATGCGGGTGCCGATCGGCTCCTCGTTCTTGTTGACGAGCACGGCGGCGTTCGAATCGAAGCGGATCACGCTGCCATCGGGACGACGAACGTCCTTCTTGGTGCGCACGATCACCGCGCGGTGGACGTCGCCCTTCTTCACGCGGGCGCGCGGCTGCGCCTCCTTGACGGATACGACGATCACGTCGCCGACGCTCGCGGTACGGCGCTTCGACCCGCCCAGCACCTTGATGCACTGGACGCGCTTGGCGCCGCTGTTGTCCGCGACGTCGAGGTTAGATTGCATCTGAATCATCGATGCGGTTCCTTCTCAATGGCTTGCCGGAACCAGTCCGGCAGTTCCTTCAGATTTCTCAGTTGCCTGCGGCTTCGACGTCGAGGTCGGCCTCGACCGCCTGCACGCCGCCGGCCTTCACCGTGTCGAGCACGCGCCACGTCTTGGTCTTGGAGAACGGCTTGGTCTCCTCGATCCGGACGGTGTCGCCCAGCTTGTATTCGTTCGTTTCGTCGTGCGCGTGGTACTTCTTCGAACGGCGGATGATCTTCCCGTAGAGCGGGTGCTTCACCTTCCGTTCTACCAGCACGGTGACGGTCTTGTCGGTCTTGTCGGAGGTGACGGTCCCGATCAGGATACGCTTCGGCATTGTCTAGCTCCTCAGGCCTTGGCTGCGGCCGCAGCGGTCCGCTCGGTCTGCAGCGTCTTGATCTGCGCGATCGAACGGCGGACCTGGCGGATGCGGGCCGGGGCTTCCAGCTGGTTGGTGGCGGCCTGGAAACGCAGGTTGAACTGCTCGCGCTTGAGCTCGGTGAGCTGCGCGTCGAGCTGATCGTCGGTCTTCGTGCGAAGGTCTTCAATCTTGCTCATGATCAACCCTCCAGGTGCGAATTGTCGCCGAGACGGGCAACGACGCGCGTCTTGACGGGAAGCTTCATCGCCGCGCGCTCGAACGCCTCGGCGGCGAGCGGGCCGGCAACGCCGTCCAGCTCGAACAGGATGCGGCCCGGCTTCACGCGGGCGGCCCAGTATTCGACCGAACCCTTGCCCTTGCCCTGGCGGACCTCGGCGGGCTTCTTCGACACCGGCACGTCGGGGAACACGCGGATCCACAGGCGCCCCTGGCGCTTGATGTGGCGCGTGATCGCGCGGCGCGCGGCTTCGATCTGGCGCGCGGTGATCCGCTCGGGCTCGAGCGCCTTGAGGCCGTACGAGCCGAAATTCAGCGTCGTGCCGCCCTTGGCGTCGCCCTTGATCCGGCCCTTGAAGGCCTTGCGGAACTTGGTTTTCTTCGGTTGCAGCATGTTATCTACTCAAGTTCGATGCTCAGCGCGCCGGACGGACGCCGGAGGTCTGCGATTCCATCATCAGGCGGTCCTGCGCCGTCGGATCATGACCCAGGATCTCGCCCTTGAAGACCCACACCTTGATGCCGATGATGCCATAGGCGGTCAGCGCCTCGGCTTCGGCATAGTCGATGTTGGCGCGCAGCGTGTGCAGCGGCACGCGGCCTTCGCGGTACTGCTCGACGCGGGCGATTTCCGCACCGCCGAGGCGGCCGCCGCAGACGATCTTGATGCCTTCGGCACCCAGACGCATGGCGGACTGGATCGCGCGCTTCATCGCACGGCGGAAGGCCACGCGGCGCACGAGCTGGTCGGCGATGCCCTGCGCGACGAGCTTGGCATCGACTTCCGGCTTGCGGATCTCGACGATGTTCAGCTTCACTTCGCTGTCGGTCATCGAGGCGAGCTTCGAACGCAGCTTCTCGATGTCCGCGCCCTTCTTGCCGATGATGACGCCCGGCCGGGCGGCATAGATCGAGATGCGGCACAGCTTGGCCGGACGCTCGATCACGACCTTGGAGATCGCGGCCTGCGGCAGACTGTCGACGATGTGCTTGCGGATCGCGATGTCTTCCTCGAGCAGCTTGGCGTAGTCGCGCCCTTCGGCGTACCAGCGGCTGTCCCAGGTGCGGTTGATCTGCAGGCGCAGACCGATCGGATTGCTCTTGTGGCCCATCTTACGCCTCTTCCTGCTCGCGAACCACGATGCGCAGCCGGCTGAACGGCTTGAGGATGCGGGTGCTCTTGCCCCGTCCGCGCGTGTGGAAGCGCTTCATGGTGATCGACTTGCCGACGGAGGCTTCCGCCACCACCAGCGCGTCGACGTCCAGGTCGTGATTGTTCTCGGCGTTGGCGATCGCCGAAGCGAGCACCTTCGAGGCGTCCTTGGCCATCGACTTCTTCGAGAAGGCGAGGATGTTCAGCGCCTCTTCGGCCTTCTTGCCGCGGATCAGACCGGCGACGAGGTTCAGCTTCTGCGCCGAACCACGAATCGTGGTGCCGACGGCCAGCGCCTCGTTGTCGCCGACCCGGCGGGGGGCTTTCTGCTTGCTCATCAGCGCTTGCCCTTCTTGTCGGAGGCGTGGCCCGGGAAGCTGCGCGTGGGCGAGAATTCGCCGAGCTTGTGGCCGACCATGTCCTCGGAAACCGAGACGGGGATGAACTTCTGGCCATTGTAGACGTTGAACGTCAGGCCGACGAATTGCGGCAGGATCGTGCTGCGACGCGACCAGGTCTTGATCGGCGCACGGCCACCCGCTTCCTGTGCGTCCTCGGCCTTCTTCAGAAGGCTGAGTTCGACGAACGGACCTTTCCAGACGGAACGAGCCATGGGCGATTACCTCTTCTTCTTCGCGTGGCGCGAACGGATGATCATCTTGTCCGTCGCCTTGTTCTTGCGGGTACGGGCGCCCTTGGTCGGCTTGCCCCACGGAGTGACCGGGTGGCGGCCGCCCGAGGTGCGGCCTTCACCGCCGCCGTGCGGGTGGTCGACCGGGTTCTTGGCGACGCCGCGGGTCAGCGGCTTGATGCCCATCCAGCGGCGACGCCCGGCCTTGCCCAGGTTCTGGTTCTGGTTGTCGGGGTTCGACACCGCGCCAACCGTGCCCATGCAGTCGGCGCGCAGATAACGCTGCTCGCCGCTGTTGAGGCGGACCATCACCATGCCGCGATCGCGGCCGACGAGCTGGACGTAGGCGCCGGCCGACCGAGCGAGCTGACCGCCCTTGCCCGGCTTCATTTCCACGTTGTGGCAGATCGTGCCGACGGGCATCTGGCCCAGCAGCATCGCGTTGCCCGGCTTGGTGTCGGTCCGCTCACCGGCGACGACCTTGTCGCCCACGGCGAGACGCTGCGGCGCGAGGATGTAGGCCAGTTCGCCATCGGTGTACTTCACCAGCGCGATGAAGGCGGTGCGGTTGGGATCGTATTCGATCCGCTCCACGGTGCCTTCGACGTCCCACTTGCGACGCTTGAAGTCGATGTAGCGGTACTTCTGCTTGTGACCGCCGCCCATGCCGCGCGAGGTGACATGGCCCTTGTTATTGCGGCCGCCCGTCTTGCGCTTGCCCTCGGTCAGCGACTTGACCGGCTTGCCCTTGTACAGGCCGGACTTGTCGACGAGGATGAGGCCGCGGCGCGCGGGGCTCGTCGGTTTGTAGTTCTTGAGTGCCATCTTCTTCTAGCCTCAGATACCGCTGGTGATGTCGATCGAGTCCTGGCCCTCGGCCAGCGTCACGATCGCTTTCTTCACGTCGGAGCGCTTGTAGGCCTTGCCCTTCCAGCGCTTGGTCTTGCCCTTCATCACGATGGTGTTCACCCCCGCCACCTTGCGATCGTAGATGGCCTCTACGGCCTCGCGGATCTGCGGCTTGGTCGCGGTGCCGGCCACCTTGAACACGACCGCGTTGGCTTCCGCCGCCATGGTCGCTTTCTCGGTGATGTGCGGGGCGAGGATCACGTCGTAGTGACGCGCGTCGATTTCCTGCTTCTTAGCCATTGAAGCGCGCCTCCAGCTTTTCGACCGCGTCCTTGGTGAGAACCAGCGTGTCGTGCTTCAGGATGTCGTAGACGTTCGCGCCGACCGCGGGCAGGACGTTGACGCCCTTGAGGTTGCCCGAAGCCTTCTTGAAGCCTTCGTTCACCGCCTCGCCGTCGATCACCAGGACCTTGCCGTTCCAGCCGTTCTTGCCGAACGTCTCGGCCAGCGCCTTGGTCTTGGCGTCCTTGAGTTCGAGCGTATCGACGACGATCAGGCCGTCTTTCGCCTTGCTCGAAAGCGCCATTTTCAGGCCGAGCGCACGGATCTTCTTGTTCAGCGACGGCTCGAAGTCGCGCAGACGCGCGCCGTGGGCCTTGCCGCCGCCGATGAAGATCGGAGCGCCGCGATCGCCGTGGCGAGCGCCGCCCGAACCCTTCTGACGGCCGAACTTCTTGCCGGTGCGCGCCACGTCCGAACGCTCGCGCGTCGGGCGGGCGGTGCCGCGGCGGTTCTCGAGCTGCCAGGTGACGACGCGGTGGAGGATGTCGGCGCGCGGCTCGACGCCGAACACGGCATCGTTGAGCTCCACGTCGCCGGCCGCCTTGCCGTCCAGCTTCTGGACCTTGACCTTCACGATCAGGACTCCTTGTTCTCGCCGTCGGTCGCCTTGTCGGCGGAACCGTCGGTGGTGTTCTCTTCGCCCGCCGCGGGGGTGACGTCGTCGCCCGCACCGGCCTGCTGTTCCTTCAGGAGCTGTTCCTGATGCTCGGCATCGACCTGCTCGTGAACCTCGTGCTCGGCCGCGCTTTCAACCAGGCCGGCATCGGCCTCTTCGTGCTGCGGAGCGGAGTTCTTCTTCTCGAGGATCGCGCCGGGGAACGGAGCGCTCTCGGGCATCGGCAGCTTGACCGCGTCGCGGACGAGCAGCCAGCCGTTCTTCGAGCCCGGGACCGAACCCTTGACGAACAGCAGGCCGCGGTCGGCGTCGGTGCGCACGATCTCGAGGTTCTGCTGCGTGCGCTGGCGGTCGCCCATGTGGCCGGCCATCTTCTTGTTCTTGAAGACGCGGCCGGGATCCTGGCGGTTACCCGTCGAACCGTGCGAACGGTGGCTGAGCGAGACGCCGTGCGTGGCGCGCAAGCCTCCGAAGCCCCAGCGCTTCATGGCGCCGGCGAAGCCCTTGCCCTGCGTGTGGCCGGTGATATCGACCTTCTGGCCGGCAACGAAGTGCTCGGCGCTGATGGTCGAGCCGACCGGCATCAGGCCATCTTCGTTCTCAAGCCGGAATTCGGCGACCTTCATCTTCAGGCCGACCTCGGCCTTGGCGAAGGCTTCGCGCTGCGGCTTGGCAACGTTCTTCTGCTTGGCTTCGCCCGAACCGACCTGGAGCGCGACATAGCCATCGCGGTCGGCGGTGCGGTGCGAAACGACCTGGCAATTCTCCAGTGCCAGAACGGTGACGGGCACATGCCGGCCATCCTCCTGGAACAGGCGGGTCATCCCGACTTTCTTTGCGATAACGCCGGTGCGCATCGTTCAAGACTCCTACACAGAGGCACCCGGACCCATTCCGGGTGCTTGTCAGCCCTATTTTCGATGCATCGCCCCGTCCGGGCTGAACCACTCCCCGAAGGAAGCGAGACGGGGGACGCAGACCCGGCCAAATCGATCCGAAGACCAGCCGGCGGTATCCCGATGTCTTGCCAGCCTTGCGGCCGGCGGGGCTATCGAGCGCCCCAAAACTTTCCCGATCGTTTAAGGTCCGATCAGGAGGACCGCGACCCCCGCCTGCGCGGGAGCTGCGCTCGCGAAAACCTTCGGCTTACGCGAGCTTGATTTCCACGTTCACGCCCGCGGCGAGGTCGAGCTTCATCAGCGCGTCGACGGTCTGGGCGTTGGGCTGCACGATGTCGAGCAGCCGCTTGTAGGTGCGCACCTCGAACTGCTCGCGCGACTTCTTGTCGATGTGCGGGCCGCGGTTCACGGTGAACTTCTCGATCCGCGTCGGCATGGGAATGGGGCCACGAATGAGAGCACCCGTACGACGCGCGGTATCTGCGATTTCGCCAGTCGCCTGGTCGAGAACGCGGTGGTCGAACGCCTTGAGGCGAATGCGGATGTTCTGAGCTTCCATTACCTTACCGATGCGAAAGAGCCGAGGAGCTTCGCCAGAGGACCGGCTTCGCTCCCAACAAAAAAGAAGGCCAGCCCCGCCTCCCGGAAAAACCGGTGGGGGCGGCCCCCTTCCAAAATTCGAACCGGCGGGGAGCGAATCCCCGCCGGTCCGGCGCCTATATTACTTCGTGATCTTGCTGACAACCCCCGAACCGACGGTCCGGCCGCCTTCGCGGATGGCGAAGCGCAGGCCCTCGTCCATCGCGATCGGCGCGATCAGCTTGACGCCGATCGTGACGTTGTCGCCCGGCATGACCATCTCGGTGCCCTCGGGGAGGATCACTTCACCGGTCACGTCGGTGGTGCGAAAGTAGAACTGCGGGCGGTAGTTGGCGAAGAACGGCGTGTGACGGCCGCCTTCGTCCTTCGACAGCACGTAGACCTCGGCGCTGAATTCGGTGTGCGGGGTGACGGTGCCGGGCTTGGCCAGAACCTGGCCGCGCTCGACGTCTTCACGGCCCACGCCGCGGATCAGCGCGCCGATGTTGTCGCCGGCTTCGCCGCGATCGAGCAGCTTGCGGAACATCTCGACGCCGGTGACGGTCGTCTTCGAGGTATCCTTGATGCCGACGATCTCGACTTCGTCGCCCACGTTCACGACGCCGGTCTCGACGCGGCCGGTCACGACGGTGCCGCGGCCCGAGATCGAGAACACGTCCTCGATCGGCATCAGGAACGGCTTGTCGACCGGACGGTCGGGCTGCGGGATGTGCTCGTCGACCGCCTTCATCAGCTCGACGATCGAGTTCTTGCCGATCTCGTCGTCACGGCCTTCGAGCGCGGCCAGCGCCGAACCCTTGACGATCGCGATGTTGTCGCCGTCGAAGTCGTAGCTCGACAGCAGCTCGCGCACTTCCAGCTCGACCAGCTCGAGGATTTCCTCGTCGTCGACCTGATCGACCTTGTTCATGTACACGACCAGCGCAGGCACGCCGACCTGACGGGCGAGCAGGATGTGCTCGCGGGTCTGCGGCATCGGGCCGTCGGCGGCGTTCACGACCAGGATCGCGCCGTCCATCTGGGCGGCACCGGTGATCATGTTCTTCACGTAGTCGGCGTGGCCCGGGCAGTCGACGTGCGCATAGTGGCGCGCATCGGTCTCGTACTCGACGTGCGCAGTCGAGATGGTGATGCCGCGCTCGCGCTCTTCGGGGGCCTTGTCGATGTTCGCGAAGTCGACGGCGGCGCCGCCGTGCTCTTCGGCCATGACCTTGGTGATCGCGGCGGTCAGCGTGGTCTTGCCGTGGTCGACGTGACCAATGGTGCCGATGTTGCAGTGCGGCTTGTTACGCTGGAATTTTTCCTTAGCCATTTGCTTGTAACCTCTGTCTGTCAGATTTGAATTTCACCAGGTCACGGGCGGCCCCGGGGAATCAGGCGCCGCCCCTAGACGCTTGCCCAATCTTAGGCAAGCTTCTCCTTGACCTCCTGCGCCACGTTCGCCGGCACTTCGTCGTAGTGCGAGAACTGCATCGAGTACTGCGCACGCCCTTGCGTGAACGAGCGCAACTCGTTGACGTAGCCGAACATATTGGCGAGCGGCACGTTGGCTTCAACCGCCTGGGCGTTGCCGCGCGTGTCGGTGCCCTGGATCTGGCCACGACGGCTGTTGAGGTCGCCGATGACGTCGCCGAGATAGTCCTCGGGGGTCACGACCTCGACCTTCATGATCGGCTCGAGCAGCTTGATGCCGGCCTTCTGCGCCGCCTCGCGCATCGCGCCGCGCCCGGTGATCTCGAAGGCCACCGTGCTCGAGTCGACGTCGTGGTACTTGCCGTCGATCAGCTCAATGGTGAAGTCGATGATCGGGAAGCCCACCAGATAGCCGCTTTCCGCCTGCTCGCGCATGCCCTTCTCGACCGAAGGGATGTACTCGCGGGGGATGTTGCCGCCCTTGATGTTGTCTTCGAAGATCACGCCCTGGCCGCGTTCGCCGGGGATCACGCGAACCTTCGCCTCGCCGAACTGACCCGAACCACCCGACTGCTTCTTGTGGGTGTAGGTGACTTCGACTTCCTTGGCGAGCGATTCACGGTAGGCCACCTGCGGCGCACCGACGTTGGCCTCGACCTTGAACTCGCGCTTCATGCGATCGACCAGGATGTCGAGGTGAAGCTCGCCCATGCCCTTGATGATCGTCTGACCCGATTCGTGGTCGGTCGAGACGCGGAAGCTCGGATCCTCGGCGGCGAGGCGATTGAGCGCGACGCCCATCTTTTCCTGGTCGGCCTTGGTCTTGGGCTCCACGCTCAGTTCGATGACCGGCTCGGGGAATTCCATCCGTTCCAGGATGATCGGCTTGGACGGATCGCACAGCGTGTCGCCAGTCGTGGTGTCCTTCATCCCGGCCAGCGCGACGATGTCGCCCGCGAACGCTTCCTCGATGTCCTCGCGGTTGTTCGAGTGCATCAGCAGCATGCGGCCGATCTTTTCCTTCTTGTCCTTCACCGAGTTCAGGACTTGGCCCTTGGCCAGCTTGCCCGAATAGATGCGGGTGAAAGTCAGCGAGCCGACGAACGGATCGTTCATGATCTTGAACGCCAGCGCGGAGAACGGCGCATCATCGCTCGAGGGGCGAGTCTGCTCCTCGTCGCTGTCGGGCAGCACGCCCTTGATCGCCGGCACGTCGAGCGGCGACGGCATGTAGTCGACCACCGCGTCGAGCAGGGGCTGGACACCCTTGTTCTTGAACGCCGAGCCGCACAGCACCGGCACGAAGGCGCGCGCCATCGTGCCCTTGCGGATGAGTTTCTTGAGCGTCGCCGCGTCGGGCTCGTTACCCTCGAGGTACTGCTCCATCACGTCGTCGTCCTGCTCGACGGCGGTCTCGATCAGCTTCTCGCGGTATTCGGCGGCCTTGTCGGCCAGTTCCTCGGGGATGTCGACGTAGTTGAACGTCGCGCCGAGGCCGTCGTCTTCCCACACGATGCCGCGATTGTTGACGAGATCGACCACGCCCTTGAGGTCGCTCTCCATGCCGATCGGCAGGTAGAGCACCAGCGGCGTCGCGCCGAGGCGGTCGATGATCGACTGGACGCAGTAATAGAAATCGGCGCCGGTGCGGTCGAGCTTGTTGATGAAGCACATCCGCGGCACGCCGTACTTGTCGGCCTGGCGCCACACCGTTTCCGACTGCGGCTCCACGCCCGCGACGCCGTCGAACACCGCGACCGCGCCGTCGAGCACGCGCAGGCTACGCTCGACCTCGATGGTGAAGTCCACGTGGCCGGGGGTGTCGATGATGTTGATTCGGTGCTTGGGGCCCTCGCCGTCTTCCGCCTGCCAGAACGTGGTCGTGGCGGCGGAAGTGATGGTGATCCCGCGCTCCTGCTCCTGCTCCATCCAGTCCATGGTCGCGGCGCCGTCGTGGACTTCGCCGATCTTGTAGGACTTGCCGGTGTAATAGAGGATACGCTCGGTCGTGGTGGTCTTGCCGGCATCGATGTGCGCCATGATGCCGATGTTGCGATAGCGCTCCAGCGGATAGTCGCGGGCCATGTGGATTTCCTTGCGGTTCGGGGCGGTGTCGCGCCCCATATAGTTAACTGTGTGACCGGTTGAAGACGTGCCCAGCCGGTGCCGGGCACGCCTCGACCGGCGCGCGCGTTACCAGCGGTAGTGGCTGAACGCGCGGTTCGCGTCGGCCATGCGGTGGGTATCTTCGCGCTTCTTGACCGCGTTGCCGCGGTTGTTCGCCGCATCCATCAACTCGCCCGACAGGCGCGCCGACATCGTGGTTTCGGCACGGCCGCGCGCGGCAGTGATGAGCCAGCGGATCGCCAGCGCCTGGGCACGCTCGGGGCGAACCTCGACCGGCACCTGATAGGTCGCACCGCCGACGCGCCGCGAACGGACCTCGACCTGCGGCTTGATGTTGTTCAGCGCGTCGTGGAACAGGCCGATCGGATCAGCCTTGGCCTTGGCTTCCACGGTGTCGAGCGCGCCATAGACGATACGCTCGGCAGCGGACTTCTTGCCGTCGTACATGAGGTTGTTCATGAACTTCGACAGGACCTGATCTCCGAACTTGGGATCAGGCAGGATTTCCCGCTTCTCGGGACGACGACGACGACTCATTGGTCTCTTCCTTGTCTTGCAGCCTCCGCTCCCCTGTTCCCGTCACCCTGAACTTGTTGCAGGGTCCATCGGGAGGTTTGGTGCGGCGCTTGAACTTCTGGAACCTTCGCCTGCGGAGCCATGGATCCTGAAACGAGTTCAGGATGACCTGACGCCGGAGGCTGTCAGGTCACTTGGGCCGCTTGGCACCATACTTGGAACGCGACTGCTTGCGGTCCTTGACGCCCTGGGTGTCGAGCACGCCGCGCAGCACGTGGTAGCGCACGCCGGGAAGGTCGCGCACACGGCCGCCGCGGATCAGCACGACCGAGTGTTCCTGCAGGTTGTGGCCTTCGCCCGGGATGTACGAGATGACCTCGCGCTGGTTGGTAAGGCGCACCTTGGCGACCTTGCGCAGCGCCGAGTTCGGCTTCTTCGGGGTCGTCGTGTAGACGCGGGTGCAGACGCCGCGCTTCTGCGGGTTCTGCTCCATCGCAGGGACCTTCGACTTGGCCTTCTGCGGAACGCGGCCCTTGCGGACCAGCTGGTTGATCGTCGGCATTAAGACTTTCTCTCTTCACCGTGTGGTGGCGCCACTGGGCCGAGGTGGAGAGAAGACCGTGCGCGCCGCACGCGGGGCCGAAGCCGCCGCGAGGCGAGGCAATCGCACGAGCTTGAAACACTCCACCCGGGTCACGGACGCCGGGTTACTTTGACGGCTGCCCCGAAGCTTCGCAGCTTCAATAGAAAAGAGCCTTCGGCGCGATACGCCAAGGCCCCCGGGACATGACCGGCAATGTTCAGCTCTATCTGGCCGACGCGGATTGCCGCCCGCTTCGGATGGCCGCGCCCCTAGGGGGATTCGGGGCGCAGGTCAAGCGAACACACGCCCGCCCGCTAGCCCGGCATCTGCGCGAAATCGGTCAGCGCTGCATCGCGCAGGCCGCGCCAGACGTTGCGCGCCTGGACCGTTTCGGCGACGTCGTGGACGCGCAGGAACTGGACCCCGGCGTTCATCCCCGCCAGTGCGAGCGCGAGGCTGCCGCCCATCCGCAGATGCGCGGGCGCCTCGCCCGACAATGCGCCGATCATCCGCTTGCGGCTCGCCCCGAGCAGCAGCGGTGCCCCCAGCGCGTGGAAGAGGGGCAGCGCGTTCACCAGCGCCAGGTTCTCGGCCAGCGACTTGCCGAAGCCGATGCCGGGATCGAGCACGATGTTCTGGCGCGCGACGCCCGCCGCCACCGCCGCGTCGCGCCGCTCGCGCAGCCAGTCGAACACGTCGAGTACCACGTCGGCGTAGTCCCCGCCCGAATGCAGATTTTCACCTTCCCCCGGCGCGTGCATCAGCACCACCGGGCAGGCGCGCGCGGCGACGAGTTCGAGACTGCGCGGATCGTGGCGCAATGCGGAGACGTCGTTGACGATATGCGCCCCGGCGTGGAGCGCGGCGTCCATTACCGCCGGGCGGCGCGTGTCGACGCTGATCGCCGCGCCCATCGCAGCGCAGTATTCGACTGCGGGGATCACGCGCTTCAGCTCGTCGCCTTCCCACACCGCGGGCGCGCCGGGGCGCGTGCTCTCGCCGCCGATGTCGACGATCGCCGCCCCGCTCTCGAGCATCGTGGCGGCATGGTCCCGCCCGTCCTCGGGCCGGTCGAGGAACTTGCCGCCGTCGGAGAAGCTGTCGGGCGTGACGTTGAGGATGCCCACGATCTGCGGCTGATCGAGCCGCACCGTCCGCTCGCCCAGTTGTAGCGGCGGATGCGCGAGCGTGAGGTTCGCCCACTGCGCCTCCGCCTCGGCACCGAGCGCCTCGGGCAGAAGAGCGAACGTCTCGGCGGCGGCTTCCGGCGTGAAGCGCAGTCGCTCGGCCACCCGGCCCTCGCGGCGCACGATCGCGGCGAAGCGGTGCGCATAGACCATGCCGCCGGCGAGGCGGACACAGTCGCCCTCCTCGCTCTGCGGACTCGCGGCGAGGCCGATCGGCTGGAGATAGACGCGCTCGCTCATCGACTCGCAGTTCCGATGATATGGTGTGACATGGACCGGTTGTTACACTGTCCTGGAGAGAAAAACTCGGGGCGCGCGGGGCGCAGGTCAGGCGGGCATGAAATGAGGTCCGACAAGGTCATGCAGGCGGTTTAGCGGCAGATCGCGATGTAGGACAGCGAGAGCCGGCCACGAGCATGTCGGCCGGTTCAGTCGACCAGTTCGAGACGCTTTTCGATCCGCCTGATACGATCGCTCAACTCGTCGAGCCGATGACGATCGTCGACCTGCTCGGAATAATTGTGCGCGACATCGCGTCCGAACCGAGCGAACGAGGTTTCGATCGAACTCAGGCGCGCCTTGACCTCACGGATATCGCTTCGGATCTCCGCGCTTTCCTCACGCAAGGCTCGCAGGTGCTCGAGCACGAGATTTTCGACATTCTCGTTCATGCTATCGAATCTACCACACCTCGGGTGAACGACAAGTTTTCAATCCTCCACCGCCAGCAGGTGCAATTGCCGCGCGGCGTCGATCGGCTTGACCTCGATGCCGTTCGGGCCGCCCGCCTCGTAGTGCCAGAAGGTCCAGCCGTTGCAGCTCGGCGCGCCTTGCAGCTCCTTGCCGAGGCCGTGGATCGAGCCGGTCTGCTTGCCGAAAGCGAGCGAGCCGTCGGCGCGCACGGTGGCGGTCCAGCGGCGTTTCTTGTCGAACACCTGCGTGCCCGGCGCGATCATGCCGTTTTCCACCAGCGCGCCGAACGCCACCTTGGGCGCGGCTTTGCGGCTCTGCATGGTCTGGAGCGCGCTTTCGTCGAGCGGCAGCTCCTTCTCGATCCGCTTGATCGCGGCCTCGCGGTACCCGCCCTCTCGCTCGCAGCCGATCCATTCGCGGCCCAGTCGCTTGGCGACCGCGCCGGTGGTGCCGGTGCCGAAGAACGGATCGAGCACCACGTCGCCGCGCTCGGTCGTCGCGAGCAGCACGCGGTAGAGCAGCGCCTCGGGCTTCTGCGTCGGGTGGACCTTGTGCCCGCCTTCCTTGAGCCGCTCGGCCCCGCCGCAGATCGGCAGCACCCAGTCGCTGCGCATCTGCAGTTCGTCGTTCAGCGTCTTCATCGCGCGATAGTTGAAGTGATACTTCGCCTTCTCGCCCTGGCTCGCCCAGATCAGCGTTTCGTGCGCGTTGGTGAAGCGCGTGCCCTTGAAGTTGGGCATCGGGTTGGCCTTGCGCCACACGACGTCGTTGAGAATCCAGAAGCCCAGATCCTGCAGGATCGCGCCGACGCGGAAGATGTTGTGATAGCTGCCGATCACCCACAGCGCGCCGTCGGGCTTGAGAATTCGTTTCGCTTCCGCGAGCCAGGCCCTTGTAAAATCATCGTAAGTCTTGAAGCTGTCGAACCGGTCCCAATCGTCGGTCACGGCATCGACGTGGCTGCCGTCCGGCCGGTTGAGATCGCCGCCGAGCTGGAGGTTGTAGGGCGGATCGGCGAACACGAGGTCCACGCTCGCATCGGGCAGGCGGCGCATCGCCTCGACGCAGTCGCCGTCGAGGATCTGCCCGACCGGCAAATCCTGCGGCAGCGCCGCCTTCACCGCCAGTTCGCGCGGCGCGGCGACCGGCTCGGCCTCGCGCAGCATGCGTGTCTTCGTGGTCTCCACGACCCCCATCGATTACCCCCGTCCGATTCAACTTATCCACAGGGTGAGTCCAAGCGGACTCCGCGTCAAGCCGGGAATTGTCGCGGCATATGGTTAACGCCTGGTAACTTGCGGCGGAACGAAAGGAGTTTGCCACAAGATGTTGAGTCTGCACGATTCCGATGGACTCGATATCGTGTAGGTGTTGCCGCGAAGACTCGCCGGGCGGTTGTTTCGGGTTCACGCAGAGATCGCAGAGGAGCAGAGGCCGCGGAGAGACTTTTTCGCGCCAAGACGCGAAGGCGCCAAGATGCCTTTCTTGCGGCGAAGCCGCTAGCGATTGTCCGATGCAGCGTTGGCAGTGGATCCGCCTTCGGCGCGGGGACGTCCAATCTCTTCGCGCCTTCGCGTCTTGGCGCGAAATCGAACCCGTTACAGCAATTCCATCTGCGCCACCGGAGCGAAGCTGCGGCGGTGGAGCGGGGTCGGGCCGTGGGTGCGCAGCGCGGCCATGTGGTCGCGCGTGCCGTAGCCCTTGTTGCGCTCCCACCCGTAGTGCGGATGTTCGCGCGCGGCGGCGATCATCATGCGGTCGCGCCATTCCTTGGCGACGATCGAGGCGGCCGAGATCGCCGGCTCCTTGGCATCGCCGCCGACGATCGCGCGCGCCCCCCAGCGCCATTCGGGGCGGCGGCCATGCGGGGTGAGGTTGCCGTCGACCAGTACTTCGTCGGGCTCGCGCGCCAGTGCTTCGGCGAGGCGCGCGACCGCCAGCGTCATCGCCAGCATCGTCGCGCCGAAGATGTTGAGCCGGTCGATCTCCTCGACCTCGACCACGCCCACGCCCCAGGCGCAACGCCGGCGGATCGAGAGGTCGAGCTGCCCGCGGGTCGCGGCGCAGAGTTTCTTGGAATCGTCGAGCCCTGCCGGTCGCGGCTTGCACAGCGCCACGGCAGCAGCCACAACCGGCCCGGCCAGTGGCCCGCGCCCCGCCTCGTCCACGCCGACGACCAGCGGGCCGGAGCCAAATGCGTATTGGGGAGTTGCGCTGAACATGACAAAAAATGCGATCCTTGCCGCCGCTCTATCGCCCTGCCTGCTGTTCGCCGCAAGCTGCAGCGGCCAGCCATCGGGGGATACGTCCTCGACCCCGGCCCCGACCACGCCGCCGCCTGCCGGCGGTACGGCCGATGCGGGCGAACCTGTGACCGTCACTTCCAGTAGCGATTTCAGCACCCGCTCGTTCGGCGCGTTCGACGAGCCGTGGGCCGCCGATTTCGCTCCCGGGACGCAGACGCTGTTCATCACCGAAAAGGGCGGGACGATGAAGTTCGTCGACACCGCGACCGGACGGACCGGCAACGTGACCGGCACCCCCGAGGTCGACTACGGCGGCCAGGGCGGGTTCGGCGATATCGCCTTCCTGCCGTCCGAGAGCGCAGGCACCGTCGGCAGCCGAACGATCTATCTGACCTGGGTGGAAGCCGGTGACGGAGACACCCGCGGCGCCGTGCTCGGCAAGGGCACGCTCAACTGCGCCGCCGCCGAAAGCTGCGCGATCGAGGGACTGAACGTGATCTGGCGGCAGGACCCCAAGGTGACCGGGCGCGGCCATTTCTCGCATCGCATCGCCATCGCGCCCGACGGGCAGCACCTGTGGCTCGCTTCGGGCGACCGGCAGAAGATGCAGCCCGCGCAGGATCTGTCGAACAACCTCGGCAGCGTGCTGCGGCTGACGTTGGACGGAAAGGCTGCGCCGGGCAATCCGTTCGCCGATCGCGGCAGCCCCTCGGACCAAATCTGGTCCTACGGCCACCGCAATATCCTCGGCCTGCATTTCGACGCGCAGGGGCGGCTGTGGGATCTCGAGCACGGTCCGGCGGGCGGCGACGAGCTCAACCTCGTCGCGCAGGGCGACAACTATGGCTGGCCGCTGGTCTCCGAAGGCGATCATTACGACGGCGAGGAAATTCCGCCGCACTCCACACGTCCCGAATTCCACGCCCCGGCGATCAGCTGGAACCCGGTGATCGCGCCGGGCGATTTCGTGTTCTATTCGGGCAAGCTGTGGCCGGAGTGGCAGGGGCAGGCGATTATCGCCGCGATGGACCCCACCGCCATCGTGCGCGTCGCGATCGATGGCGAGACGGCACGCGAGGTCGCCCGCTATCCGTTCGAACGGCGAGTGCGCGAGATCGTCGAAGGCCCCGACGGCGCGTTATGGATCCTCGAGGACGGCGACGGCGGGCGGCTGATCCGCATGGTGCCCGGCGGTTGAGCGACAAGCGCGGCGCTGCGCGGGCCAAGGCGAAATTGATCGACAGGCCCGCGCCTCGCCCGTAACGGCGCGCGGCTATGGCCACCATCGCGCCCCTCGCCACCGTCGAACCCGCGCTGATCGAGGCGCTGCTCGACCGTGCGTTCGGGCCCGACCGCCACGCGCGCACCGCTTATCGCATTCGCGAAGGGACGGACTGGCTGCCCGCGTTGAGCTTCGCGGCGGCGGACGACGACGGCTATCTCGTCGGCACGATTCAGCTCTGGCCCGTCGCGCTGACCGACCCGGAAGGCCGCGCGCATCCGATGTTGATGGTCGGCCCGGTCGCGGTCGTGCCCGAGCGGCAGGGCGAAGGCTATGGCAAGGCGCTGATGCTCGCCGCGCTGGGCGCGCTGGACGCGGGCGCGCTGCCGCAGGTGATGATCGGCGACGCGGACTACTACGGGCGCTTCTTCGGCTTCATCGCGGCGCCTGCGGGCGGGTGGCACTGCCCCGGTCCATTCGACCCCGCCCGCCTGCTGGTGCGGTGTGACAACCCGGCGGTGCTCCCGGCCGAAGGCATGCTGGGGCCGTGGCAGGATTGAAGCGATCCCGGCAATCTGCCAACGCTCCTGTCGCAATGCCTTACGAACCCCCGCCCGAACTCGCCGGCCTCACGCTCGATCAGATCGCCGCGCATGTCGCCGCGCGCAAGCTGCCGCCGGTCGAGGACTGGAGCCCGGAAAAGACCGGCGACAGCGCGATGCGCATCGCGGGGGACGGCACGTGGTTTCACGAAGGCAGCCCGCTCACGCGGCAGGCGATGGTGCGCGCGTTCGCCGGCCTGCTGACCCGCGACGATGGCGGGCAGCACTGGCTCGTCACCCCGTTCGAGAAGCTGTCGATCGAAGTCGAGGACGCGGCCTTCGTCGCGACCGACGTGGTGCGCAAGGACGGCGATCTCGCGTTCCGGCTGAACACCGACGAGCTGGTCGTCGCCGGGCCGCAGCATCCGTTGCGCGCGGGCGGTAGCGCGGAAGAACCGGCGATCTACCTGGGGGTGCGGCGGGGGTGCGAGGCGCAGCTCAACCGCAGCACCTGGCTCCAGCTCGCCGAAATCGCGCTGGCCGAGGGCGACGGCACCCACGTCTCCAGCGGCGGCGAGCGCTGGTCGCTGCTGCCCGAATGAGCGCGCTGTTCGACCGTCTCGCGGCGCTGTTCGAGCAGGGCCACGCGGCGGACATTCCCGACCTGATGACCGACGCGCGCTTCGCCGACGCCGATCGCTCGGCCGACGCGGCGGTGCTGATCGCCGTCACCGATCGCCCCGTCCCCGGCGTGATCCTGACCCAGCGCCCCAACGACATGCGCGATCATCCGGGGCAGGTCGCCTTCCCCGGCGGCAAGATCGATCCGGGCGAAAACGCGATCGAGGCCGCGCTGCGCGAGGCGGACGAGGAACTCGCGCTGCGGCCGTCCGACGTGCGCGTGATCGGCGCGACCGACCGTTACCAGACAGGCACCGGGTTCGACATCACCCCGGTGCTCGGCGTGGTCCCGCCCGACCTGCCGCTGGTCGCCAATCCGGGCGAGGTGGAGGCTTGGTTCGAAGCGCCGCTCGACCTGCTGCTCGACCGTGCGAACTGGGCCGAGCACGAAGTGTTCTGGCAGGGTGCGATGCGCACGTATCTCGAATATCATTACGAAGGCTTCCGCATCTGGGGCGTAACCGCCGCGATCATCGCCAACCTGTCGCGGCGGATCGAATATCGGGCGCTGTTCGATGCCTGAGCGCCTGCCACCCGCCCCATGGACCGCGCGCGAGGATCTCGCGGCGCTGGTCGCGGCGCTCGGCGCCGATAACGTGCGCTGGGTCGGCGGCGCGGTGCGCGACACGCTGCTGGGCGCGGACATATACGATGTCGACGGGGCGACCCCGCTGACCCCCGATACGGTGATCGAGCGATGCCGCGCGGCGGGTATTCGCACCGTGCCCACCGGGATCGACCATGGCACCGTCACCGCGATCCTGCCGGGCGGCAACGTCGAGGTGACCACGCTGCGCCGCGACGTGTCGACCGACGGCCGGCGCGCGACGGTCGCCTTCGCGAGCGACTGGCGCGAGGATGCCGCGCGGCGCGATTTCACGATCAACGCGCTCTACGCCGCGCCCGATACGCTGGAGATTTCGGACTGGTTCGGCGGGCTCGGCGACCTGGCGGAGCGGCGCGTGCGCTTCATCGGCGATGCGCGCGAACGCATCCGCGAGGATCACCTGCGCATCCTGCGCTACTTCCGCTTCCAGGCGCGCTTCGGATCGCGGCTCGACCCCGAGGCGGAAGACGCCTGCGCCGAACTCGCGGGCACGCTGAAGGGCCTGTCGCGCGAACGGATCGCGGGCGAGCTGCTGACCCTGCTCGCGCTGCCCGACCCCTCCGACACGGTCGAGCGGATGCTCGCGCTGGGCGTGCTGCCGGTCGTGCTGCCCGAGGTGAACGGCAAGGGCATCGCGGCCCTGCGCAACCTCGTCGCGGCAGAACGCGCGGCTGGCATCGCGCCGCATCCGGTGCGCCGCCTCGCCGCGCTGCTGCCCGCGCTGCCGCCGGTGGCGGAGACGGTGGCCTCGCGCCTGCGGCTGTCGAAGGCGCAGCGCGAACGGATCGCCTGCGCCGCCGCGCGCGGCGCGGCAGATACGCAAGACCCGCGCGCGCTCGCCTATCGCGAGGGGATCGACTGCGCGACCGACCGGCTCCTGCTCGGCGACGGAAACATCGCCGAACTGCACGGCTGGGACGTGCCCCGTCTCCCGCTGAAAGGCGGCGAGATCGTCGCGCGGGGGGTCGAAGCCGGGCCGGACATCGCGCGCATCCTGCAGCAGATCGAGGCGCGCTGGATCGCCGAGGGCTTTCCGCCGCGCGAGCGGGTGTTGCAGATGCTCGACGAAGCGCTGGACCGCGACTGACGCGCTTCATCGTGGGCTAATGTGGCCATGCTATAACAGCCGTGTTGCCATCGTATGCACAGCTTGCGATGGAACCTCGACCCCAATTTGGGTGTTTGGGCCTCTGTCGCTTTCCAGCGGCGGTGCAATGCGCCGACGGCATCCCTGCCGCAGCGGCGCGCTCGCATCCCTGTTTCGCCCTTTCCCGCGGGTTCGCCCGCATCGATCACGTTGATTGTACTTTAGATACGGAGTGATTTCATGAAGTTCACCAAGTTTGCCCTCGCCGCCGTCGCCGCCGCCGGCCTCGCCACCGCTGCTCACGCGCAGGACGTCACCGTCGGCGCGACCGTGTACGGCCCCGAAGGCAACCCGGTCGGCACCGTCGAAAGCGTCGCCAATGGCGTCGTCACGCTCGACACCGGCACGCACAAGGCCCCGCTGCCGACCAACGCCTTCGGCACGAGCGAGAACGGCCCGACGATCACCGTCACCAAGGCCCAGCTCGACGCGATGATCGCCGAGCAGATGGCTGCCGCCAACGCGCAGCGCGACACCGCACTGGTGGCCGCCGCGCCGGTCCTCACCGCCGACAACCAGCCGCTGGGCACGGTCAAGAGCGTCAACGGCAACACCGTGATCGTCACCCGCGCCGAAGGCGACGTGAACCTGCTTCGCGAGCACTTCGCGGTCAACCAGGCCGGCCAGCTCATGGTGCTGTTCACCGACGCGCAGATCGACCAGGCCGCCGCCGCCGGCGGTGCCGCCGCGACCGCGCAGACCGAAGCGCCCGCCGCGGACACGGCGACCGACGCCGCCGCGGAAGCGACCACCGAGTAATCGGACAGGCCTCTCACCGGGGTTTTGATATCAGGAAGGCCGGGCGCGCGATGGCGAGCCCGGCTTTTTTGCTGCCTGTATAGTTAGAACCGATTGTCCTTCGGGAAGCCTTGCGGTGGCAGGCGCCCCGCAGCACCGCGCGCGACCTTCCATTGCCAGATGTCGTTTTCGGTCCGCGTGCGGCCGGTCTCGCCGCCCATCGCCCAGCTCAACCCCTCGGCAAGGGTGAAGGTGGTCGCATCGCTCAGCCCGCCGTCGCGATAGCGCTGGAGCGTGACGCCCTGCCCGCGCGCGAGCATCGGCAGTTCCTCCAGGTTGAACACGACGAGCTTGCGATTGTCGCCGACGACCGCGACGTGATCGTGCTCGGCGGCGATCTCGCGCACGACGCGAAGCTGCGCGCCGGCCTTCAGGTTCACCACCTGCCGCCCCTTCCGGGTTTCGGCGAGGATCTCGTCGGTCGCGGCGGCGAAACCCTTGCCGGTGGTCGCGGCGAGCAGCAGTTGCCCGCCCGGCCGATGGACGATCAGGCCGACGACCTGCGTCTGCGGATCGATGTCGATCGTGTTGCGGATCGGTTCGCCGAAGCCGCGCGCGCCGGGCAGCTTGTCCGCGCCGAGCGTGTAGATACGCCCGTCGCCCGCCACCACCAGCAGCTTGTCCGTGGTCTGCGCGTGAAGCGCGAAGGCCGGACCGTCGCCTTCCTTGAACTTCCAGTCGCTCGCCAGATCGGCATGGCCGCGCGCGCCGCGAATCCACCCCTTCTGGCTGAGGATCACGGTGACCGGCTCCTTCTCGATCATCGCGTCCATGCTGAATTCGACCGCGGGCGCGGCTTCCGCGATCGTGGTACGTCGGCGGCCGAGCGGCGTGTCCTCGGCATATTCCTTGCGCAGCGCGGTCAGGTCGCGCTTCAGCCGCGTGCGCTGGCGAGCGGGGCTACCGAGCAATTTTTCCAGCTCGTCCTGCTCCTTCAGCAGCGCGTCCTTCTCCTGCCGCAGCTGCATTTCCTCCAGCTTGCGCAAGCTGCGCAGCCGCATGTTGAGGATCGCCTCGGCCTGCCGGTCGGTGAGGTTGAATTCCGCCATCATCACCGGCTTGGGTTCGTCCTCGGTGCGGATGATCTCGATCACCCGGTCGAGGTTGAGGAAGGCGACGATGTAGCCTTCGACCAGTTCCAGCCGCCGCGCGATCTGTTCGAGCCGGTGGCGGCTGCGGCGTTGCAGAATGTCGATCTGGCTCGCGGTCCAGTGGGTCAGCAATTCCTTCAGGCCCATGACCATCGGGGTGCGGCCGGTGCCCTCCTGCGCGTCGAGCACGTTGAGGTTGAGGCCGAAGCGCGTTTCCAGATCGCTCAGCTTGTAGAGCGATTCCTTGAGCAGTTCGGGATCGACGTTACGGCTGCGCGGCACGAACACCAGCCGGATGTTCTCGTCGCTCTCGTCGCGGATATCCTCGAGGATCGGCAGCTTCTTGTCGGCGATAAGCTGGGCGATCTGTTCGATCAGCTTGCCCTTCTGCACCTGATAGGGGATTTCGCTGACGACGAGCTGCCATTGGCCGCCGCCCAGCCGCTCGATCCCCGCATCGCGATCTTCCGCCTTTTCGGCTTCGGCGGCGTGGAAGCGCGCGCGGATGCGGAAGGACCCGCGCCCCGTTTCGTAGGCATGGGCGATCGCATCGGGGCTGTCGACGATCAGCCCGCCGGTGGCGAAATCCGGCCCCTGGAACAGCGCCATCAGCCGCGCGTGCTCGACATGCGGGTTGTCGATCAACTCCAGCGTGGCGTCGATTATTTCGGCGACGTTGTGGCTCGGGATATTGGTCGCCATGCCGACCGCGATCCCGCTGGCCCCGTTGGCGAGCAGATTGGGAAACAGGCCGGGGAAGATGTCGGGCTCGCTGTCTTCCCCGTTGTAGGTCGGGACGAAATCGACCGTGCCCTCGTCCAGCCCTTCCATCAGGCGCAGCGCGGTCCTGGTCAGGCGCGCTTCGGTGTAGCGGTAGGCGGCGGCGTTATCGCCGTCGATGTTGCCGAAGTTGCCCTGCCCCTCGACCAGCGGATAGCGCAGCGCGAAATCCTGCGCGAGGCGGACCATCGCGTCGTAGACGCTGGCATCGCCGTGCGGGTGGTACTTGCCGATCACGTCACCCACCACGCGGGCGGATTTCTTGAACGCATCGGTCGGGTTCAGCTTCAACTGCCGCATCGCCCACAGCAGGCGGCGGTGGACCGGCTTCAGCCCGTCGCGCAGGTCGGGCAGCGAGCGCGCGGTGATCGTCGACAGCGCGTAGACGAGATAGCGTTCCTCCAGCGCGGAATCGAATGGCGCATCGACGATCGCGTCGAACGGGTCTTTCTCGTCTTGAACGGTGGCCATGCTGATCGCCCTAGCAGCGCGCCGCGCGGGCTGGAAGCGGCGGAACGAGGCGCTTCCCCCATGCGTTGCACCGACAACCCGAAACGAAAGGAAATACCCATGAAACGCGTACTCATCCTCGCCACCGATGGCTTCGAGCAATCCGAACTGATGAAACCGCGCGAAGCGCTGGAGAAGGCCGGCTTCGAAACCACCGTCGCCAGCCTCGAAGACGGCGAAATCCGCGGCTGGGCCGAGAAGGATTGGGGCGACGAGGTCAAGGTCGACATCACCGTCGACGAGGTCGGCACCGGCGATTACGACGCGCTGCTGCTGCCCGGCGGCCAGATCAACCCGGACGTGCTGCGGATGAACGAGCGCGCGGTGAACATCGTCCGCGAATTCGACCGCGACGGCAAGCCGATCGCCGCGATCTGCCACGGCCCCTGGCTGCTGGTCGAAGCGGACGTGGTGAAGGGCAAGACCGTGACGAGCTGGCCCTCGATCCGCACCGACCTCACCAACGCGGGCGGCAATGTGGTCGACAAGGAAGTCGCGGAAGATGGTCACATCATCACCAGCCGCAATCCCGACGACATTCCGGCGTTCTCGAAGGCGCTGATCGCGCAACTGGAGAAAGTGACCGAAGCGGCCTGACAACCACCTGAAAATCCGCCGTTTCGCAGGGCCTCGTCGCTGATTGCGGCGGGGCCCTTCGCATATCTGCGCTTGACGCTAGTGGAATTGCGGCGCAATTGTGGCAAAATAATGGCGAAAAGGAGGCCGCAATGCGGCAGAGGATTTCCAGGAGAGTGTGTTCGCTGGTGGCGGTGTCCAGATTTCCGCCGAGATCGCGACCGAGGAAGTGTCGAAGGCGATCGTCGACACCGAGGCGCAGCTACGCGCGCGAACCGAATTGCGCGACCGGCTGATGGGCGTGCTGCGCACCCGGCGCGGGAGCTTGCAGGAACTGGTCGCGGCCGAACGCAGCGTGGCCGAAGTCAATCAGGAGATCGACCAGGCGCGAAACTGGCTGCGCGAGATGCAGGGCCGCGTCGCCTACAGCCGGGTCGATGTGCGCTACGAGAGCGGCGCGCTGGTGGCGAACGACTTCCTCTCGCCGGTGCGCGCGGCGGTCGGCTCGCTTGGGTCGATCCTCGGCTTCCTGGTCGCCGCACTGATCGTGCTCGGCGCGATCCTCGGCCCGATCGCCGGACTGGTCTGGCTCGGCCGCAGGATCGGCCGGAAGATCGTGGGCGAAACCGCCTAGCGCCCGCGCATGTCGTGGCTGTCCGGGGGGACGCGGACTTCGAGGCCGTCGAGGGCTTCGGACACCAGTATCTGGCAGGACAGGCGGCTGGTGCGGCAGGCCCCGGCGGCGAGGTCGAGCATGTCTTCCTCTTCTTCGCTCGCTTCGGGCAGGCGGTCGAACCACTCGGGCGCAACGATCACGTGGCAGGTGGAGCAGGCCATCTGGCCCTCGCAAGTGCCCTCCAACGGCATTCCGGCGGCCTGCGCGACTTCGAGCAACGGGAGGCCCACGGCGCCCTCGGCCTCGACCGGATCGCCCTTCGTGGTGACGAAGCGGACGCGCACTGTCACAGGCCTTGCGCCTTGGCGCCCGCGACGATCGCGGAGGCGCCGCGTTCGAGATCGTCCATAGTCGTGTAACGGCCGAAGCCGAGGCGGATCGAGCTTTTCGCCTGCGCGTCGGAAAGCCCGATCGCCTTCAGTACGTGGCTCGTCCGGCCCGAGCCGCTGGCGCAGGCCGATCCGGCGGAGAACATCACCTCGCGGCATTCGCTCATCAGGCGGTTCACGTCGAGACCTTCCAAACGCAGGTTGAGATTGCCGTGCCAGCGCGCCTCGGCGCTGCCGTTCAGCGCCCATCCGGCGAACAGGTCGCGCGCGCGCGTCCACAGCGCCTCGATATGCGCGGCGTCCTCCTCCATCCGCTCGGCGGCGCGCTGCGCGGCGGCGCCGAAGCCGGCGCAGAGCGCGGGGCTGAGCGTGCCCGAGCGCGCCCCCTCTTGCAGCCCGCCGGTGATCTGCGGATCGAGCTCCAGCCCGTCGCGCACCCACAGCGCGCCGATGCCCTTGGGCCCGTGCATCTTGTGCGCGCTGACCGCGATCATGTCGGCCACGGGGACCGCCATCTTGCCGCAGGCCTGCACCGCGTCGCACAGGAACAGCGCGCCGGCGGCTTTCGCGCGGGCGTGCCATTCGGCGACCGCCTGCACGGTGCCGATCTCGTTGTTGACCGCCATGACGGCGACGAGGCCGGTATTTTCCGGCAGCGCGGCGGCGGGATCGGTCAGACCCTCGGCATCGACCGGGATTTCGGCGGCCTCGCCGAGCGCCATCGCCGTATCGCGCACCGCCGCGTGCTCGATCGCGGAATAGGCAATGCCCGGCTTTCGCACACCATCCGAGCCGCGCATCGCGAGGTTGATCGCCTCGCAGGCATTGCCGGTGAACAGCACCCGCCCGCCCGGCGGCAACAGCGCGGCGACCCGCTCGCGCGCGACCTCGACCGCGGCGGCCGCCTGCCGCCCCATCCGATGCGG
The DNA here is from genome assembly GCF_041912895.1 of Pelagerythrobacter sp. Classification (NCBI taxonomy): domain Bacteria; kingdom Pseudomonadati; phylum Pseudomonadota; class Alphaproteobacteria; order Sphingomonadales; family Erythrobacteraceae; genus Pelagerythrobacter; species Pelagerythrobacter sp. Next base: position 60,908 of record NZ_JAYSGI010000001.1, on the reverse strand, counting down.
GCTGTGCGGATTGCCGAACCCGGCGCCCTCCGGCCCGTCGAGCCAGCGCAGCATCGCCGTGCGCGCCTCGGGCGCGAGCGGAGTAGTGGCCTGATAATCGAGGTAGATCATGACGCTTCCATAATGCTCAGCCGAGCGCTGTCCACGCTTCGGCAAACCGTTCGAGGTGCTCCGGGGTGGTGTTCCAGCCGAGGCTTATGCGGATCGTGCGCGCGGCCACGTCGTCGGGCACCCCGAAGCCTTCGAGCACGCGGCTTTTCTTCAGCGTGCCGGAGGAACATGCGCTGCCCGCCGACACCGCGAAGCCCAGCGCGTCGAGGCGGATCAGCAGCGCCTGCGCGCTGAGCGAGGGATGCGCGATGGCGACGATGTGCGAGGTCTGCAGGCCGGGCGCGATGCGCTCGCCCGCCAACGCGGCCGCGAAATCGGTCCGCTGCGCTTCGCTGGTGCGCCAGCTTGCGATCCCGCCCGCTTCGAGCGCCGCCGCCATGCCCATCGCGCCGGCCAGGTTCTCGGTCCCCTGCCGATAGCCGCGCTCGTGCCCGCCGGTGGGTTCGAGCATCGCGAAATCGCGCACCAGCAGCGCGCCGACGCCGATCGGCCCACCGAACTTGTGCGCCGAGACGACCGCCATGTCCGCATCGGGCAGAGCGAGTTTGCCCGCCGATTGCGCGCAGTCGCTCAACAGCAGCCCGCCTGCTTCGCGCACCTGCCGCAGCAGGCCGTCGCCGTCGCGCAGCAGGCAGGTGCCGGTTTCCGAATTGACGTGCTGCACTGCGGCGATCGCGCGTTCGCCGCCGCCCAGTGCCTCCGCATCGATCGCGCCGCCGCGTACCGGCAGCACCTCGGGGTCAGGCGCAGCGCGGAACACCGCATCGTGCTCGACCGCGCTAGCAAGCCGCCGTTCGACCTTCGCCCTGCCCAGCCCGATCGCCAGCGCCTCGCTCGCGCCCGAGGTGAAGATCACCTCGCCCTGCCAGCCGAGCGCACGCTTCACCCGCTCGCGCGCATCCTCCAGCGCCGCCTTCGCCTTGCGGCCTTCGGCGTGGGGGCTGGAGGGGTTCGCCCACAGGCGAAACCCCTCCTCCATCGCGGCGCGCGCCTCGGGGCGCAGCGGGCTGGTGGCGGCGTGATCGAGGTAGATGCGCTCGGGAATGGGACGATGCTCGAAACAATTGCGATTTCAGGGGGCCGCACTATATAGCCCGCGACTTCGCGCGCGCCACCCGGCCCGCTGCGGATAGCTCAATTCCGGCAGGATCACCCGATGCCCTCAGTCATCTTTCCCGGCCCCGAAGGCCGTCTCGAAGGCCGTTTCTCCCCTCCCCCGCGCCCGCGCGCGCCGGTCGCGATGATCCTGCACCCGCATCCGCAGGGCGGCGGGACGATGAACGACCGCATCACGCAGCGGCTCTACAAGACCTTCGTCGACCGCGGGTTCGCGGTGCTGCGCTTCAACTTCCGCGGCGTCGGCCGCAGCCAGGGCAGCTTCGACAACGGCGTGGGCGAACTGTCCGACGCCGCCTCGGCGCTCGACTGGGTCCAGTCGATCCATCAGGAAGCGCAGACCACCTGGGTCGCGGGCGTCAGCTTCGGCGCGCTGATCGGCATGCAGCTGCTGATGCGCCGGCCGGAGATCCGCGGGTTCATCTCGATCGCCCCGCCCGCCAACATGTACGATTTCAGCTTCCTCGCCCCGTGCCCCGCGAGCGGCATCTTCATCCAGGGCGCGGCGGACACGGTGGTGCAGCCGGGCGCGGTGACCAAGCTGGTGGAAAAGCTGCGCACGCAGAAGCACATCACGATCCACCACGAGGAAATCCCGCGCGCCAATCACTTCTTCGAGAACGAGAACGACGAGTTGATGGCCTCGGTCGACAACTATCTCGATTTCCGGCTCGACCCCGCCTGCCCGATCAAGTGAGCGCGATGCGGCGGCTACCGATCGTCGCGACCGGTGGCTGCCAGTGCGGCGCGGTGCGTTACCGCGCCTCGGCAATGCTCGACAACGCGCACGTGTGCCACTGCCGGATGTGCCAGAAGGCAACCGGCGCGCCGTTCGCCGCGCTGGTGGCCGCGCCCGACGACGCACTCGAATGGACACGCGGCGCGCCCGCCACGTTCGAGAGCAGCGCCGGGGTCGAACGCGGGTTCTGCGCGCAATGCGGTACACCGCTGTTCTACCATTCGCTCGCGGCGGGGCGGACCAACCTGACCATCGGCTCGCTCGACGATCCCGCCGCCTTCGCGCCGCAGTCGCAGATGGGCACCGAATCGCGCCTGCCGTGGTTCGAAGCGCTGCCCGCGCTGCGCGACGAAGGCGCGACCGAGGCGGGCGATCGCGCCGAGTGGGCCGCTGCGATCCGTCACACCAGCAGACAGCACCCGGACCACGACTGATTTCGCTCGCAGGCATCCCAGGCGGTTGATCTTGCGCCTCCAACTGTAACGTTGTATCATTCTTTCGCGGAAGAGCGCCGGACCGGCTCACCGGTCACGGCTGGAGAGAGGAGAACGGGCAATGGCTTATATGGATGCAAGATCGCCGCAGGACCGGGCGAAATCGATCGCCGGGGTGGTCGCGGTGCACGGCGCGCTCGCCTACGCGCTGCTGTTCGGGTTGCAGGCGACCGGGGTGATCGAAACGGTGCCGAGCCTGACCGGCGAGACGGTGACCGAAGTTCCGATCGATCCCCCGCCGCCGCCCAAGCCCGACGAAATTGTCGACGAACCCGCCACCTCGCAAAGCTACGTCCACGTGCCGGATACGCCGGTGGATCTCGTCAGCGACGATCCGCTCATCACGATCGTCGATGATCCGCTGCCGCCGCTGAAACCGATCGAGCTCGAGGCCTTTCCTACACCGGGGCCGACGCCTTCGGGCCAGTCGACGCCGCGTTTCGATGCAATCGCAGCGAAGCCGAGCAACGACACCTCGCGGTGGGTCACGACCGGCGATTATCGCAGCAGCTGGATCAGCCGCGAGCTGACCGGCGTCGCGCGCTTCCGCGTGCAGGTCGGCGCCGATGGCCGGGTGGCGCAATGCACGGTTACCGGGTCGAGCGGCCATGCCGAACTCGACCGGGCGACCTGCGATCTCGTGACGCGCCGCGCGCGCTTCGATCCGGCGCGCGACGCGCAGGGCGAGAAGGCGCCCGGCAGCTATTCGAGCGCGGTTTCCTGGCGCCTGCCCGAATGAACTAGTTGCCGACGCCCCGTTCGACCCTGTCGGCCGGGGCGTCGCCGCTCGCGTCGGGCACCGTCCAGATCGCGACGTTGGCGAAGCACACGAGCGCCATCACGATCATCAGCAGCACCTGCTTGCGCGAGCCGCCCTTGCGCCAGAGGAAGACCGCGCCGACGATCAGCGCGATCCCCGCCAGCATGATGATCGACAGCACGGTGCCCAGCATTGTCCGCTCCCTTCGCGCCCGCTCCTATCGTGGACTGTCCGAGGCCGCCAGTCCCGTCGATTGACAGCAAACGGCGCGCCAGCCACACCGGCGCCCATGCAGGAAACGCGCTTCGACATCACCCGCCGCCAGGCCCTCGCAGGGTTGGGCGCGGGGGCCTCGCTGCTCGCGCTCGGCGGTTGCCAGCGCGCGCTGACCCCACCCGCATCGGTCGGCACCGCCAGCCATCCGCTGCTCGACGACGTCGCCTGGAACCTCCTCGCGCACGAGCCCGAGCGGGCGACCAGCCTCGGCGTCGACACCGGAGCGCACGCGGCGCTGCGCGCGGAGCTGGAGGACCAGTCCGCCGCCGGTCAGCGTGCCTATGCCGAGACGCTGCGCGCCGATCTTGCACGGGTCCGCGCGCACGACACCGCCGGGCTCGACGCCGACACCCGGACCAGCTTCGAGGTGGTCGAGAGCGCCTATGCGACCGCGCTCGACGGTTTCGCCCTGCCCTACGGCGACGTCGCGGTCGGGAGCTGGCGCAATGCCCCCTATGTCGTGATCCAGAACGTCGGCACCTATCTCGACATGCCGCGCTTCATGGACACCACGCACCCGCTGAAAACGGCGGAAGACGCCGAGGCCTACCTCGCGCGGATCGAGGCGCTGCCCGGCGCGCTCGACGGCGAGCTGGAGCGGATGACGGCGGCGCGCGGCATCGGCGTGGTGCCGCCCGACTTCCTGCTCGACAAGGCGATCGCGCAGATGGAGAGCACGATCGCCGATGCGCGGGGCAGCGCGCTGTTCGTCGCCCAGCTGCGCGAGAACCTCGCCGCCTCGGGCCTGCCCGCCAGCTATGCCGAGCGGGTCGATGCGCTCGTCACCGGGCCGGTCGCGGAGGCGCTCGGCCGCCAGCTCGCCGAGCTGAAGGCGGAGCGTGCGGTCGCGAAATCCGACGCGGGCATGTGGGCCCAGCCGCAAGGCGAGGAATGGTACGCCTGGGGCCTGCGCGCGAGCACCACGACCACGCTCAGCCCCGACGAGGTCCACCAGCGGGGTCTCGACGAACTGGCCGAACTGCACGGGCGGATGGACCCGATCCTGCGCAAGATCGGCTACACCAGCGGCAGCGTGGGCGAGCGGATGCAGGCGCTGTCGGCCGATCCGCGCTACAAGTTCGCCGAGGGCGATCCGGGCCGCAAGCAGATTATGGATTTCATCCACGAGCGGATCGAATGGATCACCGCGCAGATGCCGCGCGCGTTCAACACGCTGGTCGATCCCAACCTGGAGGTTCGCCGCCTGCCGCTGGCCGAGGAACCCGGCGCGCCCGGCGCCTATGGCGGCGCGGGGAGCAAGGACGGCACGATCCCGGGGCGCATGTGGATCAACCTCAGGAGCACCGACCTGCACCGCAAGTACGACCTCGCCGACCTGACCTATCACGAGACGATCCCCGGCCACGTGTGGGAAGGCGAATTCTCCAACCGCCTGCCGCTGATCCGCTCGATCCTCGCGTTCAACGCCTTTTCCGAAGGCTGGGCGCTCTACGCCGAGCAGATCGCCGACGAACTCGGTGCGTACGAGGATTTCGAGGTCGGCCGGCTCGGCTATCTCCAGAGCCTGGCGTTCCGCGCCTGCCGCCTGGTGGTCGACACGGGGCTGCACCACAAGCGCTGGACGCGCGAGCGCGGGCGGCAGTTCTTCGTCGAGGAGAACGGCTCCAAGCCCGACGAGGTGGCGAGCGAGGTCGACCGCTATTGCAGCTGGCCGGGGCAGGCCTGCGGCTACAAGATCGGCCATAGCGAGATCGTCGGCCAGCGGGATCGTGCGCGGGCGGCGCTGGGCGACGCCTACGATTTCCGCGCGTTCAACGATGCGGTCGTACTCGGCGGCAATGTCCCGATGGACGTGCTGGCGAAGAACGTCGAACGCCATATCACCGGCGCGGCGACGGGCTGAGGTTCGACTGCGGGCGCGCGTTTTTTTGATTCACGCGGAGACGCAGAGACGCGGAGGGGGCTGGATCATGTTAAAGCTTCGTCTGCCCTCCGCCGAAGGCGCATCGATCGCTCGCACCGCACCCGAAGATGAAGCGCGGCTGCGCCGCGAGGAACACATCTCCGCGTCTCTGCGTCTCTGCGTCTCCGCGTGAATCAGCCGATTTCTGTGCCCTTGCGCAAACCGGAAATCAGGCCGCGGCGGCGCGGCGGTCGGCGGTTTCCAGGCGGATCATGTCGGCGAGAAGGAACGCCAGTTCCAGCGATTGCGCCGCGTTGAGCCGCGGATCGCAGTGGGTGTGGTAGCGGTCGCCGAGCGCTTCGTCGGTGATCGCGACCGCACCGCCGGTGCATTCGGTCACGTCCTGCCCGGTCATCTCGATATGGATGCCGCCCGCGTGGGTTCCCTCGGCGCGGTGGACCGCGAAGAAACCCTTCACTTCGGTCAGGATGCGGTCGAACGGGCGGGTCTTGAAGCCGCTCTCCGCCTTGACGACGTTGCCGTGCATCGGATCGCAGCTCCACACCACCGGATGCCCTTCGCGCGCCACCGCGCGGAGCAGGCGCGGCAGCCCGGCTTCGACCTTGTCGTGCCCGAAGCGGCTGATGAGCGTGATCCGCCCCGGCTCGCGCGCCGGGTTCAGCGTGTCGAGCAGCTTGAGCAGCACGTCGGGTTCGAGGCTCGGCCCGCACTTGAGGCCCAGCGGATTGCCGATCCCGCGCGCGAATTCGACGTGCGCACTGCCCTCGAAACGCGTGCGGTCGCCGATCCAGACCATGTGCGCGCTGGTGTCGTACCAGTCACCGGTCAGCGAATCCTGGCGCGTCATCGCCTGCTCGTAAGGCAGCAGCAGCGCCTCGTGGCTGGTGTAGAAGCTGGTGCCCTGAAGCTGCGGCACGGTGCCCGGATCGACCCCGCACGCCTCCATGAAATCGAGCGCCTCGCCGATGCGGTCGGCGGTTTCCGCGAAGCGATCGGCCCACGGGCTGCGACCCATGAAATCGAGCGTCCATTGGTGGACCTGCCGCAGGTTGGCGTAGCCGCCCCCGGCGAAGGCGCGCAGCAGGTTGAGCGTGGCCGCCGCCTGCGAATAGGCGCGCACCATGCGCTGGGGGTCGTTGCGCCGCGATTCGGGCGAGAACTCGATCCCGTTGACGTTGTCGCCGAAATAGCTCGGCAGGGTCAGGTCACCCTGCGTTTCGGTCGCCGCGCTGCGCGGCTTGGCAAACTGCCCCGCCATGCGCCCGACCTTCACCACCGGCAGCTTGCCGGCAAAGGTGAGCACGACCGCCATCTGCAACAGCACGCGGAACGTGTCGCGGATGTTGTTGGGGTGGAATTCGGCGAAGCTTTCCGCGCAATCGCCGCCCTGGATCAGGAAGCCCTGCCCGTTGGCGACGCCCGCCAGCTCGGCCTTGAGCGCGCGCGCCTCGCCCGCGAACACCAGCGGCGGATAACTGCGCAGGGTCGCCTCCGCGTCGGCCAGCGCGGCGGCGTCCTCGTATTGCGGCAGGTGCCGTGCTTCGTGCGACTGCCAGCTATCGGGATTCCAGTTGCGGGCCACGGGGGCGTACTCTCTCGTTTCTGTCCTGTCTGGGGCGCGGCATTGAAGGCCAATGCACGCCGCGCCGCAAGCGCAATTAACTTTCGGCCATTGATGGCTCGGCTATGGGGTGCTCAGCGCCCGCCCGCCGCCGCGCCTGTCGCCGGGGCCGGTGCGCTCGCGAGTTCCTGACCCTGCGGGATCACCGCGAGGCGGAAGCCCGGCCGGCCGCCGAAATACTTCTGCGCCAGCGCCTGCATCGCCTGCGGCGTAGTGACCGTGTAGTCGTTGAGCAGCGATCGCACGAGCTGCACCCGGCGCGGATCGCGGGTCGATCCTTCGAGCTGGTACATCCAGAACGTGTTGCCGGTCGACGCGCGGTTGATGAGCTGGCGCAGCGGCTCGGTGACGCGGGCGAGCTCGTCCGCGGTGGGCGGATTGGCCGCGAGGTCGTTCGCGATCTCGTCCGCCGCGGCGAAGAACGCGCGCACGTCTTCCGGCCTTAGCTGCGCGATCGCGGTGATCCGGCCCCCGCCGTCGAGGTCGGTCGGCCATGCATTGGTCACCTGCGGCGCATAACTGGCCCCGGCGCGTTCGCGCATCGCGTCGATCAGGCGATTGTTGAACAGGTTCACGAGGATTTCGAGCTGGCGCGATTCGGGCAGGCCGGGGACGCCGCCGCCGCTCGGCCAAGCGATCACCGCCGCGGCCTGGTTCGCATCGCCGCGATGGTGGAGCACCACCGGCTCGGCGGAGGGCTCGGGAAAACCGGGCACCCGCGCCGCGACTTCAGCCGGGATCGGTTCGCGCGCGGGCAGCGCGCCGAACGTCCGGCGCAGGGCCTCGACCGCGCCGGCGCGGTCGAATTCGCCGAAGATCGTCACCTCGATCGGACCGGTCTTGAGCAGCGGCTCCCACACGTCGCGGAAACCTTCGGGCGTGACCCCTTCGAGCGCTTCGGGATCGGGCGTCGCGTAGCGCGGGTCGCGATCGCGCAGGTAGTATTCGAGATCGCGCGCGAGCACGCCGCTGGGGCTGGTCGCATAGCTCTCGTAGGCGAGGCGCGCGGCGGCGGTGGCGCGGGTCACGGGGTTCTCGTCCCACCGCGGCATCGCCAGCTTGGCGGCGAAGAGGTAGAGCTGATCGGCGAGATCGGCGTTGCGCGTCTGGGCGGAGAAAGTGAACGCGGCATCCTCGATCCCGAAATCGAACGCCAGCTTGCGCCCGGTGGAAATGCGGTCGAGTTCCTCCTGCCCCAGTTCGCCGAGGCCCGAAGACACCAGCGCCGCTTCGCCCAGCGCGCGGTAGACCGAGTCTTCCGGCTCGAACGCGCGGTTGCCCGCGCCGAAGCGCACGCGCACCGCGACCCGGCCGGGCTCGGCGTCGTTGGGCCACAGGATCGCGGTGACGCCGTTGCCGAGTTCGACCCGCTCGATCCCGAGCAGGCCGAGCGGCGCGGCGCTGACCACCTCGCCGGGCTGGCCGACCGGCGGGAGGGTGTCGAACGAGATCGGCTCGCCGGTGAGGCGCGCGCTGTCGTCGGGCGCGGCTTCGGCTTCGAGCGCCGCCTCGAGCGCGGCGGCGTCGGCTTCGCCGGTCGCCGGAGTGACGTAGATCGAGCGCACGACGTCGCCCGAAAACAGCGCACGGGTGTGCTCGAGCACGGCTTCGGGCGTGATCTTGCCCTGCATCCCGCGGAACACTTGGAGCACGGTTTCGGGCGCGGCGACGGTTTCGCGGATATCGACCGCCTGGACGATATCGTCGGCCAGTTGCGAGCCGGCCATGACGTCGCGCTGTTCGACCGAGCTGGCGAAGACCACGTCGAACTCGGCCACTTCGCGCGCGATCTCCTCGGGCGACGGCGGCGTCGCGAGCGCATCGGCGATCACCCCGCGCACGTCGGTCAGCGCGGCCTGCCAGTCGTCGCTCAGCGGAGCGAAGGTGACGAACGTCGCGTCGGTCGAGCGGCTGACGTCGTCCTGCTGGACCTGCGCGTAGAGGTAGGAACCGCCCGCCCGCGCGCGCGCCTCCAGCCGGCGATTGATCAGCGCCTGCGCGAGCGAATCGAGCAGCAGCCCTTCGTTGTATTCGATCGTGTCGTCGACCTTCCGCCAGGGGCGCATGACGGCATAAGTGAACGACCGCGGCAGGTCGGGCTCGACCAGCACCGCGGTTTCGCCGACCGGGTTTTCGCCCGTCGCGCCCGCGGGCGGCATCGGATCGCCGAAGTCCGGCGCTTCGACGTGGGGCCCCTTGCCCTGCCAATCGCCGAACCATTGTTCGACTAGCTGCGCCAGCCGGATCGGATCGACGTCGCCCGCGGCGACGATCACCGTGTTCTCCGGCCGATACCAGCGCGAGTGAAAATCCTGCACCGCGCCGGCGGTCGCGCCGCGCAGCGTTTCCTCGGTGCCGATCGGCATGCGGTCGGCGAGCCGCTGGCCCGCGAACAGCGTCTTGCGCGTGCCTTCGGTCACCCGTTCGGCCGCACCCCCGCGCTCGCGCTTTTCGGCGAGCACGATCGGCACTTCGGCGGCGAGGTTGGCGTCGTTCAGCACCGGCTCGCGGATCATGCCCGAGAGCAGCTTGAAGCTCTCCTCCAGCGCCTGCGGCGTCGCGTTGGGCAGGTCGAGCTTGTAAACGGTGTGGGTGGGCGAAGTCTCGGCGTTGGTGTCGCTGCCGAAGGTCGCGCCGAGCCGTTGCCAGGTGGGGATCGCCATCGCCGGGCCGAGGTACTTGCTCTGGCGGAACGTGAGATGCTCCATCAGGTGCGCGAAGCCGCGCTCGTCGTCTTCCTCGTGGATTGAGCCCGCGTCGATGCGGATGCGGATCGAGACCTGGCGCGGCGGCACGCCGTTCTTGCGCACGGCATAGCGCAGGCCGTTGTCCATCTCGCCGAACTGCCATTCCTTGTCGCGCGGGACGTTGCTGCCCTCGTAGATCCACGGGGTCTCGTCGCCGGTCTGGAGCGATTCGGGCGCGGGCGCCAGGCTGGGCGCAGGAGCCTGCTGCGCCATCGCCGACGGGGCCAGCAGCGCGATGGGAAGAAGAAACGCGAGATGCCGGACGGCACGCGGAAGGAATGTCATACGGGGCCTATAGGGGGCGACGGGATGAAGGGATAGTGAATGTCGCGTGCTCCGGTTCCCGCCGGGCTTGTTGATCGCCCGCCGCGCCCCTACATCGCCCGCATGTTCATCGAGACAGAAACCACGCCCAATCCGGCGAGCCTGAAGTTCCTGCCGGGCCAGCAGGTCATGCCCTCGGGCACGCGCGAATTCGCCACGCCGGAGGCCGCCGAAGCCAGCCCGCTGGCGCAGGCGATCTTCGACACCGGCGAAGTGACCAACGTGTTCTTCGGCGGCGATTTCGTGTCGGTCACCGCCGCGCCGGGTGCGGAATGGTCGGCGCTGAAGCCGCAGGTCGTCTCGATCCTGCTCGATCATTTCGTGTCGCAGGCCCCGCTGTTCGCCGGCGGCGACGCCAGCGGCATCGCGGTTCCGGCCGAAGACGAGCCGATGCTGGTCGAGGAAGACCCCGCCGACGCCGATATCGTCGCTCAGATCAACGACCTGCTCGAAACCCGCGTGCGCCCGGCGGTGGCGGGCGACGGCGGCGATATTCAGTATCGCGGCTTTCGCGACGGGATCGTCTACCTCCAGATGCAAGGCGCCTGCTCGGGCTGCCCAAGCTCGACCGCGACGCTCAAGCACGGCATCGAAGGCCTGCTCAAGCACTACGTCCCCGAAGTCACGGAAGTCCGCGCAGCATGACCAGGCAGTTCCACGATCACGCGCTGTCGGCCGACGCGCTCGACCAGATTTTCCTCGAGGCGCGGACCTACAACGGCTGGCTCGACAAGCCGGTGACCGACGACCAGATGCGCGCGATCTGGGATCTCGCGCGGATGGGGCCGACGTCCGCCAACATGCTCCCGGCGCGGATCGTGTGGTGCAAGTCGGACGAGGCGAAGAAGCGGCTCGCCGAGCTTTCCTCCGAGGGCAATCGGGACAAGATCGTCCAGGCGCCGGTGACCGCAATCATCGGCTACGACATCGATTTCCACGAGGAACTGCCCTGGCTGTTCCCGCACACCGACGCGAAGAGCTGGTTCGAAGGCGACGAGGACGGGCGCAAGTCCGCCGCGTTCCGCAACGGATCGCTCCAGGGTGCGTACTTCATCATCGCCGCGCGCGCGCTAGGGCTCGACACCGGGCCGATGTCGGGGTTCGACAACGCCAAGGTCGACGCCGAATTCTTCGCCGACGATCCGAAGGTGAAATCGAACTTCATCTGTTCGGTCGGCTACGGCGATGCGAGCACGATCTTCGAGCGCAGCCCGCGGCCCGATTTCGACAAGTTCAACACCATCGTCTGACCGTTCGGCTTGCCCGGCGGCCACGCCACGTGGCATGCGCGGGTGACGGACAAGGGCAGTAACGGAACGACACGCATCCGATGCGAACGCTGGCGATCGAGTGCGCGACCGAGGCCTGTTCGGTCGCGCTGTTCGAGGGCGACACCGTGGTCGCGCACGATCACCGCGTGCTCGGCCGCGGCCATGCCGAGCGGCTGGTGCCGATGATCGCCGCACTGCTCGATCGCGGGCGCGCCGAAAGAATCCTCGTCTCGCTCGGTCCGGGCAGCTTCACCGGGGTCCGCATCGGGATCGCTACAGCGCGCGCGTTGGCCTACGCCTGGAACGCGCAGATTTCGGGCTATCCCACGCTTGCGCTCGTCGCGGCGGCGATGCGCGCCGATCGTCCGGGTCAACCGCTCGCGGTGTGCAATACCGGCGGTCATGGCGAATGGTTTGTCCAGAAGTTCGATGCCTCCGGTATGCCGGAGGGCGAGGTGCGCTCGCTCGCACCGGAGGTCGCTGCGAGTGCCATCGGCACAGCGCGCGTCGGCGGGACGCAGGCCGAAGCACTCGTCGCGCAGCGCGGACACGGCGAGGCGTCTTCGCTGCATCCCGATGCCCGTTTCGCAGTGCACGTGCCCGGCGCGCTGCTCACCCCGGAGATACGGCCGATCTATGGCCGCGCGCCCGATGCGAGGCTGCCGGGATGACCGACGATCTCGACCGGATCATGGCGGTGATGGACGCGGCGTTCGATCCGGCGTGGGCCGAGGCGTGGTCGCGCAGGCAGGTCGGCGATTCGCTGACGATGCCCCATACGTTCTACCGGCTGGCCGACGAGCGCGGCGGCGTGCCCTCCGCCGGCGGCGATGCGGCGGGCTTCACGCTGACCCGCCACGCGCCGGGCGAGGAGGAACTGCTGCTCATCGGCGTGCGCCCCGAACTGCGCGGCCGCGGCATCGGGCGCGCGCTGCTCGAACGCGCCTTCGCCGACGCGCGCGCCAGGGGGGCCGAACGGATGTTCCTGGAGATGCGCGACAACAATCCCGCTCTCGGGCTCTACGCGGCGACCGGCTTCGAACCGATCGGCCGGCGCAAGGCCTATTACAGGTTGCCATCGGGACAATTTCTCGACGCCATTACCTTCGCCCGGCAGCTATAGGACGATAATTTCTTTACGCGCCGACAAGTGATCTCATACCAGTTGAAATAATCAGGCGACTAGGCCATGCGCCGGCGTGTGAGCACCGCCTCACGGGTCTGGCAAAGAACATATACCGGCGAACAGCCATCGAGGAAGCAATGGAAACCAGCGAAAACGATACCACCGAAATGCTCATTACGCTGACGTCCGACATCGTCGCGGCGCATGTGAGCAACAACAGCGTTGCCGTCGACGAAGTGCCGTCGCTGATCAGCAATATTTACGGCGCGCTGGCGGGCCTCGGCTCTAGTGGCGCGCAGGAAGAAGCCGTTCCAGAACCGGCGGTTTCGATCCGCTCTTCGGTCAAGCCGGACTATATCGTCTGCCTTGAAGACGGTAAGAAGCTGAAGATGCTCAAGCGCTATCTGCGCACCAATTACGACATGAGCCCGGAAGAGTATCGCGCGCGCTGGAACCTGCCCGCCGACTATCCGATGGTTGCGCCCAACTACGCCGAAAAGCGGCGCGAACTGGCCAAGAAGATCGGTCTCGGCCGCAAGCCGGGCCAGAAGCGCGGCCGGCGCAAGAAAACCGCCTGAGCCACAGCAAGCAGGTAGCTTGAGAAGAACGCTCCGCGCGGTTAAGGCAGCGGGGCGTTTTTTCTTACAAGGGTTTCCTGTGTCCCAACGGATCGATCTCGAACAGCTCTGCGCCGACCGTGGCCTGCGCATCACCGAACAGCGGCGCGTGATCGCACGCGTCCTGTCCGACAGCGAAGACCACCCGGACGTGGAGCAACTGCACCGCCGCGCCTCGCGGATCGATCCCAAGATCTCCATCGCCACGGTCTATCGCACCGTGCGCCTGTTCGAGGATGCCGGCATCCTCGACCGCCACGATTTCGGTGACGGGCGCGCGCGCTATGAAGCCGCGCCCGAAGCGCACCACGATCACCTGATCGACGTGGAAAGCGGTAACGTGGTCGAGTTCGTCGATCCCGAGCTCGAGGCGTTGCAGAAGGTGATCGCCGAACGGCTCGGCTATCGCCTCGTCGACCACCGCATGGAACTGTACGGGGTCAAGCTCGACCGCGGCGACAAGCCCGGCTGATGGCCCCCGCCGGGGCTCTGCCCGCGCCGCGCATCCACCCGCTGGGCTGGGCGCTGATCGCACTGCGCCTGCTGTTGATGCTGGCCATGCTGATCCTCTGCGCGCCGCTGCACTTGGTCTGGCGGCTCGTGGGTGCCGGTCGCTGGTGGCCGCGCGTGTTCCTCGCCGCGGTCGGCTCGATCGCCGGGCTCGACGCGCGGGTGGAGGGGCGCCGCGTCAAGGGCGCGCTGCTGCTGTCGAACCACGTGAGCTGGCTCGACATTCCCGCCCTCTCCCACGCCAGCGGCACGGCCTTCGTCGCGCACGACGGGCTGAGCGCGTTTCCCGTGCTCAAGTGGCTGTGCGAGATGAACGACACGGTGTTCATCGCCCGCCACCGGCGCGGCAGCGTGGGTGAACAGGTCGAACAGATCCGCGCCGCGATGGCCGAAACCGGCTGCCTCACGTTGTTTCCCGAAGGCACGACGACCGATGGCACCGATGTGGCGACGTTCAAGTCCTCGCTGCTCAGCGCGCTCGATCCGCTGCCGGAGGGGCTGGCCGTCCAGCCGGTCGCGCTGATCTACGAGGACGTGCCGCGCATTTCGTGGGTGGGGGAGGAGCACGGACTCGACAACTTCAAGCGCATCCTCGCCCGGCTGCGGCCGATCCGGCTGACGATCCGCTTCCTCCCGCCGCTCGAGGGTACCCAACTCGCCGATCGCAAGGCCGTGGCGCAGGCCGCGCAGGCGGCGATCGCGCGCACGCTGTAACGCGCCCTTTCGCAAGCGGCGCGTTTGCGGTAACCGCGCGCCATGCGACAGAGCGAACCCCCGAAGACCTACCGGGTCAAGAGCTTCGGCTGCCAGATGAACGTCTACGACGGCGAGCGCATGGCCGAACTGCTCGCCGCGAAGGGCATCGCCCCCGCGCCCGAGGGCGAGGAGGCGGACCTGGTGGTGCTCAACACCTGCCACATCCGCGAGAAGGCGGCGGAGAAGGTCTATTCGGATATCGGCCGCCTGACCAAGGCGGGCCGCGCGGCGGGCAAGGAACCGCTGATCGCGGTCGCCGGATGCGTCGCGCAGGCCGAGGGCGAGGAGATCATGGCGCGCGCCCCGGCGGTGTCGATGGTCGTCGGCCCGCAGGCCTACCACCGCTTGCCGCAGATGCTCGACCGCGCGGTGGCGGGGGAGCGGGCGACCGATACCGATATGCCGCCGATCGCCAAGTTCGACGCCCTTCCCGCGCGCCGAACCAGCCCGCCCGCCGCTTTCCTGACGGTGCAGGAAGGGTGCGACAAGTTCTGCACCTATTGCGTCGTTCCCTATACGCGCGGCGCGGAAATCTCCCGCCCTTACAGCGATCTGATCGCCGAAGCGCACAGGCTGGTCGAAGCCGGCGCGCGTGAGATCACGCTGCTGGGCCAGAACGTCTCGGCGTGGAGCGGCGAGGACGTCAAGGGTCATAGTGTGGGACTGGCGGGCTTGATCCGCGACCTCGCCGAAATCGACGGCCTCGCGCGCATCCGCTACACCACCAGCCATCCCGCGGACATGGACGACGCGCTGATCGCGGCGCACGGCGAGATCGACAAGCTGATGCCGTTCCTCCACTTGCCGGTGCAGGCGGGCAGCGACCGCGTGCTCAAAGCGATGAACCGCAGCCATACTGCCGAGAGCTACCTGAAGCTGCTCGACCGCTTCCGCGCCGCGCGGCCCGACCTGGCGCTGTCGGGCGATTTCATCGTCGGCTTTCCCGGCGAAACCGAAGCCGAATTCGAGCAGACGCTCGCGCTGGTCGATGCCGTGGGTTACGCGCAGGCGTTCAGCTTCAAGTATTCCCCCCGCCCCGGCACCCCCGCCGCGACGATGGACGGGCAAGTCCCACGCGAAGTGATGGACGAGCGGCTCCAACGCCTCCAGTCCGCGCTCAACCGCGACCAGCTCGCGTTCAACCAGCGCTCGGTCGGGCGCACCTGCGACGTGCTGGTCGAACGGAAGGGCAAGCATCCCGGCCAGTGGCTCGGCAAGTCGCCGTGGTTGCAATCGGTGTGGTTCGCCGATGCTCCAGGCGGCGACGCAACGATCGGCGATCTCCTGTCGGTCGAACTGGCCGAAGCCGGGCCGAACTCACTCGCCGGGCGGCTCCGCACACCGGTGACGGCCTAATCCAGCGGCTGCAACTCGCCTTCGCCGATGACTGGCGTGCCAAGGGTGTCGCTCGGCGCCGCAGGCGGCACGGTCGGGTTGGAGGCATAGGCCGCCCCGTCGAACGGCACCTTCATGATCCGCTCGGGCGCGCCGCCGCCGTATGTCGTGACCGCGAGATCGCGTAATCCGTTGGTGGCGCTGTCGAGCGCCCCGACGGGCAGCTGCGCCACGGAAAGTTCGCCCAGCCTCGACAGCCGCTCTCCGTCGTCCTTCAGAACGATGAGGTTGCATCCGCCGCTGCCGCACATCCCCGGCCCACCGAGGTAAATCAGCATCTCTTCCACGCCGTCCGCGTCGAGATCGACGCGCCCCGTCCGCACCATCAAGCCTTCCGCATCGGGATTCTCGGTGCGAAGCCACTCGGCCACGCGGGGATCGTTCGCCTGTTCGGATGCAACCGGTGCCGCAGACGCAGGCTCGGTTTGCTGGACGTTTGCGCTCGTCCCTTGGTCGGCGGATGGCGAGCAGGCCGTTGCGATCAGCGCCGCTGCGGGAACAATCATGCATTTCATCACGCTCGCGTCTCCTCGCTTTCCCGGCCTGGCCCATGATGCGCCGGCACGCGCGATGCGACAAGCCGGTTACTATCCACCGCCATGTTGCGGCACCGGGCTTGCCTCCCGTGCGTTGCAACCTAGATTCGTGCATACCTTCGCGAAAGGATTGCATGGGACGAAGACCGCACAGCGCCGCTCCGGCCATATCGCCGCCGCCCTCTCCCCAGCGCGAGATCAGGCGCGCCCGGGTCGAGGTCGCATTCGAAGACCAGTCGCTGCTGGTGCCGTTGTTCGGCCAGTTCGACGCCAATCTCGTCCAGGTGGAAAATCGGCTCGGCGTGTTCGTCGCGGCGCGCGGCGACAAGGTGCAGATCGAAGGGCCGGAAGACAGCGTCGCCCGCGCGCGCGACGTGCTCCAGACGATGTACGATCGCCTCGCGCGCGGCCAGGATCTCGATTCGGGCGCGATCGAATCGCTCATCATGATGTCGAACGAACCCACGCTCGAGGGGATCATCGCGGGCGACGACGGCCCGCCGGTGATGATCCGCACGCGGCGCAAGACGATCGTGCCGCGCAGCGCCGGGCAGATCCCCTACATGCGCCAGCTCGCGCACGACGAGATCATCTTCGCGCTGGGCCCGGCGGGCACGGGCAAGACCTACCTCGCCGTGGCGCAGGCGGTCAGCCAGCTCATCACCGGCAGCGTCCAGCGCCTGATCCTCAGCCGCCCGGCGGTGGAGGCGGGCGAGAAGATCGGCTTCCTGCCCGGTGACATGAAGGAGAAGGTCGATCCCTACCTGCGCCCGCTCTACGACGCGCTCTACGACTGCATGCCGCCCGAACAGGTCGAGCGGCATCTGGCCTCGGGCGTGATCGAGGTCGCCCCGATCGCCTTCATGCGCGGACGCACGCTGGCCGATGCCTTCGTGATCCTCGACGAGGCGCAGAACACCACGCGCGAGCAGATGAAGATGTTCCTCACCCGCTTCGGCCAGAACAGCCGCATGGTCGTGTGCGGCGACCCGCGGCAGGTCGACATACCCGGTGGCGACGCCTCTAGCGGGCTGGCCGATGCGGTCGGCCGGCTCGAAGGGGTCGAGGGCGTCGCGGTGAGCCGCTTCACCGCCGCCGACGTCGTGCGCCACCCGATCGTGGGCCGCATCGTCGAGGCTTACGAGGGCAAGGCCGAATAGCATGGATCTCGATATCGAAATCGACGGCTGGCCGCGCAGCCACGACTGGGCCGATCTGGCCGAGCGCGCCTGCGAAGCGGCCGAGAAGGTCGCACCCGAACTCGCCAACCAGCGGCTGTCGGCCAGCGTGCTGTTCACCGTGGACGAGGAGGTGCAGACGCTCAACCGCGAGTGGCGCACGAAGGACCGGCCGACCAACGTGCTGTCGTTCCCGATGATGACGCGCGCCGAACTGCTCGCGCTCGCCCCCGATGGGGGGCCGGAGATGCTCGGCGACATCGCGCTGGCGCACGAGACCTGCGCGCGCGAGGCGGCGGACAAGGGCGTCGCGATCGAGCGCCACGCGATGCACCTCGTTCTCCACGGGCTGCTCCATCTGGCGGGCCACGATCACGAGATTTCGGATGGCGATGCCGAAACTATGGAGGCGCTGGAAATAAAGGCGCTTGCGCTTCTCGGCCTGCCGGACCCATATGGCGATCGAGACAACCAGGAGCTTGCTTGAGGGCCATGCCCGAATCCGAAAATTCAGCCGGAGACCCGGACAGTAGAAACGGGCTGTGGCTCGCGATCCGCAAGTTCTTCGACGGCGACAGCGAGCGGTCGCTGCGCGCGCAGCTCGAGGAAGCGATCGACGAACACGAGGACGAGGAATCAGCCAACGGCGGCGGCGAGACGCGTGCCGATGGCGATCTCTCGCCGGTCGAGCGGCAGATGCTGCGCAACATCCTCCACTTCTCCGAACACGATGCCGACGACATGGCGGTGCCGCGCGGCGAGATCGTCGCGGTCGAGGCGACGATCGGCTGGGACGAGCTGGTCGCCAGCTTCTCCGAGAACGGCCATTCGCGCATGCCGGTCTATCGCGACACGCTCGACGACGTGATCGGCATGATCCACATCAAGGACGTGTTCCCCTACCTCGCCGAGCGCAAGGCCCCGCCGGCCGACTGGACCGTGCTGATGCGCCAGCCGCTCTACGTGCCGCAGGCGCGCGGCGCGCTCGACGTGCTCGCCGACATGCGCGCGCAGCGGATGCACCTCGCCATCGTGGTCGACGAATTCTCGGGCACCGACGGGATCATCACGATCGAGGATCTGGTCGAGGAGATCGTCGGCGATATCGAGGACGAGCACGACGAGGCGCCAGTGGCGTGGATCGTGCCGATCGGCGACGGCATGTGGGATTGCGACGCGCGCGCCGAGCTCGACGACGTGGCCGAGCAGGTCGATCCGCGGCTCGCCGAAGTCGAGGAAGCGGTCGACACGCTGGGCGGCCTCGCCTTCATCCTCGCCGAACAAGTGCCGCCGGTCGGTGCGATACTGCCGCACCCGAGCGGGTGGCGGATCGAGGTGACCGACGGCGACGCGACCCACGTCACCCGCTTGCGGCTGCACCCGCCCGAAGAGCCGGAAGCCGAGGAATAACTTTCTTTTCGCAACTGCAAAAAATCGGCTCGACAATCAGTCCGCCAATCCGCAGTTTCCCTTCCCGATGCCGATCCGCCGCCTTCCCCCGCTCCGCGCGCTCGAAGCCTTCATGCGCACCGTCCGCCTCGGTTCCGCCCGCGCGGCGGCGGAAGAAATCGGGCTGAGCCCTTCGGCATTGTCGCGGCGGATCGGCAATCTCGAGGAATTCGTCGGCAAGAAGCTGTTCACCCGCGCGCGGCAGGCGATGCAACTGACCGATGAGGGGCACCAGTTCTACGAAGCCGTCAGCCCGCAGTTCGAAGCGCTCGCCCGCGCGGTGGAGGGGCAATCCGAGAACCTCTCGCTGCTGCGCCTGCATCTTGGCGTGCTGCCGCTGTTCGGCACGCAGCGGCTGTTCCCCCGCCTCGCCGAACTGCGCGCGCAGCATCCGCGCCTGCACATCGACATCGACACCGGGCCTCACCTCGAATCGCGCGTCGGCGACACGCTCGATGCGGCGATCATCCTCTCGCGCGGCCCCGAACGCTCGCTCCACGCGGTGCGGCTCGACTACAACAAGGTCCACGCGATCTGCCGCCCCGAGCTGGCCGAAGAACTCGGCCCGAAGCCCGATATCGAGCGGCTGTCGAAGCAGACCTTCCTGATCCACAACGAGCTGCCCGCCAGCTTCGAGGCGTGGAAGCGCGCGCTCGGCCTCGACGATCTGGAACCGGCCGCGATCGACCATTACGATTCGGGCCAGCTCATCCTCGAAGCCGCCGCGCAAGGTCTCGGCATCGCGATCATGCACGACGACCATTTCCGCCGGGCGGGCGATCGCCGGCTGGCCGAACTCTACGACATCGAAGTCGAGAGCCCCTATTCCTACTGGTTCGTCTGCCGGCCGACAGCGCTGGAGGAACGCCCCGTGCGCCTGTTCCACGACTGGCTGGTAAAGGCGGAGCTCTAGCTCACTCCTCCTCGATCTCGCGGTTGTGGCGGCACACGCCTTCGGGCGGGGCGTCGCCGGGGTGCGCCTTGCCGGGCGGGCCGCATTCGATCGCGGGCTTGGGGATGGCGTTCTCGCGGACCGAGGCGAGCGCCTGCGGGTCGCCGTAGGCCGCGATCCAGGTCAGGCATTCGGACAGCTTGCGGACCGAGTGATCCTTCCACGGCGCGCCGTTCGGGCGGCAGTTGAGCACCAGCATG
This sequence comes from Pelagerythrobacter sp., assembly GCF_041912895.1. Taxonomy (NCBI): domain Bacteria; kingdom Pseudomonadati; phylum Pseudomonadota; class Alphaproteobacteria; order Sphingomonadales; family Erythrobacteraceae; genus Pelagerythrobacter; species Pelagerythrobacter sp. Next base: position 40,845 of record NZ_JAYSGI010000001.1, on the reverse strand, counting down.
TCCTGCAGGAACACGCCGCCCCCGGCGGGCAGGCCGCGCAAGGCCTCGCCGCGCTCGGACACCGCGACGCGGCGGTTGCGCGTCGGCTCCTCCGGCACGGAGAAGCGCGGCGACTGGTTGAAGGCGTAGGACCGGGCGCGCGGTTCGCGCAGCGCGACATAGGCCGCGATCGCCCCGCCGAGCGAATGGCCGGTCAGCGTGATCGGCACCGCGTCCAGCCCCTGTTCGTCGAGCATCTTGCGCTGCTCGGCGTAAGTGTCCCAGCCGCGATCGTTGTACTGCGCGCCGATATTGCCCAGCACCCAGTCCTGGAAGCTGTTCATCTCGGTGCCGCGATAGGCGATCACCCGCTCGGCGAGCCGCTTCTCGCCGCCGCCCGCATCCGGCGCGTAGCGGTCGTAGACGATGTAGGCGTAGCCCGCTTCGTGCTTCGCCGGCGTATCGGGGGCCATGACGTAGTCGCCGGTCGGGTGCGGGAACTTCTCCTCGTCGCGATAGACGTCGTTGGAAAGCTGGGCGTATTGCCAGCTTTCTTCCGCCAGATCGCGAGTGAAGCCGCACCAGCCGCCCGGTTCGTAAACGCACGGGCTGCGCGCCTGCGTGAGATCGGTGGCGCAGGCGGAGAGCAGCAGCGCCGCCCCCGCCCCGCCCAGCGCACGGCCGAGAGCCCGCAGGTCACGGGCCATCGCGTGTCAGGCCACCGTCGCCTTGACGATCTTGCCCGGCTCGCGCGGGGGCTCGCCCTTGGGCAGTGCGTCGACGTGCTCCATGCCGCTCTCGACCTGGCCCCAGACGGTGTACTGCCCGTCGAGGAAATGCGCGTCGTCGAAGCAGATGAAGAACTGGCTGTTGGCGCTGTCGGGCACCTGGGTGCGCGCCATCGAGCAGGTGCCGCGGGTGTGCGGTTCGGAGTTGAACTCGGCCTTGAGGTCGGGCTTGTCGCTGCCGCTCATGCCGGTGCCGGTGGGATCGCCGCCCTGCGCCATGAAGCCGGGGATCACGCGGTGGAACACCACGCCGTCGTAGAACCCGTCCTTCGCCAGTTCGGTGATCCGCTCGACATGGCCGGGCGCGAGATCGGGGCGCAGCTTGATGACGACATCGCCGCCTTCCCCGTTGCCGGTGTCGAGAGTGAGCGTCAGCGTCTGGTCGGCCATGCAATTCGTCTCCTGTTCGTGTTGCGCGCCGATATAGGCGCTGCCCGCGCAAAGTCACCCCGCCGCGCGCTTGCTTTTGGAAGCGAGCCGCCTAGAGCGAGCCGATGGCGGACGACGCGCACCAGGACGACACGCTGCTGGCCGATCCGCCGCCGGTGGAGGATGGCGCGCGCCCCGACGCCATACATCCCGACGACCGCGTCGACGACGAGCGCCACGACGAGGAGAACCGGCTGAAGCCCGACTACGTCCGCGCCGTGCGCGAGGCGCTGGAGAACGGCGACAAGGGCGCGGTCTACGACCTGGTCGAGCCGCTCCATCCAGCCGACATCGCCGACCTTCTCGAACTGCTTGAGCGCGACGAGCGGCGCGAGCTGGCCGCCGCGATCACCGACCTGATGAGCTCCGACGTGATCGCCGAGCTCAACGATTACGTCCGCGAGGACATGATGGAGGCGCTGCCCGCCGACGCGGTCGCCGCCATCGCCGAACAGCTCGAGACCGACGACGCCGTCCAGCTGATCGAGGATCTCGAACCCGCCGACCAGCGCGCCGTGCTCGACGCACTCGACGCCGAGGACCGCGCGGCGATCGAGAGCGCGCTCGCCTATCCCGAGGAGACCGCCGGCCGCCTGATGAGCCGCGAGGTGGTCGCGGTGCCCGAGCACATGACGGTGGGCGACCTGATCGACTTCCTGCGCGAGGAAGGCGACCTTGCCAACGATTTCTGGGAGGTGTTCGTGGTCGACCACGCGCACCACCCCGTCGGCACCTGCGCGCTGAGCTGGATCCTGCGCACGCCGCGCTCGGTCGCGCTGACCGACGTGATGAAGCGCGACCAGACGCTGATCCCGGTGACGATGGATCAGGAAGAGGTCGCGCTGATGTTCCAGAAATACGCGCTGATCTCCGCCGCGGTGGTCGATGCCAACGGGCGGCTGGTCGGCCAGATGACGGTGGACGACGTGGTCCACATCATCGCCGAGGAAGCGGGCGAGGACGTGCTGCTGCTCTCGGGCGCGGGCGAAGGCGACATCAACGAGCCGATCCGCGAGGCCTATGCCGCGCGCGTGCGCTGGCTGATCGCCAACCTCGGCACCGCGCTGGTCGCCAGCTTCATCATCGCGATGTTCGGCGCCGCGATCGAACAGCTGGTGGCGCTCGCCGTGCTGATGCCGATCGTCGCCAGCATCGGCGGCAACGCGGGCACGCAGACGATGGCGGTGGCGGTGCGCGCGATCGCGATGAACCAGCTGACCGAGGCCAACACCGGCCGCATCCTGTGGCGCGAGATGCGCGTCGCGCTGCTGAACGGCGTGACCGTGGCGGTGCTGATCGGCATCGGCACCGGCATCGTGTTCAATCCCATGCTGGGCGTGGTGATCGCGGTGGCGATGGTGGTCAACGTCGCGGTGGCGGGCCTCGCGGGGGTGCTGGTGCCGGTGATCTTCGAACGGCTGAAGCAGGACCCGGCGGTGGCGAGCAGCGTGTTCGTGACGATGATCACCGATTCGATGGGCTTCTTCGCCTTCCTCGGCCTCGCGGTGGCGGCCGGCCTGGCGGGCTGAACCGCGAGACATGGACCACATGTTACACTGTCCTGGAGAGAAAAAATCGCCCCCGCGCAGCCGGATGCCATAAGGCGGTTCGGGCGCGTGCAAACCGGGCGGGACGGCAGGCATCGGGCCATCCTGCGATTTTCGGCGGCATGTAGGACAGCGGGAATTTCTCGTTTCGCGAGGCACTGCCATTCGCAAAACACGCCGCCGATCCCTATCTCGCACCCGATGCCGCTCAACATGACCAAGATCGCCTACCGCTCGAAGGGAATCGATTCCCTGCGCGCGTGGGTCGAGGCGGGGCCGGAAGCGCATATGCGCACCCGCTACCTGCCCCGGCGGCACGAGGAGATGATCGGCGGCTCGCTCTACTGGATCCTCGACCACGCGATCGTCGCGCGGTGCGAGATCATCGGGTTCGAACAGCGCCGCGACGGGCACTGGACCATCCGCCTCAAGCCCGAACTGGTCCCCGTCCACCCCCGCCCCAAGCGCGCCCACCAGGGCTGGCGCTATCTCGCCGAAGACGACGCCCCGCGCGACCTCGCCGACGACGAGGACATCGGCGACGTGCTGCCCGGCAGGCTGATGGGCAAGCTGACGCGGCTGGGGCTGGTCTAGGGCGGCGTCATCAGTTTTCCGGCGCTCGGAACACCGTGTTGCCCTCACGATCGACTATTTCGATGCTGGCCTCGCCACCGGCGTCCACGCGCAGCTTGATACGGTCGTTTCCTTCGGCGTCGGCCAGCAGAACCTCCGCATCCCTGTCGACGTTCTGGAGTTTGATCCTGCGTCGGTCGACGCCATCGGTCGGCAATGCGCCTGCGGCTGGCCGATCGGCGAACTGGATGCCCGACGATGCCACGCCTTCCGCGTCCACCCGGCGGTAAGTCGCGATGGCTTCGCCAAAGCCCCCGTCGGCACCGGCCGGCCAATCAAGCGCGTTCACCGCCAGCGATCCCTGTTCGCTCGAACCGCCGGTTCCCACGCCGCCCTGTTCCTGCCCCGCCGCATCGTAGAGAATGAGGCCGCCGATCGGAAAATTGCGGTGCCCCTCCTCGGCGCCGATCCGGGCCTCCTTCATCGGCCCCGGTGATCGCGCACCGTTGGTCAGGACCGCGCGAAACAGACCATCGGGTTCAACGATATTGATACGCTCGGCGGTGACGGTTCCGAACGAGACATCTTCTTTCGGAGCCGTCGCGGCAACGAGGGCAACGCCTGCGCCACAAAGCAGAATTGCCGAAAGGGCGAGCTTCATGCGCGCCACATCTTTTTTGAGAGCCGTGATCTGTTCATATTCCGTCATATCGTTCTCCAGAAGTCGTGATCGCTTTGTCGATCTTGCCATTTGCGCTTTTCGCCTGCCAGCCATAACTTCATCACGAAAAGGGGGAGCGATGAAAGGCAGGACAATATCGAAATTCACGGCGCTGCTTCTGGCGCTGGGCCTCGCCGGTTCGGCGGCCGCGCAAAGCTACGAGCCTGCGTTTCGGCCCGGCGATCTCGACGATCGGCCTGCGGGCGAGCCGAATGCGGTGATGGTGCTGGGGTCGCCGCATCTCTCGCAACTGCCCGATGCCTTCCGCGCCGAAATGGCCGGGCCGCTGGTGGATCGCCTCGTCGAATGGAAGCCGACGGCGGTGGCGGTCGAGAACATCTCCGGCCTCGCGTGCGACACGATGCGGCGGCAGCCCGCGCGCTACGATGCGGAGGAGATCGAGAGCTATTGCTTCGATCCCGCCGATGCCGGACAGGCGGCCGGGCTCGACGTGCCCGCAGCCAACGCGGCGGTGGAGCGGATGCTGGCCGAGTGGCCCGACGATCCGCCGCCGGAGATGCGGCGCGAACTGGCCGCCGTGCTGCTCGCGGCGGGCGAGCCGACATCGGCGCTGGTCCAGTGGCTGCGCTTGCCCGAGGGCGAGCGGCGGGCCGATGGCAACCTTACCGAAGGGCTGGCGACTTTTCTCGACGAGCGGATGACACGCGAGAACGAGAGCGATCTGGTCGCCGCGCGGGTGGCGGCGCGATCGGGGCTTGAGCGGGTCTGGTGCGTGGACGATCAGTCGAACTACGCGGGCGAAGGCATCGACGACGATGCTTACGGCACAGCCGTTGCAGCCGCGTGGGACAACCCCGCCACGAAGGCGCGGATTGCGCAGAGCGACGCGCTGGAAGGCCGGCTGGGGCAGCCCGGCGCGCTGCTCGACATCTATCGCGCCTACAACGCGCCGTCTTATGCGATCGAGGCCTATCGCTCCGATTTCGGGGCCGCGCTCGCCGAGCCTTCGCCGGGCGCTTACGGCAGGCGCTACGTCGCCTATTGGGAAACGCGCAACTTGCGCATGGTCGCGAATATCCGCGAAGTGCTCGGCCGCGATCCGGGGACGCGGATGCTCGCGATCGTCGGCGCTTCGCACAAGGGCTATTACGAAGCGTATCTGAGCCATATGCGCGACGTGCAGTTGGTCGACGTACTGCCGGTGCTTCGCTAGGCGCCGATCCACCAGTGGAGCAGGTGGTGCGCGATCGCGTGGGGCGGCGGGGCGGTGAAGGCCGCGCCTTCCTCGCCCGCGAGCGCGGCTTGGACCTCGGCGCGGGTGAACCAGCGAACTTCGGCCATTTCGGTTTCGTCGATGGTCAGCACGTCGTCGTCGGCATGTGAATGGCAGCCGATCATGAGCTGGCTGGGAAACGGCCACGGCTGGCTGGCGACGTAGCTGACGTCGCGCACGCGCACGCCTGATTCTTCCAGCACCTCGCGCGCGACGGCTTCCTCGATCGATTCGCCCGGCTCGACGAAGCCCGCGAGCGCGGAAAAGCGCCCCTCGGGCCAGCCGAGGCCGCGGCCGAGCATCAGCTTGCCGCCATGCTCCACCAGCATGATCGTGACGGGATCGGTGCGCGGGAAATGCTGCGCCTCGCAGCCGCCCTGTTCCGCGGGGCAATCGCGTTGCCAGCCGCCCTTGGCGATCCGCGTGTCGCCGCCGCACGCGGCGCAGAAGCGGTGTCGCGCGTGCCAGTCCACCAGGCTGCGCGCGCCGCCGTAGAGCGCGAGGTCTTCGGGCGAGAGCGCCGCCATCAGGCTCCACAGCGCGGGGTTCGCCATGCGCGGACGCGAATCGCCGTGCGGCGGGACGGCGGCGAAGCAGGCTTTTCCTTCGTCCAGCCCGAGGAACACCAGCTCGGCATCGTCCGGCGCGTCGGCCAGCGTGCCCCAGGCGAGCCGTCCGGTATCGTCCAGCGCGGGCATCATGCCGTCGAGCGCGAGCAGGCGCGCGCGCCAGTTCATCAGGCCGGCCAGCGCCTCCGGGTCGGCGCGCACGTTGTCCGCGCGGTCGAGGCGGCAGCCGGTGAAGGCGAGCGCTGGCTTGCCCGGCACCCCGTCAGCCCTGCGCCCCCTGCATCCCGGCCCCCTGCTTCGCTAGCGCCATCACGTCGGCGACCACGGCCGCGGGAAATTCGGAATGCAGCGGATAGGTCTCGACCGGCATGTATTGCGTGAACATGCCCGCGCGCAGGCCGCGCTTGAGGTCGGCGAAGGCGACCGTGCCCGCCGCGCCGCCCCAGCCGTAGGTGCCCGCTTCCGCGCCCAGCCCCACGCGGCCGCCCGCGCCGAAGCCCGATCCGGCGGCGAAGGTGCCCTCGGTCGTCACCCCTTCGGGCAGCAGGTTCGAGGTGCCGAGGCGAACCGCCGCTTCGCTCATCACGCGCTTGCCCTCGAACTCGCCGTAGCCGACCAGCATGCGCAGGAAGCGGTCGTAGTCCGCCGGGCTGGAAACGAGCCCCGCCCCGCCGAAGGGGAACGCGGGGGCATCGAGATAGACCGAGGCGCGCGCCGGATCGAGCGGCAGCAGCGTGCCGTTCATAATGCCGTAGTTCGTCGTCAGCCGCCCGACCTCGCTCGCGGGCACGCGGAACCACGTGCTCGTCATGCCCAGCGGATCGAACATCCGTTCCTGCAGGAAGGCATCGAACGGCTGGCCGCTGGCCACCTCGATCACCCGGCCCATCAGGTCGAGCGCGACCGAATAGGACCAGCGCGTGCCCGGCTGCGCGACGAGCGGCAGCGCGGCGAGGTTGTCGGCGAACGCCTCCAGGCTGGGCGCGGGCTGGCCGCGGCCGAAGATCTCGCCGAGCGGCAGCTTGGTCACTTGCCCGGGAATCGCCCCCGCGCGCTCGTAGGCGGCCTTGATCGGCCCCTTCTGGATGATCGAATAGCCGAGCCCGGCGGTGTGGGTCAGCAGGTGGCGGATGGTGATCGGCCGCTCGGCAGGCTCGAGATCGGTGATCGAGCCGTCGTAGGTCTTCTGCACCCGCATGTCGGCGAAGGCGGGCAGGATTTCCGCGAGCGGCTGGTCGAGTTCGAGCTTGTCGTCCTCGATCAGCATCATCGCGGCCATGCCGGTGATCGGCTTGGTCATCGAATAGATGCGGTAGAGACTGTCGATCCCGGCGGGCGCGGCCTGGCCGATCGCCAGCGTGCCCTTCGCGATCACGTCGGGCGCGCGCTGCTGCCAGCCGAGCACCGAGACCATGTTGGCGAGCTTGCGCGATGTGACGTAGCGATCGGCCAGCGCGGTGACCGCGGGCCATTGCCCCGCCTGCGCGAAAGCGGCGCGCCCCATCGGCAGCGCGGCGAGCGCGGCCCCGGCCCCCAGCAGCGCCCCGCCGCGAAGCAATCCCCGGCGCGATACCGCCACCTCATCGAACGTCCTCGATCCCATCGAACGGTCCTTTTTTGCAATCGACCCGCGAGGGTGTGGGGCATCGCGGCTGAACGGTCAATTGCGCTTGCAAGGCCGTGCTGTGTTATCCATATAGAACACATGCTGAACCTGCTTTCCATTCTCGCCGGGATCGTCGCGCTGGTGATCGTGATCCCTTCCACAATCCCCTTCCTCGGCTGGGGCAACTGGTTCGCGCTGCCGGTGGTGGTGATCGGCATCGGCCTGGGCGCGATGTCGTCGAGCAACGGCGGGCGGAATTTCTGCCTGATCGTGTTCGCGATCGCGGTGATCCGCCTGATGCTGGGCGGCGGGTTTATCTGATCTCGATCTCCCGCGCGAGCGCCCGGCGCGCCGCTTTCGCGAACAGCGTGGGCAGCCCGGCGGCGGCGAGTTCGTCCATCGGCCACCACGCGCCCTCGCCCGGCATATCGGGCGCGTCGCGCAGCGCCATCACCCGCAGATCGAGATCGAAGTGGGTGAAGCCGTGGCGCACGGTTCCGGTATCCTGCCAATCGCCCGCTACCGGCGGCTGCGCGTCGCCGTCGCCCCGTGCGGACCAGCCGTCGTCGGGCAAGGCGCGCATGCCGCCGAGCATTCCGCTGCCGGGCCGGCGCACCAGCCAGACGCGGCCCTCGCGCTCGATCCACCACGCGGTGCCCGTGCGCTGCGGCTTCGCCTTTTTCGGCGCCTTGACCGGATAGCGTGCCGGATCGCCGCGCCGCCGCCCCTCGCAATTCGCCGAGAGCGGGCACAGCAGACACTTGGGATCGCGCGCGGTGCAAATGCCCGAGCCGAGATCCATCATCGCCTGCGCGAAATCGCCCGCGTTTTCCTCCGGCGTGATCGCATCGGCATGCGCGCGGATCGCCTTGCGCGCAGGCGGCAGCGGTGCCTCCACCGCGAACAGCCGCGCGACCACCCGCTCGACATTGGCGTCGACCACCACCGCGCGCCGGGCGAAGGCGATCGCGGCGACCGCGGCGGCGGTGTAGTCGCCGAGCCCCGGCAGCTTGCGCAATTCGGCCTCGGTGTCGGGAAAGCCGCCCCTGTCCGCCACGACGCGCGCGCATTTCACCAGATTGCGCGCGCGGGAGTAATATCCGAGGCCCGCCCACGCGGCCATCACCGCGTCCTCCGGCGCGGCGGCGAGCGCCTCGACGGTGGGCCAGCGCGCGGTGAAGGCGGCGAAATAGGGCTTCACCGCCGCGACGGTGGTCTGCTGGAGCATGACTTCGGACAGCCACACACGGTACGGATCGGGCGCGGGTTCGCCGGGCCGCGCGCGCCACGGCAGGTCGCGCGCATGCCGCCCGTACCAGGCGAGCAGCGCGCTCGCTATCGTCTCGCCACTGGCAGTCACGCGCCGCCTATGGCATGGGCACTGCCGCAATGGAACGGGACGCGAAACCGAAGGGGCCGGGCAAGGCGAAGGGCCGCGCATACGAGCGGCCGCGCGGCGGGCCCGCGCGCCAGATATCGGACCTGATGCCGCAGATCGGCCGCACCGCCTTCCGCCGGTTCGGCTTCGTCCAGTCGAGCGTCGTCACCCGCTGGCCCGAGATCGTGGGCGAGCGCCACGCGCGCGTCTGCATGCCCGAGGCGATCCGCTTTCCCCCCGGCGAGAAATCCGACGGCATCCTGCAATTGGTGGTGCTGCCCGCGCACGCACCGCTGATCCAGCATGTCGTGCCCGAGATCATGGAGCGGGTGAACCGCTTCTTCGGCTACAAGGCCGTATCGCGCGTCAAGCTGCGGCAAGGCGAGGTTAAGCCGCCGGCGGCAGAGGAACGCGCGAAGGCGCCGCCGTCGCTCAAGCCGATCCCGATGGAACTGGGCGAAAGCTTGCGCGACATCGGCGACCCGGAATTGCGCACGGTGCTCGAATCGCTCGCTCGCAGCTTGGGCGGCAAGGAGGAACAGGAATGAAACTGGCAGCGGTCGCCAAGGCGGGCTTGCTCGCAGCGGCGATGGTCTTCGCGCCCGCCAACGCGGGCAACTGGAACACCAGCGTGGTCGAGGCCGACGGCGCGCATCGCATCGGCAACCCGGAGGCGAAGGTCGAACTGATCGCCTTCGTCAGCTACACCTGCCCGCACTGCGCGCATTTCACCACCGAAGGCGAAGCGCCGCTGCAGCTCGGCTATATCGGCTCCGGCAAGGTCGAACTGGAAATCCGGTCAATGCTGCGCAACTCCGCCGATCTGGTGGCGACGATGCTGGTCGGCTGCGGCCCGCCCGCCAAGTTCCTGCGCAACCACACGCTGTTCATGAACGCGCAGGACGAATGGCTGCCGCGCTACGCCGGGGCGACCGCGGCGCAGCGCGCCCGGTGGCAGAGCGGCAGCCAGCCGGCACGCCGCCGCGCGATCGCCGCCGACCTCGGCTTCTACAAACTGATGGAGAGCCGGGGTTACGCGCGGACCGAGATCGACCGCTGCCTCGCCAGCGACGCTGCAGCGCGGGCGCTGGCCGAGAGCAGCCAGGCGGCGACCGCGAAATACAATATCGAAGGCACGCCCAGCTTCGTGCTCGACGGCATCACGCTGGCGGGCACGCACGACTGGAAGATGCTCGCGCCGCAGCTCGACGCGCGCCTCTAGAGGCGACAAGCTGTGGACAGCCTGCCCCCGCGCTTCACCCCGTCGCCCCGTTCGTCTAGTTTCCCCATCCTGCCAAGGACTCTTATCGCCATGACCATGCTTCGCCGGATCGCCCTCGCCAGCCTCGCCGCACCGCTCGCGCTGGGCCTTGCCGCCTGTGGCTCGGAATCGACCGACGCGCCTGCCGCCTCCGCCGAGCCGGCCGCCGAAGTGGCCGCGCCCGCAGGCACCGAGTGGCGCGACACCGTGACCGTGACCGACGAAGGCGGCTACCTCGTCGGCAATCCCGAGGCGCCGATCGAACTGGTCGAATACGGCTCGCTCACCTGCCCGGCCTGCGCCGCGTTCGCGCAGCAGGGCTCGGAAGAGCTGCTGGGCGATTACGTCAATTCGGGCCGCGTGAACTTCGAGTTCCGCAGCACACTGATCCACGGCGCGCCCGACCTGATCCTGACCCGGCTGATAAGCTGCGGCGCGCCCGAAGCGGCGGTTCCGCTGGCCGATCAGGTCTGGGCGAACCTCAACGCGGTGCTCGATCCGATGCAAGCGAACGCGCCCGCGCTCGAACAGGCGATGGGCCTGCCCGAGAACCAGCGCTTCGTCGGCTTCGCCGAAGCCGCCGGGTTCCTCGATTTCTTCGCCGCGCGCGGGCTGAGCAAGGATCAGGCGCGCACCTGCCTCGCCGATTTCGGCGCGATGGAGCAGCTCGCCGAGCGGCTCGACAGCCAGGCGCGCGAGGACGAGATCACTCGCACGCCGACCTTCTTCCTCAACGGCCGCATGCTCGAAGAGAGCAGCTGGGCCGAGGTCGAGGCGCTGCTGCAGCGGGCCGGCGCTAGGTAAGGCGCCGCACGGCAGGGGGCACCGGCAGGCGGCGATGCGGATCAGGCGGCTCAGGCTCAGCGGGTTCAAGAGCTTCGTCGAGCCTGCCACGCTGAGCATCGAGCCGGGCCTCACCGGCGTGGTCGGCCCCAACGGCTGCGGCAAGTCCAACCTGCTCGAAGCAATCCGCTGGGTCATGGGCGAGAATTCGCCCAAGTCCATGCGCTCGGGCGGGATGGAGGACGTGATCTTCGCGGGCACCGCCAGCCGCCCGCCGCGCGACTTCGCCGAAGTCGTGCTCCAGGCCGAGGCCGACGACGGCGACGAACTGGAGGTGCTGCGCCGGATCGAGCGCGGCGCGGGCAGCGCCTACCGCGTCAACGGGCGCGACGTGCGCGCGAAGGACGTTGCACTGACCTTCGCCGACGCCGCGACCGGGGCGCACAGCCCGGCGCTCGTCAGCCAGGGCAAGATCGCGCAGGTCATCGCCGCCAAGCCCGCCGAACGCCGCATGATGCTGGAGGAAGCCGCGGGGATCGCGGGCCTCCACGTCCGCCGCCGCGACGCCGAGAGCAAGCTGCGCCAGACCGAGGCGAACCTCGCGCGGCTCGAAGACCTGATGGCGGGCCTCGATTCGCAGATTGCCTCGCTGCGGCGGCAGGCGAAGCAGGCGGAACGGTACACCAAGCTCTCCGACCAGATCCGCGTGGCCGAGGCGCGGCTGCTGTTCGCGCGCTGGCGCGATGCGGCGGCGGCGGCCGAAGCGGCGCGAGAGGAGGCCAAGGCGGCCGAAGCGCGGGTCGCCGGGGCCAAGGAGGATGCCGACGCGGCGCAAAAGGCGCAGCATTCGGCCGCCAAGGCGCTCGCCGCAGCGCGGGACGAACTGGCGGACCGGCGTGACGATTCCTCCGCGCACGAGCACAGGATGGCCGCGCTCACCAGCCAGCTCGAGGCCGCCGAACAGCGCCTCGCCGACCTCGACCGGCAGCACGCGCGGCTGGAGGAGGACCGCAAGGATGCCGACCGCCTCACGCGCGACGCCGCCGAAGCGCTGGCGCGGCTGGCGAAGGATCTCGCCGCGAACGAGCAGGCGCTGGCCGATGCCGAGGCACAGCGCCCGGCGCTCGCCGCGAAGCTCGACGATAGCGAGCGTGCCGGGCGCGCGGCGGAACTCGCGCTAGCGAAGGCGACCGCCGATCACGCGGGGGTCGAGGCCGAATGGCGCGTGGCGCAGGCCGCGATCGAGCAGGCCGAAGCGCGCGTGGCGCGGCTCGACGGGGAGGCGCGGCGGCAGGATGAAGCGCGGCGCGCACTTTCCGAAGCGGGCGATCCGGGCGAGGCGCTCGCCGAGGCGTCGGGCGCGGCGGAGGATGCGGCGCGCGAACTGGCGCGGCTGCGCGAGGCGCTGGAAGCCGATCGTGCGCGCAGGGATGGCTTGCAGACCGCGCGCGACGAAGCCGCCAGTGCGCTCGCTGCCGCGCGCGCGGAACTGGCGGGGGTCGAACGCGAATGGAGCGCCCTGAAGCGCGACCGCGAAGCGCGCGAGCGGCAGGCGGCGGGGCGCAAGGGGCGGCCCGCCGCGCTCGACAAGGTGCGCGCGGCGAAAGGCTACGAACGCGCGCTCGCCGCGGTGCTCGGGCGCGATGCCAAGGCGCCGCTCGGCACGGCGGAAGGCGACGGGCGCTTCTGGACCGGCGGCGCGGCGCCCGCCAAAGTGGCGGACAGCCTCGCCGACCACGTGCCCGGCTGCCCGCCCGAACTCGCCGCGCGGCTGGCGCTCGTCCACATCGCCGACAGCGACGACGGGCGCACGCTCGGGCCGGGCGAGTGGCTGGTGACGACCGGCGGGCACTTGCGCCGGTGGGACGGCTTCGTCGCGCGCGGCGAAGGCGCAGCGGAAGCGGCGCGGCTGGAGGCCGAGAACCGCTTCGCCGAACTCGACGCCGAATTGCCCGCGCTGCGCGAAGCGGTGGAAAGCGCGGAAGCGGCGCAAGCCTCGGCGCAGGATGAACTCTCCGCATTGCAGCGCGCGCTCGTCGCCGCCGAACGCGGGGTCGCCGAAGCGAGCGAGGCCGAGCGGCAGGCCCTGCGCGCGCTCGACCAGGCGGAGGCGGCGCGCGAACGGACGGCCGCGCGGCTCGCCGAACTCGATCAGGCGGCGAGCGAACTCGCCGAGCAGCGCGAACAGGCCGAGGCCGACCTCGATGATGCGCGCGAGCGCAAGGGCGCCTTGCCCGATCCCGCCACCGGGCGTGCGACACTCGAAGCCGCGCAAGCGAAGAACGAGGCCGCGCGCTCGGGCCAGCAGGCCGCCGCCGCGCAGCTCGCCGCGCACGATCAGGGGCTCGCGGTGGCGCGCGAGCGGGCGGCAGCGCAGCGCGGCGACATGGCGAACTGGCAAGCACGCTCGGGCGAGGCGGCGCAGCGGCTTTCGGGCATGGAGCGCCGGTTCGAGGAAATCGCCGAGGAACGCGCGATCACCGCCGCCAAGCCCGAGGGGCTGATGCGCGAGATCGAGCAGGGCGACGCGGCGCGCGAGCGGCTGGGGAAGGACCTCGCGGAGGCCGAAGCGGCGGTAGCATCCACGCAAGGCGATGCCACCGCCGCCGACCGCGCCTTCGCCGAAGCGACCGAAGCTCTGGCCGGTTTCCGCGAGACCCGGGCCGGTCTTGCCGCGCGTGCGGAGAGCGAGGAAGCGCGGCGCGGCGAGATGGCGCGGATTTCGGGCGAACGCTTCCAGTCCCCGCCCCCGCTGCTGCCGGGCCGGTTCGATTTCGACGAGGCCGGGGTCGGCGATTCGGGTGGCGAGTCCGAGGAGATGGACCGCCTCGTCGCGGGGCGCGAGCGGATCGGCCCGGTCAACCTCGTCGCCGCCGAGGAACTGGCGCGGATCGAAGGCGAGCACGGCACCAACGCCGCCGAGCAGGCCGAACTGGCCGAGGCGGTGCACCGCCTGCGCGGCTCAATCGGCAGCCTCAACCGCGAGGGCCGCGAACGGCTGCGCGCCGCGTTCGAGCAGGTCGATGCGCATTTCCGCCGCCTGTTCACCCGGCTGTTCGAAGGCGGGCAGGCGCATCTGGCGCTGATCGACAGCGACGATCCGCTGGAAGCCGGGCTGGAAATCTACGCCCAGCCGCCGGGCAAGCGACTGCAATCGCTCACGTTGCTGTCGGGCGGCGAACAGGCGCTGACCGCGATCGCGCTGATCTTCGCGCTGTTCCTCACCAACCCCGCCCCGATCTGCGTGCTCGACGAGGTCGACGCGCCGCTGGACGACGCCAACATCGACCGCTTCTGCGACCTGCTCGACGCGATGGTGAAGGAAACCGCCACCCGCTACCTGATCGTCACCCACAACGCGGTGACAATGAGCCGGATGCACCGCCTATTCGGCGTCACGATGATCGAGAAAGGCGTGAGCCGGCTGGTCAGCGTCGACCTCGGCGGCGCGGAAGAGCTGCTGGCGGCGGAGTGAGGGCAGGCGGCGCGTTGCCGCTATCGCAGGCTCAGGCGGCCAAAGCGGCGGCGAGCCTTTCGCGGATCGCCTTGAGGCGCGGCAGAACGTCGGACATGTCGGGCCGCGTCGAAGGAGCCATGTCACGCGGCGGCGTGGATCCACCCTCGCCCCCCTTCACCGCAGCCCGCGCGCCTTTCAGGGTGTAGCCTTCGCGGTTCACCAGGCGGTCGATCTTCTCGACCAGCGCGACATCCTCGGCGCGATAATAGCGGCGGCCGCCGCTGCGCTTCAGCGGTTGCAACATCGGGAATTGCTGTTCCCAGTAACGCAGCACATGCGGCTTGATGCCGAGCGCCCGGGCGACTTCGCCGATGGTCCTGAGAGCACCGTCGTCCTTGCCATCGTCGAACCCGCTCATCGCTCTAGCCTTCCGTTATCCTGTCCTTGAACAGCTGGCTGGCGCGGAAGGTCATCACCCGGCGCGGGGTGATCGGCACCTCCACCCCCGTCTTGGGGTTGCGGCCGATCCGTTTCTTCTTGTCGCGCAGCACGAAGCTGCCGAAGCCCGAAATCTTCACGTTCTCGCCCTTGGCCATCGCCTCGCACATGTGCGTGAGGATCGATTCGACCAGAGCAAGCGATTCTGCCCGCGAAAGACCCATCTTGCGATTGATCGTTTCCGCGAGATCCGCGCGAGTCAGCGTGCCCACCGAACGCGTCATGCGCCATTCTCCTCCATCGCGACCCGACTTTGGATAACGGGCGCGAGCCTAACCATTATCTGCCGGTTTTGCAACGCGTTGACCGTGGAAAACAAAACTCGACTACACCCGTTGTCGTTTACAACCGAACCAGGCTCGCGCCCCAGGTGAATCCGCCGCCCATCGCCTCGAACATGACGAGGTCACCCGGCTTGATCCGGCCATCCCTCACGCCGACGTCGAACGCGAGCGGGACCGAGGCGGCCGAGGTGTTGGCGTGCCGATCGACGGTGACGATCACCTTTTCCGCTGGCAGCCCCAGCTTGCGCGCGGTGGCGTCGAGGATGCGGGCATTGGCCTGGTGCGGGACGACCCAGTCGAGATCGTCCGGCGCGTAGCCCGCCTCGGCCAGCGTGTTCTCGAGCACCGAGGCGAGATTGACCACGGCATGGCGAAACACCTCGCGCCCGCGCATCCGCAAATGGCCGACCGTCTGCGTGGTCGAAGGCCCGCCGTCGACGTAGAGCAGTTCGTTGTGCTCGCCGTCGGCGTGGAGATTGGTCGCGAGCAGGCCCGGCCCGTCGTCGGCCACGTCCTGCGCCTCGAGCACCAGCGCGCCTGCGCCGTCGCCGAACAGCACGCAGGTCGTGCGGTCTTCCCAGTCGAGGATGCGGCTGAACGTCTCCGCGCCGATCACCAGTGCCCGTTCGCCCATGCCGGTGCGCAGCATCGAATCGGCCGTGGCGAGCGCGTAGAGGAAGCCCGAGCAGACCGCCGCGACGTCGAACGCGATGCCGCCGTTGCAGCCCAGCGCGTGCTGGACGATGGTCGCGGTGGCGGGAAACGTCTGGTCGGGCGTGGCGGTCGCCAGCACGATCAGGTCGATATCCTTCGCGGCGATCCCGGCAGCGTCGAGCGCCTTGCGCGAGGCCTCGATCGCGAGGGTCGAGGTGGTTTCGTCGGGTTCGGCGAGATAGCGCTGGCGGATGCCGGTGCGCTCGACGATCCATTCGTCGCTGGTGTCGACGCGCGCGGCGAGGTCCGCGTTGCTGACGACGGTGCGCGGCAGGGCCGAGCCGCTGCCTTTCACGACCGAGCGGATCACTTCGCCTCCCCGCCCGAATGGCTGGCGCGCAGGCGGGCTTCGCCGAGCGCCGCGAGGTCGGTGCTGATCCGGTGCGTGAGTTCGTCTTCGAGCAGGCGCGCGGCGACCGCCACGGCGTTGGCCACGCCCGCTGCGCTGGCGCTGCCGTGGCTCTTTACCACCACGCCGTTGAGGCCGAGGAAGACCGCGCCGTTGTGGTTGTTGGGATCGAGGTGGTGGCGCAGCAGCTCGGTCGCCGGGCGCGAGACGAGGAAGCCGATCTTCGAGCGCAGCGAGCTGGTGAAGGCGCTCCGCAGGAGGTCGGTGACGAAGCGCGCGGTGCCTTCGATCGCCTTCAGCGCGATGTTGCCGGAGAATCCGTCGGTCACCACCACGTCGACTTCGCCGCGGTTGATCTTGTCGCTTTCGACGAACCCGTCGAACGACAGCGCGAGGCCGGTGGCCGCCTGCAATTGCGCAGCGGCGATGCGCAGCGCGTCGGTGCCCTTGGTTTCCTCGGTGCCGATGTTGAGCAGGCGCACGCGCGGTTCGGCGAGGCCGTTGACGATGCGCGAATAGGCCGCGCCCATGATCGCGAACTGGACGAGGTTGCGCGCGTCGGCCTCGGTATTGGCGCCGAGATCGAGCATGATGACGTCGTTGTCGCCGAGCGTGGGCATCAGCGCAGCGAGCGCGGGCCGGTCGATCCCCGGCAGCGTGCGCAGCGCGAGCTTGCTCATCGCCATCAGCGCGCCGGTGTTGCCCGCGCTGACCGCGGCCCCGGCGTCGCCCTTCTTCACGGCGTTGACCGTGAGACCCATCGAAGTGGTGCGGGCGCGGCGGAGCGCCTGGGTCGGCTTCTCGTCGCCGCCGACCACGTCTTCGCAATGAAGGATTTCGGACGCGCCGCGCATGCCCGGATGGGTGTCGAGCGCGGCGGCGATCCGCTTCTCGTCCCCGACCAGCAGGAACTTGAACCGGTCATGGCGGCGACGGGCGAGCGCCGCGCCCTCGACCATCACGCGCACGCCTTCGTCGCCGCCCATCGCATCGACGGCGATACGCGGCAGGCTCATGGCGATCTCCGGCTGATTGCGAGGTCGGTCAGAGACCGACGGCGATGACTTCGCGGCCGTTGTAGTGCCCGCAGTGCGGACAGAGGTTGTGCGGGCGCTTCAGCTCGCCGCAGTTCGAGCATTCGTGGAACGCCTCGACCTTCAGCGAATCGTGCGCGCGGCGGTTGCCACGGCGATGGGGTGAAACTTTTCTCTTCGGGACAGCCATTGCGGCACCTGTTCCAGTAAATTCGGTATGTTGCGGGCCGCTCTAGGCCAAGGTCCGGCAACGCACAAGTGCGCGCCTGAATGCGGACCCGGCCATGGCGGGAAGGCGCGCGCTATAGCGGAAATTTCCGTGGTTGCAAGCGGTGTGCGCGCGGTTACGCGAGCGCGGCATCGCTGACGAAGGCGTTGGTCTTGCGCTCGTGACCGAACGTGCTGGTCGGGCCGTGGCCGGGGATGAAGGTCACGTCCTCGCCCAGCGGCCACAGCTTGCCGGTGATCGCGTCGATCAGATCCTGGTGATTGCCCATCGGGAAATCGGTGCGCCCGATCGAGCCCTGGAACAACACGTCGCCGACGATCGCGAACTTGCTGGGGCGGTGGAAGAACACGACGTGGCCGGGGGTGTGGCCGGGGCAATGGATCACGTCGAGGGTCAGGTCGCCGACCGTCACCGTGTCGCCATCGGCCAGCCAGCGGTCGGGCTCGAAGCTTTTCGCATCCATGCCCCACTGGCGGCCATCGTCGTCGAGGCGCGAGATCCAGAAGCGATCGGCTTCGTGCGGGCCCTCGATCGGCAGGCCGAGCTCCTCCGCGAGGACGCCCGCCTGCCCGCAATGGTCGAGATGGCCGTGGGTGATGAGGATCTTTTCCAGCGTGACGCCCGCTTGCGCGACGCCCGCCTTGAGCTTGTCGAGATCGCCGCCCGGATCGGTCAGCGCGCCGCGCATCGTCTTCGTGCACCAGATCAGCGAGCAGTTCTGCTGCAGCGGGGTGACGGGCATGATCGCCGCGCGCATGGGAGGTTGGGGCTTGGTCTCGGTCATGCGCTGGATGTGGCGGGGATGCGGCGGACAATCAAGTTGGGGCAGGATTACACCCGCCCGCTCTTCCAGACCACGCGGCCGATGATCTCGACATCCTCGCGCGCCAGTTCGACATCGGGATAGGCGCGATTTTCGCTGACCAGCGTGATGCGGCCGAGCGCGGTCGCGTGCAGGCGTTTGACGTGGAGCACCCCGTCGACCCGGACCACGTGGATGCCCTCCAGCCCGCGGCGATTGCGATCGACGAAAATCTCGTCGCCCGAATGCAGCACCGGCTCCATCGAATCGCCCTCCACCCGGATCGCGCTAAGATCGGCGCCTTCCAGCCCCATCTCGCGCAGCCAGTTAGAGCGGAAGCGGAACGAATCGAAGGGAATTTCCTGCGCCTCGAACGATCCCGGCCCGGCCGAAACGTCGAGCGGCAGACGCGGGATCGTGACGTAACCGTCCGACCGCTCGGGATGCGCGGCGCTGCGTGCCGGCCCGCCCAGTTCGATTTCGCCGACTCCGAAGAACTCGGCGAGCGTACGCCGGTCCCCCTCCTCCAGTTTGCGCGGGCTGCCGCGGCCGACGAACTGCTGGAGATAGGCGGCGTTGCGCCCGATCAGCTCGGAAAGGCTCGCGAGGCTGACTTTCCGCTCGCGCGACAGCGCAAGCAGCCGCGCGCGCGGATCGGTATCGGCGGGCTTAACCATTTTTCCTGCATAGCACAGGATTTTTCCTAGACAAGTAGGATTTCCGGTGCGACCTCGCGATTCGTCATGTTCCTGATATGTTCTGACTCGCGGGGAGAACCATGCTGATCCGATCCATCGAAAAATTCCTCCGCGCGCACGGCGTCGCGCCGACCACGTTCGGGCGCTGGGCGGTGAAGGATCCGCGCTTCGTCTTCGACCTGCGCAACGGGCGCGAACCGCGCGCCGATACCGAGGCGCATGTCCGCAGCTTCATCGCGGCGTTCGAAGCCGCGCGGGAGAATGCCCATGTCGCGTGATTTTAACCGCCCTCGCCGCACGACTGCCGACCGGCTGCGCGATGCGCTCGGTCGCCTGGCCGACGAGCAAGCGTCCTTCCGCCGGCATGACGAAAAGCCGTGGGCCAGCATCACGTTCGAGGGCGCGCGGCACACGGTGGAGATCGTGTTCGACGGCGCCGAAGCGGTCGAGGCGGGCGAGCGGTTCATCGCCGACCTGCCCGACCACGAATTCGCCATCCCCGGCCAGCTCGTCGCCGAAGCCACCGTGACCGCGGTCGATCACACGCTGTTGCCGCACCCGCGCATGGAGGTGCGGTGCGAACTGCTGCTGCTGGTCGACGCGTAACGCGTCAACCGGCGCTTTCGCGGCGAATCACGAGGTTCCTGATCTCGCTCATGTCCTCCATCGCGAAGCGGATGCCCTCGCGGCCCAGCCCGGAATCCTTCACCCCGCCGTAGGGCATGTTGTCGACCCGGTAGCTGGGCACGTCGTTGACCACTACGCCGCCGACGTCGAGCGTATCCCACGCGTCGAGCACCTGATGGATGTCGCGGGTAAACACGCCCGCCTGGAGGCCGAACTTCGAATCGTTCACCTGCTCCAGCGCCTCCGCGAATTCGGTGAACTTCGACAGGTTGGCGAGCGGGCCGAACGCCTCTTCCTTGCTGGCATCGGCATCGCGCGGCACGCCTTCGAGCAGCGTCGCCTCGAGCATGTTGCCCTCGCGCTTGCCGCCGCACAGCAGGGTCGCCCCGCCCTCTACCGCGAGGTCGATCCAGCCCTTGAGCCGCACCGCCTCCTTCTCGGATATCATCGGGCCGATGAAGGTCTCGCGCTTCTTCGGGTCGCCCGCCTTCAAGGTCTTCGTCTTCTTGACCAGCATGGCCTTGAATTCGTCGTAGACGTCCGCGTGGATCAGGATCCGCTGCACCCCGATGCAGCTCTGCCCGCTCTGGTAGAACGCGCCGAACACGATCCGTTCGAGCGCGTGGTCGAGATCGGCATCCTTGTCGACGATCGCCGCCGCGTTGCCGCCGAGTTCGAGCACGACCTTCTTCTTACCCGCGCGCGCCTTCAAGTCCCAGCCGACGCCCGGCGATCCGGTGAAGCTGAGCAGCTTGAGCCGGTCGTCGTTGGTGAACATGTCCGCCCCGTCGCGGCGCGCGGGCAGGATCGAGAACGCGCCTTCGGGCAACACGTCGCATTCGGCCAGCACCTCGCCCATGATGATCGCGCCAAGCGGGGTCAGGCTGGCGGGCTTCATCACGAACGGGCAGCCCATCGCGATCGCCGGGGCGATCTTGTGCGCGGCGAGGTTGAGCGGAAAGTTGAACGGCGAGATGAAGCTGCACGGACCGATCGGCACGCGCTTCCATAGCCCCATGTAGCCCTTGGCGCGGGCCGAGATGTCGAGCGGCTGGATCTCGCCGTAGTTGCGCACCGCCTCCTCCGCGCCGATGCGGAAGGTGTCGATCAGCCGCGTGACCTCCCCCTCGGCATCGCCGATGGGCTTCCCGGCTTCGACGCACAGCGCATAGGCGAGTTCGTCGAACCGCTCCTGGAAACGGTCGACGCAGTGCTGGAGCACGTCCTGCTTCTCGTAGCTGGCGAGCCGCGCCATCGGCTCCGCCGCGCGCACCGCGCCCGCGATCGCTTCCTCGATCACGTCGGGCGTGGCGAGCGCGGTGCGGAACGCGACCTTGCCGGTGAACTTGTCGGTCACCTCCAGATCGGTGTTCGGCTGCGCGGCCTTGTTGTTGAGATAGAGCGGGTAGGTCTTCTTGAGCTTGGTCATGCCGATACTACCCCGTCGCTCCGAACTTGATCCCTCATTTCCAGCGTCCGACAGTCAGAGCTTCGCCGAAAGCTCCTTGATATCGTGGTGCAGGATGCGGTCGTTTTCCGTGTAGTCCACCGGGCAGTCGATCACGTGGACGCCCGGCGTGTCGCGGCAATGGGCGAGCAGTTCGCGCAAGTGATCGCTGCTTTCCGCCCGGTGCCCACTGGCCCCGAAGCTTTCGGCGAAGGCGACGAAATCGGGATTGCCATAGGTCAGGCCCCAGTCCCGGAAGCCCATGTCGGCCTGTTTCCAGCGGATCATGCCGTAGGCGTCGTCGCGCAGGATCAGGACGGTCAGGTTCAGGCCGAGGCGCACCGTCGTCTCCAGTTCCTGATCGTTCATCATGAACCCGCCGTCGCCGCACACGGCCATGACCTTGCGCTGCGGATAGAGCATCGCGCTCATCATCGCGCTCGGCAGGCCCGCGCCCATCGTGGCGAGCGCGTTGTCGAGCAGCACGGTGTTGGGCAGGTGGGCGGTATAGCCGCGCGCGAACCAGATCTTGTAGACCCCGTTGTCGAGGCACACGATCCCCTCTTCGGGCAGGCATTCGCGCACTTGCCTGACGAGGTGCGGCGGGAAGATCGGGAAGCGGGCGTCATCCGCCAGCGCGCGGGTATGTTCGAGTTCGGCCTCGCGATAGGCGCGCATCCGATCGAACGACCAGTGGCCCTGCGGCGTCACGCCTTCCTTGATCTGCCAGATGGCGTTGGCGATGTCGCCGATCACCTCGATCTGCGGGAAATAGACCGGATCGACCTCCGCCGTGCGGTTGGAGACGTGGATCACGCGCCGCCCGTGCTCGGCGGTCTGCGGGCGCATGAAGAACGGCGGCTTCTCGATCACATCGTGCCCGACGTTGACGATGCAGTCCGCATCGTCGAGCGCGCGGTGGACGAAATCGCCCGCCGACAGCGCCGCGCAGCCGAGGAACAGCGGGTGCCGCTCGTCGATCACGCCCTTGCCCATCTGCGTGGTCAGGAACGGGATGCCGGTCTTTTCCACGAACTGATGCAGCATCCGGCTGGTCATCCGCCGGTTCGCGCCCGCGCCGATCACCAGCACCGGCGCCTTCGCCTGCTCGATCGCCTTGACCGCTTGCCGCACGGCCTTGACCTCGGCCGAGGGCCGCCGCGCGATCGAGCGGGGGATCGGGCAGGAATGGGTCTGTTCCGCCGCGATATCCTCGGGCAGTTCGAGATGCACCGCGCCGGGCTTCTCTTCCTCGGCGAGCCGGAACCCTTCACGCACCCGGCTGGGGATGTTCTCGCCCGAGGCGAGCTGGTGGGCGAACTTGGTGATCGGATGCATCATCGCCACCACGTCGAGGATCTGGAAGCGCCCCTGCTTCGACGACTTGATCGGCTTCTGCCCGGTGATCATCATCATCGGCATCCCGCCGAGCTGGGCGTGCGCCGCGGCGGTCACGAAATTGGTCGCGCCCGGCCCGAGCGTGGCGAGGCACACCCCGGTCTTGCCGGTGTGCCGCCCATAGGTCGCCGCCATGAAGCCCGCGCCCTGTTCGTGCCGGGTCAGGACCAACTGAATCTTTTCGGATTTCGACAGCGATTCGAGGAAATCGAGGTTCTCCTCGCCCGGCACGCCGAAGATGTATTCGACCCCTTCCGCCTCCAGGCATTCGATGAAGAGATCGCTCGCTTTCTTCGTGTCGCCGTCCGCCATGTCCGCCCTTTGCCGGTTGCTGCCTGCCATATGTTAGGCGTCGCCGGGCCGACCGCAAGGCGGAGGGGAGCGGCGGATCAGTATCCGCGCGCGGGATCGAACACCGGCTCCAGCGGCTCGCCCGCCACGAAACGGCGGCAGTTCACGAGAAAGCGCTCGGCCGAAAGGACGAACATCTTGGACTGCGCGCGGCCCGAGAGGTGCATGGTGACATGCGCGTTATCGAGGCCCCACAGCGCATGGTCGGCGGGCAGCGGCTCGGGCGTGGTGACGTCGAGGAACGCGCCGCCGATGCGCTTGTCCTCCAGCGCGGCGACCAGCGCGGGCTGATCGACCACCGCGCCGCGCGCGATGTTCACGAGCACCGCATCGGCCTTCATCGCCGCAAGTTCCGCCGCGCCGATCATCGCGTCGGTCTCGGGCGTGGCGGGCACGGCGAGGATCACCCAGTCGAATTCGCCCAATCGCGCGCGCCATTCGTCCGGGCCGAGAACGCCGTCCCCGCCCGAGCGGCGCACCACCGCGACCTCGACATCGAACGCCTCCAGCCGGGTCTTCACCAGCTTGCCGATCGCGCCGTAGCCGAGCAGCAGCGCTTTCGACCCGGCCAGTTCCCGCTTGCCCGGCGAATCCGCCAGCCACTCGCGCCGATCCTGCGCGCGCACGACCTCGCGGTAGCCCTTGGCCATCGTCAGCATGCCCATCACCACGTATTCGGCGATGGTGATCGCGTTGATCCCCGCGCCGTTGGTGATCGTGACCCCGCGCTGTTGCAGCAGGTCGAGCGGCAGGAAATCAAGCCCGGCGTAGATCGAGTTGAACCACACGAGCCGCTCCGCCCGACGCACCGCCTCGATCATCGGCTCCTTCGCGTCGAGATCGAACCACCCGATCTCCGCCTCGGGCGAGAGCGCGTGCAGTTCCTCGACCGAGGTGTACCAGCGCGGCTCGATCTGCGGCGGCAGACGGGCTTCGACGAGCGGCCGGATCAGGCCGGAGAGGACGGCGGTGATCATGGAATTCTCCCTCGACTCTCCCCATCGGCTTGCGATGGGGAAGTGGCATCGCACAGCGATGACGGAGGGACCTTGCCCATCGCCGCCATGCGGATGTTTGCCATTGCGATAATGTTTTCCGCGACTGCGACAGGATCGTTCAATACGTCATCCGCAGGGATGCGCCGCGTTTCGATCCGACGCTCCGCCAGCCATGCATCGCGTTTTGCGTCGCGCTGTGGCCGGTCGCCCATATCATGTGCGATTCCGTCGACCTCGATGGCGAGGTTCGCGCGCGCGCAGAAGAAATCGAGGATGTAACCGCCCGCCGGATGCTGCTTGCGAAAGCGTATCCCTTGCGGCGAACCGCGAAGCTGCTGCCAGAGCAACACTTCGGGCAACGTCATCTCGCGGCGAAGGCGGCGCGCGCGCTGGACGGTGCGTGCAGGCTTGGTCGGTCGGTTCACGCAGCCCCTCCGTCAGCCGCTGGCGCGGCTGCCACCTCCCCATCGCAAGCCGATGGGGAGGATTTCATCAAGCCCTGACCAAACCTCCCCATCGTCTTGCGATGGGGAGGGGGACCGCTCGCGAAGCGAGTGGTGGAGGGGCCTCTACCCAAGCTTCCAATCCCATCCCAACGGATCGCCATCCATCACCTCGACCCCCTTCGCGGCGAGTTCGTCGCGGATCGCATCGGAGCGAGCGAAATCCTTCGCCGCGCGGGCGTCGCGGCGGCGGTTGAGCGCATCCTCGACCTCAGCCTCGGTGAGCTGCGAATCCTTCGGACGAATGCGAAGGTCTGTGCGAGAAAGATCAAGTAGATGGAGACCAAGGACGGAATCCATATAGCTGAGGCTGTCTAACGTGTCCTCAATGTTATAACCTATGCGGTATAGCGCATCCATGATCACAAGTGCTTTTGGTGTGTTCAAGTCGTCCGAGATGGCATCATCAAACTCGTTGATTTGATTAACCCGTCGTGCGAGCTCCGTGCGATCATGCTCTTGGCATTTATATTGGGACTTCTCTCGGAAGTTCTCAAACAAATATATCCAGCGTTTCAACCGCGTCAGCGCCGCTCCCAATCCCTCCCACGAAAACTCCAGTTCGCTGCGGTAGTGCGCCTGGAGGCACATCAGGCGGTAGGCGAGCGGGTGGTAGCCCTTGTCGATCAGCAATTGAAGGCGGAGGAACTCGCCCGACGATTTACTCATCTTTCCAGAGCGTTCGACGAGGAAGTTGTTGTGCATCCAGATGTTGGCACCGCTCCGGTCGGAGCAGGTGTGCGCCTGGTTCTGGGCGATTTCATTGGGGTGGTGGATCTCGCGGTGATCGATCCCGCCGGTGTGGATATCGAACGGGAAGCCGAGCAGTGCCTCGCCCATCACCGAGCATTCGAGGTGCCAGCCGGGCGCGCCTTTCCCCCACGGCGAATCCCATTCCATCTGGCGCGTCTCGCCCGGCGGGGTCTTGCGCCAGATCGCGAAGTCGGCGGCGTTGCGCTTGCCCTCCACCGCCTCGATGCGGCCTTCGCCCTCATCGGTCTTGGCGCGCGCGAGCCGCCCGTAGTCGGCAACCGTCGAGACGTCGAAATAGAGTCCGCTGTCGAGTTCGTAGCAATGCTTCGCCGCGATCGATTCGGCGAAGGCGATCATCTGCGGCACGTAGTCGGTGGCGATCGACCAGTGCGCGGGCTGGCGGATATTCAGCGCCTTTACGTCCGCCCAGTAGGCTTCGGTGTAGTGCTTCGCGATGTCCCAGATCGATTGGGCCTTCTCGGCCGCGGCCTTTTCCAGCTTGTCCTCGCCCGCGTCGGCATCGTCGGTCAGGTGGCCCACGTCGGTAATGTTGATGACGTGGGTGAGCGCGTAGCCCTTCCAGCTCAGCGTGCGCCCGAGCACGTCGGCGAAGACATAGGCGCGCATGTTGCCGATATGCGGATAGTTGTAGACCGTCGGCCCGCACGAATAGACCCGCGCCTCCCCCGCATGGACGGGCTGAAAGGTTTCAAGCTGGCGGGTGAGCGAGTTGAAGAGGCGCAGCGGGGTCGTGGTCATCGCCGCCAGCCTTGGCCCGCGCGCGGGCGCGCGGTCAAGCGTCGAAGCCGTCCCAGCGCACCGCCTCGTCTAGCGGCGCGCGCGCTACGGGGAAGTTGTTCACCGGAGCATCCGGGTCGCGCCAGCCGATGGCGAGGCCGCAGAACAGCGTATGATCCTCGGGAATGTCGACCACTTCGCGGATCTGCGGCGAATAGACCGCCCAGGCCTCCTGCGGGCACGAGTCGAGGCCTTCCTCGCGCAGCAGCAGCATGATCGTCTGAAGCCACATGCCGATGTCCGACCATTGCGGCGGACCCATGTATTTGGGCGTGTGGACCAGCATCAGCACCGGAGCGCCGAAGCCGCGGAAGTTGTTCGCGAACCAGCCGAGCCGCTGCGCCTTGTCCTCGCGCGCAATGGCGAGCGCGCCGTACATGTCCTCGCCGACGCCGCGCCGCCGCGCCTCGTAGGCGCCGTCGAGTTCGGGCGGATAGATGTTGTATTCGGGCGCGTGCGCCGCGCGGCCTTTGGGAAACTCCTGAGCGATCCGCGCAAACAGCCTTTGCAGCGGCTCGCCCGCCAGCACGATCCCGTGCCACGGCTGCGTGTTCCCGCCCGAAGGCGTGCGCTGCGCCTTTTCGAGAAGGCGCTGGAGCACGGCGCGATCAACCGGCTGGTTGAGAAAAGCGCGTATGGAGCGGCGGCTTGTGACGGCGTCGGAGACGGTCATCGATCAGTGCCCGAAAGAAGGGCGACGATATTGCGCCGCCCGGTCGCTACTCGCAGAACATATACAGCTGCATCGTCGTACTCGAAGACGATGAGATAGTTGCCGAAATTGGCAGCTCGAACCGATTCGCCCCACTCGCTTCGCAACCGAAACCGGCGAGGATTTTCCGGGATCGTCTCGATGAATTCGCGCAAGCCGGCGACGAACCTTCGCGCCTGTTCCGGATCGTCCTCGGCTATGTAGTCGCCGATCTCGCTGATGTCGGCGAGCGCGTCTTCCAGATACACGAGGTTCAAGCGACAGGCCCATCCGCCTTTCGCGCAGCGATTTCGTCGATCCGCTCGTGTACCCTCGCGAAAACTTCGTCCGCCGTATAGCGCTTGCCTGCACGCGCCTTGTCCAGAATGGCGCGCATCGCAGCGTTCTCAGCCTCGCGCCGCTGCTGCTCGTCACTCCAATCGCGCAGCGCTTCACGCACTATCTCGCTGGTGGTCGCGTATTCTCCCGCCTCGACAGCAGCGCGCATTTTCGCCGCCATCTCCTCGGGCATGGTCACAGTGATGCGTTCGAGTTTTCCCATGCCGCATACTTTATCACACCATGTGTGACGCCGCAAATCACTCTACTTCGAACAGCCCGGCCAATTGCTCGATGATCGTGCCGCCCAGCTGCTCGACATCCATGATCGTGACCGAGCGCTTGTAGTATCGGGTCACGTCATGTCCGATCCCGATCGCGGCGAGCTGCACCGGGCTGCTCTTCTCGATCCACTCGATCACCCGGCGCAGGTGGCTTTCGAGGTAGCCCGCGCTGTTCACGCTCAGCGTCGAATCGTCGACCGGGGCGCCGTCGGAGATGACCATCAGGATGCGGCGATCCTCCGCGCGGCCGACCAGGCGCTGGTGCGCCCAGAGCAGCGCCTCGCCGTCGATGTTCTCCTTCAACAACCCTTCGCGCATCATCAGGCCGAGGTTGCGGCGCGCGCGGCGCCAGGGCTCGTCGGCACGCTTGTAGACGATGTGGCGCAGGTCGTTAAGGCGGCCGGGATGCGGCGGCTTGCCGTCGGCGAGCCAGGCTTCGCGGCTTTGCCCGCCTTTCCACGCGCGGGTGGTGAAGCCGAGAATCTCGGTCTTCACCCCGCAGCGCTCAAGCGTGCGCGCGAGAATGTCGGCGCTGATCGCGGCAATGCTGATGGGTCGCCCGCGCATCGAGCCCGAGTTGTCGATCAGCAGGGTGACGACGGTATCCTTGAACTCGGTGTCGCGCTCGATCTTGTAGCTCAGCGAATGCCCGGGGCTGATGACCACCCGCGCCAGCCGCGCGGCATCGAGCAAGCCCTCTTCCTGGTCGAAATCCCAACTGCGGTTCTGCTGCGCCATCAGCCGCCGCTGGAGGCGGTTGGCGAGCTTGGTGACCACCGATTGCAGCCCGGCGAGCTGGCTGTCGAGATAGGCACGCAGCCGGTCCAGTTCCTCGGCATCGCACAGCTCGGGCGCTTCGATCTCCTCGTCGAAGCGATCGGTGAACCAGCTGTATTCGAAATCGTTCGGGATGTCGGTCCACGGCCGGTTCGGGCGGACGGGCAGCATGCCCTCCTCGCCCTCTTCCGAGGCTTCGCCATCGGCCATTTCGTCGCCCGGTTCGGGTTCGCCTTCGGTTTCGCCGTCGCCCTCGCCTTCGGTCGGCTCGCCGGCGATCTCGGTAGTCTGCGGTTCCGCCTGGTCGCCGTCGCTATCCTCGTCGTCGCCTTCGGTGTCGTCGGCCCCGTCCTCGCCCTCGCCGTCCTCGTCCTCGCCGCTGTCGCTCTCGTCGGGGCGGACGAGTTCGAGGTGGCGCAACATGTCGAGCGCAAGCGACTGGAAAGCCTTCTGATCGTCGAGCGACAGCGCGAGCGCGTCGAAGTCCGGCTCGGCGCGCGCCTCGATGAATTCGCGCACCATGTCGACGCCCGCTCGCGCACGCTCGGGCACCGGCGCGCCGGTCAGCCGCTCGCGCAGGATCAGGCCGAGCGCGGTCTGCAGCGGCACGTCGTTCTCGCTCTGCGCGCGCGTGATCGGATCGCTCGCGGTGCGCAGTTCCACCGCCGCATCGAGATTGCCGCGCATCCCGCTGAAATTGTTCGCCCCGAGCGCCTCGTAGCGGACCTGCTCGGCCATGTCGTAGCACGCGCGCGCGACCGGCTCGGCGGGCGCGCCCTTCGCGTGCAGCCCCTCGTCGTGATGGCGCAGGCGCAGCGCGAAGCTGTCGGCAAAGCCGCGCGCCTCGCGCGCCTGTTCGGGCGGCAGGTTCCGGCCGGGCAGCGGCACGCGGAAGTTCTTGCCGCTCGCCGCGGGCGCATCGGCGCTCCACGCCACCTCGACGTCGGGCTCGCGCGCGAACGCCCGCGCGGTGCCGGTCAGTGCGCGCTTGAAGCGGTCGAGGGGCGTTTCGTCGGCCAAGTTACTTGAGAATCGTCTGCCCGGTCTTCGCCCAATCGGCGAGGAAGCCTTCGATGCCCTTGTCGGTCAGCACGTGCTTGAACAGCCCCTTGATGACGGCGGGCGGCATCGTCGCGACATCGGCGCCGATCCGCGCGCTTTCGAGCACGTGCGTCGCATGACGCACGGAGGCGACGAGGATTTCGGTATCGAACAGATAGTTGTCGTAGATCAAGCGGATATCGCGGATAAGCTCCATCCCGTCGAACCCGTTGTCGTCATGCCGGCCGACGAACGGCGAGATGAACGTCGCGCCCGCCTTGGCTGCCAGCAGCGCCTGGTTGGCGGAGAAGCACAGCGTGACGTTGACCATCGTGCCCTCCCCCGTCAGCGCCTTGCAGGTCTTCAGCCCGTCGATCGTCAGCGGCACCTTGATGCACACGTTGTCGGCGATCTTGCGCAGGACCTCGGCCTCTTTCATCATCGTCTCGTGATCGAGCGCGACGACCTCGGCGCTGACCGGCCCATCCACCAGCCCGCAGATTTCCTTCGTCACTTCCATGAAATCGCGGCCAGACTTGGCGATCAGCGAGGGATTGGTGGTGACGCCGTCGAGCAGGCCGGTCGCGGCCAGATCCTCGATTTCGGCGGTGTCGGCGGTGTCGACGAAGAATTTCATGGTGCAGCTCCGGGATTGGCGATTCCCCGGAGCCTTAGCCAAGCCGGTTTGCCGGGGCTAGGCCCAGCATGGACCTTGCGGCGCGGCCCCTGCGCCTCTCATATGAGGGCCAGCCCATGAACCGCGTCCGCCTCATCGTCTTCAACGCCGCGCTCGGCGCGCTCGACTACCGCGTGCCCGACGGCATGGCAGTCGAGCCCGGCTCGGTCGTGGTCGCGCCGCTGGGTCCGCGCCAGATTATCGGGATCGTCTGGGATGCGGACCGCCTCCCCGCCGAATCGGTTCCCGAGAGCAAGCTGCGCCCGATTGCCGAGGTCCTGCCCGTCCCGCCGCTACGGCCCGCGTTGCGGCGGCTGATCGAGTGGACTGCCGATTACTACTGCGCATCGCTGTCCTCGGTCGCGCGCATGGTGATCGCGAGCGGCGGCGCGCTGCGCGGCCCCGCCACCGTCACCGAATATCGCCTGACCGGCGGCATGCCCGAGCGCATGACCGCGCAGCGCGAGAGGGCGATGGAACTGCTCGAAGGCGAGCAGGCGACGATCCGCGAACTGGCCGAACTGGCGGGGGTTTCGGATGGCGTGCTGCGCGGGCTGGTCAATCAGGGCGTGCTGGAGCCGGTGACGGTCGATTGCGATCGCCCCTACCCGCGCGCCGAGCCGGGCCATGCCGTGGTGGACCTGAGCGACGACCAGAGCGAAGTCGCGGCGCGGCTGGTCGCGGCAGTCGAGGCGCGCGCGTTCGCGCCCTTCCTGCTCGACGGCGTCACCGGATCGGGCAAGACCGAGACCTATTTCGAAGCCGTCGCCGCCGCGCTCGAGGCAAAGCGGCAGGTCCTCGTCCTGCTGCCCGAGATCGCACTGACCGAGGCGTTCCTGCGCCGGTTCGAGGACCGGTTCGGCGCGGCGCCGATCGTGTGGCACAGTTCGCTCAAGTCGACCGAGCGCCGCCGCGCCTGGCGCGCGATCGCAAGCGGTGAAGCGCAGGTGGTGGTCGGCGCGCGCTCGGCGCTGTTCCTGCCTTACGCGAACCTCGGCCTGATCGTGGTCGACGAGGCGCACGAGGTCAGCTTCAAGCAGGACGATGGGGTGCGCTACAACGCGCGCGACGTGGCGGTGATGCGCGCGCATTTCGAGCAACTGCCGGTCGTGCTCGCCAGCGCCACCCCCGCGCTCGAAAGCCTGCAGATGGCCGAGAGCGGGATCTACGAGCGGCTCGAACTGCCCAGCCGGTTCGGCGCGGCCCAGCTGCCTGCTATCGACACCATCGACCTGACCGAGGAACCGCCCGAGCGCCGCCGCTGGCTCGCGCCGCGGCTGGCGGCGGAGCTCGCCGCGCGGCTCGAACGCGGGGAGCAGTCGCTGCTGTTCCTCAACCGGCGCGGCTATGCCCCGCTGACGCTGTGCCGCAATTGCGGCTTCCGTTTCGAATGCCCCAACTGCACCGCCTGGCTGGTCGAGCATCGCTTCACCCGCCGGCTCGCCTGCCACCACTGCGGGCACGAAACCCCGCCGCCCGCGCAGTGCCCCGAATGCGGTGAGCCCGACTGCCTCGTCGCCTGCGGTCCGGGCGTGGAGCGGATCGCGGACGAGGTGGCCGAGATCCTGCCCGAAGCGCGGGTGGCGGTGGCGACGAGCGACACGCTCAATTCGCCCGAGAAGGCGGCGGAGTTCGTTTCCGCGGTGGAAGCGGGGGCGGTGGACGTGATCGTCGGCACGCAGCTCGTCACCAAGGGATTCCATTTCCCCGAGCTGACGCTGGTGGGCGTGGTCGATGCCGACCTCGGGCTGGAAGGCGGCGACCTGCGCGCGGCGGAGCGGACCTATCAGCAGGTCGCGCAAGTCGCCGGGCGCGCGGGGCGCGGGGCGAAGCCAGGGCAGGTGCTGATCCAGACGCGCCATCCCACCGCGCCGGTTATCGCGGCGCTCGCAGCGGGCGACCGCGACGCGTTCTACGATGCCGAGACCGACGCGCGCCGCCACGCGGGCGCCCCGCCCTTCGGGCGCTGGGCGGCGATCATCGTCAGTTCGGAGGACGAGGCCGAAGCGAAGGAAGCCGCGCGCGCGATCGGCGGCACCCGCCCCGACCTGCCCGACATCGCCGTGCTCGGCCCCGCCCCCGCGCCGCTCAGCCTCCTGCGCGGCCGCTACCGCTACCGCCTGCTCGTCAACGCCCGCCGCAGCGCGCAAGTGCAGGACGCGATCCGCCACTGGCTCGGCGCGCTCGACTTTCCGCGCGGAGTGCGGGTATCGGTCGATATCGACCCCTACAGCTTCGTTTGAGGAACCCGCCCATGCTCACCGTCCACCACTTGCGCATTTCCCAGTCCGAACGGATCGTCTGGCTGTGCGAGGAGCTGGGGATCGAATATGCGCTGAAGCTCTATTCGCGGCGGGAGGACAACAATCTCGCGCCCGACGAATACAAGGCGCTGCATCCGATGGGCATCGCGCCGGTCATCACCGACGGCGAGCTGACCTTGGCCGAAAGCGGGGCGATCTGCGAATATATCGACCGCACCCATGGCGGCGCGAAGCTCTCGCCCGGTGCGGATCATCCCGATTTCGCGGATCACCTGTTCTGGTTCCACTTCGCCAACGGCACCTTCATGACCAACGGCATGATGGCGCTGGTCGCGGGGCGCATGGGCGAGATCCCCGAGTTCGTGACCGGGCGCATCGCCAAGGCCTGGGCGCTGGTCGAGGCGCGGCTGGCGGAGGCGGAGTTCTTCGGCGGATCGCAGCTCACCACGGCAGACATCATGATGGGCTTCAACCTCACCACCTCGCGCATGTTCAACGGCGCGAAGATCGATCGCTATCCCAATGTGGCGAGCTATCTTCAGCGGATCGGGCAACGCCCGGCCTATCGCCGCGCGATGGAAAAGTGCGAGCCGGGAATGGCGCCGAAGCTGGACTAGGCCGCATAGCTGGGCACGCCGCCCGCCAGCACCGCCTCCGCCTCGCGCGCGAGCAGCGCCATCGCCGCGGCCCATGGCTGATGGCCGTGGCTGATCCGCGCGACGCCGAATGCGGCCAGCGCCGCGCGGTCGCCACAGGCGGGCGACCACAGGATGTTGACCGGCAGCGGCGAGGCTTCACAGATTGCGGCGATACAGCCGTCGTCTGAAAGAAAAGGCACGAACAAGCCGCCCGCTCCGGCGTCGGCATAGGCGCGGGCGCGCTCGAGTGCTTCGGCGACCAGCGCCTTGCCGTCAGCGGCGGCGTCTCGTCCGCGAAACACGTCGCAGCGGGCGTTGACGAACAGGCCGGTCGCCGCGGCGGCGGCGAGGCGTTCGGCTTGCTCGGCGACCGGCACCAGCGCGGTTTCGCCCGGCAGCCGGTCTTCCATATTGATCCCCGCCGCACCCATATCGCGCGCGCGGGCGACCGAAGCGCCGACTTCGGCCGGCGTGTCTCCGTACCCTGCCTCCATGTCGATCGACACCGGCAGGTCGGTAACCGAAACGATCCGTTCGAGATTGGCCAGCACGAGATCGAGCGGCACCGTCTCGCCATCCGCCAACCCGAGCGATTCGGCGACGCCGTAGCTGCCCGTCGCGATCGCTCTCGCGCCCGCCTGCGCCACGACCTTCGCGGAGCCTGCATCCCAGATGTTGAACAGCACCAGCGGATCGCAGGGGACGTGCAGCGCGCGGAAAGCCGAAACCCGCTCCATCACTTCGCCTCCCGCTTGAGCAGCTCGCGCTTGATGTCGAGCCCGTAGGCGTAGCCGCCCAAGTCGCCGCCGGTGCGGATCACGCGGTGGCAGGGGATCAGCACCGCGACGTTGTTGCGCGCGTTGGCGCTGCCCGCGGCGCGCACCGCCTTCGGATTGCCCGCCGCCGCCGCGATCTGGGCATAGGTGCGGGTTTCGCCCGGCGGGATTTCGCGCAGCGCCTGCCAACAGGCTTCCTGAAACGCGGTGCCCTTCACGTCGAGCGGGATGTGGCCGAAACCGGCAGGCGCATCGCCCGGCGCCTCGACCGTCGCGACCACCTCGGCGAGCAGCGTCTCGAAGTCCACGCCGCCCTCGGCCAGTTCGGCCTTCGGAAAGCGGCGGCGCAGTTCGGTCTCGTCCTCGTCGAACGACAGGCGGCAGACGCCCTTCTCCGTCGCGGCCACGAGCATCGGGCCCATCGAGGTCGGCACCACCGCCCAGTGGATCGTCACCCCCGCTCCGCCATTGGTCCATGCACTCGGCGCCATGCCCATCCTGCCTTTCATGTTCTCGTAGAAGCGCGACGGCGCGCCGTAGCCCGCCTCGTAGATTGCGCCGGTCACGCTGTCGCCCGTGCTGAGCGCGTCGCGCGCCCGCTCTTCGCGCAGCGCGCGGGAGTAGGCGGCGGGCGAGAGCCCGGTCGCGCGCTTGAACACGCGCTGGAAATGCGTGGGCGAATAGCCGGTGAGCTGCGCCAGTTCGTCGAGCGAGGGTTTGTCGTCCGCCTGCTTGATCTCGTCGATCGCGGCGAGCACCGCCGCTTCGTCGCGCCCCACGTCGTCGGGCAGGCAGCGCTTGCAGGCGCGCAGCCCGGCGGCGCGCGCCTCGGCCCCGCTCGTGAAGAAGCGCACGTTCTCTCGGCTCGGGTGGCGCGCGGCGCACGAGGGGCGGCAATAGATGCCGGTCGTGAGCACGCCGGTGACGAAGCGCCCGTCGAAGCGCCTGTCGCGCCGCTTGACCGCGGCCCATGCGGTATCGTCGGTGACCATCTCGACTTTCTCCATAGCGCCGGGCGACCAGCGCGGCGAGGGCTTGATGCCCGCCATCGGCCGCGCCCGCATCCCGGAGCTTGCGGTCAAAACCCGCCCCCGCCTACAAGGCGCGCCGATGACCCGCCTGCTCGCCCTGCTCGCCACGCTGTTCGCACTCGCCCTGCCCGCCACGGCGCAGGCCGATCCGGCCGATATCGACGCGGCCGCGCGCGGCGTCGTGCGCGTCGTCATCATCGGCACCGACGGGCAGGAGATCTTTCCCGTCAGTCACGGCACCGGCTTCGCGGTCGCACCCAATCGGATCGTGACCAACGCGCATGTCGTGCGCGAGGCGTTGCAGGACGACACCCTGCGCATCGGCATCGTCCCGAGCGAGGGCGGCGAGGCGGCCGACTACGCGCGGACCGTGGCGGTGAGCCCAGGCAAGGACCTCGCGCTGGTCGAGATCACGGGCGACCTGCGCCTGCCGCCGCTGACCGTGGCCGCCGGGCCGGTGCGCGACGGGGAGGTTTCGGCGGTCGGCTATCCGATGAACGTCGATCGCGCGCAGGGGCTCGACATCGCCGATATCTTTCGCTCGCAGCCGCCGGTGAAGAGCCGCGGGTTCATCTCCGGCCAGCGGCCGAGCCGGCTGTTCGACACGATTCTCCACACCGCCACGATCGCACGCGGCAATTCGGGTGGCCCGCTGCTCGACGGGTGCGGGCGGGTGATCGGGGTCAACAGCTTCGGCACCGATTCGGGGGGGTCGGACGGCGAGTTCTTTTTCGCCGTCTCCACCCGCGAGCTGCTGCCCTTCCTGCGCGCGAACGACGTCGAGGCGCGGATCAGCAGCCTGCCGTGCCGCAGCCTCGAGGACCTCAACGAAGCCGAGCGCGCGCGCGTGGAGCGCGAGCAGGCCGATGCGCGCCAGCAGCTCGCCGCGCGCGCCGAGGAAACCCGCGAACGCCGCGCCCGCGCCGAGGACGAGGCGCGCGAATCGGTCCAGACCGACCGCGAGAACGCGATGGCGCTGGCTTTCGTCCTCGCCCTGATCGCGGCGGGCGCGGGGGCGGTCGCATGGCAGGCGCGGCAAGCGGGCGAGAGCGGCGAGAAGCGGCTGATGATCGCCGGCACGGTCTGCGCCGCAGCGGTGATCGCCGCGCTCGCGCTGTGGTTCACCCGCCCCGGCCTCGACGAGATCGAGCGCCGCGTCGCCGCGGCGATGGATGAAGCGAGCGACGCGCCCGATGCCCCCGGCGCCGACGCGACCGGCGACGGCATGCTCACCTGCACGCTCGACCTGTCGCGCAGCCGCGTAGTCGGTGCGCCCGACCGCCAGCTCGAATTCTCGTGGCGCGAGGACGGCTGCGTCAATGGGCGCACGCAATACGGCTTTTCCGGCGGCAGCTGGTCGCGGGTGTTCGTGCCCGACGAGGAAGAGGCGGTCTCGGTCAACGTGTTCGACCCGGCGACCGGCTCGTTCCGCACCGATCGTTACCTGCTCGGGCGCGGGGCGATGACAGGCGCGCGCGAGGCACGCGGCAAGTACGCCCCGCCGCAGTGCGGCGCGCCCGAGGCGGCGGGCGATCTCGGCGAACTCCAGTCGGGCGTCACCGGCCTCCTGCCCGATGCGCCGAACGAACGGCTGGTCTACGCCTGCGCGGAGAAGGTCGGCTGAGCGGAGCCGGGTCGACGGCCCCTTCACAATTGGCCAGCAGCGCCGGTCGCAATGCCGCGCGCCGGGTTGCATAGTGGCAAACCCGGTGCTAGTCGCGCGCCAGCCTTGCCGGGGTGGCTCGTTCCGCCCGCATCGGCATGGGTGATGCACCGCTATTTTCCGGACCTTCAAAGGACGAGAGACGCGTGGAGATTTCCGCCGGTATTCAGGCTAGCCTGTCAGGGCGCTATGCCTCTGCCCTGTTCGATCTTGCGGCGGAGGCCGGCACGGTCTCGGCCGTCGAATCGGACCTCGAGAAGCTGTCCGCCGCGCTGGCCGAATCGGCCGACCTGCGCGCCGCCACCACCAACCCCGAACTGAGCCGCAAGGCGCAGGGCGCCGCGATGGCGGGCGTGGCGAAGCTGCTCGGCCTGTCCGAACTCACCACCAATTTCCTCGGCGTCCTCGCCGCCAACCGCCGGCTGGGCGAGCTGCCCAAGGTGATCCGCGCCTTCCGCGCGATCGCCGCCGCGCAGCGCGGCGAAGTCGCCGCCGAAGTCACCAGCGCGCATGCGCTCAGCGACGAACAGCTCGCCGCATTGAAAGACAAGCTGACCGCGCGCGAAGGGCGCACGGTCAAGCTCGACGCAAAAGTCGATCCCGACCTCCTGGGCGGGCTCGTCGTCACGATCGGTTCGAAGCGGATCGACGGCTCGATCCGCACCCGCCTCAATTCTCTTGCCCACGCGATGAAGGGCTGACGCCTCAAGGCTCGAAGGAAAGACACGAACGATGGAAATCCGCGCCGCAGAAATCTCCAAGGTCATCAAGGACCAGATCGCCAATTTCGGCACCGAGGCGCAAGTCTCGGAAGTCGGCTCGGTGCTCTCGGTCGGTGACGGCATCGCCCGCATCCACGGGCTCGACAAGGTGCAGGCCGGCGAGATGGTCGAATTCGCCAACGGCGTTCAGGGCATGGCACTGAACCTGGAGGCCGACAACGTCGGCGTCGTGATCTTCGGCTCGGACGCCGAGATCAAGGAAGGCGACAGCGTCAAGCGCACCGAGACGATCGTGGACGTGCCCGTCGGCAAGGGCCTGCTCGGCCGCGTGGTCGACGCGCTGGGCAATCCGATCGACGGCAAGGGCCCGATCGATAGCAGCGAGCGCCGCCGCGTCGAGGTGAAGGCACCCGGCATCATCCCGCGCGAATCGGTTTCCGAACCCGTGCAGACCGGCCTAAAGGCGGTCGACGCGCTCGTGCCCGTCGGCCGCGGCCAGCGCGAACTCATCATCGGCGACCGCCAGACCGGCAAGTCCGCCGTCGCGATCGACACCTTCATCAACCAGAAGAACGTCAACCAGGGCGACGACGAGGGCAAGAAGCTCTACTGCATCTACGTCGCCGTCGGCCAGAAGCGCTCGACCGTCGCGCAGATCGTCCGCCAGCTGGAAGAAAACGGCGCGATGGAATATTCGATCGTGGTCGCCGCGACCGCGTCGGAGCCCGCGCCGCTGCAGTACCTCGCACCCTACACCGGCTGCGCGATGGGCGAGTTCTTCCGCGACAACGGCATGCACGCCGTGATCGTGTACGACGACCTTTCCAAGCAGGCCGTCGCCTACCGCCAGATGTCGCTGCTGCTGCGCCGCCCGCCGGGCCGCGAAGCTTATCCGGGCGACGTATTCTACCTCCACAGCCGCCTGCTCGAGCGCGCGGCGAAGATGAACACCTCGCAGGGCGGCGGATCGCTGACCGCGCTACCGATCATCGAGACGCAGGCGGGCGACGTGTCGGCCTACATCCCGACCAACGTGATCTCGATCACCGACGGGCAGATCTTCCTCGAAACCGATCTGTTCAACGCGGGTATCCGCCCGGCGATCAACGTCGGCTTGTCGGTCAGCCGCGTCGGCGGCGCCGCGCAGACCAAGGCGATGAAGAAGGTGTCCGGCTCGATCAAGCTCGAGCTGGCGCAGTACCGCGAAATGGCGGCGTTCGCGCAGTTCGGCTCGGACCTCGACGCCTCGACGCAGAAGCTGCTTAACCGCGGCGCGCGCCTGACCGAGCTGCTCAAGCAGTCGCAGTTCTCGCCGATGCCGTTCGAGGAGCAGACCGTGTCGATCTTCGCCGGCACCAACGGCTATCTCGACGCGATCCCGACCGACCGCGTGACCGAATACGAAGCCGCGATGCTGAGCTTCATGCGCGGCGAGCACGCCGAAGTGCTGAAGGACATTCGCGAGAGCGGCAAGTTCGAAGGCGACGTGAAGGACCGCACCGTGGCCGCGCTCGACACCTTCGCCAAGCAGTTCGCCTGAGCCCCGCGAGATACTAGCTAGGGAGCCGAAATGGCCTCGCTGAAAGAACTCAAGGGCCGGATCAACTCGGTCAAGTCGACCCAGAAGATCACCAAGGCCAAGCAGATGGTCGCGGCGGCGAAGCTGCGCAAGGCGCAGGCCGCGGCCGAAGCCGCGCGCCCCTATGCGACCCGCCTTTCCGCCGTCATGGCCTCGCTCGCGGGCAAGGTCAGCGGCGACAGCGCGCCCAAGCTGCTCGCCGGCACCGGCGCCAGCCAGCGCCACCTGCTGGTGGTGGTCAACACCGACAAGGGCCTGTGCGGCGGACTCAACGCGAACATCGTCAAGGCCGCCAAGGCCAAGGCCAAGGCGCTGATCGCCGAGGGCAAGGACGTGGCGTTCTACCTCGTCGGCAAGAAGGGCCGCGCACCGATCAAGCGCGACTACGCCGATCGCATCTCCGACAACTTCGACACCAGCACCGTGCGCAACCCCGGCTTCGAGGAAGCCGAGGCGGTCGCCGATGAACTGGTGACGATGTACGAAGCGGGCAAGTTCGACGTCGCGCACCTCGTCTATCCGGTGTTCCAGTCCGCGCTGGTGCAGAACCCGACGGTTCAGCAGCTCATTCCCGTCCCCACCCCGGAGAACGCGGGCGATGCCGCGACCGGCGGTGACGCGGTTGTCGAGTACGAGCCCGACGAGGAAGCCATCCTCGAGGAACTGCTGCCGCGCTACGTCAAGACGCAGGTGTTCGGCGCATTGCTGGAAATCGCCGCTTCCGAACAGGGCGCGTCGATGACCGCGATGGACAACGCCACGCGCAACGCAGGCGATCTGATCAACAAGCTCACCATCCAGTACAACCGCAGCCGCCAGGCCGCGATCACCACCGAACTGATCGAGATTATCGCTGGCGCGGAAGCGCTGTAGCGACAAAACTAACGCTGGCGCGGAAGCGTTGTAGCGACAACCGGAATACCGGCGCGCAAGCGCTGTAAGCCCCCGAGGACAGACTACCGTGAAAAAGATCGCCTTCCTTCTCCCCGCCCTCACTCTGGCGCTTGCCGCGTGCGGCGAAGAGCCCGCGCCCGAGCCGACGCCGACGGTGGCCCCGACGCCCACCGAACCGGCGTTGCCCGCGCCCGACCAGGCGCTGTTCACCGGCCTGCTGGCCGAAGCGTGCCCCGAACTCGAGCCGGTCAACACCGCGGTCTGCAAGCGCGCGGGCTTCGGATCGAGCGACGTGATCTGCGAATACGGCCTCGGCAGCGACGAGTATCTGCGCGACAAGGCCACCCTCACCCCCGGCGACGGCGAATGGACGCTGGCCGACCCCGAAAACGTCTGCGCCGCCTGAGGCGCCGCGTAACCCGCAAGGCAGGATAGATATCATGGCCACCGCACCCGCAATGAACCAGACCACGCCGAACCTTTCGGCCAACGGCACGATCAGCCAGGTCATCGGCGCCGTCGTCGACGTGACGTTCGAGGGCGAACTGCCCGCGATCCTCACCGCGCTGGAAACCAAGAACGGCGCCAACACGCTCGTGCTCGAGGTCGCCCAGCACCTTGGCGAGAATACCGTGCGCACCATCGCGATGGACGGCACCGACGGGCTGACCCGCGGGCAGGAAGTGATCAACACCGGCGCACAGATCCGCGTGCCCGTGGGCCCCAAGACGCTCGGTCGCATCATGAACGTGGTCGGCGAGGCGATCGACGAGCGCGGCCCGATCGGCGCCGAGCAGACCGCCCCGATCCACGCCGAGGCCCCGCTGTTCATCGACCAGTCGACCGAAGCCGCGATCCTCGTCACCGGCATCAAGGTCATCGACCTGCTCGCGCCTTACGCGAAGGGCGGCAAGATCGGCCTGTTCGGCGGCGCGGGCGTGGGCAAGACCGTGCTGATTCAGGAACTGATCAACAACATCGCCAAGGGCCACGGCGGCGTGTCCGTCTTCGCCGGCGTGGGCGAGCGTACCCGCGAGGGCAACGACCTTTACCACGAATTCCTCGACGCGGGCGTCATCGCCAAGAACGAGGCGGGCGAAGCGATTTCCGAAGGTTCCAAGGTCGCGCTCGTGTTCGGCCAGATGAACGAGCCTCCTGGCGCTCGTGCGCGCGTCGCGCTGTCGGGCCTGACGATGGCCGAATACTTCCGCGACCAGGAAGGGCAGGACGTGCTGTTCTTCGTCGACAACATCTTCCGCTTCACGCAGGCGGGTTCGGAAGTGTCGGCGCTGCTCGGCCGTATTCCTTCGGCGGTGGGCTATCAGCCGACTCTGTCGACCGACATGGGCAACCTGCAGGAACGCATCACCTCGACCACCAAGGGTTCGATCACCTCGGTGCAGGCGATCTACGTGCCGGCGGACGACCTTACCGACCCCGCACCGGCGACCTCGTTCGCCCACTTGGACGCGACGACCACGCTGAACCGCGCGATTTCGGAGCTGGGCATCTACCCGGCGGTCGATCCGCTCGATTCCACCAGCCGCGTGCTCGAGCCGCGCGTCGTGGGGCAAGAACACTACGACACCGCGCGCAAGGTCCAGGAGACGCTGCAGAAGTACAAGTCGCTGCAGGACATCATCGCGATCCTGGGCATGGACG